>NZ_SMOD01000005.1 GCF_004353905.1 Paraburkholderia guartelaensis | reverse complement strand
CTTATCGGCTGTAAATTTTTAAAGATCGTTCGCGAAAGCGCCGTTAAAACTGCTCAACTACCGGCTTCTTTCTGCGTTGCTGCGTCAGCAGCAGAGAAACGAGATTATGAAGACTGTCTGGCGATCTGTCAACAGGTTTTTTTACTTCGTTCAACCTGCCGCCTAACTTCCAATCACCCGCAGACCCAGTCGCCACAAGGCTTTCGCCTGGGCTTCCCGTCTCCCCGCGCCTTCATCGAAAGCGCGAAAGACCGGAATTCTAGTCACGCAGGTGACATCTTGCAAGCGGTTTTTTGACGGGCTAGCAAAGTCGGGCTGAACACGACTCGCCTGCTCCATATAGCACTCGCCATAGTGCTTACAGCCGAGGTCTTTGCGGCCGCGCAGCAACGACGATCCCGCCTCGCGCCCGCGCCCGTCTGACGCGCTCCTGCTGCCCAATCCGATGCCGCGCACGGAACCGACTAGAATATGGGGTTCTCTGCACCCCAACTCACAGATTTATGCGCTCGCGAATCGCCAAACGCCTTCCTCCTGACGCCGACAAGCTCGTCGGCCTCTCGCTCGCCCTGTTCGCCTCGGGTAGCCGCACTGAAGACCGCTTCTGGGAGGCAAAGCTCGACACGCTGCTAGCGAAGGTCGTGCGCAACGGCAATCAGACTACGCTCGACGCCGCGCTCGATCATCTGCAGCAGAATCATCCGGACGCCTACGGCGCGCTCGCCGATATGGCCGAGACGCACAGCGAATCGTTCATCGTCGAACACGACGGCGCGCAATACGAGGCGTTGCTCGTCGCCGCGCCGGTGCTGGCCTGGACGCGCTATGTCATCCCTTCGGGCCCGCTGAAGGCCGACGGGGCAGACGCCCTGCGCACCCATCTTCAAGCCCATGTGCTCGCGAACGGCACGCGCGTGGCGATGGCCCCCTATCTCTACAGCATCGACCAGTTGCCGCGCCACCATGTCGAAACCTGGCGCCTCGCACAACAGCTTACGCAGGCGGCGCTGAGCGGCGCGCCGGCGAAAATCAGCTCGGGCGAACTGCCGGAAACGTCGCCGATCCTCGCCGATCCGCGTTTCCTGCTCGCCGTCGTCGCAGCACCTGTTGGCGCCCCGCTCTTCCGCTGGCAGGAAGAGGAGCACGGCTCGCGCATCGAGCGCGGTCAATGCCTCGAACAATGGGCCACCCAGGGCGGCGCCAACCTTGCCGTCGTCATGCCCGGCTGCGAGTTCGAGTGTCTGCTGCCGGACGCCTACTACTCCGCCTGCCGCGATGCGGACGAGCGCGTGCGTCCGCACACGATCCGCACCGCAGTGCGCTATCTGCTCGACACGATCGGCGCGGGCGCGCAGGACTTGCGCGCCGTCGTCGCCGGCTTCGGCGAGCGCCGTATCGACGAATACCGCATCGGCTTCACGAAGCGCGGCAGCAATGATGTGCTGTATGGCGTGGTCTGGCCGCTCTATGGCCGCGAGAACGGCGACGCCGATATCGACGAAGAACCGACCGAAGAGAGTGTCAGCAGCGGCCCGCTCGAAGAGATCGTTGCGCTGCTGAAGGAATCGGGTATCACCGACATCCGTCGTCACGCTGGCCGTTTCGAGCCGGAATATTGCGATGACTGCGGCGTACCGCTCTATGCGGATCCACTCGGCGAGATCGTCCACGCCGAGATGCCAGAAGATGCTGAGCCCGTACAGCCACACTTCCACTAGGAAAACGCCTAAATTCCTACCCGGTCCCGCCTGTGTGCGGGACTTTTTTTTGCCCTATGTCTTATGCCTTTTGGACAGGCCGCCAGCGCGCAAGCTTTTTGTCATCATGGTGCTGTTGGTCTGGTTCACCGCCGCTCAAAAGCGGTGCGCGTTGCACAACATTCTGAGAGACCGTCAACGAGAGGAGGGCATATCCATGCGGTTCGTTGTACTCAATCCGGACGCCGAAAGGCGCGAAGGGCTGAAGGCGCTATTAAGACAAATCGACCGTCGCGCACGCTTCAATGACGCGCCGGATTGGCGCAGCGCCGAGCGCGCCATGCAACGCTTCAGCCCCAACCTGTTCGTGATCGACTGGCATGACGGCATCCGCGCCGGCGAACTGCGCCACTTTGTCATGCGGCACCGCAGCCTGCCCGTGGCCGTACTGGTCGATAGCGCCGAGACGCCCGCGACCGTGCGCGCGCTCATCGACGAAGGCGCTCGCGGCATCATCAGGCGCACAACAGATTCCATTCTGATCGTGAAGTTTCTGGAGCTCATCATGCTCGGCGGCGACCATCTGCCGGCCGACGTGCTCGGCCCGTGCACGCCGTGGCCCCTGCCGCCCCGGCGCAACGCCAAGGCCGCCGCGCAGGCCCGCAAGGTGCGTCCGAAGGTCGACCTGTCACCACGACAGGAGCAGATACTGCGCTGCGTCCATATGGGCAATACGAACAAGATGATCGCGAGAGCGCTCGGCATCAGCGAGGGCACGGTGAAAGTCCATCTGACAAGCATCTTTCAGCAGCTCGGCGCGCCCAATCGCGCGGCGGCGGTCGCGATCTATAACGGATTGCTCGCAAACCAGCTGCAGGTGCTGCGCGCGCAATGCGATCGGCCGGCGAAGCCCAGGCACGGCGAGCACGGCCCGGTGCCATTGCGCGCACGCGAAGGTCTCGCGTTTCGCTATCCGTTGCTGTCAGGCGACAGTGTGGAGCCGCTGCCTATCGCCGCGGAGCCGGTGACGCCTTATGGCGCCTCCGCCGCGGCGCAGCAGGTGCGCCCCGTCGAGGCCGACGAGGCCAGCGAGAGCGCAGACGAGGAAGCCCTGGTGCTCGCCCGCGCACACGGCTCGCCTTCCAACGAGTAATATGAAGCACATGGGGTTCCTATTTACGCCGCTTCCGCTCTGGGTTGCTATCGGTGCCTGGGTTGTCACCGTGGGGCTGCTCGCGCTCGCGCTATGGAAGAACCCCTTCAAGCGTCTGCAGGATGCGACGCTCCAGCACGTATGGCTCGCGATCGTCGTCGCGATCTCCGTGCTGTGGGCAAGCAACGCGTGGCTTGAAGACGGCACCGTGCTGCACCTGCTTGGCGCCACCCTCGTGGTCACGCTATTCGACTGGGGACTCGCGCTCGTCGCCATGGGCGTCGTCGTCGGGCTCGCCGCGCTCGTCTTCGACGCCCCCTGGGAAGGCGTCGCCCTCACCTTCCTGATATTCGGTGCCTTCCCTGTCGCGATTTCGGCGCTGCTGCAGCGCGCCTGCACCGCGTGGCTGCCGCGCAACCTCTTCATGTTCATCGTCGGCCAGGGTTTCGTGTCGCCGGCCATCGCCGTCTCGGCGGCGGCCTATCTCGCGCTCGGGACCCATGTCGCACTCAACGGCGGATCGGCGATCACCGTGCCCGCAGGTTATGCATTCAGCGTATTTCTGCTCGCTTCGGGCGAAGCCTGGTTCACTGGCATGGCAACGGCGCTGATCGCCGTCTACCGGCCGGCCTGGGTCACCACCTACGACGTGCGTCGCTATCGCCTGGGCGGCCCGAGAACCTGAGCGCTGCCTCAGCTTGACGCCCCACCGCCGGCAGCATGACGAAGGGCGCGACGGCACGTCGCGCTCGGCCGCAAGCGCATGTGCAGCAGCGCTTGCGCCGATCCCACTGCTCTGACAGAAGAAAATAATTGTTTCCGGATTGAACTCAACCCAGTTGTGCAGCATCTTACGGTGCCTGACGTCTCACCCCTATTCCTTAGCAAGCAGATGGACTGCAACCATGCATCCCGCCGGCTGTTGTTCGTAGCCGGTCAACTGGCGGCGTGCGCCGCGAGCCTCATGCTCATCGCCGCGCCAGCCGCGCAAGCCGATCAACTCGATCAACACAACGATCTCGTCAATCAATTCGTCACCCAGATGCATGCGGACCCGCTCGTCGCGGACTGCGCGGCGCATGGCGATTTCGTAGCAAGCACATCGACGGCGCTCGATCACGTCGAGTTTCCGCCCAGCTCGTTCGACAAAGCGCATGCGAGCGTGACGCCGTGGAACGACTCGTTCGACGAAGGCAAGCAGCGCGTGAAGGTCGATACGATCGTGACAGTCGACGGCATCGGCATTCCAAAAGAAAGCGGCAACTCGCCCTACGATCTGAAGTTCCGCTGCGGCTATGTCGGGCAGCAGATGCTCGCGTTCAGCTGGAACGATCCAGTCCCGCCGGCGCACGCACGCAGCGAGCGCGGCACGGCGTCGAGCGGCGCACATGGCAAGGGCAAGCACTCAACCAAGAAGGCCACTGGCAAGGGCTCGAAGAAAGCGCCTGCGAGCAAGTCGAGCCACAAGTCGTCGACGAGCAGCACGAAGTCGTCCAGCAAATCGACAACGACGAAATCCACTGCGAAGAAAACGACTTCAAAGAAGAAGACGACGGCTAACTAAGCGCGTTGGTGTTCTCGATGCGAAAAAAAGGGGGAAACGGCCTGGCCGTTTCCCCCTTTTCTTGATATCTGCGCGGAGAAGGCGCGTGTTACGCAAACGTCTCCACGTGATGCAGGATGGCCTGTAGCATCGCTGCGCCAAGCGCGGCGCTACGCTCGCCGTTCCAGCCTACGCGTTCGTCGGGCAGATTGGCGTTGTCCTTGAACGGCATCTCGAGCGTGAGTGACAGGCAGCCATAGCGATGGCCGATGTACTTCGACGCGAGCTTGAGCGCATCTTCGCGGTAGCGGCTCGCTTCGTAGCCGTGCTGATCCTGGAAGTCGGGGCTCGCCACCTTGAAGGCCTCGATGAACGCCTTCTGCTCCGTGCGTTGCTGATCGGTAAAGCCCGGCAGCATTTCAGAGCCCGCCACGAACACGTAGGGCAGCGTCTCGTCGCCGTGAATATCGAAGAAGAGATCGACGCCCGTGGCTTCGATCGCATCGCGCACGACCAGCACTTCGGGACTGCGCTGCGCGTCCGGCCCCATCCACTCGCGGTTCAGGTTCGCGCCCACGGCATTGGTGCGCAAGTTCCCATGCACGCTGCCGTCCGGATTCATGTTCGGCACGATATGGAACACGGCGCGGTCGTACAGCTTGCGCGCGACCGGATCGCCCGCCCAGTCGCCCCAACCCGCGAGCCGCTTGACCAGCCCTTCCACGAACCACTCGGCCATGCTCTCGCCCGGGTGCTGGCGCGCGATGATCCAGACCGTCTTCTTGGGCTTGCCGTCAGGCGCGGTGTCGCCCGGCATGCCGAGCGAGAGCAGCGACATCGGCCGGCCTTCCACACTGCGGCCGAGTTCCGTGAGCGTGGCGTGCGGCAACTGCTGAAGCGCGCCAAGGAATTCCGAGTGACGCTCTTCGCTATACGGCTCGAAGTACGCGTAGTAGATGCTGTCGAAATCGGGCGTGTGGTCGATGACGAGTTCCTTCCCGTCATAGGAGGTCGGCACGCGGAACCAGTTCACACGGTCATAGCTCGCCGCGGCCTGGTAGTCGCGCCAGCCCTCGGGAAATGCACAGGCCGACGCGTTCTCGAACGTCATCACGCAACGCTCGCCGCGCGCGCCCGAGAGGCGGAAGTAGAACCACTGCGCGAACTCGGACTGGTTATCCGCTCGCACGCGCAGACGGATGTCGTCGGCGCGCTCGCACGATAGAACTTCGATCGCGCCCGCATCGAACTGGCTGGAGATGGCAATCGTCATGGTGTTTTCCTTCTCGCTTGCTTGTTCACTTACTCGGCGATGCGCCGACGAAATACATAGGTCGAATCGTTCGATGCGTCCGCATCGAACGCGTAGCCTTCCACATCGAACGCCTTTAGCGCTTCAGGCTCGGCAACGCGGTTCTCGACGGCATAACGCGCCATCAACCCGCGCGCGCGCTTCGCGTGGAAGCTGATGATCTTGTAGCGCCCGCCCTTCCAGTCTTCGAACACCGGCGTGATAACAGGCGCGGCGAGCTTCTTCGGCTTAACGGCCTTGAAGTACTCGTTCGACGCGCAGTTCACCAGCACGCGCGCACTCTGCGCCGCTTTCGCATGGTTGTGCTCGATTTGCGCATTGATCGCGTGCGTGATGCGCTCGCCCCAAAACGCGTAGAGATCCTTGCCGCGCGCATTTTCGAAACGCGTGCCCATTTCCAGGCGATAAGGCTGCAGCAGGTCGAGCGGGCGCAGCAGGCCATAGAGCCCGGAGAGCACACGCACATGCTGCTGCGCATAGTCGAGATCCGCCGACGAGAGCGACTTCGCATCGAAGCCTTCGTAGACGTCGCCGTTGAACGCGAGCACGGCCTGCTTCGCGTTGGCCTGGCTGAACTGCTTCGACCAGTCGGCATAGCGCTGGAAATTCAGGCGCGCGAGCGGATCGGAAATGCTCATGAGCGAACCGATCTGCTGCGGCGAGAGGCGGCGCAGGCCCGCGATCAGCTCGGCTGCGTCGTCGACGAAATCGGGGATGGTGTGGGCTTCGATGTGCGCCGGCGTGTCATAGTCGAGTGATTTGGCCGGCGACAGAACGATTATCATAGAGGCTTGCAGGCACGATGTGCCGATGTTCAAAGGCGAAAGCCCGATTGTAGCGAATTCACGAATGACCGGCCTCACGCCCCCAACCGCAGCATCCCTCTCGCCCGCCGCCGCTCGCGCGCTCCCCATAGTTCTCGACTCGAATGTCTGGCTCGATATCCTCGTGTTCGACGACCCGCACACGCGCCCCATTCGCGTGGCGCTCGAGCGAGGCGCGATCCGGGCGCTGATCGACGCACGCTGCCAGGCCGAGCTCGCCCACGTGCTCGACTATCCGCAGTTCGCTGGCCGCGGCGTCGCGAAAGCGGACGCGCTCGCGGCGCTGGCCGGCCTCGTCGAACTGATCGAACTGCCCGAGCTTCCCGCGGACGCGCGGCCCCTGCCCCAATGCCGCGACCGCGACGACCAGAAGTTTCTGGAGTTGGCGCGCGCAAGCGGCGCACAGTGGCTCGTCTCGAAGGACCGCGCGGTGCTCAAGCTCGCGAAACGCGTGGCGCGAGACTTTGGCTTTCGCATCGCCACGCCCGACGCCTTCGTCGCCGAATGCCTGCAAAACGCTGCTCAAGCAACGCAGGCCTGATATCCCCGCATCACGGCGCGCGCCCGGCCTGAACACCGCAGCCGCGCCGATTTGCCTACAATCGGACTTTTGAGCCAGTCTTCCCGTCCCAACGTCTGACTTCCGCCCGCGACATGAACGCACCGCATCCCACGCAGAATTCGCAGGACACCCTGCTCACGCCCTCTTTTCCGTCGCGTCTGCCGAACGTCGGCACGACGATCTTCACTGTGATGAGCGCGCTCGCCGCCGAAAAGGGCGCGGTCAACCTGGGCCAGGGCTTTCCCGACTTCGATTGCGACGCGCGCATCGTCGACGCCGTCTCGCAAGCCATGCGCGAGGGCCACAACCAGTACCCGCCGATGGCAGGCATCGCCGCGCTGCGCGAGGCGATCGCGGACAAGATCGAGCACGTGTACGGCCGCCGCTACGACGCAAATAGCGAGATCACGGTGACGGCCGGCGCCACGCAGGCGCTCCTCACGGCGATTCTCGCAACCGTGCACGCGGGCGACGAAGTGATCGTGGTCGAGCCGACCTACGACAGCTATTTGCCGTCGATCGAACTGGCGGGCGGCAAGCCCGTGTTCGTGACGCTCGAAGCACCCGACTACGCGATTCCGTTCGATCGCCTCGCCGCGGCCATCACGCCGAAAACGCGCCTCATCCTCATCAACACGCCGCACAACCCCACGGGCACGGTGTGGCGCGCCGAGGACATGCAAAAGCTCGAGGAGATCGTGCGCGGCACCAACGTGCTGATCCTCTCCGACGAGGTCTACGAGCACATGGTCTACGACGGCCAGCCGCACGAAAGCGTGGCGCGCTACCCGGAGCTGGCCGCGCGAAGCTTCATCGTGTCGAGCTTCGGCAAGACCTATCACGTGACGGGCTGGAAGGTCGGCTATGTCGCCGCGCCCGCGCCGCTCACGGCCGAGTTCCGCAAGGTGCATCAGTTCAACGTGTTCACCGTGAACACGCCGATGCAGTTCGGCCTCGCGCAGTATCTGCGCGATCCGAAGCCGTATCTGGAACTGCCCGCGTTCTACCAGAAGAAGCGCGACTTCTTCCGCGCCGGGCTCGCCAACACGCGCTTCAAGCTGCTGCCGTGCGAAGGCACCTACTTCCAGTGCGTGGACTATTCGGCGATCAGCGATCTGCCCGAAGCGGAATTCTCGAAGTGGCTCACAGCGGAGATCGGCGTGGCCGCCATTCCGGTGTCGGCGTTCTATCACGAGGCACATGAATCGGGCGTCGTGCGCTTTTGCTTCGCCAAGCAGGAAAGCACGCTAGCGACCGCGCTCGAGCGGCTCGCGCGGCTCTGAAGTCTTGCGCGCGCGATGAATCTGCGAACGGCAGTGCGTTCCCGATCATCGCGCGCAACAACGTGCAAAACGCCGCAACGCTTACGAGTTCGCCTCGATATACGCCTTGCGGTCGGCGTTGACGCGCTGCGCCATCGGGCGTTCACCGATCAGCTTGATATACGACTTCCAGTCGATGCCCACGTCGGTGAGGAAATCGCTGCCGTAGACCGCCTGCGTCGCGCGGCCCACGAGCGGCAGGCTCACGAACGCCGCCGCATCGGCCACGCCGAACTGCTCGCCCGCCACGTAAGGCGCGAACTTCGCGATCCGCCTGAAGGCCGCCACGTAGCGGCGCAGCCGCTTTTCCATGGTCGCCTTGACCTCGTCCGTCGCCTTGCTGCCGAAGAACGCCTCGCCATACAGCTCACGCGCGTTCAACTCCAGATGCGTTTCGATGAAGACGATGAGTTCGCGCTCCTTCGCTGCCTGCCACGGATCCGCCGCGAAAATGTGCTTCTCTGGAAAGCGGGCCGCCAGATATTCGACGATCACTTCCGACTCGCACAAAAAGCCCTGCTCCGTTTCGATATAAGGCACCTTGCCGGCCGGCGACTGCGCGAGCTGCGCCTCTTCGAGCGGCAGCTTGTTCGGCGCCTCCTCGAACGCGATGCCGTGCTCGAGCAGCAGAAGCTTGACCTTGTTGTAGTAATTCGAAAGCGCGAAACCGTGCAGCTTGATCATCCTCGTTGCCTCCTTGAGAGAGGCAGCTCCCTTTTCGGAACTGCCGAACCGTTTTCATAAAATTGTACGACCGTGCTATTCTAGGCTAATCATGGAGCCAGGCTTCCAATGACTTCACATCATTTCAACATTGAGACAATCGGCATCGTCGGCACCGGCGCGATGGGCCGCGGTATCGCCCAGATCGCCGCGCAGGCAGGCCTCGCGGTGCGCCTCTACGACACGAACCCGCAGGCGGTCGCCGCCGCGCGCGATTATCTCGCCGACACCTTCGCGAAACTCGCGGCAAAAGGCAAGCTCGATGATGCTGCCGCCAACGCCGCGCTCGAACGCGTGAGCGGCGCGCACACGCTCGATGAACTCGCGGTCTGCGATCTCGTGATCGAAGCGATCGTCGAGAATCTCGAAGCGAAGCGTACCCTCTTTCGCGAGCTCGAAAGCGTGGTGAGCGAGCGTTGCGTGCTCGTATCGAACACCTCGTCGCTTTCCATTACCGCCATCGCCGCCGCGTGCAGCGATCCATCGCGCGTCGCGGGCTATCACTTCTTCAACCCCGTGCCGCTCATGAAGGTGGTCGAAGTGATCGACGGCTTGCGCAGCGATCCCGCCGCGGGCGACGCGCTCATGGCGCTCGCGCGCCGCATGGGCCACACGCCGGTGCGCGCGAAGGACATGCCCGGCTTCATCGTCAATCACGCGGGCCGCGGCATGAATACCGAAGGCCTGCGCGTGGCGGGCGAAGGCGTAGCGAGCTTCGTCGACATCGATCGCGTCATGCGCGAACAGGCGGGCTTTCGCCTCGGACCGTTCGAGCTGCTCGACCTCACCGCCCTCGATGTCTCGCATCCGGTAATGGAGTCGATCTATCACCAGTTCTATGAAGAGCCGCGCTTCACGCCGTCGCCCATCACGGGCGTGCGGCTCGCGGGCGGGCTCGTTGGCCGCAAAGCCGGTGAAGGCTTCTATCGCTATGTCGATGGCAAGCAGCAGGTGCCCGACGAACCGGCCGCGCCCACTGCCCTGCCCGCGCGCGTCTGGGTGAGCCGCCGCAACGCCGCCGCGCGTGACGCCGTGCTCGCGCTCGCAGCAAAGGCCGGTGTGTCCGTCGACGAAGGCGATACGCCGGCAGCCGACTCGCTGATCGTCGTCGCGCCGCTCGGCCTCGATGCCACGACCGCCGCACTCGACGAGCAGCTCGACGCGAGCCGCGTCGTCGCCATCGACACGCTGTTCCCGCTCGACACCGCGAAGCGCCGCACGTTGATGACGACGCCCGCCACCACGCGCGCAGCACGCGACGCAGGCCATGCGCTCTTCGCCGCCGACGGCGTGCCCGTCACCGTGATCCGCGATTCGACGGGCTTCATCGCGCAGCGTATCGTCGCGACGATCGTCAACATCGGTTGCGACATCGCGCAAAAGCAGATCGCCACACCCGGCGACATCGACCTCGCGGTTACGCTGGGTCTGGGCTACCCGCGCGGCCCGCTCGCGCTCGGCGACGCACTGGGCGCTAGCACGATCCTCACGATCCTGCGCAACATCCACACCGTGCTCGGCGATCCGCGCTATCGCCCGTCGCCGTGGCTCGCGCGCCGCGCGCCGCTCGGCCTTTCGCTGACGCAAGCAGAAGCAGCAGACATCAACGCATCGAACGAGGCTCCGCAATGAGCGCCGAACTCCTCAGCACCCGCCCACAAGGCCACGAATCGACACTCGTCCTCACGCTGTCGAACCCCGGCGCACGCAACGCGCTGCATCCCGACATGTACGCCGCTGCCGTCGAAGCCTTCGACGCCGCCGAGCGCGACCCGTCGCTGCGCGCGATCGTCCTCACGGGCGCCGACAACTTCTTCTGCGCCGGCGGCAACCTCAACCGCCTGCTCGAAAACCGCGCGAAGGACCCTTCGGTGCAGGCCGCCAGCATCGACATGCTCGCTGCGTGGGTCACCGCGATGCGCCAGTCGAGCAAGCCGATCATCGCGGCCGTGGAAGGCGCGGCCGCCGGCGCGGGCTTCTCGCTCGCGCTTGCCGCCGACCTGCTCGTCGCCGCCGACGATGCCAAGTTCGTCATGGCCTATTCGCGCGTGGGTCTGACACCCGACGGCGGCGGCTCGTGGTTCCTCGCGCGCTCGCTCCCGCGCTCGCTCGCGTTCGAGCTGATGGTGGAAGGCAAGCCGATCGGCGCGGCGCGTCTCGCGGAACTGGGCGTCGTGAACCGGCTCGCGAAGCCGCAAACGGCGCTCGATACGGCGCTTGCCTGGGCCGACGAACTCGCGAAGATCTCGCCGAATTCGGTGGCGCGCATCAAGGGTTTGACGAACGTCGCGGACACGCAACCGCTCGAAACACAGCTTGCTGCGGAGCGCGAAAGTTTCGTCGCGTCGCTGCATCACCGCGACGGTCTCGAAGGCATTACCGCGTTCCTCGAAAAACGCGCCCCTGTCTACAAGTAAATCCGCGTCAATCCGCATGAGCGGCACACCCATGACCGAGTACCAGTTGCCCGCGCGCCGGCGCCTCTACGTGATGCGTCACGGCGACGTCACCTACTTCGACGAGACGGGTCGCGCAATCGACCCGGACACCGTGCCGCTCAACGAGAACGGTCGCGCCCAGGCGACCGCTGCCGGTGAAGCGTTCGCCTTGCAGGGGGTGCGTTTCGATCGCGTGATCGTGAGCGGACTGCGCCGCACGGTCGAGACCGCACAGCGCGTAATCGCGGCAACCGGTCAGTCGATCGAACTCGAAGTGCAGAGCGCGTGGGAGGAGATTCGCGGCGGGCGTCTCGCCGCCATTCCACCTGCCGAAGTCGAAGACGCGTTTCTGCGCGTGTTCGACGGCATCGTGCCGGAAGACACGCGCTTTCTCGGCGGCGAGACGATCGGCGAGCTGCTCGACCGCGTGCTGCCGCCGCTCGATGCGATGCGCGCCGACCCGTCGTGGGACTCGGCGCTGCTCGTGCTGCACGGCGGCGTGAACCGCGCGATTCTCTCGCATGCGATCACGGCGGGCGGACGCGCATTCTTCGGCCATCTCGCGCAGGCCACGGGCTGCATCAACGCGCTCGATGTCGGCGCCGCGCCGCGGGACTGGGTCGTGCGCATGCTCAACTACGCGCCGCCCACGCCGCTGCACCGCGACACACGCAACACGACGATGGAGATGCTGTACGCGCAATACCTGCGCTATAGACCGCACGGCTGAGGTGCGGCGACCCACAGGAGAATCAGGAGAAGGGAGACGAAAATGGCGCAAGCCACCCCGGATGGAGACACGCAAAACAACGCGCAAACGCGCCCCGACTACTCGGCGTTCGAAGGCACGCGCCCGGTTGCCGAGCGTCAGCGCTTCGACGTGGAGGCGCTGAGCGCCTGGCTCACCGCTCACGTGGAAGGCTTCAAAGGCCCTCTCACGATCGAGCAGTTCGCCGGCGGCCAGTCGAACCCGACGTTCAAGCTCGTCACGCCCGGCCGCACCTACGTGATGCGCGCGAAGCCGGGACCCAAGGCGAAGCTGCTGCCGTCTGCGCATGCGATCGAACGCGAATATCGCGTGATGGACGCGCTCGCCGCAACCGATGTACCGGTCGCAAAAATGCTCGCGCTCTGCGACGACGAAGCGGTGATTGGCCGCGCGTTCTACGTGATGGAGTTCGTCGAGGGGCGCGTGCTCTGGGACCAGTCGCTGCCCGGCATGACGCGCGAGCAACGCGGTGCGATCTACGACGAGATGAACCGTGTGATCGCAGCGCTCCACAACGTGAAGCCCGACGCCGTGGGTCTCGCCGACTACGGCAAGCCAGGCAATTATTTCGCACGCCAGATCGATCGCTGGAGCCGCCAGTATCAGGCCTCGGAAACGGAGCGCATCGACGCCATGCATCACCTGATCGAATGGCTGCCGCAGCACATGCCCGACGATGCGGGCTCGCGCGTATCGGTCGTGCATGGCGACTACCGCCTCGACAACCTGATCTTTCATCCGAACGAGCCGCGCGTGCTGGCCGTGCTCGACTGGGAACTCTCCACACTCGGCGACCCGCTCGCCGACTTCTCCTATCACTGCATGGCCTGGCACGTCGATCCCGCGCAGTTCCGCGGCATTGCCGGGCTCGACTGGCAAGCGCTCGGCATTCCCGACGAGGCGCAGTACGTCGCACGCTATTGCGAGCGCACCGGCCTCGAGATTCGCGGCGACTGGAACTTCTATCTTGCGTACAACATGTTCCGGATCGCGGCGATCCTGCAGGGCATCATGAAACGCGTGGTCGATGGCACAGCCGCGAGCGCGCAGGCCATCGACGCAGGCCGCCGCGCGAGGCCGATGGCGGAACTCGCCTGGCGCTACGCGCAGAAAGTTCGCTGAAACCCGATCGAGAACGACTCACTTTTCACTGTCACTGCATCGCATTGCGAGGTCACCGATGAATTTCGATTACTCCCCGAAAGTGCAGGCGCTGCGCGAGAAACTGCTCGCATTTTTCGACGAACACATCTATCCGAACGAAGCCGTCTTCCACGAGGAAGTCGAGCGCAATCGCGCGAACGGCAACGCGTGGGTGCCCACGGAGATCGTCGAGCAGTTGAAGGAACAAGCGCGCGCGGCCGGACTGTGGAACCTCTTCCTGCCCGCCTCCGAACGCGGCGCGGGCCTCACGAACCTCGAATACGCGCCGCTGTGCGAAATCATGGGCCGCGTGCACTGGGCGCCTGAAGTGTTCAACTGCAGCGCCCCCGACACCGGCAACATGGAAACGATAGAGCGCTACGGCAGCGAGGCGCACAAGCAGCAATGGCTCGCGCCGCTGCTGGCAGGCCAGATCCGCTCCGCCTTCCTGATGACCGAGCCCGACGTGGCCTCATCGGACGCGACGAACATCCAGACGCGCATCGAGCGCGACGGCGACGACTACGTGATCAACGGCACGAAGTGGTGGTCGTCGGGCGCGGGCGACCCGCGCTGCGCGATCTACATCCTGATGGGCAAGACCGACCCCGATGCGCCGCGCCATGCTCAACAGTCGATGATCCTCGTGCCGTCCGATACCGCCGGCATCACCGTGCGCCGCCCGCTCACCGTGTTCGGGTACGACGACGCGCCGCACGGCCATATGGAGATCACGCTCGAAAACGTGCGCGTACCGGCTTCGAACATCCTGCTCGGTGAAGGCCGCGGATTCGAGATCGCGCAAGGGCGGCTCGGGCCGGGCCGTATCCACCACTGCATGCGCCTGATCGGCCTCGCGGAACGCGCGCTCGAATTTATGGCGAAGCGCGCCCTCTCGCGCGTGGCGTTCGGCAAGGCGGTTGCCCAGCAGACGGTCACGCAGGAGCGCATTGCCGAAGCGCGCTGCATGATCGAACAGGCCCGACTGCTCACGCTCAAGACCGCTTACATGATGGACACCGTCGGTAACAAGGGCGCGCGCGGCGAGATCGCCATGATCAAGGTAGTGGCGCCGAACATGGCCTGCCAGGTGATCGACTGGGCCATGCAGGTGCACGGCGCGGCGGGCGTGAGCGGCGACTTCCCGCTGGCGTACTCGTACGCTTCGGCGCGCACGCTGCGCTTCGCGGACGGCCCCGACGAAGTACACCGCAACGCCATCGCCAAGCTCGAACTCGCGCGCCATATGGACGCTGGCGCGGCATCGCGCGTGGAGATGCCGGTTACGCGGTCGTAATCCCGCGTAAGTCCACAAGCGCAGCAGGGGCGCTCATGCGCCTTCTGCGAGCGACGCCGATCTATGCTAATTTGCGCCAGATCGGGCGTCGCGGAAGACTATCCGGACTTTCGCGGCGCCTTCTTTCATGGTGCCAAGGAGCCACGATGATCGACGTCTACAGCTGGGCCACGCCGAACGGTCACAAAGTCCATATCATGCTCGAGGAAACCGGCCTCGAATACCGGGTGCATCCGGTCGATATCGGTGCGGGCGACCAGTTCAAGCCCGAATTCCTCGCCATCAGCCCGAACAACAAGATTCCCGCCATTACCGACTCAGAAGGCCCGCGCCGCGCCGACGGCCAGCCGTTCTCGCTGTTCGAGTCGGGCGCGATCCTGATCTATCTCGCTGCGAAAACCGGCCGCTTCATGCCCGAGGATCTCGCAGCGCGCTACGACGTGCTGCAATGGGTGATGTTCCAGATGGGCGGACTCGGCCCCATGCTCGGCCAGGCGCACCACTTCCGCATCTACGCGCCCGAGAAGATCGAGTATGCGGTCAATCGCTACACGAACGAAGCGAAGCGGCTCTACAACGTGATGGAAACGCAACTGGAAAAGACCGAATATCTGGCCGGCGACGAGTACACCATCGCGGATATCGCCGCTTTCCCGTGGACGCGCTCCTGGCAAAACCAGGGCATCGATCTCGATTCGCTGCCCAACGTGAAGCGCTGGCACGAGACGATCGCGGCGCGGCCGGCCGTCAAGCGCGGCGTGGAAGTGCTCGCCAATGTGCGCAAGCCGCTCATGGATGAGAAGGCGAAGGAGATGCTGTTCGGCGCGACGCAGTACGCCAGGCACTAACGCATTGCGCTGAAGCCCACGCAAAACCAAAGGGGCGCCCGCCTTGCAGCGGAGCGCCCCTTTTCGTTGACTTCGCAACAACCTTAGAAGTAGTGCCGCGTAATGAATTCGGCCACGCATGCGGGCCGTTCGCTGCCTTCGCGCTCGATGCTCACGTCCCACACGACCTGCACCCCGCCGCCTTCCACGTCGCTCACTTCTTTCACCGCGATACGTGCTCGCACCTTCGCGCCCACGGGCACCGGCTGCGTGAAGCGCACGCGGTTGAGCCCGTAGTTCACACCCATGCTCTGACGCATGTGCAGCGTTGCTCCGAGCAGCACGGGAATCAGGGAAAGCGTGAGAAAGCCGTGCGCAATCGGGCCGCCAAAAGGCGACTCGCGGCGCGCGCGCTCGGCGTCGATGTGGATCCACTGGTGGTCGCCCGTGGCGTCGGCAAAACCGTGCACGTCCGCCTCACTCACCTCGCGCCAGCCGCTCACGAGCGGCCCTGCGCCGATCAGCGCGCGCAACGCCGCCGCGTCGGCAATCTGCATGACATCGCTTTCGCTCACGATGCGCTCCCTGGATGGCGAAGGCCGAACAGCGCCTTCGAACGCACGGTCACGATCAGCTCGCCGTGCTGGTTGTGTCCTTCCCACTGCGTTTCGACGATACCGCGGTCCGGCTTGCTCGCCGAGACGCGCTTGCTCAGGATTGCGTTCGTCATCGTGAGTGTGTCGCCCACGCGCGTGGGCTTGAGCCAGCGGATCTCGTCGACGCCGGGCGAGCCCATCGAGGTCGAGTCCTTGAGAAAGTTGCGCACGAGCATGCCCATCATGACCGAACAGGTATGCCAGCCGCTCGCAACGAGCCCGCCGAACATCGACGCCTCGCCGCCCGCCTCGCTCATGTGGAACGGTTGCGGATCGAACTGCTCCGCGAATTGCACCACCTCGTCACGCCCAAAGGTGTGGGAACCGACCACATAGCGCTTGCCCACTTCGAGATCTTCGTAACTCACGCCCATCCGTATTCTCCGCCGATGTTGCCCTGTTGTTGCCTGCTGCCACCACGCGCTACGCTGCTGCCTGCGCGAAACCGGGCAGCGAAGCGAAGCGTTCGAGATGATGATCGACGTCACCGAGCGTCGTTTCGATGATCGCGAGACGCTTGAACAGATGCGCGGCCGCCACTTCGTTGGTGACGCCCATGCCGCCGTGCAGTTGCACGGCCTGCTGGCCGATAAAACGCGCCGCCTGCCCCACGCGCACCTTCGCTGCCGAGATCGCGCGGCGCCGCTCGTCGGCCGATTCGCTACTGTATCGCGCGGCGGCGAGGTAAGTCAGCGAGCGGGCCTGCTCGGCGTGGATCAGCATCTCTGCCATGCGGTGCTGCAGCGCCTGGAAGCGCGCGATCGGCACGCCGAACTGTTGACGCGTCTTCGTGTATTCGACCGTTGCGTGGTTGAGCGCGTCCATGGCACCCACGGCTTCCGCACATAGCAGGAACGTGGCGTAGTCGGCAATCTTCTCCCACGTCGCCGCGCCGGTGTGCACGTCGCCAAGGCGTCGCGCGTGCGCTTCCTTGAAGGTCAGCGTCGCGGCGCGCTGGCCGTCGATCGTGCGGTAATCGCTCACGTCGACACCCTTCGCATCGCGCGCGACGACAAAAAGCGCAACCTCGCCCGCGAAGCGCGCCGGCACGATCCAGTAGTCGGCCTGGGCACCGTGCTGCACGACCGATTTCGTGCCGGTAAGCGCAAAGCCGTCGCCCGTTTCCTTCGCCTGCGTTTCCAGAGAGAACAGGTCGTAGCGCGACTGCGGCTCATGGAACGCCGCAGCAAGCTTGACCTCGCCCGAGGCGACGCGTTCGAGCAGCGCCGCGTTTTCCGCATCTGCCGCACCGCCCGCGAGCTTGAGCGCCTCGACGGCCACCGCGGTTGCCCAGTACGGCTCGACCACGAGCGCGCGGCCCAGCTGCTGCATGACGACGAGCATGTCGAATGGCGCGCCGTCGAAACCGCCCTGCTCCGCCGGCACCGGCAGCGCGGTCAGTCCCAACTCGACGAACGCGTTCCAGTGCTGGTCCGAAACGCCAGCGGGTGTCTTCACGATCGCCTGGCGCGCTTCGAAGGCGTAGTTCTTGTCGAGATAGCGACGCAGCGCGTCGGCGAGTTGCTGTTGTTCTTCGGTGAAATTGAAGTTCATTGCGCCGCTCCTCAAATCCCCAGAATCATCTGCGAGATGATGTTCTTCTGAATTTCGTTCGACCCGCCGTAGATCGACGTCTTCCGATAGTTGAAGTAGTACGCCGCGAGCGGGGCCGCGTCGTCGTCGCCGCCGGCCGCTTGTTCGTGCTCGCCCTCGAGGAACGCCGGATCGAACGGCGCCGCAAGCGGGCCGATCGCATCGACCATCAGCTCGGTCAGCGCCTGCTGGATCTCCGTGCCCTTGATCTTGAGCATCGACGCTTCGGGACCGGGGCCGCGTCCGTTCGACGCGCTCGCGATCACGCGCTCGGCGGTCACTTCGAGCGCCATCAGCTCGATTTCGACGGCAGCCACGCGCGCCGCGAATACGGGGTCTTCGAGCAGCGGCTTCCCACGCTTCTTCTGCTTGAGCGCGACGCTCTTGAGGAATGCGAGTTCGCGGTTCGACGCGCCCACGCGCGCGATACCCGTACGCTCGTGGCCGAGCAGATACTTCGCGTAGGTCCAGCCGCGGTTCTCGTCGCCAACGAGATTTTCGACGGGCACCTTCACGTCTTCGAAAAATACTTCGTTGACCTCATGGTCTTCATCGAGCGTGATGATCGGACGCACGGTGATGCCGGGCGTTTTCATGTCGATGAGGAGAAAGGAGATGCCTTCCTGTTTCTTCGCCGCAGGGTCGGTGCGCACGAGGCAGAACATCATGTCGGCGTGCTGGCCGAGCGTGGTCCAGGTCTTCTGGCCGTTCACGACGTAGTGATCGCCTTCACCGCTTTTCACAAGTACGGCACGCGTGCGCAACGATGCGAGGTCGGAACCCGAGCCCGGCTCGGAGTAGCCCTGGCACCACCAGTCTTCACCGGAAAGGATGCGCGGGAGATAGCGGCGCTTTTGGGCTTCGTTACCGTACTTCATGAGCACGGGCGCGACCATCGACACGCCGAACGGCAGTACCGGCGGCGCGCCGATGCGGCCGCACTCGGCGTCCCAGATGTGGCGTTGCGCTTCTGTCCAGCCAGGGCCGCCCCATTCCGCGGGCCATGCGGGCGCGGACCAGCCCTTCTTGCCTAGCAGCTTGTGCCAGTTGGCAATGTCGTCGCGCGAGAGGCGTTTGTGGTTGAGAACCTTGTCGCGCATCGCTTGAGGCAGATTGGCCTCGAGCCAGGCGCGGATTTCGGCGCGAAATGCGTCGTCAGCGGGGGTGTAGTCCAGATCCATACGCAATGTCTCCTGGCCGCGGCCGGTGCGAGCGAACCTCGCGCCGCGGCGAAGACCCGCATGGCGTTATTGCAGCGGACCCTTCAACGCGGCCGGAACCGGTAGCGGCATCACATCGATGCCTTCTTCGACGAGAGCTTGCGCATCGTCCGCGGAAGCGACTCCACGGATGTTGCGCGACGGCGCTTCGTTGTAGTGAATGCGCCGCGCCTCCTCGGCGAAACGGTCGCCTACGTTCTCCGTCTTCTCGAGGACCTCTCGGATCACACCCATCGCATGCGCCTGCCATTGCGCCGCCTGCTCTTGCGGCGACGCTTTCGGCGTTTCGCTCGCGCCGGACAGGTTCAGCCGGGGCGCGGACGGCAAGCGGGTCACATGGGTGGCGCCGCACATCGGACATTCGACCAGCTTGCGGGACAGTTGCGACTCGAAGTCGTCAACCGATGCGAACCAGCCTTCAAACCGATGGCCGTCTGGACACTGTAAATCGAGGACCTTCATGGGGAATCGAGGCTTGCGATGAGTTTAGCGCAAATCGTAAATTTGTGAACGACCGTTCGAAAAAATTCCTGCGGCCAGCCACCGGGGATTTCCCGGGGGTTCGATTGTAGCGCTGCTCGGGCGGGCGCGCTGAAGGTGCTTCGAGGCCTGTTTTGCTTCGGACGCGCGTAGAAGCGACAACGGCGGCCACAAGGGCCGCCGTCGATCGGGAATTCGCTGCGCCGTGTAGCGCGTGTCAGCCCTGCTCTGCCTTCGCGAGCGGCCACGCACCCGAGAGCGCCTTTTCGAGCCAGAACGTGCCGACAATCGTCTTCACGTCGGTGATCTTGCCCGTACGCACCCATTCGAGCAGTTCGGGAACCGTCGCCGTGAACGTTTCGAGGAACTCGCCGTCGTCGAGCTGCGCCGCGCCGGCGGTCAGCCCGCGTGCGAGGTAAATGTCGATGAACTCGGTCGAGTACGAGATCACGGGATGGATCTGCGCGAGATAGACATACTCGCGCGCCGTATAGCCCGTCTCCTCCTTCAGTTCGCGGATCGCGCAGGCGAGCGCGCCTTCCTGCGGATCGAGCTTGCCTGCCGGGAATTCGGTCATCACGCGCGAGAGCGGATAGCGGTACTGGCGCTCCATCAGCACGCGGCCGTCGTCGAACAGCGGGATGACCATCACCGCGCCAGGATGCTGAACGAACTCGCGCGTGGCGTGCTTGCCGTCCGGCAGCGCAACGGTGTCGCGCTTCAGGGTAAGAAAATTGCCTGCGTAGAGCGTCGTGCTTTCCACGCACGTCTCGGCGAGTGCCGGGTCGTGTTGATGATGTTCAGCCATAGTCAGCCTCGTGGGTGCTCAAAAAATCGGGAAACCGCGGGCGCGCCGCTTGAAGTGGAATCGGTCGAACTGCGGGCCAGACTGCGGGTCGCACAGCGCGTGCCGGCCACAGGCCGGCGACGCGCGTCACGCCGGGCGGCGTTTGACGAGATATTGCCAGGTGAAGCCGGGGAACGCGAACACGACAAAAAGACTGAAGGTGATCGCGTAAAACTGCCAGCCCTGGTCAAAACGATTGCCGGCGCGCGCCTCCAGCAGGAAGCCGAACGTACCGACCACAAAATACAGCACGATCATTTCAGCGATGCGAATCCACGCACTCTTCTTCGGTGCGCGAAGCGGCACGACGCCGAACAATCGCTGGTTGAGGAACGGCAGGTTGGCGCCCGCGAGCGCCAACAGCACGATGAACCAGCCCGCTGCCGACATCAGAGCGGCAGCGTATGCGTGACAGCCTGCAGGCAGATCGACATCAGCGGGCCAGGAATGATGCCCAGCACGAGCACCGCCACGCCGTTGAGCGTGAGCAGCGCGCGGTTGCATGCGTGGCTCTCGATCGGTGCTTCGTCCTGCGGTGCGTCGAAGTACATCAGCTTGACGATACGCAGGTAGTAGAACGCGCCGAACAGCGACGTGATAACGGCGAGCACCGCAAGCCACGTGAGGCCCGCATTCATGGTCGCTTCGAGCACAGCGAGCTTCGCGTAGAAGCCGACGGTCGGCGGAATGCCGGCGAGCGAGAACATCATGAGCATCATCACGAACGCGAACACCGGGTTGCGCTGGTTCAGGCCCTTGAAGTCGTCGATCGTTTCCGCTTCGAAATCGCGGCGCGAAAGCAGCATGACGATGCCGAAGGCGCCGAGCGTCGTGATCAGATAGACGATGCTGTAGAACATGGCCGAGCTGTATGCGCTGGCCGCGCCCGTCGCCTTGTTGTCGACGATGCCGGCGAGCAGGCCGAGCAGCACGAAGCCCATGTTCGAAATGGCCGAGTACGCGAGCATGCGCTTGATGTTGCGCTGGACGATACCCGTGATGTTGCCGACGATCATCGAAAGTGCCGCGAGGATGATCAGCATCTCCTGCCAGTCCACTGCCAGCGGCAGCAGGCCCATCACGAGGAAGCGCACGGCCCAGGCGAATGCCGCGACCTTCGGGCCGCCGCCGGTGAGCAGCGTCATGGCCGTAGGCGCGCCTTGATAGACGTCCGGCACCCACATGTGGAACGGCACCGCACCCATCTTGAACGCCACGCCGGCGACGATGAACACCACGCCGAACAGCAGGACGATATCGTTGATGTGGCCCGAAGCCACCGCCTTGAACACTTCGTTCAGCTCGAGCGAGCCGGTCGCGCCGTACAGCATCGAGATGCCGTAGAGCAGGAAGCCCGAAGCGAGCGCACCCAGCACGTAGTACTTCATGGCCGCTTCGTTCGACTGCGCCGCGTTACGACGCAGTGCGATGACCGCGTAGAGCGAGAGCGACATCAACTCGAGGCCGAGGTACAGCGTGAGGAAGTTGTTGCCCGAGATCATCGTGAGCTGGCCGAGAAGCGAGAACAGGCCAAGCAGGAAGAACTCGCCCCGGAACATGTCGCGGTCTTCGAGGTACTTGCGCGAGTACACGATCGACACGGCGTAGCCGAGCGTGACCACTGCCTTCATGGCGCTCGCGAACGGATCGACCACGTACATGCGCGTGAAGTAGTAGTACACGTGCGGATCGAACGCGTCCACCGCGAACCAGATACCGGCTATGACCGTGGTCAGCAGCGCGATGAAGTAGGTCGTGCGCCGGCCTTCAGGACCGGTGAACGTGTCGTTGAGCCACGCGACGACGAGGCCGGTCATCACCAGGCCGTCGGGCAGCAGAGCGTACATAGGGGCGTTTGGCATGATCTTTTGTTCCTCCGCTCGGGTATTACTGTGACAGCGGCAGTTTCGACACTGCGACGTGGGAGAGGAGGTTTTCCACGGAAACGTGCATCACATCGGTAAAGGGCTTCGGGTAGACGCCCATGAAAAGCGTAAACAGTGCAAGCACTCCAAGAATGAAGTATTCGCGACAGTTGATGTCCTTCAGCTCGCGAACGTGATCGTTCGCGATGGCGCCGAAGTACACCCGCTTGTACATCCACAACGTATAGGCCGCGCCCAGGATCAGCGTGAACGCCGCCCCGAATGCGATCCAGAAGTTGTACTTCACGGCCGCCAGAATCACCATGAATTCGCCGACGAATCCCGAGGTGCCCGGCAGACCGCAGTTGGCCATCGCGAACAGCATGACCAGCGCCGCGAACTTCGGCATGGTGTTGACCACACCACCGTAGTCCGCGATATCGCGTGTGTGCATGCGGTCGTACAGCACACCGATGCACAGGAACATGGCGCCCGAGACGAAACCGTGCGAGATCATCTGGATGATCCCGCCTTCCATCGCGAGCTGGCTCGATTCGCCGAACATAAAGAAGCCGAGCGTGACGAAGCCCATGTGGGCAATCGACGAGTACGC
This sequence comes from Paraburkholderia guartelaensis, assembly GCF_004353905.1. Classification (GTDB taxonomy): domain Bacteria; phylum Pseudomonadota; class Gammaproteobacteria; order Burkholderiales; family Burkholderiaceae; genus Paraburkholderia; species Paraburkholderia guartelaensis. The sequence continues at coordinate 315,367 of NZ_SMOD01000005.1, read as the reverse complement.
GACCAGCTTCTTCATGTCCGCCTGCACCATCGCCACGAGGCCGATGTAGATCACGGCGATCAGGGACAACGTGATGATGACCGGCGCCAGGTAGTGGCTCGCGTCCGGCGTGACCGGCAGCGAGAAACGCAGGAAACCGTACGCGCCGAGCTTGAGCATGATCGCAGCCAGCACGACCGAGCCGCCCGTGGGCGCTTCGACGTGCGCGTCCGGCAACCACGTGTGGACCGGCCACATCGGCACCTTGACGGCGAACGCGAAGAAGAACGCGATGAACAGCAAGATTTGCGGCGTCATGGCGATCTTCGCGGCCTGCCACGTGGCGAGGTCGAAGGTCCCGGTAATGCGGTACAGGTACAGCAACGCGACCAGCATGAGCAGCGAGCCGGCCAGCGTGTAGAGAAAGAACTTGAACGCTGCGTACACGCGGTTCGGGCCGCCCCACACACCGATGATGATGTACATCGGAATGAGCGTGGCTTCGAAGAACACGTAGAACAGCAGACCGTCGGCGGCGCAGAAAACGCCGATCATGATGCCCGACAGGATGAGGAACGACGCGTAATACTGCGCGACGTTCTTCGTGATGACCTGCCAGCCCGCGATCACGACGATCACGGTGATGAGCGCCGTCAGCACGACGAACCACATCGCGATGCCGTCGACGCCCAGGTGATACGCAATATTGAACCGCTCGATCCAGACCGCCTTCTCCTCGAACTGCAGGGAAGCCGTGCTCGTATCGAAGCCCGCAACGAGCGGAAGGGTGACGAGGAAACTAAGCACCGAACCGATGAGTGCGAGCCAGCGGTCCGCACTCGGGTTCCGACGGGAACCCACTACAAGAACGATGACGCCGAATACGATCGGCATCCATATCGCAATACTGAGAATCGGAGTTGCGTGCATGCGTTTCCTCGCCTTATTTTGCCTTATTTGCCGCCGAGCGTTACAAACAGGGTAAGGAGGCCAAGCATGCCAATGATCATGGCAAATGCGTAGTGATAGATATAGCCGGATTGCAGGAAACGAATGACAGTTGCAAACCAGCCGATAAACTTGGCGCTCCCGTTTACGACGCCGTCGATCACGACGACATCGCCCTCCTTCCACAGACCGCGACCGATCGCAACTGCTCCGCGAGCGAAGACAATTTCGTTGATCTTGTCGAGGTAATACGCGTTTGCCAGCAGCTTGTAGACCGGCGAGAAAGTGCGCGACACGACGGCCGGCAGTTCCGGGCGCTTCATGTAGAAGAACCACGCCACCACCACACCCGCGAGTGCGAGCCACACCGGCAGACCCGAGAACGCATGCGCGCCCATCGCGGCCCAGCCCTGGAATTCCTTGCCCATCTCCGCGAGCGCTTCGTGGTTCTCGCCAACGAAGATGACGTTCTGGAACGCCACGCCATGCGAGAAGAAGTCACCGAAGAGCAGCGGCTGGATTGCGAACGCACCGGCGATCACCGAAGGAATCGCGAGCAGAACGAGCGGCACCCAGATGACCCACGGCGACTCGTGCGGCACGTGCACGTGGTGTTCGTCGTGGCCATGATCGCCATGACCGTGGGCTGCTTCGATCGCCATCGGCGATTCCGGATGCTTCGGACCGCGGAAGCGCTCTTCACCGTGGAACACGAGGAAGTACATACGGAACGAGTACAGCGCCGTGACGAACACGCTTGCCACGACGGCGAAGTACGCGAAGCCCGAACCCGGCAGGTGCGAGAGCTTCACGGCGTCGATGATCGAATCCTTCGAGTAGAAGCCCGAGAAGAACGGCGTGCCGATCAGCGCGAGCGAACCGATGAGCGAGGTGATCCACGTGATCGGCATGTACTTGCGCAGGCCGCCCATGTTGCGCATGTCCTGGTCGTGGTGCATGCCGATGATGACCGAGCCCGCGCCGAGGAACAGCAGCGCCTTGAAGAACGCGTGCGTCATCAGGTGGAAGATCGCGACCGGGTAAGCCGAAACGCCGAGCGCAACCGTCATGTAGCCGAGCTGCGAGAGCGTGGAGTAAGCCACGACACGCTTGATGTCGTTCTGGACCACGCCGAGGAAGCCCATGAAGAGCGCGGTAATGGCGCCGATCACGACGATGAACGACAGCGCGGCTTCCGAGAGTTCGAACAGCGGCGACATGCGCGCGACCATGAAGATACCGGCCGTCACCATGGTTGCCGCGTGAATCAGTGCGGAGATCGGCGTCGGGCCTTCCATCGAGTCCGGGAGCCAGACGTGCAGCGGGAACTGAGCCGACTTGCCCATCGCGCCGATGAAGAGGCAGATACACGCAACGGTGAGCAGGTTCCACGAGGTGCCCGGGAACGTCAGCGCGGCGATTTCATGACCCTTCGCGAAGATGTCGTTGTAGTTCAGCGAGCCGCCGAACGCGAGCAACAGGCCGATACCGAGCAGGAAGCCGAAGTCGCCCACGCGGTTCACGAGGAACGCCTTCATGTTCGCGTAGATCGCGCTTTCACGCTTGAAGTAGAAGCCGATCAGCAGGTACGAGACGAGGCCCACCGCTTCCCAGCCGAAGAACAGCTGCAGGAAGTTGTTGCTCATCACGAGCATCAGCATCGAGAACGTAAAGAGCGCGATGTACGAGAAGAAGCGCTGGTAGCCCTCTTCTTCCGCCATGTAGCCGATCGTGTAGATGTGCACCATCAGCGACACGAAGGTCACGACGACCATCATGAGCGCCGTCAACGAGTCGATGAGGAAGCCTACTTCGAACTTGAGGCTGCCAACCGACATCCATTCGTAGACGGTCGCGTTGAAGCTCGCGCCGCCCATCACGTCGAAGAGCGTAATGCACGAAAGCACGAACGCAATCGCGACGCCGAGAATGGTCACCGTATGCGCGCCCGCGCGCCCGATCGTGTTGCCAAAGAGACCGGCAATCAGAGAACCGGCGAGAGGAGCCAGCGGGATCGCCAGCAGAAGAGTTTCGTTAAGAGTCGTTGCCATAAAGTCAGCCTGCCTTAGCCTTTGAGCTGATCGAGATCCTCGACATTGATCGTGTCGAGGCTGCGGAACAGGGTCACAAGAATAGCCAGACCAATTGCAGCTTCCGCCGCCGCAACTGTAAGCACGAAGAACACGAAAATCTGTCCGTGAACGTCACCGAGGTAATGCGAGAACGCGACGAAGTTCGTGTTCACCGCTAACAGCATCAGCTCAATCGCCATCAGGATGATGATGACGTTGCGCCGATTCAAAAAGATTCCGACGATCGAGATCGCAAAAAGGATCGCGCCGAGGACGAGGTAATGGGCCAGTGTCAGCATGGTTCGCTCCTTCGCGCTTAGCTCTTCGTTGCCGGTGCGGCCGGCGCGGCACCCGCCGCGGGCGCAGCCCCGGCTTCGGCTTGCGCCGGTTCCGCCGGCTCCGGCACTTCCACGACGGCCTGCATCTTCACGAGGCGCACGCGGTCCTGGCGACGCACGTTGACCTGCTTCGACACGTTCTGGCGCTTCGAGTCCTTCGGCTCGCGCACCGTGAGCGCGATGGCCGCGACGATCGCCACCAGCAGCACGAGGCCGGCGACTTCGAAGGCGAAGATGTAGTCGGTGTAGATGATCTTGCCGATCAGGTGTGCGTTCGAAATCGCGGCAGCAGCGGCCGGCGTGGTGTCGGGCACCGGCGTGCTCGTCGCACCATAGCCGTGCCACAGGATCAGCGCGGTTTCGACCACGATGATCGCGCCCACGATGGTCGCCACCGGGATGAAGCGCTTGAAGTCGCGGCTCAGCACGTCGATGTTGATGTCCAGCATCATCACCACGAACAGGAACAGCACCATCACCGCGCCCACGTAGACGAGCACCAGCAGGATCGCGAGGAATTCAGCCTCGAGCAGCATCCAGATCGCGGCCGCGTTGAAGAACGCGAGCACGAGGAAGAGCGCAGACGCGACAGGATTGCGCGAAGTGATCACCTTCAGCCCTGACAGCGTGAGCAGCAGCGCGAAGATGTAGAACAGGACGGTCGTGAATTCCATGATTACTGGTTCATCGTTGAGGCCTTCGTGAGGCGGATTGCGCAGCGCAGACTGGCGGCCAGACCAGAGAGCGTCGCGCCGCGGCGGTCAGGCTGCGGTAAAGCGCGGGCGTTCGGCACACGCGTTCCCCACAGCCGGCCCGGACCGCGGGCCGATGCAGCGTCAAACTGAAAGATCAACGGTACGGTGCATCCGCTGCCTTGTTCGCCGCGATCTGCGCTTCATAGCGATCGCCAACGGCCAGCAGCATATCCTTCGTGAAATACAGATCGCCGCGCTTCTCGCCGTGATACTCGAGAATGTGCGTTTCGACGATCGAGTCGACCGGGCAGCTCTCTTCGCAGAAACCGCAGAAGATGCACTTGGTCAGGTCGATGTCGTAACGCGTCGTGCGGCGCGTGTTGTCCTCGCGCACTTCCGATTCGATCGTGATCGCGAGCGCGGGGCACACGGCCTCGCACAGCTTGCACGCGATGCAGCGCTCTTCGCCATTTTCATAGCGGCGCAGCGCGTGCAAACCCCGAAAACGCGGGGACATAGGCGTCTTTTCTTCCGGGAACTGCACGGTGAACTTGCGCTTGAAGGTGTAACGACCCGTCAGCGCGAGCCCCTTGAGCAGCTCGGTCAGGAAAAACGTCTTGAAGAAGTTTTGGATAGCGTTCATGGTTGTGTTCGCCCCTTATTTCCAGATGCTCAACGGCGACATGTACCAGAACCCGACCACGATCAGCCACACGATGCACACCGGAATGAACACCTTCCAGCCGAGACGCATGATCTGGTCATAGCGATAGCGCGGGAACGTCGCGCGGGCCCAGATGAAGACCGACAACAGGCAGAAAACCTTCAGCACCAGCCAGAACACGCCCGGGATGAAGTCGAGGAACGCGAACGGGGCGCTCCAGCCGCCAAGGAACAGCACCGACGCGAGCGCCGAGATCACGATCATGTTGATGTACTCGGCGAGGAAGAACAGCGCGAACGCCATCCCCGAGTAATCGATCATGTGACCCGCGACGATTTCCGACTCCCCTTCCACCACGTCGAACGGGTGGCGGTTCGTTTCGGCGATGCCCGAGATGAAGTAGACGACGAACATCGGCAGCAGCGGCAGCCAGTTCCACGAGAGGAACGTAATGCCCCAGTTCGCAAACATGCCGCGCATCTGGCCTTCGACGATCACCGAGAGGTTCAGGCTGCCCGACACCATCAGCACGACGACGAGCGCGAAGCCCATCGAAATTTCGTACGAAACCATCTGCGCCGCGGCGCGCATGGCGCCGAGGAACGCGTACTTCGAGTTCGACGCCCAGCCCGCCAGAATCACGCCGTACACGCCGATCGACGAGATCGCCATCGCGTAGAGCAGACCCGCGTTGATGTCGCCGAGCACCGCGCCCGCCTGGAACGGAATCACCGCCCAGACCGCGAAGGCCGGGACCACCACCATGATCGGCGCGACCATGTAGATCCAGCGGCTTGCCTGCGCGGGCTGAATCACTTCCTTGAGCAGCAGCTTCAGCACGTCGGCGATCGGCTGCAACAGACCTGCGGGACCCACGCGGTTCGGGCCGAGACGCACGTGCATCCAGCCGATCAGCTTGCGCTCCCAGAGGATCAGGTACGCCACGCACAGCAGGATCACCACCGCGACGACGAGAATGCGCACCAGCGCCCAGACGGTGGGCCATGCCACGCCGAGCAGCTGGCTGCCGCCTGCATTGATCGTATCGAACAAGCTCATTTACGCCTTCTCCACCAGCAGTTCACCGAACAGGCTGCCGAGTTGCGCACCGGCCGGCGTCGCCGCCGACACGCGCACGACTGTCGGCGCAAGATTCGCATCGCGCGTCGCGGGCGCCGTTACCGACAGATCGCCCTGACGCACGCGCACGGCGTCGCCTTCCTTCAGGCCGAGCTGGTCGAAGTATGCCGCCGGCAGGCCGATCGCGTTCGCCACGCGGGCAGCCATGGTGAGCTGCAGCGCTTCGCCGCGGCGCACGATTTGATCGGCGTGGTAAATCGGCACGTCGGCGATGCGCTCGAAGCGGCCTTCAGCGGCCTTCGCGAGGCTGCCGCGCGCAACCGTGGCGCCGGCCTTGTTCGACAGACGGCCTTCGAAGCTGCCGTCGCCCATCGCCTTGCGGCGCACTTCCTCGGCGGTGTCGTATTCGAAACCCTTGGCGCCCAGCAGCGTGCCGAGCACGCGCAGGACCTTCCATGCCGGACGCGTGTCGCCGAGCGGGCGCACGACACCGTTGAAGGTCTGAGCCGTACCTTCGGCGTTGATGAAGGTGCCCGACGTTTCCGTGTACGGCGCGATGGGCAGTAGCACGTCGGCGTAGTCGAGGCCCGTCTTGTAGGGCGAGAACACGGCGACCATTTCGGCCTGCGCGAGCGCGGCGCGCGCGGCGGCCGGGTTGGCCGTATCGAATTCCGGCTCGACGTTGAAGAGCAGATAGCCCTTGCGCGGCTGCTCGAACGCTTCGCGTGCGTTCAGGCCGTCGCGGCCCGGCAGTGCGCCGGCGATATGCGCGCCGACCGTGTTGGCCGCTTCCGTGAGGAAGCCAAGCGTTGCGCCCGTCGTTTCGGCGATGAACTGAGCGGCTGCGTGCAGGCGCGAGAATTCCGGATGCTGGACCGCGGCGTTGCCGAGCAGCACATAGCGGCGCTCACCGTTTGCAAGCGATGCGGCAACCTGTTTCGCGGCTTCCGTAGCCTGTGCGCCCGCGAAGCCTTCCGGCACCGCAACGCCCTTCGCTTCGGCAACGGCCGCTGCGATCGACGCGAGTTCGTCGAACCATGCCGAGGGTGCGGCGACGATGCGCTGCGCGTTCGGGATCAGCGAGCCGTCAGCGGTGGCTTGCAGGAAGCTGACCTGCGCACCGCCCTTCGCAGCCTGGCGCAGACGCGCGGCGAACAGCGCGTGGTCGCGGCGCAGGAACGAGCCGATCACGAATGCCGAGTCGGCATACGAGAGTTCGGCGATCTTCGTGCCGAGCCACGGCGCGCCTTCGAGCGGCGCCGAGAAGTCGCTCTGGCGCAGGCGGAAGTCGACGTTCGGCGTGCCGATCGCGTCCGCGAACTGCTTGGCGAGATAGAGTTCTTCGAGCGTGCTGTGCGGGCTCGCGAGCAGCGCGAGCTGGTTCTCGCCGTGCTCGTCGCAAATGCCCTTGATGCCCTTTACGACGTATTCGAGCGCGGTCTGCCAGTCGGTTTCGATCCACTCGCCGCCCTGCTTGATCATCGGGCGCGTGAGACGGTCTTCGCTGTTCAGGCCTTCGTACGAGAAGCGGTCCTTGTCCGAGATCCAGCATTCGTTGATGGATTCGTTCTCGAACGGCAGCACGCGCATCACGCGGTTGTTCTTCACCTGCACGACGAGGTTCGCACCCGTTGCGTCGTGCGGGCTCACCGACTTGCGGCGCGACAGTTCCCACGTACGCGCCGAGAAGCGGAACGGCTTGCTCGTGAGCGCGCCGACCGGGCACAGGTCGATCATGTTGCCCGAGAGTTCCGAGTCGACCGTCTTGCCGACGAACGAGGTAATTTCCGAGTGCTCGCCGCGGCCGAGCATCCCGAGCTCCATCACGCCGGCGATTTCGTCGCCGAAGCGCACGCAGCGCGTGCAGTGGATGCAGCGCGACATCTCTTCCATCGAGATGAGCGGACCGACGTTCTTGTGGAACACCACGCGCTTTTCTTCGCTGTAGCGCGAGGCGGACTTGCCGTAACCAACGGCCAGATCCTGAAGCTGGCATTCGCCGCCCTGATCGCAGATCGGGCAGTCGAGCGGGTGGTTGATCAGCAGGAATTCCATCACGGCTTGCTGACCCTGCACGGCCTTGTCCGACATGGTGCGCACGACCATGCCTTGCGACACCGGCGTCGCGCACGCGGGCACGGCCTTCGGCATCTTCTCGACATCGACGAGACACATCCGGCAGTTGGCCGCGATGGAGAGCTTCTTGTGATAGCAGAAGTGCGGGATGTACGTGTCCACGCGCTGAGCAGCCTGGATCACCATGCTGCCCTCGGGCACCTGCACCTTCTTGCCGTCTATTTCAAGTTCAACCATGATGGTTAATCGTCCCTAACCTGTTACCGCTCAATTTCACAGCGGCATTCCCCGTTGCGTCGTGCTACGTGGCGATGTGCGCAACCCGGCACAACGCGCTGTCTTGACTCGCCGTCAGGCGGCCACCGTTTCTGAGGCCGCGTGCGAGCCGGCATGACCGCCGACGAGACAACGCTTGTTGTGCACGTGATATTCGAATTCGTCCCAGTAATGCTTGAGCATGCCGCGCACCGGCATGGCCGCCGCGTCGCCGAGCGCGCAGATCGTGCGGCCCATGATGTTGCCCGCCACCGAGTTCAGCAGGTCCAGGTCTTCCTGGCGGCCTTCGCCGTGCTCGATACGGTTCACCACGCGGTACAGCCAGCCCGTGCCTTCGCGGCACGGCGTGCACTGGCCGCACGACTCTTCGTAATAGAAGTACGAAAGGCGCAGCAGCGAGCGCACCATGCAGCGCGTTTCGTCCATGACGATGACGGCGCCCGAGCCGAGCATCGAGCCCTGCTTGGCGATGGAGTCATAGTCCATGTCCGTCTGCATCATCAGGTCGCCCGGAATGACCGGCGCCGACGAGCCGCCCGGAATCACGGCCTTCAACTTCTTGCCGCCGCGCACGCCGCCGGCCAACTCCATGAGCTTCGCGAACGGGGTGCCGAGCGGAATCTCGTAGTTGCCCGGACGCTCCACGTCGCCCGAGATCGAGAAGATCTTCGTGCCGCCGTTGTTCGGCTTGCCGAGTTCCATATACGTCTGCGGACCGACGGTCAGCAGGAACGGGACGGCTGCGAACGTCTCGGTGTTGTTGATCGTCGTCGGCTTGCCGTACACGCCGAAGCTCGCCGGGAACGGCGGCTTGAAGCGCGGCTGGCCCTTCTTGCCTTCGAGCGACTCGAGCAGCGCGGTTTCCTCGCCGCAGATGTACGCGCCATAGCCATGGTGCGCGTGCAGCTGGAACGAGAAGTCCGTGCCGAGAATGTTGTCGCCGAGATAGCCCGCCTGGCGCGCTTCTTCCAGCGCAGCCTCGAAGCGGCGGTACACCTCGAAAATCTCACCGTGGATGTAGTTGTAGCCCACGGTGATGCCCATCGCGTACGCGCCGATGGCCATGCCTTCGATCACGCTATGCGGATTCCAGCGCAGGATGTCGCGGTCCTTGAACGTGCCAGGCTCGCCCTCGTCCGAGTTGCAGACGAGATACTTCTGCCCCGGGAACTGACGCGGCATGAAGCTCCACTTCAGGCCGGTCGGGAAGCCCGCGCCGCCGCGGCCGCGCAGACCGCTCGCCTTCACGTCGGCGATCACCTGCTCGGGCGGAATCTTTTCTTCGAGAATACGGCGCAGCTGCTTGTAGCCGCCGCGCGCGACGTAGTCTTCGAGATGCCAGTTCTCGCCATTGAGGCCCGCGAGAATCAGCGGTTTGATGTGACGGTCGTGCAACGAAGTCATTTCGAAAGCTCCTCGAGCAGCTGGTCGATCTTCTCGCGGCTCATGAAGCTGCACATGCGGTGATTGTTCACGAGCATCACCGGTGCATCGCCGCACGCGCCCATGCACTCACCTTCTTTCAAGGTGAACTTGCCGTCGGGCGTGGTTTCGCCGAAGTCGATTCCGAGCTTCTGCTTCAGGTATTCGGCGGCGCTCTCCGAGCCGCCTTCCGGGCCGAGCTGGCACGGCAGATTCGTGCAAAGCGTGATCTTGTGCTTGCCGACCGGCTTCGTCTCGAACATCGTGTAGAACGTGGCGACTTCCTGCACCGCGACAGGCGGCATGCCGATGTAGTCGGCCACGTACTGCATGATTTCGGGAGACAGCCAGCCATGCTCTTCCTGAGCAACGGCCAAAGCCGCCATCACGGCGGACTGTCGCTGATCGGCGGGGTACTTCGTCAACGCGCGATCGATTTCTTTCAGGCCTTCAGCTGAGATCATTTTCAGACACGACTCTTTCAATTCCTACCGAACGAAAACCTGCCGCGCGTTTTCAACCATTCGCTGCGACAGACGTGGCGTTCCATGCTGCGTGCGCCCGGGACCGGGCGCACCTTACTGCGCGCCGCCTTAGCGGTCGATTTCACCGAACACGATGTCCTGCGTGCCGATGATCGTGACCGCGTCGGCAATCATGTGGCCGCGCGCCATTTCATCGAGCGCGGACAGGTGGGCATAACCCGGCGCACGGATCTTCAGACGATACGGCTTGTTCGCGCCATCTGACACCAGGTAGATGCCGAATTCACCCTTCGGATGTTCGACGGCAGCGTAAGCCTCGCCTTCGGGCACATGGAAGCCTTCCGTGAAGAGCTTGAAGTGGTGAATCAGCTCTTCCATGTTCGACTTCATGTTCACGCGCGACGGCGGCGCAACCTTGTGATTGTCGATCATCACGGGGCCGGGATTCTTGCGCAGCCACTCAATGCACTGTTTCGCAATGCGAGTGGACTGGCGCATTTCTTCGACGCGCACGAGATAGCGGTCGTAGCAGTCGCCGTTCACGCCCACCGGAATGTCGAAGTCCATCTGGTCGTAGACTTCGTACGGCTGCTTCTTGCGCAGGTCCCACTCGATGCCCGAACCGCGCAGCATCGCGCCCGTGAGGCCGAGCTGCATGGCGCGCTCGGGGCTCACCACACCGATACCGACCAGACGCTGCTTCCAGATACGGTTGTCGGTGAGGAGCGTTTCGTACTCGTCGACGCAACCGGGGAAGCGCGTGAAGAAGTCGTCGATGAAGTCCAGCACCGAGCCTTGGCGCGCCTCGTTCATGCGGGCGAGCGCCTTCTCGTTGTGGATCTTCGACGCCTTGTATTGCGGCATTGCGTCAGGCAGATCGCGGTACACGCCGCCCGGACGGTAGTAAGCCGCGTGCATGCGCGCACCCGAGACCGCCTCGTAGACGTCCATCAGGTCTTCGCGCTCGCGGAACGCGTAGAGGAACACCGCCATCGCGCCAACGTCGAGCGCGTGCGAGCCGATCCACATGAGGTGGTTCAGCACGCGCGTGACTTCGTCGAACAGCACGCGGATGTACTTCGCGCGGATCGGCACTTCAATGCCGAGCAGCTTTTCGATGGCGAGCACATAGCCGTGCTCGTTGACCATCATCGACACGTAGTCGAGACGGTCCATGTACGGCACCGACTGAATGAACGTCTTGCTCTCGGCGAGCTTTTCGGTCGCGCGATGCAGCAGGCCGATGTGCGGATCGGCGCGCTGGATCACTTCGCCGTCGAGCTCGAGCACGAGGCGCAGCACACCGTGCGCTGCCGGGTGCTGCGGGCCGAAGTTGAGCGTGTAGTTCTTGATCTCTGACATGCGACCCTCTTAGTGTTTCTTCAGACCGCCGTAGCGATCTTCGCGGATCACACGCGGCGTGATCTCGCGCGGCTCGATCGTGACGGGCTGGTAGACCACGCGCTTCTGCTCCGGGTCGTAACGCATTTCGACATAGCCCGAAACCGGGAAGTCCTTGCGGAACGGATGGCCGATGAAACCGTAGTCGGTCAGGATGCGGCGCAGGTCGGGGTGGCCTTCGAAGACGATGCCGAACAGGTCGAACGCCTCGCGCTCGTACCAGTTGGCCGAATTCCAGATCTCGACGAGCGAGGGCACGATAGGCACTTCGTCGTCCGGCGCGAACACGCGCAGACGCACGCGCCAGTTGTTCGCGAGCGAGAGAAGATGCGACACCGCGGCGAAGCGCGGGCCTTCCCAGGCGCCGTCACCGAAGGTCTGGTAGTCGACGCCGCACAGGTCGAGCAGTTGCTCGAAGCGCAGCGAGGGGTTGTCGCGCAGCTCCTTGGCCACCGCGAGGGACTCGCCCGCCTTGACGACCAGCGTCAGCTCGCCGAGCGCCTCGGTGAGGCTGACGATGCGCGCGCCGAGGGCCGCTTCGAGGTTCGCTTTCAGGGTCTCGAGTTTGCTTGCCATATTGTGGGGAGGCTCGCGGCCTTTATTGACGGGCGATGGTGCTGGTGCGGCGAATCTTCGCCTGCAACTGGATCACCCCGTAGACCAGGGCTTCCGCTGTCGGCGGGCATCCCGGCACATAGACGTCGACCGGCACGATGCGATCACAACCGCGCACGACCGAATACGAATAGTGGTAGTAGCCGCCACCGTTGGCGCACGACCCCATCGAAATGACCCAGCGCGGCTCGGCCATCTGGTCGTAGACCTTGCGCAGCGCAGGCGCCATCTTGTTGCAGAGCGTGCCGGCGACGATCATGACGTCCGACTGACGCGGGCTCGGACGGAACACCACGCCGAAACGGTCCAGGTCATAACGGGCCGCGCCCGCGTGCATCATCTCGACCGCGCAACACGCCAGACCGAACGTCATCGGCCACAGCGAGCCAGTGCGCGTCCAGTTGATCAGCTTGTCAGCCGTGGTGGTGACAAACCCTTCCTTCAAGACCCCTTCGATACTCATGTGCTTTCCACTCCAGACGGACAGCCCACAGTTTCCCCGCAGTGCCGCCCATACAATCCGGCGATTAACCCATTATTCCCAGTCGAGACCACCCTTCTTCCAGATGTAGGCAAAGCCCAGCAGGAATTCGAGCAGAAACAGCATCATCGACAGAAAGCCCGACCAGCCGATGTCGCGCAGGGCCACGCCCCACGGAAACAGGAACGCCGTTTCGAGGTCGAAGATGATGAAAAGGATGGCGACCAGGTAGTAGCGTACGTCGAACTTCATTCGAGCGTCTTCGAAGGCTTCGAAGCCGCACTCGTACGGCGAATTTTTTTCGCTGTCTGGCCGGTTGGGACCGAGGACCTTGCCGATTGTCACTAGCGCTATGCCCAGACCAACACCCACGAGGAGGAACAGAAGGACGGGGAAATAGGCAGCGAGGTTCAAGGCTATCCTCTATATCGGTTGGTTCTGAGGTTCCGCTGGAACTTGCATCGCTCCGCGGGAATCACTTCACGTACTTCGCGCTGCGAACAGAAGACGAACACGACGTAAGAAGCAAAAATGCCAGCCGAAGCTGAAGCAAGCGGCTGGCATTTTTTAGATAACATTGGTGCCGACGGCGAGACTCGAACTCGCACAGCTTTCGCCACTACCCCCTCAAGATAGCGTGTCTACCAATTTCACCACGTCGGCACTACATGCAATCCGGGACAACAAAATCTTGCAACCCGCGAATCGCTTCAAGACCTAGATTCTAACTTGTTTCCGTTCGTTGTTCAACGCACAAAACAAGTTTTTCAATCTTATTTCGGAACGTCGTTGCCAGGTTGCGAGGCTGCTGCAGCCGGCGAAGCCGCCGCCGGAGCGGATGCGCCAGGAGCAGATGCAACCGGCGCCGAAGCTGCCGGCGCCGAGGCTACGACCGGGGCTGGAACCGAAGCGCCAAGCACGCCCGCCGAAGGCTTCGCATGATACGACCCCAGGTAAGTTAACGCAAGGGTGGAGCAGAAAAACACCGTTGCAAGAACTGCGGTAGTACGCGAAAGGAAGTTCGCGGAACCGCTCGCGCCGAACAGGCTGCCCGACGCGCCGCTGCCGAAAGCAGCGCCCATGTCTGCGCCTTTGCCGTGCTGCAGCAAGACGAGGCCAATCACCCCGAGTGCCGACAGAAGCTGGACGACGATAATCAACGTTTTCAAATACAGCATCACACTCACCTGAGTCCTGGTTGAACGTCCGCCCCTCCCGGAGCAGACGCATAAGCAGCCCGCACGACGCGTTTTATTTCGAATGCTTCGTGCGCAAGCCTTTAGCTCGCGACGCTGGCGCCCGCCGTAGCGGCCACGCAGATCGCGAGGAAATCACCCTCTTTCAGCGACGCACCGCCGATCAGGCCGCCGTCGATGTCGGCCTGACGGAAGAGCTCCGCCGCATTTTCCGGCTTCACGCTGCCGCCGTAGAGCAGCGGCACGTCCGCCACCTGCGCGGCCTTGGCGGCGAGGCGTGCGCGCAGGAATGCATGCACCTGCTGAGCCTGCTCCGAGCTCGCGCTCTTGCCCGTGCCGATCGCCCAGACAGGCTCGTAAGCGACGACGATACGCGCCGCCTCTTCGGCCGACAGGACGGCCAGCACGGCGTCGATCTGTGCGCCGACCACGCGCTCGGTCGCGCCCGACTCGCGCTCTTCGAGCGTCTCACCCACGCAGACGATAGGCGTGAGACCCGCTGCAAGCGCGCGCTGCGTCTTCACAGCGACGAATTCGGAGCTTTCGCCGTGGTATGCGCGGCGCTCCGAGTGACCAACGATCGCAAACGTGGCTTCGAAGTCGGCGACCATGCCTGCCGCGACTTCGCCCGTGTAGGCACCCTGCTCGTGCGCCGAAATGTCTTGCGCGCCCCACTGAACCCGGCTGCCGCCGAGCAGCGCCTGCGCCTGCGCGAGATACGGGAACGGCACGCACACGCCGACGTGCACGTCCGAAGGGAGCGCCTGCGCGCCGCGCGCGACGCCTTCTAGCAGTGCCGCATTGGCCGCGAGGCGGCCATGCATCTTCCAGTTACCGACTACGAGCTTCGATCGTTGTTTCGTCATTGTTCCGGTTGCTGTTAAAAGCGGACGCAAAACACATAATTTTACTGCGTGAAATCCAGGCGGGTCAAACCGCTCCGCCCGCGATGCACAAAAAATACGCGAAAAAAATCCCGAAAAATCAAGCACGAGCGGGTCGCTCGTGCCGATGCGCCGTCAGGCCGCGCTGTTCCAGTCGAGCATGATCTTGCCGACATGCTCGCTGCTTTCCATCAACGCATGGGCCTCGGCGGCCTGCGCGGCGGGAAATACGCGGAACACGACGGGCTTGATGCGACCCTCTTCGATCAGGGGCCAGACCTTCGCCTTGAGTTCCTGAGCGATCTGGGCCTTGAATTCCACGGACCGCGCACGCAGCGTCGAACCGGTCACCGTAAGCCGGCGGCGCAGGATTTCGCCCATGTTGAGTTCGGCCTTGGAGCCGCCGAGCGTGGCGATGATGACGATGCGGCCACCGGTCGCCAGCGCGGAAAGCTCGCGCGCCACATAGCCGCCGGCCACCATGTCGAGAATCACGTCGACGCCGCGGTCGTTCGTGAGCGCCTTCACGACCTCCACGAAATCGCTGGTGCGGTAGTTGATGGCGCGGTCGGCGCCGAGCGCCTCACAGGCGTGGCACTTGTCGTCCGAGCCGGCCGTGGCGAACACGCGAAAGCCAAGGGCATGCGCGATCTGGATCGCCGTCACGCCGATGCCGCTCGAGCCGCCCTGCACGAGCAGCGTCTCGTTCTCGCCGCCCTCGCCCTGGCCGAGGTAGGCGCGCTGGAATACGTTGCTCCAGACCGTGAAGAACGTTTCGGGCAGCGAGGCCGCCTCGACATCGGTGAGGCCCTTCGGCACCGGCAGACATTGCCCGAGCGGCGCGACCGCGTATTCGGCGTAACCGCCGCCCGCGATCAGCGCGCACACGCGATCGCCAATCTTGAGGCCAAACGGATTGTTCTTCTCGTCGATCGAGCCGCCGACGATCTCGCCCGCCACCTCGAGCCCCGGCAGATCGGAAATGCCCGGCGGCGGCGCATACGAGCCCTTGCGCTGGAACACATCGGGACGGTTCACGCCCGAGGCGCTCACCTTGATCAGCACTTCGCCAGCCTTCGGCTCGGGGGTTGGCCGTTCGGCCAGCTTGAGCACGTCCGGCGCACCGAATTCCGTAATCTCGACTGCCTTCATCTCGCGTCTCCTCAGCGCTTCGCGCCCCGTCTGGATGGCGCTGCGCACGCGACCTGATTGACGCATGCGCACTGCCATTCACCCTCATTGTCATAAAAAACGGCCGGCGCGTTTTGCACGTGCCGGCCGTTGGAGCTTACCGCTTTACTGCTGCGGCTCGCCTTGCGGTGCGCCGCCATTCGCCTGCTCGTTGAGCAGCGCCTTGGCGGACAGGCGCACGCGGCCCTTCTCGTCCGTCTGGATGACCTTGACCTTCACGACCTGGCCTTCCTTCAGATAGTCGTTGATGTCCTTGATGCGCTCATTGGCGATCTCGGAGATGTGCAGCAGACCATCCTTGCCCGGCAGCAGGTTCACGATCGCGCCGAAGTCCAGCAGCTTGAGGACCGCGCCTTCGTACACCTGGCCCACTTCGATTTCGGCCGTGATGTTTTCGATGCGCTTCTTCGCTTCGGCCATGCCTTCGCTCGACGTCGAAGCGATGGTCACGACGCCGTCGTCGGAGATGTCGATGGTCGTGCCGGTTTCTTCCGTCAGCGCGCGGATCACCGAACCGCCCTTGCCGATCACGTCGCGGATCTTTTCCGGGTTGATCTTGATGGTGATCATGCGCGGAGCGTACGCCGACAGTTCGGTGTTCACGCCCGACACAGCCGAGGTCATCTTGCCGAGGATATGCATGCGGCCTTCCTTCGCCTGTGCGAGCGCGACCTGCATGATTTCCTTCGTGATGCCCTGGATCTTGATGTCCATCTGCAGCGCGGTCACGCCAGCTTCCGTACCCGCAACCTTGAAGTCCATGTCGCCGAGGTGATCTTCGTCGCCGAGGATGTCGGTCAGCACGGCGAACTTGTTGCCTTCGAGGATCAGGCCCATCGCGATACCGGCGACGTGCGCCTTCATCGGCACGCCGGCGTCCATCAGCGCGAGGCAGCCGCCGCACACCGAAGCCATCGACGACGAACCGTTCGACTCGGTGATTTCCGAAACGACGCGGATCGAGTAGCCGAACTCTTCGGCGCTCGGCAGGCACGCGACGAGCGCGCGCTTGGCGAGACGGCCGTGGCCGATTTCACGGCGCTTGGGCGAGCCAACACGGCCCGTTTCGCCGGTCGCGAACGGGGGCATGTTGTAGTGGAGCATGAAGCGGTCGCGGTACTCGCCTTCGAGCGCGTCGATGATCTGCTCGTCGCCCTTGGTGCCGAGCGTCGCGACAACCAGCGCCTGCGTTTCGCCGCGCGTGAAGAGCGCCGAACCGTGGGTGCGCGGCAGCACGCCCGTGCGGATCTCGATCGGGCGAACCGTGCGCGTGTCGCGGCCGTCGATACGCGGCTCGCCGTTCAGGATCTGCGAACGGACGATCTTCGCTTCGAGGTCGAACACGATGTTGCCGACCGTGGCCTTGTCGGCCGCCGTCGTGCCGGCCGCAGCCGCTTCTTCTTCGAGCTTGGCCGACGTCGCTGCGTAGACTTCCTTCAGCTTGGTCGAACGCTGTTGCTTGTCACGCAGTTGGTACGCGGCGAGCAGGTTTTCGTTGGCGATGGCCGTGACGCGCGCGATGAGCGCTTCGTCCTTCGGCGCCGGCGTCCAGTCCCACTCGGGCTTGCCGCCGTCACGAACCAGTTCGTGGATCGCGTCGATGGCCGTTTGCATCTGCTCGTGGCCGAACACGACCGCGCCGAGCATCACGTCTTCCGGCAGCTGGTCGGCTTCCGATTCCACCATCAGCACGGCGCGCTCGGTACCGGCCACGACGAGGTCGAGGCGCGATTCCTTGATCTGCGCGCGCGTCGGATTGAGCACGTACTCGTTGTTGATGTAGGCCACGCGTGCGGCGCCCACCGGGCCGTTGAACGGCAGACCCGAGATCGCCAGCGCAGCCGACGCGCCGATCAGCGCGGGGATGTCAGCCGGGACTTCCGGGTTGATCGACAGGACGTGGATCACGACCTGGACTTCGTTGTAATAGCCTTCCGGGAAGAGCGGACGCAGCGGGCGGTCGATCAGGCGCGAGATGAGCGTCTCGCCTTCCGACGGACGGCCTTCGCGGCGGAAGAAGCCGCCCGGGATCTTGCCGGCCGAATAGGTCTTTTCGATGTAGTCGACGGTGAGCGGGAAGAAGTCCTGACCCGGCTTGGCGGTCTTCGCGCCAACGACGGTCGCGAGCACGACGGTGTCTTCGACGTCGACGATGACAGCACCGCTGGCCTGACGGGCGATCTCACCCGTTTCGAGGCGCACGTTGTGCTGGCCCCATTTGAATTCCTTCACGACTTTATTGAACATGGTCATGGTCACTCACTCCTTACTCATTTGTTATGCGCCGCCCGCACACGCGGACGATGCGGCAAGACAGGTTCCGGCACCGCGCAGGAAGAGGAGTGTTATGCCATTCCAGCGAATCGCGAGATTGCGAAACTGTTGCCGTGCGGCTGTGACGCATCGCCGCGCACGATCTGCTGGAATGACACAAAGCTCTGCCCCGAGGCCCGGCCCTGCTGCTTGTACTGCTGGTGCTACGTGGTGTTGCCTTGTGTTCCGAACCGGTGTTTATCGCATCAAAACAGCTTGAAAAGCAGCATGAAGCGCACCGTTCAAAAACAAAATGCCTGCATCAGTGGAACTGACACAGGCATCTTTGCGGAAGACCTTCCGATTACTTACGCAGACCCAGCTTCTCGATCAGCGCGCGGTAACGATCAGCGTCCTTGCCCTTCAGGTAGTCGAGCAGCTTACGGCGGCGGCTCACCATGCGCAGCAGACCGCGGCGGCTGTGGTGGTCCTTCGCGTGCGACTTGAAGTGGCCAGTCAGTTCGTTGATACGCGACGTCAGGAGTGCAACCTGAACTTCGGGCGAACCCGTGTCGTTGGTGCCGCGCGCGAATTGCGCGACGACGTCGGACTTCTTGATATCTGCTACGGACATTTTGCTTTTCCTTTAAAACAAACGAGCGGTCACGGAAGAAAGGCCGTGCCGTGGCTTGGTTCTTACTGCTTGATTGTCTTGCCGCAGGTTCGCGACAAGGGGCGTATTGTAGCACAGCCCCGATTTGCCGCGAAACCGCTTGTAAGGAGCACCCTCACGGCCGCTTCATCTGGCAGACCGTGGCGGGAGCGGTGCGCTCCGCGGGGAGCGTCAGCACCGTGCGAAAGCCATAGCCGGAACCCTCGTTGTCGTAGCGCACGCCGGGCGTGCCCTGCTTGTCCATCTCCATGACGTAAAGGGGCTGGATCACCTGGTGGTCGTCGGCACGCATCCACATGGGGTGGAACCCATTGTCGAAGCGCATGCCCTCCAATGCCTTCGCGACGGCCTCGGGGTCGGCCGTGCCCGCCTTCGTCATGGCCTGGGCGAGCATTTCCACCATCATCGACATGCGCAGCACCGGGTAGTCGTCCTTGGCCGCCGGATAGCGCGCCCTGAACGCCTTGTACCACGCGTCGGAAGCTGCGCCGCCCGCGTTCGGATGCCAGTCGGCTACCGCGATCACGCGCTTCACGCCCGCGTCGCCCAGCGCCGCCGGCGCGCCCAGGCTGTTGCCGTAGAAGGTGTAGAACTTCGTGTCGAGGCCCTGCTCGCGCGCGGCCTTCACGAGCAGCGTCAGGTCGTTGCCCCAGTTTCCGGTGATGACGGCGTCGGCGCCCGCGGCGCGAATCTTGGCGATGTAAGGCGCGAAGTCCTTCACGCGGCCGATGGGGTGGAATTCGTCGCCGACGATGGCGATGTCCGGGCGGTCCTTCGCCAGCGCAGCGCGCGCGAGCGTGCTCACGTCATGGCCGAAGCTGTAGTCCTGGTTGAGGAGATACACCTTCTTCACCGATTTGTCCGCGGCGATCACGTCCGCAAGCGCGTCCATGCGCATGCCCGCGTGCGCGTCGAAGCGGAAATGCCAGAAGCTGCAATTCGCGTTGGTGAGCGCGGGGTCGTCGGCGGAATAGTTGAGGAAGAGCTCGCGGTTCTGCGGATCGCGCGCGGCCTGGCGATCGACCGCCGACTCGAGCGCCGCCGCCACCGCCGAGCTGTTGCCCTGCATGACATAGCCGATGTGGCGGTCCTGCGCCATACGCAGCTGCAAGAGCGCCGCCTCGGGGCTGCCCTTGCTGTCGAGCGTCACCAGTTCGAGCGGATGCGCCCCGTCACGCAGCACGACGCCGCCGCGCGCATTGACCCGCTCGACGCCGAAGCGCAGGTTGCGCTCGACGGCCGCGCCCGCGTCCGCGAACGGGCCGGACATGCCTTCGATCAGCGCGAGCTGGATCGGCTTGCCGGTCGGCGCCTCATCCGCCCGTGCTCCGGTTGCGGCCGCGAGGCCTGCCGCCAGCGCCGTCATGGCGACCATGATCGCCGCCGCACACGCCATGCGTGCCGTTATGCGCTTTTCTCTCATTGTTCGATGCCAGCCGGATTTCCATTCGAAGCGCGGATCATAGGCCGCGACGCGGTGCGACGGCAAGGCCGAGATCCGTCGCTGCGCAGACAGGCCCGGCCCGCGCGCGCCTCGCGCCGTGTCAAAATAAGGGTTCCACATTTACGGCGGTCATTGGAACCTTGCCATCGGGGGACATCATGTTCACGCGCCTATCTACCTCGCTCGCAACGCCTGTACGCTTCGCCTCGCGCCGCCTGCGTCTCGCCCTCCTCGCGGGCGTTGGCGCACTCGCGCTCGCCGGCTGCGCACAGCCGTGGCAGCAATTCCATGCGGGCGACGACGCGCAGTCCGTGATCGCCCGATTCGGGCCGCCGGCTGAAACCTACGACCTGCCCGACGGCGGCAAGCGCCTGATGTGGCCAACCCAGCCGATGGGCGAAACCACCACCGCCGCCGACATCGACGCGAGCGGCAAAGTCGTGAACCTGCGCCAGGTGCTGCAGCCCAACGAGTTCTATCGCGCGGAAATCGGCAAATGGACGCGCACCGACGTGCTCGTCAACTTCGGCCGCCCGGTCGAAACCTCCTACTTCCCGCTGATGAAGAAGGAAGCGTGGACCTACCGCTACCTCGAAGACAACGTCTGGTACATGCTCTACAGCTTCTACTTCGACGACCAGGGCATTCTGCGGCTCACGCAGAAGACGCCCGATCCGCTGCACGATCCGGATCGCCGCAGCCTGTTCTGATTGTTTTGATCGTGGCCCCGGCGCAGCAAAAAACAAAACCCCCGCGCTCTTGCGAGCCGGGGGTTTTTCATTGGCTGGGCGATGCGAGGCCAGAAGCCTCGCCACCGCTTACACCGCTTCGGAGCGCTGCGGATTGACCTTGTCGCCCGAGTAGAGCTTGTTGAGCGCCGAGATATACGCCTTCGCCGATGCGGCAACGATATCCGGATCCGTGCCCACGCCATTGACGATGCGGCCGGCTTTCGAGAGACGCACCGTCACTTCGCCCTGCGCCTGGGTGCCCGTCGTGATCGCGTTCACCGAGTACAGCAAAAGCTCCGAGCCGCTGCCCACTTCGGTTTCGATCGCATTGAGCGTGGCGTCCACCGGGCCGTTGCCCGCGGCTTCGCCGGTCACTTCCTTGCCGTCAGCCGAGAACACGACGCGTGCGTGCGGACGCTCACCCGTTTCCGAGTGCTGCGCGAGCGAGATGAACTTGAAGTGCTCCTGATCCTGCGCCTGCGCCGACTCTTCCGTGACGATCGCGATGATGTCTTCGTCGAAGATTTCGGACTTGCGGTCGGCCAGTTCCTTGAAGCGCGCGAACGCGTTGTTCAGTTCGCCTTCGCTGTCGAGCTGGATGCCCAGTTCCTGCAGACGCTGCTTGAACGCGTTGCGGCCCGAGAGCTTGCCGAGCACGATCTTGTTCGCGCTCCAGCCCACGTCTTCGGCGCGCATGATCTCGTAGGTGTCGCGCGCCTTGAGCACGCCGTCCTGGTGGATGCCTGAAGCGTGCGCGAAGGCGTTCGCGCCGACCACGGCCTTGTTCGGCTGCACGACAAAACCGGTGATCTGCGAAACGAGCTTCGATGCCGGCACGATCTGCGTGGTGTCGATGCCGAGATCGAGGCCGAAGTAGTCCTTGCGGGTCTTCACGGCCATCACGATTTCTTCGAGCGACGTGTTGCCCGCGCGCTCGCCGAGACCGTTGATCGTGCACTCCACCTGACGCGCACCGCCGATCTGCACACCGGCCAGCGAGTTCGCCACGGCCATGCCGAGGTCGTTGTGGCAGTGCACCGAGAACACGGCCTTGTCCGAATTCGGAATGCGCTCGCGCAGCGTCTTCACGAGGTTGCCGTACAGCTCGGGAATACCGTAGCCGACCGTATCGGCGATATTGATCGTGGTCGCGCCTTCATTGATCACGGCTTCGAGCACGCGGCACAGGAAGTCCATGTCCGAACGGCTGCCGTCTTCGGGCGAGAATTCCACGTCGTTCGTGAACTTGCGTGCGAAGCGCACCGCGAGCTTCGCCTGCTCGAGCACCTGCTCGGGCGACATGCGAAGCTTCTTCTCCATGTGCAGCGCCGAAGTGGCGATGAACGTGTGGATGCGGAAGTGATCGGCGGGCTTGAGCGCGTCGGCGGCGCGCTGGATGTCCTTGTCGTTCGCGCGGGCGAGCGAGCAGATCGTGCTGTCCTTCACCATGCCGGCGATCGTGTGGATCGCGTCGAAGTCGCCGTTCGAGCTGGCTGCGAAGCCGGCTTCGATAATGTCGACCTTCATGCGCTCGAGCTGCTTCGCGATGCGGATTTTCTCTTCCTTCGTCATCGACGCACCGGGCGACTGCTCGCCGTCACGCAACGTCGTATCGAAGATGATGAGCTTGTCTGCTGCCATTTCGGGTCTCCAGGGGGACTTGTTCAGTGTCTAAAACGGATTTTGGGTGTTCGCGCCACCGATGGCGACGCTGACAATGAACGAGGCTTACGGAGGGCGAGCGAGATCAGCGCGGCAGGCGCGCTAGCGCTAGCGTGCCTAGTAGCGCGCCGGCTTGAAGGGAGAAGAGGGGGAACTGGATGGTGTCCATGCCGCCGACTATAGCCGGAATCCGCCGATAGCGCAATTGGAAGAGACCAGCCCAGGCGGGCGCAAAAAGAAAAAGGGCCGCGCTCGCGCGCAGCCCTCTTTTCAGTATTCCCCCACCCGCGCCTTACCGCTCGCGCGGCGACGAACGCGCCGGGTTCGAGCGTCCGCGCACGGCCTGGTACGCCCAGAACACATAGCCCGAGAGACCGTAGAGCACGAAGAGGCCGAACAGCATCAACGGCGGATCGGACGACACCAGCACGAACGCCACCACCACGAGCAGCGTGGCGGCGAACGGCACGCGATGGCGCACGTCGAGCGCCTTGCCGCTGTAGAACGGCGCATTGGACACCATCGTCACGCCCGCGTAGATCGTCAGCACGAAGGCCACCCACGGCAGCCACGAAAGCTTCACGGGCACGCGGTTGTCGGTGGCGAGCCAGACGAAGCCGGCGATGAGCGCGGCCGCAGCCGGGCTCGGGAGGCCCTGGAAGAAGCGCTTGTCCACGACGCCGATGTTCGTGTTGAAGCGCGCAAGACGCAGCGCCGCGCCCGAACAGTAGACGAATGCCGCAAGCCAGCCCCAGCGCCCGAGATCCTTGAGCACCCACTCGTACATCACGAGCGCGGGTGCCACACCGAACGACACCATGTCCGAGAGGCTGTCGAACTGCTCGCCGAACGCGCTTTGCGAGTGCGTCATGCGCGCCACGCGCCCGTCCATGCCGTCGAGCACCATCGCCACGAAAATGGCGATGGCCGCCACCTCGAAGCGCACGTTCATGGCCTGCACGACCGCGAAGAAGCCGCAGAAGAGCGCCGCCGTGGTGAACGCGTTGGGCAGCAGGTAGATGCCGCGCTTCTTCAGGAACTCCTGGCGCGCCGCGCGCCGGTTCGCGGCGACGCCCATGGGCTCCTGCACGGCCTTGTTGCGCCGAAACGGCCGCGGCAGCGGCGCGCCGGCGGGGTTACGGGGTCGACGCTGTTTGAATCCGGCCATCGCAGCCCTCCTTTATGCCGATTGGGTCGGCAGTTCGGCGAGGATCGTCGACGAGGCAGATACCTTCTCGCCAATCGACACACGCGGGCGGCTGCCCACGGGCAGGTAGACGTCGACGCGCGAGCCGAAGCGGATGAAGCCATAGCGCTGGCCGCGCGACAGCGGCTCACCGGCACGCACGTAGCAGAGAATGCGGCGCGCAATAAGGCCCGCGATCTGCACCGAGGTGACGGTCGTGCCGTCGGCCATCGTCAGGACCACGGCGTTGCGCTCGTTCTCGGTCGAAGCCTTGTCGATGGCGGCGTTCAGGTACGCGCCCGGGAAGTACTCGACCTTGGCGACGGCACCGTCCACGGGCGAACGCTGCGAGTGCACGTTGAAAACGTTCATGAACACGCTGATCTTGAGCGCTTCACGGTTTGCATACGGGTCGTGCGCGGTTTCCACGGCGACGATGCGGCCGTCCGCCGGGCACAGCACGGCGTTGGCCTGGCTCGGAATCGGGCGCGGCGGATCGCGGAAGAACTGAACGACGAAGATCAGGATCAGCCAGAAGGGCCACGCGAGTCCGAAGCCTGCGACCGCATGGATCAAGAGCGCCACGACGGCCGCAATGGCGATGAACGGCCAGCCTTCGCGCGCGATGATCGGATGAGGGTAATTCATGGTGGCTTCGCTGTTATTTTAAAAACCGTAGGATAGCAAAAGCCGCCCAGGGTTCATCCCACCTGGGCGGCTTTTTCGGGTCTGACTCAAGTCAAACTGATGAGTGCCGGCATAAAACCGCACACGCGATCAGATTGAGCCGTCAGATTAGTTCTTCGACTGGTCGACGAGCTTGTTCGCGGCGATCCACGGCATCATCGCGCGCAGCTTCGCACCGACCACTTCGATCTGGTGCTCGGCGCCGAGACGGCGGCGCGATTGCAGCGTCGGTGCGCCGGCCTTGTTTTCCAGGATGAAGCTCTTGGCGTATTCGCCGGTCTGGATGTCCTTCAGGACTTCCTTCATGACCTTCTTCGTCTCGGCCGTGATGACGCGCGGGCCCGTCACGTACTCGCCGTACTCGGCGTTGTTCGAGATCGAGTAGTTCATGTTGGCGATGCCGCCTTCATAGATCAGGTCGACGATCAGCTTCAGTTCGTGCAGGCACTCGAAGTAAGCCATTTCCGGTGCGTAGCCTGCTTCGACCAGCGTTTCGAAGCCAGCCTTGATCAGGTCGACCGTACCGCCGCACAGCACGGCTTGTTCGCCGAACAGGTCGGTTTCGGTTTCTTCGCGGAAGTTCGTTTCGATGATGCCGGCACGGCCGCCGCCGTTCGCTGCTGCGTACGACAGAGCGATGTCACGTGCTGCGCCCGACTTGTCCTGGTGGACAGCGATCAGGTGGGGAACGCCGCCGCCTTGCGAGTACGTGCCGCGAACCGTGTGGCCCGGCGCCTTCGGGGCGATCATGATGACGTCCAGATCCGCGCGCGGGATCACCTGGCCGTAGTGCACGTTGAAGCCGTGGGCGAACGCGAGCGCTGCGCCGTTCTTGATGTTCGCGTGGACTTCCTTCGCGTAGACATCGGCGATCTGCTCGTCGGGCAGGAGCATCATGACGACGTCGGCGTTCTTCACCGCTTCGGCCACTTCCTTGACCTGCAGGCCGGCGTTCTCAGCCTTGCTCCACGATGCGCCGTTCTTGCGCAGACCGACCGTGACGTTCACGCCGCTGTCCTTCAGGTTCAGCGCGTGTGCGTGGCCTTGCGAGCCGTAACCGATGATCGTGACCTGCTTGCCCTTGATGAGGGAGAGATCGGCGTCCTTGTCGTAGAAAACTTTCATGTTGGTTCCTTGGCGAGAGTCTGGTGAATTTCGGTACTGCTATTAGCTTTTGCTGCACCGGATGCGATTAAGGACGCATCCGGTCAAGTCCGGTGCAAGATCGACTGTGGTCGGGTCACACCTTCAGAATGCGCTCTCCGCGCCCAATGCCCGAGCCGCCCGTACGGACGGTTTCGAGAATCGCGGTCGCATCGATCGCTTCGATGAACGCGTCGAGCTTGTCGCTCGCGCCCGTCAGTTCGATCGTGTAGGTCTTTTCGGTGACATCGATGATACGGCCGCGGAAAATATCCGCCATCCGCTTCATCTCCTCACGTTCCTTGCCGACCGCCCTTACCTTGATCAGCATCAGCTCGCGCTCGATGTGGGCGCCCTCGGTAAGGTCGACCACTTTCACCACCTCGATCAGGCGGTTCAGATGCTTCGTGATCTGTTCGATCACGTCGTCCGAGCCAATGGAAACGATGGTCATGCGCGACAGCGAACGGTCTTCGGTCGGCGCCACCGTCAAGGTTTCAATGTTGTAGCCGCGTGCGGAGAAGAGGCCGACCACGCGCGAGAGCGCGCCCGGCTCGTTTTCCAGCAGAACGGAAATAATGTGTCTCATGATGTGATCCGCGATTTATCCAGTTTTGGGTGGCTGCCGCCCTTCCCCGCGAACCCGCGCGCCCCTTGTGTGGACGCGCGCCGCGCGAGGTCGAAACGGCGCCGTGCAAATACCGTTACAGGTCTTCCGAGCCGAGCAGCATCTCGGTGATGCCCTTGCCGGCCTGTACCATCGGCCAGACGTTTTCGGAAGGGTCGGTCTGGAAATCGAGGAACACCGTGCGGTCCTTCAAACGCAGCGCTTCCTTGAGCGCCGGCTCGACGTCCGCCGTCTTTTCGATCCGCATGCCGACGTGGCCGTACGCTTCGGCGAGCTTCACGAAGTCAGGCAGCGCATCCATATACGAATGCGAATAGCGCTTGCTGTATTCGATCTGCTGCCACTGGCGGACCATGCCGAGGTAGCGGTTATTGAGCGAAATGATCTTCACGGGCGTGTCGTACTGCTTGCAGGTCGACAGCTCCTGAATGCACATCTGGATCGAGCCTTCGCCCGTGATGCACAGCACGTCGTCGTCCGGGTGCGCCATCTTCACGCCCATCGCCGCCGGCAGGCCAAAGCCCATCGTGCCGAGGCCACCGGAGTTGATCCAGCGGCGCGGCTGGTTGAAGCGGTAGAACTGCGCGGCCCACATCTGGTGCTGGCCCACGTCCGAGCACACGAACGCGTTGCCGCCCGTGAGTTCCCACGCCTTCTCCACCACGTACTGCGGCTTGATGATCTCGCTCGAACGGTCGAACTTCAGGCAGTTCTTCTCGCGCCAGCTTTCGATGTCCTTCCACCAGTCGGCGAGCGCGGCCGTATCCGGGCCGTGATCGGCGTGCTGAAGCTGCTCGATGAGTTCCTTGAGCACTTCCTTCACGTCGCCGACGATGGGGATATCGACCTTCACGCGCTTCGAGATGGACGACGGGTCGATGTCGATGTGAATGATCTTGCGCGGACGCGAGGCGAAGTGCGCCGGATCGCCGATCACACGGTCGTCGAAGCGCGCACCGATCGCGATCAGCACGTCGCAGTGCTGCATCGCCATGTTGGCTTCGTAGGTGCCGTGCATGCCGAGCATGCCGAGGAACTTGCGGTCGCTCGCGCGGTAGCCGCCCAGACCCATCAGCGTGTTCGTGACCGGGTAGCCGAGCAGGTCCGCGAACTGGTTCAGTTCGCGCGACGCATCCGCGAGGATGATGCCGCCGCCGGTGTAGATATACGGACGCTTGGCCGAGAGGAGCAGCGACACCG
Source organism: Paraburkholderia guartelaensis (assembly GCF_004353905.1). GTDB lineage: Bacteria > Pseudomonadota > Gammaproteobacteria > Burkholderiales > Burkholderiaceae > Paraburkholderia > Paraburkholderia guartelaensis. The sequence goes on along the minus strand of NZ_SMOD01000005.1, from coordinate 287,957 downwards.
CCTTGCGGATCTGCCCCGAGTGGCCCTTGGTGACCGGATTGTACGAACGCAGCGTGACGTTTTTGATCGGTTCATACGTGCACGGCGTCTTCGACACATCCTTCGGAATGTCGATCAGCACAGGGCCGGGACGGCCGGTGCGCGCAATGTAGAAAGCTTTCTTGACGGTGGCGGCGAGGTCGCGCACGTCCTTCACGAGGAAGTTGTGCTTCACGCAGGGACGCGTGATGCCGACCGTGTCGCACTCCTGGAAGGCGTCTTGACCAATCGCGGCGGTAGGCACCTGGCCGCTGATGATCACCATCGGGATCGAGTCCATGTAGGCCGTCGCGATGCCCGTCACCGCATTGGTGACGCCAGGCCCCGAGGTCACGAGACACACGCCGACATTACCGGTCGAACGCGCATAGGCGTCGGCCGCGTGTACGGCTGCCTGTTCGTGGCGCACGAGAACGTGCTGAATCTTGTCCTGCTTGTACAGCTCGTCGTAAATGTAGAGCACCGAGCCGCCGGGATAGCCCCAGATGAATTCGACCTGCTCGTCCGCGAGCGCCTTCATCAGCACGGTTCCGCCGATGGAGGTATTAGCTTGAGGGTCAGATTCTTGCGAAGGGGGGACCGACGTGGAGAATTCCGCGCTGGGCATGTTCATCATTGACCTTTCGAATTTTCGGCAAAAAATTGATCGGGTGCTCTCTGCCGGGCTTGTGGCTCGGGTTCAAGCGGCGCGTCCAGTTGACAGATGAGCTTCTTGGGCCACATCCGAATTGAGACAAGTCACTTATGTTGCGAACCGTCGAAGATAGCGGCTCGATGCCTTTCGGTCAAGCAATTAATGAGAAAGCGGGCACGAACGTTGCGACAGCGCGCACGCCTCGCGGCGTCGGCCAGGAGCCGGCAGGCAAGCCACCAGGGTAGGCGCATCCATGATGCGAAGCATTCTCATAGCCTTCCCGCTACCCTGTCGGCGCGAAAATTTGCTAGGATCCGCGAGTTTTACGACATTTTTCGAACGATTACGCGTACGCTGGCGGCGGCGCCCTGCAACGGATGGCATCAGACAAGGAACTCGCCGACTTTCTGGCGGGCGTCGAAAGACGCGCGTTCAAGCAGACGGTCTACGCCGTAAGGGACGACGACGCCTCGCTCGACATCGTGCAGGACGCGATGATCAAGCTCGCGGAAAAATACGGAGACCGCCCGGCCGCAGAACTCCCCCTGCTCTTTCAGCGTATTTTGCAAAATACGATGCACGACTATTTTCGTCGGCAGAAAGTACGCAATACGTGGGTGAGCCTGTTTTCGTCGCTCGGCAATTCCGAAGACGAGGAGTTCGACCCCCTCGAGACCTTCGAGGCGGAACAGGGCACGGCTGGCGCCGAGAGCAGCGAACAGCAGATCGAGCGCGCCCAGGTGCTTCAGATGATCGACGACGAAATCCAGAAATTACCGGCACGTCAACGGGAGGCGTTTCTGATGCGTTACTGGGAGGATATGGATGTCGCCGAGACCGCCGCCGCAATGGGCTGCTCCGAAGGCAGCGTGAAAACGCACTGCTCGCGGGCCACCCACACGCTGGCTCAAGCGCTCAAGGCCAAAGGAATCACCCTATGAGCTCCGCCCTCGAAAATAAAGAACTAGAGTTCGTGCGGGAAATGCGTCGTGCGCTCGACGAGAGCGCCGCCAACCTGCCCGCTGGTACCACCGCCCGACTCGCCGCCGCGCGCAAGACCGCACTCGCCCACAAAAAGGCCGAGGTCGTGCTCGTGCGCGCACCGGCCCTTGCCGCGGCCGGCGTCGGCAGCATGTCCGGCGCGCCGAGGCACCTGCCCGCGCGGCGCCGTTCGGCGCTCGCCCGCTTCGCGCTCGCCTGGCCGCTCGCGGCGCTCGTGGCGGGCCTCTTTGCCATCGCGTACTTCGAAGATCAGCAACGCACCGCTGAACTCGCCGATATCGACGCGGCCATGCTGAGCGACGACCTGCCGCTCACGGCCTACCTCGATCACGGGTTCAACGCGTATCTGACGCGCGCGCACTAAGGAATTTCTGAGCAGGAGACTGACGGGGTGAGTTACAAGCGCGGCCTGGCCGTTGTCATTGGATGTGTGGTCGCGGCAGTCGTGTCGTATGTGGCGACCTACCCGCGCTTTCACCCCGAGCCCACCGGCGAAAACACCGCTGGCGCGCCCGTGCAGGCGAAAGCGCCCTCGGTCGACAATCCCATCACGAACGCGTTCGCGCCGTTGCCCGGCCAGACCGATCCGCTCGCGTGGACGCATCTGACCGACGCCCAGCACGTCGCGCTCGCGCCGTTTGCCGTCGAATGGGACCGCTTCAGCGACGAGCGCAAGCGAAAATGGCTGAAAATCGCCGCGCGTTACCCGAAGATGTCGCCCGAAGCACAGAAGCGCCTGCATGAGCGCATGTCGGAATGGGTCGGCATGACGCCGGAGCAGCGGCGCGTCGCGCGCGAAAACTACCAGGTTTCCAAGGAATTGCCGGCGCAGGCGCGCCAGCGCGCCTGGAAGGCCTACCAGCAACTCCCCGAAGAGCAGAAAGAGCGCCTTGCCGCGAGCGAGCACAAGCGCCGGCCCACCGTCGTGAGCGCCCCGCCCAGCGGCAACAAGAGCGAGATTCGCGATATCCAGCGCCTCGTCAACGAGCGCGATCACCGCGGCCTGCCGCATGCGCCCCCAGGCGTGACCGGGGCATCGGGCGCGGCCGGCGCGAGCAGCACGGGCTCGGGTCTCGCGCCCGCAGAGCCCGGCGCGCCGAGCGAGCCGGCGGTGGCTTCGTCGTTTGCGTCGGGCATTCCCGCCGCCGGCAGCTTCGTACCCGCCACGCCCATCCCTGTCTCGCCCGCCGAAGCACCCGCGGCGTTCAAGGGCTCCTGAAACCTCACCCAGGCGCTCGCGCGCACGCCGTTCACCCCGCCGCGGCGTTCCGGCATTTCGCCGCGCGCGTTTTCGAGGTTATGCTTCGGACGTCCCGTCCCTGAACCGACGCCATCGTGTCCGAAAGCGCCCAAGCCGCCGCCCTGCCGTCCGCCGCCGTCTCCCCGGTTGAACCCGCGCCCGTTTCGATTCGCCGCCGCCTCGCCGCGTTCGTCTACGAAAGCGTGCTGCTCTTCGGCGTCGTCTTCGCCGCGGGGCTCGCGTTCAGCCTCGTCCTGCAGCAGCGCAATGGCTACACGCATCACAACGCGATGGCGGTCTGGATCATCTTCGTGGTTGGCGCGTACTTCGTCGGCTTCTGGCACAAGGGCGGGCAGACGCTGCCGATGAAGACCTGGCGCCTGCGTGTAGTCGGCCCGGACGGCGAGCCGCCCACGATCGCGCGCGCGACGCTGCGCTACCTCGCGGCGTGGCTCTGGTTCCTGCCGCCGCTCGTACTGCATCCGCTGCTCAATCTTTCGATTCCACACACGCTTGTGCTCGTTGCCCTCTGGTTCGTGATCTGGGCCGCGAGTGCCCGCTTCTCGCACGACCGCCAGTTCCTTCACGACCGCATTGCGGGCACGCGCATTGTCGCAATCGCGCCACAGCGCGCGAAGGCGTAGCAGCCGCACAACAGACCCCATCGCGCCGGAAAAGCGGCCGCACGGTACCCCTGGGACTGCGTAACGAGACCTTCTCGTGACTGTCATGTTGCCGTCACGGCGGCATGGCGCAATGCGCGTATTACAACCTGCCGCGCGCGCCATGGCCCAAAAGACGTCTGCGACCACCCTGTTCCGGCAGACCACCGGACGAGGCACCGACTCCGCCACGTTCCACCCGTCCCCCGGCGGAGCCACCTTTCCCGTCCCGCCCCTGCCACCCTCGTCGATCGACGACGCCCCCTCCACCGGCCCCCACGACGACGATCATCCCGACCCCACCCGCTACCGCACGATCTGGCTCTCCGATATCCATCTCGGCACGGGCGGCTGTCAGGCGTCGTATCTGCTCGATTTTCTGCGCCACAACGAGTCGGAGTATCTGTACCTCGTGGGCGACATCATCGACGGCTGGCAGTTGAAAAAGGGCTGGTACTGGCCGCAGGCGCACAACGACGTCGTGCAAAAGGTATTGCGCAAGGCACGTAAGGGCACCCAGGTCATCTACATCCCGGGCAACCACGACGAGAGCGCGCGCCAGTTCTGCAATCTCGCCTTCGGCGACATCCACGTGCGCGAGGAAGCGTTTCACACGACGCTCACCGGCAAGCGCCTGTGGGTCGTGCACGGCGATCTCTTCGACGGCGTGATCCAGCATGCCAAGTGGCTCGCCTATCTCGGCGACTCGGCCTACACGCTGATCCTGCTGCTCAACCGCTGGTTCAACCGCGTACGCGCGAAGCTCGGCTTCCAGTACTGGTCGCTCTCGCAGTACCTCAAGCATCAGGTCAAGAACGCGGTGAACTTCATCTCCTCGTTCGAGCGCGTGATGACCGACGAAGCGCGCCGCCGCGGCTGCGACGGCGTGGTCTGCGGCCACATCCACAAGGCCGAGATCCGCGACATCGACGGCATCCTGTACTGCAACGACGGCGACTGGGTGGAGAGCCTTTCCGCGCTCGTCGAAACGTTCGAGGGCGAGTTGCGCATCGTCTACTGGACCGTGAAACGCGCGCCGGAAGCGCAGGTCTCGACGCGCAAGGCGCGCGTGAGCGCCGCGTGAGTGTTACCTCATATCGCTACACAGCAGCAGCCATAACCGCACCACCGAACGACGAGAGGGCCGACGACCGATGAAAGTAATGATCGTGACCGATGCATGGGAGCCGCAGGTCAACGGCGTGGTTCGAACCCTGAAGAACACGACGCGCGAGCTCATCGCGCTCGGGCATCAGGTCGAACTGCTCACGCCGCTGGAGTTCCGCACGATACCGTGCCCGACGTACCCGGAAATCAAGCTCTCGCTGTTTCCGAAGCGGCATCTGCATGAACGCATCAGCGCATTCGGGCCCGATGCGATCCATATCGCGACCGAAGGTCCGCTCGGACTCGCCGCGCGCCGCTACGCAATCGACCACGACCTGCCGTTCACGACGGCTTATCACACGCGCTTTCCCGAGTACGTGCAGGCGCGCTTCGGCATTCCGCTCTCGGCGACGTACCGCTTCCTGCGCTGGTTCCACAAGCCTTCGCTTGCGGTGATGGCGCCCACGCCCGTCGTGAAGACCGACCTCGAGAAGTTCGGCTTCACGAACGTCGTGCTGTGGACGCGCGGTGTGGACCTGGACATCTTCCGGCCGATGGAATCGAAGGTGCTCAACACGGCGCGCCCGATCTTCCTGTATGTGGGTCGCGTGGCCGTGGAAAAGAACGTCGAGGCGTTTCTCAAGCTCGATCTGCCCGGCTCGAAATGGGTGTGCGGCGAAGGCCCTGCGCTCGCTGAGTTGAAGTCGCGCTATCCCCAGGCGAATTACCTGGGTGTCCTGAGCCAGCCCGAACTCGCGAAGGTCTACGCTGCCGCCGACGTATTCGTGTTCCCGAGCCGCACCGACACCTTCGGTCTCGTGCTGCTCGAAGCGCTCGCATGCGGCACGCCGGTGGCCGCCTACCCGGTGACGGGCCCGATCGACGTGCTGGGCACGGGCGGCGCAGGCTCGATGAACGACGACCTGCGCGAAGCGTGCCTCGAAGCGTTGAAGATCGACCGCGCCGAGGCGCGTGCCTGGGCCGAGCGCTTCTCGTGGCGCGCCGCCTCCGAGCAATTCGCGGCGCATCTCAAGCCGCGCTCGCGCGCGACGATGGAGCCTTCCAGCGCCGCTGCCTGAGCACGAGGCCGGCTATGGAGCGCGCTTCGATTGTTCGCGAGCGCGCCGGGGACACGGACGGCCCCGGCGCAACCGCCTCCCACGCGTGCGATACTGGGGTTCCACCTGGCACCACCATGACGCCACGTCCTCCGTCACCGCCGCATAGCGCCCAGGGCGCACGCAGTCCCAATCCGCCAGCCAGCCAGCGTGCCGGCGGCTCTACGCGCGCCGCACGCGCCACCGAAGCGCTCGATCCGCGCGCGCCCGCCGCCGTTGCTGCACCCGGCGTTGCTCCGCAAGCCGCACCCGCGTCTGCGGGCGAGCACGGCAATGCGACTGCGTCCAATGTGCCCACGGCGCCCGTTGTGCCCGTTGCGCCGCGCGCTACCGCACAGGAACCGCCCGAGCCGCCGCATCTGCACGAACCGCTCGGCCCCGACGATCCGCTCGCCCCGCTGCCCTTCAACCCCTACAAGGGCAACCGCGGCATCACGCGTGCCTGGAAGGCGCTCAAGTACTCGATCAAGGGTTTTCGCGCCGCCATCCGCGAGGAAAGCGCGTTTCGCCAGGAGCTGACGCTCTCGGCCATCCTCGTGCCGATCGGCGTGATTATTCCGGTCGAGCCCGTCGAGCGCGTGCTGCTGCTCGGCTCGGTGATCCTCGTGCTGATCGTCGAGCTGCTCAATTCGAGCATTGAGAACGCGGTGGACCGCATCGGTCTCGAGCGCAACGAACTCTCGGGCCGCGCCAAGGACCTCGGCAGCGCGGCGGTGACGCTCGCCTTGCTGCTCTGCGTCTTGACCTGGGGGCTGATCCTCGTACCCCGTTTCGGCCCGCTGCTGCTGCACGGCATCGGCGTACTCTAGCGCCCTGCCCCCCCGAACCGCGGGGGCCTCGCCTCTGATCCCGCCTCCTGACAGCGCAAGCTGTCGGTGCGCGCGGGCCGTCGGTTTATAATCAAACGACAGTCTTATAACGACCAACCGCGTCCGGGCCACGCGCACCGCAACATACTCGCGGGCGCCTGAGCCCGGCACTGCATTTTCAGGGCCGGACGACATGGATGCCAAACCTCCCCGCCGTACACGCGAACGGATTCTTGAGTTGTCGCTGAAACTGTTCAACGAGATCGGCGAGCCGAACGTCACCACGACGACTATCGCCGAGGAAATGGAGATCAGTCCAGGCAACCTGTACTACCACTTCCGCAACAAAGACGACATCATCAACAGCATCTTCAGCCAGTTCGAGCAGGAGATCGAAAAGCGTCTGCGCTTTCCCGAGGACCATCGCGCCACCATCGACGAGATGTGGGCGTACCTGCAGTACATGGTCGATTTCACGTGGCGCTACCGCTTTCTCTATCGCGACCTGAACGACCTGCTCGCGCGCAACCGCACGCTGGAGATGCACTTCAAGCAGATCATCAGCCACAAGGTGCACTTCGCGAAGCAGTTCTGCGAGCAGCTCATGGAAGACGGCGACATGGTCGCCACGCCCGCCGAGATCGACGTGATCTCGACCAACATCGGCGTGATCGCCACCTACTGGCTCTCGTACCAGTTCGTGATGAATCCGCGCAAGTACAACGACCAGGAAGCGATTCGCGACGAGCTGCACCAGGTGAGCGTGCAGATCGTCTCGCTGATGGCGCCGTATCTGCGCGGCCGCGCGCGCGAGCTGTTCGACGATCTCGTCTCGGGCAAGCTCGCCAAGCGCGAGTTCTACGACTACCTGCCGCCGCGCGAAGGTGCCGGCGCCGCCAAGGACAACCGGGAATAAAGGCCAAAGCAGAATGAAAGCAGTCTGCGTGTATTGCGGCTCCTCGCCCGGAGCCAACCCGATTTACACCGAAGCCGCACAGGCATTCGGCCGCGCGCTCGTCGCCTCGAACCTCGCGCTCGTCTATGGCGGCGGCAAGGTCGGCCTGATGGGCGTGATCGCCGACACCGTGATGGCAGGCGGCGGCCGCGCCATCGGCGTGATCCCCGAATTGCTGGTGGACAAGGAAGTGGGCCATGTGGGCCTGACCGAGCTACACGTCGTGCCCGACATGCACCACCGCAAGAAGATGATGGCCGACCTCTCCGACGCCTTCGTCGCGATGCCGGGCGGTGCAGGCACGCTCGAAGAGCTGTTCGAGGTTTATACGTGGGCGCAGCTCGGCTATCACCACAAGCCGGTGGGCGTGCTGAACATCGGCGGCTTCTACGATCCGCTCATGGCGCTGCTCGACCACACGGTGCGCGAAGGCTTCATGCGCCAGACCTACCTCGACATGCTGCAAACCGACGGCGATCCCGTGGCGCTGATCGCCAAGCTCAAGCGTTATCACGCGCCCGCGAAGGACAAGTGGGCGGACTTGCGCGAGAACGTTTGATCCAGCCGCATCGCGCCGTTCGCCCGACAATCCGCAATCACCACGCGCAGTTACATCCATGACGAGTACATCGCGATGAGCAAGGTTGTCCTGATCACCGGCGCAAGCCGCGGCATCGGCCGCGCGACGGCGCGTCTGCTTGGCGCACACGGCTGGACCGTGGGCGTCAACTATCTGCACAACGAACCGGCCGCCGACGAAACCGCCGCCGAAGTGGGTCGCGCAGGCGGCCACGCGCGCGTGCTGCGCGGGGACGTTGCGAGCGAGGCGGACGTCGTCGCGATGTTCGACGCGCTCGAATCGGCCTACGGCCGCATCGACGCGCTCGTGAACAACGCGGGCATCGTGGCGCCCGGCAGCCAGGTCGCCGACATGAGCGCCGAGCGTCTGAAGCGCATGTTCGACGTGAACGTGTATGGCGCGTTTCTGTGCGCACGCGAAGCGGCGCGGCGCATGTCGAAGGATCGCGGCGGCGACGGCGGCTCGATCGTCAATGTCTCTTCGGCTGCCGCGCGGCTCGGCTCGCCCAACGAATATGTGGACTATGCGTCGTCGAAAGGCGCGGTCGACACGATGACGATCGGGCTCGCCAAGGAACTCGGCCCGCAGGGCGTGCGCGTGAACGCGGTGCGCCCCGGCCTCATCGACACTGAAATCCACGCGAGCGGCGGCCGCCCCGACCGCGCGGCCGTGCTCGGCGCGCAAACGCCGCTCGGCCGGCCCGGCAGCGCCGACGAAGTCGCGCAAACGATCGTGTGGTTGCTGAGCGACGCCGCCTCGTATGTCACAGGCGCCCTGCTCGACGTGAGCGGCGGACGCTGAACTCGCGCGCTGGCTTCTGCTAGAACGACGAACCGCGCTCGCGCAAGAACGCGGCTTCTTCGTCGGTGGAATCGCGGCCCAGTTGCGCGTTGCGATGCGGGTAGCGCCCAAAGCGCTCGATGATCTGCGCGTGGCGCACCGCGTAATCGTAGTAGCCCTTCCCCTCGGGATCTTTCGCCAGTTCGCCGAACAGACGCAGCGATTCGCGCTGCGCTTCGGCGCTTTCGGCGTGTTCGAACGGCAGATACGCGAATGAGCGGTGCTGAAGCGTGGGCAAGCGCTGATCCGCGCCGCTCGCCACCATCATGCGCGCGATGCCGAGCGCCTTGTCGTCCGCGGAGAATGCACGCGGCGTGCCGCGATGGCAGTTGCGCGAGAACTGGTCGAGCACGATCACGAGCGCGAGCGCGCCTTCGGGCGTCTCGCACCATGTGTCGAGTTCGCCCGCACACGCGGCGTCGAGCAGCGCGCCGAAGCGTTCGCGCAGTTTGGCGTCGAACGCGGCGTTCTTGCGGAACCACATCTTGCGCTCGCGGCCGAACTCCTCCGAACCCGGCGCGCCGAACCAGAAGTCGAGCACCTCGCGCGCACGCGGGTCGAGAGTCATGACGCCAGTTCCAGCACGAGACGCCGCGTGCGAGCGCTCTTCTTCTCGAGCTTCGCCACCCGCAACGCGCCGATCTCCTGCGTGTTGCGCACGTGCGTGCCGCCGCAGGGCTGCAAATCGACGTTATCGATACGCAGGAGCCGCACACGGCCCAGGCCCATCGGCGGCTTCACGCTCATCGTGCGCACGAGTTCGGGGCGTTGCGCCATTTCCTCGTCGGTGATCCATTCGGTCGCCACCGCGTGCGCGCCCGAAACGAGTTCGGCAAGGCGCGCCTCCACCATCTCCCGCTCGATTGGCTCGACGGTCGCGAAATCGAGGCGCGCATAGTCGGTCGTGATGCTGCAGCCGTCCACGGGATACGGCAGCACCGCGCACATCAGATGGCTCGCCGTATGCAGACGCATGTGCCGGTGACGACGCGCCCAGTCGATCTCGGCGCGCACGCGCTCGCCCGCGGCGAGACGCGCGAGCAGCGCCTCCTGGCCGGGCGCGGGAACGTGGAGCGCGTCGTCGGGCGTCGCGCCTTCGAACTTCGCCTTGCGCGTGTCGGCAATCTCGATGCGCGTGCCGTCGGCGAGCACCAGTGCACCGGCGTCGCCAGCCTGGCCGCCGCCGAGCGGATAGAACACGGTCTGGTCGAGCCGCACGCCGTCCTCGCCAACGGCAAGCACGGTCGCTTCGCACTGCGTGAGATAGGCGTCTTCGCGAAAGAGCGCGCGGGTGGTCGTCATCGTGGGTGTCTCCTTGTTTTGCGTACGGCGCGGGCCGCGCAAAGCCGGCCTCCCGCCAAAGGGCCATTATGGCCGCGAGGCGAAGCCGCCCGCTGGACGGGCGCGATGCGTGAGCGCCTGACTGTACTGGCCCACGAACCGGAACAATCGAACGAAGTGAATCAGCCAGTCAATCAGCCCGGATGATTGCGCATCCAGTCGGCGGTATCGAAGAACGAGTGCAGCAGGCGTTCGCGCAGCGGCTCCGCCAGGCCCACGTCTTCCATCGCCCAGGCCATGCAGCGCAGCCACTGGTCGCGCTCCGACGAGGCGATCGCGAACGGCAAATGGCGCGCGCGCAGACGCGGATGGCCGAAGCGCTCGATGTAGTGGTCCGGGCCGCCAAGCCAACCGCAGAGGAACCAGAACAGTTTGTCGCGCGAACCGTCGAGCGTTTGCGGGTGCATCGCGCGGATGCCCGCGAAATCGGCCTCGAGGTCCATCAGGTCATAGAAACGGTCGACGAGGTCGCGCACACGCGCCTCGCCGCCGACGAGTTCGAAGGCCGTGGGTTTCTGCGGCGCTTCGTCGGCTGGATCGGTCATACGGTCAAATCAGGAAAAAGGGGGACGGCAGCGCACTGCCGCAAACGAACGATTTTCGCATAGTGGCGCGTGGCGGGCTGCCGCGGGTTGCTGCACTACGCGTCGCGCAGCGACTGCAGCGCCGGCCGCGCGAGCACGTGCCGCAAGCTGATCCACCCGCCCACGCCCGCGCACACGACACCTGCGGCGATGCCGGCCGGCAGGAGCCACGGATCGAACGGAAGATAGAAGAGAAATACGTGCGTGGCGAGCACCGAGCCCACCGCCTGCGCGCCGATTGCCGCCATGAGCCCCGCGAGCGCACCGACGGAAATGAATTCGGCGACCTGCACCGCGCGCACCTGCTGGTGCGATGCCCCCAGCGCGCGCAGCAGGGCCGACTCGCGCATGCGCTCGTCGCGCGTGCCCGCGAGCGCCGCATAAAGCACCAGCACGCCAGCTGCGAGCGTGAAGAGAAAGAGGAACTGCACCGCGCCAATCACCTGATCCAGCACCCGCTCGATCTGCGCGAGGATCGGCGCGATGTCGATCGCGGTGACGTTCGGATAGCGGGCCACGAGACCGTCCACGACTTCACGCTGCCCGGGCGGCAGATGAAAGCTCGTGATGTACGTCGCCGGGAAATCGCGCAGCAATTCGGGCGGCATCAGCACGAAGAAGTTGACCTTGAACGAGCCCCAATCGAGCTTGCGCACGCTCGTCACGGGCGCCGTGACTTCCAGGCCCGTCACATCGAACTTGAGCACGTCGCCGGGCTTCACGTTGATGAGCTTCGCGAGCCCCTGCTCGATCGAAAGCTGCGGCGTGGCCGAATCGCCATACCAGGTGCCCGCCTCGATGCGATTGTCGTCGGGCAGCTTCGTCGTGTACGAGAGATTGAACTCGCGATCGACGAGCCGGCGCGCGTCCTCGCTCTTGTACGAGTCGGGATTCACGGGCTTGCCGTTGATCGAGATGAGGCGCCCGCGCACCATCGGCTGCAGATCGCTGTCGGCAGCCCCGGCAATGCCATGCGAGCGCAGCCAGGCGGCCACGGCGTCGCGCTGATCAGGCTGGATATCGATGAGGAACTCGTTGGGCGCGTCGGGCGGCGTGGACTTGCGCCAGCCCTCGACGAGGTCGTTGCGCGTCATCGCGATCAGCAACAGGCACATGAGGCCGATGGCGAGCGCCGTGATCTGCAGCGCGCTTGCGCCCGGCCGCCGTTCGAGCGACGCCAGGGCATAGCGCCAACCCACGCCCGCGCGCGCCTGGCCGGAGAGGCGAGCGCTGCGCGCCACGCGCGCCGCACCCCAGAGCGCCGCGCGCGCCACGCAGGCGAACACCAGTAGCCCGATCGCGAAACCGCCTGCAACGATGCCGCCCAGCTTCAACTCCCCCGCCGCGATCACGAGCAGCCCCGCGAAGAGCGCAATGCCGACGCCATATGCCGCCCACGCGACGCGCCCTTCGTCGCCCCACTCGCGTCGCAGCACGCGCACCGGCGGCACGCGCGTGAGCGGCAGGAGCGGCGGCAGCGCGAAGCCCAGCAGCAGTATGAGGCCCGCGGCGATGCCTTCGAGCACGGGCAACGGCCCGGGCTGCGGCAGCACGACGTCGATGAGATTGCCGAGCCACGCCAGCAGCGCGAGATGCCCGGCGTAGCCGAGCGCCACGCCCACAGCGCCGCCCACGAGCCCGAGCCCCGCGAACTCGAGCACGAAAAGCGTGCGCAACGTGCGTTGGCTCGCGCCGAGGCAGCGCATCGCGGCGCAGGCATCGAGATGGCGGCGCGTGTAGCGATGCGCGGCCATGGCGATCGCCACCGCCGCGAGCAGTGCCGTCAGGAGCGAAACGAGCGTGAGGAAGTGGCGCGCGCGGTCGAGCGTCTGGCGCACCTGAGGCTGGCCGTCCTGGAGCGATTCGAGCGCGACGCCGCGCATCTTGCCGCCGTCCACGCGCGCACGCGCCCAGGACGCGAACTGCGCGACGGCCGGATCGGCGCCTGCCACGAGCAGGCGGTAAGTCACGCGGCTGCCATAGCCGAGCAGGCCCGTCGACGCGACCTCGTCGGCGCGCATCATGAGGCGCGGCGAGAAGTTCACGAACGAAAAGCCGCGATCGAGTTCTTTCGTGATGAGCGCGCTCACGGTGAAGGTGCGCGTGCCGACCTTCACCGTGTCGCCGATATGGAGCTTGAGCGCATCGAGCAACTCGTCGTCCACCCAGACGGTGCCGGGCGGCGGAATGCCTTGCGCCGCGTGATCGGGCGCGCCGGGTCCAGCGGCGATGCGCAGCGCGCCGCGCAGCGGATAGTCCGCCGAGACGGCCTTGACTGCGGCAAGGCGGGTAGCTGTTGCGCTCGGGGCGGCGGAAGCGCCAGCCGCTGCCGCCGCTTGTGGCGCCCCCGAACTCACCATGCTCGGGAAGATTGCCGTCGTCGCCGTGCGCAGCGCGAGCGACTGCGCCTCGCGCGCGAACATGGGATCGACGGGGTGATCGGCGCGCACGATGAAATCGGCGGCGATCATGCGCCGGGCGTCGCGCTCGAGGCCGCGCTCCAGCCGGTCGGCGAGAAAGCCGACGCTTGCGAGCGCCGCCACGGCCAGCACGAGCGCGAGCAGCAGCATCGTGAGTTCGCCCGCGCGCCAGTCGCGCGCGGTCATGCGCGCGGCAAGATGCACCAGATCGGACCAGCCTGGCGTGGTACGCACGGCCACCGGTCCACGCTGGCCGCCCGGACCGGCGGAACCGGAGGAACCACCGGCCGCACCCGGCGGCTCAGCCTGCACGAGCCCCGGCCCGCCTTCGCTGCGCGGAGGCTTTGCGTTGGAGGAAGAAGGCGCGCCGCCGCTCAATCGTGACGACCTCGCAACGAAAGTCGCGAAACCATGTGCGTCGCCATGCCGCGAAAACCGCCCTGCACGCCGCGCCACAGGCGCGGCAGCGCCCAGGCCGCGAGCACGAGGAACGCCACGAGCATGACGAGGAAGAGCAAAGGCACGAAGAGCGCGAGCAGTACGCCGACGAAGGTCATGCCGTCCTCGGCGCTCGACGTGACGACGTTCGACACCGGTTCAGGCGACAGATTGATGAGCGCGCGCGTGCCCGCCTTGGCGAGATGCGCCGTACCCGCGAGCGTGCCGCCCGCCAGCGCGGCGACGGTCAACAGCGCCGGATCGGCATGGCCTAGCGCGCCGGCCGCGAGCACGGCCCCGGCCGGAATACGGATGAAGGTATGTACCGCGTCCCAGAGCGAATCGAACGCGGGGATCTTGTCGGCAAGGAATTCGAGCACCGTGAGCGCGGCGGCGATGCCGATCACCCACGGCGAAGCGAGCACGGCAAGCGTGTCGGGCAGGTGGATCAGGCCAAGGCGTTGCAGTACGCCGGCCATCAACACCGTGAGATAGAGGCGCAGGCCACTGCCCCAGGACAGGCCCGCTGCTAGCGAAAGTGGTTCCAGCATGGCTGCCTCCTCGCGTGGCGCGGCCGGGGCGCCCGCGCTCCACGCGTGAAGCGGGAGAGCAGGCGCTGTGCGCACACGCTCGCCGCTCATGCGGCGCGGAGTGTTATCGGGTTATGACCGTTCCATTATAGCCACGCTCGCTGCGGTGCCGCAGCGGTGTTGCGCGGCCGCGGCATAGGGTCCGGACCGATGTATGCGCAGCGAATTTAATCAGGCGGCCGAAGAAAGCTTGAGTCCGATGAGGCCGAGCACGATCAGCGCGGCGCTCGCCACACGCGCGGCGCTTACCGCCTCGCCCATCATGACGATGCCGAACACGAACGCGCCGACCGCGCCAATGCCCGTCCACACCGCATAGGCGGTGCCGAGCGGCAATTGACGCATGGCCATGGCGAGCAGGACGAAGCTGCCCAGCGCCGTGACCACGGTGAACACCGAGGGCCAGAGCCGGGTGAATCCTTCGGAAGATTTGAGACCGGCGGCCCACGCCACTTCGAGCAGGCCAGCGACAAGAAGAAGAAACCAGGACATGGGGAACGCTCCATTTGAAAAAATGGGGCCGTCCCCGATGACGTAAATCCGTAAGGCCGTCCTTACAGAAATGTAATTATAGCACCGACGCGGTGTAGGTGCGCACCGACTGGCTCGAAGCGCAGACTTCTTACTGCACGCCAACCAGCCGATACCCCACGCCCGTCTCGGTGATGATGTGCTCCGGCTGCGCGGGATCGCGCTCCAATTTCTGCCGCAGATGCGCCATGTAGATGCGCAGGTAATGGCTGCTTTCCACATGCGACGGCCCCCAGACCTCGCGCAGCAGTTGCCGATGCGTGAGCACGCGCCCCGCGTCGCGCACGAGGGTGGCGAGCAGGCGGTACTCGATCGGCGTGAGATGCACGGGCGCGCCTTCGCGCGTAACCTGGCGCAGGCCCAGATCGACGTTCACGGCGCCGAAGCTCACCTGCGGCGCCTCGTTCGCCCCACCGCGGTTGCGCCGCCGCAGCTGCGCGCGAATGCGTGCGAGCAGCTCGGAAACGCCGAACGGTTTCGTGAGGTAGTCGTCGGCGCCGGCGTCGAGCGCGGCCACCTTCTCGCTTTCCTGGGTGCGCGCCGACAGCACGATCACCGGCAGATCGCTCCAGCCGCGCAGTTCGCGGATCACGTCGAGGCCGTCGGTATCGGGCAGGCCCAGATCGACGATCACGAGGTCGGGCTTGCGCGTGGCGGCCTCGACGAGGCCCTGCTTGCCGGTTTCGGCGTCGTGCACGACGATGCCCTCGCCCTCCAGCGTTGCGCGCACGAATCGGCGAATCTGTTTTTCGTCTTCGATGAGAACGACGGCGATGCTCGGGTCACTCATTTGCAGGTTTGGAATCGACGTTTTCTTGAGGGGCGGACATCCGTGGGACGGATTCGCCTCTGACAGGTTCGGCGGCGCTCACATGTTCCGCGTCGCCGGCGGGCTCGAGCGGCTCGAGCGCTTCGTGAGCGCCTGGCGTATCGGTCACATCGGCGGGCAGCGGCGGCGGCGACTCCACGGGCAGCGCGAACCAGAAGGTCGCGCCGTCCACATGGCCGTCGGCGGCAACGCGATTGGCTGCGCCGATTGTACCCCCGTGCGCCTCCACGATCGCGCGGCAGATCGCGAGTCCGAGCCCGATGCCGGGCTTGGCCGACTCCTTCTCGCCACGCGTGAACTTCTCGAACACGCGCTCGCCCATGCCGGGCGGCAGACCCGGTCCGTTGTCCTCGATCGAGACGCGCACGAACGGCTGGCCGCCCTCCTCCACGCGCCGCGCCGCGATGGTGAGCGGCGTGTCGGCGGGCGTGTACTTGGCCGCATTCTCCAGCAGGTTCGAGAAGAGCCGCTCCATCAGCACGGCATCGAGCTGGAGCAGCGGCAAGCCTTCCTCCAGCTTCACCTGCACGGGGTGGCGCGCGAGCACGCGGCGGCAAGCGGCGAGCGCGGCGCCCACGGTTTCCTCGAGCAGCGTCCACTGACGATTGAGATTGAGGCTGCCCGCCTGCAGCCGCGCCATGTCGAGCAGGTTCGTGACGATGCCCGTCATGCGCAGCGCCTCGTCGTGAATCGCCTCGATCAGCTCGCCCGAGCGCGCATCCTGCGCATCCCCGGGCTCGTGCGTTTGCGCGAGCATCGACGAAAAGCCGACGATCGTCGTGAGCGGCGTGCGCAGGTCGTGCGAGATGGCCGAGAGCAGCGAGTTGCGCAGCCGCTCCGACTCCATGTTGACGAGCGCGTCGCGCGCGATGTCCACGTAGTGCA
Source organism: Paraburkholderia guartelaensis (assembly GCF_004353905.1). Classification (GTDB taxonomy): domain Bacteria; phylum Pseudomonadota; class Gammaproteobacteria; order Burkholderiales; family Burkholderiaceae; genus Paraburkholderia; species Paraburkholderia guartelaensis. Next base: position 271,353 of record NZ_SMOD01000005.1, on the reverse strand, counting down.
CGCGCTCGAGCGCGAGTGCGATTTGCGCGGCGAACGCATCGAGCATGCGCTGCTGCTCGGGCACCTGGAGCTCGCGCGCGTCGCGCGTCACGACGGCGAGCACGCCGCGCGTGCGCATCGGCGCCTTGAGCGGCAAGTAGCGCGCCACGGCCGCCGGCAGCGTGTCGGTGCCGTTGCCCGCGGGCTTTTGCTGGTCGTACACCCACTGCCCCACGTCGACGTCGAGATTTTCGGCGTCGAGCATGATCTTCGGATCGGGCTCCTCGATTTTCTGCTGCAGCTTGTCTGCGCTATCCGGCAGGAGCAGCGCCACGCGCGCACCGAACACTTCGCTCACGTGGCGGCTGCCGATCGCCACGATCTGCTCCGTGGTGAGCGCCGCGGCCAGTTCGCGCGCCATCGCGTACATCGCGCCGGTGCGCTGTTCGCGCCGCTGCGCGACGCTCGCTTCGCGGCGCAGGCTCGACGTGAGATGGCTGATGACGAGCGACGTGAGCAGCATGCCGACGAAGGTCAGCAGATATTGCGTGTCCGTCACGGAAAACGACATGCGCGGCGGCACAAAGAAAAAGTCGTACGCCGCGACGCTTGCAAACGAGAGCATCACGCCCGGTCCGCGTCCGAGCTTCGTCGCCGCGAAGATCACACCGAGCAGATACAGCATCACGAGGTTCGCGAGATCGATGCGGTCGATCAACGTGCTCGCGATAAGCGTCACGCACGCGCAGATCACGAGCGCGGCCGCGTAGGCGCGCGGCGGCGAGCGCTCTGCGCCCCCCGCAGCAAGCGCATCGCGCCAGGCGTTGGCGGCGCGCGTCGCGGCACTGGCCGCTCCCCCAGGCTCGCTGCCACCACGCACGGCTTCGCCCGCACTCGCGCGCACGAGCGTGAGATCGACGTCGCCGGCTTTCTCGGCAAGGCGCTCGCCGAACGGGCGCTTCACCCAGCGCGAAAAGCCCGTGCGCAGCGAGCCGCCCGCCACGAGCTTCGATACATTGCGCAGCCGCGCGTAGCCAACCAGCGTGGTCGCGGCGTCCTCGCCCGCGAGCGTCGCCGTTTCGGCGCCCAACTCCGAGGCGAGCTTGAGCGCGCCGAGCGTGCGCTCGCGCGTCGCATCGGGCAGACGCTGGAGCTTCGGCGTCTCCACATACACGGCGATCCAGTCGGCCTTCAGGCTCGCGGCGAGACGCGCGGCGGCGCGCACCAGCGCGTTCGCCTCGGGCCCCGGCCCCACGCAGACGACGAGGCGCTCGCGCGCCTGCCACACATGCTGGATCGACCGGTCGGCACGATACTCGCGCATCTGTGCGTCCACGCGGTCGGCAGTGCGGCGCAGCGCAAGCTCGCGCAGCGCGATCAGGTTGCCCTTGCGAAAGAAGTTGCGCACCGCGCGCTCGGCCTGCGCCGGCATATAGACCTTGCCGTCGCGCATGCGGTCGAGCAGTTCTTCGGCGGGCAGGTCGACGAGCGTGACTTCGTCGGCGCGGTCGAACACGCGGTCGGGCACGGTCTCCCATACACGAATGCCCGTGATCTGCCCCACCACGTCGTTGAGACTTTCGAGGTGCTGGACATTGACGGTCGTGTAGACGTCGATGCCCGCGTCGAGCAGTTCGTACACGTCCTGCCAACGCTTCATGTGACGCGCGCCGGCCACGTTCGAATGCGCCAGCTCATCGACGAGCACGAGTTGCGGCTTGCGTTCGAGCGCGGCGTCGAGATCGAACTCTTCGAGCTGCCGCCCGCGGTAGGCAATGCGCTGGCGCGGCATCACTTCGAGGCCGGCGGTGAGCGCGGCGGTCTCGCTGCGCCCATGCGTCTCGACGATGCCGACCGCCACGTCCACGCCTTCCTCGGCGCGGCGGCGCGCGGCCTGCAGCATTGCATAGGTCTTGCCGACGCCGGCTGACGCGCCGAAAAAAACCTTCAGCTTGCCGCGGCGGCGTTTTTCTTCGTCGCGCTGCAGCCGGTCGAGCAGCTCGTCGGGATCGGGGCGGTTCATGCGGAAGTCGGGATGAATGTCACGTGGGTTGCACCTGGCGCACGAAAGATCGTCTCACCGTGGCGCGGAAATGGCAAACCGCACGCTCGACGCGCAAGGCGTCGAGCGTGCGGCGCGGCTCAACGATCTCGCTTTAGCTAACCTCTTTGCCGTCGAGCGCGAGGTTCAGCTCGAGCACGTTCACACGCGGCTCGCCAAAGAGGCCGAACTGGCGGCCTTTCGTATGACGCTCCACGAGCGTCTGCACGTCGCTCGGGCTCATATGGCGCGCTTGCGCCACGCGCGCCACCTGGTAGGCGGCCGCGGCCGGCGAGATCTCGGGATCGAGCCCGCTGCCCGAAGACGTCACGAGGTCGGCCGGAATCGGCTGCGAGACATCGGTGCCCGCGGCCTTGAGGGCGGCGATGCGGCCTTTGATCTCGTCGGCGAGCGCCGGGTTGGTCGGCCCGAGGTTCGAGGCACCCGAGCTCGTCGCGTTGTACGGCATCGGCGAGGTGGCCGACAGACGGCCCCAGAAGTACTGGGGCGCGTCGAACTGCTGGCCGATGAGCGAGCTGCCCACCACCTTGCCGTCGACTTCGACGAGACTGCCGTTGGCCTGGTGATGGAACGCGGCCTGGCCGAACGCGGTCATCACGGCCGGATACACGAGGCCGGTGATGACCGTCAGTACGGCGAAGATCACGATCAGAGGACGAAACTGCGATTTCATTTTGGCTTCCTATGTATCTATCCGTGTGGGTCGGCGAGGATCAAACCCAGCCGAACGCGGCGAGCACCATGTCGATCAGCTTGATGCACGGGAACGGCAGAAGAATGCCGCCGAGGCCGTAGATCAGCAGATTGCGGCGCAGCAGCGTCGCGGCGCCGAGCGGACGGTACTTCACGCCCTTGAGCGCGAGCGGAATCAGCATCACGATGATGAGCGCGTTGAAGATCACCGCCGAGAGGATTGCCGACGACGGCGACGTCAGATGCATCACGTCGAGCACGCGCAGTTGCGGATACGTCGAAGCGAACGCCGCCGGAATGATCGCGAAGTACTTCGCGACGTCGTTGGCGATCGAGAACGTCGTGAGCGAGCCGCGCGTCATGAGCATCTGCTTGCCGATCTCGACGATCTCGATGAGCTTGGTCGGGTTCGAGTCGAGGTCGACCATGTTGCCCGCTTCCTTCGCGGCCTGGGTACCCGTGTTCATCGCCACGGCCACGTCGGCCTGCGCGAGCGCCGGGGCGTCATTGGTGCCGTCGCCCGTCATCGCCACGAGCTTGCCTTGCGCCTGGTGTTCGCGAATGGTCGCGAGCTTGGTTTCAGGCGTGGCTTGCGCGAGGAAGTCGTCCACGCCCGCTTCGGCGGCGATCGCGGCGGCGGTCAGGCGGTTGTCGCCCGTCACCATCACGGTCTTGATGCCCATCTTGCGCAGCTCGGCAAAACGCTCCTTGATACCGCCCTTCACGACGTCCTTCAGCTCGATCACGCCGAGCACGCGCGCGATACCGTCATGCAATTCGGCGACCACGAGCGGCGTGCTGCCGCGGCGGGCCACATCGTCCACGGCGTTTTCGACTTCGCCGGGGAAACGGCCGCCGTGCGCTTGAACGTAGTTCTTCACGGCATCGGCGGCGCCCTTGCGGATCTCGCGGCCGGGCATGTCCACACCGCTCATGCGCGTCTGGGCGCTGAAAGCGAGGAACTCAGCGTGCAGCGAGTGCATGTCGCGCTGGCGAATGTTGAAGCGCTGCTTCGCGAGCACGACGATGCTGCGGCCTTCCGGCGTTTCGTCGGCGAGCGACGAGAGCTGAGCGGCGTCGGCGAGCACTTCTTCGGTCACGCCGGGCGCCGGCAGGAACATCGACGCCTGACGATTGCCGAGCGTGATCGTGCCGGTCTTGTCGAGCAGCAGCACGTCCACGTCGCCGGCGGCTTCCACCGCGCGACCCGAAGTCGCGATCACGTTGGCCTGCATCATGCGGCTCATGCCGGCCACGCCGATCGCCGAAAGCAGACCGCCGATGGTCGTCGGAATCAGACAGACGAGCAGCGCCACGAGCGCCGTGATCGTGACCACGTGGCCCATCTTCGCGGCATCGACCGAGAACATCGAGAACGGCAGCAGCGTCGCGGTGGCGAGCAGCAGCACGATGCTCAGCGCAACGAGCAGGATCGTGAGCGCGATTTCGTTCGGCGTTTTCTGGCGCTTCGCGCCTTCGACCATCGCGATCATGCGGTCGAGGAACGCTTCGCCCGGGTTCGCCGTGACGCGCACGACGATCCAGTCGGACAGCACGCGCGTGCCGCCCGTCACCGAAGAAAAGTCACCGCCCGACTCGCGGATCACCGGCGCCGATTCGCCCGTGATGGCCGATTCGTCCACCGATGCCACGCCTTCGATCACTTCGCCGTCAGCCGGAATGGTGTCGCCGGTCTCGACGAGCACCACGTCGCCGCGACGCAGGTCGGACGCCGTCATGATGCGGATCGGCGCCTTCGGGTGCGGCTCGTTGAGCTTCTTGGCCATGACGTCTTTCTTGGCCTGGCGAAGCGACGCCGCCTGCGCCTTCGAGCGACCTTCGGCGAGCGCTTCCGCGAAGTTCGCGAACAGCACCGTGAACCACAGCCAGAGCGCGACCGCGAGGATGAAACCCGCGGGCGCTTCGGCCTGGCCCACCAGCGCCGCGACCCAGAGGATCGTCGTGAGCACGCTGCCCACGTAGACGCAGAACATCACCGGGTTGCGCAACTGCGTGCGCGGATTGAGTTTTCTGAACGAGTCCACGATGGCCGGACGCACCAGCGCCGGATCGAACATGGACCGAGTTGCACTATGCTGATTCATTTTCGTTTCGCTCATGTTGCGAAGGCCCCCGTTCAATGCACGCCCATCATGATCAGATGCTCAACGCCGGGACCGAGCGCGAGCGCGGGCACATAGGTGAGCGCACCGACCAGCAGCACCGTGCCGAGCAGCAGCACGACGAAGAGCGGACCATGCGTGGGCAGCGTGCCGCCCGTTACCGCAATACGCTTCTTGCTTGCGAGCGAACCCGCGATGGCGAGCACCGGAATGATGGTGCCGAAGCGGCCGAACCACATGGCAATGGCGAGCAGCCAGTTATAGAACGGCGTGTTCACGGTCAGGCCTGCGAACGCGCTGCCGTTGTTGTTGGCGGCCGAGCTGAACGCATACAGGATCTCGGAGAAGCCATGCGCACCCGGATTGGCGATACCGGCCTTGCCCGCGTCGGCGAGCACCGCGATCGAGGTGCCGACCAGCACGAGCAGCGGCGTGAGCAGCACGACGATCGAAACCATCTTCATCTCGAACGACTCGATCTTCTTGCCGACATATTCCGGCGTGCGGCCGATCATGAGCCCCGCCACGAACACCGCGAGCAGTGCGAACACGAGCATGCCGTAGAGACCCGAACCGACACCGCCGAAGATCACCTCGCCGAGCTGGATGAAGAGCATCGGAACGAGACCGCCAAGCGGCGTGAGCGAGTCGTGCGCCGCGTTCACGGCGCCGCACGAAGCCGCCGTGGTCGCGACCACGAAGATGCCCGTCTGCGCGATGCCAAAGCGCGTTTCCTTGCCTTCCATGTTGCCGCCGGCCTGCAGCGCGCTGGCGTGCTGGTCGACGTTGAGCGTCGTGAACATCGGATTGCCCGTCTGCTCGGCGGACAGCACGCCGCCCACGGCCACGGCGAACGCCACCGTCATCACCGCGAGCACCGCGACGCCCTGCCTGCGGTCGCCCACCACATTGCCGAAGACGAGGCACAGTGCGGCCGGGATGATCAGGATCGCCAACATTTCGATGACGTTCGAGGCCGGCGTGGGGTTCTCGTACGGATGCGCCGAGTTCGCGTTAAAGAAGCCGCCGCCGTTGGTGCCGAGCATCTTGATCGCGACCTGCGAGGCGACCGGGCCCATGGCGAGCGTCTGCGACGTGACCTTCGTGTCCACCGTTTCAGGATTGCCCTTCGCGTCCTTCACCGGGTTGCCCTGGGCGTCGAGCTTCGGCGCGGCGTAGGTCGTGGTTTGCAGCACCGGCACGTCCTGATACGCCTTGAAGTTCTGGATCATGCCCTGGCTCATCAGGAGCGCAGCGATGATCGCCGACATCGGCACGAGGATGTAGAGCGTCGTGCGCGTGAGGTCGACCCAGAAGTTGCCGATGGTCTGCACCGAGTGGCGTGCAAAGCCGCGGATCAGCGCGATCACGACCACGATGCCCGTCGCCGCCGACAGGAAGTTCTGCACGGTGAGGCCGAGCATCTGCGTGAGATAGCTCACGGTTTGCTCGGGCGTGTAGTCCTGCCAGTTGGTGTTGGTGACGAAGCTCACGGCCGTGTTGAACGCGCCGTCCACCGTCATCGCGCCAAACTGCTGCGGGTTGCCAGGCAGCCAGCCCTGAATACGCAGCAGCACATAAAGAAAGCCCACGCCGAGCACGTTGAACGAGATGGTGGCGAGCGCATAGCGCTTCCAGTTCATCTCGGCCTGCGGATCGACGCCGGCGATGCGATAGAGGAAGTTTTCGAGCGGCGCAAAGAGACGCACGACGCGCGAGCGTCCGTCGAGCACGCGCGTCATGTAGCCCGAGACGGGCACCGCGAGCGCGAGCAGGACGACGAGGAAAATCCCCGCCTGGAGCAGATTGTTGGCGTTCATTCGATATCCTCCGCGCGCAGGAGCGCATGGACGAGATAAACGAACAGCAACAGCGTTGCCGCCCCCGATAGCCAGAAGATCCAGGTCATGGGCGCACCCCCTTCGCACCTTGATCGCGGCGGTACTGCATGAGCTTCTCGCAGCCCGCGATCAACGCGTATGTGAGCGCGGCGAAAACCACCAGCCCCCCGATATACAGCACATCCATTGTCGTGTTCTCCATTCGCGGATGACGGATGGCAGAAAGTTACCCGCTAAGGCATTAAATCCGGATCAAAGGTTTTGGCGCTTGCGTAAAAAACGCGTAAACGCGGGCGTGAGCACGGGACGGGGCGGAAAGAAAAAAGGCGCGCAACATTGGCGTTGCGCGCCTTTTGGGGCTCCATGACGGAGTCAGGAAACGTAAAGGTCGAATCAATGCGCCGGCGCCGTGGCATGCCCCATGCGGCGCGGCAGTGCATCAATTTTTATGTCACGGGATCAGCACCGTCGAACCCGTGGTCTTGCGCGCTTCGAGATCGGCATGAGCCTGCCCGACGTCCTCGAGCGCGTAGCGCTGGTTGATCGACGTCTTGACCTTGCCCGAGGACACCACGTCGAAGAGTTCGGCGGCCATCGCTTCGTAGTCGGCGCGTTTCGCGATATACGTGAAGAGCGTCGGGCGCGTGAAGAAGAGCGAGCCGCGCCCGGCGAACTCCGACGAATCGATCGGCGGCAGCGGCCCCGAAGCATTGCCAAAGCTCACGAACATGCCGAGCGGCGCAAGACAGTCGAGCGATTTCGTGTAGGTATCCTTGCCAATCGAGTCGTACACCACGGGCACACCCGCACCGCTCGTGATCTCACGCACGCGTGCCGTGAAGTCCTCGCGCGTGTAGACGATCGGATGATCGCAGCCGTGCGCCTCCGCGATCGCGGCCTTCTCGTCCGAACCCACGGTGCCGATCACGGTCGCGCCCAGCGCCTTCGCCCACTGGCACACGAGCAGGCCCACGCCGCCCGCCGCCGCCTGGATGAGGATGGTGTCGCCGGCCTTCACGCGATACGTGCGGCGCAGCAGGTATTGCGCCGTGAGGCCCTGCAGCATGATCGATGCGGCCGCTTCGTCGCTGATCGAATCGGGCAGCTTGATCACCTGGTCGGCGCGCAGCACGCGCTCCTGCGCGTAGGCACCCGGCGGGCGCGCGACATACGCCACGCGGTCGCCCACCTTCAGCGCGCTCACGCCGCGGCCCACCGCCGTCACCTCGCCGGCCGCCTCCATGCCGAGCCCGGCGGGCAGCGGCTGCGGATAGAGCCCGGTGCGGAAATACACGTCGATGTAATTGAGGCCGCACGCGCCCTGGCGCAAACGCACCTCGCCGTCGCCCGGCTCGCCCACGTCGACATCCACCCACTTCATCACTTCGGGGCCGCCGGTCTTGTCGTATCGAATTGCCTTGGTCATCACGTCTCCTTGGTGTTGTCCTGGCTGGTTTCCTGAAATCGGGCTACGAGGCGCGCACTACCCGCGCACTTCACGCACGCATCACGCACGCTTCAGGCCGCGTTTTTCTGGCGCAGCGTGAGCACGTCGAGCAGCATGCGCGCCGTCGAGATGTTCGTCGCGCACGGCACGTCGTGCACGTCGCAGGCGCGCACGAGTGCGTTGATATCGGGTTCGTGCGGCTGCGGAGTCATCGGGTCGCGCAGGAAGATCACGATGTCGACGTTGCCTTCCGCGAGCCGCGCGCCGATCTGCAGGTCGCCGCCGTGCGGGCCCGAGAGCATGCGCTCGACGTTCACGCCCGTCGCGGCCTCGATGCGCGAGCCGGTCGTGCCGGTCGCGATGATCTCGCAGTGGCGCAGCGTATCGACGTATTCGGTCGCCAGCTTGACGATGTCATCCTTCTTGTGGTCGTGCGCGATCAGTGCGACGCGGGTTGGCATGGCGTAAGTCTCCTTGACGTGTGGTTTGCGTGCTTAATTGGCGTGATGCGTGTCGTGATGCGTATTGTGATGCGGCGCCAAAGGCGCCGCGGCTGCCCAACGCTGACTCGATATCAGTAGGTGCCGGGATAAGCCCCGCCGTCGATCAGCCAGTTCTGCCCGGTGATATAGCCCGCGTGCACGCTGCACAGGAACGCGCAGGCGCGGCCGAATTCGTCGGGCGTGCCGAAACGTCCGGCCGGAATCGCCTTCATGCGGCGCGTGCGCGCTTCTTCTTCCGAAATCTGGCTCGACTTCGCCTGCGCGACGATGGTGGCCTGGATGCGGTCGGTGTCGAACGCGCCCGGCAGCAGGTTGTTGATCGTGACGCCGGTGGCCGCGACCTGGCGGGCCACGCCCGCGACGAAGCCCGTGAGGCCCGAGCGCGCGCCGTTCGAGAGGCCGAGCACGTCGATCGGCGCCTTCACCGAGGAGCTCGTGATGTTGACGATGCGCCCGAAGCCGCGCGCGATCATGGCGTCGATGGTCGACTGGATCAGCGCGATCGGCGTGAGCATGTTCGCTTCGAGCGCCGCGATCCACGCCTCATGGGTGTACTTGCGGAAGTCGCCCGGCGGCGGCCCGCCCGCGTTGTTCACCAGGATATCCGGCGACGGACACGCCGCGAGCGCGGCGGCGCGGCCCGCTTCGGTCGTGATGTCGCAGGCCACCGCCTTGACGTCCACGCCCGTGCTCTTGCGGATATGCGCGGCGGTTTCCTCCAGCGTCTGCGCGGTGCGCGCGACGATCGTCACGTTGACGCCTTCGGCGGCGAGCGCCTCGGCGCAGCCGCGCCCAAGTCCCTTGCTGGCCGCGCACACCAGCGCGTTGCGTCCTGCGATGCCCATGTCCATCGTTTCGTGTCCTTTTTGCGTGGATGACCGTCCTGTGACAGGGCGGACACGGCCAGGCCTTGCGCCGCCCCGCCCTGCGACCTTTTTGGGATTCTAGAAGAATCGGGCGCGGCGCGTGGAAGGCCGACGGCGCGAGGCCCCGCAAGTGGTTCGCGAAGCAGCGTCGCATCGCGCCATACGCGCGCCGATGCGTGCGTGCTTACCGTATACTTGCGGCTGTAGCGCGGCCCGGCGCCCCCGCAAGCCTCGAGCGCTTGCCGCGCGCGGCGGGCCGTGCTCGCCGCAACCGCACAACCCGGGCGTGAGCTCCGGGCTCGCGCGGCAGCGGCACGACCGATTCTCCGATTCCCTTGCAGCCTCGTGCGCCCCGCCATGAAACAGGACAGCCGTTTTCCGAATCTCTTCATCCTCGATCACCCGCTGATCCAGCACAAGCTCACGCATATGCGCGACAAGGACACGTCCACGCGCACGTTCCGCGAGCTGCTGCGCGAGATCACGCTGCTGATGGGCTATGAAATCACGCGCGAGCTGCCGGTCGCGTCGCGCCGCGTGCAGACACCGCTCGTCGAAATCGATGCGCCGGTGATCGCGGGCAAGAAGCTCGCCATCGTGCCGGTGCTGCGCGCAGGCGTAGGCATGTCCGACGGACTGCTCGAGCTGGTGCCCTCCGCGCGCGTCGGCCATATCGGCGTGTATCGCGCCGACGACCATCGCCCGGTCGAATATCTCGTGCGCCTGCCCGACCTCGAGGACCGCACCTTCATCCTCTGCGACCCGATGGTCGCGACGGGCTACTCGGCGGCGCACGCCATCGACGTACTCAAGCGCCGCGGCGTGCCCGGCGAGCGCATCCTGTTCCTCGCGCTGGTGGCCGCGCCCGAAGGCGTGGACGTGTTCCAGAAGGCGCACCCGGACGTGAAGCTCTACGTCGCGTCGCTCGATTCGCATCTGAACGAGCACGCCTACATCATTCCGGGCCTCGGTGACGCCGGCGACCGGCTCTTCGGCACGAAGAACTAAACGCTGCGCCACAGTTGCCGTGGGGGCGGCTGGGGGAAACCGGCCGCCTCGTCCCCTTCCCACCTTGCGCGAGCGCACCCGATCCCGCCCCCTTAGCCCCCTCTGCGGCTGGCGTAACTCGCAATCGTCTGGCGTTTCGTCACGTAGGCAGGCGAAGCCGGGCGGTCCCGGCGTGATAAAATTCAGGTCCACCTGAAAGGGCGCTGCGTCCTGCCCTGCCGGCACATCATGCTGCGCGGGCGTTACGGGCGAGCCGCGCGCAGAATCATGCGCGCCGTGCGAGCGAAGCACGAAGGCCGCGCCCGGGAACATCGCAACGAGAACAGCACACTGCACGCGCATGGCGCGTGAGACGGAGAAAGGTATGGCGGGTCATTCGAAATGGGCCAACATCAAGCACAAGAAGGCTGCTGCTGACGCGAAGCGCGGCAAGGTCTGGACGCGGCTCATCAAGGAAATCCAGGTCGCGGCGCGCATGGGCGGCGGCGATGCCGATACGAACCCGCGCCTGCGTCTGGCCGTCGACAAGGCGTACGACGCCAACATGCCCAAGGACAACATCAACCGCGCCATCCAGCGCGGTGTGGGCGGCGTCGATGGCGCGAACTACGAGGAAATCCGCTACGAAGGCTACGGCATCGGCGGCGCGGCCGTCATCGTGGACACGATGACCGACAACCGCACCCGCACGGTCGCGGAAGTGCGCCACGCATTCTCGAAGTTCGGCGGCAACATGGGCACGGACGGCTCGGTTGCATTCATGTTCGATCACGTCGGCCAGTTCGTGTTCGCGCCGGGCACGCCCGAAGACGAGCTCATGAACGCCGCGCTCGAAGCGGGCGCCGACGACGTCGTGACGAACGAGGACGGCTCGATCGAAGTGGTCTGCCCGCCGTTCGACTTCACGAAGGTGAAGACCGCGCTCGAAGCCGCAGGCTTCAAGGCGGAAATGGCCGAAGTCACCATGAAGCCGCAGAACGAGGTCGAGTTCACGGGCGACGACGCCGTGAAGATGCAAAAGCTGCTCGACGCTCTCGAAAACCTGGACGACGTCCAGGATGTGTACACCAACGCGTCGATCGCCGAGGAATAAGGCGTCGGCCCGGGAGGCCGCGTCGAGGTCTGCCTTGGCCCCGCCTCCTGCTCGCGATTTTCACGGCCGGCGCACTGTGCGCCGGCCGCAACTGTTTCTGGTCTAGGTCTTTCGGGGATTCTCATGAAGTTACTCGTCGTCGGTTCTGGCGGCCGCGAACATGCGCTGGCGTGGAAGCTCGCGCAGTCGCCGCGCGTGCAGCTCGTCTACGTCGCACCCGGTAACGGCGGCACCGCGCAGGACGAGCGGCTCGCTAACGTCGACATCACGGATATCCACGAGCTCGCCGATTTCGCCGAGCGCGAAGGCGTCGCCCTCACGGTGGTCGGCCCGGAAGCGCCGCTCGCGGCCGGCATCGTCAACGTGTTCCGCCAGCGTGGCCTGAAGGTGTTCGGCCCGTCGAAGGAAGCCGCGCAGCTCGAAAGCTCGAAGGACTTCGCCAAGGCGTTCATGAAGCGCCACAACATCCCGACCGCGGCCTACGAGACCTTCTCGGACGCCGCGGCGGCGCACGCCTACGTCGATAAGAACGGCGCGCCCATCGTCATCAAGGCCGACGGCCTGGCTGCCGGCAAGGGCGTGGTCGTGGCGATGTCGCTGGAAGAAGCGCACCAGGCCATCGACATGATGCTCGCCGACAACAAGCTCGGCGACGCCGGCGCGCGCGTGGTGATCGAGGAATTCCTCGCGGGCGAGGAAGCGAGCTTCATCGTCATGGTGGACGGCAAGCACGTGCTCGCGCTCGCCTCGAGCCAGGACCACAAGCGGCTGCAGGACGGCGACCAGGGCCCGAACACGGGCGGCATGGGCGCCTACTCGCCCGCGCCCATCGTCACGCCGCAGCTGCACGCACGCGTGATGCGCGAAATCATCCTGCCGACCGTGGCGGGCATGGAAAAGGAAGGCATCCGCTACACGGGCTTCCTCTACGCCGGCCTGATGATCGACGCGCAGGGCAACCCGAAGACGCTCGAATTCAACTGCCGCATGGGCGACCCGGAAACGCAGCCGATCATGGCGCGCCTGAAGGGCGACTTCTCGAAGGTCGTGGAACACGCCATTGCCGGCACGCTCAACCAGGTCGAACTCGACTGGGACCGCCGCACGGCGCTTGGCGTCGTGCTCGCCGCGCACAACTATCCGGAAACGCCGCGCAAGGGCGACCGCATCAGCGACATCCCCGCCGAAGCCGACGATTCGGTGACGTTCCATGCGGGCACGCAGATGGTGGACGGCAAGCTCGTGACCTCGGGCGGCCGCGTGCTGTGCGTGGTGGGTCTCGCCGATTCGGTGCGCAGCGCGCAGAACGTGGCGTACGAGACCGTCAACCGCATCTCGTTCGACGGCATGCAGTATCGCAACGACATCGGCTATCGCGCCGCTGGGCGCAAGCAGTAAGCGCAGCGCTTTCCTGGGGCCGCCCGCTTCGATGCGGCCCCAAAGGAAGCGAGCGGCCATGCGAGAGCCGCGCGGCCGCTCGCCGTGGCCCCCACGCAACGGCGCTCTCACGGCTTTTTCGCCTGACCGCTCACGCGCGCAGCAAAGACGTCCGCCGCGAGCCGAACCACGCAGCGCCCTGAGCGCGCGACACGCAGCCCGCGCGGCCACCGTTGGCGCCGGACGTCGCGCCAATCGGCGCTACACTGCCGCTGTCAGGCCGCCCCGGGCGGTCTATCCGAGTAACCCAACGCATAACCCGACGAATAACCGGTTCCAGCGCCCGAGCGCTGCCGTCCCCATTTCATCGATGACCGACACCCCTAACAGCGCCTACCCCGACAGCGCCGCCGTCCGCGCCTGGCTGGCCGGCCTGCAGACGCAGATCGCCGACACGCTCGGCGCCTTCGACGGCAAGCCGTTCGCCACCGACAACTGGCAACGCGGGCCCGGCGAGAAGCTGCGCGGCGGCGGTTGCACGCGCATCATCGAAGGCGGCGAGTTCTTCGAGCGCGGGGGCATCGGCTTTTCCGACGTTTCGGGCGACGCCTTGCCGCCCTCGGCAACGGCGGCGCGCCCCGAACTGAACGGCCGCGGCTTCGAGGCGATGGGGGTTTCGCTCGTGCTGCATCCGCGCAATCCGTATTGCCCGACCGTGCACATGAACGTGCGCATGCTGCTCGCCACCAAGGCGGGCGAGGCGCCGGTGTTCTGGTTCGGCGGCGGCATGGACCTCACGCCCTTTTACGGCTTCGAGGAAGACGCGCAGCACTTCCACGGCGTGTGCCGCGATGCGCTCGCCCCCTATGGCGAGGACCTGTACCCGCGCTTCAAGCGCTGGTGCGACGACTACTTTTTCCTGAAGCACCGCAACGAAGCGCGCGGCGTGGGCGGCATTTTCTTCGACGATTACGCCACTGGCGGCTTCGACGAAGCGTTCGCCATGCTCAGGAGCGTGGGCGACGGTTTCCTGAAGGCGTATCTGCCGATCATCGAAAAGCGTCGTGCGACGCCCTACGGCGAAGCCGAGCGCGAGTTCCAGGCGTACCGGCGCGGTCGCTACGTCGAATTCAATCTGGTCTGGGACCGCGGCACGCATTTCGGCCTGCAAAGCGGCGGCCGCACGGAATCGATCCTCATGTCGATGCCGCCGGGCGCGACCTGGCGCTACAACTGGCACCCGCAGCCGGGCACGCCGGAAGCGCGCCTCTACAGCGACTTCCTGCCCGTGCGCGACTGGGTCTGACGCCGTGACGCACGCTTTCACCGTCCCGCCCAACGCGCTCGAACGGCGCGTCGGGCTGCTAGGCGGCACGTTCGATCCGATCCACGAGGGCCACCTTGCGCTCGCGCGCCATTTTGCGCGCGTGCTGGGCCTGAACGAGCTGATCCTGCTGCCCGCCGGACAACCGTGGCAAAAGCCGGGCGTGACCGCGGCGCAGCATCGGCTCGCCATGACGCGTGCCGCCGCTGCCTCGCTCGCGCTGCCGGGTGTGACGGTGACGGTGGATGCCGACGAAATCGAGCACAACGGCCCGACCTACACGGTCGAAACGCTGCGCCGCTGGCGCGCGCGGCGCGACGTCGACGGCCGCGAGACTAACGCGCAAGCGGCGCTCACGCTGTTAATGGGCGCCGATCAACTGCTGCACCTCGATTCGTGGCACGAATGGCGCGAGCTTTTTTCGCTCGCGCATCTGGCCGTGGCGAGCCGCCCCGGCTTCGGCTTTGACGACGACTTCGCGGCGCTGCCGCCCGAAGTCGCGCGCGAAGCCGCTGCCCGCCGCGCAAGCGCCGCCGCGCTTGCGACCACGCCGTACGGCCACTTGCTGGTCGACGAAACGCTCGCGCTCGACGTTTCGGCGACCGAAATCCGGCGCGACCTGCCGGCCTGCGTGGCAAGCGGGCAACGTCGCGGCACCGCCGCCGACAAGCTTCCCGCGGCCGTGTGGGACTATATCCTTCAACATCATCTCTATCTGCATCACGGGTAACTATGGACATCCGCAAACTTCAACGCGCCATCGTCGACGGTCTCGAAGACGTCAAGGCACAAGACATCCGCGTCTTCAACACGAGCCATCTGACCGAGCTGTTCGACCGCGTGGTCGTTGCGAGCGGCACCTCGAACCGCCAGACCAAGGCACTCGCCAACAGCGTGCGCGAAAAGGTCAAGGAAGCCGGCGGCGACATCGTGAGCACGGAAGGCGAGGACATCGGCGAATGGGTGCTCGTGGATTGCGGCGACGCAGTCGTCCACATCCTCCAGCCCGCGCTGCGCCAGTACTACAACCTCGAGGAAATCTGGGGCGACAAGCCGGTGCGCGTGAAACTCGCGGCCAATACGGGCTTCGTGGGCGCGCGCCCGAGCGAACCGATCGACGACGAGGACGAAGACGAAGAAGCCGCGCCGGCCGTGAAGAAGCCCGCGCGCAAAAGCGCCGCGCGTAAAACCGCGAAGTAAGCGCAGCGCGCTCGCGAACGACAATCGTCCCGCACGATGAAACTGCATATCGTCGCCGTCGGCCACAAGATGCCGGACTGGATCGCAGAGGGCTTCGAGGAATATACGAAGCGCATGCCGCCGGAGCTGCGCATCGAACTGCGCGAGGTGAAGCCCGAGCAGCGCTCGTCAGGCCGCTCCGCCGAGAGCGTCATGGCGGCCGAGCGCACGCGTATCGAGGCCGCGCTGCCGAAGAATGCGCGCATCGTCGCGCTCGACGAACGCGGCAAGGACTGGACCACGATGCAGCTCGCCCGTGCGCTGCCGCTCTGGCAGCAGGACGGCCGCGACGTGGCGTTCCTGATCGGCGGCGCGGACGGCCTCGACCCCGAACTCAAGTCGCGCGCCGACACGCTCTTGCGCCTGTCCTCCCTCACGCTGCCGCACGCGATGGTGCGCGTGCTGCTTGCCGAGCAGCTTTACCGCGCGTGGACCATCACGCAGAATCACCCCTATCATCGCGTGTGATGCAGGGATAGAGCGCGCTCGCGCCGCTTTTCGTCGTGCGCCTGCGCGCAGCTTGCGCCCCACTCGAGCCCCGCTTGCGCCCGAAATGGCAGGCGCGCACGTCAACCCGAAGTCCGTAACGACAAAGACGCTCCGATGCCCACCAACGCGCCCTATCCGTTCGTCTATCTCGCCTCGCAAAGCCCGCGGCGCCAGGAGCTGCTGCAACAGCTCGGCGTGCGCTTCGAGCTGCTGCTGCCGCGCCCTGACGAAGACGCCGAAGCGCTCGAAACCGTGCTGCCCGGCGAGCAAGCCGCTGTCTATGTCGAGCGCGTGTGCGCCGCGAAGGCCGACGCCGCCCGCGCGCGTCTTGTCGCAGGCTCGCACAAGCACGCGCCGATTCTCACCGCCGACACCACGGTCTCCATCGACGGCCATATTCTCGGCAAGCCGCACGATGCAGCCGAAGCCTATGCGATGCTCGAGCGCCTCGCCGGACGCGAGCACGAAGTGCTCACGGCGGTGGCCGTAGTCAACGCCGAAGGGGTGTGCCTGCCCGTCGCGGTCTCGCGTTCGCACGTGCGTTTTGCCCCAGCGATGCCCGCTGCGATCGCGCGCTACGTGGCGAGCGGCGAGCCGTTCGGCAAGGCCGGCGCATACGGCATACAGGGCCGCGCGGCGGAATTCGTCGAGCGAATCGACGGGTCCTATTCGGGTATCATGGGTTTGCCACTATTCGAAACGGCCGCCCTCCTGCGCGCCGCGGGCATCGACTTCTAGAACAAATCATGAACGAAGAAATCCTGATCAACGTCACGCCCCAGGAGACGCGCGTCGCATTGGTCCAGCAAGGCGCAGTACAGGAGCTTCACGTCGAGCGCACGCTGTCGCGCGGGCGCGTCGGCAACGTCTATCTCGGCAAGGTCGTGCGCGTGCTGCCGGGCATGCAGTCCGCGTTCATCGACATCGGACTCGAGCGCGCCGCGTTCCTTCATGTGGCCGATATCTGGCATCCGCGCATCGCCGGCGAAGCGCATGCGCCCGTGCATCATCAGCCCATCGAAAAGACCGTGTTCGAAGGGCAAACGCTCATGGTGCAGGTCGTGAAGGATCCGATCGGCACGAAGGGCGCGCGCCTTTCCACGCAGGTGAGCATTGCGGGGCGCACGCTGGTCTATTTGCCGCAGGAACCGCACATCGGCATCTCGCAGAAGATCGAGAGCGAGGCCGAGCGCGAAGCGGTGCGCGCGCGCCTCACGGCCGTGCTGCCCGCCGACGAAAAAGGCGGCTATATCGTGCGCACGATCGCCGAAGACGCCACGAGCGAAGAGCTTGCGGCGGACGTCGCGTATCTGCGCAAAACGTGGGCGACGATACTCGCTCAGGCGCAGCGCGTGCCCGCCACGAGCCTGCTTTATCAAGACCTGAATCTCTCGCAGCGCGTGCTGCGCGACTTCGTGAACGACGAGACCTCGCGTATTCAGGTCGATTCGCGCGAAACGTTCCAGAAGCTTACCGAGTTCGCGACCGAATTCACGCCCGCCGTGCTGCCGAAGCTGCATCACTATTCGGGCGAGCGGCCGCTCTTCGATCTCTACAACATCGAGGCCGAGATCCAGCGCGCGCTCTCGCGCCGGGTGGACCTCAAGTCGGGCGGCTACCTCGTGATCGACCAGACCGAGGCGATGACGACCATCGACGTGAACACGGGCGGCTACGTCGGCGCGCGCAACTTCGACGACACGATCTTCAAGACGAATCTCGAAGCGGCGCATACGATCGCGCGGCAATTGCGTCTGCGCAATCTGGGCGGCGTGATCATCATCGACTTCATCGACATGGAGAACGTCGAGCATCGCGACCAGGTGCTCGGCGAGCTGAAGAAGGCGCTTTCGCGCGACCGCACGCGTGTGACCGTGAACGGCTTCTCGCAGTTGGGCCTTGTGGAGATGACGCGCAAGCGCACGCGCGAATCGCTTGCGCACGTGCTGTGCGAGCCTTGCCCGACTTGTCTCGGCAAAGGCCAGGTGAAGACCGCACGCACCGTTTGCTACGACGTGCTGCGTGAAATTCTGCGCGAGTCGCGGCAGTTCAATCCGCGCGAGTTTCGCGTGGTCGCTTCACAGCAGGTCATCGACCTCTTTCTCGAGGAAGAGTCGCAGCATCTCGCCATGTTGATCGACTTCATCGGCAAGCCGGTTTCGTTGCAGGTGGAATCGAATTTGAGTCAGGAACAGTACGACATCGTGCTCATGTAGCGCGACGCGTGTGCAGGCATCACCGGAGCATCGCAGTTGAATCACCAGCGCGTCACCATTGAACAGATCGGCGAATTCGACGAGATCGTCGACGTACGAACGCCGCTCGAATATGCCGAGGACCACGTACCCGGCGCGATCAACGCGCCCGTGCTCAGCAACGAAGAGCGCGTGATCGTCGGGACCATGTACAAGGAGTCGCCCTTCGAGGCGACGCGCGTGGGCGCGGCCATGGTGGCGCGCAATATCGCCATGCATCTCGACACGCTGTTCGCCGACCGTCCACGCAACTGGCGCCCGCTTATCTACTGCTGGCGCGGCGGCAAGCGTTCCGGCTCGATGACGGCGTGGTTCAACATGATCGGCTGGCGCGCGCGTCAACTTGACGGCGGATACAAGGCGTACCGGCATACGGTCGTGGAAGCGCTTGGCACGCTGCCTGAAGGATTTCGCTATATCGTGGTGGCCGGGCCGACCGGCAGCGGCAAGACACGCCTGTTGAAGGCGCTGGGACAAGCGAACGCGCAGATGCTCGATCTCGAAGGGCTCGCTGCGCATCGCGGTTCGTTGCTGGGCGCGCTGCCCGAGCGGGCGCAACCGTCGCAGAAGTCGTTCGATAC
Organism: Paraburkholderia guartelaensis; assembly: GCF_004353905.1. Classification (GTDB taxonomy): domain Bacteria; phylum Pseudomonadota; class Gammaproteobacteria; order Burkholderiales; family Burkholderiaceae; genus Paraburkholderia; species Paraburkholderia guartelaensis. Next base: position 252,473 of record NZ_SMOD01000005.1, on the reverse strand, counting down.
GGCGCTCGTGCAGACGCTGCGCGGTTTCGACGCCGCGCGCCCCGTGTTTGTCGAGGCCGAGAGCCGGCGCATCGGCGTCATCACGCTGCCACCCGCGCTCGTCGAACGTCTGCATGCCGCGCCTTGTGTCGTACTCGATGTCGCGCGTAAAGAACGCATCGACTTGCTGCTCGAGGAGTACGGGCATTTGTTTGATGAACGTACCTATTTCCGCGAGCAGCTGAACAAGCTCACGCCGCTGCACGGGCGCGAGCGTATCGAATCGTGGTGCAAGCTGCTCGACGAAGATCGGAGAGCGGCGCTTTACGAGGCGCTCGTCGCGCAGCACTACGATCCCGCCTACACGCGCAGCACGCGGCGCAACTTCGCGAAGCTCGAAAAATCGCTGCACTTCGCGTTTCAGCCGATGAAGGGCGACACGCTCGTGCAAGCCCGCGCGCTGCTCGCGCAGTTGGAGGAAACGTCGTACGCCGCAGAACCTGCGGGCAGCGAAGCCGAAGCGCCTCGCGCCGTCTGACGTCTCCCCTTCCACTTCGCGCACTTCACAAACAGTGCGCGCCGCGACGGCTTAGCGCGAGTACATCGCGTTCCAGTCTTCAGGCGAAACCGTAGCGCGGCCGCCCGATTGCGACGCGTTCGCCACGCCGCCGTAGCTGCTGTTTGCGCCATTCAACGCGGCGACCTTCGCCTGGGCGGCCTGAATGGCTTCGGGATAGTGGGCGTTGTCGCCATCGCCGACGCGGTAGCCCACCTGCTGAAGTTGCACGAGTTCGGCGCGCACCTGGGCGCGGGTGATGGTCGAGTGCGACTGCGCAAACGAAGCGGTGGGAAGTGCGGCAGCGGCAAGAACGGCGGCGACGGCAACGGCTTGAATCAGGGACTTCATGGAAACGACCTCCAGTTGGATTGGCGGTCGACGTGCGACTGTGTGTGCATGCGACCGATGTACGCATCGTATGCTCACGAATCCCTAGGGTTAACCCCTAGAATCCTAAGGCACTGTTCCAATTCGAGGCAAAGTGCGCGCGATCCGGCGCCGCAGGGCGCCGTCGGCGTTGGCGCGATTACTGGCGCGGCGTGGCGTTTTCAGTCAACGAAGCGGTGTGCTGGAGTTGCGCGGGCAGATCGGGCTCCCACGCTTCGAGATCCTGAGTCGGGTAAAGGCCGAACGCGTAGATCACCCGCTTGAGGCGGCTCACGAAGTTGGGCCGCGGCACGTTGGGAAGCGTGCCCGGCGCGGCATCGGCCGTGCGGGCCATGTAGTTGTACTTGAAGTCGCGCTGCGTCACGCCCCACTTCAGGAGGAATTCGCGGCCGCCGCGATTGCGGCGAATGCGTCCCGTCGTACGGCAGCCGAAATGGTAGATACGGCTCGCGCCTACCGAGCGGAACGTGCGGCAGCCGATCAGCCAGAGCTTCATCAGGAAGTCGTCGTCGCTGCTCATGCCTGGCCCGAACTCGATGCTATAGCCACCCACGCGCAGCCAAAGTTCGCGGCTCACGAGCGTCGGCTGCAGCGCGATGCCGTTCCGGTCCGCAGTGTTCATCTTCGCGGCGAATTCGAGCAGCCCGGCCTCATTGAAGTCGGCAGGACCCGTGCCGAAGTGGGCGACCGTCACGAGGTTGTTGCCAGTGTCGGTCGGCTCGATGATCTGCGAGGCGAGATAGGCAGGCGCCGGGCCGATTTCGCGCAATGCATCGACGAAGGCCGAATCCCAACCGGGCGTGCAGAACATGTCGTCGTTCATGAACAGGATCCACTCGGTCGTGGCAAGGCGCGCCACGTCGTTCACGGCGAGGCAGACGCCCACGTTCCCCTTGCTCCACGTATGGCGGATGCCCTGTTCGCGGACCCAGTCGAGCGTGCCGTCGCTGCCGTCGTTCACATGGACGAGAATCTCGTGCTCGAACGAAGAATGGCGCCGGATGCTGTCGACGCACAGCTTGAGGTACGGCAGGTTATTCCAGGTCGGGATCAGAATGCTGAACATGAAGGTTTGCCCTAGAAAGGGTCAGATTTGGCATCCCCGCGTTCCGTGATCGCTTCGAAGGCGGTCAGCACGGACGCGTAGAAAAACGGGTTCTTTCATAACGTCCTGACTACGCGGCTTTTTGGGTGCGAAGCATGACGAGAAACGCGATATTGTACGCATACATTCTTCTTACCCGAACTCGCCGCGGAAGTTCGTACCCTGCAGTGCCCGCCAATGCAGCCGTCCCTGATTCTTCGTGAAGCGCGCGAGCCATTATCGTGTGATAATAAGAGGTTATCTTGAAGAGCAAGTAGACTCGTGTTTCAGCAGACCAACTCGAACACTTCGTGGGTTTCGCCAGCAAGCTGGCTCGATCGCGCCGTTTCGCGGTCCTGCATGATCCCCTACCAGGGCGTGCCTTACGAGCCGGAGCCGTTTCTTCGCAGCACCAGCCGCATCAAGATCGCGAAGAAATACCTGCACAAGCAGTTTCTTCTGAGGGCGCACCGCCAGATGCGCCTCGAACAGGCGCATCTGGACACATCGCAGCGCATCCTCTGGGTCTACGCCAAACGCAACTTCGGCGACGCGACGATGGACATGGCCGGCCGCGCGCTGCTCAAGGGCCTCGGCATGCGCGTCGATCTGCTCGCGCTGCCGTCGCTGGTGCCGCTTTTCAACGAAGACGACGTGTTCGGCAAGGTCTACGGCGCCCCGGAAGAGGTCGATGCGAGCCGCTACGACGCAATCCTGCTCTCCGAGTACAACCTGCCCTCGATTCGCATCAAGACCCGCTACTTCGCGAACCTGCCGTACGCGGGCCTCTTCCGCTACTTCAACGGTCCCGACCGCAACCAGACCTGCTTCAGCTTCGCGAGCGTCAACGACGTGTTCTCGCTCGGCCACGACGCCGACACGCTCGCCGCGATCAGCAAGCCCTATCTTGCCAGCAAGCCGGCGACACGCGAGTCGGTGCGCGGCCTCTTGCCTGCGCGCCCGTTCATCGCGATCGCGGCGGGCGGCGTGGACCCCGATCGTACCTACAACCGCTGGTCCGAAGTCATCGAATTGTTGAGCAAGTACGACAACGCGGGCGCCGCGAAGGAAATCGTCGTACTCGGCTCGGACAACGGCACGCAAATCGCGGAGCAGTTGTGCGCGAGCGCACCCGCCAACGTGCGCATTCGCTCCCTGACCGGCAAGCTCGCGTTCCTTCAGGCGCGCGAGATCGTTGCGCACGCCGAACTGTTCGTGGGCGCGGACGGCGGACTGATGCACGTCGCCCACACCACGCAAACGCCCAGCGTCTCGCTGTTCCGGCATCAGGAGCCGCCGTTTCTGCGCTTGACCGAAGCCTGCCGATCCATCGGCCTGCAGGGCACCGGCAACGTGGACACCATCCCGCCTGCGCAACTCGTGGGCGCGGTGCTGCGCCAACTCGCGGCTCGCGCACCCGAGGCAGCGCCCGCCGCCGCCTGATATCGCCAAATGTAGCGGCTTAGGCCCACGCGGCGCGTCGGCGCGCCTGCATGCGCGCGGCGCGCTCGAACTCACGCGCCGCGTCATCGCGCAGAAGGGTCAGGCCGCGCTCTGCTGATACTGGATCTTGTGCAGGTGCGCGTACATGCCGCCCCGCTCGAGCAGTTCCTGGTGCGTGCCCGATTCGACGATATGGCCGCCATCCATGACGAGGATGCGGTTCGCGCGCTCGATCGTCGACAAGCGGTGCGCGATCACGAGCGTCGTGCGTCCGCGCATCAGCGTTTCCAGCGCCGCCTGCACGTGGCGCTCCGACTCCGAATCGAGTGCCGACGTCGCTTCGTCGAGAATCAGGATCGGCGCATCCTTGTAGATCGCACGGGCGATCGCCAGGCGCTGGCGCTGGCCACCCGAGAACTTCATGCCGTTGTCGCCGATCAGCGTCTCCATGCCTTCAGGCAGCGCCGAGATCGTCTCCCACAGGTTCGCGGCGCGCAGCGCGCGCTCCACGCGCTCGCGGTCGGCGGTCTGGCCATAGGCGACGTTGTTCGCGACCGTGTCGTTGAACAGCACCACGTCCTGGCTCACCATCGCGATCTGGTTGCGCAGCGCATGCACGTCGTAATCGGCGATCGATACGCCGTCGACCATCACCTGGCCGCCGCTCGGATCGAAAAAGCGCGGCAACAGATTCACGAGCGTGGTCTTGCCGCTGCCGGACGGACCGGCGAGCGCCACCATTTCGCCCGGGTTGATGCGGAACGACACATGGTCGAGCGTCACACGGTGGCTCGCGCCATAGGCGAACGACACATCGCGGAACTCCACTTCGCCGCGCGCGCGTTCGAGCGGCAAGCCGCCGCCCGCCGGCTCGGGCGGTTCATCGATCAGCCCGAAGATCAGCTCGGCTGCGGTCATGCCGCGCTGCAGCGGCTGATTCACGTCGATCAGGTGCTTGAGCGGCGAAATCACGAGCAGCATCGAGGTGACGAACGCCACGAAGCCGCCGACCGTCGTCTGGTCGTTCGAGGCCTGCACAACGGCGATGGTGATGACGATCGCCAGCGCGATCGAAGCGAGGAACTGCGTGAGCGGCTGCGCGAGCCCGCCCGACACCGTCATGCGCATCTGGTAGCCGCGCAGGCGGCGGCTCATTTCGCCGAAGCGGTCCTTTTCGTAGCTCTCGCCGTTGTGAACCTTGACGACCTTGTAGCCGCCCACCGTCTCCTCGACGATATAGGACAGGTCGTTCGTGAGCATCTGATGCTCGCGGTTCAGCCGGCGCAGACGCCGGTTGATCTTGCTGACGAGCCAGCCGATAGCCGGCAGCAGCACCGCGACGATCAACGTGAGCCGCCAGTTCAGATAGAACAGGTAGCCGAGCAGGAAGATCACCGTGAGCGAGTCGCGCACGAGCGTGACCAGCACGCCGAGCAGCACGCCGAGAATCTGGTTGACCTCGAACACGATCGCGTTGATGACCGTACTTGCGGTTTCGCGCTGAAAGAAACCGACGCTCGCGTGAATCATGCGCTCGAACATCTTCAGGCGCAGCGCGAGCAGCACGCGGTTCGACACGTACTGCAGCAAGTAGCCGGACGCGTATTGCGCGAGGCCGCGTACGAGTGACAGCCCGATGACCGCGGCGGGCACCAGCCACTTCGCTTTCGGATCGCCGCGCGTGCCGAAGCCGTGATCGAGCAGCGGCTTGAGCAGCGCAGGAATGCCGGCTTCCGTGGCGGCCACCACCGCCATCGCGATCACGCCTGCGAGCAGCACCCACATAAGCGGCTTTACATACGGCCACAGCCGCCGGCCAATCACGACCGGCGACGACTTGGTGTCGGAGCCGATCGGCTTGCTCAAGGTTGATCTCTCGCCCAAAATTTCCTCGAAAAAAATGCGGGTAATCTGCCCGCCCCCCGGCAAACAGGTACGCCATTGTAAACGTTCGGCCCAGGAGGCGATGTATCTGCCCGGCCGGGGCCGGCGCCGGGGCGGTTTCGTAGCCGCCGGCGTTTTTGTATATACTCAGCGATTCGGCTTCGGGGCACGAACGCACGCGCAGCAAGCGTCTGCGCGAAGCGCTCTCCGAACGCGAGGCCGGCTCCAGCCGGCGTTCCTGCCCTCTCCACCTTCTTCCAGCCATCGCGAGCCAGCGCCGATGAACGACAGCGCCAAACCCGATGCGATCAGCGTCATCGTCATCGTCAAAAACGAAGCACACGATATTCGGGACTGCCTTGCTTCCGTGCACGGCTGGGTCGACGAAATCGTCGTGCTCGATTCCGGCAGCACGGACGGCACCCAGGCCATCTGCCGCGAGTTCGGCGCGACGGTCGTCGATACCGACTGGCCCGGTTTCGGCCCGCAGAAGCAGCGCGCGCTCGACGCGGCCCGCGGCCCGTGGATCCTCTCGCTCGACGCCGACGAACGCGTCTCCCCTGCGCTGCGCGACGAGATTCTCGCAAGCGTGAAGACGAACGGCGCCGACCTGTTCCGCGTGCCTCGCCAATCGAATTACTGCGGCAAGTGGATCCGCCATTCCGGCTGGTCACCCGACTATGTGACGCGGCTCTTTCGCCGCGACGCGGCACGCTTTTCGAACGATCTCGTACACGAACGCGTGATCGCCGCGCCCGAGGCGCGGGTCGGCACCCTCACTCAGGCGCTGATTCACTACAGCTTCCGCGACTTCTCCGAAGTGCTCGGGAAAATCGACAGCTATTCGACCTACGGCGCGACCCAGGGTGCGGCTCGCGGCAAGCGCGGCGGCCTGCGCAAGGCGTTGCTGCACGGCTTCTGGTCGTTTGTGCGCAGCTGGATCATTCAGCGCGGCTTTCTCGACGGCAAGATGGGCTTCGTGCTGGCGATCTCCAACGCCGAAGGCACCTATTACCGCTACCTGAAGCTCATGCTCCTCGAAACACAGCAGTCCGCCGCGTCAAAAGCCCGCGACGCCGCGCCGGAGAGCCGATGAACGCGCGTCGCGACATGCTGATTTCGGTGATCGTCAGCACCTATAACCGGCCCGATGCGCTCGAACGGGTACTGGCCAGCTTGAGCGCGCAGTCCGACACGCGCTACGAAATCATCGTCGCCGACGACGGCTCGGCCGATGCGACCCGCGAAACCGTGGAGCGCTGCGCGGCGTCGAGTCCGGTGCGCATGGAGCACGTGTGGCACCCGGACGACGGCTTTCGCCTCGCCGAGATCCGCAACAAGGGCATCGTGCAGGCCCGCGGCGATTACCTGATCTTTCTCGACGGCGACTGCGTCACGCAGCACGATTTCGTTGCGCGCCATCGGCAGCTCGCGAGCGAGCGCACCGTCATCACCGGCAGCCGCATCCTGCTCGACGAAACGCTCACGCAACAGGTGATCGCACAGACGATCCCGCTTGCAGACAAAGGCTTCGGCTTCTGGGTGCAGCAACGCCTCGCTGGCCACGTCAACAAGATCGCGCCCCTCTTCGTCAAGCTGCCGGATCGCAAGTGGCGCGTGATCGAGCAGTTCAAGTGGCGCGGTATCAAGGGCTGCAACATGAGCGCCTGGCGCAGCGACATCGAGCGCGTGAACGGGTTCGATACCAGCTTCACCGGCTGGGGGCACGAGGACGCCGATTTCGTGGCCCGGCTCGCCAATTGCGGCGTGCACCGCAAGCTCGGCGCCTATGCCACGGAAATCTTCCACCTGTGGCACCGCGAGCAAGCGCGCGCGCAGGCAAGCTCCAACGAGGCAAGGGTCAAGGTGCGAATCGCGGACGGCACCGTGCGCGCCGAACGCGGTCTGGCCGAACTCGCGAGTTAAACGACGAGTGTTTCGCAGAACCACGGTGCGGCATGGCAGCAGTGAAGACTGCCATACCGCCCAATCCCGTCAGTACACGATCTCGATTTCGCTGCCCGCGAACTCGCCACGCAGCGCGGCGAGCAGATCGTCGGTAGGCTTGACGCGCCAGGCGTCGCCCAGACGCACTTCGCCTTCCGCTCGATCGTTACGATAAGCGATCTGCACCGCGAGCCCGTTCGGAATGACCGCTTGCGCGCGCTCGCCGCGATCGCGCCCGAAGCCGCCGCGGCCCCGCGTTTCCGTGGCAGGCGCCGGAAGCGAGTCGTCGGGCTTCGCGCGATACGCTTCGAGCACCGTGCGCAGCGCGCCGGCATTGGCATTGCCGTTCATCTGCAGCTTCACGGCTTGCGCATAGCGGCTGCGCGCTCGCTCCAGATCCATCACGGTATCCACCGTGAAGCGAATGCCGCCCGTGAACGCGTCATTGCGCGCCCCGCCCTGCACGACGAGCAGCTCGTCTTCCTTGAAGAGCGCCTTGTGCGCTTCGAACTGCTCGTTGAACACCGTCACTTCGCACTGGCCGGTGCCGTCGTCGAGCAGCGCGATCAGCATCTTGCCGCGCTGGGTCATTTGCGTGCGCAACGAAGCGATCACACCCGCGATCAGCTTGTCGCGCCCTTCCTTCAGCTCGCCGATCTTCTGGCGCACGAAGCGGCGCACTTCGTCCTTGTAGGCGTCGAACAGGTGGCCCGAGAGGTAGAAGCCCAGCGCCGCTTTCTCTTCCTGGAGCTTGCGCTTCTCGCCCCATGCCGGCTCGTCCACCAGTTCGTGCGCGGCGAGCGGCGCGTCGCCCATATCGAAGAGGCCGGCCTGCATGGCGTTGGCGCTCGCCTGGTCGGCGGCTTCCATCGCCATCGGCACGGATGCGAGCAACTGCGCGCGGTTCGCGTGAATCGTGTCGAACGCGCCGGCGCGGATCATCGCTTCGATCGTGCGGCGATTGACGAGACGACGGTCGATGCGCTCGCAGAAGTCGAACAGGTCCTTGAACGGACCGCCCTCTTCACGCGCGCGCAAGATTTCTTCGATGGCGTTCTGGCCGCTGCCCTTGATCGCGCCGAGACCGTAGCGGATCGTGCGCGAGCGCTTGCCTTCGGCCACGCTGGCGTCGGCCACCGGCTCGAAGCGGTACGCCGAGGCATTGACGTCCGGCGGCAGCACGACCATCTTGTTGGTCAGACAATCCTCGAAGAGGATCTTCACCTTGTCGGTGTCGTCCATGGCGAGCGACATATTCGCCGCCATGAATTCGGCCGGATGGTGCGCCTTGAGCCATGCCGTGTGATAAGCGAGGAGCGCGTACGCGGCGGCGTGCGACTTGTTGAAGCCGTAGCCCGCGAACTTCTCCATCAAGTCGAAGGTCTCGTCCGCCTTCTCGCGCGTGAGGCCGTTCTTCGCCGCGCCTTCCGCGAAAATCTCGCGGTGCTTGGCCATCTCCTCGGGCTTCTTCTTGCCCATCGCGCGACGCAGCAAGTCCGCGCCGCCGAGCGAGTAGCCGCCGATGATCTGCGCCATCTGCATCACCTGCTCCTGGTAGACCATGATGCCGTAGGTCTCTTTCAGAACAGGTTCGACACGCGGATCGGGATACTCCACCACTTCGCGGCCGTGCTTACGCGCGCAGAAGCTCGGGATCAGGTCCATCGGGCCCGGACGATACAACGCCACGAGCGCAATGATGTCCTCGAAGCGATCGGGCTGCGCGTCTTTCAGCATGCCCTGCATGCCGCGGCTTTCCAGCTGGAACACGGCGACCGTATTCGCTTTCTTGAGGATCTGGAACGACGGCGCGTCGTCGAGCGGCACTTCGGCGAGCGACCAATCCTTCTTCGACGGATCGAGCATGCGGATATAGCGCTCGGCCCAGTCGAGAATCGTGAGCGTGGTCAGGCCCAGAAAGTCGAACTTCACGAGGCCGACGGCTTCCACGTCGTCCTTGTCGTACTGGCTCACGACGCCGCTTTCGTCGCCCTGCGTGTAGAGCGGGCAGAAGTCGGTGAGTTTGCCCGGCGCGATCAGCACGCCACCCGCGTGCATGCCCACGTTACGCGTGAGACCTTCGACGAGCTGCGCGAGGTCGAGCAGCTGGTGCACTTCGTCTTCGTTGTCGTAGCGCTCCTGCAGGAGCGGCTCTTCCTTCATCGCGTCGGCGATGGTGACGTGCTTGCCCGGCTTGAACGGAATCAGCTTGGCGACACCGTCGGTGAAGTTGTAGCCGAGATCGAGCACGCGGCCGATGTCGCGCACCGCGGCCTTCGCGGCCATGGTGCCGAAAGTCGCGATCTGCGAGACGGCATCCGCACCGTATTTCTCCTTCACGTACTGAATGACGCGGTCGCGCCCGTGCTGGCAGAAGTCGATGTCGAAGTCGGGCATCGATACCCGTTCCGGATTCAGGAAGCGCTCGAACAGCAGGTTGTAGCGCAGCGGATCGAGATCGGTAATGCCGAGCGCGTACGCGACGAGCGAGCCCGCACCCGACCCCCGGCCCGGCCCCACCGGCACGCCGTTGTTCTTCGCCCAGTTGATGAAGTCCGCAACGATCAGGAAGTAGCCCGGGAAGCCCATCTTGATGATGGTCCCGCACTCGAATTCGAGCCGCTCGTTGTAGCGCGCGCGCTCCTGTTCGCGTTCGGCTTCGTCCGGATACAGCTGCACGAGGCGCTTTTCGAGACCTTCCCTCGAAAGCTGCACGAGATAGTCGTCGAGCGAGAGGCCGTCGGGCGTCGGGAACAGCGGCAGCTTCGGCTTGCCGAGTTCGAGCGTCAGATTGCAGCGCCGCGCGATCTCGATGGTGTTCGCGATTGCCGAAGGAATGTCCGCGAAAAGCGCGGCCATTTCTTCCTGCGTGCGAAAACGCTGATCAGTCGTGAAGCGCTTCTGGCGGCGCGGATTCGCGAGGATGTCACCCTCCGAGATGCACACGCGCGCTTCGTGCGCGGTGTATTCCTCGTCGGTCATGAACTGCATGGGGTGCGTGGCGACCACCGGCAGCTTCAGTTGCGACGCGAGCGCCACCGCCTGCTCGACATACTGCTCGCCGCCAGGCTGGCCGCAGCGCTGCAGCTCGATGTAATACGCGTTCGGGAACAGCTTCGCCCAGCGCTGCGCATGGCGCTTGGCGCTTTCCACATTGCCCGCCGCGAGCGCGAGACCCACGTCGCCCTGTTGCGCACCCGAGATCGCGAGCAGGCCCTCGGCCAGCCCTTCTTCGAGCCACGCAACGTCGACTTCCGCACGGCCGCGATACTGGTTCGTGAGCCACGCCTTGGAAAGCAGCTCGCACAGATTCAGGTAGCCGCGCTTGTTCTTCACCAGCAGCAGGAGGCGCGACGGCTTGTCGCGGTCGTCGGGATTGGTGATCCAGACGTCGCAGCCGGCGATGGGTTTGACCCCTTTGCCGCGGGCTTCGGTGTAGAAACGGACGAGGCCGAATGCGTTGCCGAGGTCGGTGAGCGCGAGCGCGCCCTGGCCGTCTTTGGCCGCCGCCTTGACGAGGTCGTCGAGGCGCACGATGCCGTCGGCAATCGAGAATTCGGAGTGGACGCGGAGATGGACGAAGCGGGGATCTGACATGGCCGTCATTGTACCTTCAGGGGCACGCGATTTTCGGCGCACGCTCGCATGGGCAAGTGATGTTGGCCGCCTGGCCAGCGCCTTGCGCGGGCACAGCGCCGCCGCGCGACGTGTCGACTACGCCGCAGGCGGCGCGAGGCGCGATTGAGGGATAATAGCGGATTGCGCCCGCCGCGCGCCCTGCCCCAATTCCCGTTTTCGGGGGAATCCCAGTGGGGACCCATAGTGACAGGTAGCACGCGCGCCCGGCTCCGGTTTCACGCGCCTTCTTAGGCGCTTTTCCAGTTGCACCATGCGTATCCTCAATCTCTCCGCTTACCAGTTCGCCACGCTCGAGAAGACCGCAGAATGGCGTCCGCTCGTGCTCGAGCGCTGCCAATCGCTCGATTTGCGGGGCACGATCCTGCTCGCGCCGGAAGGCATCAACCTGTTCGTCGCCGGCGATGAAGGCAACGTGCGCGCCTTCATGGACTTCATCAATCACGATCCGCTCTTCGAGGGCAAGTTCGCGACGCTGAAGTTCAAGGAAAGCATCTCCGAAACGCGGCCCTTCAACCGCATGCTCGTGCGCCTGAAGCGCGAGATCATCACGATGAAGAAGCCCGCGATCCGCCCCGAGGAAGGCCGCGCGCCTTCCGTGGCGCCCGTCGTGCTCAAGCAATGGCTCGACCGCGGCTTCGACGACGAAGGCCGCCCCGTCGTCATGCTCGACACGCGCAACGCGTTCGAAATCGATGTCGGCACGTTCGACAAGGCGCTCGACTACCGCATCGACAAGTTCAGCGAATTCCCCGCCGTGATCGAGGCGAACCGCGCCGACCTCGAAGGCAAGACGGTCGTGTCGTTCTGTACGGGCGGCATCCGCTGCGAAAAGGCGGCCATCCACATGAAGGAAGTGGGCATCGAGCACGTGTACCAGCTCGAAGGCGGCATTCTCAAGTACTTCGAGGAAGTGGGCGGCGCGCATTACAGCGGCGACTGCTTCGTGTTCGACCAGCGCACCGCGCTCAATCCGCAGCTCGAACCGACGGACACCGTGCAGTGCTTCGCGTGCCGTGCCGTTGTGACGCCGCAGGAGCAGGCTTCGCCGCTCTACGTAGTGGGCAAGAGCTGCCCGGCGTGCCATCCGGAGCGCGCGAGCGCGACGGATGCAGCGGCTCAGGCTGCCGCTTAAAGCCGCGCGCGTGAGCGCAACGCCGCAAGGGTATCGCGGGCGCTTCGCGCCCTCGCCCACTGGCCCGCTGCACTTTGGCTCGCTCGTCTCGGCGCTGGCGAGCTGGCTCGACGCGCGAGCGCATGGCGGCGCCTGGCTCGTGCGCGTGGAGGACATCGATGGCCCGCGCACCGTACCGGGCGCAGCTGAGGACATCCTCGCGACGCTCGCGGCCTTCGGCTTTCACGCCGACGAGCCGCCCGAATGGCAGAGCCGCCGCACCGATCTTTACCGCGCGGCGCTCGACCGGCTGATCGCTTCAGGTCACGCCTACCCGTGCGGCTGCACGCGCAAGGAAATCGCCGATTCGCAACTGCGCATGCACCAGCGCAATACCACGCTGATCTATCCGGGCACCTGCCGCGACGGCCTGCACGGCAAGCCCGCCCGTGCGTGGCGGCTGCGCGTGCCTGACGAAGACACTACTGACGAACCCGCAGGCGCGCACGCCAATTCCTCACTGATTCGCTTTGACGACCGCTGGCAAGGCCAACAGCACCAGAACCTCGCGACCGAAGTCGGCGATTTCGTGCTGCTGCGCGCGGACGGCCAGTGGGCCTACCAGCTCGCCGTGGTCGTGGACGACGCCGAACAGCGCATCACGCACGTGGTGCGTGGTGCGGACCTGCTCGACTCGACGGCGCGGCAAATCTGGCTCCAGCAGTGCCTCGGCGTGCCAACGCCCGCGTATCTGCATGTGCCGGTCGTCACGAACGCGGATGGAGAAAAGCTCTCGAAGCAGACCGGGGCGCAGGCCCTCGATGCGTCACGCCCTCTGGAAGCGCTGATGGCCGCCGCGCGGCACCTGGGCCTCGAATTGCACGATCCCGCGCCCGCGACGCTCGCAGCGTTCCAGCTCGACGCGATCGATGCGTGGAAGCGGCGGCTCGCGCAATTGCCGGCCGCATAAACAAAAACGGCATGCCGCCAGGAGCGACATGCCGTTTTTCTGCGCTGCGCGAATCTATCGCGCTCGAACTCAGCTCGACGAAGACGACGTCGGCTTGTTGCGCCACGACGAGCCGAGGCCGCCCAGAAGCGCCGCGAGCGGCTGCTTCGACTGCTGTTTTTGCGGCGCGGCGTTCGCGGGCTTGTCTTCGGCCTTGCTGCGCGCGCTCGCCGAGGGCTCGTAGGGCTTCAGGAAAAAGTCGTCGATCGGCTGCGAACGATGGTGATGCGGGCGCTCGAACGACGCCGCCCGGCGGTGCGTGCCGCGCTCGCCACGTTCACCGCGGCCTTCGCGGCTTTCATAGCCGTCGCGCTCGCGCCGGCGGCCGCCACCCTCGTGCGGCACCGGCACGTCGACCACGAGGCGCTCCACGGTCAGCGGGCGCTTGATGAGCTTCTCGATATCGGCGAGCTGCTTCTTCTCGTTCGGGCTGCACAGCGACAGCGCGTCACCCGAGGCGCCTGCACGGCCGGTGCGGCCGATACGGTGCACGTAGTCTTCGGCGTTGAACGGCAGGTCGAAGTTGATGACGGCGGGCAGCTCGGCAATGTCGAGGCCGCGCGCGGCCACGTCGGTCGCCACGAGCGCCTCGATTTCGCCGCGCTTGAAGGCGTCGAGCGCCTGCATGCGCTCGCTCTGCGTGCGGTCGCCGTGGATCGCGGCCGCGACGATGCCCTGCTTTTCGATCTGGCGCGCCAGACGGCTCGCGCCGATCTTGCTGTTGCAGAACACGATCACCTGCTTCAGGCCCCGGTCGCGGATCAACTGAACGACCGCGCCGGTCTTGTCGCCCTCGGCGACTTCGTACACCACCTGGGTGACGTTGGTCGCGGTCGAGTTGCTGCGCGCCACCTCGATGGTCTGCGGCGTGCGCAGATAGGTCGCCGCAAGCTTCTTGATCTCGCCCGAGAACGTGGCCGAGAAGAGCAGCGTCTGGCGCTCCTTCGGCAGCAGGTTCAGGATGCGCTGCAGGTCGGGCAGGAAGCCCATGTCGAGCATGCGATCGGCTTCGTCGAGCACGAGCATCTGCACCTGACCGAGGCTCGTGGTCTTCTGCTGCACGTGGTCGAGCAGGCGGCCAGGCGTCGCGATCAGGATTTCCACGCCGCGGCGCAGCTCATCGGACTGCGGATTCATGTCGACGCCGCCGAATACCACCGCGCTGCGCAGCGGCGTGTGCTGCGCGTAGGTGCGCACGTTGTTGGCGACCTGGTCGGCCAGTTCGCGCGTCGGCGTGAGAATCAGCGCGCGCACCGGATGGCGGGCGGGCGAAGCGCTCGTGCTCGCCAACGGCAAGAGGCGTTGCAGGATCGGCAGCGAGAAGCCCGCCGTCTTGCCCGTGCCAGTCTGCGCTGCAGCCAGCACGTCGCGGCCCGTGAGCACCACGGGAATCGCCTCCGCCTGGATCGGCGTGGGCGTCGTGTAGCCCTGCTCCTTGATGGCCCTGAGAATTTCGGGGGCCAGACCAAACTGGTCAAAGTTCGCAGTGCTGGGCGTGACGGCTGTGTCGGACATGGTGGCTTCGCTATAAAGGCGCTATTCGCGCAAGGCGCGGGAGCGCCTCAAAAGGTCACTGCTGGGCATTGCAGGTCGATGCAAAGGTGCCGGACAACACATCGGGCACCTTGCGGCGACGGACGGAACACAAGCCCGCGAGGGCCTCCCGGCAAACGGTTGGCCCGGGATGGCCTGTGGACGACGATAGAATCTGCCGGGGACGGGGCGCAGGCTTCATCGCCGCGCTCGCTCGGGTTCAACCCAGCCAGACTCGCTCGATTCCAGATGGTTCCGGCGCCGTCCTCGTCTATTGACGGGCGTGCGCACCGGATATGTCAAAACGGCTCGATCGGCGATTCAGGCCGATCCAGCAAGCCTCGGGGCGGCTTGCTGCCTGCTTGTTGCCGGCGTTCTGCCCGCCCTCTGCGGCAGGCGCAAAGGGCCGAAAGGCCGGTATTGTAGCACCTTGGCATAAATCCCTATGGCAGCGGGCCATGCGTTCTGCAACATGGCGCACGGGAAATCCCCACGCGCCATGCGGCGAAGCATCGCACCCTTTTTCCGCCAGCCCGCTGCTCCCTGCTCACCACGTCTCGCGCATCACCATCAGCCGCAGTTCGGTCATATCCTCGATCGCGTAGCGCACGCCCTCGCGCCCGAGGCCCGAGTCCTTCACGCCGCCGTACGGCATGTTATCGACGCGAAATGACGGAATATCGTTGATCACCACGCCGCCCACATCGAGCCCGTCCCACGCGCGATGCGCGTTGGCGAGCGAATCCGTGAAGACGCCCGCCTGCAGGCCGAAATCGCTGTCGTTGACGATGTCGATCGCCTGGCCGAAATCGTCGAAACGCTCGAGGATCGCAACCGGCCCGAACGCCTCCTTGCGGTAGAGGTCAGTGTCGCGGCGTACGTCTTCGAGCAGTGTGGCCTCGAACATCGCGCCGTCCACCTTGCCGCCCGCGACGATCTTCGCACCCGCGAGCACCGCGCTCTCCATCCAGCCCGCCAGACGCTTCGACTCGGACTCGGAGATCATCGGCCCGACGAAGGTTTTCTCGTCCTTCGGGTCGCCCATCTTGAGCGTCTTGACCTTGGCGATGAGCTTCTCACGCAGCGCGTCGTAAATCGACGCGTGCACGAGGATGCGCTGCACGCCGATGCAGCTCTGCCCCGACTGGTAGTACGCGCCGAACGCGAGCCGGTCCACGACGTAATCGAGCTTGCCGCCCTGATCGCCGTCGACGATAGCCGCCGCATTGCCGCCCAGCTCCAGCACCACCTTCTTCTTGCCCGCCTTCTTCTTGAGGTCCCAGCCCACCGCGGGCGAGCCCGTGAACGAAAGCAGCTTGAAGCGCTCGTCGGTAGTGAAGAGGTCGGCGCCGTCGCGGTGCGCGGGCAGGATCGAGAACGCGCCCTTGGGCAGGTCGGTTTCCGCCAGCACCTCGCCGATGATGAGCGCCCCGACCGGCGTGCGGCTCGCGGGCTTCAGCACGAACGGGACGCCCGCGGCGAGCGCCGGTGCGACCTTGTGAGCCGCCAGATTGAGCGGGAAATTGAATGGCGAGATGAACGAGCACGGCCCGATCGGCACGCGCTTCACGTAGCCGTGATAGCCCTTCGCGCGCGCCGAAATCTCGAGATTCACGATCTCGCCGTCGATGCGCACGCTCTCTTCGGCGGCCACGCGGAACGTATCGATCAGGCGCGTGGCCTCGCCGCGCGAATCGTTGATCGGCTTGCCCGCCTCGATGCACAGCGCCATCGCCAGCTCGTCGAAGCGCTCGCGAAAGCGCGCCACGCAATGATCGATCACGGCCTGGCGCTTGTACGGCGGGAACGCGCGCATGGCGGGCATGGCGGCTTCGGCCGCCGCGATGGCCTGGTCGATCGCTTTCGCGTCGGCGAGCGCGACGCGCGTGGCGACTTCGCCGCTGTATTTGTCGGTGACTTCGAGGTCGGTATTGGCGGCGACGGCCTCGTTGGCCAGATAGTACGGATAAGTCGGTTTGAGCATGACGGGTTCTCCGTAAGTGCGGCGTCAAAGCTGCGCGCTCAGTCGCTTGATGTCGCGATTGAGCACGCGCTCGTTGTCCGAATAGTCGATGGGCACGTCGATCACATGCACGCCCGGCTGCGCGAGGCACTGCTCGACGAGCGGCTTGAGTTCGTCCGCCGAGCCCACGCGGTGGCCATGCGCGCCATAGCTCTGCGCATAGTCGACGAAATCGGGGTTCTGCAGCGTCATCCCGTAATCGGGAAAATTCATGTTTTCCTGCTTCCAGCGGATCATGCCGAACGCGTCGTCGCGCAACAGCAGCACGACGAGATCGAGCTTCAGGCGCACCGCCGTCTCCAGTTCCTGCGAATTCATCATGAAGCCGCCGTCGCCGCAGACCGCCACGACCTTGCGCTGCGGATGCACGATCTTCGTGGCGATGGCCGAGGGCAGCCCCGCGCCCATCGAGGCGAGCGCGTTGTCGAGCAGGATCGAATTGGGCTCACGTGCGCGGTAGTAGCGCGCGAACCAGATCTTGTACATGCCGTTGTCGAGGCACAGGATGCCGTCGTCGGGCATCGCGCCGTACACGTCGTGCACGAGCCGCACCGGGTACATGGGAAAGCGCTCGTCGTGCTGGCCTTTGGCGAGATGCGCCTCGAAATGGCGCTTGATCTCCTCGAAGCGCGCGAAGTCCCACGCGTGCTCGCGCGGTTTCAGGCTCTCCTTGAGCTGCCACACGGCGTTGGCGATATCGCCCACCACTTCGATCTGCGGGAAATACACGGGGTCGACTTCCGCGCCGAGAAAATTCACGTGGATGACGGTTCTCTCTTCCGCGCTGCGCATGAAAAACGGTGGCTTTTCGATCACGTCGTGGCCGACGTTGATGATGCAGTCGGCGTGCTCGATCGCGCGGTGCACGAAGTCGCCGTCCGAAAGCGTGGCGTTGCCGAGCCAGAGCGGATGCGACTCGTCGATGACGCCCTTGCCCATCTGCGTGGTGAAGAACGGGATGCCGGTTTCGTCGACGAACTCGCGCAGCACGTTGCGCGTGGTCTTGCGGTTGCCCCCCGCGCCGATCATGAGAAGCGGATGGCGCGCCTTGCAGATCGCCCCGACCGCGTGCGCGACGGCCTTTTCCTCGGCCACGGGCCGGCGGCTGAAGCTCTTGGGAATGGGCTTGCCGTCGCCCTCTTCGTCGGCCACGTCTTCGGGCAGTTCGAGATGCACGGCGCCGGGCCGCTCCTGCTCGGCCTGGCGAAACGCCTCGCGCACGAGCGCCGGAATGTTGCCGATGGAGACGATCTGACGCGCGTACTTGGTGAGCGGCTCCATCATGCGCACCACGTCGACGATCTGGAAATGGCCCTGCTTGCTCGACTTGATGGGCTTCTGGCCCGTGACCATCAGCATGGGCATGCCGCCCAACTGCGCGTAGGCCGCGGCGGTCACGAAGTTGGTGGCGCCCGGCCCGAGCGTGGCCAGACACACGCCGGTGCGGCCCGTCAGCCGCCCGTAAGTGGCGGCCATGAAGCCCGCAGCCTGCTCGTGGCGCGTGACGATCAGACGAATCTTCGAGCGCCGCAGCGATTCGAGCAGATCGAGGTTCTCTTCCCCGGGAATACCGAACACATACTCGACGCCTTCGGCTTCGAGCGCCTTGACGAACAGATCCGATGCTTTCATCGACCACCTCGTTGGCAAGAGCGTGGCCGGCGGCGCGGGCGGCAGCCGGCCTTCGCGAACAGGCCGACAGGTTACTCCCGCAGGGCGGAATGTGTCGTGAAGCGTGCGTCCGGCGTCAGCGCATGATCGTCGCGCAGCCCGAGAGCACCGGCTTCGGACTCGCGTCGGACGTGACGTCGTAGAGATCCGCGCCGGGGCCCTTGGTCCACCATGTGTAGCGGTCGGCGACGTACTTCACGCCCGAAGCGGCGATCACCCCGACGAACAGGAGCTTGCGGCCTTGCACGGGCACGAGCGCGAAGCTCTGGCCGTTGGCCGCATTGAGGTAGGTGACCTTGAAGGTCTTGCTGTTGGCGCAGGTATAGCTGAACGTATGGCGCGACTGCACCTGGATGTCACGCACTTCGAGCGGAGCCGCCGCATTCGCCGCGCCCACGTGCAGCGCGGCGGCGAGACCGCACGCTGCCGCCAACCGGAATGCACCGCTTCGAGCATCGATCATCATGTTCTCCGTGGGTTGCGTTGGCGCCGCGCTATACATTTACTGGGCCGCGTCGCCCGGTACCGGACGCACCGCCGCGGCGGCTTCGCGGGCGCGCGAGCGGGCCTCGTCGGTGTCGGCGCCCGTGGCGAGCGCGACGCCCATGCGGCGCTTCACGAAGCTCTCGGGCTTGCCGAACAGGCGCAGATCCGCGCCCGGCACGGCCAGCGCCTGTGCAACGCCCTCGAACGCGATGCCGCGCGCGTCCATGCCGCCGTAGATCACGGCCGAGGCGCCCGGACCGCGCGCCGTCGTATCGACGGGCAAGCCAAGAATCGCGCGGGCGTGCAGTTCGAATTCGGAGAAGCGCTGCGAAGCCAGCGTGACGAGCCCCGTGTCGTGCGGGCGCGGGCTCACTTCCGAGAACCACACCTCGTCGCCGCGCACGAACAGCTCGACGCCGAACAGACCGCGTCCGCCCAGCGCCTCGGTCACCTTGTGCGAGATCTCGCGCGAGCGCTCGAGCGCCTTCGCGCTCATCGGCTGCGGCTGCCACGATTCGACGTAGTCGCCGTCGACCTGGAGGTGGCCGATCGGATCGCAGAAATACGTTTGCACCTGGCCGCTGGCCGGGTCGATGGCGCGCACGGTGAGCTGCGTGATTTCATAGTCGAAGTTGATGAAGCCCTCGACGATCACGCGCCCACGGTTCACGCGGCCGCCCGCCAGCGCATATTCCCAGGCGCGCTCGACGTCCGCATCGCTGCGCACGACCGACTGCCCTTTGCCGGACGACGACATCACCGGCTTCACCACGCACGGATAGCCGACCTTGGCGACGCCCGCCTTCAGCTCGTCGAGCGAATCGGCGAACGCGTAGGGCGAGGTGGCGAGGCCGAGTTCCTCGGCGGCGAGGCGGCGGATGCCCTCGCGGTTCATCGTGAGCTGCGCGGCGCGCGCGGTGGGGATCACCTCGGCGACACCCTCGGCCTCGACGGCGGCGAGCGCGTCGGTGGCGATCGCTTCGATTTCGGGCACGACGAGATGCGGGCGTTCCGCGTCGATGAGCGCGCGCAGCGCCTTGGGATCGGCCATGTCGATCACGTGGGCGCGATGCGCGACCTGATGGCCGGGCGCGTTTTCGTAACGATCGACGGCAATCACCTCGACGCCGAGACGTTGCAGCGCGATGATCACTTCCTTGCCAAGCTCGCCCGCGCCGAGCAGCATGACACGGGTGGCGGAAGCGGAAAGCGGCGTGCCGATGCGGGGGCGGGTTTGCATGATGTCTCCAGAATGGCGGTATGGCGCAAATGCGTAAGAGCGCCGATGTTAACACGCGGCCTTGACGCGGCGAGGCGCTTTGGCGCGTCGGCGGCCGACCGGTTCAGGCGCGGCGCGCGCACGTTTGCGCTCGCATGCTGCAGCGCGGTGCGTTACGCTTACGCCTTCGTCGATTACGAGGAACGATGCGATGCCTATTAGCCAGACGGCGAGCCAGATGCCGACCCAGGCACCGAGCCAGGGTCCGCGCGTGAATATGCGCCAGCGCCTGCGCCCTGCCCAAGGCACATTCGCGCGAAAGCTGGCCTCGCGCACGGCGATGCTCGCTGCGGCCCTGCTGGTTTGCGCGTGCAAGCTGCCCGTGCACACGGACGCCTCCGCGCCGCTGCCCGATCCGTTCAACCCCGCGACGACCCAGTTGCTCGACAACACGCACTGGCAGCTCGTGGAATGGAAGCGCGCCGACGGCACGCTGCGCGCCCTGCCGGGCCCGAACGCCCACGTCGACAGCACCGAAAACCCCGACGCTCGCCCCATCACGCTCGACCTCTCGACCGAGAGCGGTCAGCGCCGCGCAAGCGGCTTCTCGGGCTGCAACCGCTATTTCGGCGCCTATACGCTCAAGAACGGCCTGCTCTCGTTCAGCCAGCTCGGCGGCACGCGCATGGCTTGCATCGGCGCAGGCGGCGATATCGAGGGCGCCTATCTGGAGGCGCTCTCGCATATCGCGCGCTCCGGCGTGCAGATGCGCCATCCGCAATCGCTCTTTCTCGTGCTGGAAGACGGCGACCGCCTGACGTTCGCCGAGCAGGGCGCCGAACCAGGCACAGGCCCGGCCCCGACGCCCGCCTCCGACGCCAAACCGGCGCAGTGAACGCTGCGCACATGAGCTGCCGCGCCCTTGCCCGGCGCGGCTCTTTTTTTGTTGCGCGCGAACCAAAACGGCGTGCGCCGGGTCTTTGGCGTGTCGGCCGCGCAACGCCCGCCGGGCCGCGCGCAACACCGCCCTCATGTGGATGGCGGCGCGCAGGGGCCGAGCGGTTACACTCCACACGTCGCACACCTTCTCTACGTACATCTTTGGCATGCACACGGTAGTTCCTGGCTGGTTCGGCGTTTCGGCCGTCTGGTTCATCCCTCTGATCTGGCGGCTCGTCAAGTCCGTGCTGCCGGGCGGCGCGGGCCTGCGCGGCCCGGGCACGATCCGGCTTTGGCTCGGTTTCGTCGGCGTGATCGTGGCGAGCTGCGCGCTCGAAGCGACGCTCATCGACATCGCCGGGTTCAACGCGCTCGGCCATGCACTTTCGGGCGGACTCGGCAAGCTCATCGGCCATGTGGCCGCGCCGCTCGCGATGACGGCGCTCCTCCTCGTGAGCTTGCCGTGGCTGCTCGACTTCCATTGGCGCGAATTCCTCGCGTGGGCGGACATTTCGCTCGGGCTCGGTCTGAACATCCGCGCCGCGCGTGACACTGAAGACAGCCCGCGCCGCGAACGCCGCAGCCGCCGCGCCGCGGCCGAAGAGGGACTGCCCACGCATAGCGCCGCCACCTTCAATCCGCCGATGCCGGGCGACGGCTCGCGACGCAAACGGCCGACAAGCTGGCGCCCGCCCGCGCGTGACATGCGCGAGGGTCGCGATACCCCGCGTACAGCCGGTGCGATGGCCGCGGGACTCGGCGCAGCGTCGGCCGCTGCCACCGCACAGGACGCTTTTGCCGATGCTGGGTCATGGCGTGCGGAACCAGGCTTCCGTGCTCCCGCCGATCCTTCCGCGGCTTGGGCGCGCACCGAACCGACCGCGGCCGCCGACTGGCTGCGCGGCACGCGTGCGCCGGGGCAAACGCCGCCTACGGGTATGTCGCGAGCACCGATGGAGCCGCCGCGCGCGCCGTTGCAGCCAGGCGCGCCGCTCGGCGAAGCGCGCCGCCAGCCGGTGCGCGGTGCGAGCGCAATGCAGGAAATGGCGGGTGCGCACGGGGCACAGGGCGTCCCCGCGCAACCCAATGCACCGTGGCGGGCAGAAACGGCTCAAACGCGACCGGCCATGGCCGCCGCAATGACAGGCGCGACAGCGCGCACGGCTTCAGCTTCCGCGGCGGTGCACGGTGCGCCGCTCGCGGCCGGTGCCGCCGCAGCTGCAGCCGCCGCGCGCAGTGCCGCGTTCGGCACGACGACGGCGCCGATCGATCCGCTGACTTCGCCGTTCGCACAACCCATCATGCCGCGCCGCACGGCGCCGCCGCCTGCGGCGGGCAGCACAGCCGCCCGTGCCGCGGCCGCCGCGCCGCCGCGCGTCGCGAAGCCGCCGAAACCGTACGTCTGGCAGGGGCAGCCCGCGCGCGTGAACCCTCGCCCGCCCATGAGTGCGCCCCGCACGGCACCGTTCGGCTCGCATCTGGCCGAAGCGCCGCCCGCAACGCCCGCCTACTCGCGCCCGGCGCCCACCGGCACGCCGCAGGCGGAAGCACCGCTTTCGACGAGCGTGCTCGAAACGTTGCGCTCGATCGAAGAAAACGCCGCACGCTGGACCACGCTCGCCGGCGCGAGCCTCGCACGCCGCACCCTGGACGAAGCGGGTACGCTCGCGGGCGAAGAGGAAACGCGCGCGCAATTCCCGAGCGCATCGCCGGAGATCGCGACGGCGGCGGCACCGGTGACGACTTCGGCCGGGCCGCAGGAATCGACGTCCGCTCCGGTCCCGCAGCAGGACGTGGGCTACGTTTCGTCAAGCCCGAGTGTGCAACCGTTCGAGGAAACGCACGCTTCGCCGCAACCGAGCGACACGACGACAGCCGTGACGCCAGTTGCGCACGCTGCGCCCTACTCTGCCGCGGCACAGCACCCGCCATCGTCCGAGCCGAATTCGGTCAGCGCTGGCTACACGGCTGCGCCGAGTCCCTGGCAGCCGATGCCTACGCACGCGGACGAAGCCACGTACGGCGCTTCGAGCGAGGCGACGCACGCCGAGCCGGTACAGGCTGAGGCAGAGGAAGCCGCGACGCCCGCGCCCTGGCCAATGCTCGATCACGGCATGCCGTGGATCCTGCTCGACGACGAACCGTCGGCTGCCGACCCCACCGAGACGCACGCGGTCGAACCGCTCTTCACGTTCAGTCCATCGACGGTGCAGGAACAGGCTCCCGCGCCGGCCATGGCGATTCCTGCCGTGACGGCGCCCGTGCCCGTGCCCGCAGCGACGCAAACACCGGTTGCCGCAATCGCACCGGTGGAGCAACCCGCTCCGGCCGAATCGCACGACGTGCACGTAGCACACGACCCGCTCGACACATCGGCCGCGTCGAACATCGTGCACTTCCCCCGCTTCGCTCGCGAGGCGCAACCCGAAGCCCCCGCGGCGCCTGCACAGCATGCAGCGCCCATTAGCGAGCAACCGCTCGACGTCAGCCCGTACGCCGACGTCGTCGAACCGGCATCGACGACGACCCGCGACGAATCCGCGTACGGCACGTACGGCAGCACGTTCGAAACAGCCGCACACGCGACGCCTGCACATGTCGCGCCGACGGTTGCGCATGCGGCTCCCGCGACGCCGTTCGACGCAGCGCCTGAGGCCTTGCCGGCAATGGGCGCGCCTGCGACTCAAGCAACGGCTTTTGACGCGACGCCCCTGCCCGCAGCGCCGGCGCCGGCACCGGCACCCGTAGCAACGCCGCCGTGGGTTGCCGAAACGCAGACAGAAAGCCGTCCTGCACCTGCCGAGGCCACGCTCACGCCGATTCCCTCGCAGCCAGCGACACCGATCGCCACCCCGATTGCAGCCCCCACGGCGCCCTACCCCGCCATCGCGACCGAAACCAGCGCCGCGAGCCCCGACTTCGAGTCCGCATCCGAAGCCGTCGAAACAATCGAAACAATCGAAACAATCGAAGCCGTCGAAACAATCGAAGCACCCGAAGCAGTCGAAGCCCCCGAGCCCGCAGTCCAGCGCGCGCCCGTGCGCGGCCACGCGCCCACGTCCTTCGCATTCGAGCCGCTCAGCGCATCGGCGGTCGAACTGCCGGGGCTCGAACTGCTCGAGCGCGCATCGTCCGAGATCGAGCCCGTCTCCGAACAGAAGCTCGCCGAAACGAGCCAGCTCATCGAGCAGCGTCTCCAGGAGTTCAAAGTTCCCGTGACGGTGGTCGGCGCCTCGGCGGGTCCGGTCATCACGCGCTTCGAAGTGGAACCCGCGCTCGGCGTGCGCGGCAGCCAGATCGTCGGCCTCATGAAGGATCTCTCGCGCGGCCTCGGCCTCACGTCGATCCGCGTGGTCGAAACGATTCCCGGCAAGACCTGCATGGGCCTCGAATTGCCGAACGCCCGCCGCCAGATGATCCGCCTGTCCGAGATCCTAGAATCGGCGCCGTACCATCGTTCGCAGTCGAAGCTCACGATCGCGATGGGCAAGGACATCGTCGGACATCCGATCGTCACCGATCTCGCCAAGGCGCCGCACATGCTCGTGGCGGGCACGACCGGTTCGGGCAAGTCGGTCGCGATCAACGCGATGATCCTCTCGCTCCTCTACAAGGCGACGCCCGAGGACGTGCGGCTCATCATGATCGATCCGAAGATGCTCGAGCTTTCCGTGTACGAAGGCATTCCGCATCTGCTCGCGCCGGTCGTGACCGACATGAAGCTCGCCGCCAACGCGCTCAACTGGTGCGTGGGCGAGATGGAGAAGCGCTACCGGCTGATGTCGGCGGTGGGCGTGCGCAATCTCGCGGGCTTCAACCAGAAGATCCGCGACGCCGAAGCGCAGGAAAAGAAGATCGGCAACCCGTTCTCGCTCACGCCGGAATCGCCCGAGCCGCTCTCGCCGCTGCCGATGATCGTCGTCGTGATCGACGAACTCGCCGACCTCATGATGGTTGCGGGCAAGAAGATCGAAGAATTGATCGCGCGTCTCGCCCAGAAGGCGCGCGCCGCCGGCATCCACCTGATTCTCGCGACGCAGCGTCCTTCGGTGGACGTCATCACCGGTCTCATCAAGGCGAATATTCCGACGCGCGTGGCGTTCCAGGTCTCGTCGAAGATCGACTCGCGCACGATTCTCGACCAGATGGGCGCCGAGTCGCTGCTCGGCCAGGGCGACATGCTGTTCCTGCCGCCGGGCACGGGCTACCCGCAGCGCGTGCACGGCGCGTTCGTCGCCGACGAGGAAGTGCACGCCGTGGTGGAGTATCTGAAGCAGTTCGGCGAGCCCGAGTACGTCGAAGGCATTCTCGACGGCCCGGCTGCCGAAGGCGCGCCGCAGGACCTGTTCGGCGACTCGCCCGAGGCCGAAGCCGATCCGCTCTACGACGAGGCCGTCGCATTCGTCGTGCGCACGCGGCGCGCGTCGATCTCGTCGGTGCAGCGGCAACTGCGCATTGGCTACAACCGCGCCGCGCGTCTGGTCGAACAGATGGAAACGGCGGGACTCGTTTCGCCGATGGGCATCAACGGCAGCCGCGAAGTGCTCGTGCCCGGCGGCGGGCAGGGCGAGTAAGGAAGAAGGCGCGCCTCGCGCCTTCTTTCATCATCTCAAGCCGTTACTGCGCGACGAACTTGAAATCGACCGGCGAGCCGATATCGATGCGCTTCGGGTTCGGCTCCAGCAAACCCGTCTGCTGATCGCGGCGGAACACGTAGGCGGTATCGCTGTTCTGGTTGCCGACGATGAGCCATTGTCCGGTCGGATCGATCGCGAACTCGCGCGGCGACTTGCCGAGGCTCGACTGGCGCCCCACGCGCTTGAGCTTGCCGCTCTCGCCATCGACAGCGAAGATCGAAATGTCGTTGGCGTCGCCGCGATTGGAAACGTAGAGGAACTTGCCGTCCGGCGACAGATGGAGCGCCGCCGCGCCCTGCGTCCCCTTGAAGCCCGGCTCCGCCAGCTTCTCCACTTGTTCCAGCTTCATGTGGCCATCGTGATACGCAAACACCGTCACGGTGGCGGCCAGCTCGCTCGTGAGATACGCGTGGCGGCCGTCATTGCCGAAGATCAGGTGACGCGGACCACTGCCTGACTTCACATCGGTATAACGCCACTCGGTCGGGCTCACGAGGCCGCGGCTGCCGTCCGGCGTATAGAGATAAGTCCAGAGCTTGTCAGTGCCGAGATCCTGGGTGAAGAGATAGTGCCCATCCGGCGAAAACACCGTCGAGTGCACGTGCGCGTTGTCCTGACGTCCCTTCACGGGGCCGCCGCCCTCGTGGTGCACGGTGAGCACGGATTCGCCCAGTTTGCCGTCCTGCTGCACGGGCAGGACTGCGAAGCTGCCGCCCGGGTCGGCGGCAACCGAGTAGTTCGCCACGAACAGATAGCGCCCATCCGGCGAGAGGCTCAGGTAGCACGGATCGTTGCCCTGCGCCGACACCTTGTTGAGAAACGT
The DNA here is from genome assembly GCF_004353905.1 of Paraburkholderia guartelaensis. Classification (GTDB taxonomy): domain Bacteria; phylum Pseudomonadota; class Gammaproteobacteria; order Burkholderiales; family Burkholderiaceae; genus Paraburkholderia; species Paraburkholderia guartelaensis. The sequence goes on along the minus strand of NZ_SMOD01000005.1, from coordinate 226,100 downwards.
GAGCTGACCGCTTGCGGCATCGAAGCCGAACGCGCTCACGTCGCCGCGCAAGCTGGCGGGACCGTTGTCGCCCGGCAGCTCGTTGACCGCATAGACGAAGCGGTTGTCCTTGCTCACCACGAGAAACGACGGGTTCACCGTCTTCGCCACGCTGACCGGCTGCATATCGCCAGTCTGCGTATCGAAGTGGTAGACGTAGAGGCCCTCGCTCTTGCCGCCCGTATAGGTGCCGACGATCAGGTTGTAGACACCGCCCGCGGGCGCAGTCGTGGATGCGGATTGCGCGAACGCATGCGTCGCGGCGACGGAAGCCATGATGACAACACCTTTGATGAGCTGGGTGAGGAGATGCGCAGTTCGGCGCTCAGTCCGGCGCGATCGGGAAAGGCTACCTGAATGGGCGGATAAGTGGGCCGATGAGCGGGAGGGCGTGGGCACGGCGTTTGCGGCGGCACGGCGAAGGAACATGTCGACCTCCTTTTTCTTGTCGATGCAGGGGAGCGGGTCGGCCCTCGTCGCAATGCCGAGCGTATTCGTCCCGCTTTCGTCTGATACATGGGACACCGGCCCAGTATAGGAGAGGTCGCGAGCGCCCGCCCCGCAAGCGCGCAGCGGGCGAGTCCGGGCCAAAGTCGACGCAACAACAAGCAACAAAGGCATCAACACCAAGGTTCGAAACCCGCCGCAACCAGGGAGCCGTCATGAACATTCACGTCGCCATCGGGCCGCTCGTCGCGCTCATCGCAGGCATTCTGATTCTCGCCGTGCCGCGTCTGCTCAATTACATCGTCGCGTTGTATCTGATCATCATCGGGATCATCGGACTCTTCGGCGTGGGGGGGCACCTGTGACCCGTTCAGGTCACGCCCGACGGCGTTTGTTGACGCAGGCGAGATGAGTATTTGCACGTGCTGCCGCGCAAAACGCATTGCGCAGGCGGCCCCGCTGCCACTACTCTTGTGCGTGCATGCCGCCCCGCTGCGGCAAGCGGCTTTCGTTTTCGAGCAACGCTGTCAATCTGCTTACTATGCCCGCACCCATTGAAGACTACGCATTGATCGGCGACGGCCACACGGCCGCGCTCGTTTCCCGCGCCGGATCCATCGACTGGCTCTGCTGGCCGCGCTTCGACTCCGGCGCCTGCTTCGCCGCCCTCCTCGGCACCGAGGAGAACGGCCGCTGGCTCATCGCGCCCGCGCAGCCCGAAGACGGCGCGAAAGTCGAGATCAAGACCACTCGCCGCTATCGAGGCGACACGCTGATCCTCGAAACCGACTTCGAAACACCCGAAGGCGCGGTGACGCTCATCGACTTCATGCCGCCCGGCAACGGCTGGTCCGAACTCGTGCGCATCGTGGTGGGCCGGCGCGGCACCGTGCGCATGGAGAGCCAGCTCGTGCTGCGCTTCGACTACGGCTTTTCGGTGCCGTGGGTGAGCCGCCTCACCTACGAGAGCGGCATCAAGGCCACCGTGGGCCCGGACACGGTCGTGCTGCGCACGCCTGTGGACCTCCAGGGCGAGAACATGCACACGGTGGCGCAGTTCGACGTGAAGGAAGGCGAACGCGTGCCGTTCTCGCTTTCGTATGCGGCCTCGCACCTGCGTCTGCCGCCGCCGCGCGACCCGTTCACGGCGCTTGCGCGCACGGAAAACTTCTGGACCGAATGGGCCTCGCGCAGCACCGTGGAAGGCCGCTGGGCCGAACCCATCCGCCGCTCGCTCATCACGCTCAAGGCGCTGGCCTACGAGCCCACCGGCGGTATCGTTGCGGCGCCCACCACGTCGCTGCCCGAACAGCTGGGCGGCACACGCAACTGGGACTACCGCTACTGCTGGCTGCGCGACGCGACCATCACCCTGCTCGCAATGATGCGCGGCGGCTACTACGACGAGGCGCGCGCCTGGCGCGCATGGCTCGGCCGCGTGATGGCGGGCTCGCCTTCGCAGTTGCAGATCATGTATGGGCTCGCCGGCGAGCGCCGCCTGCCCGAATTCGAACTCGACTGGCTGCCCGGCTACGAAGGCGCGAAACCGGTACGCGTGGGCAACAACGCGGTCGGCCAGCTTCAGCTCGACGTGTACGGCGAAGTGATGAACGCGCTGCACCTCGCGCGCGTGGGCGGCTTGCAGGCCGACGACACCGCATGGTCGATCCAGTGCGCGATGCTCGAACACCTGGAGACGATCTGGATGAAGCCCGACGAGGGCATCTGGGAAACGCGCGGCGGCCGCCAGCATTTCACGTTCTCGAAGGTGATGGCGTGGGTCGCCTTCGACCGCGCGATCAAGTCGGCGGAAAAATTCGATCTGCCGGGGCCGCTCGATCACTGGCGCGAACTGCGCTCGACGATCCACGCGACCATTTGCGAGCGCAGCTTCAACAAGGATCTGAATTCCTTCACGCAGATCTACGGCGGCACCGATCTCGACGCGAGCCTGCTGCTCATGCCGCTGGTCGGCTTCCTGCCCGCGGCAGATCCGCGCATCGCCGGCACGGTCGCGGCGATCGAGCGCGATCTGATGTGTGAAGGTTTTGTGATGCGCTACCGCACCACCGAATTCAACGATGGACTGCCGCCGGGCGAAGGCACCTTCCTTGCGTGCAGCTTCTGGATGGTCGACAACCTGGCCCTGCAAGGCCGCATGGACGACGCACGCCGCATGTACGAGCGCCTGCTTTCGCTCGCCAACGACGTGGGATTGCTCGCCGAGGAATATGACCCCATTGCGGGGCGTCTGGTCGGCAACTTCCCGCAGGCGTTCTCGCATGTGGCGCTCGTGCATACGGGCCTGAACCTCATGCGGCACGAGCAGGAGATGGCGAAGGAGACGGGGCACCCCGCGGTCGACGGCGCGTCGGCCGAGCCAGCTGTTGCATCCGCATCGTAAATGTTCGAAAGCGCCTGGACGTTTTCGCGGGCTGAGGTACACTAGGAATGCTGCGTTGCACAACAGCCGGACGGAATAGTGCCGTCCGCGCCGCCTGGCAACGGGGCGAAACGCGTGTGCCGCCTTGCAGCGCGCTTGCAGCCACGAGCTGCGAACGCATGCAGGTCTGCCCGCGCTAAAGCCCTCCGGGCAGCGGCCGATAAACAACCTGACTGACCGACCAACCTTGCCGGCCCGCATCTGCTCCGCGCCTCACCCGCGCGCGACCCGGGTGCGAACCGCTCCTTGAAGATGCCGGAGCGCCCATGCTCTATCAAATCCGTGAATTCCAGCGTGCATTACTCAGCCCGCTGACCGCCTGGGCCCAGGCCGCCTCGAAATCGTTCTCGAATCCGACGAGCCCGTTTTCACTCGTGCCGGGCGCCACGCGCTTTGCCGCAGGCTACGAACTGCTCTATCGCCTTGGCAAGGACTACGAGAAGCCGGAGTTCAACCTTCGCCAGATCGTGAAGGACGGCTTCAATATTCCTATCGTCGAGCAGACCATCATCGAGAAGCCGTTTTGCCGTCTGCTGCGCTTCAAGCGCTACGCCGACGACACCGGCGCCGTGGCCGCGCTGAAGGACGAGCCTGCCGTGCTCGTATGCGCGCCGCTCTCGGGCCACCACGCCACGCTCCTGCGCGACACCGTGCGCACGCTGCTGCAGGACCACAAGGTGTACATCACCGACTGGGTCGACGCGCGCATGGTGCCGCTCGAAGCCGGTCCGTTCCATCTCGACGACTACGTTGCGTATATTCAGGAATTCATCCGCCACATCGGCGCGAAGAATCTGCACGTGCTGTCGGTTTGTCAGCCTACGGTGCCCGTGCTCGCGGCCATCTCGCTGATGGCGAGCCGCGGCGAAGACACCCCGCTCACGATGACGATGATGGGCGGCCCGATCGACGCGCGCCGCAGCCCCACCGCCGTCAACTCGCTCGCCACCGAACATTCGCTCGACTGGTTTGCGAACAACGTGATCCACACCGTGCCGGCGAACTATCCGGGCGAAGGCCGCGAGGTGTATCCGGGCTTCCTGCAGCACGCAGGTTTCGTCGCGATGAATCCGGGCCGTCACACCACGGCGCACTGGGACTTCTACAAGAGCCTGCTGCGCGGCGACGAAGAGGACGCCGAAGCACATCGCCAGTTCTACGACGAATACAACGCGGTGCTCGACATGGCCGCCGAGTATTATCTCGAGACCATCCGCACCGTGTTCCAGGATTTCAGCCTCGCTGAAGGCACGTGGGACGTGGCCGGCGAGCGCGTGCGCCCGCAGGATATTCGCGACACCGCGCTCTTCACGATCGAAGGCGAGCTCGACGACATTTCGGGTGCGGGCCAGACGCGCGCCGCGCACGACCTGTGCACGGGCATTCCCGAGGCGGACAAGCATCATCTGACTGCCGAGAAATGCGGCCACTACGGCATCTTCTCGGGCCGTCGCTGGCGCACGATCATCTATCCGCAACTGCGCGACTTCATCCGCCAGCACCAGCAGGCCGCTGCCCACACGGGCAAGGAAACGTCTGCCCGCGGCCGCTCGGCCCAGGGCGCTGTCGCCTGACGAAGGCTCGCGCTCTATTCGAGCGCAAGCAGTACACGCCAGCAGCAAAATCCGCGCGCCGTCCCAGGACGGCGCGCGGCGTTTGTGGAGCGTGAAACGACCTGGCGAACTCGCCGCGTGCGAGTCGTGCGCTACTTGCGCATGAGATACGCGAGCAGCATCTCCGTGTTGAGCTGAATGACTTCCGCGCGCTCGGCAGTCGTGCTGAAGTCGCGACCGAGCGTGGCGTTGAGCGTATAGCGGTTCGAGACGATGTAGTAGCCCATGCCCGAAAGCGTCACATAAAGACGCAACGGATCGATGCTCGGGCGGAACAGTCCCGCAGATTCACCGCGCGTGAGAATCGAACCGAGCGTCGCCACGATCGGCGAGATCATCTCGCGAATTCGTGTGGACTTCTGCATATATCGCGCCTCATGCAGATTCTCGTTGTTCACGAGCCGCAGCAGTTCGGGATTGTCGCGATAGTAGTCCCACACGAAATGCGCGAGCCGCGTGATCGCCTCGACGGGCGCAAGCCCCGAGAGATCGAGCGCGCGTTCGGCTTCATTGAGCGCGCCGAATGCGTGTTCGAGGACGGCTGTGAACAGTTGCTCCTTGCTGCCGAAGTAGTAATAGAGCATGCGCTCATTGGTTTCCGCGCGTCGCGCGATCTGGTCGACGCGTGCGCCGAACAGGCCGCCATTGGCGAATTCTTCCGCCGCGGCGAGCAGAATACGGCGGCGTGTGCCTTCAGGATCTCTTTTGATTTTTGGCTGATTCATGGTGGCAGGATCTCGTTAAGCCGCGTTGTCCGGTTTACGTTGTCGGGCAATACCGCGCCGGGCCTCTCCTCGCCCTGGTATCGACAACGTTGTGCGGGGCGCGCCAGGTTAATGGACAGACACCCTCCGACCTACGGTCTTGCGTTCCTTCTTGTTTGTTTGATGTCGTTGCGAGCCGACATCGTTCTTCCCCCTGTCTGCTTCGTGCGAAGCACGTCGCCTGCCGTGCCCAACATGTACCGCTTACGTCTATTGATTTCCCCTGGACTGCACGGTGCTTCGCATTAAGCGCTTTGATTATGGCACATGGCCCGCCGATGGCAATGCGGGAAATCGGCGATAATGCAGGCTTTGGCGCTGTGCGTGTGCGCCCTACCAGCCCAGGTGCAAAACCCCGCGCACCCAAGGTCGCGCCACCGCCCGCCCCGCCCCGATGTAGCGAACGTGAACGATCCCAAAACACTCGCAGATCGCATCGAAGATCTGCTGCCCCAGACCCAATGCACGAAGTGCGGCTATGACGGCTGCCGGCCCTATGCCGAAGCCGTCGCCGCCGGCACCGCCAACTACAACCAGTGCCCGCCCGGCGGCCTGGAAGGCGTTGAGCGCCTCGCGAAACTGCTCGGCAAACCCGTCATCCCGATCAACCCTGACAATGGCGCGGAGCGTCCGCGTCCGGTCGCGTTCATCGACGAACAACTGTGCATCGGCTGCACGCTGTGTATGCAGGCGTGTCCCGTCGACGCGATCGTGGGTGCGCCCAAGCAGATGCACACCATCGTCAAGGATCAGTGCACGGGTTGCGACCTGTGCGTCGCGCCCTGCCCGGTCGACTGCATCGCAATGATTCCCGTTACGGGCGAAGCAACCGGCTGGGACGCATGGACGCAGCAGCAGGCCGACGAAGCCCGCGTGCGCCATGACCGGCGCGCAGCGCGCCAGGCCGCCGAACGCAATGCGGCCGAGGCGCGCGCCGCTGCACGCCGCGCCGCCACGAGTGCGCCGCAGGCCCAGGCAGCGCAGGACGCCGCGGTGCAAGCGAGCGCCGCGCAACCGGCAGGCTCCCCCGCCGATGACGCCGAAGCGAAGAAGAAAGCGATCATCCAGGCCGCGCTCGAACGGGCGCGCCGCAAGAAGGCGGAATTGGCCGAACAGGGTGTGGGACCGCGCAACGTCGAGCACGTGAGCGCCGATGTGCAGGCGCAGATCGATGCCGCAGAGGCGCGCCGCAAGCGTATCGGTATCGAATCAGACGCGTCGGACTCATCGCCCGACGACGACAAGTCCGCGCAATAGCGCTCCGCACCGCAAAGGCCCCACGCACAACGAGCATGAATGCCACCAAGCGCCGCGCCATCTACGAAACGCTGCAAAGCCTCAACCCGCATCCCACTACCGAGCTGGAATTCAACACGCCGTTCGAACTCCTGATCGCCGTGATGCTTTCCGCGCAGGCCACCGACGTTTCGGTGAACAAGGCCATGCGCCGGATGTTTCCGGTCGCGAATACGCCGGAAACTGTGCTCGCGCTGGGCGAGGAAGGGGTGGCCGATTACATCAAGACGATTGGCCTTTATCGCACCAAGGCCAAGAACGTCATTGCGACGTGCCGCATTCTCATCGAGCAATACGGCAGCGAGGTGCCGCCCACGCGCGAGGCGCTCGAAGCCCTGCCCGGCGTCGGACGCAAGACCGCGAACGTCGTGCTCAACACGGCCTTCGGTCAACCGACCATTGCCGTCGACACGCATATCTTTCGGGTTGCGAACCGAACGGGGCTCGCGCCCGGCAAGGACGTACGCGCCGTCGAAACCGCGCTCGAAAAATTCACGCCGCCCGAGTTCCTCCAGGACGCGCATCACTGGCTCATCCTGCATGGCCGCTATGTGTGCAAGGCACGCCGGCCAGAATGCTGGCATTGCGTGATCGAGCCGCTGTGCGAGTTCAAGCCGAAGACGCCGCCGCCGGAGCTCTGAGCGAGCGCGAGCGCCCGGAAGTAAAATGATCGAGACCGATGTCGCAGCACGACGCTGCACGAATTAGCGCCTCACCAATACGACCGACCCAAGATGTTCAATCCCAGCCGCGACGAAGTCCGCCGCTTTTTCACCGAGACCTGGCGCAAGCAGCGCGCGGGTGAAATCCTCACGCCGCTAGAGGCGATCGCCGCCGACTGGATCGTCGAGCACCCCGAATATCACGCCGAACTCGCCGACGCCGATGCGGCCGCGGCGCAGGACTACTCGCCCGAACGCGGCCAGAGCAACCCGTTCCTGCATCTGTCGATGCACCTCGCGATCAGCGAGCAGCTTTCGATCGACCAGCCGCCCGGCATCCGCGCCGCGCACGACCGGCTCGCCGCGCGCCTTGGCTCCACGCACGACGCGCAGCACGCGATCATGGAGTGCCTGGGCGAAACGATCTGGGAAGCGCAACGCACGAACATGCCGCCCGACACCGACGCCTATCTCATGCGCATCGAGCGCCGCGCTTCACGCGACTGAATCGCGCCTGAATCACGACTGAAAGCGCAACCGACGCACAGGAAGCCGCAAAAAAACACCCCGCGAACGCCTCGCCGAAAACGAGGCCCACGCGGGGTGTTTCACATGATGCGGCACGCATGGCGCGCCGCGGTCACGCTTACTTCTTGTTGACGAGGTCGCCGCTGAGCGACTCGATGTACGCGGCGAGGTCCTTCATATCGCTCTGCGACAGGCTCTGCACCTGCGCCTGCATGATCGGATTGTTGCGGCCGAGGTGCGGATTGCTCGTGCCCATCTGGTACTGGCGCAGCGCCCAGTAGATGTAGTCGGCGTGCTGGCCGGCGAGCTTCGGATATTCGGGGCTCACGGGCTTGTTCAGGCCCGGACCGTGACAGGCCGCGCAGTTGTGGCTGTCGGCGAGGACCTTGCCGTTGGAGGCGTCGGCCGCGTGCGCGGGATTGAGCGCGAGCGCGGCGGCCAGCGCGAGCCCGGCGCCCGCGAGCTTGATGGTTGCACCGGCAAACGAAGGCATAGCCGTGTAGGGCTTGTTCATGGGTTCTCCACCTGCCGGTTATTTATTCGGATTGTCTTTCGACGCGGCCGTTTGCGACGCATAGTAGGCCGCGATGTCGGCGATGTCCTGTTCGGTGAGCGAGGACGCGATCGCGTGCATCGTCTCGAAGTGCCGGTCGCCCTTCTTGTAGGCGAGCAACGCGTTCATGATGTACTGCGCGTTCTGGCCGCCCAGAATGGGCACGTGGTAGACCTCGGGGTAAGCGGTGCGGTAATCGGGAATACCATGACAGCCGATACACATCGCCACCTTGTCCTGACCCGCCTTCGCGTTGCCCACGATGTCAGCGTGAGCCGTGACCGCGAAGCACGCCAGCATGGTGATTGCACCCGTGATGACGTGCTTGCCGACAATTTTTTTCATAGCATCCAACCTGGCTTGAGGGGATTCGAACGCCCGAACCGCAGGCCACGGCCTGCGCCGCATTACTGCTGTTTTACTTTTGGGGTCGCCGTGCAGGCCGAAAAAAATCGGTCCGAGTATACCGCGACGCCGCGCCGGCCGTCCACCGGCCGCGCCACGCCTGGCGGGCCTCGGAGCGCCTCGCGAGGCCCCGCGACGGGCCCGCGGCGGCCACGCAGCGCCCTGCCGCGCCGCCTCGCCCGCAGACAACCCGGAGGAACCCTGGCACGCGCAACGGACTCGCCGCGCGCCGTCGCGAGACGGCTGGCAGCCCTCGCGACCGTGCCCCAAAGAGCGGACCCAACGATACGCGGTGGCGCGCCGACGCAACACCCCATCTGACTTATACTGGGCTTTTTTCCCAGCGAGCGGATTCACCATGCGCGCCACGCGTTTCGAAGGCTCATCGCAGTACGTCGCCACCGACGACCTCAAACTCGCGGTCAACGCCGCGATCACGCTGAAACGCCCCCTGCTCATCAAGGGCGAGCCCGGCACGGGCAAGACCATGCTGGCCGAAGAAGTGGCCGCGGCGCTGGGTATGCCGCTCATGCAGTGGCACATCAAGTCCACCACGAAGGCGCAGCAAGGGCTCTACGAGTACGACGCGGTCTCGCGCCTGCGCGACTCGCAGCTCGGCGACGAACGCGTGAAGGACATCGCCAACTACATCGTGAAAGGCGTGCTGTGGCAGGCGTTCGAGTCGGAGGAGCAAAGCGTGCTGCTCATCGACGAAATCGACAAGGCCGATATCGAGTTCCCGAACGACCTGTTGCGCGAACTCGACCGCATGGAGTTCTACGTCTACGAGACGCGCCAGCTCATCAAGGCAAAACAGCGTCCGCTCGTCATCATCACGTCGAACAACGAGAAGGAGCTGCCCGACGCTTTCCTGCGCCGCTGCTTCTTCCACTACATCAGCTTTCCCGATCCGGCGACGATGCAACGCATTGTCGAGGTGCACTATCCGGGCATCCGCAAGGAGCTGCTCAACGCGGCCATGGAAAGCTTCTTCGAACTGCGCAACGTCGCGGGACTGAAGAAGAAGCCTTCTACTTCGGAGCTGCTCGACTGGCTCAAGCTCCTGCTGGCCGAAGAGATTCCGCCCTCGGCGCTGCGCGCGGTCGACGGCTCGAAGTCCATGCCGCCGCTCGCCGGCGCGCTGCTCAAGAACGAGCAGGACATGACGCTGTTCGAGCGCCTCATCTACATGAACCGTCACAACCGTTGATAAGGACGCTGCGCGCGAAAGCCGGAGACACCGCATGCTGATCGACTTCTTCTACACGCTGCGCGACGCGAAGCTGCCGGTTTCCGTGAAGGAGTACCTCACGCTCGTCGAAGCGCTCAAGGCGCGCGTGATCGCGCCCTCGCTCGACGACTTCTACTACCTCGCGCGCATGACGCTCGTGAAGGACGAGCAGTACTTCGACCGCTTCGATCAGGCGTTCGGCGCGTATTTTCGCGGCATCGAGAAGAAGTCCGAACTCGCCTTCGAGATTCCCGAAGACTGGCTCAAGAAGCGGCTGGAACGCGACTTCACGCCCGAGCAGCGCGCGCAGATCGAAGCGATGGGCGGCCTCGACAAGCTCATGGAGCGCCTGAAAGAGCTTTTCGAAGAACAGAAAGAGCGCCACGAGGGCGGCAGCAAGTGGATCGGCACGGGCGGCACGTCGCCCTTCGGCCACGGCGGCTATAACCCCGAAGGCATCCGCATCGGCGGCGAAGGCGGCCAGCGCAGCGCCGTGAAAGTGTGGGACGCGCGCGCGTACCGCGATTACGACGACCAGGTCGAAATCGGCACGCGCAATATCAAGGTCGCGTTGCGGCGCCTGCGCCGCTTTGCGCGCGAAGGCGCAGCAGAAGAACTGGACCTCGGCGACACGATCCGCAGCACCGCCGCGAACGCAGGCTGGCTCGACCTCAAGATGGTGCCGGAGCGACACAACAACGTGAAAGTGCTGATGCTGCTCGACGTGGGCGGCTCGATGGACGATCACATCAAACGCACCGAGGAGCTGTTCTCGGCTGCCAAGGCCGAGTTCAAGCATCTTGAGTTCTACTATTTCCACAACTGCGTGTACGACCACCTGTGGAAGAACAACCGCCGCCGCCACGCCGAGCGCACGCCCACGTGGGACCTGCTGCACAAGTTCACGCCGGATTACAAGCTCATTTTCGTGGGCGACGCCACGATGAGCCCGTATGAAGTGCTGCAGCCGGGCGGCTCGGTCGAGTACAACAACCCCGAAGCGGGCGCCGTGTGGCTGCGGCGCCTCGCCGACCAGTTCCCGCATTTCGCCTGGCTCAACCCCGAGCCCGAGCGACTATGGGAGTACCGCCAGTCGGTGTCGATCATCCGCGAGATTCTCGGCCACCGCATGTACCCGCTCACCGTCGCCGGGCTCGAAACGGCCATGCGCGTGCTGAGCAAATAGGCGCCAGCACTCCCGCCCTTTTCCGCTTGTTCGAGGCGGCGCGTGCCTGAAGGTGTCTTCAGGCCGCGCCGCCCGATGCCGTCATACCTAAGCAAAATCTGGAGACCAACCGCATGACCGCCCCCTCTTCCCCCGACCTGCCTGCGGCGTTCAGGCCGGGCCCGCTGCGGCCCTTCGCCGACACCTCGGTCGCCACGATCGTGGCCGGCTTCGTCGCGATGATGACCGGCTACACCAGCTCGCTCGTGCTGATGTTTCAGGCCGGCCAGGCCGCGCATCTGTCCGACGCGCAGATCTCCTCGTGGATCTGGGCGCTCTCCATCGGCATGGCCCTGACCACCATCGGCCTGTCGCTGTGGTTCCGCGCCCCCATCGTGGTCGCGTGGTCCACGCCGGGCGCGGCGCTCCTCATCAGCTCGCTGCCGCACGTGCCGTATGCCGAGGCGATCGGCGCCTATATCGTCTGCGCCGTGCTGCTCACGGCCGTGGGCCTCACCGGCTGGTTCGACACGCTCATGAAGCGCATTCCCGCGGGCATCGCGGCGGCGCTGCTCGCGGGCATCCTGTTCGAGATCGGCATCGAGATCTTCCACGCCGCGCAGGTGCAGACGCCGCTCGTGCTCACGATGTTCTTCGGGTATCTGGTCGTGAAGCGCTTCGTCCCGCGCTACGCGATCGTCGCGACGCTCGTGATCGGCATCGCCGCCGCCGCCGTGCTCGGGCTGCTCGACTTCAGCCACTTCCGCGTGGCGGTGGCCAAGCCCGTGTTCACGATGCCGGCGTTCTCGCTCACGGCGGTGGTGAGCATCGGCATTCCGCTCTTCGTCGTGGCGATGGCCTCGCAGAACGTGCCCGGCATCGCCGTGCTGCGCGCCGACGGCTACGACCACACGGCCGCGCCGTCCTCGCCGCTCATCGCCACCACGGGCTTAGCCTCGCTCGTGCTCGCGCCGTTCGGCTCGCACGGCGTGAACCTCGCGGCCATCACGGCGGCGATCTGCACCGGCCCGCACGCCCACGAGGACCGCACGAAGCGCTATATGGCGGCCGTGTGGTGCGGAATCTTCTACCTGATCGCCGGCACCTTCGGCGCGACTATCGCGGCGCTCTTCGCGGCGTTCCCGCAGGCGCTCGTGGTGTCGATCGCGGCACTCGCGCTGTTCGGCTCGATCATGAGCGGCCTCACCAACGCCATGCAGAACCCCAAGGAGCGCGAAGCTGCGCTCATCACCTTCATGGTGACCGCTTCCGACCTCACGCTGCTCTCCATCGGCGCGGCGTTCTGGGGGCTCGTGGCGGGCGTCATCACGCAATTCGTGCTGAACGCGCGGCGCGCCTGACGCGCGTGAGCCGCCGCCGCGTGCGCCCGCCAGCACCGCTGGCACGGTGTGTGCGGCGCGTTTGCCATGCGCCCTGCCCGCGCGAAACGCAACGCCAAGCGTTTCCGCCATAAAATGATGTTGTGAGCCGCGCCTAAACGCACGGCAAGATGCGCCCCACCCGGCTTCCCGCCCAGTCCGCGCGGGCCGTGCCGGAGAGGTGCAGCGCCTTTCTCGTTCCGCCCGGCGCGCCCCAGGCTTACGCCTGAAGCGCACCGGCCGTTCAACTCTCACCGATGCAGGCGCGCACGCGCCCATAAGGCCTGACATGACTACCGCACTCGACCAGCTCAAGCAGTACACCACCGTCGTCGCCGATACGGGCGACTTCCAGCAATTCGTGCAGTACAAGCCGCAGGACGCGACGACCAACCCGTCGCTGATCCTCAAGGCGGTCCAGAAAGCCGAGTACCGTCCGCTGCTCGAAAAAACCGTGCGCGATCACGCGAGCGAATCGCTCGAGTCGATCATCGACCATCTGCTGATCGCGTTCGGCACCGAAATCCTCAAGATCATTCCGGGCCGCGTCTCGACCGAAGTCGATGCCCGCCTCTCGTTCGATACGAAAAAGTCGATCGACAAGGCGCACCACATCATCGACCTGTACAAGCAGGCCGGCATCGGCCGTGAACGCGTGCTGATCAAGCTCGCCTCCACCTGGGAAGGCATCCGCGCCGCCGAAGCGCTGCAAAAGGATGGCATCCACTGCAACATGACGCTGCTCTTCTCGCTCGCGCAGGCGGCCGCGTGCGCCGAAGCGGGCGCACAGCTCATCTCGCCGTTCGTGGGCCGCATCTACGACTGGTACAAGAAGGCCAAGGGCGCTGACTGGGACGACGCGAAGGACGGCGGCGCAAACGACCCGGGTGTGCAGTCCGTGCGCAAGATCTACGCGTACTACAAGAAGTTCGGCCACAAGACCGAGGTGATGGGCGCGAGCTTCCGCAACACGAGCCAGATCGTCGAGCTGGCCGGCTGCGACCTGCTCACCATCAGCCCGGACCTGCTGCAGAAGCTCCACGACAGCAACGAGAAGGTCGAGCGCAAGCTCTCGCCGGAAGCGTTCAAGGACGCGAAGATCGAGCGCGTGGCCGTGGACGAGCCGTCGTTCCGCTTCCAGCTCAACGACGACGCCATGGCGACCGAGAAGCTCGCCGAAGGCATCCGCGCGTTCGCCGCGGACGCGATCAAGCTCGAAAAGATGATCGAAGAACTGCGCGCGAAGTAATACGCCGGCGCGCCATGCAGCGCGCATTGCTGTATCGATGACCGAGGGCCGCACATGGCGCATGTGCGGCCCTTTGTTTTACGGGGCGGACTGCAACGACCGTTCCCGTCTGCACTCTCGCAAACCCTGACGACACACCGCTCGGTCACGTCATCGCGCGCGCCTAGAATCAGGGCAGCGGCGCAACCCGCCGCGCGATCCGGCCCCGTGCATACCCTCGCATGAAACCGGCCGGCCAACGTCCCGTCCGCAAGGAAACCGACGATGCAAATCCAGCCCTATCTCTTTTACCCCGGCAACTGCGATGAAGCGATCGCGTTCTATGGCGAAGCGCTCGGCGCGAAGGAAGTGATGAAGATGCGCTTCAAGGAAGCGCCGCCGGATCCCGCGCGCCCCATGCCGCCCGAATTCGCCGAAAAGATCATGCACGCGACGCTCCAGATCGGCGACGCGCAGATCATGTTGTCCGACGGCGGCTGCATGACGCAGAACGACAAGTTCCTCGGCTTCGGCGTCTCGCTGACCGGGTCCGACATCGCCACGGCTGAACGCTATTTCAACGCGCTGGCCAAAGGCGGCACGGTCACGATGCCGTTCCAGAAGACCTTCTGGTCGCCCGGCTTCGGCATGCTGACCGACAAGTTCGGCGTGCCGTGGATGGTCTCGGCGCCGCACGACCAACCCGCCTGATCCACCGCCACGACTGGAGGAGCGCGCCCGGCGTCACACCATGCGGTGCGTCGCAGCGCGCTCGATGTTCCAGCGCGGTTCGGTTTCGAGGAGCAGCGCGCGCAGGCGCTCCACCTGCTCCTCCACACGCAGGCTCAGCCAGTAAGGTCCCTGCATCCGCGGCTCGGGGCAGCCCTGCGGCTGCGCCTGTGTGCTTTCCTGGTCGGACTCGGCCGCCCCGTCGCCCCCGCCACTGCCCTCTCCCCGTGCCCCAACCGTGCGCAGCGCCTGCTGCGCTGCCTCCGGGTGACGCCCGCCGCCAAAACGGAGTGCCCGCGCCGTGGCGAGCAGCGCACGGCGCACGGTTTCGCTGCGCTCCGCGAACGCCACGCGCACGAGCGCCTGCTCGTAGCTGCCCGTGCCCGTACAGAGCATTTCCAGCGCGCTCAGGAGCGAGCGATGCAGGCGCTGCACCTGCTCGAGCCGCGCGAGCGGCACGCCGATCTCCTTGGCGACCGAGGGCATCAGCGCGCGCAGTTGCACGAGCCGTGCGTTCAGGCGCATGAAGGTCTGCACCTGCTCGTCGGTGTCGACGTGCACGCCGCCCGCCACCCGCGCGTACACACGCGCGCATTCGCGCAGATTGTCGGCCAGGCTGTAGCGCCACGAATACGTCGCGTGCAGCGGCAAGGCAAACGAAAACACGAGCGCGATGACAATGCCGAGAATCACGTTGAGCGTGCGCCAGAGGCCCGTGTCGATGAGGTTGTCGCCATGTCCCGCAACGATGCACATGGTGATGGCGGCCAGCAACGCGACGTAGCCCGGTTTGCCAATGGCGTAGTAGCCGCAGACGGCGGCGACGAGCGACATCAGCACGTAGGTGAGCCACACGGAACCGGTAATGGCCTGCACGACGATGAGCACGAGCCCGATCACGGCGCCGAGCAGCGTGCCGAGCGCGCGCTCGGCGGCCTTCTTGCGGATGTTGCCCTGGTGCTGCAGCCCGCCGATCACGACGAGCAACGTGACCGACGCCCAGATGCCGTGCGGAATATGGATGCCCGACGTCGCGAGAATCGAGGCGAGCATCGCAAGGCCCACGCGCACGCTGTGTATCACCTTGGCGTTTCGGTAGCGATAGTACGGGGAAGTCAACGCGCGCCACATGCGCGCGAGGCGCGAGCGGCGGCGCGGCGGGCGCAGGCGTTGCGCGCCGCTGCGCCCGCGTCGGGAACGGGAATCGGTTTGAGATGAGGCCATGGCACCGGTTGGACGTGAGCCAGATCAGCAGTCATCGTGCACCAGAAAAACAAATGCCCGCAACTGTGCGTTGCGGGCATCGGATAAAAACTAGCCCGGCGGCATGCGCCGGGCATGAGCGGATCAGCCCTCGACGACGTCGAGATAGTCTTCCGGACGCGTGCGATCCGCGCCCTTTTGCATGCCGACCACATGCACGAGCGCCGAGACGACGATCGCGACCACGAGGTTCACGATCAGCGACCACACCGCGGCGTAGCCCGGAATCGCCATGCCGAACAGGTGGATCGTGAAGATCGAGCCCTTCAACTGCAGCGAGATCGCCATCCACGTGCCCGTGGCAATGCCGGCCGCCCACCCGATCAGCAAACCGCGATAGTCCAGCATGCGCGTGTAGAGACCGAGCACGATGGCGGGCAGCGTCTGGATGATCCAGATACCGCCGAGCAGCTGCAGCTGGATCGCGTACGTGAGCGGCAGGCCCAGGATGAACGCCACCGCGCCGACCTTCACGATCAGCGAGACCAGCTTGGCGATGTTGGTCTCCTGCTCGTGATTCATGTTGCGGTTGATGAACTCCTTGTGGATGTTGCGCGTGTAGAGGTTGGCCGCAGCAATCGACATGATCGCGGCCGGCACCAGCGCGCCGATACCGATGGCCGCGAACGCCACGCCCACGAACCACGACGGGAAGAAGTGCAGGAACAGCGCAGGCACCGCGAAGTTCGGACCAAAGGCCTTGAAGTACGGCGCGAATTCCGGCATGTCCTTCACGCCCGAGGCAAGCGCCATGTAGCCGAGCAGCGCGAGCAGACCGAGCACCAGCGAGTACGCCGGCAGCATCGCCATGTTGCGGCGGATGGTGTTGCCCGACGACGACGACAGGATCGCCGTGACCGAGTGCGGGTACAGGAACAGCGCAAGCGCCGACCCTACCGCCAGTGTCGCGTAGGCGCTATAGCCGTTCAGACTCGTGGCATCCGGCGACTTGAGCAGCAGCTTGGCCGGCGGCACCGCGCCGAAGATGTGGCCGAAGCCGCCCATCTGCGCGGGAATCACGATGATTGCGACGATGATCGTGATGTAGATGAGGATGTCCTTCACCACGGCGATCATGGCCGGCGCGCGCAGGCCCGACGTGTACGTGTACGCGGCGAGAATCGCGAACGCGATGATGAGCGGCAGGTCGCCGACGAAGCCCGTCGTGTCGAAGCCGAGTGCACCGATCACCACTTCGATACCCACCAGTTGCAGCGCGATATACGGCATCGTCGCGACGATGCCCGTCACGGCGATGGCGAGCCCGAGCATGCGGCTGCCGTAGCGCGCGCTCACGAAGTCGGCCGAGGTGACGTATTGATGGCGCTTCGCGACGGCCCAAAGCTTCGGGAACACGACGAACGCGAACGGATAGATCAGGATCGTGTACGGCAGCGCGAAGAAACCCGTTGCGCCCGCACCGAACACGAGCGCCGGCACGGCGACGAAGGTGTACGCGGTGTAGAGGTCACCGCCGAGCAGGAACCAGGTGACGATCGTGCCGAAGCGGCGGCCGCCCAGGCCCCACTCTTCGAGATGCGCGAGATCGCCCTTGCGCCAGCGTGCGGCAAAGAAGCCGAGCACCGTGACGCCGAGGAAGAACAGAATAAAGACTGCGGTTGCTGTGACGTTCATTGCGCGCCCCCTTCATCGCCCTTGTTGCGGGTCTTCGTCTTGAAGTAGACGAGCGCGGTAATGGCAGCGCTGATCAGCACCCAAAGAAGCTGATACCAGTAGAAAAACGGGAAGTCCCACAAAGTGGGCTCGATCTTGTTGTACGACGGCACCCAGATCATCGCGATCCAGGGCAGCAGCAAAAGCCACAGCCAATGCTTGCTTGGTTTTCCGGCGTCGGCGTCGTGAGCCATGACGTCTCCTCGTTGCTTATGTAGTTATGCGGCCTTGCTTTGTCTGCGGTCCGCCGCCCGGCGTGAGGCGGCCGATGGCCTCACAGACGGATAATCCGCAAGGTCCCCGAAAGCGCTGAAAAGAGTATCGAGGCCACGCCGCACGGTCAAGCAGGGCGGACCCCAATTCCGAGGGCGTTGTCAAGAGCCAACGGCTTGCGCCACGTCGTGATAATTGCCCGGAAATGCGCTATGCAGGCGAAAAAAAACCGGCCCTGAAGCCGGTTTTCTGTGCCGCAACGGCGTTGCCGCCGTTCGCGCAGATCAGATCGAGAACGTCGCGCCGTGCTGGCCGCTCGATTCGCGCAGCGCCTTCACCCACTGGTGCGCTGGCAGGCCGAGCTTGCTTTCGAGCAGGCGCGCGCGCTTTTCGAGCGCATCGAAGGTGACTTCGAGCGCCGGGCCCGAGAACGCAAGCGCCACGCGATTGCCTTCGTGCACTTCGGGCAGCGCGATCACGCGGCCTTCGAAGGCTTCGTTCAGGCGCTTCATGTTGCGCACGAAGCTCGGGTGGTCGCCGAACAGATTGATCGTCGCGACGCCGGCATCGGTCAGGCACGCGCGCACGGCGCGGTAGAACGCCACGCTGTCGAGCACCGGACCGCGCGCGGTCGCGTCGTACACGTCGATCTGCAGCGCGCCGATAGTGCCATGATTGGCGCGGTCCTGGACGAAGTCCCACGCGTCGAGCTCGCGCACGGTCAGGCGCGCGTCGTCGTACGGCAGATCGAACATCGTGCGCGCGGCCACCACGACCGCCGGATTCAGTTCGATCGCCTCGACCTTCGCGGGACGCAGATAGCGGTGCGCGAACTTGGTGAGCGCGGCGGCGCCCAGGCCCAGTTGCACGATGCGCTCGGGCGTGGCGAGGAACAGCAGCCAGGCCATCATCTGCTGCGCGTATTCCAGTTCGATGTGCAGCGGCTTCGCCAGACGCATCGCGCCCTGCACCCACTCCGTACCGAAGTGCAGATAGCGCACACCGTTCTCTTCCGAGAACGTGACCGGCGCGAAACGCGGCTTGCGCGGCGCTTCGATGACCGGCGCGTTGTCGAGGTCGTCGGCGGCAGCGGCAGCGGCTGCGCGGCGCGGGCGCTTCGTGACCTTCGCGGTCTGGCTCGCAGTCTCGTCCGATTGCGTCGCGTTGGCGGTTTGCTTGAATGCGCGGGCCTCGGCGGAGGCGCGCTTGATGAGAGTCGTCATGTAGAAAATCGCTTGCTGTGGGGGCGCAAATGCAGGTGCATTTACTCAGGCGACCGAGAGCATAGCATTCGCGGCGCTTCAGGCCTGATTTGGCAGGCACTTCGAGCGCCTCGCCCGTACGCCGTGCGAGTCAATGGCTGCCGTCAGCGCGCCCCTCGCCGTTGCCCACGCCATCGATTCCGGGCTGCCCCGGCTGCAACGCCAGTGGATTGACCCGTGCAGGATGGAAATGCATGTCGATGCGCGCGATGTGCAGCGCCTGCGGTACGGCAGGCAGCGGCGCGGCGGCGTCGATCGCGCGCTCGACGGCGTAGTCGTAGTCATCGTTGCCACTCGAACGCAGCAGCTTCACCGAGACGATGGAGCCATCCGACGCGGCGCGAATCGACACGATGGCTTCCGTATCCGCCGGTATCTTCTTCGGATTGACGAACATGTTGCCGCCCAGCTTGCAGCCCACGTAGCGCTTCCACTGCCAGGAACTCAAGGTGGTTTCCGTAGGCGGCGCGAAACCCAGCGTCGCGACGGCCGCGAGGCAGCGGTTCATGACCATCTGCGGCGAAGGGCGCACGTGCGGCCCCACTTGCGATACGTCGTCCGAAGCGCAGGCGCCCAGCATGAGCGTCATGGGTAAAACGATCAGGGGCAGGCGTTTCTTGTTCATTATGGTCTCGTGTCCCGGCGGGATGAGCGCGCGCCGCGGCGTGCGCGGGACCATGCTAGCGCGGCGAGTTTGCAGCGCGCTTACGTTTGTGTGCGCCAGCACTCATAGGCGCATCGGGGTCGCCCACGAACGTCTTCAATACGCGCCATTGCACGACTAACAACCCAGGACTACTGGCGTGTAGCGGCATCGTCATGCACGACGCATACACACGGCAAGCGCGCAGTCTCGCAGACTCAAGATTGGCAGTTCAGCGCCGATATTCCTCCAGGAGACCAAAACTGATCCGGCGCACAAGACCGAAAGTCTCCGTGGCAGCAGAGTTCCGCAATCACAAGGTAAAACAAATATGTTCAACACCGTGCGAACCATCGGCGTGATCACGCCGCTCCTGTTTCTGACCGCATGTGCTGTGGTCGCTCCGCCGTACTCCCCCGACGTCGACAATATCCAGTCGCTCAAGAACGTGACCGCAGCGCACGCGAAAGTCGGCGCATTCGATTCCCAGGCGGACGTGAAAAATCCGTATCCGGTTCCCTTGCGGGCAAATAGCTTGAAGTCGCCCGTCGGCAATTCATTCGGCGCCTATCTTGCCGATGCAATGACGAAAGAATTGCAGATGGCCGGCAAGCTTTCTCCGGAAAGCGATGTCGAGATCAAGGCGACGCTACTGGAAAACGACATCGACGTCGGCGTTGCAACCGGCGGTGCGCGACTGTCGGCACGCTTCATCGTGATGCGATCGGGCAACGTGCGTTATGACCAGGTGAAATCCGCGCACACGCAATGGGATTCGGCGTTCGCGGCCATGATCGCAGTACCGAAGGCGCGCGAAGAATATCCGCTCGCCGTGCAGAAGTTGCTCGGCGAACTCTACGCCGACCCTGCCTTCATTCAGGCAATCCAATAACTCAACCAGACATACAACGGGGAACGAACACCATGACAATGATTCGAATGATCGCGGCGGCCAGCGTGGTCGCCGCACTTTCAGGCTGTGCGCACGAAATTTCGCTGACCGGCGACGCAAGCAAGATTCCGACGCTCTCGACGCAGCCGCTCGACAAGTCCGTGGGTCTCGTCATTACGGATGACGAATTGTCGAAGGAAGTGATCACACCCGGCGGCGGCGGCGACAAGGTGAGCTATCACCCGTATCACGACCTTGAACTGCCGATGTACGTTGGACTCGGTCACGTGTTCAAGAACGTGACCAAGCTCAAGAGCGCACCGGACGCGGCAACGATTCAGGCCAAGCATCTCGACTACGTGATCACGCCGACGATCAAGACGACGTCGTCGTCCCCTAGCATTCTCACCTGGCCGCCCACGGATTTCTCGGTCACGCTTGCCTGCACCGTGACGGACCCGAGCGGCCAGACCGTGACCACAACGGACGTGACGGGAACCGGCCACGCGGAATTTAGTGAGTTCAAGCGTAACTTCAGCCTGGCTGGCCAGCTTGCAACGGCCGACGCGGTGACCAAGTTGCAGTCGGCGCTCGCAACGGCGCCCGAATTGCAGAAGTAACGCTTCGATGGCGCGGCTGGAGCAACCATCCGGCCGCGCACTTTTGCCGTGTATCGACAGGCGCAGCGGTCACGGCGAAAGCCACTTGCGCAGCTTCTCCCACTCGCGCAACTTTCCCGCATAGGGCACGGCCGCATACGCCGGGCTGCTCGACGGTAGCTTCACGAGATCGAGCGATACGCGGCTCACCGCCAGCGCCTGCGTGCCGATCTTCGCAGCCGTCCCGCCGTTGAACGCAATACAGGCCAGATTGGGCAGCGTGGCCACCAGCGCCACGAGATCGTTCGCCGCGTGATCGCGAATGCGGCTATCGAGACTGCCTTCGCGTTTCGCTTGCGCAATGACGTCCCACAACCCCACGCGATGCGCGAGCAGCGCTTGCAGCCGCGCTTCGTAGTTCATGCCCGGCAGCGCTTCGCCAATCACCTCGCCGATCAAATGCCAGAACCGGTTCTGCTTATGCGCGTAATACTGCTGATGCGCAAGCGACGCCTCGCCAGGCAAGCTGCCGAGAATGAGCACGCGCGTGTGCGCATCGATAACGGGATCGAAGCAGCGCTTGAAGGTCATGGCAAAAGATGCACGTTCAACGCGGCGCGTGATGCGCGCGCGAGGCGGTGTGATCGAGCGGGCCGCGTTCGCGTCCGAGATGCACGCCGGGTTCTTGCGTCAAAGGTCCCCTTGCAAGGCGCGACCACAGCGAGGGCAGCATGCACTCGGTCACGAGCAGCGGCGCGCCTGCACGCTCGAATACCGAGCGGCGCGCGACGAACGCATGCGGCGCGTACTTAGGCTCGGGCAAGATCTCGCGCACTGAGAGCGCAAAGAGCGGATGCCGGGCGCTCACGCGCCGGCTCACGAGCGCGGAGCGCGCCACACCGCTATCGCTGTAGAGGAGTTCCGCGAGCGGCCGCGTGCGCAAACGGCGCATGGCTTGCCACACGCCTTGACTCGCGGCGAGTGGCGTCACGCTGTGCGCGGCGACGAACGGCACGCCATCGACTTCGAGCACGATCTCGCGCACCCACGCGCGCTCGCGCGGCGCCAGACCTAGCGCGGCGAATTCGTCGGACCAGGGCATATCGACGGCTTCGCGCGTGACCCGCACGATGACGTGGCCGAGTGTGCGCAAATGCGCCGTGAGCGAACCGCCGCGCGTGAGCCAGTCCTTCTGGTCGGCGCTCAAGGCGGGCAAGGGCGTGACGCGCCAGTGCGCGTTAGCGGCATCGAATCGAAGAGGCATGGCGCGCATTATAGGCTGCGAGGATTTCAGTTCGCTGCGAGCGGGGCGCACAAAAGAAAAACCCCTTGCGGCGGGTAGCCGCAAGGGGTGACTGTCATGCGAAGCCGTGCGCTTTAGCCGGCGCGGGCAATCAGCAATGCGTTCGTACGCTTGACGAAGCTGGCCGGATCTTCCAGCGCACCGCCTTCCGCCAGCAACGCCTGATCGAACAGGAGATTGCACCAGTCGCCGAAGTCCGCGCTATCGGTGCGCAGCGCCTTCACGAGCGGATGCTCCGGATTCACTTCGAGAATCGGCTGCATCTGCGGTGCATTTTGTCCCGCCGCCTTCAGCATGCGCTGCAGGTAGCCGCTCATGTCGCCTTCATCGGCCACGAGGCACGAGGGCGAATCGGTCAGGCGGAACGTGAGACGCACGTCCTTGGCCTTGTCCTTGAGCGCTTCCTTCATGTGCTCGACGAGCGGCTTCAACTCTTCGCTCACCTTTTCCTGCTGCTGCTTTTCCTCGTCGTTGAGCGCGCCGAGGTCGAGGTCGCCGCGCGCCACGCTCGCGAGCGGCTTGCCGTCGAACTCGTTCAGGAACGACAGCATCCACTCGTCCACGCGGTCCGTGAGGAGCAGCACTTCAACGCCCTTCTTGCGGAACACTTCGAGGTGCGGGCTGTTCTTCGCGGCTTGCCACGTGTCGGCGGTGACGTAGTAGATCTTCGTCTGCTCGGGCTTGCGCGCCACGTAGTCGGCGAGCGTGACGGTCTGCTCGTTCGTGTCGTTGTGCGTGGACGCGAATCGTGCGAGCTTCGCCACGCGCTCGCGATTGGCATGATCCTCGCCGATGCCTTCCTTGAGCACCTGGCCGAACTCGGTCCAGAACGTCGTGTACTTCGCCTTGTCCTCTTCGCTTGCTTCGGCGTCCGTAACAGCGTTCGCCATCTCTTCGAGCATCGAGAGCACGCGCTTGGTCACGCCGTCGCGAATCGCCTTCACGTCGCGGCTTTCCTGGAGGATTTCGCGCGACACGTTGAGCGGCAGATCGCTCGAATCGACCACGCCCTTCACGAAACGCAGATAGTTCGGCAGCAGCTGCTCGGCGTCGTCCATGATGAACACGCGCTTCACGTAGAGCTTCAGACCGCTCTTGTGATCGCGATTCCACAGGTCGAACGGCGCATGCGACGGCACGTAAAGGAGCTGCGTATATTCGCTGCGGCCTTCCACGCGGTTATGCGTCCACGCGAGCGGGTTCTGGTGGTCGTGCGCGAGGTGCTGATAGAACTGCTGATACTGCTCGTCGCTGATTTCGCTCTTCGAACGCGTCCACAGCGCGCTCGCCTGATTGATGGTCTCGTATTCGTCCTTCGTGACCATCTCGCTCTTTTCGGCGTCCCATTCTTCCTTCTTCATCTCGATGGGCAGGCCGACGTGATCCGAGTACTTCTGGATGATCGACTTGATCTTCCATGCGGAAAGCAGCTCGTCCTCGCCTTCGCGCAGGTGCAGCGTGATCGTCGTGCCGCGCTGCGTGCGCTCGATCGCCTCGACGGCAAACTCGCCCTCGCCCGCGCTCGTCCAGCGCACGCCTTCGGCGGCCGCCAGGCCCGCACGGCGGCTTTCCACGGTGATCTTGTCCGCGACGATGAAGCCCGAATAGAAGCCCACGCCGAACTGGCCGATCAGCGCCGCGTCCTTCTGCTGGTCGCCCGAGAGCTTGCCGAAGAATTCCTTCGTGCCCGAGCGCGCGATCGTACCGAGGTTCGACACGGCTTCATCGTGGCTCATGCCGATGCCGTTGTCGTCGATCGTGATGGTGCGCGCTGCCTTGTCGAAGCCCACGCGGATGCGCAGATTCGGATCGTTCTCATAGAGCGCGCTGTTCGCGATCGCCTCGAAGCGCAGCTTGTCCGCCGCGTCCGATGCGTTCGAGATCAGTTCGCGCAGGAAGATTTCCTTGTTGCTGTACAGCGAATGGATCATCAGGTGCAGAAGCTGTTTCACTTCCGCCTGGAAGCTCATGGTTTCTTGTGCCATGGTCGAGAGTCCTCTTTCGTTGCAGTTCTAGTCTGACAAATTTGTGGCCGCGAGTTCTAGGCATTTCGCCTCGCGGCGCGCCGCCCGCCCACTTGGGGACAGACGGCACCGTTTTCAAGAGCCGACCCGCCGGGCCACGCCTTCGAGATAGTCGGCGAGGAATGCGGGCAGCGCCGGATCGCCGCAGTTGGCGATGTTGAAGCGCATCCACGTGGTCGGCGACTGGTGCGGCGAGAACAGGCTCCCCGGCGCGAGGAGAAACCCCGCTTCGTGGCCCGCCGCGGTGAGCGCATCCGCGTCGACGCCCGTATCCGCCCACAGGAACATGCCGGCGCCCGGCGCAGCAAAAAGGCGCAGGCCGGCGCGCTCCAGCATGCGCTCCGCCTTGTCGCGCACGCCGTCCAGCCGCGCGCGCAGGCGCTCCACGTGACGCCGGTAGTGACCCTCCGTGAGCACGCGGTACAGCACGCGCTCATTGAGTTCCGGGCTCGTCATGCCGACGAGCATTTTCTGGTCCGCCACCGCCTGGGTCACGTCGAGCGCACTCGCGATGAAGCCCACGCGCAGGTTCGGCGCGAGCGTCTTCGAAAAGCTGCCGAGATAGATCACGCGGCGAAGCTGGTCGAGGCTCGTGAGGCGCGTGGCCGGATAGCCCGCGGGGCAGAGGTCACCATAGACATCGTCTTCTACGACGATGAAGTCGTACTGTTCGGCAAGCCGCAGAATGCGGAACGCCTGCGCGGCGGTAAGCGACGTGCCCGTGGGGTTTTGCAGCACCGAATTGATGACGAGCATCCTCGGCCGCCAGGTCTCGACCAGCGCTTCGAGCGCGTCGAGGTCCGGCCCTTCGGGCGTGTACGGCATGCCGACGAGCCGCGCGCCCTGCGAGGCGAAGCGCCCGAACATCTGGAACCACGCGGGGTCGCCCACGATCACCGTGTCGCCGGGCTGCACATAGATGCGTGCAAGCAGGTCGATCGCCTGGGTGATGCCCGAAACGAGCACGATCTGGTCGGGCGTCGCGCCGATCTCGAGTTCCGCCATGCGCGTCTGGAGCTGCTGGCGCAGCGGCAGGAAGCCTTGCGGCGAGCCGAAGCCGAGCAGTTGCGTGCCGCTCTGGCGGCCAAGCGAGCGCATCGCGCCGGTCAGCAGTTCTCCATCCAGCCAGCGCGCGGGCAAGTAGCCTAGACCCGGCCCTTTTTCCGGCCGCGTGGACGTGTGAAGCATATTGCGCAGCAGCCAGACCACGTCGATGGTGGGCGGCGCGGGGGCAGCAACCGCGTCGGCGCGCACCGGGACGCCCGCAGTCACCGGCTGGCGTTCGCCGCCGGCCACGAGCGCCAGCCGCTCGCGCACATAGAAACCGGAACCGCGCCGCGAGTCGAGGTAGCCCTGCGCGACCAGACGCTCGTACGCCTCCACCACGGTGAAGCGCGACACGCCCTTGTCGAGCGCGAGCTTGCGGATGGACGGCATCCGCATGCCGGGGCGGAACACGCGCTCCTCGATGCGGCGGCGGCCCCACTGCACGAGCTGGTCGACGAGCGTGAGCGTGGCCGCGTCGTGCGGGGCGGGAATCTGGTCTAGCGGTACGGAGGACATGAGGACTCCCTGAACTCGAACTGTACAGAGCACTATCGGGCCGATTGTACCGTTACTGTCTGCAGCCATACCGGTACATTTGATCGCATGCGTACCGGTAAGGATTCGGTAGAGGCGTCTGCACACTGTTCAGGCGCGCGCTCCTGCCCCCTACCTTCCGGCCCCTCCAAATCTTTGGCTCCGCTCGCCCGCCCATGAACGCCACGCCGCTTCGCCTCGATCATCTCGTCGTTGCCGCGCGCACGCTGGAAGAAGGCGTGCAGTACGTGAGCGACGCGCTCGGCGTCGCGCCCACGGGTGGCGGCGCTCACCCGCTCATGCGCACGCACAACCGTCTGCTCGGGCTGTGGGGCGGCGCGTATCTGGAAGTCATCGCCGTCGATCCGGCCGCGAAAAGTGGCGCGAACGCCCGCGCGCGCCTCTTTGCGCTCGACGACCCCGCCGTACTGGCGCGCCTCGAACAGGGGCCGTACCTCTCGCATTGGGTTGCACGCGTCGATCCGCCAAAGAGCCTCGCGCGCTGGCGCGAGCAGTATCCCCAGCGCATTCCCGCGCTCGTGCCGATGACGCGCGGCGACTTCTCGTGGCAGCTCACCGTGCCGGAAAACGGCGCCTTCCCCGCCTGGCAAGGCGCGGGCGACGGCATTCTGCCCTCGCTGATCCAGTGGGACACGGCGCATCATCCGTCACAGGTGCTCGCCGACACCGAGATCGCGCTCACGTCGCTCACCGGCTTTCACCCCGAGGCGCAAGCGGCGCGCGAGCAATTGCAGTGGCTCGGCGCGGCGCATCTGATTGCCGTGGAGGAAGCCCTCTCGCCTGCGCTCGTCGCGCAGTTCGAAACCCCGTCCGGTCCGCGCACGCTCGGCGCGCCGGCACGCTGATCCGTCGAGCGCAAAGTCCCGCATGAAAGCACGCGAAACCCAAGGCATGCTGCTCGGCCTCGTCGGCGTCATGATCTTCAGCCTCACGCTGCCGATGACGCGCATCGTCGTCGCCGAATTCCACCCGCTCCTGAACGGCCTCGGCCGCGCGCTCGCCGCCGCCGTGCCGGCCGCGCTGCTGCTCGCCATCCGCCGCGAGAAGTGGCCCACCTGGCCGCAGGTCAAGAGCCTCGCCGTGGTGTCGCTTGGCGTGATCGTCGCGTTTCCGGTGTTTTCCGCCTTTGCGATGAAGACCATGCCGGCCTCGCACGGCGCCATCGTCAACGGGCTGCAACCGCTCGCCGTGGCGATTTACGCTGCGTGGCTCTCGCACGAGCGGCCTTCGAAGGGGTTCTGGGCCAGCGCGCTGATCGGCAGCGCGCTCGTGGTCGCGTTCGCGCTCCAGGCGGGCGGCGGCTCGCTGCACGCGGGCGACGCGTGGATGCTCATCGCGGTGGGCATCGGCGCGCTCGGCTACGCCGAAGGCGCGCGCCTCGCCCGCCAGCTCGGCGGCTGGCAGGTGATCTGCTGGGCGCTCGTGCTCTCGGCGCCGTTCCTCGTGCTGCCGGTGGGCTGGCTCGCGTGGGCGCATCACGTGGCGCATCCGGGCCCCGTCGCGCTCAAGACCTGGCTCGCCTTCGGCTACGTCACGCTGTTTTCTCAGTTCATCGGCTTTTTCGCGTGGTACGCGGGGCTCGCCATGGGCGGGACGGCGCGCGTCGGCCAGGTGCAGCTGCTGCAGATCTTCTTCACGATGGCGTTCTCGGCGCTCTTTTTCGGCGAGCAAGTCGCGCCCTCGGCGTGGCTCTATGCGGCCGCGGTGATCGCCACGGTCGTACTGGGTCGCCGCGCGGCGATCCGCACGGCCCCGGCGCCCGCGCGCGCATGAGCCGGTTTCGCGTCATAATTCAAGGTTTTCGGCGGCATCCGGCGGCGCGCGATCGCGCCCCATGCCGCCACTGAATCCGTCACTCGCCTCACCCCAACAAGGAGACCCCATGGACCAGAGCGATCTCAAGGCAGCGCCCGCGTGGCAACTGTCCGAGCGTGCAATCAAGCTGACCAGCTCGGCGATTCGCGAAATCCTGAAGGTCACCGAGCGTCCCGAAGTCATTTCGTTCGCGGGCGGCCTGCCCGCGCCGGCCAGCTTCCCGGCAGAGGAAATGCGTGCCGCCGCCGACCGCATCCTGCGCGACGACCCCTCGGGCGCCCTCCAGTACAGCGCGACTGAAGGCTATATGCCGCTGCGCGAATGGATCGCCGCGCGCCACTCGGTAGGCGGCGTGACAGTGCGTCCCTCGCAGGTGCTCATCACCACGGGTTCGCAGCAGGCGCTCGACCTGATCGGCAAGGTGCTGGTCTGCCCCAATAGCCCCGTGCTCGTGGAAACGCCCACCTACCTCGGCGCGCTGCAATCGTTCTCGCTTTACGAGCCGAAGTATGTTCAGGTCCCGACCGACGAGAAGGGTCTCGTGCCCGAAGGCCTCACGCCCGAGCTGACGGCCGGCGCGCGCCTGCTCTACGCGATCCCGAACTTCCAGAACCCCACAGGCCGCCGCCTGCCGCTCGAACGCCGCCAGGCGCTCGCGGAATTCGCAAAGCACTCGCCCTTCCCCGTGATCGAAGACGACCCTTATGGCGCGCTGCTCTACGCGGGCGAGCCGCTGCCGACGGTGCACTCGCTCGCGCCCGAGCATGTCGTGCATCTGGGCTCGTTCTCGAAGATCCTGGCGCCGGGCCTGCGCGTGGGCTACATCATTGCGCCCGAAGACCTGCACTTCAAGCTCGTGCAGGCCAAGCAGGCCACCGACCTGCACACGCCGAGCTTCACGCAGCGCATCGTCTACGAGGTGGTGAAGGACGGCTTCCTCGACACGCACATCCCGAAGGTGCGCGCACTCTATCGCGACCAGTGCGAAGCGATGCTCGACTCGCTCAAGCGCAACATGCCCGAAGGCGTGAGCTGGAACCGCCCCGAAGGCGGCATGTTCATCTGGGTGACGCTGCCCTCGAATATCGACAGCATGAAGCTGCTGGCCGAAGCCGTCGCGCAGAACGTGGCATTCGTGCCGGGCGCGCCGTTCTTCGCCGACGAGCCGCAACTCAACAAGCTGCGCCTGTCGTTCGTCACGGTGCCGCCCGCGAAGATCGAAGAAGGCGTCGCGAAGCTCGCGGCCCTGATCCGCGCGCACGCCTGATACATGCCTGGCATAGCGCCAGGCTCTTTTCCGACTCAACACCCGAACGAGGAATCCTGATCATGGCTGACATCAACATCTACGACCGTCTCGAACAGCTCGGCATCACCCTGCCCCAGGCAGGCGCGCCCGCCGCGGCCTACGTGATGAGCGCCCAGAGCGGCAACACGGTTTACCTGTCGGGTCACATCGCGAAGAAGGACGGCAAGGTGTGGGCCGGCAAGCTCGGCGAGTCGCTCACGACCGAGGAAGGCAAGGCCGCCGCGCGCTCGATCGCGATCGACCTGCTCGCCACGCTGCACGCCCACACCGGCGACCTCAACAAGGTCAAGCGCGTGGTCAAGCTCATGAGCCTCGTGAACTCGACGCTCACCTTCACCGAGCAGCACATCGTCACGAACGGCGCTTCGGAGCTGATCGCCGACGTGTTCGGCGAAAAGGGCAAGCACGCGCGCTCGGCCTTCGGCGTTGCGCAAATTCCGCTTGGCGCATGCGTCGAGATCGAGCTGATCGCCGAAGTCGAGTAAGCCACTCGAGTACGCAACATTAGCGAACTTTGGTAACTGCGCGGACCTGCATCAAGGTCCGCGCACTGTCTCGCATTACTCTGTTGTGCGTTCGCGCAACCTGGCGCAGTCTCTTGCGTCGCCCCTCCCCCTTCCACGATCGTCCCGCCATGACCCAGCACAGCGTCCGCTTCAAACAGGTCGACGTCTTCACGTCGGTACCCTTCAAGGGCAACCCGCTCGCCGTGGTGTTCGATGCCGAAGGCTTGAGCGGCGATGAGATGCAGGCCATCGCGCGCTGGACGAATCTCTCGGAAACCAGCTTCCTGCTCGCTCCCACCGACGCACGCGCCGACTACCGCGTGCGCATCTTCACGACCAAGGGCGAGCTGCCTTTCGCGGGCCATCCGACGCTCGGCACAGCGCATGCGTTTCTTGAAAGCGGTTGCATGCCGAAGACGCCCGGCCGCCTCGTGCAGGAATGCGGCGCCGGTCTCATCGATCTGGCTGCCGCAGAGAACGGCGCATGGGCCTTCGCCGCGCCTCCCGCACGCGTGACGACGCTCGACGCAGCGCAGTTCGACGCATTGCGCGCGGCACTGCGCTCGGATGCCATCGACTTCTCGGCCGCTCCCTGCGGCGTCGACAACGGCGCGCCCTGGCTCGTCGTGCGCCTCGCATCGGCGCAAGCGGTGCTCGCGCTCGACGTCGACTACGAGGCAATCGAAGCGGTTGCCGCGAGTGTGGGCGCACACGGCGTGGCCGCCTACGGCCCGCATGAGGCCGATGGTCCCGCAACCTTCGAAGTGCGTTGCCTCATGACCGGTCTCGGCAAGGGCGAAGACCCCGTCACCGGCAGCGCGAATGCCGCCATCGCCATGCTGCTCGAACAGCAGAACCGGCGTCCGGGCGCGCGCTATACGGTGCGTCAGGGCACGGCGCTCGCGCGCGACGGACGCGTGCGCGTCGAATATGACGACGCGGCAAAAAAGATCTGGATTGGCGGCCATTCGGTAACGGTCATCGACGGGACCTGCCGGATCGGCTAAGCGCCTGCAGCACCCCCTCCTCATGCAGAGTGCATCGCCCCCGATGCACCGCCTCGCACCTATGCACCGCACATGGGCATCGCGCACGCGTTGAGGCAACCCTCGCGTATACCCGAGGGACCACAGCTTCCTTAATCATTCCCCAACCAGTAATATCGAAACATCGGACGCACGACGCGTCCGGCGTGCATTGCTCGCGCGCAATGCGCGTATTCCCCAGCCACCCGTTATTCATGCCGCCGACTCAACCGAGCGCATCATTGCCGTTCCGGCCGCCGCATCCGCGGTGTGAGATCACGCGCCTACGGCGGCCGCGATGAGCACCACCCGGGGACCGTTCTCGCGCGATTCGAGCCTGCGCAACGCGCCTGGCCCGGCATACACGCGTCCGCGCGCATTGCTCGCCATTCCGCTGCTCGGCGTGCTGGTGCTCGTGCTGCTGTGGGCGGTCATCTTCACGCGTCTGTCGGTCGAGAAAGAAGCGACCATGCGCGAGGCCACGGCCTCCGCGGCGATCCTCTCGGCGGCGCTCGAACAGCACACCGTCAAGGCGATCCACCAGGTCGACCAGATCACGCGCTTCGTGAAGTACGAGTTCGAAAAGTCGCCGGGCCGCTTCGATCTCGCGAGCACGGTCGAAAAGGGCGTGGTGCAGAGCGACTCGCTCGTGCAGGTGTCGATCATCGACGAGCACGGCACGCTGGTCGCCAACACGGCCGAACCGAATCCGAAGCCCATCGACCTCTCGGACCGCGAGCACTTCAAGGTGCACGAGCACGAGAACGACGACCAGCTCTATATCAGCAAGCCGGTGCTCGGCCGCGTGTCCGGCCACTGGACCCTGCAGATGACGCGCCGCCTCAATCACCCGGACGGCTCGTTCGCGGGCGTCGTCGTGGTTTCTGAGGACCCGAGCTACTTCACGAGCGACTTCTACAACAACGCCGCGATCGGCCGCGACGGCGTGATCGCGGTGATCTCGGACAACGGCGCCGTGCTCGCGCGCCGCACGGGCAGCGCCGAGCGCGCGAACGGCACGTTCTCCGCGAGCGGCGTGTATCCGATTTCCGAGCATGTGTCGGGCACCTACGTCGACCCGATCGATCACGTCACGCGCATCGTCTCGTACCGCCATATCGACGGCTATCCGCTCGCCGTGCTGGTCGGTCTCTCGCAGTCCGAGGAATTCGCCGACTACAACCACACGCGCGACGTCTACCTGATGATGGCGACGTTCATCTCGCTCGCCATGCTCTCGTTCTTCGCCGTGGCCACGGGACTGATCGGCAAGCTGCTCGGGCGCGAGCGCGAGATGTCGCAACTCGTGCAGTATGACCTGCTCACGGGCCTGCCCAACCGCTACGCCACGCTGCAGCGTTTGCGCCATGAAGTCTCGCAGCCGGGCAACCTCGGGCGGCTCGCCATCCTCTTCATCGACCTCGACAACTTCAAGACGGTCAACGACACGCTCGGCCACAACGCCGGCGACATCGTGCTGCAGATGAGCGCCGCGCGCCTCGCCGACGCCGTGGGCGGCGCGGGCACGCTCGCGCGCATCGGCGGCGACGAGTTCGTGGTGATCGTGAAGGGCGACGACATCGAAAAACGCGCCATCGCGCTCGCCGAAGCCACCAACGCCGCGTTCACGCATCCGTTCGACGTGCGCGGCAGCGCCTTCGTGCTGCACGCGAGCACGGGCATCGCGCTCTTCGCGGTCGCGCACGAAAGCGAAATCGATCTGCTCAAGAAGGCTGACCTCGCGATGTACGCCGCGAAGGAGGCGGGACGCAACTGCTTTCGCTTCTACTCGCCGCAGCTCGCCCACCGCGCCGACCACCTGATGAAGTGGGAGCAGCAGTTGCGCGTCGCGCTCGCCGAGGACCAGCTCTTTCTCGCCTACCAGCCGAAGATCGATCTGCGCCGGCGCTGCATCACGGGCTTCGAGGCGCTCGTGCGCTGGAACCATCCGCAATACGGGCTCATTCCTGCGGGCGAATTCATTCCCGTGGCCGAATCCACGGGCCTCATCGTGCCCGTAGGCGACTTCGTGATCCGCACCGCGTGCGCACAGCTCGCGCAGTGGCAGCAGCAGGGCTACGAGTCGCTCACGCTCGCCATCAACATCTCGGCGGTGCAGTTCTGGCGCGGCGACCTTTACGAGACTGTGGCGCGCGCAATCGAGGAAACCGGCATTGCCGCGCACCGGCTCGAACTCGAGATCACCGAAACCGCGATGATGGAGTATCCGGAACTCGTTTCGGAGAAGATCTTCGCGTTGAAGCGCCTTGGTGTGCGCGTCGCGCTCGACGACTTCGGCACCGGCTATTCGTCGCTCTCCTACCTGAACCGCTTCGCCGTCGACACGCTCAAGGTCGACCGCTCGTTCGTGCAAGCCATCCCCGCCGACCGCAGTGTGTGCGTCATGGTCTCGGCGATCGTCAATCTCGCGCGCTCGCTCGGGCTCACGGTGGTCGTCGAGGGCACCGAGACCGAAGAGCAGATCGCGTGGCTCTCCGCGCTCGGCCCGATCGAGGCGCAGGGATTCCTGTTCTCGCGCCCCGTACCCGTGGAAGGCGTGGCCGCGCTGATCGAGCGCTTCGGCGTATGCAGCGCGACGCAGCCCGCGGGCACGCAAGCCGCGCGTGAAGATCGCCGCAACGAGCGCCTGAGCGACGCGCCGCAATCGCGCTGACGCGAGGCGTGCGCGCGGGTTGCGCATTGTCCACGCGTATTCCAATGAGTTGCGCGAACCGCGTGCCTTCGCGCACAGACCCGCACGGACCTTCGCACGCATGATGCAGCCATGCAAACCCGCACCGACGAAGCGATCGCGGCGCCAATCCGCGACCATCATGAACCGCTCCTGACGCTCTTTCGCGTCGTGCTGACCGTGTCCGCGGTCTCATGGGGCGGCCTCGCGCTCATGGCGCAACTGGAGCAGCACTATGTGGAGCGCGAAGCGCGTCTCACGCAAACCGCATTCTCTGATCTGGTAGCACTCGCCTGGATGGTGCCGGGGCCGGTGGGCTGCAACGTCGCGGTGCAACTCGGCCACGCGTTGCGCGGACGCGCGGGCGCCTGGGTCGCGGGCGTCGCGAGCGTGCTGCCCTTCTTCGCGCTGATGACGCTGTTCGCCATTTTCTACCGCACGCCGTTCGTGCATGCGGTCGCCTCGCGCACGCTGCTCGACCATTTCAGCGTGGTACTCGCCATGCTGATTGGCGTGACCTGGTATCGGCAAACGCGGGCGCTCGTGCGCGGCCCGCTCGAATGGGGCGTGGCGATTGCGGCCTGCGCGGCCCTCGCGCTCGCGGCGAGCGGCGCGGCCTACGTGGCGATTCTGCTCGCCGCGTTTGCCGCGGGCTGGCTTGCGAGCCCCGTGCCTTCGCAGCGCCTCGACTTGCGCGTGACGCGGCGCGACGTGAAGTTGCTCGCCGCGCTGGCCGCGCTGATCGTCGTGTTCGCGCTGCCATTGCCGCATCGGCTCGACTCGGCGCTGCTCTGGCCGCGTCTCGCGGGCGCAGGCATGACGCTGTTCGGTGGCGGCTTTTCGGCGCTGCCCGTGTTGAAAACGCTGTTCGTCACGCCCGCAGTCGGCATCACCAACGACGACTTCACGCTGGCGTTCACGCTCTCGCCGCTATCGCCTGGGCCACTCCTGAACGTGGTGCCCTTTTTCGGCTATCTCGTGGATGGCTGGGTCGGCGCGCTCGTCGCCACGCTCGCGCTATTCGTGCCGTCGGGCTGCCTTGTCGTGCTCGCGCGGCGGCACCTGCACCGCATGAAGGCGAACCCGCGCTTCGAGCACGCCATGCGCGTGTTGCGCGCCGCGACCACCGCGTTCCTTGCGATCGCCGTCTGGCATATCGCGCGGCACGTGCCACTGCACTTCTCGTATCTGCTCACGGCCGTCTTCTCGGCGATGTGCTTCGGCAAGCTCAAGCTCCCCGCCTACGCGGTCTACGCGACGGTAGGACTCGCGTGCGGGGCGTGGCTGCTCTTGGCCTGAAGCGGCCGTTCACGCGCTGATCAGCGCGCTCCCGTAAAACCACTGAAGAACGCGCGCGCGTTGTCTTCGAGGCTCTCGAGGTGGTAGCCGCCTTCCTGCACGATCACCGAAGGCAGGCCGAGCGCGCCGATCGCCGTGCCGAGCCGCCCGAAGCCTTCGGTGGTCACGGCGACCTTCGACTGCGGATCGTCCTTGTAGATGTCGAAGCCCAGCGCAAGCACGAACGCGTCGGGCTCGAAGCGCTCGAGCACGCGCAGCGCCGATTCCACGCGCTCGAAGAAGTCGGCTTCCGATGCGCCATGCGGCATCGGCAGATTGACGTTGTAGCCCTCGCCTGCACCGTTGCCGCGCTCGTCCTCGTAGCCCGCGACCACGGGATAGAAGTTGGTCGGATCGCCGTGGATCGAGACATAGAGCACGTCGCTGCGGCCGTAGAAGATCTCCTGGACGCCCTGGCCGTGGTGCATGTCGGTGTCGAGGATCGCCACGCGCTCGAAGCGGTTGCGCAGCGACTGCGCCGCGATGGCCGCGTTGTTCAGATAGCAGAAGCCGCCCGCCGCGTCCGCGCGGGCATGGTGGCCGGGCGGACGCGAGAGCGCGTACGACTCGCGCGCGCCTTCGTTCACGCATGCGGCGGCCGCCAGCGCGCTTTGCGCCGACCAGTAGGCCGCACGCCACGTGTTCGCGCCAATGGGGCAACTGCCGTCCGCGAGATAGCGCGCCGCCTGCGCGAGCACGCCGCGCAGCGGATTCGGCTCGCGCACGTAGATGTTCGACATCACCTCTTCGCCCCAATCTTCGGGCACGCGCTTCCATTCGGCGTGCGCTTCCTCGAGAAAGCGCAGATAGTTCATGTCGTGCACGGCGGCAATCGGCGCAGTGCCGAAGTCGGCGGGCGCCTGCACGTCGAAGCCAAGCGAGCGCGCCGCGTCAACGAGATGCTCGGCGCGCTGCGGCACTTCCTGCGGCTCGCGCAACTGGCCGCGTGAGAAATAGGCGCGCGGATGGTGCAGCAGCTGATCGGGGTGAAACCAGGTTTTCATGCTCAGTTCTCCTTCTATTTCTTTTACGCGTCGGCCGCGTTTTCCACTTCAGCGGCCAGGCGTACACCCGCGCGCACTGCGACGGCGTTCAGCAGTACGTTCGCGCCAGCGGTGACGTCTTCCGGCAACGCGTCCTCGGCTTCGTTGTGCGACAGGCCGTCCACACAGGGAATGAACACCATCGCGGTCGGACAGTAGCGCGCGAGGTGGATCGCGTCGTGGCCCGCACCGCTCACGATACGCTCGTGTGGATAACCGAAGCGCGCCGTTGCCTGCGCGACGAGTTCGACACACTGCTCGTCGAACGGCGTGGCGGGGCTAGTCCAGCAGTGCGCGATCTGCACGCCGAGACCGCGCTGTGCGGCCACGTCCGCGCATAGCGCGCGCAAGTCCCGCTCCATCGCGTCGAGCTGCGCATCGTCGGGATGGCGCAGATCGACCGTGAACGTCAGGTTCGCCGCGATCGTGTTGCGCGACGAGTTCGCGATCTGCGCCTGGCCGATCGTCACGAGACCGAGCGGTGCATAGCGCGCCATCGTGCGTTCGATGTCGAGCGACATCTGCGCCGCGCCGAACCACGCATCCTTGCGATAACGCATCGGCGTCGTGCCCGCGTGGGCGGCGACGCCCGTTACGTTCACGTCGAACCAGCGGATCGCCTGGCCGCCCGTCACGACGCCGATGGTCGTCTCGTTCGCCTCCAGAATCGGCCCCTGCTCGATATGGGCTTCGAAATAGGCGTCAACGGCTACGCCTTGCACGGCACGCGTGCCGCGCGCGCCGCATGTGTCGAGCGCCGCGGCGAGCGTCACGCCGTCGGCATCCGTGCGCGAGAGTGCGTCCGCCAGCGTCATCGCGCCCGCGAACACCGCCGAGCCCAGCATCGCCGGCGTGAAGCGCGCGCCCTCTTCGTTGGTCCACGAGCAGATCTCGATGGGCTTCCCGGTGCATGCACCGGCGTCATTGAGCGCGCGCACGACTTCGAGCGCGGCGAGCACGCCGTAGACGCCGTCGAAGCGGCCGCCTTCGGGCTGCGTGTCGAGATGGCTGCCCATCAGCACCGGCGCAGCTTGTGCATCGTCGCCTTCGCGGCGCGCGAACAGGTTCCCCACTTCGTCGGTCCACACCGTCATGCCCGCCTCGCGGCACCAGCGCGCGAACAACTCGCGCCCGCGCCGGTCTTCTTCGGTGAGCGCGAGGCGGCGCACGCCGCCGCCCGCCGTCGCGCCAATGCGCGCCATCTCCATGAGGCTCGCCCACAGGCGCGGGCCGTCGATCTGCAAAAGGTCTTTCATCGGTCCATCCATTTCAGTCGAACTATTCGAACACCTGCACAACGTCATCGTGTGATCAACGCCTCGGCTGCGGCCTCGTCATGCGCATGCTGGTGGCGGCGCGCGTCGAGCGCGACGATGCACAGCAGCGAAACGCCCGCGAGACACGTATAGAACACGGCGAGCGGCCACCACTGCCCCACATAGCGATGCGCGAGCCACGTGCCGACGAGCGGGGTGAGGCCGCCCGCGATCGCGCCGCACACCTGGTAAGAGAGCGAAATCGCGGAGTAGCGCACGCGCGTGGGGAACACGCCGGAAACGAAGCCTGCGATCACCGAGTAGAAGCTCGCCATGCAGACCACGGCGATCGCGATGCCGATCACCATCGGCACGACCTTGCCGCTTTGCACGAGCACGAACATCGGATACGGCGAGAGCATCGCAGCGAGCGCCGCGCACTTGAGGAAGCGCGCGCCGCCCATGCGTTCGGCGAGCCACGCAGCGAGCGGCTGCACGAGAAACTGGATGATCGCGACCGCGAACAGACAGTCGAGAATCAGCGAGCGCGTGATGCCGACGTACTGCGTGGTGTAGGCGATCATGAACGTGTTGGTGAAATACACGCCCGCAATGCCGATGGTGTTCGCGCCGATGCACAGCAGCACGAGGCCCCACGCCGAGCGGAACACTTCGGCGACGGGCAGCTTGAGCGTGCGGCGCTGGTCCTTGAGCTTCTCGAACTCGGGCGACTCGTTCACGCCAAGGCGGATCATGATGCCGACCACGAGCAGCACCGCCGATACGAGGAACGGCAGACGCCAGCCCCACGAGAGAAAGTCGGCCTTGTCGAGCGACGTGACCGAGCGGAACGCGAGCAGTGAAAGAATCAGGCCGGCGGGCGAACCCAGTTGCGCAAACGAGGCGAAGAACGTGCGGCGGCCTTCGGGCGCGTGCTCGCCCGCCATCAGCACCGCACCGCCCCACTCGCCGCCGACAGCGATGCCCTGCACCACACGCAGCAGCACGAGCAGCACCGGCGCGAGCATCCCCACGCTCGCATACGACGGCAGCAGGCCGACGCAGACGGTCGCGACGCCCATCATCATCAGCGTGGTCATGAGCGCTTTTTTGCGGCCGATGCGGTCGCCGAGGTGGCCGAAGATCAGGCCGCCGAGCGGACGCGCGAAGAACCCGACGGCAAAGGTAGCGAACGACGCCATCGTGCTCACGAAGCGGTCTTCAGATGGGAAATACAGCTCGCCGAACACGAGCGCGGCGGCCGTGGCGTAAATGTAGAAGTCGTACCACTCGATCATCGTGCCGATGAACGCCGCGGCGGCGGCGCGCACCGGTTGCCGGGTGCTGGGTTGTGGGTTGGCCATGCGTCGGTCTCCTTCAGGCGCGTGTGAGATGTGTTTGTGATGCATGCACGCTTTATCGCCAGCCACAATTCATTAGTCAAATTTCGCGTTATTATTCTGTGCATAAATTTAACTAATACCTTGGCGCACCACCGCGCCGGGAGACCGCCCATGCGCGCCGACACCACCCGCTTTCTCAACGACCGTCTCGACTGGAACCTGCTGCGCACCTATCTCGCGATCATGCAGGAGCGCAGCCTGAGCCGCGCCGCCGCCCGGCTCTATGTCACGCAGCCGGCCGTGAGCCAGGCGCTCAAGCGCCTCGAAGACGCGCTCGGCCGCAAGCTCATCGAGCGCCGCGGCGCGCAGTTCGTGCCGACCGAGGCGGGCGAAGAGGTCTATCGCATTGCGAGCGACATCTACGGCACGATTTCCCAGCTCGAAACCGGGCTAGACGAGCGCACTGCCGACATCACCGGCTCGATCCGCCTGCTCACGGTGAGCCGCATCGAGTCGCGCGTGTACGACGAATTTCTCGCGGAATTCCACACGGCCTATCCGCGCATCGACCTGCAGATCGAAGTGATGCGCTCCTCGGACATCATCTCGTCGCTGCTGCAAAAAACCGCGACGGCGGGCTTGAGCCTGTGCCGCACACCCATCGACAAGCTGGACATGCGCTGCTTTCTGCGTCAGCGCTATGCGATGTTCTGCGGCCGGCATCACCGGCTCTTCGGGCTTTCCCAGTTGACGATGGACGACCTGCTCGCGGAGAACTTCGTCTCCTTCACGAGCGACCAGCTCGGCGATAGCCTGTCGCCGCTCACGGTGTTTCGCGACCAGCGCGGCTTCACGGGGCGGATCGTGGCGTCGTCACCGAGTCTGGACGAGGTGCGGCGGCTGATCTTTGCGGGCTACGGCATTGGCTGCCTGCCCGAGCATACGGTGCGGGACGATCTGGCGCGCCAGCGCCTGTGGCGGCTGCCGCCGGAGGAAGGGCTCGTGGACGTCGATATCCACTTGCTGTGGCATCGCGAACGCAAGCGCAATGCGGCCGAAGAAGCGTTCTTCGACGCGATGGAGCGCTGCATGCAGCGCCATGCGCTCGCGGAGCGCCTGTAGTGCGTCAGGCGCGGACCGCGAACGTTGCAGGAGAACCGATCAGAACCCGCGCGCGAGCACCGCGACGCCGATCGTCACGATACCCAGCACGAGATTGATGACGACGAGCCGGCGCACGGTGCCCACGGCGCGCGCGCCGTCGGGCCACTTCTGCGCCTGCACGGCGCGGCGAATGCGCGGGAACACCGCGAAGCGGATGTGGCCGAAGATCAGCATCATCAGCACGCCGAGGCCCGCCATGGCATGCAGCTGCCACGTGGCATGCTCGCCGCCGAACTGCATGAGCAGAAAGCCGCCGGTCAGCAAGATCACGATGACCGAGACGCCCACCCAGTTGAAGAAGCGGCCGAACACCGATTCGATGAGCGGCAGGCGCAGTTGCGGCGAGAGGTCTTCGAGCGCCGGGCGCAGACAGAAGTGCGCGAAGATCATGCCGCCCACCCAGACGGCGACCCCCAGCAAATGCAGAAAGAGCGCGACTGCGATCGCGTGGCCCATGCTTGATTTCCCTCGTAACGTGTCATTATCGGCGGTGTGTCGACGGGAGTGAGTGCAACGCACTCCCGTCCCATGCCTTTGCGCGGCATTATTCCATGCCGCGAGGCGTCTCGCGCCGGATATGCCCGCACTTTTACTGCGGCAACACCGGACGCATGCCCGTCACGACCTTGAGCTTCGAGTCCGGCGCGCGGCCCTTGCGTGCGCGCTTGCCGATCTGCGGAGCCAGCACCGCGCCCGCCATCAGGTCCTCGGTCGCCTTGCCGCCGCGGCCCGTGCCCACGAGCACGACGCCCGCCGCGCTGATCGCGAGCGCCTGCACGAGCTTCTCGTTGTCGTCGAGCTGCATGAGCGTGACGCCACGCCCGCCGCCCGAGAGCGTCTTCATCTCGTCGAGGCCGAACACCAGCAAGCGACCGCCCGACGACAGACACGCCACCTGCAGCGCATCGGGCAGCATCGGCATCGGCGCGAGCGGCACGCAGCCCTCGTCGATCGTCATGAACGCCTTGCCTGCCTTCACGCGGCTCACCATGTCGCCGATCTTCGCGATGAAGCCGAAGCCGTTGCTCGACGCCAGCAGCAATTGCTGTTCCGCATTCGCCGCGAAGTAGTGCAGCAGATGCGTGCCCGCTTCGAGTTCGATGAGTGAAGTGACCGGCACGCCGTCACCGCGGCCGCCAGGCAGATTCGCAATCGATACCGAATAGACGCGGCCATTGCTGCCCCACGCGATGAGCGTGTCGGGCGTGCGGCACTGGAACGCCGCATAGAGACCGTCGCCGGCCTTGAACGTGAAGCCTTGCGTATCGAGCCCGTGGCCCTTGAGCGCACGCACCCAGCCCTTCTGCGAGACGACGACCGTGACCGGCTCGTCGACCACGCGCGCTTCGAAGCTCGCACGCTTTTCCTGCTGGATCAGCGTGCGGCGATCGTCGCCGTACTGTTTCGCGTCGGATTCGATTTCCTTCACGATGAGCCGCTTCATCGACGCATCGTTCGCGAGCAGTTCTTCGAGCTTCGCCTTCTCTTCGCGCAGTTCCGCGAGTTCCTTCTCGATCTTGATCTTCTCGAGCCGCGCCAACTGACGCAGACGGATTTCAAGAATGTCTTCGGCCTGGCGCTCGGAAAGCCCGAATGCGCCCATCAGCGCGCTCTTGGGCTCGTCCGACTCGCGGATGATGCGGATCACCTCGTCGATATTGAGGAAGACGATCATCCGCCCTTCGAGGATATGGATGCGGTCGTCGACCTTGGTCAGGCGGTGCTGCGTGCGCCGCGTGACCGTGGCGAAGCGGAAGCCGATCCACTCGCCCAGAATCTCGCTGATGCCCTTCTGGCGCGGGCGCCCATCGGCGCCGATCATCACGAGATTGAGCGAGGCGTTCGATTCGAGGCTCGTGTTCGCGAGCAGCGAATTGACGAACTCGGCCTGGTCGATGCGGCTCGTCTTCGGCTCGAACACGAGGCGCACGGGCGCGTCCTTGCCCGACTCGTCGCGCACGGCGTCGAGCAGCGCGAGCATGGTCTGCTTGCTCTGCAACTGCTCGGGCGTGAGCGTCTTCTTGCCGAGCTTGAGCTTCGGGTTCGTGAGTTCTTCGATCTCTTCGAGCACCTTCTGGCCCGACGTGTTCGGCGGCAGCTCGGTCACCACGAGCTGCCACTGGCCTCGCGCGAGGTCCTCGATCTTCCAGCGCGCGCGCACCTTGAGGCTGCCGCGGCCCGACTCGTAGGCCGCCGCAATTTCCGCATCGCTCGAAATGATCTGGCCGCCGCCCGGGAAATCGGGCCCCGGCAGCTTCTCCATGATCTCCGCATGCGAAAGCTTCGGGTTGCGAATCATCGCCACCGCCGCCGACGCGACTTCGCGCAGGTTATGCGAGGGAATTTCCGTGGCGAGACCGACCGCGATACCGGATGCGCCATTCAAAAGCAACATGGGCAGACGCGCGGGCAGCGTCTTCGGCTCCTGGAACGAGCCGTCGTAGTTCGGCATGAAATCGACGGTGCCCATGTCGATTTCGTCGAGCAGCAGCTTGGCGATGGGCGTCAGGCGCGCTTCGGTATATCGCATGGCCGCCGCGCCGTCGCCGTCGCGCGAGCCGAAATTGCCCTGACCGTCGATGAGCGGGTAGCGCATCGAGAAGTCCTGGGCGAGACGCACGAGCGCGTCGTAGGCCGACTGGTCGCCGTGCGGGTGGTACTTACCGAGCACGTCGCCCACCACGCGCGCCGACTTCACGGGCTTGGCGTTGTCGCCCAGGCCCATTTCGTTCATCGCGAAGAGAATGCGCCGCTGCACCGGCTTCTGGCCATCGCAGACATCGGGCAGCGCGCGGCCCTTCACCACGCTCACCGCGTAGTCGAGATAGGCGCGTTCCGCGTAGTGGCCGAGCGTGAGCGTGTCGCCGTTCGGGGCGTCCGTCACTTCAGCAAAGAGATCGTCCATGTTTCAATCAGTCCGTAATCGTATGTGCGCCTGCGCGTATCAGATATCCGCTTCGACTTCGTTGCCCTTTTCTTCGAGCCACGAACGGCGCGAAGCCGCTTCGCCCTTGCCCATGAGCATCGTCATGCGCGCGACCGTGGCCTCGTAGTCGAGGTCGCCGAGTGCGATGGGCGAGAGGCGCCGCGTGTCGGGGTTCATCGTCGTGTCCCAAAGCTGCTCGGCGCTCATTTCGCCAAGACCCTTGAAGCGGCTGATGGTCCATTGCGTTTCGCGCACGCCGTCCTTGCGCAGCTTGTCGAGGATCGCTTCGAGTTCGCCTTCGTCGAGCGCATAGAGCTTCTGCGCGGGCTTCTTGCCGCGCGCGGGCGCATCCACACGGAACAGCGGCGGGCGCGCCACGCACACGTGACCGCGCTCGATGAGCTGCGGGAAATGCTTGAAGAAGAGCGTGAGCAGCAGCACCTGGATGTGCGAGCCGTCGACGTCGGCATCGGAAAGAATGCAGATCTTGCCGTAGCGCAGATTCGAAAGATCGACCGTCTCGTCGGGGCTGTGCGGATCGACGCCGATCGCCACCGAAATGTCGTGCACTTCGTTGTTCGCGAAGAGACGGTCGCGCTCGGTCTCCCACGTGTTGAGCACCTTGCCGCGCAGCGGCAGGATGGCCTGGTACTCCTTGTCGCGCCCCATCTTCGCGGAGCCGCCGGCGGAGTCGCCCTCGACCAGGAAGAGTTCATTGCGTGCGATGTCGGTCGATTCGCAGTCGGTGAGCTTGCCGGGCAGCACGGCCACACCCGAGCTCTTGCGCTTCTCGACCTTCTGGCCCGCGCGCGTGCGCGCCTGCGCCTGCTTGATGACGAGATCGGCGAGCTTCTTGCCGTGCTCAACGTGCTGGTTGAGCCACAGCTCCAAAGCGGGACGCGAGAACGACGAAACGAGCTTCACGGCGTCGCGGCTGTTCAGGCGCTCCTTGATCTGCCCCTGGAACTGCGGATCGAGCACCTTGGCCGAGAGCACGAACGAGACGCGCGAGAACACGTCTTCGGGCAGCAGCTTCACGCCTTTCGGCTGAAGATTGTGCAATTCGACGAAGCTCTTCACGGCCTGGAACAGACCGTCGCGCAGGCCGCTTTCGTGCGTGCCGCCAGCCGGCGTCGGGATCAGGTTCACGTACGACTCGCGCGTGAGCGAGCCTTCCTCGCTCCACGCCACGACCCACGCGGCGCCCTCGCCTTCGGCGAAGGTGTCGTCGGTGGTGCGCGCGTCGGCGTAGCGTTCGCCTTCGAAGAGCGGAATCAGCAGGTCGGCGCCGCCCATGCCTTCGAGCAGATAGCCGCGCAGGCCGTCTTCATACTTCCAGCTCTGGCGCTCGCCGGTCTTCTCGATGACGAGTTCGACCTCGACGCCCGGCAGCAGCACGGCCTTCGAGCGCAGCAGACGCTGAAGTTCGCCGAGCGGCAGATTGGGCGAGTCGAAATACTTGGGATCGGCCCACGCGGTCACGCGCGTGCCGCTCTTCTTCTCGTCGCGCGCAGCGTTGCGCGTCGCGAGCTG
This sequence comes from Paraburkholderia guartelaensis, assembly GCF_004353905.1. Taxonomy (GTDB): domain Bacteria; phylum Pseudomonadota; class Gammaproteobacteria; order Burkholderiales; family Burkholderiaceae; genus Paraburkholderia; species Paraburkholderia guartelaensis. The sequence goes on along the minus strand of NZ_SMOD01000005.1, from coordinate 182,193 downwards.
CTTCGTGACGTTGCCGTCCGAGAAGCCGATTTCGGCGACCTTGCCGTCGCGCCACACGGTCACGTCGAGGCGCGTGGACAGCGCGTTGGTGACCGAGACGCCCACGCCGTGCAGGCCGCCCGAGAACGTATAGGCGCCGCCGGCGGCCTTGTCGAACTTGCCGCCCGCGTGCAGGCGCGTGAAGACGATCTCGACGACGGGTACCTTCTCATCGGGGTGCAGGCCGAACGGAATGCCGCGGCCGTCGTCCTCGACGGAGACGGAATGGTCGGCGTGCAGCGTCACGGTGATGCGCTTGCCGTAGCCGCCGAGCGCTTCGTCCGAGGCGTTGTCGATGACTTCCTGGATGATGTGCAGCGGATTCTCGGTGCGCGTATACATGCCCGGCCGCTGCCGGACGGGCTCGAGGCCCTTGAGCACCTTGATCGACGCTTCGCTATAGCCAGTGTTTCCAGCGTTGGACTTCTTCGTTGACATGGTGATCCACAGGGGGTTGTCCGCGCGCTTGTCCACAGGTCCTGTGGACATCTGCGGGGAAAACGCGTTGAGCGTTCAAAAAAACCGATACGAAACAAGGAGGTGAACCGGCTGCGCGCCGCGGTGGCAGGTGCGCTCGCGGCGGCGCAGTCGTTCGCCCAGTTGTTCGAATTCGCGAGGTATTGTACTGATTTGGGCCCGCACGGCAATTTGCTTGGGGGTTGGCTGGCCAAACGGATGAGTACGGCCCGCCCGTCCGCCTTAAAAAAAAGCGGCCTTCATCAGGCCGCTTTCTCTCGCATCACTTGCGCTTGCTCTCCAGCTCCTCCCACCGCTCCAGCGCGACGAGCAATTCCTCGTCGATCGCCGCGTAGCGCTCGGTGAGCCGCGTGCCTTCGGCCGCGTCCTTCGCGAAGATCGACCCGTCTTCGATCTTCGCGCCGATCGTCTTCTGCTCCGTCTCCAGCGCCTCGATACGCTTGGGCAGTTCCTCGAGTTCGCGCTGCTCCTTGAACGAGAGCTTCACGGAGCGCTGGGCATTGCGTCCGGCCGCGCTGTCCTTGGGCGCCGCCACAGCAACAGCGGCTTCCTTCGGCGCGCGCGCCTCGGCAATCTCCTGCGCGCGGGTGCTCTGCGTCTGCCAGTCCGTGAAGCCGCCCACGTACTCGCGCCAGCGCCCTTCGCCCTCGGACGCGATCACCGAAGTCACCACGTTGTCGAGGAACGCGCGATCGTGCGAAACGAGCAGCACGGTGCCGTCATAGTCGGTCAGCAACTCTTCGAGCAGTTCGAGCGTCGGGATGTCGAGGTCGTTGGTCGGTTCGTCGAGCACGAGCACGTTCGCGGGCCGCGCGAACAAACGCGCGAGCAGCAGGCGATTGCGCTCGCCGCCCGAAAGCGACTTCACGGGCGAGCGCGCACGTTCCGGCGCGAACAGGAAGTCGCCGAGATAGCTCATCACGTGCTTCTTCGCGCCGTTGATCTCGACCCAGTCGCTGCCGGGGCTGATGGTATCGGCGAGGCTCTTTTCCATGTCGAGCTGCGCGCGCATCTGGTCGAAGTACGCGACCTGCAGGTTCGTGCCAACCCGCACCGTGCCTTCGTCGGGCTTCAACTCGCCGAGAATCAGCTTCAGCAGCGTGGTCTTGCCCGCGCCGTTCGGACCGACAAAGCCGATCTTGTCGCCGCGCATGACCGTCGACGAGAAGTTATCGACGATCGTGCGGCCACCATAGCGCTTGGTCACGTCCGTGAGTTCGGCGACGATCTTGCCGGACTTCTCGCCCTGCGCCACGTCGAGCTTCACGTTGCCCTGGACGTTGCGGCGCTCGGCGCGGTCGTTGCGCATCTGCACGAGGCGCGCGATACGCCCCACGCTGCGCGTGCGGCGCGCTTCCACGCCCTTGCGGATCCACACTTCTTCCTGCGCGAGCAGTTTGTCGAACTTCTCGTTCTCCACGCGCTCGACTTCGAGCTGCTGGGCCTTGCGCTCCTGGTACTGCGAGAAGTTGCCCGGATACGAGAGCAGCTTGCCGCGATCGAGTTCGACGATACGTGTCGCCACGCGATCGAGAAACGCGCGGTCGTGGGTGATGAAGAGCAGGCTCGAGCGCTGCGCCACGAGCAGTTCCTCGAGCCAGCGGATGCCGTCGAAGTCGAGGTGGTTGGTCGGTTCGTCGAGCAGCAGGATATCGGGCTGCACGACGAGCGCGCGGGCAAGCGCCACGCGCTTTTGCATACCGCCCGAAAGCGCGCCCACGCGGGCGTCGCCTTCGAGGCCGATCTGCGCGAGCGTCGTGGAAACGCGCGTGCGCCAGCTCCAGGCATCGGCGTGATCGAGCGACGATTGCAGCGTGTTCATGCGCGCGAGCAGCGCGTCGTGCTCGGCGCCTTCGGGCGTGTCCGCGAGCTTGTGCGCGACCGTGTCGTATTCGTCGAGCAGCGCTTGCACGTCGCCAAGGCCCGAGGCGACGGTGTCGAACACCGTGGCGTCGGCGTCGAAATCGGGCTCCTGCGGCACGTAGACGGTCGAAAGCTCCTGCTGGCGCGTGACGAGGCCGTCGTCGGGCTTGGCGAGATCGGCGACGATCGTGAGCAGCGACGACTTGCCCGCGCCGTTGCGGCCGATCAGCCCGACGCGCTCGCCGGCTTCGAGCGAAAAGTCCGCGTGGTCGAGCAGCGCGACGTGGCCGAACGCCAGTTGCGCGTCTGTGATGGTGTAAAGCGACATGGATGGAAAGCGATGCGTGCGGTGGACCTGAAGGAGGCATTGTACCGGGCCGCGCAGGTCGGGCCTTCGCGTTTAGCGTCCCTATAGCACGGCGGCACGCGCGCCGTTTTCCGGTAACATCGCGGGTCGCCCGCGCCGCCCTGCCTTGTAGATAAAGGGCCGCATGACGGGCCGCGCATCGAATCGACTAAATGAAGGACACGCTGTGAGCGAAGTAATCGAGTACAAGAGCTGGGTCTGCCTGATCTGCGGCTGGATCTACAACGAGGAAGAAGGACTGCCCGACGAGGGCATCGCCGCCGGCACGCGCTTTGCGGATATTCCCGACGACTGGCGCTGCCCGCTGTGCGACGTGGGCAAGGCGGAGTTCGCCGTCGTCGAGTTCTGATCGCGGCGACTCGCGGGCAAGCGATAAAACGCGACGCCGAAGCTGCTGAAGCGTCATTTTCGCGCCCGAACGCGTTTGCTATACTCTTGGCCCTGCGCCGCGATATCGCTCGGTCCCGCAAGGCCGAACTGCTTCGCGCGCCGCTCCGCGCCATGACGGGTCACTTGGGAAACATGGCGATCGAACGGAGCCATGCTCGACCTCGCGCTCCCTGTAGTTCAATGGATAGAACAAGTGCCTCCTAAGCGCTAGATGCAGGTTCGATTCCTGCCAGGGGGACCAGCCGCTCGAGCACCCGAGCCGCGTATGCCGGCCGCGAAGGCCGCAACCGGTCCGCAGATCCCCGTCCCGTCTCTTTCGCGCACTCGCGCACCCTCTTTCCCGAGCAGGTTTTCCATGGACATCAACAAGCAAGTCGCCGCCCTCACCGCCTCCGAACTGCAGACGGCAGGAGCCAGTCAGGCCACCGCCATCGCCGTGAGCGTGTTGCTGCGCCACCTCAATTCGCCCGAACTCGCCCGCCAACTGGGCGCGGCGTTCGAGAACCACCAGGCCGTGATGCTGCAAACGCCCTGGCCCGAGCCGATGCTGAACTCGTTCGAAGCGACGCGGCGTTTCTTCGAAAGCGCGGCCCAGGTGCAAGGCGCGACGCCGCCAGCTGCCGAATAAACGGAATTTGATCGGCCAATTAGGGGTAAATACCGAGTCAAAAATCCCTAAAGAAGCGGGAATTTGTGCCGTAATGGCCTTCATGGAGTCCACGCGTCCCCTTCCCGCCGGTCATATGATGTCAATCCTCATCGACCAGGATATCGCGCACATTCGTCGCGTGATGCCCCTGTCGCTCGCCGGCGACTTCGGCGGCCCGATTCTCCCCGCGCTCTACTGGCGCCAGCGCCTGCATCGCCTGCTCGACACCGGTCACGTGAACAAGGGCCAACTGTGTGAGATCGACAGCCTGCTGCTCATCCTCGATCTGCACGAGCTGAACGTCGCCTCGGCCACCGCCGCCCAGGCGAAGCAGGCAAACGCCGGCCCGCAACACTCCTGACTTCTCCCTGAATTTTCGACGTTCGCACGTCCAGGCATTCGCCTGCGCGAGGCGCGTCTGCGCACGCACATCGGGAATTCCTGGTGCCGCGGGTCGACCATCGGTCATAATGTCCGCAAAAATACCCTAACGAGGACTCCGTGCTCACGGCCGAACCGAGAGACCTGCTCCAGCAGGCACGCAAGCGTTTCACGCAACAGCAGATCGCCACACACGTCGGCCGCGACGTGAAGACCGTGCGACGTTGGGAAAAAGGCGAAACGCCCTGTCCCGCGATGCTCGAAGCCGCACTGCGCGAGCTGCTGCAAGGCGGCGCTCACGCCAATGGCGGCGCGGCGCGCTTTCGCTTCATCGACCTGTTCGCCGGCATCGGCGGCATCCGCAAGGGGTTCGAGGCACACGGCGGCGAGTGCGTCTTCACGAGCGAATGGAATCCGTTCTCGCGCAAGACCTATCTGGAAAACTACGGCGAGGATCATCCGTTCATCGGCGACATTACGGCCGTGGACGCCGCCGACGTACCCGATCACGACGTCCTGCTCGCGGGCTTTCCGTGCCAGCCGTTCTCGATCGCGGGCGTGAGCAAGAAGAACGCGCTTGGCCGTCCGCACGGCTTTGCCTGCACCACGCAGGGCACGCTGTTCTTCGACGTCGCGCGCATCATCGCCGAGAAGCGGCCCGCCGCATTCTTGCTCGAGAACGTGAAGAACCTCGTCTCGCACGACCGCGGCCGCACGTTCGACGTGATCCTCCACGTGCTGCGCGACGAGCTTGGCTATGACGTGCACTACCGCGTGATCGACGGAAGCCATTTCACGCCGCAGCATCGCGAACGCATCATCATCGTCGGCTTTCGCGAGCCGGCGGCGTTCTCGTGGGACGCGCTCGCGCTGCCTGAAGCAGGCCCGCGCCTCGCCTCGATCCTGCACCGCACCGACGGCTGCGAGCCGCTGCTCCCCTGGGACGGCGAGCGCTTTTTCGATCACGGCGCGCGCCGCGTGCAGCCGAAGTACACGCTCACGCCGGGGCTCTGGGCCTATCTGCAGCAATACGCCGAGAAGCACCGCGCGGCCGGCAACGGCTTCGGCTTCGGCCTCGCGTTTCCCGACAGCGTCACGCGCACGCTTTCTGCGCGCTATCACAAGGACGGCTCGGAGATCCTCGTCTATCAAGGCGAAGGATTGCGCCCGCGCCGCCTCACGCCGCGCGAGTGCGCGCGGCTGATGGGCCTGCCCGACACGTTCCGCATTCCGGTGAGCGACACCCAGGCGTACCGCCAGTTCGGCAACAGCGTGGTGATGCCGGTGATGCGCGAAGTCGCGCGCACGATGATGCCGCATCTCGATGCGATGCTGGCCGCACGGCCCGAAGCACCGCGCGCGCAAGCGACGACGGTTCCCGCCATTGCGCGCACCACGCGCAACAAGCGCAACGCGGCCCCGGCGACGGCCACGGCGGGAGGCCGCTGACCGGCGCGCGCCGCGGCCAACCGAAGCGAGGCGACAGACGATGGTGGACGTCGTCGATACCGCGACGCGCAGCCGGATGATGTCCGGCATACGCGGACGCAACACGAAGCCGGAGAAGCTGATCCGAAGTCTGCTGCACCGGCGCGGCTTCCGCTTTCGCCTGGACGTGCGCGAGCTGCCCGGCCGGCCCGACATCGTGCTGCCGCGCCGGCGCGCCGTGGTGTTCGTGCACGGCTGCTTCTGGCACGGCCACAACTGCGCGCTCTTCAAGTGGCCGCAAACGCGCCCCGAGTTCTGGCGCGCGAAGATCGCGCGCAACCGTCTGAACGACGCCAAGGCGCTCGCCGCGCTCGCAGCCCAGGGCTGGCGTGTGGCGGTGGTCTGGGAATGCGCGTTGCGTGGCGCGCAGCACGATCCGCGGGCGGTCGTCGAGCGGCTTGCCGCGTGGCTCGAAGACGAGTCGTCGACCTGGTTCGAGGCGCGCTCGTAACGCGCCCTCGCCATGCGCTGCAAGAAGCGCGGCGTCCAGCCGATGCGCCGCGCATCTTCCGCTGCGAAGCTGGCCCTGCCTGTCGACCCCGCAGTGATAAACTCGATCGACCGGCTGCGCACCCACCTTCACGCGTCATACGTGCTGGCGCAACCGTCCCACGATTCCCAAACGAAGGAGGCAACCGATGGCTGATTTCCGACTTTGGTCCGATGACTTTCCCAGCAACGGTTTCATGCCGAAGGCGCAGGAGTTCGACGACCGGGCCTTCGGTGTCGACGGCGACAACGTCTCGCCCGCGCTTCAGTGGGACGAACCGCCCGCCGACACGCAAAGTTTCGCGCTCACCGTCTACGATCCGGACGCGCCCACGGGCAGCGGCTTCTGGCACTGGGTCGTGGTGAATATTCCGCCCGACGTGCGCTCGCTCGCCCGCAACGCCGGCAAGGCCGACGGCAGCCTGCTCCCGCAGGGTGCAGTGCAGGTGCATAACGACTACGGCACGGTCGGCTTCGGCGGCGCGGCACCCCCGCGCGGCGACAAACCCCATCGCTACATCTTCCGCGTGCATGCGCTCAAGGCGGCGCAACTGCCCGTCACGCCGGAAACGACGAACGCGGTGGCGCGCTTCATGACGCATCTGAACGAGGTGGATTCGACCACCTACGTCGGGCTCTATGAACTGAAATAAGCCGCCAGAGAACACCAGAAAACAACGTCCAGCCGGCGGCGCACGTCCATCGTGCGCCGCCTCTCCCGTCGATGCCCACGCTTTCCGAACTCTCCGCCGATTCCACCGCCGACATCGAAAGCGGCCTGCCCTTCCCACAGCGTTACTACGCGATCCTCGTGGTCGCGCTCGGCATCACGCTCGCCGTGCTCGACGGCGCGATCGCCAATGTCGCGTTGCCGACCATCGCGCGGCATCTACACGCGAGCGCAGCAAGCTCGATCTGGATCGTCAACGCGTATCAGCTCTCGGTGACCATCTCGCTCCTGCCGCTCGCCTCGCTCGGCGACCGCATCGGCTACAAGCGCGTGTATCTGGCCGGCATGGTGCTCTTCACCGTCGCATCGCTCGGCTGTGCGCTGGCGACCACGCTGCCCGAACTCGCCCTCGCACGCATGGTGCAAGGCTTCGGCGGCGCGGGGATCATGAGCGTGAACACCGCGCTCGTGCGCATGATCTATCCGCGCGCGCAACTCGGCCGCGGCGTCGCCATCAACGCGATGGTCGTCGCGATCGCCTCGGCCGTCGGACCGACGCTCGCCTCGGGCGTGCTCGCCATCGCGACGTGGCCCTGGCTCTTTGCGATCAACGTGCCGATCGGCATCGCCGCGCTCGCGCTAGGTCTGCGCGCGCTGCCCGTGAACGAGCGGCATCCCGCGCCCTACGACTATTTGAGCGCCGTGCTCAACGCGATCGTGTTCGGCCTCCTGATCTTTGCCGTCGACGGCCTCGGCCACGGCGAGAGCAATCGTCTCGTCGCGCTCGAATTCGTGCTCGCGATCGTGGTCGGCTGGTTCTTCGTGCGCCGCCAGCTCACGCAGGCCGCGCCGCTCCTGCCCGTCGACCTGCTCGCCAACCCCGTGTTCGCACTGTCGATCAGCACCTCGGTCTGCTCGTTCTGCGCGCAGATGCTCGCGTTCGTCGCGCTACCCTTCATGCTGCAGGAGACCTTCGGTTTCTCGCAGGTCGACACGGGCCTCCTCATGACGCCGTGGCCGCTCGTCATCGTCGGCGCCGCGCCGCTCTCGGGCGCGCTCTCCGACCGCTATCCGGCCGGCATGCTCGGCGGCATCGGACTCGCGCTCTTCGCGCTCGGCTTGCTCTCGCTCGCGACACTCGGCGCGCATCCCACGGTGTTCGATATCTGCTGGCGCATGGCGTTGTGCGGCGTGGGCTTCGGCGTGTTCCAGTCGCCCAACAACCGGCAGATCCTCTCCTCCGCACCGCGCGAGCGCAGCGGCGGCGCGAGCGGCATGCTTGGCACCGCGCGCCTCACCGGGCAGACACTCGGCGCGGCGCTCGTCGCGCTCATCTTCGGCGTTGCACCGCAACACGGGCCGACCATGGCGCTCTTCGTGGCGACGGCCTTCGCCGCCGTCGCGGCAGTCGTGAGCCTGTTGCGCCTCATGCCGGGCACCGCGGCGCGCACGCCGCGCTAAGCGCGGCCTAACCCTGCGCGCGCGCAGGCACTAACATGGATTCAGGGCGAGCCGCATTCGCGGCTGCGCCCGGCGAGTCAACCTGCCGAATCCGGCAAAGGGGGCTTCCCATGTCACTGATCGTCGCTGGTCGGTTCACGACCTTTCCCGCCGCCGAAGCCGCCGCCGAAAAGCTCTACGCGGGCGGCTTCCTCGAAGAAGACGTCAACCTCTTCTTCGTCAATCCGCGCGGCCAGCATGCGCGCCACGGCGCCCACGAGACGCCCATGGGCGCACCACCCACCGTCATCGCAGCGCACCCGCATCACACCCGCAATATCACGGCAGGCGCCGTGGCGGGCGCCGTGGTGGGCGTGGTGATTTTCAGCGCGTTCTCGGCTGCGCTGCCTTCGGTCGTGATCGCGGCCGGCGTGGGCGCCTGGATCGGGGCGCGCATCGGCGCGAGCGTGGGGGTGAAAGCCGCTGCGCAGCAGATGGCGGCGCATCACGAGCGGGTCCATCGCGAGACGCGCAGCGACGGCGTGCTGCTCTCGGTGCACGTCTGCTACGAGAACCAGGATCTCGCCGCGCAGCTGCTGCGCGACGGTGGTGCCGCCGATATCGAGTGCGCCTCGGGCCAGTGGCACGACGGACACTGGGCCGATTTCGATCCGACCCGCCCGCCGATGCCGTTCGCCGCGCCGACCGGCCAGCGGATCTGAGCGCGCGCTGCACCGCGGATACATCACGCGGGCGCAAAAAAACGCGGCGGCCCGAAGGCCGCCGCGCGGATCCAATTGCGTCGGGAAAACGTTAGCGGGCTAAAGGCGGCACGCCGCCTTGCCGCTCACCGAGGCCGCTACGCGCGCGCTGCGCGCTGCGGCTGTTCGGGCGCACTCGTTTGCACGGAAGCTTTCCCCGCCGGCGCGGCGTTGCGCGCCCGGGCCGTGACCGAAGCCGCCGTCGCGACGCTGCGCAGGTCGGCGAGGAACGTATCGCGCCACACCGAAAGATTGTTCTCGCGCAGCGACGCCATCATGTCGTTGTAGCGCGAGACGCGCTCGGCGTGCGGCATGGAGAGCGCGCGCTCCAGTGCCTCGGCCGTCTGGTTCAGGTCATACGGATTCACGACCAGCGCGCCCGGCAACTGTTCGGCCGCGCCCGCGAACTGCGAAAGCACCAGCACGCCCGGATCGTCGGGATTCTGCGACGCCACGTATTCCTTCGCCACGAGATTCATGCCGTCGCGCAGCGGCGCGACGTAGCCCACTTGCGCCTCGCGGAACAGCGCCATCAGCAGATTGCGCTCGTACTTGCGGTTCAGGTACTGGATCGGCGTCCAGTCGAGCTGTGCGAAACGCCCGTTGATGCGGCCCGCCTCGCCTTCGAGATTGCGGCGGATCGTCTGGTAGGTCTGCACGTCGGAGCGCGTCGGCGGCGCGATCTGCAGGAGCGAGACGCGGCCATGCCAGCCCGGCCCGTTCTGCAGCAGGCGCTCGAACGCCTGAAAGCGCTCGGCGAGCCCCTTCGAATAATCGAGCCGGTCCACGCTCATGATCAGCTTGCGTCCGCGCATGGCTTCGCGCAGGCTGCGCACGGCCTTGCGGTCGGAGAACTGCGACGAGGCCTTTGCAATGGCGTCCGGATAGATGCCGATGGGGTACGCCCCGACCTTCAGGAAGCGGTCCCACGCGTGAACCATGCCGTCGTCGCTCGCCGTGCCATGGCCGCCGCGCTCGACGTAGTCGAGAAAGGCCTGGCGATCGGCGCCGGTCTGGAAGCCGACCACGTCGTAGTGGCACATGAACTTCATGAGTTCTTCGTGCGGCGGCACCGAGCGCATGACTTCGGGCACCGGCAGCGGGATGTGCAGGAAGAAGCCGATCGGGTTCTTGACCCCGAGATCGCGCAGGCAGCGCGCGAACGGAATCAGGTGATAGTCGTGCACCCAGATGATGTCGTCGGGCTCGATGAGCGGCTGCAACTGGCGCGCGAGCGACACGTTCACGCGCAGGTAGCCGCCGTACTCCTGGCGCTCATAGCGCGCGAGGTCGTTGCGGTAGTGGAACGTCGGCCAGAGCGTCGTATTCGAGAAGCCCTTGTAGTACTGGTCATAGTCACGCCGGGTAAGACCCACCGTCGCGTAGGTGACGCTGCCCTGCTGCTCGATGACCGGTGCGCACGGCTCCGCGACGGTCTCGCCGCTCCACCCGAACCACACACCGCCGGTTTCCTTGAGCGCGTCCAATACGCCGACTGCGAGCCCGCCCGCTGCGGGACGGCCCTCCTGGGTCGGCGCAACGCGATTCGATACCACGATCAGTCTGCCCATTGCGGCTCTACCTCCTGTTTCGTTGGGTCCGAAGACGATGCTTCAGGTACGTACGCAAGACGCGTGCCGGTTACGCAGGGTCTGGAGCAAAAATCTTTTCTCACATACGATAGCGCGAGCAAATTCCGCGCGGCCAGCACGCAAGAACGGAATACCCCGGTGATCTGTCAGGCCAGGAAACCGGCCTGCACGCAGCGCGCGGCGAACTGCGGTTCGAAGCGGATCAGGCGTCCTGTTCCGAGCCGAGATCGCGCTGGTACTCGATGCCCTCAGCCCGCGCCCCGCCTTGGTTGTACTCGCCGTCGGGCGGCACGCCAGGCGCCGCGCGATTCTGGCCCGCGGGGTCCGGCGCGTCCGACTGCTGCGGACTGCTTTTCTCTTGCGAATCGCGCGGGCCACGCTTGCCCGTGTAACGTGCAGAGCGGCGCAAGGCAGGATGTCTCATGTCGATGCCTCCAGCGGAAGGCGGCCACGCGGCGGTGGCGTTTTTTTATAGTCTAGGGTTTGCCGCGTGAATTCGCCGGTAAAAATGGTGGAGCCTTTGTAACTAGTACATAAAAACCGTCAGGCTCGCTTGATGATTTCGGCAGGCCGTGCGAGCAACGGCTCACGGGGCGGGCAATGCGTCACGCGAACGATGAAATCGAGAGGAGACCGAAGGGTCGAATCGGGGTCGCGCGTGCGGCACTTCACCCGGTGGCTCGGGCGGATCGCCAATAGGAGGCACGTCGGGCTCACCGGGCTGGTCCGGCGGCGGTTCATCGGGCTGCGGGGTATGCGCGAGCCAGGGCTTCACGCGGACGGCATCACTGGATTTGCAGCTCGGCATCTTTCGCTCCTCGTCATGGACGCGAAACTCACACTGCAAGCGTCGTACCGCCCGTACAAGCGCGCCTGGGCGGGCGCGCTTGCTAATGCTGCTCAGACGCCGGCTACGCGCGCGGGCGCATCGCCCTTGCCGGCGCTTTCGTTGCCGTACTCCACAAGACGGTTATAGAGCGTCTTCAGGCTGATGCCGAGGATTTCCGCCGCCCGCGTCTTCACGCCACCGCACTGCTCGAGCGTCGCGAGAATGAGCTGGCGATCGGCGTCGGCGAGCGAGGTGCCGAACGGGATCGTCACTGCCGTACCCGCAATCGGCTTCGAGAGCGAGATCTGCAGCGGCACGGTAGCCGTGAAATCGCCGTCGTTGCCCGACATGATATGCGCACGCTGCACGTAGTTTTTCAGCTCGCGCACATTGCCGGGCCACGGGTAAGCCGCCAGCATGTCGCGCACCGCCGCGGGAAACTGCTTTTTCGTGCCGTGACGCTCGTTCAGCTCGTCGAGGAACGCCTGGGCGAGCAGCTCGACGTCCTTGCCGCGCTCGCGCAGCGGCGGCAGGCTGATCGGAAACACGTTCAGGCGGTGATAGAGGTCCAGACGCAGCTTGCCTTCGGCAACGGCCTGCTCCGGGTCGCGGTTGGTCGCCGCGATCAGGCGCACGTCGGTCTCGATCTCCTTGGTCGTGCCCACGCGCATGAACATGCCGGTTTCGAGCACGCGCAGCAGCTTCACCTGCAGCTCGATCGGCATTTCGGTGATTTCGTCGAGGAACAGCGTGCCGCCGTTCGCGCGCTCGAAATAGCCCTTGTGCTGCCGGTCGGCGCCCGTAAACGAGCCGCGCTCGTGACCGAACATTTCGGACTCGATCAGATTCGGCGAGATCGCCCCACAGTTCACCGCGAGGAATTCGTGCTTGCGGCGCAGGCTCAACTGGTGGATGGTCTGCGCAGCCACTTCCTTGCCGGTGCCCGATTCGCCCACCAGCATGACCGAGGCGGGTGTGGGCGCAACGCGGCTGATCTGGTCATAGACCTCCTGCATGGTCGGCGAATTGCCGAGCATCAGGCCGAAGCGCCCCATGCGGCGCAGCTCGCCGCGCAGCGTGCCGATTTCGGCCTTGAGGTCGCCCGCGCGCGGCAGGCGGTTCAGGATCGCCTTCACGCGCTGGAGGTTGATCGGCTTGACCAGGTAATCGATCGCGCCGGACTTGAGCGCATCGACGGCCGTCTCGACCGTTGCGTGCCCGGTGATGACCACGAGTTCCACGCCCGAGCGCGGGTCGAGGTCCTCGAAAAGGTCGGTGCCACTGCCGTCGGGCAGCTTCAGGTCGGTGAAGACCACGTCCGGCGTCTGCCGCACGAGCTGAATGCGCGCCTCGCGCAGGTCGCCTGCCTGCGCAGTGGTGAGACCGTCTTCGCTCACCACGGCCGCTAGCGCCTCGCGGGTTTCCGCATCGTCATCGACAATCAATACATGTGGCATCGCGTCTCGTCAGCCTTGATAGGTGAATGGCTCCAAAGCGCGAGCGCCGCGCCCTTCGCAAGCGCGCCGGACAGCGTTGCCCGGCACCGCGGAAGTCGCGACGCAGATTATTGCGCTGCAGTGGAGTACGAAACGGTCGGACGCACGCCCAAGACGGCAAAAGCCTGAAAATGCGCGGTTTTGCTACATGTGAGCAACAATACCGTCAGCCGCGGGCCGCCCGAACCTCGATTGTTGTTGATATGACTATTATAGACTTATTCGAGATAAGCGGGCACGGCTCTCGCGTGCCCCTGTCTTGCCCGCCTAGCTATGCGGAAACGGCCACGGCATGCCAGCCGAGCCATTCGCGCCGTTCATGCCAGTCGTCGTCCGGTTCTTCATGCCATGTGCCGGCGAGTCCGACGCGCCGCCCGCCATGGCCATTTCCGGGCCCTGTCCGTTGTTGCCCGTGGTATCGGCGAGCGAACCGCCTTCGCCTTCCCAGCGGCTCAGATCGCGATAAAAGGTTTGCCGTTGCATGCGGTGACGCTGCGAGAAACGCCAGGCCAGCATGCCCGCCATGGCGCCAAGGGCGCCGACGGTCACCAGGGTTCCTACCAAACCACTTCGGTTCTTGGACATCGCTCTCTCCCAGATACGCCTCGTCAAAGACGGAAGACGCGCGAGTTGACTCGGATGGCATCGCCGGGGGCGTGGCCGATGCGCCGCCCCTATCAACGCAGACGGCGCCGTGCTCTCCAAGTTCCGCAGCACGATGCGTGCCACGCTTGAACGCGGGTGCCTGGACAGGTCCATTGCCCTGTCATGCGCGGCAGTGGTTAAATGTTTACGCGTTAACGAGCAAAACCTCGAGCCAACCTCGGAGACGAAATACCTCGCGGCCGTCGGAGCGGCAAGTTCCGCACCTGTCCTGGACGGCCAGCCCCGGATCGCAGGGCCAGTTCGCCGATACGCGCAGAAGCATGCCGATGCGCGCAGAAGAGAACGCCCCGCACTACATTTGCAGGACGAACATCCCTATGGCGTCAATCGAGCCGGGCTCGCCCGCCGCCACAAAACGAACCAGCACGAACACCGGAAATGCCGCACCGGACGCGCAGGCGCGCGTCGCGGGATTGCAGTCGTACGGTCTGCTGTACGGCTCGTCGGCGGTCATGCTGGACCTTTATGCACAGATCGAGCGCGTGGCCGTGACCGAGGCGACGGCGCTCATCGTCGGCGAATCGGGCACGGGCAAGGAACTGATCGCCCGCACGATCCACGCGCACAGCGAACGCCGCGACGGTCCGTTCATTCCGGTCAACTGCGGCGCGATTCCCGACGAGCTGATCGAGGCCGAGTTGTTCGGTCACGAGAAAGGCAGCTTCACGGGCGCCGTGCAGGCGCGCGACGGTCACTTCGAGCACGCGCGCGGCGGCACGCTGTTCCTCGACGAAATCACCGAGATGTCGCTGCTGCATCAGGTGAAGCTGCTGCGCGCACTCGAAACCGGCGAGTACTTTCCGGTGGGCGGCAACGAAGCGATTCGCGGCGACGTGCGCATCATCGCCGCCACCAACCGCGACCCCGTGACGGCCGTGAAGGAAAACTGCCTGCGCGAAGACTTGATGTACCGGCTCGCGGTGTTTCCACTGCGCGCGCCGCCACTGCGCGAACGCGAGCGCGACCGTGAACTGCTCGCGCAGCATTTCCTGACCGAACTGAACGACCAGGAAGGCACGCAAAAGGCGTTCAGCAAGCGCGCGCTCGAAACCGTGCGCAACTGGTCGTGGCCCGGCAACGTGCGCGAACTGAAAAACGCCGTGTACCGCGCGTTCATCCTCGCGGAAAAGGTCGTGGAGATCGCGCATCCGCAACTGGTGCCGCGCGTGAAGAAACCCGTCACCCAGGGCGACGCCATGAGCGTCTGGATCGGCACGCCGCTCGCCGATGCGCAAAAGCAGATCATTCTCGGCACGCTCAAGTATTGCGGCGGCGACAAACGTCTCGCGGCGCGCACGCTCGGCGTGAGCCTCAAGACGCTCTACAACCGGCTCGGCAGCTACGGCGCCGATGATGGCGAAGCCGAAGCGCCCACCGACCCGGACACGAACGAAGCCTGATCCCCCACCCCACGCCTGAGCCGCGGCACGCTCGTTGCGCGGCGAGGCGTGAGTCGCGCGGCGGGCCGATCAAAGATCGGCCTGCCGTGCACGCCCTTTTGCAATTTCTTGCACTTTACCTATCCCCGTGAGCAATGCCGTGTTGCACAATCCGCAGCACGTTAAGTAAGCAAAACATGCTGGATATCCGCGCAATGCGGCGCTATCCGGCTAGCGGCAGGGAATCATCATGCAAGAACGAAGTGCTCGGGCGCACGTTGCGCCATCGGTGTCAGAGGCGGTCATGGAAACGATTGCCGGTGTGACCCCGCTCCCCTGCGCTAACGCTCGCTGGCGACGCGTCATGTCGCTCACGCTGCTCGCCACCGTGGCGAGCCTCGCGTGTTCGGCCTGCAGCTCGCTCTACTCCGAAGGCGCGCAGACGGGCGCCGGTATCGCCGGCGCGGCGGTCGCTTCGAAAGTGACGAGCAACGCCGCCGTGGCGACCGGCATCGGCCTTGGCGCCGTGGCCGCGGCGAAGGCCGGCGTGCAGTACTCCGAGCGCGTCGTCCACACCAACACCCAGAACAGCATCGCCCACGCGGCGGGCCCGCTCGAAGTCGGCGGGGTCGCGCCATGGTCGATCACGCACTCGTTCCCGATCGAGGACGACGAGCACGGCCGCGTCACGGTGAGCCGCACGATCAGCAGCGGCGCGCTCGACTGCAAGGAGATCGTGTTCTCCGTCGATCACGATGCCACGAAGGACAAGCCCGCCTCGAGCGCCTTCTTCGTCGCTTCGGTGTGCCGCGACGGCGACAACTGGAAGTGGGCCTCGGCCGAACCCGCCACCGCCCGTTGGGGTGCGCTGCAATGAACGGCATGAACGCGCGCGCGAGGCGCGCACGGCACGTTGCAACCGATTCGTCGACGTCTCGCCCCGCGAGGCTCATCGCGCTGGCCGCCCTCTGCACGGGCATCGCGCTCGCGGCGAGCGGCTGCTCGTCGATCGGCGCGGCAAGCGGCGCCGCCGCCGCTGCGGCCACGGGCATCGTCACGGCGAATCCTGCCGTGGGCATCGGCGTGGGCATTGCCGTGCAGGCGGCCACCGACGAAGCCGTCGGCCGCTTCATGAAGAGCATGCATGCCGACCAGCAGGCGCTGATCGCCGAAACAGCCGGCCGCCTGCCCGTGGGCGGCATGGACATCTGGCGCGTGAAGCACGAACTGCCCGTGGAGAACGGCCACGGCCAGGTACGCGTGACGCGCGCGTTCGCGAACGCGCTCACGCTCTGCAAGGATTTCGTGTTCTCGGTGCAGGACGGCGAGAAGGCCGACGCGCCCGAGCAGTGGTTCACCGCGAGCGCCTGTCAGGACCAGTCGGGCTGGAAGTGGGCCACGGCCGAGCCTGCGGTGGAGCGCTGGGGCACCCTCCAGTAACGGCGTCCCTGAATGAAAAAACGGTCGCGGGGTGAACTCACCCCGCGACCGTTTTTTATGCTCGTGAACCGCGCGTCGCTCAGGACTCCACGTCTTCGAGACTGAAGATTTCCGACTGGTCGTTATACGAGAAGATCTCGCCATAACGGCCCCAGTCGATCACGGTGTCGAGCGTTTCTTCCGCCGCACCGTCGGAGAGAAAGTCCTCCAGCTCCTGCTCGAAACGCACGCGCGGCGCGCGATGGCCCGGGCGCTCGTTGAGCACCTTCTTGATCCGCGCCGCGAGCGGCACGTGGCGCAGCAGATGCTCGGCGAACATCATCTTGCGCTCCTGCGTGCCGAATTCCGCGAACACGCGCGCGGGCGGCGTGAGGAGCACGTCGCCTTCGCGCACGTCGGCGAAACCGAGGTTCTGCAGCACTTCCGCGATCGGGAACAGATCGTCCACTTCCAGATGCAGCGAGCGTGCGATTTCCGGCATGTCGGCGCGGCCGTGATACGGCGCCATCGCGAGCGTTTCGATCAGACCGGCCATCAGGTTGGTCGACACGCGCGGCAGCCAGCTGCCGAGTTCGAGGCCCTTCTTCGTGGTTTCGTCGGTCTGACGCGCGGTCATCTTCGCGTAGATCTCGTCGACGAGCTTGCGGAACACCGGATCGAGACGGTTGCGCGGGTGCTTGAACGGCACCTTGATCTCGGCCACCACGCGGCCCGGATTCGACGAGAGCACGAGAATGCGGTCGCACATGAACACCGCTTCCTCGATGTTGTGCGTGACGATCAGAATCGACTTGATCGGCAGACGCCCTTGCGTCCACAGGTCGAGCAGATCGGTACGCAGCGTTTCGGCGGTCAGCACGTCGAGCGCCGAGAACGGCTCGTCCATCAGCATGAGATTGGGATCGACCACGAGCGCGCGCGCGAAGCCCACGCGCTGACGCATGCCGCCGGAAAGCTCGCGCGGATAGGCGTTTTCGAAGCCGTCCAGACCGATCAGGTCGATGGCCGCAAGCGCGCGCTCGCGCCGCTCGCGTGCGCCGACGCCCTGCGCCTCGAGGCCCGCTTCCACGTTCTGCAGCACGGTGAGCCACGGGAACAGCGCGAAGGTCTGGAACACCATCGCCACGCCTTCGGCCGGCCCTTCGAGCGGCTTGCCGCGCCAGGTGACGTCGCCGGAGGTCGGCGAGATCAGGCCCGCGATGATGCGCAGCAGCGTGGACTTGCCGGAGCCCGAGCGGCCCAGCAGCCCGACGATCTCGCCCTCGCGCAGCTGGAGGTTGGCGTCGTCGAGCACGAGCAGCTCGCCCTGGGTCTTGTTGAAGCCCCGGCACACGTCCTTGACGTTCAGAATTTCTTCGCCGAGGCGCGGCGGGTTCGGGGCCGTCTGCACATCGCCGTGCGCGGCGCTCAGCGTCTTGGGGTTTTGCATCGCGTTACCTTCGATCATTCGTTGTTCGATCAGTCGTCGATCAGTCGAGCCGCAGACGGGACTCGGCGTACGTGTACAGCGGGCGCCACAAGAGGCGGTTGAACAGCGTAACGAAGAGCGACATCACGGCAATGCCGAGAATGATCTTCGGGTAATCGCCGGCCGCCGTCGTCTGCGCGATGTAGGCGCCGAGGCCGTGCGCGACGACCTTCGTGTCGCCCCACTGCACGAACTCCGCGACGATACTCGCGTTCCACGCGCCGCCCGAAGCCGTGATGGCGCCCGTCACGTAGTACGGGAAAATGCCCGGCAACATGGCCTGACGCCACCACTGCCAGCCGCGAATATGGAAGTTCTTCGCCGCTTCCTTGTAGTCGTTCGGATAGGCGCTGGCCCCTGCGATCACGTTGAACAGGATATACCACTGCGTGCCGAGCACGATGAGCGGTGACAGCCAGATGTCAGGGTTCAGGTGAAAGCGCACGATGACGATCACGAACACCGGGAACAGCAGGTTTGCCGGGAACGCCGCAAGGAACTGTGCGAGCGGCTGAACCTTTTCGGCGAGCGCCGGGCGCAGACCGATCAGTACGCCAAGCGGCACCCAGATCACCGATGCGATGGCGATCAGCAGCAGCACGCGAACGAGCGTGATGAAGCCGAGACCGAGCACGTGCCAGACCTCGTCGAGCGTCACGCCCGTACGCACGAAGGCCACGACGCGCCACACCACGAACACGGTCAGGGCGATCACGAGCACGGCCCACACGGCGTCGCCGATGCGGGCACGCAAGCCGCCGCGGCCGCGCGCTACGGGCGCGGCGCGCGACACGTTCGGAAACGACGGCAGCTGGATCGGCATGCGCGCCGCCTTGGCGAAGAGCCAGCCGAGCGGCACGAGCAGTTGATGAATGAGATGGGTGCGGCGAATGAGGTCGAGCAGCCACGATTCCGGGGCGTCGCCCGAGCTCGTGTTCTCCATGCGGAACTTGTCGGCCCACGCCACGAGCGGGCGGAACAGGAACTGGTCGTAGGCGAGAATCACCACGATCATCGCGAGGATCACCCAGCCCACGGCATGCAGGTTCTTATCCGAAATCGCCTGCGCCAGGTACGCGCCGATGCCCGGCAGCGTGATCGTGTTGTTGCCCACCGTGATCGCTTCGGAGGCCACGACGAAGAACCAGCCGCCCGACATCGACATCATCATGTTCCAGATGAGCCCCGGCATCGAGAACGGCACTTCGAGCTTCCAGAAGCGCTGCCACGCGGTCAGGTGGAACCCGCGCGAGACTTCATCCAGATCGCGCGGCACCGTGCGCAGCGACTGGTAGAAGCTGAACGTCATGTTCCAGGCCTGGCTCGTGAAGATCGCGAAGATCGCCGCGAGTTCGGCACCGAGCACGCGCGACGGAAAGAGCGCGAGAAAGAACGTGACGGTGAACGAGATGTAGCCGAGCACCGGCACCGACTGCAGGATGTCGAGAATCGGCACGAGCACCTGGCCCGCGCGGCGGCTTTTCGCCGCGAGCGTGCCGTACACGAGCGTGAAGATGAGCGATGCGACCATCGCCGCGAGCATGCGCAGCGTGGTGCGCATGGCGTACTCGGGCAGGTTGGCCGGATCGAGCGAGATGACCTGGGTCTTGAGCGTCGCGATGGGCGCCATGGTCTGGTGAAAGCCCACGGCCGCCATCGCGATCAGGCCGATCATCAGCGGGAACGCGACGAAGTCCCAGCGGTTCGGCAGCACGCGCCACGCCGAGGCGTTGGCCGTGCGGTTCAGGTTGAAGCTGAACTCCATTCAGACGCCCTCCGCGCCGGGTTTCAGAAAGGCGGACGACGTATCGTCCGTGCCGCCGGACAGGCACTGCACAAGCTGCGGGGATGGCGGATCGACAAAGGCAAGGCGCATGGACTCAGAATTTCGTTGGCGTTGATGACACGGCGACGATGCCGCGGTGGTACGCACCGCCCGCGCCGCAGTTGCTGCTGGCAACTGGCGGCGGGCGACTGGGCTTGCCTCGACTGAAACGGCACGACACTACTACAACCTTGATGACACTAACAACCGCGCCCCGCGCGCCGCGAAAGCCAGACCACACGGGCTTTCGAGGCGCTTTCGCCGGCCTTCTGGAGAGCTTCCAGAACGCGCAGCGCGCGGCTTCTGCACGTCATCGTGATGACGCATCGATGACGCCTTGATGACACAACAACGCCGCGTCTGCCTGCGCTTCTGCCTCATTCGGGCCGCCAACGCCAGTGGGCGTCGCTTGCGCGCCACACGCCGGCCACCGCGCGCGAAGCCGTGCTGACCACGCTTGCGTGCCCTCCACCCGGCTCACCGCCGCGTACTGCCGTGCTGACGGCATGCTGCTTGCATGTTAGCGATCCACGCTCACACCGCCGCCCGCTCGCGCCGGCTCGCAACGCCGCGCTGACGCTTCGAGAGCGGGCTCGCCAGCGCGGTTCGAGGGGTAAAATCGACACGCTCTATCAGTGGCGCTCCGACGCCCATGGGCGCCGATCCCCACGCCTCACTACCACTCGCGAACCAGAAGGCCGATGAACAGGAGACTCTTGCGCCAGGCAGCCGGACCCCTCGGGGTCGTGGTGGTCGCGCTCGTCTGCTGGGCGGCGGCCGACTGGCTCGCGGACCGTATGGTCCGCCAGGAGTTCGAGGCCGCGCTCGCCGCACAGCGCCAGATGATGCGCTCGGTCGTGGACAACATGGCCGAAGTGATCGCCAGCGACCTCGCCATGTCGCGCGCCATTCCGGCGACGATGGCCGAAACCCGCGTCGTCCAGCAGGCGATTACCGAGGCCGCGCATTATGCCGCGTCGAGCGATTCGACGGAACTGGCGCGGCGCAAGGAACTACAAGGCGTGCCCGCGCTCGCCGGCGTCGACCGCTTCCTCCACGACGCCCAGGGCTTTTCCGGGCTCGATGCGATCTGGCTCGTCAACGCGAACGGCATCTGCATCGCGTCGAGCAATGCGCTCGAAAAAATCTCCTACGTCGGCGTGGACATGCGTCCGCGCGCGTATCTGAACGACACGCTGCTCGGGGCGTTCTCCGAAGCCTATGGCGTGGGCACGGCAAGCGGCGAGCCCGGCATTTTCGTCGCCGCGCCCGTCTATGACGACGGCCTGCTGGTCGGCGCCGTCGTCGCGAAGGTCAGCATCGCGCGGCTGCGCCACTGGGTCACCCACCCGGGCACCTTCGTCGCGGACAACAACGGCGTCATCATCATGGCCCACGACAGCGCGCTCGAAGGACGTGCGATGCCAGGCTCGCACGTCGCCGAAATGAACGCGGTGGACCGCGTGAACACCTATCTGCGCGAGCACTTCGCGCCGCTCGAGCTGCGCCCGGCATCGAAAGCCGCGTTGAGCGAAGCGTCCTGGATCCCGCGCGCCGACGCTGCGCAAATGATCGCGTTGCCGGGCCAGCGCTCGCCCGCCCTCTACGAACAGCGCGGCGGACTGAACTCCGGGCTCTCGGCGCATCTCGTGGATCCGGTCAATGCGTGGTCCGAGCTGATCGCGAACCATCGGCGCGACCGGCTCCTCATTTTCCTCACGCTCGCGGGCACGGCGGCGCTCGCGGCGGTGATCTCGGTCTCGTGGGTGCGCGAGCGGCGTCTGCATCACGCGAGCCGCGATCTCGCCGGCCAGTTGCAGGCCGCGAACGCCCTGCTCGCCGCCGAGGCGCGCCACGACGCGCTGACCGGCGCGCTCTCGCGGCGCTATTTCCTCGACCTGCTGCGCCGCGAGATCGACGTGGCCTACGCGGCAGGCAAACCGCTGTGCATGGCGATTGCCGACCTCGACTACTTCAAGCAGATCAACGACCGCTTCGGCCACCCGGCGGGCGACCGCGCGCTTCAGCATTTCGTGGAAACCTGCCGCGCCGAACTGCGCGCCGACGACGCCGTCGGCCGTCTGGGCGGCGAGGAGTTCGGCATCCTGCTGCCCGCGACCTCGCTCGTCACCGGCCTCGCCGTGCTCGATCGCCTGCGCGAGCAGGTGGGCAAGCGCATTTGCGTGGAACTGCCCGAGGAAGCGAGCGTGAGTGTGAGCATCGGCGTGACCGAACTTGCCGCCTCGCAGGATCAGCCCGAGCGTCTGATGAGCCGCGCCGACCTCGCGCTCTACATGGCGAAGGCGGCCGGACGCGACCGTTGCGAGGCCATGACGGCCGAGGGCGTCGTGCCGCCGCGCGCCGCGGCGCCGACCTGGTGAGTGCACGAGGAGTTGGCTCAACCCATCACACGAGGGATGCCCGTACCAGGCTGCGGGGCTCGCCCGGCTCAACCGGCGAGGCGCGGTATCATGGGATGAACGGTGCGCGCCAGTCCATCCGGTGCGCATGAGTCAAACCGCGCCACTTCGGTGTTCCGCACAAATCTGGAGGCATGCATGAAGGGAAATCTGGTCATTGTCTGCCGCGATCAGGATGCGCTCGCGTTCGACCAGTTGATGGTCGAGTACGGCGCGTTCCAGACGCGCCTGTCATCGACCGCGTGGTACCTGAAACTCGACGCCACGCCCGAGCTGATTCAGGAAGAGATTCTTGCCCGCCTCGGCAAGTACACCACGCACTACATCTTCGAGGCCGACACCGTGACCTACAACACGGTGGACAACGAGGCCGCCGCCGCGCTCGACACGCTCTTCACGGCCTGAACGTCCGCGCCCAACCTGACCTCGCGCAATCCGGCGTCGCCAAGGCGGCGCCTTCGGGCGGAACGTCAGGTCAAACCTGGTCGATACCAGCGCAATACCAGCTCGGTACCAGGTCCAGCCCATCCGGCCACGCCCCACCTGTTCGGTGCGGGCTCCCGCCAAACCATTCCAGTGCGATTTACCAGATCTGCGCCGCTTCGGTGACGGTGCGCTCCACCACGTCGAACGCAAACGTCATGCGCACCGCGAGACCGCCGCTCTCGCCGTTGCCGATCGAAAGCTCGCCGCCCGCGCGGCGCACGAGCCGCTCGACGATCGCGAGGCCGAGGCCGCTGTGGCCGTTGCCGCCGCGCGCGGGGTCGAGGCGCACGAACGGCCGGCTCGCCTGCGTCAGTTCCTGGTCGGGGATGCCCTTGCCGTGGTCGCGCACGGTGAGCGAAAAACCCGTCGCGCCGCGCTCGCTCTCGATGACGACGGGCGGTGCGCCATACGCATGCGCGTTGTCGAGCAGGTTCGAGACCACGCGTTCGAGCGTGGCCGCGGGCAGACGAAACTCCGGTCCCGCACGCAGACGCGTTTCGATCGCAATCGTCTCGCCGCTCGCCGTGCGGTGGTTGCGTGCGATGCGCTCGCACTGGTCGTCGACCTCGACGGGCTCGCTGCGATCGGCGCCGTCGTGCGCGAACACGAGGAACTGGTCGACGATGTGCGCCATCGACTCGACGTCGCGCACCACACCGTCACGCACTTTTTGCTCGTCCATCATTTCGGCGCGCAGACGCAGCCGGGCGAGCGGCGTCTTGAGATCGTGCGCAACGCCCGCCAGCATGACGGCGCGGTCTTTCTCCGTGCGCTCGACTTCCTTGACCATCTGGTTAAAGCCCAGCGTGAGCTGGCGCAGCTCGCGCGGCCCGCGCTCGGGCACGGGCGGTACGGGCTCGCCGCGGCCAAAGCGCCCGACGGCCTGCGCGAGCGCGCTCAGCGGCTGCTGCAGCATCCACGCGGCAACGAGCGCGGCGATTACGGCAGTGGCGAAAATGGTGATGACCCAGGGGAAAAACTTGTCGAGCGGCCGCATGATGCGCAGCGGCTGGCCCGGCAAGACGATCCAGCGGGCGTCCTGCGGCCCGCGCACCCAGAGCGTGGGCGGCCCGCCGGGCGGCCCGACGCGCACGTCGGTGCCGGGTGGCATGCGCTCGCGCACGTCGTCGATGAAACGGCGCAGCGGCTCGGGCATGCGCTCGGTGACCGGCGGCACGGCGGGACTCGCCGGATCGACGAGTTGCACGCGCGAAGGCAGCGGCTGGTCGGGCTCGCGCTCGACGTGCTGGCGCACCGCGTCGACGAGGAAGGTCGCTTCCTCGACGGCGTAGCGCGTTTGCATCTGATTGTGTTCGACGCGCATGAGCGTGAACCAGGCGACATGCGACACCAGCAGAACGCCGATGAAGATGACCGCAAGGCGCCCAAACAGCGAATCAACCGGCCGGCGCATGGTTGCCCTGCTCTCCGTCGGGAACGAACACGTAGCCGCGTCCGCGCACGGTCTGAATGAAGCGCGGCGTGGACGGGTCGCTTTCAAGAATGCGCCGCAGACGCCACACCTGCACGTCGATACCGCGGTCGGTGCCGTCGTACTCGGGACCGTGCAGCAATTCCAGCAGGCGCTCGCGCGTGAGCGTACGCATGGGGTGATTCACGAAAATCTTCAGGAGCGCGAACTCGCTGCCCGACAGCATGATCGGCTTGCCTTCCTGCTGCAGCGTGCGCGACTGGAAGTCGAGCGTGAAGCGGCCGAACGCGTACGGTTCGCGCTGCTCGGGCGCCGCGGCCGAAGGCACCGTGCGGCGCCGGCGCAGCACCGCCTGCACGCGCGCCAGCAGTTCGCGCGGGTTGAACGGCTTGCCGAGATAGTCATCCGCGCCCAGTTCGAGGCCGACGATGCGGTCCACGTCGTCCGCGCGCGCCGTGAGCATGATCACGGGGATGTCGTCGCCGGCCGCGCGCAGCTTGCGCAGCGCGGTCAGGCCGTCGACGCCCGGCATCATCAGGTCGAGCACGATCAGATCCGGGCGCTCGCGCTCGAGCCGCCGCTCCAGCGAGCCGGCGTCGTGCAGCACCGAGACTTCCATGCCCTGGCGCGCGAGATAGTCGCGCAGGAGGTCGCGTAGTTCGAGGTCGTCGTCGACGACAAGGATTTGAGTAGCCATGGGATGAAGTGTAACGCGCGCGCAGGGGCCGTTTGCTTACAGGTCTTCCACCTGGGTTACGAGGTGTTACCGCGAAAGGCGCGTGTAATGTCGCGTAATCTCGGCGGCCCGCCGCGTAACACGCGCTCCCGGACGGGTCGATACGCTAGGGACACCGGTTGCGAGCGCCACCACTTTCCGAAAGCGCCGCGCCAGACCGGATAAAACCCTCATGGATTTGTCAGGAGCATCACCATGTACAAGACGACTTCGCGCCTTCTCGCTATCGCCGCTGCCTCGCTCGCGCTCACCGTGGGCGCCACCGCCGCCAACGCCCAGACCCAGACGACGCCCCCGGGCGGCCCCGGCATGATGCACGGCGGCCCGGGCATGCACGGCGGTCCCGGCATGCACGGCGACTTCATGCTCGGCTTCAAGAAGCTGCACGACAAGCTGAACCTGAACGCCGCGCAGGAAAAGCAATGGCAGGCTGCGCTCGACACGATGAAGCAGAACGGCCAGGCCATGCGCAAGAATCATGAACAGATGAAGCAGCAGTTCGATGCGATGAAGAACCAGCCGATCCTCGACCTGAATGCCATGCACACGGCGCACGAGCAGGTCGAGCAGCAGAACCAGCAACTGCGCGAGCAAACGACGCAAGCGTGGCTCGCCTTCTACAACGGCCTGAACGACCAGCAGAAGACGACCGTGAGCACGGCGATCAAGGAGCGCTTCGCGAAGATGGAGCAGCGCCACGAGCAGATGCGTGAGCGCTGGGAGCAGCACCACAAGGGCGGCGCTTCGGCACCGGCCGCGCAGCAGTAATCGGCACACTCGCGCGCGCAAAAGCGCGACAAAGCGCCGCGGGGTTCACACCCCGCGGCGCTTTTTTCATGGCGCGGGCGACCGCAGGCCGCCGCCGTTCAAAGGCTCACGCGAGATCGAACAGCAGCACCTCGGCTGCTGCGCCGTTTGCGAGCGCGACGCCCGCCTCGGCCTCGATCATCGCTGCATCGCCGGCTTCGAGACGCTGGCCGTTCACGTCGAGCGCGCCGCGCGCAACATGCAGATAGACGCGCCGTCCGGCGGGCACCGCATACTCGACGCGCTCCTCGCCGTCCACGAGAGCCGCGTAGATCGAGGCATCCGACTGCACGGTCACCGAGCCATCACGTCCGTCGGGCGAGGCGACGAGGCGCAGGCGCCCGCGCTTGTCGGCGTCGTCGAAGCGCTTTTCCTCGTAGCCGGGCGCCCCGCCACGCTCGCGCGGGAGCAGCCAGATCTGCAGCAGATGCGCCTCCTCTTCTTTCGAGCCGTTGAACTCGCTGTGCATCACGCCGGTGCCGGCGCTCATGCGCTGCACGTCGCCGGGGCGGATGGTCGAGCCGTTGCCCATGCTGTCGCGGTGTGCGAGCGCGCCGGAAAGCACATAGGTCACGATCTCCATGTCGCGGTGGCCGTGCGCGCCGAAGCCCTGGCCGCCCGCGATACGGTCGTCGTTGAGCACCCGCAGCGCACCGTAGTGCATATGCCCTTCGTCGAAATAGTCGGCAAACGAAAAGCTGTGGTACGAGTCGAGCCAACCGTGGTTGGCGTGGCCGCGTTCGTCGGCGCGTCGGATGGTCAGCATGGCAATCTCCCGTCAATCATGTCGATGTCCGAAGGTAAGGGCGGCGGCCCGCTTGCACAATCCGCAGCGGCGCACCGCATCGTTTCGCCAGCAACATCAATGAGCTGCACTGCCAGCGTCGCCCCGCGTCAGACCCGCACGCCCTCCGGCTTCGGGTAAAATACCGCGCTTTTCGGCCAGCGCGAGCCTGATGGCCCGGGGTGGACACCCCGTGGCGGCAACCCCGCCCCGCCAGCGCGCGCTGCCGCCGTGGCCGGAGTGCGTCGCGCTTTCCGACCCGCATTTTTGATCACCTAGAATGGCGGCCAACGGCCACGAGCCGGTCCGCCTCGCGTCGGCCGCGCGCCCCTTACCGCGCCGCGCCGCCCGTATCAGCCGTGCATGGGAGCGGAGTGAGTGCCAAAAAGGCACTCGCTCCGGCTCGACAGGAGAATGATGAAGAAGTTTGCAGTGTGCGTGGCGCTCGCCCTGATCGCGGGTAGCGCCGCCGCCAAAGAGTGGAAAACCGTGCGTATCGGCGTGGACGCCAGCTATGCGCCGTTCGAGTCCAAAGCGCCGAACGGGCAGATCGTCGGCTTCGACGTCGACCTCACGAAAGCCCTGTGTGCGCGCATGAACGTGAAGTGCGTCTGGGTCGAAAACGACCTCGACGGCATCATCCCGGCGCTCAAGGCCCGCAAGTTCGACGCGATCGTGTCGTCGCTGACCATCACGCCGCAGCGCGCCCAGCAGATCGACTACTCCGCGAAGATGTTCGATGCGCCCGCACGCATGCTCGCGCGCGCGGGCTCGCCGCTGCTGCCCACGCCGGCTTCGCTCAAGGGCAAGAACGTGGGCGTCGAGCAGGGCTCGACCCAGGAAGCGTATGCGAAAGTGCACTGGGCGCCGCAGGGCGTGAACGTGATCTCGTACCAGAATCAGGATCAGGTGTACCAGGATCTGATTGCGGGGCGCCTCGACGCCACGCTGCAAGACGAGGTCCAGGCGGATTTCGGCTTCCTGAAGACGCCGCGCGGCAAGGGCTTCGCGTGGGCGGGCCCGGAAGTGGAAGACCCGGCGACGATCGGCGACGGCACCGCCATCGGCCTGCGCCGGGACGACGCCGAACTCAAGGCGAAGTTCAACACGGCGCTGGCCGCGATTCATGCCGACGGCACGTTCGACAAGATCGCGAAGCAGTACTTCGACTTCGATATCTACAAAGGCAAGTGAACGGGAAAGCACACGCAGGTAAATAAACAACGAGACACCACCGCTCGCGCCTCGCGCCACGGCACCAGAAAAGCCCCGGGGGCTCCCCGATAGACCGCCACCGGGCTTCGTATACAGTCACAGGCGCGCTCACGAGCGCAATCGCATCGGCCGCACACGCGTACAACCGCGCGGCCATGAACGGATTTGAACCGCGGCAGACAAGCGCCGCGCCTTTCGCGGTGTGAGAAACGCACCGTCAAGGACTCGCCCATGTTTCTTCAAGGCTACGGCCCGCTGATCCTCGCCGGCACCTGGCAGACCGTCAAGCTCGCCGTGCTGTCGCTCGCGCTCTCGTTCGTGCTCGGGCTGATCGGCGCGGCGGCCAAGCTCTCCAAAAACCGCGTCGCGCACGGCGCGGGCACGCTCTACACCACGCTCATTCGCGGCGTGCCCGATCTCGTGCTCATGCTGCTGCTCTTCTACAGCATCCAGATCTGGCTGAACAACCTCACCGACATGCTCGGCTGGGATCAGATCGACATCGATCCGTTCCTCGCGGGCGTGGTCGTGCTCGGCTTCATCTACGGCGCGTATTTTACCGAGACGTTCCGCGGTGCATTCCTCGCGGTGCCGCGCGGCCAGCTCGAAGCGGGCCACGCCTACGGCATGACGGGCTGGCAGGTGTTCACGCGCATCATGTTCCCGCAGATGATGCGCTTCGCGCTGCCCGGCATCGGCAACAACTGGCAGGTGCTCGTGAAGTCCACGGCGCTCGTCTCGATCATCGGCCTCGCCGACGTCGTGAAGGCAAGCCAGGACGCCGGCAAGGGCACGCTGCGTTTCTTCTTCTTCACGCTGCTCGCCGGCGCGATCTATCTCGTCATCACCACGGTCTCCAACTTCGTGCTGATGTATCTCGACAAGCGCTACTCCACCGGTGTGCGCAAGGCGGATCTCTGAATCGCGCGAGGCCAAGACCATGCAAGACTTCGTCCAACTGATCCAGCAATACTGGCGCAACTACCTCTACTCAGACGGCTACCATTTCAGCGGCGTGGCCATCACGCTGTGGCTGCTAGTCATCTCGATCGGGCTCGGCTTCTGCCTCTCGGTGCCGCTCGCCGTGGCCCGCGTATCGAAGAAGAAGTGGCTCGCCGGGCTCGTGTGGCTCTACACGTACATCTTCCGCGGCACGCCGCTCTACGTGCAGCTGCTGCTGTGCTACACGGGC
Organism: Paraburkholderia guartelaensis; assembly: GCF_004353905.1. GTDB lineage: Bacteria > Pseudomonadota > Gammaproteobacteria > Burkholderiales > Burkholderiaceae > Paraburkholderia > Paraburkholderia guartelaensis. The sequence continues at coordinate 153,412 of NZ_SMOD01000005.1, read as the reverse complement.
CTCTACAGCCTCGAGATCGTGCGCAACCATGAACTCACGAGCGCGTTCTTCAGAAGCGGCATGAACTGCACACTGCTTGCGTTCACGCTCAACACCTGCGCATACACCACCGAAATCTTCGCGGGCGCGATCAAGGCGACGCCCTACGGCGAAATCGAGGCCGCGCGCGCCTATGGCATGTCGCAATTCACGCTGTACCGCCGCGTGATCCTGCCTTCGGCGCTGCGCCGCGCACTGCCCTACTACAGCAACGAAGTCATTCTGATGCTGCACGCAACGACCGTGGCCTTCACGGCTACCGTGCCGGACATCCTGAAGATCGCGCGCGACGTGAACTCGGCGACGTATCAGTCGTTCGGCGCGTTCGGCATCGCCGCGCTCCTGTACCTGATCATTTCTTTCACGCTCGTGTGGCTGTTCCGCCGCGCCGAGCGCCGCTGGCTCGCATACCTGCGACCGCAAGGCAAGTGAGCCCGCTAAAGGTCAATTGATGAATTCCCAGAAGCAGAAGCTGTTCGTCGACTCCATCCACAAGAAGTACGGCGACAACGAAGTCCTCAAGGGCGTGTCCCTGAAAGCCAACGCAGGCGACGTGATCAGCGTGATCGGCTCGTCCGGCTCGGGCAAGAGCACGATGCTGCGTTGCATCAACTTCCTCGAACAGCCCAACTCCGGGCGCATCGTGGTGGATGGCGAGGAAGTCGCCACGCGCGCGGACAAGCGCACGGGCGCACTTCACCCCGCCGACGCGAAGCAGCTCCAGCGCGTGCGCACCAAGCTCGCGATGGTGTTCCAGCACTTCAACCTGTGGTCGCACATGTCGGTGCTCGAGAACGTGATCGAGGCGCCCGTGCACGTGCTGGGCTTGCCGCGCAAGGAAGCCGAAGATCGCGCACGCACCTACCTGGAGAAGGTCGGTCTCGCGCCGCGCGTGGAGAAGCAATATCCCTCGCACCTCTCGGGTGGTCAGCAGCAGCGCGTGGCGATTGCCCGTGCGCTCACCATGCACCCCGACGTCATGCTGTTCGACGAGCCTACTTCGGCGCTCGACCCCGAACTCGTGGGCGAAGTGCTCAAGGTCATGCAGAAGCTCGCCGAGGAAGGCCGCACGATGATTGTGGTCACACACGAAATGGGTTTCGCGCGCAACGTTTCGAACCACGTCATGTTCCTGCACCAGGGACTCGTGGAAGAGGAAGGCAAGCCCGCCGAAGTCTTCGCCAATCCGAAGAGCGAGCGCCTGCGCCAATTCCTTTCAGGGAGTCTCAAGTAAGACGACTCGCAGAGTCGCCGCCTTGCGGCGGTGTAGTAAAAGTAGTATTACAAGGCGCTTACAGCGCCTTTTCTTTTTTGGCCTTTTACCCTCTAAAAGGCGTCCGTTTATGCCCAAAAACGGCGTTTTTCGCATTACTCCTTGTGAAAACGCCCGTCAATAGTGGCAATCCTGAACTCAGTCATTCGATTGACGTGAGTCCCTTGTCCCGCAAGGTTTTCGACCTGGTTGTAGTACCTCTCTGACCACCATCCAGGAAGACCATATTGCAATTTGACGACATCCCGGGGTGCGAGCACGAATTAGTTCGCCAGCGCGGACCTTTTTTGCTAAATTAGTAACCAAAGTAGCAAAACAAAGTTCATTAAAAGTAGTTTCACTTCAAAAAGAACGGGAGATGCCAGTCAACCAGGGGACCTGCAAGACGACCCAGCCCGGGTCATGCAGCGGCACCAGCCCGTACGCCGGTCCTCGGGGTAATTCTCCCTCACGCGACGATTTCTGTTCGCAGCGCCGCCAAGCGCACGGACGTCTTTCGCAGTACTAAGGTTGACTCTTTGACAGGGTATGGAGGAGAAGATGAAGAAAGCTTTGCTCGCCGCAGCATTGATGTCGGCTGGCGTGATCGCCCATGCACAAAGCAGCGTCACGCTCTACGGCCGCCTCGATATGGGTGTGGCGTATATGAACGGCATTGGCGCCGGCACCGGCGCAAATGGTCAAGCCACCCACGGTTCCAGCCAGGTTCAGCTCGAAAGCGGCTACTGGGGCACCAGCCTCTGGGGCATGAAGGGCGTTGAAGACATCGGTGGCGGCAACAAGGTTCTGTTCCACCTGGAAGGCAGCTTCAGCACTGCGAATGGCTCGCTCGGCTCGGCCGGCTCACTCTGGAATCGCTGGGCAACTATCGGTGTAGCGAACGACCAGTTCGGTACGCTGCTCGCTGGCCGCATGCTGTTCATCTCCAACGGCATTTGGGACTTCGACCCGTTCGGTCAGTCGAACTGGTCGTCGGCTTCGATGGTCCGTGGCCGCAACTGGCCGCAATCGAGCAACAACATTTCGTACCAGTCGCCGAACTGGATGGGCTTCGACGTGTACGGTCAGTACGCGTTCTCGAACGCGACGAGCTGGAACGGCAACGGCTCGACGACGCAAGGTCGCGAAGCTGGCCTGCAGCTCACCTACACGAGCTCGCTGTTCCAGATCCGCGGTCTGTATGACGAAATCCGCAATCCGGACAACGGCCAGCTGGGCGGCGTGTACAACGCGCTCAACGGCGCCAACGCTCCTACCGGCGCAACCAATGCGAACGGCAATGGCGTGTTCGCGTACTCGCGTGACTACATGGCCATGTTCAACCTGTTCCTCGGCTCGTTCAAGGTTCAGGGCGGCTACGAAGCCATCCGTTCGTCGGGCATGAACCCGGGCATCATCGGTCAGCCGACCACGCTCGACCACGAGTGGGGCGGTGTGACGTGGCAAATGACGCCGGCTGCAGCGCTGATCGCAGCGGTCTACCACGTCAATGCTAACAACGGCGGCGGCAACGCTACGCTGTACACGGTCGGCGGCTCGTACAACCTGTCCAAGCGCACGCTGCTCGACATCCAGGCTGGCACGGTGCAGAACAGCAAGACGGCCAACTTCGGCCTGAACGCCAACAACTTCGGTACGGCGGCTGCCACCGGCAACCCGGTCCCGGGTCACAGCCAGGTTGGCGTGTACGCAGGTATCCAGCACTCGTTCTAATTTGAAGCGAGTGTAGACAGAACAGCTACATCGACGTTTTCACGCTGCTGCGAGAGGCGCGTATCGGTGCGATGTCCGAAAGGGTATCGCACCGTTTTTTATTCTGGGGACGGCCCGTGCAAGCGGCGCCGTCCCCTTTTCTATTGGTGCATCAGGTGCTTCGTGTACTGCGGAAACCGGCAGTGCAACGCGCGCGGCCTCAGACCGCCGCTTCGTTTTCCTCGCCCGTGCGGATGCGGATCACGCGCTCCACGTCGGTCACGAAGATCTTGCCGTCGCCGATCTTGCCGGTGCGCGCCGCGCCGATGATCGCGTCGATCACCTGGTCGGCCTGGTCGTTCGCGACCACCACCTCGATCTTCACCTTCGGCAGGAAGTCGACCACGTATTCGGCGCCGCGGTAAAGCTCCGTGTGGCCCTTCTGGCGGCCGAAGCCCTTGACCTCGGTGACGGTCAGGCCCGTGAGGCCCACCTCGGCGAGCGCCTCGCGCACTTCGTCGAGCTTGAACGGTTTGATCACGGCAGTAATGCGTTTCATGGCGAACCTCGTCTCGTTATCGGATTTGTCGAAAATTTCAGAACATATCGGGATTCTACGCTGTGCGGCTGAGGCTCACGCCGAGGGCTTGCCCGCAGGCGCCGCGCTCAACCCGCCCGCTTCGTCAGGCACGCGCTCCAGATCCGCGAGCCAGACCACCGACTCCGAATCGCTTGGCGCACGCCAGTCGCCGCGTGGCGAGAGCGAGCCGCCCGAGCCGACCTTCGGCGCATTCGGAATGCAGGTGCGCTTGAACTGGCTCTGGCGGAAAAAGCGGTCGAGGAAAATGCGCAGATTGCGCTTGATCGCCGCGAGATCGTACTGATTGCGCACGACCTTCGCGTTCTCGGGCCACGCGCCCGCTTCGCGGTCACCCCACGCGTGGCGCGCGAGGAACGCGACCTTCGAAGGTGCGAAACCAAAGCGCAGCGTGTAGTAGAGGTTGAAGTCCTGCAGCTCGTATGGGCCGATCGTGCTCTCGGTTTTCTGCTCGGGCGCGCCATCGGACTTGCCGGGGATCAGCTCCGGACTGATGTCGGTGGCGAGAATCGCTTCGAGCACGTCGCGGCCGCTCTCCCCGTTCTGGCCAATCTGGCCCGTTTCGGCCACCCAGCGCACGAGGTGCGTGATGAGCGTTTTCGGCACGCTCGCGTTCACGTTGTAGTGCGACATGTGATCGCCCACGCCGTATGTGCACCAGCCGAGCGCAAGCTCGGAGAGATCGCCCGTGCCGATCACGATCGCGTGATTGAAGTTGGCGAGGCGGAACAGGTGATTCGTGCGCTCGCCGGCCTGCACGTTTTCGAAAGTGATGTCGTAGGTTTCCTTGCCTTCCGAGTACGGATGGCCGAGGTCTTCGAGCATCTGCATGCAGCTCTGGCGAATGTCGATCTCGCGCGCCGTGCAGCCCACGAGCGCCATCAGCTCGCGCGCCTGGCGCAGCGTGCGTTCGCTCGTGGCGAAACCAGGCATGGTGTACGCGAGGATGTTCGCACGCGGCAGCCCGAGGCGATCCATCGCCTTCGCGCACACGAGCAGCGCATGCGTGGAGTCGAGCCCGCCCGAGACGCCGATCACCACCTTCTTGATGCCCGCCTGCGAAAGCCGCTGCACGAGCGCCTGCACCTGGATGTTGTAGACCTCGTTGCAGCGCTCGTCGCGCCGCTTCGGATCGGCCGGTACATAGGGGAAGCGCTCCACGCGGCGCGAGAGGGCAAGCGTGTCGCGCTGCCATGCGCCCTCGCCCGCCAGCTCGCATGAAATCACGCGAAACTTCGCGACTTCATCGGCGTGGCGGCGGATCGAATCGCCGAACGTGGTCTGGCGGATGCGCTCCTGCTGCAGCCGCGCGAGATCGACATCGGCGAAGATGAGGTGCGAGTCGTCGGAGAAACGCTCTGATTGCGCGAGCAGCTCGCCGTTTTCGCACACGAGTGCGTGGCCGTCCCAGGCCATGTCGGTGGTCGATTCGCCCTTGCCCGCCGAGGTGTACAGATACGCGGCGAGACAGCGCGCCGACTGTTGCGACACCAGTTGCTGCCGGTAGCCCGCCTTGCCCACCACGACGTTAGATGCCGACAGATTGACGAGCACCGAAGCGCCCGCGAGCGCCGCGAACGACGACGGCGGAATCGGCACCCAGACGTCCTCGCAGATCTCCACGTGAAAGCGCAGACCCGCGACCTGCGGCACCTCGAACAGCAGCGACGCGCCGAACGGCACATCCGCGCCGGCGAGGCGCACGGTGTCGGTGCTCGCGCTATCGGCAGCGCTGAACTGGCGCGGCTCGTAGAATTCGCCGTAGTTCGGCAGGAAGCTCTTTGGCACGACGCCCGCCACACGCCCGCCCGCCACGACCGCTGCGCAGTTGAAGAGCGAATGCCCCGCGCGCACCGGCAGCCCCACGACCATCACGAGCGGCAGCGCCGCCGACGCTTCCACGATTTGCGCTAGTGCGCGCTCGCAGGCGTCGAGCAACGCTTGCTGATGGAACAGGTCGTCGCAGGTGTAGGCCGAAAGCCCAAGCTCGGGGAACGCGACGAGCGCCGCGCCCTGCGCGGCGGCCTCGCGTGCGAGTGCGAGCGTCTCGCTGGCGTTGAATGCGGGATCGGCCACACGGCAGCGGGGCACGCCCACGGCCACGCGCGCAAAGCCGTGCGTATAGAGATTGAAGAAGCGCTCTTTCATTTCGATAACCTTGAGGCGGGCGCGCTGCGCACGAGAGCGCGCGCTCTGACGTTCGGGCTGCTTGATACCGCTTGGCACCGCTTGATGCCGCTTGAGACCGCTTGCGACCGCTCGATGCTGCCTGGCTGACGCCGCTGCACGAGACGCGGCGGCCCTCACCCGCTCGGGACGTTTGCTTTACCATGACCGTTTGCCGCGGCAGGCGTTGCTGAACCACCCAAGCCGCATCCCACGCCAACGGGCACGCATGAAACAGGAACATTTCGATTATCGCACGGGCATCCTTGGCTCACCGTCCGAGGTCGACGCCGCCGAATGGAACGCGCTGCTCGCGCGCCAGGCGCAGCCTACGCCCTTTTTGCGCCACGAATTTCTCTCGGCGCTCGACGCCACGCGCTGCACCACGCCGAACGAGGGCTGGGCCGCGCAATTCGTCACGCTCACCGACACGCGCACGGGCCGCCTCGCCGCCGCCGCGCCGGTGTATCTGAAGGGCCACTCGTACGGGGAGTACGTGTTCGACTGGGCCTGGGCCGACGCGTACAAGCGCAACGGCCTCGAGTACTACCCGAAGCTCCTGTGCGCCGTGCCGTTCACGCCCGTACAGGGCACGCGCCTGATCGCCGCCGACGCAACCGCGCGCCGCCATCTGGCCGCGACGCTGCTCGCCTTCGCCGAGCAGGCCGACGTCTCGTCGCTGCATGTGCTCTTTCCGACCACCGAAGACGCCGAGGCGCTGACCGACCTCGGCATGATGCAGCGCGAAGGCGTGCAGTTTCACTGGCTCAACGACGGCTATCGCGACTTCGAAGACTTTCTCTCCACGCTGGAACAAAAGAAGCGCAAGAACATCCGCGCGGAACGCCGCAAGGTGCACGACGCGGGCGTGACGATGCGGCGCGTGCGCGGCGAGGACATCAGCGACACCGAGTGGCGCTTTTTCAGTCGCTGCTACCGGCAAACCTACCGCGAGCATTTCTCTTCGCCGTACCTGAATCTCGACTTCTTCCGCATGATCGGCGAGACGATGCCGGAGAATCTGCTGCTCGTGATCGCCGAGCGAGAAGGCAAGCCGATCGCGAGTTCGCTCGTGGTCTGGCAGCGCGGCGAGAATGGCCAGGGCGGCACGCTCTATGGCCGCTACTGGGGCGCGCTCGAACACGTGCCCTGCCTGCACTTCGAGACCGCGTATTATCAGCCGCTCGAATTCTGCATCGAGGAAAAGCTCGACGTGTTCGAAGGTGGCGCGCAAGGCGAACACAAGATGGCGCGCGGATTCCTGCCCACCGCCACGCGCTCTGCGCATTGGCTCGCCCATCCGGCGTTCTCCGATGCCGTTGCGCGCTTTCTCGAAAACGAGACGAACCACATTCACGCCTACATGCACGAGCTCAATGAGCGCAATCCTTTTCGTGCGTGAAACACGTGATGCGCGCGTTGCCCGTACATAAAATTCACGCGCGGTGCGTGCTAAAACGCCCTCGCCCATAACGCTCATCGCTTCCAGAAATATGCCGTGGTTCCTCTACATGCTCGAATGCACCGACGGCAGCGTCTACACGGGTATTGCCATCGACGTCGCCGCCCGCTTCGCTCAACACGCGAGCGGCACGGGCGCGCGCTACACGCGCTCGCGCAAGCCGGTGCAGGTGCTCGCGCAATTCGAGTTCGCCGATCGTGCGCGCGCCTCGAGCGCCGAATACTGGGTCAAGCGCCTCACCCCGCGTGAGAAGCGCGCGCTCGCGGCCGGCGCGCGCACGCTCGAATCGGTCCTGCCCCCGCCGCCCCCACTGCCCGCGGAAACGGCCCCGGAAACCGAAGCGCCAGAATGAGCAAACGCCTCGCCAAACGGGCGTTTGCTCTTTTCATCGAATACGCTGTCTAAAGCCTAAAGCCGCCGCAACCCTCGCCGTTATTGCTCACAAGACGCCGGTCTTAGCCCCCGGCGTGCGCTCTCATTTCACCTCGCAAGCCGACGGGACCGGTGAAGCATGAAGAGACCCATTAAAACGGAGACGAGCCGGCTTGCCCCCGGTTGGCATGGATTGCGGCGCACGACCGCGGTCCTGCTGCCGCTATGGCTGCTCGCTGCCGTCATGGCGGTGATCGCCGCGGTCAGCCTCTCGATCATGTCGATCCTGCTTGCCTATGTGGCGGGGGAAAGCAGCTGGTCGAAGGGCCAGAAGGACGCCGTTCACGCGCTGGAACGCTTCGCGCGCACCGGCGACGAGGCGGACTACCACACGTTCCTCTCGGGCATTGCCGTGCCGCTCGGCGACCGCGCGGCGCGGCTGGAGATGAACCGCGCGCAGCCTGACACCGCAGCGATCCGGCACGGTTTCGAACTGGGCCGCATCGCGCCCGCCGACATGGGCGGCATGACCTGGGGCTACCGCACGCTCAAGAACACGCCGTGGATGCGCCCGGCCGTGGCGTTCTGGGAGATCGGCGACCGCTATATCCTGCGTCTTGCCGATACGGGCGAACGCCTGCACGCGCTCGTGCAGGCGGGCAAACTGCATGCGCCGGAATCCGCGAATCTCGTGCGCGAGCTGCGCGAGATCGACAATCAGCTCGCGCCGATCGAAAGCGGCTTTTCCCGCTCGCTCGACGACGCCGCGCGCGCCACGCGCTCGCTCCTCACGCTCGCGCTCGCCGCCTCCGCGATCGTGCTGCTCGGCGTGTTCTCGCAATTCATCCGCCGCGCGCTCGCGCGCAGCGACCGCCTGGAAGCCGAGGTGCGCAAGAACGAGGAGCGCCTCACGCTAGGCTTCGAAGGCATCAACGCCGGACTCTGGGACTGGGAAGTCGGCAGCCGGCAATGCTACTTCTCGAACTGGCTCTACGAGCAGCTCGGCTATGACGTGGGCACGCGCTTCGAAAGCGACACGGGCCTCACCCAGCTCGTCCACCCGGACGACCTCACGCTCGTGCGCCACGCGCTGCGCCAACACCTTGCGCGCGCAACGACTTTTGACGTGGAGTTTCGTCTGCGCACGCTCGCGGGCACCTACTGCTGGTGCCGCGCGCGCGGCCAGGCGGTGCGCGACGCGCGCGGGCGCGCCGTGCGCATGGTCGGTTGCCTGTTCGACATTTCCGAGCTGAGGACGGCCGAAGCGAAGGCCTATACCGAACGCGAACTGGCCGAGGTCACACTGGCCTCGATCGGCGAAGCCGTGATCCGTACCGACGAACACGCACGCGTGACTTACTGCAACGCCGTGGCCGAACGCATGCTCGGCCGCGCGGCCGCCGAGATGCTCGCGCAACCGTTCGATGCGATCTGCGATCTGCGCAACGACGCGCACGAACCGCAGCGCTTCGACATCCTGATGAATTCGCAAGCGACGGGCAACGCAGGCGGCGCGAGTCTGCACGTGATGCGCCCGAACGGCTCGCGCCTCGCGGTCGACTACTCGGTGTCGAAGCTGCGCGATGCGCAACGCCGCGTGATCGGCACCGTCATCGTGCTCTACGACGTGAGCGCACTGCGCGAGCATGCCGCCCGCCTCGCCTACCAGGCGACGCACGACGAACTCACCGACATCTACAACCGCCGCGAATTCGAGCGGCGCCTCGCAGCGTTGCTCGATGAGAGCGCGAGTGCACCTGCCGGACAGCCCGGCCATGCGGTCATGTTCCTCGACCTCGACCAGTTCAAGGTCGTCAACGACACCTGCGGCCACTCGACCGGCGACGAACTGATCCGCCAGGTCTGCCGCGTGCTCAAAAACGAGTTGCGCGGCGAAGACGTCATTGCGCGTCTGGGCGGCGACGAATTCGGCGTCGTGCTGCCGCACTGCACGGCGGCGCACGCGTCGCTGCTCGCGGAGAACCTGCGCGCGGGCATTGCGGCGATCCGCTTCACGGGCGCCGGGCGCATCGTGCAGACGAGCGTGAGCATCGGACTCGTCGGAGACGCGGCGGGTCTCGTTTCCGTGAAGGAAGTGATGAAAGCCGCGGACGTCGCGTGCTACATGGCGAAGAAGAAAGGCCGCAACCGCGTGCACCGCTTTCGCTATGACGACGAGGAACTCTCGCAGACGCACGCGCAGATGGCGTGGGTCTCCGACATCAAGGCGGCACTCGAGAACGGCCAGTTCTGCCTGTTCGGACAGAAGATTCTTTCGCTCGCGCAGTTGTCCACATCGGCATCGGCGGCCGACGACACGCACATCGAACTGCTGCTACGCATGCAGTCCGCCTCCGGCGCGCTCGTCGAGCCTTCCGCGTTCATCGGCGCGGCCGAGCGCTTCGACCTCATGCCGGCCATCGACCGCTGGGTGATCGCGAGCGCGTTCGCGATGATTGCCGAAGGCACGCACGATTACGGCACCTGGTCGATCAACCTCTCGGGCGCCTCGCTCGGCGACGAGCAGCTCGCCGACTATATCGAGGAGCAACAGCGCATCTGGTCGATCCCGTTCGAGCGCGTGTGTTTCGAGATCACCGAAACCGCCGCGATCACGAACCTGGACGAGGCGATCACGCTCATCGAACGCCTGCGCGCGCAGGGCTGCCGCTTCGCGCTCGACGACTTCGGCGCGGGCATGTCGTCGTTCAACTACCTCAAGCATCTGCACGTCGACTATCTGAAGATCGACGGCAGCTTCATACGCGGCATCGTCGACAGTCCGCTGGACCAGGCCATCGTGCGATCGATCAATCAGGTCGCGCACGCGGCGGGCAAGCTGACGATCGCCGAGTGCGTGGAGGACGCCGCCATCGTGGACTGGATGGTCGCGATGGGCGTGGACTACGCGCAGGGCTACGGCGTGGGCAGGCCCGCTCGGCTCGACATCCTGCGCGGGCCCGAACTGCGCGACGTCGCCGCAGTGGATTAATCGAGCGCCCATAAAAAAACCGCACGGCTTTGACAAGCACGTGCGGTTTTCGATCGAACCTGAAGCGCGATTTACTTCTTGAAGTTCGCCACGCCTTCGGTGATTTCCTTGTGGGCGGCTTCGATGCCGACCCAGCCTTCGACCTTGACCCACTTGCCCTTTTCGAGCGCCTTGTAGTTCTCGAAGAAGTGCTTGATCTGGTCCTTCAGGTACTCGGGCACGTCGTCGAGCGACTTGAGGTTGGCCGTCATCGGGCAGACCTTGTCGTGCGGGACCGCGATCAGCTTCGCGTCGACGCCCGACTCGTCGGTCATCTGCAGCATGCCGAGCGCGCGCGAACGCACGACCGAGCCTGCCAGCAGCGGGAACGGCGTGATCACGAGCACGTCGACCGGGTCGCCGTCGCCGGAGAGCGTCTGCGGAATGAAGCCGTAGTTCACGGGATAGCGCATGCCCGTGCCGACGAAACGGTCGACGACGAGCAGGCCCAGGTCCTTGTCGGCTTCGTATTTCACCGGATCGCTTTGCGCGGGAATCTCGATGATCACGTTGAAGTCTTGCGGCAGATCCTTGCCGGCGGGGACATTTGCAAAGCTCATGAGCGCTCTCTGTTGAGAAGGGGAAAAAATCGACGGCTCGCGCGGAAAAACGGCGCGCAACCGAACGTCGCGGACGTTGGAAGATGGACGCCATTATAGCCAATCGGCCAGGACGGCCGGCGGTTCGGCCCAGGGCTTTCCCGCACGCAGTTGAAGTGCCTGCTGAATTCCTGCGCGTAGCGCCCGCAATTGGCGCGATAATCGATCTGCCGGCGCGGCCCTCCATCGGGCGATCCGAGCCACGCCTCGGCGACGTTTTCCGTTTTGCGTTTCCCTCCCCATTTACGAGGCGCATGCATGGAAGAAGCGAAGCACTTCATCGGCGGCGAATGGCATTCGCCCGCCAGCGGCGAGACGCTCGCCGCGATCGACCCCTCCACCGGCCAGCCCTTCGCGCAGCTTGCGCGCGGCAACGCAGCCGACATCGACTCGGCCGTCACGGCCGCACGCAAAGCCTTCGAGGGCGCCTGGGGCGCACTGAGCGCCGCTGAGCGCGGGCGAATGCTGTTCGCGCTCTCGGGCCTCGTCGGCCAGCACAAGGAAGAACTCGCGCAACTCGAAGCGCGCGACACCGGCAAGCCACTCAAGCAGGCACGCGCCGACGCCGCCGCGCTCGCACGCTATTTCGAGTTCTACGCCGGGGCCGCCGACAAGCTGCACGGCGAAACGCTGCCCTACCAGGCCGGCTACACGGTGCTCACGGTGCGCGAGCCGCACGGCGTGACGGGCCACATCGTGCCCTGGAATTACCCGATGCAGATCTTCGGCCGCAGCGTGGGCGCGGCGCTCGCCACCGGCAACGCGTGCGTCGTGAAGCCCGCCGAGGACGCCTGCGTGTCGCTGCTGCGCGTGGCCGAACTGGCGCGCGAAGCCGGTCTGCCCGCGGGCGCGCTCAACATCGTCACCGGGCTCGGGCATGAGGCGGGCGCGGCGCTCAGCGCGCATCCCGGCATCGACCACATTTCGTTCACGGGCTCGCCGCAAACGGGCAAGCTCGTCGCGCAGATGGCCGCCGGGCACCACGTGCCCGTCACACTCGAACTGGGCGGCAAGTCGCCGCAAATCGTCTTCGCCGATGCCGATCTCGACGCCGCGCTGCCCGTGCTCGTCGCCGCGATCGTGCAGAACGCGGGGCAGACCTGTTCTGCGGGCAGCCGCGTGCTGATCGAGCGCAGCGCCTACGAGCCGCTCATCGACCGGCTCGCAGCATCGTTCGGCAAGTTGCGCGTGGGCCCGGCCAGTGCCGATCTCGACTGCGGTCCCCTCATCAACGAGAAGCAGCGCCAGCGCGTGCGCGGCTTTCTCGACGAAGCGGCCGCGAGCCGCATCGCCACGGCGGCGAGCGGCAGGCTCGAAGCCGATGCGCCCAGCGGCGGCTTCTACGAAGTCCCGACGCTCCTGCGCGACGTGCCGCCGCAAAGCCGCCTCGCCCAGGAGGAAGTGTTCGGTCCGGTGCTTGCGGCCATGCCCTTCGAGAGCGAGGAAGAAGCGCTCGCGCTCGCCAACGGCACGCCTTACGGCCTCGTCGCCGGCATCTGGACGCGCGACGGCGCGCGCCAGATGCGTCTCGCCCGGCGCGTGCGCGCGGGCCAGGTGTTCATCAACAACTACGGCGCGGGCGGCGGCGTCGAATTGCCGTTCGGCGGCACGCGGCACTCGGGACACGGGCGCGAAAAAGGCTTCGAAGCGCTCTATGGCTTCACGGTGCTCAAGACGATTGCGATCCGGCACGGCTGAATCATGTCGATAAACATAAACGGAGACACCATGCGACTCAAAGGCAAGACGGCTGTCGTCACCGGCGCCGGTTCGGGCTTCGGTGAAGGGATAGCCAAGACCTATGCGCGCGAAGGCGCGAACGTCGTCATCAACGATCTGAACGGTGAAGCCGCCGAGCGCGTGGCGAGCGAGATTGCGCTCGCAGGCGGCAAGGCCATCGCCGTGCAAGGGGACATCACGCGCGAAGCCGACTGGCACGCGCTGCGCGAAGCGGCGATCGAAGACTTCGGCAGCGTGCAGATCGTCGTCAACAACGCGGGCACCACGCACCGCAACAAGCCCGTGCTCGAAGTGAGCGAAGCGGAGTTCGACCGCGTCTACGCCGTCAACGTGAAGGGCCTCTACTGGAGCGTGCGCGCGTTCGTGCCGCACTTTCGCGAGCGCGGCGGCGGCGCGTTCGTCAATATCGCGTCGACGGCCGGCATCCGGCCCCGGCCCGGGCTCGTCTGGTACAACGGCAGCAAGGGCGCCATGATCGTGGCGAGCAAGGCGCTGGCCGCCGAGTTGGGCCCCGACCAGATTCGCGTGAACTGCGTGAATCCCGTGATCGGCGATACGGGGCTCACGGCGGAGTTCATGGGCGTGCCCGACACGCCCGAAAACCGCCAGCGCTTCGTCGCGACTATCCCGCTCGGGCGCTTTTCCACGCCGCAGGACGTGGCCAATGCGTGTCTCTATCTCGCCTCGGATGAGGCCGCGTTCATCACCGGCACCTGCATCGAAGTGGATGGCGGGCGCTGCGTATAGGCGGCTGGCCGCCCCTCTCGCAGCCCGGTAAGTGCTTGACGAATTGGTGTTTTCCCGCGCCGTCGCTGCCAGGCGGCGCGTATAGAATGGTCGTGCTTCAGCCTGAAATACCCGACATAACAAACAGGCAAGACGACATAGGAGACACCATGGCCAGTCCAGCGAATCATTTGCCGCAAGCGGGAGCGGGCGCCCCGCCCTCCGCCTTCGAAGAAGCCACGTATCGCAAAGTCGCGTGGCGGCTCATTCCGCTCCTCATGCTGTGTTACGTGGTCGCGTATCTGGACCGCGTCAACGTGGGCTTCGCCAAGCTGCAGATGAGTTCGGCGCTCAATCTCTCCGATGCGGTTTATGGCTTCGGCGCAGGCATTTTCTTCGTCGGCTACTTTCTGTTCGAAGTGCCAAGCAATATCATCCTGCATCGCGTGGGCGCACGCGTGTGGATCGCGCGCATCATGGTCACGTGGGGCCTCGTCTCCATCCTGACGATGTTCGTCACCACGCCCACCATGTTCTACGTGATGCGCTTTCTGCTCGGCCTGTGCGAGGCGGGCTTCTTCCCCGGCATCATCCTCTATCTCACCTACTGGTATCCGGCGCACCGCCGCGGGCGCATGACCACGTGGTTCATGACGGCCATCGCACTGTCGGGCGTGATCGGCGGACCGGTGTCGGGCTGGATTCTCAAGTCCTTTGACGGCGCGAACGGCTGGCAAGGCTGGCAGTGGCTGTTCCTGCTCGAAGGGCTGCCTTCGGTGATCGTCGGCGTGCTGGTGTTCTTCGTGCTCGACGACCGCATCGGCAAAGCGAAGTGGCTCACGGATGAAGAGCGCGCGCTGCTCGAACGCAACATCGCCGCTGAAGACGCCACCAAGGAGGACCCGCCGATCATGACCGTGCTCACGAGCGCGCGCGTGCTGGTGATGAGCCTCACCTACTTTTCGTTCGTGATGGGCCTCTACGGCGTGAGCTTCTGGCTGCCCACCATCATCAAGGCGACGGGCGTGAAAGACTCACTCACCATCGGTCTGCTTTCGGCGATTCCGTTCGCCGCGGCCGTGGTTGGCATGGTGCTGGTGGCGAAGAGCGCCGACCGCACGCGCGAGCGCCGCTGGCACATCGCCGTGCCGGCCGCCATCGGCGCGCTCGGCCTCGTGCTTTCGGTCACGTGGGCGCACGACACCACGCTCGCCATGACGGCGCTCACCATCGCGACCATGGGCATTCTCACCACGCTGCCACTGTTCTGGAGCCTGCCCACGGCCTGGCTCGCAGGCACGGGCGCGGCGGCCGGCATCGCGCTCATCAACTCGATCGGCAATCTCGCGGGCTTCCTGAGCCCGTATGCGGTGGGCTGGCTCAAAGAGGCCACCAAGGCCAACGATTCGGGCATGTACATGCTCGCGGCGTTCATGATCCTCGGCGGTTTGCTCGCGCTTTCGGCGCCGGCGAAGCTCGTGAACCGCTAAGCGCATTACGGCTTCAGCAAAAACAAACGGCCGCCTGTTTTGCAGGCGGCCGTTTTTATTGCGGCTTGAGAATCGTGGTGAGCTTCTTTACACCACGTTCATCGACAGTGCACTTTCGCGATAGTGCGAAGCGGCCTTCTCGCCGTCGCCGAGCTGCTCGTGCAGGCGCGCGAGTGCGCGATGCGAGCGGATCTTGAGCGGCTCGTTCTGCGTGGCGTCGGCAGACTTCAGCGCGGCTTCGAGGAACGACTGTGCCTTGCCCCACAGTTGCTGCTTCAGGCACAGGCGGCCCAGCGCGAACAGCAGGTCACCGTCCTCAGGGCGCTCCTTGCGCCAGGCTTCCGCCTTCTGGATGAGCGGCAGCGCGTCGCTGCCCGCGGTGTCCGGGTAGCGGCGCAGCAAGCGCGCGTCCCAGTTCTGCGCGAGTGCTTCCTCGACGATCTTGCGCGCGTCGGCCTGGCGGTCGAGCGCGATCAGCAGTTCGGCGGCGCAGTCGGCGAGACGCGGCGAGTGACGCTCGACGTTCGAGAGCGACTGCCACAGCTCGAGCAGCGCGTCGGCGTTGTGACGACGGTCGCGCAGCAGATTTTCCGCCGCGAGCTGGCGCAGGCGCACGGCTACAGCCGGGTGCAGCGCCTCGCGCTTTTCCAGCGTCTTCACGAGCTTGAGCACTTCGCTCCAGTTCTTGAGCTGCTGCTGCGCGCGCAGTGCGATCTGTTGCGCGTGGATGCGGCGGCCGCCCTGGGTGCGCATTTCGGTGAGCGCGGCTAGCGCGCCATCGGCGTCGCGGCCGTCGGCGCGCATGTCGGCGGTCGCCATGAGGCGCGCTTCCTGGAGGTCGGGGTCGTCAACCTGGGTGAGCCATTCGTCGCGGCGCGCGTATTCATGCAGACGATGCGCAGCCGTCGCGGCGATCAGGCCCGCGGCGCTCGTATTCTTCGCGTCGGCGAGCGAATCGCGCGCGGCTTTCTCGGCACGCGAGAAGCGGCCCGCGTAGAGATTGCCCACGGCATCGCGAAGCGCCGAGTTCGCCTTCTCGGCGCGCATGCGCGCGCGATAGGCTGCCACGCGGCGCGGCATCGTCACGATATTGCGTGCGAAACGCAGGATCGCGTAAAGCAGCAGGAACGCCACCACGATGCCGACCACGAACAGGTTGAGCGAGACGTCCACGCGATACGGCGGGTAGACGAGCAGCACCTGCCCGGTGTCGAAGCGCCCGACGGTCGCGAGCGCGACGGCAATCGCGAACAGAAGCGCGAGCCAGAGGAGTCCACGGATCGCCATGTCTTACCCCCGGCTCCGGTATTGCTGGATCGCCTTCAGGCTCGTGTCGAGCGTGGGCAGCGTGACGGCGGCCGAGCCGTCGTTCACTTCCTTGAGCAGCCCGCGCACGGTTTGCGTATCTTTCGACGCGCTGTCGAAGTAACGTGCGAGCGTGGCGTCGGCGGCCGCGAGGTCGGACTTGAGCGTGTCCTGGTTGCGCGAGAGCAGCGAGAGGCGCGCCGAAAGCAGACGCAGCTTCAGGTTCTCACGCACGAAATAGCCTTGATCGGGCGACACGAGCATGGCGTCCGCGTTGTCGATGCGGCGCACCTGCACGAGGCTCGCGATCTGCTTGCCCACGCCGTCGACGAACGTGTCGATCCACACCTTCCATTTCGGCTGGTTGGTCGCGGCGGCAACCTGGGCGATATCGGCGGGCTGCGCAGCTTCCGGCTTCGTATGCGCGACGATCGCCTCACCCGAAAGCGGCAGCGAGTCGATCTGGCCGAGCGCGGTGTCGAGCTTGATGGCGAGACCGGTGAGGTCCGTGGACGGCGCGGCCTTGAGCTTGTCGATATCTTGCGCGATCGCCTTGCGCACAGCGATGGCCTGCGCGTTGTCCGAGGCGGCGAGGCGCGTGTCGGCGCTCTGCAGCGCGAACAGTGCCAGCTGCGTGTTGCCCGTGAGCTGGAGCTGTTCGCTCGCGCTCGACAGCATCTGGCCGACTTCCGCGAGCGTCCAGTCGTCGCGGCTCTTCGACAGATCGGCATATTGCTGCGCGAGCGCCTGCTGCGAATTCTGCGCGTCGGCGATCTTGCCTTCGAGCTGGGCGATCTGCTTGTCGATCTGCTGTGCGCCCGCAACAGCCTGGTCGGCGCGTGCGCGCAGCGCGGCGGTCTGCTGCTCGCTTGCCTGCTGGCGTTGAATCGCCTGCATGCCGAGGTTGTCGACCTTGCGATTGAGGAAATAGCCGCCTGCGCCCGAACCCGCCGCGACCAGCACCACGACGAGCCACAACAGCGCCGAGCCGGCGCCGCGACGCCCGTTGCCTGCGCCCGGCGGCGGAGTCAGCGGTGCGGACGATCCCGAGCCCGACGACGCATACGACGGCCGCGCCGATGCGCTGCCCGAAGCCGATGCGCTGCTGGAAGCCGCCGCGCCCGTGGCGAGCGCGCCCTGTTTTGTTGTGCTGCTTGAGTTGTTCGAATCTGTCATGCGTGGGTTAGCCGGCGCCTGGGCCGGAGTGTTCTGAACCGGTTGAACAACGGAAGAAGCGAGGCCTAGCAGCGTCTCGACGATGCGTTCGTCGCCCGCGCCGGACACCGTAATCCTATCAAAACCCATTGAGCGCGCCGTCTCGGCGATCCGCGGGTGAGGCGCGACGAGCGGCGCGTGACGCAGCTCGACGATCTCGCCCGCCGTGAGGTGCTCGCGCGCAAGTTCGTCGAGGTTGCGCACGCCTTCGGAACTCGTGACGAGCCACGCGTGCGGCGCGCCTTCAAGGAGTGCGTGCACCTGTGTCCAGGCCGCGATGGGCGGCTCGGGCACGACGCGGCGGTAGGCCGCCACGGTCTCGACCTCGGCTCCCGCTTCGCGCAGACGCTCGGCGAGCCACTCGCGCCCGCCGTCGCCGCGCACGATCAGGACGCACTTGCCCGCGAAGGCGTCCACGCCGAAGGTCTTTTCGAGCGCCGCGTAAAGCGACTCCGAATCGAAGCGCGCGGGCTCTTCGTCCCCCGCGCCCGCAGGACTCACCACACGGTGCTCGGGTGCCGCGACGCCGTGCCGCTCGAGCGCGGCCACGCTCGCCGGGCCGACCACGGCCACGGGCAATGCGGGCGGCCAGATCGACGAAACCGATGCGTACGCTGCGAACGCACGATCGACGGCGTTCGGCGATACGAACACGACGAGCGCATAGCGTTCGAGCGCGCCGAGCGCGGCGCGCAGCGGCGCTTCGTCGGTTACGGGCGCAATGGAGATGAGCGGGAAGTCGAGCGTGCGCATGCCGTGCTGCGCGAGCTGTCCGGCGAGACCATCCGACTGACCGGACGGCCGGGTAATGACGACGGTGAACGGCTTACCGTCACCATTGCTGTTATCGCCGCTTGCCGGTGAGGCGCGCTTCGCGCCGGTGGAGGCGTCGCCCGGGCCGCCCCAGTCGTCGGGCTGGCTGGGGTTGCCGTACGGTTGCCTGGGGCCGGCCATCATCGGGAGGCCGGGCCTTCGCCCGCGCCGGTTGGGTTGTGGGTAGCGGGGCCCTGGGTGGGCGCCACATTCGGACCACTCGGACCATCGGCGGCCTGAGCCGCGTCCGCAAGTGCGCGCACGATCTCGAGCGCGCCCTGCGCGATGAGATCGTCGGCAACGCGGCGGCCGAGCGCCATGGCATCGTCGAGCGTGGATGCTGCAGTGGACTCCTGTGCGGCGAGCACGCGGCTCGCGTCGGGCGTGGCGATCGTGCCGCGCAGCGCAAGCTTGCCGTCGTGCCACTGCGCGTAGGCCGCAAGCGGCACCGTGCAGCTGCCGCCCAGCGCGCGCGAAACCATGCGTTCGGCTTCGACGGCCTTCGCGGTGGCGTCGTCGTGCAGCGGCGCGAGCCATGCGGCGATATCGGCGCGATCGGCGCGGATCTCGATGCCGAGCGCGCCCTGCCCCGCCGCCGGCAGGCTGTCCTCGGGCTCGATGAGTGCGCGGATGCGCGCGCCAAGGCCGAGGCGCTTCAAGCCCGCAGCCGCGAGAATGATGGCCGCGTAATCGCCGCGGTCGAGCTTGGCGAGGCGCGTGTCGAGATTGCCTCGCAGCGGCTTCACGTCGAGATGCGGATAGCGCGCGCGGATCATCGACTCGCGGCGCAGGCTCGATGTGCCCACCACGCTGCCCGCCGGCAACGCGGCGAGCGAGTCGTAGTCGTTGGAGACGAACGCGTCACGCGGGTCCTCGCGCTCCATGATGGCCGCGAGCGTGAAGCCTTCGGGCAGCTCCATCGGCACGTCCTTGAGCGAGTGCACGGCGAGATCGGCGCGGCCCTCGGCCAGCGCCTGCTCCAGTTCCTTCACGAAAAGACCCTTGCCGCCCACCTTCGAAAGTGTGCGGTCGAGAATTTGATCGCCTCGTGTCGTCATTCCAACAATTTTCACGTCGCAGGCTGGATATAATTTGTGCAGCGCAGCTTGCACATGCTCTGCCTGCCACATCGCGAGGCGGCTCTCCCGCGAAGCGATCACCAGGGTGCGGGGCATGGGCGCGGATAACGTCTCGGAGTTCATGGCAGGTACATCGAATGACGGGATGAAAAAGCAGGATCGGATAACAGGCAATGTTAGCACGCGCCCTTTTTACCGCCTTCCCGCAGGGACAGGCTGACAAGGCGCGAGCGGCGGCAAGGAAGAGACTCAGACGTTGCAGCGGCGCTTACTGCACACATCGTAGGCAAACTGGCGCGCGTCTGGCATGCGGCTGGCACATACGCGGCCCGCGTTGCCCCGGCCATCGCCGCTTCGGCTTGCGCTCGCCTTCGCAGCGGCGCACTCTCCAGCAAGGCCTGCACCCGGCGCACCGCCATTGGCGGCCCGCGCCGCCTCTGCACTATCCGCACGGCTCGCACAGGGTGGCACCTTCCGCCCTCCCCAGGTTGCACCCGCAGTACACGGCCCGGCACGCGCCGCGGCCATGCAGTTGGCAGTTCTCCGACTAACCTGCCCATATCCTGGCAAGCCTCAAGGAAAACATCGTGAAGTCTTCAGGCTCGGCGCGCGCAGAGCGCCGCAACACCGCATCGCAGAACGCAACTTCGAAGGCCGCATCGGCCACGCCGTCCACGAAACCGGCGAAAACGACGAAGACCACGAAGACCACGAAATCCATGACGACCAAACCGGACGCCGAGGCTGTCAAGGCGGCGAAGACGGCGAAGGCTCCGAAGGCCGAAAAGACGACGAAGGCGACGAAGGCCACGCATGCGGCGAAGGCTCCGAAAGCTGCCGCCGGCGCGTCGCGTAATGGCCGCGCGCGCGACGACAAGGACCAGCCGCTCTTCGAAGACATCCGCTACCTGGGCCGCCTGCTCGGCGAAGTGCTGCGCGAGCAGGAAGGCGACGCCGTGTTCGACGTCGTGGAAACGATCCGCCAGACCGCCGTGCGCTTTCGCCGCGAGGACGACAACGCCGACGCGCTCGCGCTGGAAAAGCAGCTGCGCGCGCTCTCGCCCGAGCAGACCGTGAGCGTCGTGCGCGCGTTCAGCTACTTCTCGCATCTCGCGAACATCGCTGAAGATCGCCACCGCAACCGCCGCCGCCGCATTCACGACCTCGCGGGCTCGGCGCCGCAGGCGGGCACCATCGCGCATTCGCTCGAACGTCTGGCGCAAGCGGGCGCAGCCGCGACACCGGTGCTCCAGCAGTTCTTCAACGACGCGCTGATCGTCCCCGTGCTCACCGCGCACCCCACGGAAGTGCAGCGCAAGAGCACGCTCGACTCGCAGCACGACATCGCACGCCTGCTCGCCGAGCGCGACCAGCCGCTCACGCATCGCGAACTCGAGCACAACGAATCGCTCTTGCGCGCACGCGTGACCTCGCTCTGGCAAACGCGGATGCTGCGCGACTCGCGCCTGACCGTGGGCGACGAAATCGAAAACGCGCTTTCGTATTACCACACGACCTTCCTCACCGAGATCCCGGCGCTCTACAGCGAGATCGAAACACAGCTGAAGGAGCACGGCCTTTCGGCGCGCCTGCCCGCTTTCTTCCAGATGGGCAGCTGGATCGGCGGCGACCGAGACGGCAACCCGAACGTCACCGCCGCCACGCTCGAAGAAGCGAGCGAGCGCCAGGCGCAGGTGATCCTGCAGCATTACCTCGACGAAGTGCACCGCCTGGGCGCCGAGCTTTCGGTGTCGAACCTGTTGGCGGGTGCGAGCGAAGAACTGAAGGCACTGGCCGAAGCCTCGCCCGACCAGTCGCCGCACCGCGTGGACGAGCCGTATCGTCGCGCGCTGATCGGCGTGTACACGCGCCTCGCCGCGAGCGCGCGCGTGCGTCTGGGCGAAGGCGTGGTGGCCGTGCGCAGCGCGGGCCGCAACGCCGCGCCCGTGCGCGCCAAACCCTATGCCGACGCAGACGAGTTCTCGCGCGACCTGCATATTCTGATGGATTCGCTCGCCGAGCATCACGGCGCGTCGCTCGCCACCACGCGTCTCGCGCCGCTCATGCGCGCCGTCGACGTGTTCGGCTTCCATCTCGCCTCGATCGATTTGCGCCAAAGCTCGGACATCCACGAAGCCGTGATTACGGAGCTGCTCGCGCGCGCCGGTGTCGAAGCCGACTACGCGGCGCTTTCCGAAGAAGACAAGCAGATCGTGCTGCTCGCGCAGCTCGCCGATCCGCGCACGCTGCGCTCGCCGTACCTCGACTATTCGGACCTCGTGAAGAGCGAGCTGGGCGTGCTGGAAATGGCGCGTGTGACGCGTGAAAAGTTCGGAGCGCGCGCGGTGCGCAACTACATCATCTCGCACACCGAAACAGTTTCCGACCTGCTCGAAGTAATGCTGCTGCAGAAGGAAACCGGCCTCATGAGCGGGCGCCTCGGCCACGCGGAAGACTCCGCGAAGGCCGCGCTGATGGTGATCCCGCTCTTCGAGACGATTCCCGACTTGCGCCACGCGCCGGGCATCATGCGCGACCTGCTCGCGCTGCCGGGTATCGACGCCATTGTCGAGCACCAGGGCAACGAGCAGGAAATCATGCTCGGCTACTCGGACAGCAACAAGGACGGCGGCTTCCTCACCTCGAACTGGGAGCTGTACCGCGCGGAGCTGGCGCTCGTCGCGCTGTACAAGCAGCGCGGCATCACGCTGCGTCTGTTCCACGGCCGCGGCGGCACGGTGGGCCGCGGAGGCGGCCCGACCTACAACGCGATCCTCTCGCAGCCGCCGGGCACGGTGGAAGGCCAGATCCGTCTGACCGAGCAGGGCGAAGTCATCGCGAGCAAGTTCGGCAATCCGGAGATCGGCCGCCGCAACCTCGAAACGGTGATCGCTGCGACGCTCGAAGCGACGCTGCTGCCGATGGGCGGGGCGGGCAACGCACCCGATCAACTGCCCGCATTCGAAGAGACGATGCAATCGCTCTCCGACGCCGCGATGGCCGCATACCGCGCGCTTGTCTACGAGACGCCTGGCTTCACCGACTACTTCTTCGCCTCCACGCCGATCACGGAAATCGCGGAGCTGAACATCGGCAGCCGTCCGGCCTCGCGCAAGCTGCAGGACCCGAAGAACCGCAAGATCGACGACCTGCGCGCGATTCCGTGGGGCTTCTCGTGGGGCCAGTGCCGCCTGCTGCTCACGGGCTGGTACGGCTTTGGCAGCGCGGTGGCCTCGTATCTCGACGATGCGGGCAGCGACGCCGAGCGCGTGCGCCGTCTTGCGATGTTCAAGAAGATGTACAAGACCTGGCCGTTCTTCTCGAACCTGCTCTCGAACATGGACATGACGCTCGCGAAGACCGACCTCGCGGTGGCCTCGCGCTACGCGCAACTCGTCGCGGACAAGAAGCTGCGCAAGCTCGTGTTCGAGCGCATCGTGGCCGAATGGGAGCGCACGACGAAGGTGCTCGGCGAGATCACGGGCGCCCCCGAACGGCTCGCCGATAACCCGCTGCTCGCGCGTTCGATCAAGAACCGCTTCCCGTATCTCGATCCGTTGAACCACTTGCAGGTGGAACTGATCAAGCGCTATCGCGCCGGTGACCCAAGCCCGCGCGTGCGGCGCGGTATTCATCTGACGATCAACGGGATTGCGGCGGGGCTGCGCAATACGGGTTGAGCGTTCGCGCTGTGCCCATGTGAAAACGGCGTCGTGCCTTCGCGGTCACGACGCCGTTTTTTATTGCCTCATGCACTTCAATCGCGCCGCGTCGCCTCGATCATCAGCGCGTCGAGCTTGAACGACGAATCGCTCTGCACATCGAAATATTGGCGCACTTCATCGGGCGCGCGCTCCCACATCGAGCGGATCGCCGTCACGCGCTCCGGCGGCGTACGCATGCGCGCAACCCACGAGTCGAAGTCGAGCGCGATGCGCCAGCGCTCGCTCACCTTCGCGTCGAAACCCGCGGCGTCGAGCATCGCGATCCATTCATCGGCGCGGTAATCGCGGATGTGCGACGCATCGCGCAACAGTTCGATCGCCTGAACATGCGTGTCGTAAAGCGGATCGTCGATGCCGGCGATGTCGATGAACTTGAGCCGTCCGCCCGGCTTGAGCACGCGGTGCACTTCGGCCAGCGCGCGCGGCACGTCGCGCCAGTGGTGCGCGCTCATGCGGCTCACGGCCCAGTTGAAGCTCGCGTCGGCGAACGGCAGCGTTTCCGCCGCGCCCTGTTGCGTGCGCACGGTCGTCAAGCCACGCTCCTTCGCGGCGGCTTCGACCGTGGCGAGCATCTGCGGGGCGATGTCGTAGGCCACGACTTCGCGCACGTGCGGCGCGACGGCGAAGCTCGCGTGGCCCGCGCCGCAGCCCATGTCCAGCACCGTCGCATTGCCGCAGGTGGCCGCGAAGGTCGCGGCGAGGTTCTCCAGATCCGCGCCGCTCGCGTGGACCTGGCTCGTGAGGTAGGCGGCGGCGGTCGAGCCGAATGCGTCGGCGACCTGATCGTGATGCTTCATCGCATGCTCCTTTTGCGGGTTTTTTTGCGGTGCTTTATATGGGGCGCGAAGCGGCAAGCGCTGCGCGCCGCGGGTTCTGCAATCTCCGGGCTGGTTGACGTGGCGGCCCGTCGCCGCGTCAGACGCTACAATAGAGGCCGTTTTGTACCAGTACAAGTTAAGCGATTATTCTGGTATCGCCGCCACTAGCCCCACACCCATGAGCCTCGACACGCCTTCCTCGGGATCACCCGCCTCCGCCGGCAAAACCCTCGACGCGACGCCCGCCCGCGCGCTTGGCGAATTCATCCGCGCCCATCGCGAGCGTCTATCGCCCGCGGAGGTCGGCCTGCCGCCGGGCCCGCGCCGCCGCACGCCGGGCCTGCGCCGCGAGGAAGTCGCGCAGTTGTGCGGCGTGAGCCCGACCTGGTACACGTGGATCGAGCAGGGTCGCCCCGTTTCGGCTTCGGCGGACGCGCTCGCGCGCATCGCTGTCGCGCTGCGGCTCTCGCGCGCCGAGCGCGCCTATCTGTTCGAACTGGCCGCACAGCGCGACCCCGCCGAGCCCGATCCGGCCACCGCCGCGGACGCGCCCGCCACGCTGCTGCAAACGGTCAAACTCGTGGACGCCCCCGCCTACGTGCTCGACCGCCAGTGGACCGCGCTCGCCTGGAACGCGCATGCGGCGGATCTCTTCACGGGCTGGCTCGACGGCGAGCACGACCGCAACCTGCTGCGCTTCACGTTCACCGAGCCGCTCGGGCGCGAGCTGATCGTCGATTGGGACACGCGCGCGCGGCGCCTTGCCGCCGAGTTCCGCGCCGACTCCATCCGCCACCTGAACGACGCGCCCACGCGCGCGCTGATCGACTCGCTGATCGCCGCGAGCGACGAGTTCGCGCGCTTCTGGGCCTCGCAGGACGTGTTCGAGCGCGAGGGCGGCCGGCGCGAGTTCAACCATCCGCGCCACGGCCGCATCGCCTACGACCAGATCACCTTCAAGCCCGCGCACCGCGAAGATCTCAAGCTCGTGGTGCTGGTGCGGCTCTGAGCGGCGCAGGCCGCCTGGCGGCATTCCGCCAGAGCGCCGATGTTAAAATCGTGTTCTTTCCCGCCGTGCTTGACGCAATGCAGCGCAATGCGCCGCGCGGCACGCCTTCTCACCGCTTGCTCGTTCACGCCCCATCACCATGACGTCCCAACTGCACAAAAAAGGCGAAGCCTGGTCGGCTCGCTTCTCCGAACCCATGTCGGAGCTGGTCAAGCGCTACACGTCGTCGGTCTTCTTCGACAAGCGCCTCGCGCTCGTCGATATCGAGGGCTCGCTCGCGCATGCGTCGATGCTGGCCGCGCAGAAGATCATCTCGGCCGACGACCTCGCCGCCATCCAGGGCGGCATGGCGAAGATCAAGGGCGAGATCGAGCGCGGCGAATTCGAATGGCTGCTCGACCTCGAAGACGTGCACCTGAACATCGAAGCGCGCCTGACCGCCCTGATCGGCGACGCGGGCAAGCGACTGCACACGGGCCGCTCGCGCAACGACCAGGTCGCGACCGACATCCGCCTGTGGCTGCGCGGCGAGATCGACCGCATCGGCGGCCTGCTCGGCGACCTGCGCGGCGCGCTGCTCGACCTGGCTGAACAGCACTCGGGCACGATCATGCCCGGCTTCACGCACCTCCAAGTGGCGCAGCCGGTCACCTTCGGCCATCACCTGCTCGCCTACGTGGAAATGTTCACGCGCGACGCCGAGCGCATGGTGGACTGCCGCAAGCGCGTGAACCGTCTGCCGCTCGGCGCGGCGGCGCTCGCGGGCACGAGCTATCCGATCGACCGCTTCGCCGTGGCGAAGACGCTGGGCTTCGACGGCATCTGCGCAAACTCGCTCGACGCCGTGTCCGATCGCGACTTCGCCATCGAATTCACAGCGGCTGCCGCGCTCGTGATGACGCACGTCTCGCGCTTCTCGGAAGAGCTGGTGCTGTGGATGAGCCCGCGCGTGGGCTTCATCGATCTGGCCGACCGCTTCTGCACGGGCTCGTCGATCATGCCGCAAAAGAAGAACCCGGACGTACCGGAACTCGCGCGCGGCAAGACCGGCCGCGTGAACGGCCATCTCATGGCGCTTCTCACGCTGATGAAGGGCCAGCCGCTCGCCTACAACAAGGACAACCAGGAAGACAAGGAGCCGCTGTTCGACACGGTCGATACCGTGGCGGACACGCTGCGCATCTTCGCGGAGATGGTCGCGGGCATCACGGTCAAGGAGCAAGCCATGCGCGCGGCTGCGCTGCAAGGCTTCTCCACGGCCACGGATCTGGCCGATTACCTCGTCAAGAAGGGCTTGCCGTTCCGCGACGCGCACGAAGCCGTGGCGCACGCGGTGCGTATCTGCGTGGACCGCAACTGCGATCTCGCCGACCTCACGCTCGACGAGATGCGCCGCGAACTGCCGGCTGTGTCGAACCTGCTGGCCGAAGACGTGTTCGAAGTGCTGACGCTCGAAGGCTCGGTCTCGGCACGCAACCATCCGGGCGGCACCGCGCCCGAGCAGGTGCGTGCGGCCATCGCGGCGGCGCGCGCCGCGCTCAAATAAGCGCAGCTTAGCGGGCGGAAAACGCCCGCAGTCAAAGCCCAACCGGGCGCGCGACGGACAACGTCGCGCGCCCGGTTTGCTTTTGGGCGGCGCACAAACCGGGCATGCCGATGACGACACACATGACAGCGCGCTGTACCCGCAGCAAAATGCCGGAAGTGTGCGCCCGGCAGCCGCGCGTCATAGCCTACGATCCCGCGCCATACTGACGAATTGCTCGATCAGGTATTGTCTTCGCCCCCAACACCCGCCCCATGATCGTCCGCCCTCACCTCCACTGGTTCCGCATGCTGCTCGCGTGGCGCGGCTCCGTGCTGCCGCAGCTTCTGCCGCGCCTGTTCATCGTGCTGGTTCTCTCGATCATCGCGGTGGCCGCGCACGATCACATCCTCAAGCTCACGGTCAACCTGAGCACGGTGCCGTTCTCGCTGATCGGCATTGCGCTCGCGGTGTTTCTCGGCTTTCGCAACAGCGCGAGCTACGACCGCTACTGGGAAGGCCGCAAGCTCTGGGGGCAAATGCTCAACGAAACGCGCTCGCTGGTGCGCCAGGCGCTCACGCTCCCGCGCAGCGGCGACGAAGCCGCAACGCGCGAGCGTGCCCGCGAGCTGATGAGTCTGCTCGCTGCGCTGCCGCATGCGTTGCGCCATCAACTGCGCAGCACCGACCCGCGCACCGATCTCGAATCGCGCCTGCCGCCCGCGCTCTTCGCGCGCGTGATGACGTCGCGCTACCGGCCGGCCACGCTCATGCTGTGCGCCTCGGAATGGGTCCAGCGCGAGACGCGCGAAGGCCGCCTCGACGGCTACGGGGTGCTCGCGTTCGAACATAATCTCAATGGCATTTCGGATGTGATCGGCGGGTGCGAGCGCATCGTCTCCACGCCGCTGCCGTTCGCCTATACGGTGATGATTCATCGCACCGTGTACTTCTTCTGCGCGATGCTGCCGTTCGGCCTCGTCGATAGCATCGGCGGTTTGACGCCGATCTTCGCCGTGTTCGTGGCCTACGCGTTCATGGCCCACGAGGCGATCGCCTCGCAGCTCGAAGACCCGTTCGGCACCGAAGACAACGACCTCGCGCTCAACCTGATGTCGACCGGCATCGAGGTCGCGTTGCACGACCTCATGGGCGAGCCTACTGCGCTGCCGGCGCGTGCGCCGGAGCAGTTCATCCTCGACTGAAGGCGCAGCCTCAGTGGTTGTTCACCGTTTCGGCGAGGCGCTTCAAGGTCGCGAGACGCCCGCCTAGCAGATCGAGCCGCGCATGCTCGTCGATGAGCGGCGTGGTCGCGTCGCGATACGCGCGCCAGTCGCTCTGCGCGCGTGCAACTGTAGGCCGCTCGTGCTTCGGCATGCGCGCATAGAGCTGACGGTAGTAGCGGTTGAGGTCGTAGCTCACGTGCTCGCAGCGCGCGTCGGCGCTGCAGGCGCGCACCTTCGGCGCGTCGCCGTCGTACATCGTCGCCTGGTTGCGCAGCGCGAGCGCGCGATCGCGCACCGGCTGCAGGCGCATGTCCGCCTCATAAAGCTGGTAGGTGCTGCCGCTCGTGGTCGCGAATGCGGCGCCGAGCATGGTGTCTTCGGCGTCGCGCCAGGCCGCCCACTTCTGCTGGCTCAGTTGCCAGCGCTTTTGCTGCGCGGCCGGAAGCTTCGCGAGCAGTTGCGTGAGCGCGTTGTCGGCGGCCTTGCGCCATGCGGTGCGCGCATCGTCCATGCACTGGATCTGCCCGGCCGTCGACGACCGGTCTGCGCGCGCGAGACACGTGCGCATGGCCGTATCGATCGGATCGGCCGCCGCGACCTCGGCGCGCGCCGCCGGCGCCACGGCGAACAGCACCGTGGCAGCCGATAGCGTCGACACCATCGCAGCAAAGTAACGCGCTAGCCGCGCCGATGAACCACCCAACATTTCCCTCCCCTCGCGCAATCAGGCGCGCACGCAATCCACGAAATACTCGATGCGGCCGTTGATGGTCTCGCCCACGAGCCCGTGGATGTCGGTGTGGAAGCCCGGGAAGCGCTCGTTGAACTCGCGCGCGAACTTCAGATAATTCACGATCGTCCTGTTGAAGCGCTCGCCCGGAATCAGCAGCGGAATGCCCGGCGGGTACGGCGTGAGCAGGATCGACGTGACGCGGCCCTCGAGTTCGTCGACAGGCACGCGGTCGATCTCGCGGTGCGCGAGCTTCGCGAACGCATCCGAAGGCTTCATCGCAGGCTCCATGCTCGAGAGGTACATCTCGGTCGTGAGGCGTGCGATGTCGTTGGCTCGGTAGACGCTGTGGATCTGCTGGCACAGGTCGCGCAGGCCCACGCGCTCGTACATCGGATGCTGCGCGACGAATTCGGGCAGCACGCGCCACAGCGGCTGGTTGTTGTCGTAGTCGTCCTTGAACTGCTGAAGCTCGGTCACCATCGAGTTCCAGCGGCCCTTCGTGATGCCGATCGTGAACATGATGAAGAACGAGTACAGACCCGTCTTCTCGACGATGATGCCGTGCTCGGCCAGGTACTTCGTCACGATTGCGGCAGGGATGCCGGTCTCGCCGAATTCGCCGTCCACGTCCAGACCCGGCGTGACGATCGTCGCCTTGATCGGGTCCAGCATGTTGAAGCCTTCCGCCAGCGCGCCGAAGCCGTGCCAGTGATCGTTCGGGCGCAGCATCCAGTCTTCGCGCGAGCCGATGCCTTCTTCAGCCAGCTCGTCCGGGCCCCAGACCTGGAAGAACCAGTCGTCGCCATATTCGGCGTCCACCTTGCGCATGGCGCGGCGGAAGTCGAGCGCTTCGGCGATCGACTCTTCCACCAGTGCCGGGCCGCCCGGCGCTTCCATCATCGCGGCGGCCACGTCGCACGACGCGATGATCGCGTACTGCGGCGACGTCGACGTGTGCATCAGATACGCCTCGTTGAAGCGGTGGCGGTCGAACGCGCTGTCTTCCGAGTCCTGCACGACGATCTGCGAAGCCTGCGAAATGCCGGCGAGCAGCTTGTGCGTGGAGTGTGTCGCGAACACCAGTGCCTTGGTGCGCGGACGACCCGCACCGATCGCGTGCATATCCTGGTAGAACTCGTGGAATTCGGCGTGCGGCAGCCACGCTTCGTCGAAGTGCAGCGTGTCGAGCATGTCGCCGAGCAGATCCTTGATCATCTCGACGTTGTAGACCACGCCGTCGTACGTGCTTTGCGTGATCGTGAGAATGCGCGGCTTCACGTTCGGATTCTTCGCGAGCGCCTCGCGGGCGAACGGATTCGCCTCGATCTTCTTGCGGATGTTTTCCGGCTTGAACTCGTCACGCGGGATCGGGCCGATGATGCCGAAGTTGTTGCGCGTCGGCGTGAGGAACACGGGAATCGCGCCCGTCATCGTGATCGCGTGCAGGATCGACTTGTGGCAGTTGCGGTCCACCAGCACGATGTCGCCCGGCGCGACCGTGGCGTGCCAGACGATCTTGTTCGACGTGGACGTGCCGTTGGTCACGAAGAACACGTGGTCCGCGCTGAAGATGCGCGCCGCGTTGCGCTCCGAGGCCGCGACCGGGCCGGTGTGATCGAGCAGCTGGCCGAGTTCCTCGACCGCATTGCAGACGTCGGCGCGCAGCATGTTCTCGCCGAAGAACTGGTGGAACATCTGGCCGAGCGGATTCTTCAGGAACGCGACGCCGCCCGAGTGACCCGGGCAGTGCCACGAGTACGAGCCTTCGTCGGCGTACTTGACCAGTTCCTTGAAGAACGGCGGCGCCAGCGCGTCGAGATACACGCGCGCTTCGCGAATCACGTGGCGCGCGACGAACTCCGGCGTGTCCTCGAACATGTGGATGAAGCCGTGCAGCTCACGCAGGATGTCGTTGGGCAGATGGCGCGAGGTGCGCGTCTCGCCGTACAGGAAGATGGGGATGTCGGCGTTGCGCGTGCGCACCGCTTCCACGAACGCGCGCAGCGCGACGATCGCAGGCGCGTGCTCGGGCGCTTCGCCATCCGTGCCTTCCACGTACGGCAGCAGTTCATCGTCGTCGATCGAGAGGATGAAGCACGCGGCGCGGCTCGACTGCTGCGCGAACGACGTGAGGTCGCCGTAGCTCGTCAGCCCGAGGACTTCCGCGCCCTCTTTCTCGATGGCTTCGGCGAGCGCGCGGATGCCGGAACCCGAGATGTTCTCGGAGCGAAAGTCTTCGTCGATGATGACGACGGGAAAACGAAACTTCATGGGCGATTCTCCAAAAGAAACGACCGCTGCATATAACGCGCAGCGGTCCCCGTATGTCGTTGTGTCCGGTGGTTGTCTGCGTCAGGTCTTCGGCAGGGTGACGCCGTGCTGGCCTTGATACTTGCCGCCGCGATCCGCGTAAGAGACCTCGCAGATCTCGTCGCTTTCGAAGAACAGCACTTGCGCCACCCCTTCGTTCGCGTAGATTTTCGCAGGCAAAGGTGTCGTATTTGAGAATTCGAGCGTGACGTACCCTTCCCACTCGGGCTCGAACGGCGTGACGTTCACGATGATCCCGCAGCGCGCATAGGTGGACTTGCCCAGACAGACGGTCAGGACGTTGCGCGGAATGCGGAAATACTCGACCGTGCGCGCGAGCGCGAACGAATTGGGCGGGATGATGCAGACGTCGCCCTTGAAGTCCACGAACGACTTTTCGTCGAAGTTCTTCGGATCGACGATGGTCGAGTTGATGTTCGTGAAAATCTTGAATTCGTCGGCGCAGCGGATGTCGTAGCCGTAGCTCGAGGTCCCGTAGCTCACGATCTTGCGGCCGTCTTCCGACATACGGACCTGATCGCGCACGAACGGCTCGATCATCTTCTGCTCTTCGGCCATGCGCCGGATCCACTTGTCGGACTTGATTGCCATGTTCGCTACGTAACGAGAAATTCGGGTCGGGAAAGCATGCGGACGGCCCCACCTGGCGCGCGCCGCGTGCGAAAGGCGCCTATTTTACGCGATGTGGATCGCCATGCCTGGAACTGCGTTTCGGGCCGGCGCAAACGCCATGCTCACTGGGCGCGGATCACCCCGCAGGCAAGCGCCGGGCCGGTGCCGCGCTGCGGGTACGCATAGGGGTCGATGGCGTCCCGATGTACGATTACCGCGCGTTGCAGGACGGAGCGCACGCCGTCGAGCGAGACGTCGGGTGCGACGATAAAGCCCGTCGCCACGCCATTCGAATCCGCGTGGATATTGCCGAGGTCACCTTCCACGCGCGCGCCGGCCTTCAGGCGCTCCGCGGCGGGCGCGAACACGGCGCCGGCGCTCGAGGCGTCGGTGGCGTTGCAGTCGCCGCGCTCGTGCACCTGCAATGCGTGATCGCTGTCGGGCTGCAGGCCCGCGAGGTTGTAGCTCACCTGGACGCCGTCCGAGTGTTCGACGAACGAAACCGTGCCGCGCACCTGGCTGCCGACGGTGGGCAGCAACTGTGCGACCGCGCGCTTGTCCTGCTGGCCCATGAAGCTCGTGCAGCCCGCGAGCAGCGCGCAGCCGCAAAGCGTGACGAGGGCAATCATCCAGACGACGTGCGCATTCCCCGCTTGCCTGTCGTGTCCTTTATCCATGCGATCCTCTTGCCGGGCGGCGGCAGCCCCGTTGCTGCCGCCATACCGGACCCGATGAAGCCCACATGATACCGCGCACGCGCCCCGCCGCGCGCCTATCTGTCCCCATGCGCGGGGCGCCGCACAAGCGCCGCGGCCCGCGCCGGGGCTCAGGTGTTCTGCACGACGATGGTCGGGAACTTCGAGGTCATGTCGCGGGCGCGCTCGGCGATCTGGATCGCCACACGGCGTGCGATCGCGCGATAGATTTCCGCCACCGGCCCCTCGGGCGCGGCCACCACGGTGGGGTTGCCCGAATCGGCCTGCTCGCGGATGGCGATGTCGAGCGGCAGACTGCCGAGCACTTCCACGCCATATTCCTTCGCCATGCGCTCGCCGCCGCCCGCGCCGAAAATATGCTCGGCGTGGCCGCAGTTCGAGCAGATGTGCACGGCCATGTTCTCGACGATGCCGAGAATCGGAATGCCCACCTTCTCGAACATCTTGAGGCCCTTCTTCGCGTCGAGCAGCGCGATGTCCTGCGGCGTCGTGACGATCACGGCGCCCGTGACGGGCACGCGCTGCGAGAGCGTGAGCTGGATGTCGCCGGTGCCCGGCGGCATGTCGACCACGAGGTAGTCGAGCTCGCGCCAGTTCGTCTGACGCAGCAGCTGCTCGAGCGCGGAAGTCGCCATCGGGCCGCGCCAGACCATCGGGTTGTCCTGCTCGACCAGAAAGCCGATCGAGTTGGCCTGCACGCCGTGACCTTCGAGCGGATTCATCGACTGGCCGTCGGGCGACTCGGGGCGACCCTCGATGCCGAGCATCATCGGCAGCGATGGGCCGTAGATGTCCGCGTCGAGCACGCCGACCGAAGCGCCTTCGGCCGCAAGCGCGAGCGCGAGGTTCACGGCGGTCGTGCTCTTGCCCACGCCGCCCTTGCCCGAGGCCACGGCGACGATGTTCTTCACGTTGGGCAGCAGCTTCACGCCACGTTGCACCGTATGCGCGGTAATCTCGCTTCTAACCGCGACGCGGCTCGCCTTCACGCCCGGCACGGCGGCGAGCGCCGCCTCGACCTGCGCGCGCACCGCGGCGAACTGGCTCTTCGCCGGATAGCCGAGCACGATCTCGACGCCAACCGTATCGCCTTCGACGGTGACGTTGCGCACGCCCTTGGCCACCGTGTAGGGATGACCCGTGTTCGGATCCGTCAAGGCCGCGAGCGCGGCGTCGACCAAAGCCCGATCTATGCTCATTGAAACTCCGTGGGGAGAATGCCGGTCTGCGTTAGCGCCGATCCGAGTGAGGACTGATCGCCTACGCGCCGGAAATCGAAAGAAATTGTTAAGCTGCATTGCGCAAAACAGCCCGACAGGGCACGCTTCGCGGCAGCATCGATTTTGTATGCCGACCAGGTGGTCTCAAAGCCGCGACCCAGCGGCTTTTCGCCTGGCGGCGCAAACCTCAAGGCGTCATTGTAGTAGCTGCCGCCGCGCACCGTTCGAAGACCCTGTTCGCATGCGGGGCCGCGAACACCGCCGGCAGCGTCCGTTCCACTCAAGAAAGGAAAGCATATGAACACAAGAATCCTGACTCGCCTGTCCGTCTTCGCCATTGCCGGCGCGCTCGTCGCCGGCTGCGCGACGCAGCAGGGCACCAACACGGCTGTCGGCACCGGTGTCGGCGCAGGCACGGGCGCGGCGATCGGCGCCATCTTCGGCGGCGGCAAGGGCGCGGCAATCGGCGCAGGCGCGGGCGCACTGGTCGGCGGCATCACCGGCTACAACTGGCAGAACATCCACAACAAGCTCTCGGGCGCCACCCAGGGCACCGGCACGAAGATCACCGAGCAGCCGGACGGCTCGCTCAAGCTCGACATCCCGAGCAATGTGACGTTCGACACCAGCAGCTACGCGATCAAGCCGTCGTTCGCGCCGGTGCTCGACCAGGTCGCGCAGACGCTCCAGCAGAACCCGGAAGTGGTTGCGCAGGTGGTCGGCCATACGGATAACACGGGCTCCCCCGCGTACAACCAGACGTTGTCGGTCAACCGCGCCCAGAGCGTCGTGAACTACCTCGCTTCGCGCGGCATTCAGATGCAGCGCATGTCGGCCTCAGGCCTCGGCGATACGCAACCGATCGCCGACAACAACACCGAAGCGGGCCGCGCGGCTAATCGCCGCGTGGAAATGTACCTGCGCGCGACGTCGCAGCACCAGGGCGGCTAAGCTGGCCCGACGCAGTCGCCGGGAACGCAGTGCCGGCGACTGCGCAGAAAAAACAGCGACACATCGACGGGGCGGCAGTCATGCCGCCCCGTTTGCATTTGGAGTCGCCCGAAGGCGCGCTCCGAAACCCTTGCTGGACGGCCATCGCAAGCCCACTTCAAAACGCTTGCAGAGAATCGAAAAATTTTTCGAACTCTCGGAAAACCGTGCTGTCTGTGTTTACGGTACGTGTGCGGCAGTGCCGCCGCGTCACCATTCTCCTCTTGTCGTTGTTGCTCCGGGGCCATTCTTGCCCCGGTTTTTTTTGGCCGCGATTTGTGCGGCGCAGCATCAGCGCGGCTTTCGCAGCCCGCGCCCCATCCAGGCATTTCGCATACGAGCGTCCACCGGGTCGCCGAACGACGGTGCGCCCGCCCTGCTAAAATCGCCCTTTCCCCCCGCAACATCGGACTTCCCCTCACTTATGTCAGCACCCGCCACCGACCTCGCAGCAGCCGGCGCGCATGCCAATCAAAGCGGCCGCCGCCAGATTCTCGTTACGTCTGCTCTGCCGTACGCCAACGGTCAGATCCACATCGGCCACCTGGTCGAGTACATCCAGACGGACATCTGGGTTCGCGCGCTGCGAATGCATGGCCACGAGGTCTACTACGTCGGTGCCGACGACACGCACGGCACGCCCGTCATGCTGCGCGCGGAGAAGGAAGGCCTCACGCCGCAGCAGCTGATCGCGCGCGTGTGGCAGGAGCACAAGCGCGATTTCGACAGCTTCGGCGTGTCGTTCGACAATTACTACTCGACGGACTCCGAAGAGAACCGCGTGCTCTCCGAGTCGGTGTATCTGGCGCTCAAGGAAGCGGGTTTCATCGAGACGCGCGATATCGAGCAGGCCTACGACCCGGTCAAGAACATGTTCCTGCCGGACCGCTTCATCAAGGGCGAGTGCCCGAAGTGCGGCGCGAAGGACCAGTACGGCGACAGCTGCGAAGTGTGCGGCTCGACCTACGCGCCCACTGACCTGAAGAATCCGTACTCGGTGGTCTCGGGCGCGACGCCCATCCGCAAGACCTCGACGCACTACTTCTTCCGCCTCTCGGACCCGCGCTGCGAAGACTTCCTGCGCGGCTGGGTGAGCGGCCTGGCTCAGCCGGAAGCGACCAACAAGATGCGCGAGTGGCTGGGCGAGTCGGGCGAATCGAAGCTCGCCGACTGGGACATCTCGCGCGACGCGCCCTACTTCGGCTTCGAGATTCCGGGCGCGCCCGGCAAGTACTTCTATGTGTGGCTCGACGCGCCGGTCGGCTATTACGCGAGCTTCAAGAACCTGTGCGAAAAGCGCGGCATCGATTTCGAGGCATGGGTGAAGGCCGGCTCGAAGACGGAGCAGTACCACTTCATCGGCAAGGACATCCTGTATTTCCATACGCTGTTCTGGCCGGCCATGCTGCAGTTCTCGGGCCACCGCACGCCGACCAACGTCTTCGCGCACGGCTTTTTGACCGTGGACGGCGCGAAGATGTCGAAGTCGCGCGGCACGTTCATCACGGCGGAAAGCTATGTCACCACGGGCCTGAACCCCGAGTGGCTGCGCTACTACTTCGCCGCGAAGCTCAACAGCACGATGGAAGACCTCGATCTGAACCTCGAAGACTTCCAGGCGCGCGTGAACAGCGACCTCGTCGGCAAGTACATCAACATCGCAAGCCGCGCGGCGGGCTTCCTGATCAAGCGCTTCGACGGCCGCGTGCAGGATAGCGCGATGCATCATCCGCTGCTCGAGCAACTGCGCGGCGCCATTGCGCAAATCGCTGCGCACTACGAAGCACGCGAATACAGCCGCGCGCTGCGCCAGACGATGGAACTCGCCGACGCCGTGAACGGTTACGTCGACACGGCCAAGCCGTGGGAGCAGGCCAAGGATCCGGCCAACTCGGTGGCGCTGCACGAGACCTGCAGCGTGAGCCTCGAAGCGTTCCGCCTGCTTTCGCTCGCGTTGAAGCCGGTGCTGCCGACGCTCGCAGAAGGTGTCGAACAGTTTTTGGCCATCGAGCCGCTGACCTGGGCCGATGCAGGCAAGGCGCTCTCGTCGCAACAGCCGATCAACGCGTACAAGCACCTGATGACACGCGTCGATCCGAAGCAGATCGAAGCGCTGCTCGCCGCCAACCGCGATTCGCTGCAGGCAACCGATGCGCCCGCCGCCGCGGCTGCGGATGCAAACAAGAAGTCGAAGGCTGCCAAGGAAGCGAAGAAGCCTGCCGCCGATGAAACGCCGGAAGTCATCTCCATCGACGACTTCGCGAAGATCGACTTGCGCGTGGCGCTGATCGTCGACTGCAACATCGTCGAAGGATCGGACAAGCTGCTGCAACTCACGCTCGACGTGGGCGAGGAAAAGACGCGCAACGTGTTCTCGGGCATCCGTTCGGCGTACAAGCCCGAAGACCTCAAGGGCAAGCTCACGGTGATGGTTGCGAACCTCGCGCCGCGAAAGATGAAGTTCGGCATGTCCGAAGGTATGGTCCTCGCGGCTTCCGCCGCCGACGAGAAGGCCGAACCGGGTCTGTACATTCTCGAGCCGCATAGCGGCGCGAAGCCGGGCATGCGGGTCAAGTAAAACCCGCCGCCGATATCGTCAGAAACGCCCCTTGCGAGGGGCGTTTTTTTTGCGCCTGGCTTTTCGAGGCCCTAGCGGCGAAGCCGATCGAAACGCCGCGTGTAGAGAATATCGGCGCCGTTGAAGGTGCCGCCGTACACCACGAGCGACCAGTAACGCGAGAGGTTGATCGTGGCCTTCACCGCGTTCGACGCCGACTGCAGGCCCTGCTCATAGCCGATCACGAGACGCTGGTTGATGGCCTTCGCGATCATGACGACCTCGGTGTCGGTCAGGCCCACCTCGCTGCGCCCGATCGAAAATTCGTCGAGGCCGATGCTCTGCGCAATGCGCTTGCCTTGCGCGCTGCCGAGCAGGGCGAGCGCCGTCGTCATCGCGCTCTGCTGACCGAGGTTGTTGCCCTGATCGGTGCCGTGCCCGAACAGCAACCAGGAGAGCTTTTCGTTATCGGGCACGTTGGGCTCGGAAACGAGCCGCACCGACGGCGCCTGCACGGTGCCGGTGACCTGCACGCCCGCCTCGACCTGCTGGTTGCGCCGCATGGCGAGAATGTTGATGCCCGGATTGCCCACCGGCCCGTTGAACGTGAAGAAGCCGTTTTCGATATTGAGCTTGGTGCCGAACGCCGTGTACGTGGAGCCTTCGGTCACGCGCACGTTGCCGATCGCGCGCAGCGGGACGTCCGGTGCGCTGTTGACCGTAATCATGCCCGCCAGGCCCAGATCCGCGCCCTGCCCGCGGAAGCGGAAGTCGTGGCCGAGATCGATGTCGACGTTTGCGCGCGGGGCAAAACGCGGCGCGGGCTTGGTCGACGCCGTTTCTTCGATGGGCGGCCGGCCGCCCACCGTCGTGCCGTCGGGGCGCACGATCACGACGTCGTCGCCGAGCGACGGCGCAGGTAACTCGGGCATGTCGAAGAGCGCGTGATCGACGGTGAACTTGCCATCGATCTGCATGCCGCCCAGATGCCCGCCGTTGGCGATGCTCGCGCTGCCGGAAAGCGACAGCTTGCGGTCGGGCGAAGCGAAAATCTCGAGCTTGTCAGCGACGATGCTCGCGGTGAGATCGGGCTCGGCGTTGTCGAGGCGCACCTGGCCCTTTGCGCGCAGCGTGCCGCTCGTCGCGCCGTGGAACTCCACCTGCTGGAAGTCGACGAGGTTCTGCGAAAGCGCGATGCGGATCACGCCGTCCTTCAACTCCACGCCCTGATCGACCATGGTGGCCGAGATGCCGTCGCCGACGAGCGAGCCAGTCAGATTCGGCTTCGCAACGGTGCCGCCCAACGCGAGTTGCAGCGCGAGATGGCCGTCGAGCAGGTAAGTCGGGCCGAGCATGCCACCCGTGTTCCGCAGCGAGGGCACGTTCGCGTTGATGGTGCCGCCGATAGGCGCCTCGTCTGCGACGGTGAGGATGCCGTCGCGCGGCACGAGCGTCGTGTAGGCGTCGATATCGAGCACGCCCACGCGGTTCGCCTGCGCATGCGCCGTGAGCGTGAGGCGGTTGCCGCCGCTGAAGGCCGCGCGCACGTTGAGGTCGCCCACGCCGAGCGAGGCAAAGCCGCGGCCGACTTCGGTCGTGATATCGCCCGAGCGGCGCTTGATCTGCACATAGCCGGTGGCCGTCGGGCCGACGGAGAAGTCCCAGTCGCCGTCGAAGATCAGGTCGGTTCTGAGCGTGGACGGCACGCCCGTGAACTGCTGCCGGATTTGCATGATGCGCGCGAGCGACACGTTGGTGAGCGTGCCTGCCGAGCGGATGCGGCCATGGTCGAGATCGAACGATTTCAGGTCGAGCGACGCGCCTTCCCCCGTAATACGCGTCGCGCCGAGCGTGACCTTGCCGGGGCCCGCGCTCACCGTCAGCGGCGACTGCAGTTTCACGCCGGGCACGCCGCGGTTCTCGAGCTGCGTCACCGCGCCGTTCCAGCGCGTGCCTTCGCGCGTGTCCTGGAGGCCGCCGTTCGCCGCCACCACGAAGTCGATCGGCTGGCCCTGCACCTTGCCCTTCGCGCTCGCCGTGAGCGTGTGCTTCGCGCGCGTGCCGTCGAGGCGCGCGGTGAGCGTCGTGATATCGACGCCCGCCACGGCGATGTCGCTCGCGTCCGTGCTGAAGGCGAGCGCGCCGTTCGCGCCGTCGCGCGCGAGCGCCCGGCCCTCGGCGTGGCCGACGCGGTTATCGCCGAACACCACGTGGTCGGCCTTGTAGTCGAGCGAGACGTCGGGGTGCGCGAAAGTGCCGGTCACGTCGCCATTCGCCGCGAGCTGGCCCGCTATGCCAAAGCCAAGCCGGTCGAGCTGCGGCGCATCCACGCGAAAGCGCAGACGGTCGCCGCGTGCGCCGAAGCTGCCTTGCAGATCCACGGTATTGCCCGCGACCGAGAGGTTCGCGCGGCTTGGCAGGATACGCGAGCCCGCCAGCTGGATGAGGCCTTGCCCCGTAAGCGGCAGGTCGTCGTAGACGCTCGCGCCGAGCTTGAACTCGGCCCGCGTCGTGAAGGTGGGCGCGAGCGTGCCGCTCGCGTTCAGCGTGCCGTTCACGCGCGCTTCGATGCGCCGCGCCGCGGGATGCGTGGCGGGCCGCGGCCTCGCCTCGTGCTGGGCCGCCCCGCCCTGCTCGGTCTGTTTCGCGTTCTCCACGCGCCTTTGCTCGGCGGCCTGCTCGCCCGATTGCGCGGGATTGAGCGACGGGTTCAGCGCCGGATTGAGCGCGAGATTGCGCTGCGGGTTGAGCGCGTCGGCGGCGGGCTGGGCCGCCGCGGGCCTTGGTCGAGCGGCCGGCGCTGGAGTTTTCGCGGCCGTGCGCGCCGGTATCTGCGACGTGAGCGACAGCGGATCGAAATTGGTCAGCACCGCCTTGAGTTGATACGTGGAGCTGGCGTCGTGCTTGAGCGCGCCCGACAGGTCGATGCGCCCCGCGCCCGATGTCAGCCGCACGTCGTTGAGCGACAGTCTCGCAGGGTCCTGCGTGATCTTGCCCTGCACGCGCAGCGCCGCCTTTGGGTCGGCGAGATCGAGCGTGACGCTCTGCACGTCGCCGTTCAGCCGCACGCCGACCGGCCCCGCGAATTGCGTGGCGCGCACGCTCGACTGGATCGCGTTGAGGTCGAGCCCCGCCACCTTCAGATCGAACCGGCCGTCGCGCCCGCTGATCGTGCCGCCGCCGGTGATCGTCGCGTTCTTCACGAGACGCACGGCGAGCTTCGGGATGCGCTGCGTCTTCGCATCGAGTACGACGTCGGCGTGGGCGTCGATGAGCGGCAGCAGCTTTTCGTCGATGGCGCCCGGCTTCGCGTTCACGATCGAGACCGCGCCCGCCACCGTGAAGCCCGCCGCATTGCTGCGCGCGCGGGCCGCGTCGGCCGCGGCTGATGCAGCGGAGGCCGACGCGGCGCCGGGCATCGCGCTGCCCGCCGGCGCCGATGCTGGCGCGGGCACGGCAGCCGGCGTCACGTCAGACGCCGCAACCGCCCCCGAAGCCGCCGCCGCGAGCGCCGCCGGCACGCCCGCCGCGCCGCCCGGCACCGGCTGCAACTGCGCGCGCACCGCGAGGTCGGCGAACGGCGCGCCCGGCGCGAACGCCTGCGGATTGACATGATCGAACGCGAGCGTGACGCGCTGTAGCGGCACGGAAGCGAACGGCGTGGCCTCCACATGCGCACGGCCGGTGAGCTTCATGCCGCTTGCCTCGACATCGGCCGTGAGCGCCTCGAGCGAGCCGGCGAGGTTTGCGCTGACCTGCACCTCTTCGCCGTTCACCTTGCCGGAGTAGCCCAGGTCGCCCGTGAGCGGGAACGGGCGCACGCCATCGAGCTTCGCCTCGGCACTCACGGCGCCAAAGGGCGTGTCGAGTCGCTCGATGGCGGCCTCGTGATGGCGGCCGTCGCTGCGTCCGTGGAACTGGAAGTGCGAGAACTCGTTGGTCGAGGTGCCTTCGTGCACC
Source organism: Paraburkholderia guartelaensis (assembly GCF_004353905.1). Taxonomy (GTDB): domain Bacteria; phylum Pseudomonadota; class Gammaproteobacteria; order Burkholderiales; family Burkholderiaceae; genus Paraburkholderia; species Paraburkholderia guartelaensis. The sequence goes on along the minus strand of NZ_SMOD01000005.1, from coordinate 112,390 downwards.
GTGAGCTTGTTCACCTGCAGGTCGCGGATCTCGAGCCCGAGCGGCAGCTGCAGGTTTTCCGGCAGCTTCATGGGCGAGGAAGGCTCGTGCGACGGCACGATGCGCATCTCGATGTCGCCGGCATGCAGATAGTCCACCACGAAGCGCCACGGTTGCTGGCCGAAGCCCTGCATCTCCCATTGGCCACCAATGCGGTCGACCTTGAGCGTGGTGCCGTCCGTGCCGCGCCAGCTCACGTTGGAAAAGCGCACCCCGGTCGCGAGCGTGCCGCCTTCGAGCCTGCCCGCGAGCTTGCCGTCGAGCAGCTTGACTGCCGCGCGCCACGCGTAGGCCGTGCCGCGCTCGGTGGTCAGCACGCCATAGAGCAAGCCGGCGACGAGCCCGACGAGCAGCACCGGCACGACGATCGCCCAGACCAGGGCCTTCCAGAGCCGCGGACCGCGGCGGCGCGGCGGCGTACGCTCGTCACCCGAGCCGCCGTCACCACCATCGCCTCCATGGCCGCCGGGTTCACCGCGCACTTCGTCGTCCGGGCTGCGGCCAGCCTCCCCCGGCGGCACGGCGAACGCGGCGGGCAGCCAAGCCGCAGCAGCGAAACGGCGTGCGCTCATGCGCCCCCCTTGCCATGCGGCGCAGGAGGCGTTGCGAAGCGGAGCAGCGAGCGCGTCATCATCAGAAAGCGATCCCGAGTGTCAGATAGGGCCGCACGCTGTGAGTGCGAAAGCCATAGGCGAGATCGAGGTTGACCGGCCCGACGGGGCTGCGCCAGCGCGCGCCGATACCCGCGCCCGGATCGAACTCCTTTTCGCCCCAGGTGTCGGTGGCGGTGCCGACGTCGAAGAACGCCGCGCCGCCCCAGTCGTGGCTGAACCAGTGCTGGTACTCGGCTGAGCCGGTGACGAGATACTTGGTCGGCAGGATCGAGCCCGACTGGTCGTTACCGATGCTCTGGAACGAGTAGCCGCGCACCGAGTTCGAACCGCCCGCACGGAACAGCAGCGACGCGGGAATGCCGCTCGACGGGCCGCTCGTGAACACGCCGCCCAGTTCTGCGCGGAACACCATGATGTCGCTGTGGCCGATCGGCAGGTATTGCTGACCGCGCATGTAGGCGCGCAGGAAGCTTTGCTCGGCGCCCGCGTTCTTGAGCGCGAAGCCCGCTTCCATGCGAATGATGTTGCCCGAGCGCGGAAAGAGCGGGTCGTCGACGTTGCGGCGCGTCCAGCCCCACGTCGGCACGAGCGCGTAGGCCCGCGAGGACGGCCCCACGTTCTGCGTGAGGCGGTCGTCGTAGAACATCAGCGCGTACGCGTAGTCGATGTTCTGCGAGGTGCGCGTGCGCTGGACCCCGACCCGCGCGCTATAGATGTTCGTATCCGAGACGTCGGTGGTCGTGTAGGAAGCGACGAGGCTGTTGGTCCAGGCGCGCGGACCCGGCGGCATCGAAAGCTGGACCTGACCGAACTTCTGGATCTGGTCGAGCCGCCCCTGCACCTGGAACGGCCACGCCGCCCCGAACGTGTTCAGGTAGGTGTAGGAGCCCTGGACGTGCGCGCCGGTATCGGTCGAATAACCCACGCCGCCGCGGAAGTTGTTGTACGGAAACTCGCTCACCTTCACGTGCACGGGCGTCTCGAGCGGCTTTTGCGTGTTCGCGTCGACGTCGATCGCGACGCTCGCGTAGTACGGCGTGTTCTGCACCTGGCGCTGCAGTTCGGCCACGCGCTTGAGGTCGTAGATTTCGCCCGGCGAAAGCGGATTCACGTTGTCGATGATGTAGCCCGGATAGCGCCGCGGGCCTGAAACGTCGAGCTTGCCCAGCGTGAAGGTCGGCCCGCTGTCGAACGTCACGGAAAGTTGCGCGTCATGCCTGAGCGGATCGACCCGCGCCTCCGAAAACGTAATCTTCGCGCCGAGGTAGCGGCGCGCCTGCAGCGCCTTGAGCGAGCCGTTCTTGGCGTCGTCCCAGCCCGACTGCGTAAAGGCGTCGCCTTCGTGCAGCGAGAACGCGAAGCGCGCGGTGTTCTCCTGCGCCGGGTCTTCCGTGAGGACCGGACCGCGAAACACGAGTTTCACCGACGAAATCGTCGTGCGCGGCCCTGGGTCCACGCTCACCCGCACGTGCCGCCTGCCGTCGATCGTACGCACATCGGTGCGCACGACCGGCGTGAAATAGCCCGCCGTCGAGGCGAGGTCGCGCACCTGCTGCGGCGTCGCGGTCACGAGGAACTCGAACTGGTCCTCGTTCACGTCGGCGCGCGTGGCAAAGCGCGCAATGTCGAGGTGCGCCTCGAGCAGCTTGCGCAGATCGCGCGGGGTGGCCTGGATATCGACGTCGTAGTAGGTGCGCGGGCGCATCCACGGCAGGAGGGTGGTCAGGATGTCGGCCCGGGCGGGCGGTGCGACGGCGGAGCATACGGCGAGGCACGCGATCAGGCACGCGGCGAGCCGTGGCCGCGCCGCCCGCGAGGGGCGCCGCCGTGCGCACAATGCTTCGATCACCCATCCCGCCAAACGCCACCTCCGGCCGTCGTAGAACTGGTTGCCACCGGTTGCGCCGCTCGCGCGCAGGGCGGCACGGGCAGCGGCAACGGGCGCAAACGCGTTATTTCACCACATCGGCGCGTCAAAACCCCAGGAGGAGGTGCAAAGCGTGCCACAACGGCGGGCGCGACCGGACCTATGGCGCGCGAGGCGGCCGCGGGGATGGCCAACGCGTTCCGCCCGGGCGGATGTTCCGCGGCCTTGGCTTGCGGTAAAATTGCCGCCGACAGAATTAGCGGCGCGGCGCAATCAGGCGCCCCGCCTTACTGGACGGACGTCAGCCATGTATCAGTCGGACATCACGCAGTTCATCAACCAGCTCAAGCAGCAAAAGCCGCAGCTCGAAGAACAGCAACGCAAGGGCCGCGCGCTCCTGTGGGACAAGCAGCCGATCGACCTCGACGAGCGCGAGCGCCAGCAGGCTTCGCGCGTGAAGCAAACGTCCTACGTCTACTACCAGAACTTCTGATGGCCGAGGCCGACGGGGCCGGCGCGCCGCCAGCGGGCGAGCACGCGGCCAGTCACGCGGGCCACGCTGCCGGGCAAACGCCCGGTGAGGCGCTGACCACGCCCGCAACCGACTCGACGCCCGACACGGTCGACGGCGTCGCGTTCGCACGCCTTTACGGCGAGCCGCTCTTCAAGCTCCCGCAGGACCTCTACATCCCGCCGGACGCGCTCGAAGTCTTCCTCGAGACCTTCGAAGGCCCGCTCGACCTGCTGCTGTACCTCATCCGCAAGCAGAACTTCAACGTCCTCGACATCCCGATGGCGGAGGTCACCACCCAGTACCTCGGCTATGTCGAGCAACTGCGCAAGACCAACCTCGAACTCGCGGCCGAATATCTGCTGATGGCGGCCATGCTCATCGAGATCAAGTCGCGCATGCTGCTGCCGGTCAAGAAGGCCGACACCGGCGAGGAAGCCGAGGATCCGCGCGCCGAACTCGTGCGCCGCCTGCTCGAATACGAGCAGATGAAGCTCGCCGCCCAGCGCCTCGACCAGCTGCCGCAGCTCGGCCGCGATTTCCTGCGCGCCGAGGTCTATATCGAGCAAAGCATCATGCCGCGCTTCCCCGACGTGGACAGCAACGACCTGCGCGCCGCGTGGGCCGACGTCATCAAGCGCGCGAAGCTCGTCCAGCACCACAAGATCTCGCGCGAGGAACTCTCGGTGCGCGAGCACATGAGCATCATCCTGCGCCGGCTCCAGGGCGAGCGCTTCATGGAATTCTCCGAGCTGTTCGACACCACGCGCGGCGTGCCCGTCGTGGTCGTGAACTTCATCGCGATGCTTGAGCTGTCGCGCGAATCGCTCATCGAGATCACCCAGCCCGAGCCGTTCGCGCCAATTTACGTGCGGCTCGCATATTTGCCGGCCTGATCCCTGCCCCGGGCCTGCGCGCAGCGAAGTCAATAAATAGGACCGCATCGCGCAGGAACCTGCGCCGGGCCGCACAGCGGAACGCCAGGACAAGCCCCTACCCGAGGCGGGTGCGCCGCGTTCACAAATCCACTACAATCGCCCGCGCCTGCCCGGTCTCGTCCCATATACGGGGCACACCGCGCCACTTGCGCGGACCGGGCGCGCGACGTCCGCTCGCGGCCCTTCGTCCGGGTCTCTCGCTTGCGGCCGTGCAACCCAAGTCTTGCCCCGCGCGAGGCATAAAGCACCCGATCATGAAAGTCATTAGCTCGATTCAGGAATTGCGCGACCAGTTGCGCGGCCAAAACCGCACCGCGTTCGTGCCGACCATGGGCAACCTGCACGAAGGCCATCTCTCGCTGATGCGCCTCGCGCGCCAGCACGGCGACCCGGTCGTGGCGAGTATCTTCGTCAACCGGCTGCAGTTCGGCCCGAACGAGGACTTCGACAAGTATCCGCGCACGCTTCAGGACGACATCGAGAAGCTGCAGAAGGAAAACGTCTACGTGCTGTTCGCGCCCACCGAGCGCGACATGTATCCGCAGCCGCAGGAGTACCGCGTGCGCCCGCCGCACGATCTCGGCGACATTCTGGAAGGTGAATTCCGCCCCGGTTTCTTCGAGGGCGTGTGCACGGTCGTCATGAAGCTGATGTCGTGCGTGCAGCCGCGCGTGGCCGTGTTCGGCAAGAAGGACTACCAGCAGCTCATGATCGTGCGCGCGATGTGCAACCAGTTTGCGCTGCCGACTGAGGTGATCGCCGCCGAAACAGTGCGCGACACCGACGGCCTCGCGCTCAGCTCGCGCAACCGCTACCTCACGGAAGCCGAGCGCGCCGAGGCGCCGCAACTGGCGGGCGTGCTGCGTGCGATCCGCGAGTCGGTGCTGTCGGGCCGCCGCGACTTCCAGCAGCTCGAACTCGACGCCATGGCGACGCTCGCCGCGCGCGGCTGGAAGCCCGACTACATCGCGATCCGCAAGCGCGCGAACCTGCTGCCGCCCGCACCGGGCGTGGCCGGCGACGCCGAGTCGCCGCTCGTCGTGCTGGCCGCCGCGAAGCTCGGCGCGACGCGCCTGATCGACAACCTCGAGATCTGAGGCCCGCGGGCGGCCGCGCCGCCCCGCTTTCACCCGAATCCCCAGATTCCGTTTACCCGCGGCGGGCCGCGCGCCCGCTCGCCTGAGGAGCCCCTCCATGCAACGCCATATGCTCAAGTCGAAGATCCACCGCGTCGCGGTCACGCACTGCGAGCTGCACTACGAAGGCTCGTGCGCCATCGACGAAGACCTGCTCGAAGCGGCGAACATCGTCGAAAACGAGCGCATCGACATCTGGAACATCAACAATGGCGAGCGCTTCACGACCTACGCGATCAAGGGCGAGCGCGGCAGCGGCATGATCTCGCTGAACGGCTCGGCCGCACGCCGCGCGCAACTGGGCGACCTCGTGATCATCGCGGCCTTCGCAAACGTGGAAGAGGAAGAGCTCAAGGCCGGCTGGAAGCCGGACCTCGTGTTCGTGGACGAGAACAACCGCATCAAGGGCAGCCGCGACCACGTGCCCACGCAAGCCTGGAGCTAAAACCCGGGTCTGGCCGGCGCGGCTCATCGGGCCCGCGCGGCCATACCTGCGCGCCTATTTGCCGTCGACCCAGCGGAGAATCGACTGCCACTGGTCGAGGTCCTTCTCGACCCGGCTCTTCGCGACGTCCCACAGTGTGAGGCCGTGCGCGGCGAGCTGAACGTAGTTCTGCGTGTCGCGCAGATAGCCGAGCACCGGCAGCTCCAGACCTTCGACGAAGCGCTGCAGCTGCTCGGCCGAGCGCGTGCGCGCATCCACCCGCATGCCCACCACGCCCACCTGGATCGATCCCTTGCGCACGGCCTTTTCCTTCGCGAGGCGGTTCAGGAAGTCCTGGGTGGCGAGAATGTCGAACATCGAGGGCTGCAGCGGCACGATCACCTTGTCCGCCAGCTCCATGATCGTCTCGAGCCGGTTGCCGTGCAGGCCGGCGGGCGTGTCGATGACTGCGTGCTCGAGTCCCTTGGGCGGCTTCGCCGGCTTGTCCAGATCGACCTGCCAGCTTTCGATGGCCGGCAGCGTCGCGGGCCGCAGATCGAGCCAGGCATGCGAGGACTGCTGCCGGTCGAGGTCCGCGAGCGCCACCCACTCGCCTTGTGCGGCGAAATAGCCGGCCAGATTGGTGGACAGCGTGCTCTTTCCCACGCCGCCCTTGGGATTCGCCACCACGATTACCGTCATGAATGCTCCCGTCAGGATGGCTGGCGCATGGCCAGCCGGATTGCCGTGATTTTTGCGTGATGCGTCGTTCGATACCTGGCGAGGCGACTTGCAGACGAGCCGGCGCCCCGAATCAACCGTCCGATATTATCGGCAAATTGCGCGCCGCCGAAGCCCCCCACGAGCGCGCACCCGCAATGTTCATATCAAATCAAGGAGACTGACCGACCATGAGCACGCTACGCGACGACATCACGATCGAATCCCTGCTCGAGAGGCAGCGCGGCCGCCTGCCCGATTTGCTGGGCTTTCGCCCGCTGGCCCTCGAGCAAGGCCTGCTTCGCGCCGAACTCGACGTGCGCAGCGACCTGCTCGCTCCCAATGGCTTCCTGCACGCCGCCACGGTCATCGGCCTCGCCGACACGGCCTGCGGCTACGCCTGCCTCGCGCACCTGCCGCCCAGCGCGAAGAACTTCACGACCATCGAGATCAAGAGCAACCATCTCGGCACTGCGCGCGAAGGCACGATCTCGGCCGTGGCGAAGGGTGTGCACCTCGGGCGCAGCACCCAGGTCTGGGACGCCACCGTGAGCGGCCCGGACGGCAAGACCATCGCGCTGTTCCGCTGTACGCAGATGGTCCTTTACTGAGCCGGTCAGCCGCGCTTTTAGCTGCGCTGTTAGCCGATTACGCCGAACAGCTTCTCCAGATCGAGGCTCGCCGCGAGCGTGTCCGCGAGCCGCTCCAGCGACGCCTCCCGCAGCGCCGGATAGTCCACCGCGCGCGCCTGCGCGAGCCCGGCCCAGCGCAACAGCGCCGCGCAGGCCTGCGGCGTGTCGAAGAGGCCGTGCACGTAGGTCGCGAGAATCTGGCCGTCCGCCGAGCGCGCGCCATCCGGGCGCGTCGCCCCCTCGTCTCCCTCAGCGAGCCACAGCGCGGGCGATTCGAGCGCCCGACCGCGCGTCTCGCCCATATGGATTTCGTAGCCCGCCACGCGCGCCGGGCCCGTGGCCGCATGCCCGTCAGCGCCTTCCAGCGCGAGCGCGCCCGTCACGTTCTTCAAGGTCTTTTCGCGCGTGAGCACCGTTTCGTAGTCGAGCCAGCCGAAGCCCTCGACCGCGCCCGGCTCGCCCTCCACGCCATGCGGATCGGCAATCGCGCGGCCGAGCATCTGCATGCCGCCGCAAATGCCGATCACGCGCCCGCCATAGCGCAGATGCCGCGCAAGCGCCGTCTCCCAGCCATGGGCGCGCAGCCACACGAGGTCGTCGCGCACGTTCTTCGAGCCCGGCAGGATCACCAGATCGGCGGCGGGCGGCACTTCGCCCGTGCGCACGTAAGTGAAATCGACCTGCGGATGGGCGCGCAGCGCATCGAAATCGGTGTGGTTGCTGATGTGCGGCAGCGCCGGCACCACCACGCGCAGCGTCTCACCGCCGGCCTGTGCGCCGCTGTGGGCTACGCCTGGCAGCATGTCCTCGGCGTCGAGCGTGAGGCCGTGGAGATATGGCACGACGCCCAGCACTGGCTTGCCCGTCTGCTGCTCGAGCCAGGCGAGGCCGGGTTCCAGCAGCGTGCGGTCGCCGCGAAAACGGTTGATGACGAAACCTTTGACGCGCGCGCGCTCGCTCTCCGAAAGACAGGCCAGCGTGCCGATCAGATGCGCGAACACGCCGCCCCGGTCGATGTCGGCCACGAGCACGACCGGGCAATCGACCGCCTCGGCGAAACCCATGTTGGCGATGTCGTTGGCGCGCAGGTTGACTTCGGCGGGGCTGCCCGCGCCTTCCACCAACACCGTGTCGTAGCGCGCGCGCAGACGCGCATAGGACTCCAGCACGGCCTCGCGCGCGAGCGGCTTGTAGTCCTGATACGCGCGCGCGTTGAGATTCATGCGCGCCTTGCCGTGGATGATGACCTGCGAGCCGAGATCGCTATTGGGTTTGAGCAGGACCGGATTGAGGTCGGTGTGCGCCTCGATGCCGGCGGCGACCGCCTGCAGCGCCTGGGCGCGGCCGATCTCGCCGCCGTCCACGGTCACGGCGCTGTTGAGCGCCATGTTCTGCGGCTTGAACGGCGCGACACGCGCACCCGCGCGACGCGCGAGGCGGCACAGACCGGCAACGAGCGTGCTCTTGCCTGCGTCGGAGGTCGTGCCCTGGATCATCAGCGTGCCGATGGGTACGCGGGCGGGTAGCGTGGCGGTCATGAAGCGCTTGGATGGCTGCGAAGGCGAACGCGCATTATCCCATCGCCCCGCCGCCAAATGCAGGACCACGGCCCGACATTGGCCGAACGGATGACGGCGGCCTGAGTGCAGCCGTTACAATCACGCGATGAATTCGCGCGATCTCACCTTCATCGTCGGCGGCGCGCGCTCGGGCAAGAGCGCGCACGCCGAACGCCTCGCGGCTGCGAGCGGCTTGCCGGTCACCTATATCGCCACCGCGCGCGTGACGGCCGACACCGAGTTCGCCGAGCGCATCGGCCACCATCGCGCGCGCCGGCCTGCGCACTGGGCGCTCGCCGAGGCGCCGCTCGATCTCGCGGGCGCACTCGACGCCGCGGCGGCGCCCGGCCAGTGCGTGCTGATCGACTGCCTCACGCTGTGGCTCGCGAACCTGCTTTGCCCCGCCGACTCCGAAGCGCCGCTGCCCGACTGGCGCGAACGCCTCGACGCCTTCGCCGCCGCCTGCGAGCGCGCACAAGGCGTGGTGCTCGTGGTGAGCAACGAGATCGGCATGGGCGTCGTGCCGATGGGCGCGGCCACGCGCCTCTACGTGGATGAACTCGGTCGCCTCAATCAGCGCATCGCGGCGCTCGCCGACCGCGCCACGCTCGTCGCCGCGGGCCTGCCGCTGGTGCTCAAGGCGCCACGTGTGACCTCATGATGCTCTCGCTACCCGTTACCGCCGCGCTCGCCGTGGCCGGCGTCGCCGTGGACCGCTGGCTCGGCGAGCCGCGCCGCGCGCATCCGCTCGTCGCCTTCGGCCAGTACGCGAACCGCATCGAAGCGCGCCTGAACACGGGCCGCCGCGGCCGTCCGCTCGGCCTCGTCGCATGGCTCGCCGCCGTCGCACCGCCCGTTATCGTCGCGGCGCTGCTGTGCGCCCTGCTGCCCTGGCCGCTCGCCTGGGCACTGCACGTCGCGCTGCTCTGGTTCGCGCTCGGTGCGCGCAGCCTCACGGAACATATCGCGCCGATCGGCGCCGCGCTCGCCCGGCGCGACCTCGCCGCCGCGCGCGAGTTGACGGGCCGCATCGTCTCGCGCGACACAGCCGGGGCGGACGCCACCGCGCTCTCGCGCGCGGCCGTCGAATCGGCGCTCGAAAACGGCAACGATGCAATCTTCGGCGCGCTGTTCTGGTTCGCGATCGCGGGCGGCCCGGGCGCCCTCGCGTTCCGTCTCGCCAACACGCTCGATGCCATGTGGGGCTACCGCACGCCGCGCTTCCTGCGCTTTGGCTGGGCGGCCGCGCGCATCGACGACGTGCTCAACTGGATTCCCGCGCGCCTCACGGCTGCGAGCTACGCGCTACTCGGCGACACGCGCGTGGCGCTGCGCTGCTGGCGCGAACAGGCGCATCGCTGGGAGAGCCCGAACGCGGGCCCGGTGATGGCCTCCGGCGCGGGCAGCCTGAACGTGCTGCTGGGCGGCGCGGCCGTGTATCACGGCATGCTTGAGGAGCGCCCGGCGCTCGGCGCGGGCTCGCCGCCGCGCGCGCAGCACGTGGATGCGGCCTTGCGGCTCGTCGAACGCACCACCATTCTGTGGCTCGCCGCGCTGCTCGCACTGGCCTTCGTGAGCGTGGCGACCCATGTCTGAGCATCCAACCGCACTCGTCGTGCACGGCGGCAATCTGCACGAAGCCGCGCAGCGTTATGGCATCGCCTGGGACGCGTGGATCGACCTCTCCACCGGCATCAACCCCCATGGCTACCCTGTGCCGCCGGTGCCGTCCACGGCATGGCGGCGCCTGCCCGACGAAGGCGACGGCTTCGCGGCAAGCGCGGCGCGCTACTACGGCGCACCCGACACGCACCACGTCTTGCCGGTGGCAGGCAGTCAGGCCGCGATCCGCGCGCTGCCAGCGTTGTTGCCGCGCGCGCGTGTAGCGATTGCACCGCTCACGTATGGCGAGTACGCACCGGCATTTGCGCGCGCGGGCCATGAGATCGTGCCGCTCGATGTCATGCAGGACACGCTGCCCGATACCGTCACGCACGCCGTCGTGGTGAATCCGAACAATCCGACGGCCACGCATCTTGCTGCCGGCCGCCTGCTGCATTGGCATGCGCAACTCGCGGCGCGCGGCGGCACGCTGATCGTCGACGAAGCGTTTGCCGATGCGTTCGACCACGAGCACTCCGAAACGCTTGCGCACGCAACCAGCCGCGCAGGACTCGTCATACTGCGTTCGCCCGGCAAATTCTTCGGGCTCGCGGGTGCGCGTTGCGGATTCGCGCTCGGCGCGCCTGCCCTGCTGGCCGCGTTGCGCGCGAGTCTGGGCGCGTGGACCGTGAGCGGGCCGGCGCGCCACGCCGTCACGCACGCGTTCGAAGACAGCGCGTGGCAGAACGAAATGCGCATTCGCCTCGCCGCCGAAAGCGAGCGCCTCGTCACGCTGTTGCGCGCTCACGGCTTCACGCCGCACGCCACGCCGCTCTTCGCATGGATCACGGACCCGCGCGCGCCGGCGCTGCAGGATGCACTCGCGCGCCAAGCCGTGTGGACGCGCCGCTTCGACACGCCGGCCAGCCTGCGCTTTGGCCTGCCCGCGTCCGAAGGCGAATGGCAGCGCTTCGAAAGCGCGCTCGGGCAAGCCATGCGGACGATCGGCTGATGCGCACAGCCGCGATTGCATTCGCGCTGCTGGTTGCGACGATTCTGCCGTGCGCCGCGAATGCGACCGTCACCGCCATCGACGACGCGGGCAACACCGTCACTCTCCCCGCGCCTGCGCAGCGCGTAGTGAGCCTCGCGCCCCATGTGACCGAGCTGCTCTACGCCGCGGGGGGCGGCGCGAAAGTGGTCGGCGCCGTGGCCTATAGCGACTACCCGCCAGAAGCGCAGAAAGTGCCGCGCGTGGGCGACAACCGCGCGCTCGACCTCGAGCGGATCGCCGCGCTCAAGCCCGACCTCATCGTGGTCTGGCGTCACGGCAACGCGCAGCAACAGCTCGATCGTCTGCGCGCGCTGCACATCCCCCTCTTTTTCAGCGAGCCCCACAAGCTCGACGATGTCGCGACCTCGCTCACACGCCTTGGTGTGCTGCTCGGCACCGAAGACACCGCGCAGGCCGCCGCGACCGCCTACCGCCGCGACATCGCGCAATTGCGCGCACGCTATGCGCGGCGCGCACCCGTGAGCGTGTTCTACCAGGTCTGGGATCAGCCGCTGATGACCATCAACGGTTCGCAGATGATTAGCGACGTGATCGCGCTCTGCGGCGGCCGCAACGTGTTCGCGGCGCTCGAACCGCTCGTGCCGACGGTTTCGACGGAAGCTGTCCTCGCCGCCAATCCCGATGCGATCGTCACCGCGTCACAAGGCGCCACGTCGCCGGATCGGCCGCTGCCGGGCCTCGAGCGCTGGCGTGCCTGGCCGGCGCTCGCCGCCGTCGCCCACGGCAATCTCTTCGCCATCGACGGCGATCTGCTCACGCGCCCCGCGCCGCGCATCGCTGAGGGCGCAACGCAGTTGTGCAAGGATCTCGATCTCGCCCGCACGCGCAACGCCGCGGCGCATTGATTCGAGATCCGAAGCGGCTTGTCAGGCGTTCCAGCGCGCAAGCAGCCACAGTGCGCTTGACGAGTCGTAACGCAAATGCACGATGGCGCCCATCTCCAGCGGCCAGCGCACGCATCGCGCGAGCGGCATGCCGAGCGAGCGCGCCGTGACGGTGCGGATCACGCCCGCATGCGTGACGGCCCAAACGGTGGACTTCTCGCGCGCGTCGAGCGTGTCGAACCATCCGCTCACGCGCGCATCGAACTGCGCAACACTCTCGCCGCCATGCTCACGCGCGTGCTCGAAATTCGCGGCCCATGCGTCGATCTGCTCGCGCTCGATCGCGTCCCAGCGCTGCATCTCCCACGCGCCGAAGTCCATCTCTGCGAGGCGTGCTTCCGCTTGCGGCGTGTGGCCGCGCAGAAGGCCAAGCGCTGCCGCCACGCTCGCGCAGCGCGTAAGCGGGCTCGTTTCAATGCGCTGCGGTTCGCGTATGCCGAGCGCCGCAATCCGCCCGACGAGCGACTCGGCCTGCTGCGTCGCGTCGCCCGCGAGCGGCACGTCGCTCGCGCCGTAGCACACGCCCGCATCCACGGCCACGGCGGGATGGCGGATCAGAACGAGATCCATGCGAGCCCCACGAGGTAGATGGCAATCTCGAACACCTGCTGGGCGAAGCCGAGACAATCGCCCGTATAGCCGCCGATGCGGCGCACGAAATAACGCCCCAGCGCATAGCGCAGCACGGCGAGCACGACGAGCGTCGCGACGCCCGCGCGCCAGTCGGGCGCGCCGGACCACACCGGCCAGAACAGCCACGGCAAGCCGAACACGCACGCGCACAGCCACGCGGGCACGCTCATGCGCTGCGCGACGGGCTTGGCCTTGCCTTCGGGACGCACATACTCAAGCGAAACGAGATAGCTGATCGCGCACGCGCGACTCGCGGCGTGGCCGGCGATCATCAGCATCGCGGCGCGCGCCGGCGGCAGCGCCGCGAGGGTCTGCCATTTGAGTGCGAGCGCCACCACGAGACCGATCGCGCCGAATGCGCCGATGCGCGAATCGTGCATGATGCGCAGCACGTCCTCGCGGGCGTACGCGCCGCCGAATGCGTCGAGGCAGTCGGCGAGACCGTCTTCGTGAAAGGCGCCCGTCGCGAGGAGCGTGACAGCCATCGAAAGCAGCACGGCCACGCTCGCCGGAAACACGCGCAACGCAGCGAGATAAACGAGCGCCCCAAGCGCGCCGATCAACGCGCCGACAAGCGGAAAGTAGCGCGCCGCCGCGTTGAGCCAGGCGGGATCGAAGCCCACCCAGCGCGGCACCGGCACGCGCGTGAAATAGCCCAGCGCCGTGAAGAAATAACGCAGCTCCGCAAGCGGATTCATCGCGCGGCGCTCAGGCGTGGCGGTCACTGCGATTGTCGACGCCCGCCGACTCGAAGCTCGCCATGTCGTTCAGGAACGCCACCGCCGCGCGCAGCAGCGGCACCGCCAGCGCCGCGCCCGTGCCCTCGCCCAGACGCAGGTCGAGCGTGAGCAGTTCGCGCGCGCCGAAGTGATCGAGCATGCGGCGGTGCCCCGCTTCGTTCGATGCGTGCGCAAACACGCAGTAGTCGCGCACGTTCGGCGCGAGCGAGTCGGCCACGAGCAGCGCCGAGGTGGCGATGAAGCCGTCCACGAGAATCGCCATGCGCGAGCGCGCCGCTTCGAGGTACGCGCCCGCCATCATCGCGATTTCGAAACCGCCGAATGCGGCGAGCACGTCGAGCGGCTCGCGCGCGTCGGCATGATGCGCGAGCGCCGCCGCGAGTACATTGCGCTTTTTCGCGAGGCCCGCATTGTCGAGGCCCGTGCCGCGCCCGACGCATTCGTCGATCGGCACGCCGCACAGCCGGCTCATCAGGCACGCTGCCGACGACGTGTTCGCAATGCCCATCTCGCCAAAGCCGATCACGTTCGTGCCGAGCGCCGCATGATGGCGCACGCGCTCAGCGCCCGCCGCGAGCGCGGCGAGGGCTTCGTCGCGCGTCATGGCGCGCTCGCGCGCGAAGTTGCGCGTGCCGGGCGCAATGGGCACATCGACGAGTGTGGGCGACGACGGCAGCGGCGTCGCCACGCCCGCGTTGACGACTTCGAGCGTGAGCCCCGCCACGTTGCTGAACACGTTGATCGCTGCGCCCCCTGCCACGAAGTTCGCGACCATCTGCGCGGTCACGGCCTGCGGGTAAGGGCTCACGCCTTCGGCGGCAATGCCGTGGTCGCCTGCGAACACGATCATTACGGGACGCTCGACGCTTGGGTGCGTCGTGCCCTGGATCATGCCGAGCTGGCGCGCCAGGGTTTCGAGGCGGCCGAGACTACCGGGCGGTTTGGTCTTCGTGTCGATGAGGCGTTGCAGTTCGTCGCGCAACGAGAGGTCGAGCGGTTCGACGGCGAGCAGTTCGGTAAGCGATGACGTCATGGTGTGTTTCGTTTCGAAGTGATGCGGGCGACAGCGGCGCACTAGCGCACGCCGTTCGATCCCGGCGAATGCGGTGATGAAGATGTCGAGCCGAGTTCAGGAACAAGCGCCTCGTGCGCGCCCTCTCGTATCAGCACGAGCGGATGTCCGAATGCGGCGCTCGCGCGTTCCGGCGTGAGCACATCGCGCACGGGGCCCGCGTGAAAACCGCCGCGGCCGTCGAGCAGGAGCGCGTGCGTCGCGAAGCGCCGCGCAAGATTGAGATCGTGGCACGAAAACAGTACCGCTCGCGCTTCACTGCGCACCCAGCGCGAGAGCGCTTCGAGACACGCAATCTGATGATGCAGGTCCAGATGCGCGAGCGGCTCGTCGAGCAGCAGCAGCGGCGCGCCCTGGCACAGCGCAGCGGCGAGCGCGACACGCTGTCGCTCGCCGCCCGAGAGTGACAGCACATCGCGCGCGGCGAATGCTTCGAGGCCCAACGTGGCGAGCGCGGCATGCGCGGCGGCGCGGTCGGCGTCGGCTTCCCAACCCCATCCCGAAAGATGCGGATAGCGATTGAGCAACACGGTGTCGATCACGCTCGCGCTGAATGCGTCACGCTGATCCTGGGGCATCAGCGCGCGGCGCTGCGCGAGGCGCACCGGCGGCCACTGCGCGAGCACGATGCCCTCCACTTCCACGCGTCCCGCCGAAGGCTCGGCCAGGCCCGCGAGCGCGCCGATCAGCGTAGTCTTGCCCGCGCCATTCGCGCCCGCCACGCACCAGATTTCGCCGGCGGCAAACCTTTGCGTGAGCGATTCCACGAGCGTGCGCGCGCCCGCGCGCAACGTGAGCGCGTGAACTGCGAGCAGCGGTGGATGGGTATCGCTCATCGTCCACGCCTCGCGAGCAGCATCCACAGGAAAACAGGCACGCCCGCGAGCGCAGTCACGACGCCCACCGGCAACTGCGCGGGCGCCGCCACCGTCCGCGCGACGAGGTCAGCGCCCATCACGGCCACCCCGCCCGCGAGCGCGGCGGCGGGCACGAGCATGCGCTGGTCGTTGCCGAACGCAAGGCGCAGCATGTGGGGCACGACGAGCCCGACGAAGCCGATGGTGCCGCCCGTCGTCACGGCAGCGGCCGCCGCGAGCGACGCGGCAAGATAAATGCCCACGCGCAAACGCAGCACCGGCACACCGAGCGCCTGCGCAGCAGCGTCGCCGCGCAGCAGCACGTTGAGCATTGGCGCGGCGGGCACGATGCACGCAAGGACCACGCCAAGCGTCGCGAGCGCGGGCCACGGCGTGCCCGCGCCATTGAGGTCGCCCGTGAGCCAGAACAGCATGCCGCGCAGGCGCGTATCGGGCGCAAGTGTGAGCAGCAGTGTGATCAATGCGCCCCAGCCTGCCGCCGTCACCGCGCCCGTCAGGAGAAGCCGTGGCGAGCTGTCTTGCGGCTCGCCGCGCCACAACTCGCGGCGTGCGAGGCCGAGCACGAGCAGGATCGATACGAACGCACCTGCACATGCGCTCGCCTGCACGCCCCACCACGCCACGCCCGCGATCATCGCCACGAGTGCGAATGCGGCAGCGCCGCCCGACACGCCGAGCACGTAGGGCTCCGCAAGCGGATTGCGCAGCAACACCTGCAGCAGCGCGCCCGCCAGCGCGAGCAAACCGCCACATGCAAAACCCGCGAGCGCGCGCGGTAGGCGCAGCGTGCGCACGATTTCTGTCGCCATGTCCGGCGCGCCGTGCACGTCATGCGTGGGAGTCAGCGCCGCCAGCGCCTGCGCAAACGTCACGCTCACGCTGCCTGTTGCGAGCGATGCAGCGAACACCACGAGCGCCGCTGCTGCGAGCGCGGCCCAGATCATGCATGCGCGGCGCGCGCTCATCGAGCGGCGCGGCAGCGCGTGCATCGGCGGCACAGCATGGGACTCATCGCGGCTCATGGAACGCATCGGGAAACTCGGCAGCGGATTTCAATCAAGCTCACACAGAAAGACAGCACGGTATGCGCGGGCCACGACAGAGCGCAGTATTTTTGTGGCGAAAGATTCTGCATGACTCGTGGCAAAAGCGACATGGCATAAGCCGTTCGCGAAGGCACTGGCAAAAGACCATGAATCCGTGATGTTATAACGCGCAGACCACGATCGAGACGATGCGCTGCGCGCGCGGCCTTGGCAAATTACGTTCCCGCCCAGCGTATGCAGCACACGTAGCGAGGGTTTCGGGCCTGATTCGGGTAAGAAGCCGGGTTGTTACGTCTGGAAACGACACAATTATCAAAATACGCGTTAATCCGCGCTAGAATGCCTGTCTTTAGAGGACGCAGCACATGCTCAACGAACTCGAAACACTCTCACAAAACATCGGGCGGCTGATCGAGATTAATCAGCGCCAACACGAAGCACGCGTCGCACTCGAAGAGCAACTCGCGCAGCTGCGTGCGCAATGCGACGAAACACGCGCCGAACTCGAACAGGTCCGCGAGGAGCGTGCCGCGCTGCAAGCAGAGCGCGATGCACTCTCGGCCAAGATCGACGATGCGCAGGTGCGTCTGAACGCAATCCTCGAAAAGCTGCCACGTGCACGCGCCGGTAACGAGCGCGACAACCAGCTCGATCTGCTTGAGCCATCGCAGAGCAACGACGACGACAGCAACGCGGCCCGCCACGGAGAAAATGCATGACCACCAAGCAGATCGAAGCGACGATACTCGGCCAAACCTATCGCCTCGTCTGTTCGCCGGAAACGGAACAGGCGCTGCTTGAAGCCGTGGCGCGCGTGGACGCCGAAATGTCGAAGATCCGCAATCACAGCAACGTGCGCGGCACCGATCGCATCGCCGTCATGGCGGCGCTCTCGCTCGCCTCGGAACTGCTGCGCCTGCAAACCAGCGTGCGACACGGCGAAGCATTCCCAGCCGAAGAAATCCGTCGTACAATGCGCCAAATGAACGAACAACTCGGCGCTGTAATTCACCAGTACGGTGTGCAATAAGCGCTGTTGTACGCTGCGGTTGTAAGCCACAGTTTCAGGCGCCAATGTGCGGTATGATGTTGTTCATAGGTAGCGTTGATTTGTTTAGAAACGCGCGTTTCTGAACACGCTGCCAACCAGTTTAGTCAGCTTCCCTGCCTGGTTCGCCAAGGTCATATATTCCTTGAACCAATGCCATGTGCACGGTTGCGGAAATTTGTAGCACGGGCGTGCGCGTCACACAGTCTGATGTACCCGAAGTGCTGCTAACTGCGACCAATTCTGAACCCTCGGTTCAGGATGCCGGCCTAGCGGCTATGGCGGGGACCTATTCAAACGGCATCGGACCACAGTCCGATGCCGTTTTCCATTGTGCGGCCCGCTTTTTTGTGCGTTTTTCACGGCATGCACGCTCGTCCCTCTCCCCTTTCGACGTGAACTTCGACTCATGCGCTACTGGCTGATGAAGTCCGAACCCGACGAAGCAAGCATCGACGACCTCGCAAACGCGCCGCAGCGCACGCTGCCCTGGACCGGCGTACGAAACTACCAGGCGCGCAATTTCATGCGCGACACCATGCAGCAAGGCGACGGCGTGCTGTTCTATCACTCGAGCTGCCCCGAGCCCGGTATTGCGGGCATCGCGCAGGTGTCGTCCACGGCCTACCCCGACCCCACTCAGTTCGATCCGAAGAGCCCTTACTACGACGCGAAATCGACGCACGAGAATCCTCGCTGGATGCTCGTCGACGTCGTGTTCAAGAAGAAGTGCCCGCTGATTGCTCTCGCCGCCTTGCGCGAGCACGAAGAACTCGCGGACATGCGCGTGCTCGCCAAGGGCAACCGCCTTTCGATCACGCCGGTCACGACGGCCGAGTGGAACTTCATCACGAAACATCTGATGTGATGCGGTCCCGCCTCGATGGCCGGGCACGCACACAGCATTCGTACGCGACTTCAAGCACAATCGCGCACAGTCGCGCGTCACAACGGATGCCTCGCGCGCGACGCAAGTTCTGCAAGGAGCCTCAATGAACCGAAAAACCGCTGTCACGCTCGCCGCCGCATTGGCTGCCGCCCTTCCCCTCGCCATGACGCTCGCGCCGGGCGCCGCGTTCGCACAGAGCGACGCGCGATTCCAGCAGCCCTCGGGCGTGCTTTCGCTGTCCGCGCAGGCGAGCGCCGAAGTGCCTCAGGACGTCGTCAACATTACGCTGTTCTACGAACAGGAAGCGAACGATCCCGCCTCGCTCACCGCAACGCTCAATCAGCGCGCCGATGCCGCGCTGCAACGCGCACGAGGCGTCGCGGGCGTAACCGCACACTCCGGCCAGTTCTCGATCTTCCCTTCCACGGATCGCGACGGACGCATCTCTGCCTGGCGCGGCCGCACGGAAGTCGTGCTCGAGTCGCATGATTTCGCCGCGGCGTCGAAGCTCGCCGGCGATCTCTCGTCGATCATGCAGTTCGGCAACGTGCAGTTCTCGCTGTCGCCCGAGGCGCAGCGCGCCGCCGAGCAAAAGCTTTCGGGACAGGCCATCGCCTCGTTCCGCGACCAGGCGCTCTCGGCCACGCGCGCGTTCGGCTACAGCAGCTACACGATTCGCGACGTGAACGTGGGGCACTCGGGCGTGATGCCGCGCCCCATGATGATGATGAGCGCCCGCGCCGCTTCGGCTGACGCGAAGATGTCGGCGCCTGTGCCGCTCGAAGGCGGCACGTCCACGGTGACGGTCAACGTCTCCGGCTCGGTGCAGATGAAGTAAGGCTGCGATACAAGCCACACAGGCACGCAAATAAAAAGGCCACGGTGAAAACCGTGGCCTTTTTCATGGGCTAAAAGCGCGTAGTGCGTTAGCGCGTGTCAGCTCTTCGCGCCCGCTACCTGCGCGCGGTCGTTGCCGTCCTTGCCACGTTTGGCGCGGCGATACGCCCACGCCATCAAGCCAATACCCACGATGATCATCGGCAGCGAGAGCCACTGGCCCATCGAGAGGCCGAGCGCGAGCAGGCCGAGGAAGTCATCGGGTTCGCGTGCGAACTCGACCGTGAAGCGCGCGAGACCATAGCCGATCAGGAACATGGCAGAAATCGCGCCAACGGGGCGCGGCTTTCGCGCGAACAGAATCAGCACGATGAAAAGCGCAATGCCTTCCAGCGCGATTTCATACAGTTCCGAAGGATGGCGCGGCAGCAGATGGTACTGCGCGAACACTTCGTTCAGATGCCACTGCGCGGCCAGTTGCGGATGCGCGGCGAGCCACGCGGCGTCGTCGTTCGCGGCGCCCGGAAACAGCATGGCCCACGGCGAATCGGGCGAGGTCACGCGGCCCCACAGCTCGCCGTTGATGAAGTTGCCGAGACGGCCAAAGGCGAGCCCCGTGGGCACCATCGGCGCGACGAAGTCCGTGACTTGCAGCCAGGTGCGACCGCGTTGCCACGCGAACAGGATCATCGCGAACGTCACGCCGAGGAAGCCGCCGTGAAACGACATGCCGCCTTCCCAGACCTTGAAGATGTCGAGCGGATGCGCGAAATACCAGCTCGCCTTGTAGAACAGCACGTAGCCTAAGCGGCCGCCCAGGATCGTGCCGAGGACGCCGTAGAACAGCATGTCGTCGATGTCTTTCGCGGTCCAGCCCTGCGCGGCCACGTACGGCAGACGCAGGCGCAGACGGCCGATCACGATCGCCAGAATGAAGCCGACGAGATACATGAGGCCGTACCAGCGCACGGCGAGCGGCCCCAGATGAATGGCGACGGGGTCGAAGTTCGGGTGGATGAGCATCGTGGATGAAGTCTTGTCGGCGATATCGATTGAAATCGGGTTGTAAGCAGTAGCGCGCCGCTCCGAAAGCGGGCAAAGCGCGTTGGACGTTTGCAAAGCGGCGAGGTTCGCCGCCGCACGTCACGGCGTGACATTATCGCCGACGCGAGGGGGCGCGAACCAAAATGCACGTTTGGCGATGCGCCGCGAGTGTAACGGTGACAGATGACGTGTCCGGCTAGCCAGCTTCCGGCTAGCCCTCGCGCGCTGGCGAGTCCACTGTCGCCGCGTGCGCGCGCACGATCTCGATGAACGCCGCGAGCACCGGGCTCACCTCGGCCGAGCGCCAGACGAGGCCCGTTTCGATGGCCGGCACCGCCCCGGCGAGCGGCCGGTACACGACGCCCGTGCGCCGCAGATGGCGCAGCGACTGCGGCACCAGCGCCACGCCCATGCCGGCCGAGACGAGGCTCACGATCGTCTGCATCTGGATCGCTTCCTGGCCGATGAGGGGCGCGAGGCCGGCCGCGCCGTAGCAATCCATGATGGTGTCGTAGAAACCGGGGGCCAGATGGCGCGGGAAGACGACGAGCGGCGCATCGGCGAGATCGCGCAGGCTCACGGGCTCGTCGTGCCAGTCGTCGGCTGAAGGGCCGCCTAGCCGCGCCGACAGCGCCGAGGGCATGGCGACCACGAGCGGCTCGCGCGCGATCGGCTGGTAGGCAAGCTGGGCCGCGTGGCGCGGCGGCACGGGCGCGATCACGAGGCCTGCGTCGATGCGGCCCGCCACCAGCTCTTCCACCTGCACGTCGCTCGTGGCTTCGGCTAGCTGCAAGCGCACACGCGGATAGCGCGCGCCGAAGTCGCGCAGCAGAAGCGGCAGCAAGCCGTAGTCGGCGGTCGAAACGAACGCCAGCGCGAGCACGCCGGCCTCGCCGCGCGCGAGGCTCTGTGCGAGCGGCCGCAGCGCTTCGGCGCTTGCCAACAGGCGCCTCACCTCCGGCAACAGATCGGCGCCCACCGCCGTCAATTCCACCGAACGGCGCGTGCGCGCGAACAGCTCCACGCCCAGCGTCTCCTCGAGCGCGCGGATGGCCTGCGAGAGCGGCGGCTGTGTCATCGACAGGCGCGCCGCCGCGCGGCCAAAGTGCTGCTCCTCCGCCACGGCGACGAAATAGCGAAGCTGGCGCAGATCGGGGATAGTCGGATTCATCGGCGGCGGTCTCGCGCTGTTGTCATGTTGATATGTTTTTCGACTCAATAGACCACGAATAATATATTGGACAGCGTTCTCGCGAAATCGCATGCTTTGACAGACGTGCCGGCGCTCCCCAAACCAGAACACACACCCGGCATCCGAGACGAAATCCACCGGAGGTCCCCATGCCCTATAACCGTCGTTCGAAGCACATCACGCAAGGCGTCGCCCGTTCGCCCAACCGTTCGATGTATTACGCCCTCGGCTACGAGAAGGCCGACTTCGACAAGCCGATGATCGGTGTCGCCAATGGCCACTCGACCATTACGCCGTGCAACGCCGGCCTGCAGCGCCTGACCGACGCGGCCGTCGACGCCATCAAGCACGCCGACGCGAACCCGCAGACCTTTGGCACGCCCACGATCTCGGACGGCATGTCGATGGGCACCGAAGGCATGAAGTACTCGCTCGTCTCGCGCGAAGTCATCGCCGACTGCATCGAGACCTGCGTGCAAGGCCAGTGGATGGACGGCGTGGTCGTGATCGGCGGCTGCGACAAGAACATGCCCGGCGGCATGATCGCGCTCGCTCGCATCAACGTGCCCGGCATTTACGTGTATGGCGGCACGATCCGCCCAGGCAACTGGAAGGGAAAGGCGCTCACCATCGTCTCGGCGTTCGAGGCCGTGGGCGAATTCACCGCGGGGCGCATGACCGAAGAAGATTTCGAAGGCGTCGAGAAAAACGCCTGCCCTTCCACCGGTTCGTGCGGCGGCATGTACACCGCGAACACGATGAGCTCGTCGTTCGAGGCGCTCGGCATGTCGCTCATGTATTCGTCGACGATGGCCAACCCCGACCAGGAGAAAGTCGACTCGGCGGCGGAATCGGCGCGCGTGCTGGTCGAGGCCGTCAAGCAGGACCTCAAGCCGCGAGACATCATCACGAAGCAGTCGATCGAGAACGCCGTGGCGCTCATCATGGCGACGGGCGGCTCGACCAACGCCGTGCTGCACTATCTCGCCATCGCGCACGCCGCGGAAATCGAATGGACCATCGACGACTTCGAGCGCATGCGCAAGAAGGTGCCGGTGATCTGCGACCTGAAGCCTTCGGGCCAGTACGTTGCGACCGACCTGCACGAGGCCGGAGGCATTCCGCAAGTGCTCAAGATCCTGCTCGATGCGGGGCTCCTGCATGGCGACTGCATCACCATCACGGGCAAGACCATCGCGGAAGAACTCAAGGACGTGCCGTCCACGCCGCGCGCGGACCAGAAGGTGATCTTCCCCATCAGCCAGGCGCTGTACAAGGAAGGCCATCTGGCGATCCTCAAGGGCAACCTCGCGACGCACGGCGCGGTCGCCAAGATCACGGGCCTGAAGAATCCGGTGATCACGGGCCCGGCGCGCGTATTCGACGACGAGCAGAGCGCGATGGAAGCCATCCTCGCAGACAGGATCAAGGCAGGCGACGTCGTCGTGCTGCGCTATCTCGGCCCGAAGGGCGGCCCCGGCATGCCGGAAATGCTCGCGCCGACTTCGGCGATCATCGGCAAGGGGCTTGGGGAATCGGTTGGGCTCATCACCGATGGGCGCTTCTCCGGCGGCACCTGGGGCATGGTGGTGGGCCACGTCGCGCCGGAAGCGTTCGAAGGCGGCACGATCGCGCTCGTGCAGGAAGGCGACTCGATCACCATCGACGCTCACAAGCTCCTGCTGCAACTGAACGTGGACGACGCCGAACTCGCGCGCCGGCGGGCGGCCTGGAAGCAGCCCGCGCCGCGTTACACCCGCGGCGTGATGGCGAAGTACGCGGCGCTCGCACGCCCGGCGAACCAGGGCGCGGTGACGGGCTAGGCGGGGCCAGGCGTCATTCGCATCTCGACCTGCGGTAAAGCAAAGGGCGCACGTCCAGGACGTGCGCCCTTTGCTTTTATAATGCGACGACACAGCCGGCGCACACGCGGGCGGAGACCAGTATGAAACGGAAGTCGCAAGCGAAAAACAAGACAGCGACGCTCGCCGCCGCGCTCGCCATCGGCCTTGCCGGCGCGCTCGGGGCAGCTCCGGCCCGCGCGCAGCATGGACCCACCGGCCTCGCGCTCGCCCAGCAGGAGAACTGCATGAGCTGCCATTCGGTGACCCGCAATTTCATGGGTCCCGCCCTGCGCGACGTTGCCGCAAAGTACGCGGGCAAGCCCGACGCACAGGCCTACCTCACACACAAGATTCTGGAAGGCAGCACCGGCGTGTGGGGCACGGTGCCGATGCCGGCCAACACGCAGCTGAACCCCAGCCAGGCGGCCCAGCTCGCGAGCTGGGTCCTCACGCTCAAGTGAGGCGAACGGTGCGATGGCGCGCTTGCCGCCGCGCGCCCGGCTGAATCAGGCCGAAGGCGGACGCCCCGCGCGCGCCGCCAACTCTTCGCGCACGGCGGCCTTCACCCAGTTCGTAAGTTCCGTTTCGAGCGCGAGACCGATTTCGCGTGACACCTGACCCACGAGCCAGTTCGTATGTTCCTGCATCGCGGCGCTGCAGCGCGCCTCGATCACGGCGCGGCCTTCGCCGGTGAGCCAGGTCAGGCAACGGCCGCGCAGACGCTCGACGAGGGCGTCGGCGTCATGCGCAAACAGGCCCTCCTCGCGCTCGGCCACGGCGGCCTGGACGGCAGCGGCCGTCGCGCTCTTCGCCTCTTCGACGTTGTGCGCGCGCAGCGGATTGCCGGTCACCATCACCTCGTTCAAGAGAGGAATCGCAGCTTCTTCCGAGTCGTGCATGCCGGACATGTATACCTCCATCGATCGGGGCAGTCGGCCTTGCGCCGGTACGCCTCTCGCGACCGGCCTTAGCCGCCCTGCTTGTAGTTGTTGAGCGCGTAACCGCGGTCGCGGTAGAAACGATAGCGCTCGCGGCCCGACGCGAGTTCGTCGGGCGCATCGCCAATCACTTCGAGCAGGCGTTCGAAGCGTGCGAACTGTGGCGGGACCTCGGCGCCGAGATTGAGCAGCACACGATGATGCGGCGCACGCTCGAGATCCGTTGCCAGCACGATGGGCGATTCGCCCGCGTGCGGGCTGTCGGCCATGCAGTGCGGCACGAAGTCGAGCGGCGAAAAGGTCCACAACATTTCGTCGAACGCGCGCAGGCGCGCGGGCTCGGCCAGCACCACCGCCTGCTGGCCCGCCTGATACGCCTTGCGCACGAGGCGGCACGCATACAGCAGCGAGTCGCCGACGTTCGTGTGGAAATCGATGCGCGTCATGCCCACACCACTTTACACACCGTCAGGTGGGCAGCAATCGCCATTCCTGCCCTCATTGCCCGGCACGATCGATCAGGAACTGGGCGAGCAGCGGCACTGGACGGCCCGTTGCACCCTTGGCCGCGCCGCTCTTCCACGCCGTGCCTGCGATGTCGAGGTGCGCCCACGGGTAGTTTTCAGTGAAACGCGAGAGGAAGCACGCCGCCGTCACGCTACCCGCCGGACGCCCGCCGATGTTGGCGAGGTCGGCAAAGTTCGACTTGAGCTGGTCCTGATACTCGTCGTCGAGCGGCAGGCGCCAGGCTGGATCGTTCGCTTCGCGCGACGCGTCGAGCAACTCGCCCGCGAGCGCGTCGTCCTTCGAGAAGAGGCCACTGTTGTGATGGCCGAGCGCAATGATGCAGGCGCCCGTGAGCGTGGCGATGTCGACCACGGCGGCCGGCTTGAAGCGCTCGGCGTAGGTGAGCGCGTCGCACAGGATCAGGCGGCCTTCGGCGTCGGTGTTGAGCACTTCGACCGTGAGGCCCGCCATCGTCGTGACGATGTCGCCCGGCTTCGTGGCGTTGCCCGCGGGCATGTTCTCGCAGGTCGGAATGATGCCGATCACATTGAGCTTGAGCCCCATTTCGGCGACCGCGCGGATCGTGCCGAGCACCGAGCCCGCGCCGCACATGTCGTACTTCATCTCGTCCATGCCTTCGCCCGGCTTGAGCGAAATGCCGCCCGTGTCGAACGTGATGCCCTTGCCGACCAGCACGATGGGCGCGGCCTTGGCGCTTGCGCCCTGGTAGTGCAGCACGATGAACTGCGGCGGCTCGACGGAGCCCTTTGTTACAGAAAGAAACGAACCCATCTTGAGCGTCTCGATCTGGCGCTGACCGAGCACCTCGACCTTGAGCTTCCAGTCGCGCGCGAGCTTCTTGGCCGTGGCCGCGAGATAGGTCGGCGTGCAGACGTTGCCCGGCAGATTGCCGAGGTCGCGCGTGAGGTCCATGCCGTTGGCGAGCGCAACAGACTGCTTCGCCGCAACCTTCGCGGCCTTCTCGTCAGCAGCGTCGACGCTGAAGACCACGCGCTTGAGGGCGCGCTGCGAGACGTCGGGCTTGCTCTTCATCTGCGTGAAGCGATAGGTCTCGTTGCGCAGCGCGAGAATGGCGGTGCGCACGCCCCAGTCGCCCGAGCGCTCCTTCACCGGCAATTGCGCGAGCGTGAAGGTGACCTGCGCGATTTTCGTGCCGAGGATCGCGCGCCAGGCGGCCTTGACCGCGTCTCCGTAAGCCTTCTGGCCGAACGTGTCCTGCTTGCCGAGACCCACGAGCAGCACGCGCGAGGCGCCGATGCCGCTCACTTCCGGCAGGAACAGCGTGGAGCCGGCCTTGCCGTCGATGTCACCGGCCTTGACGACGCGCGCGATTGCGCCGCCAATGGCGCTGTCGATCGCGAACGCCGCGCCAGAGAGGGTTTGCGCCTCGAACACGCCGACTACGACACAATCCGACTTGCCGGTCAGGAAGGGGCCGTCCCCGCCTTTGCTCCAGTCACAGGCTTTTATGCTAAAGTCCATCGCGCTTGTCCTCGGATAAAATCAGGGCTTAGGATGAAAGCCGCAATTATCCGCTATTTTTCCCGCGGCGGCTCCTGGACGGTTGCGCGAGCTGCGCGCCTCCCGGCATGGTCCGCCCGCCCTGCCCATCAAGAATGATCTTCGAACGTTCCCTGCAGCGCGAACTCGCGTACACGGCCGGCGCCGTGTTCATGGTTCTGCTCACGATCATGCTGACGACGATGATGATCCGCATCGTCGGCTTCGCCGCGTCCGGTCAGATCGACCCGCGCGACGTGCTGGTGCTGATCGGACTGACCGTGATCGGCTACATGGCCGT
Source organism: Paraburkholderia guartelaensis (assembly GCF_004353905.1). Lineage (GTDB taxonomy): Bacteria > Pseudomonadota > Gammaproteobacteria > Burkholderiales > Burkholderiaceae > Paraburkholderia > Paraburkholderia guartelaensis. Next base: position 85,899 of record NZ_SMOD01000005.1, on the reverse strand, counting down.
CATGCTCATCGTCACGCTCTTCGTGTCGATCCTGTTCGTCCTCACGCGCTGGTACAAGGATTCCGAAATGGTCGTGTGGCTCTCCTCCGGGGTGAGCCTCACGCGCCTGATCAAACCCGTCGCCACCTTTGCCACGCCGATCATCCTGCTCATCGTGTTCTTCGCGTTCATCGGCTGGCCGTGGTCGAACGCGCAGAGCAAGCTGATTCGCGCGCGCTTCCAGCAGCGCGATGAAGTGTCGCTGCTCGCGCCCGGCCAGTTCCGCGAATCGCCCACCACCAATCGCGTGTTCTTCATCGAGAGCATGAGCCCCGACCAGGCCCGCGTGGAGAACGTGTTCGTCACCAGCACGGAAAACGGCAAGGTGAGCGTGATCGTCTCGAAGACGGGCCACACCGAAACCATGAAGAGCGGCGACCGCTTCGTCGTGCTCGAAAACGGCCGCCGCTACGACGGCGAGCCTGGCCACCCGGACTTTCGCATCAGCGAGTTCCAGCGCTATGGCGTGAAGATCACGAGCCAGCCGCTCGTGAACACGCCTTCGGCGAGCACGACGTCCACACCCGGCCTCCTGCGCCATCCGACCAACGACAACCTGGGCGAACTCGCCTGGCGCGCCGGCCTGCCGCTCATCGCGATCAATCTGATGCTGCTCGGCATTCCGCTTGCCTACCAGAACCCGCGCCGCAGCCGCACGATCAATCTCGTGATGGCGGTGCTGATCTACCTCACCTATTCGAACCTGCTCAACGTCGTGCAGTCGCAGATCGAGCAAGGCAAGATGCCATTCGGCGTCGGCCTCGTCCTGCTGCACGCCGTGGTGCTCGCGCTCGTCGTGTTCATCTTCTGGATACGCGTGCGCAACCGGCCGCTCTTTACACGTGCGATGTTCCGGCGCGCCTCTCCTGGAAACTGAGAGGGAAACTGACCGATGCGCATCTACGAAAAATACTTCGCTCGCCAGGTCTACCTGACGTTCATCTTCATCCTGTTCGCCTTCTCCGGCCTGTTCTTCTTCTTCGACCTCATCAACGAGCTGAACTCGGTCGGCCACGGCAACTACAAATTCCAGTACGCGGTGCTGCGCGTGGCGCTCCAGGCGCCCTCGCGGCTCTACGAGATCATCCCGGTCGCGGCGCTCATTGCCGCTATCTACGTGTTCGCCCAAATGGCCGCGAATTCCGAGTACACGATCTTTCGTGTGTCGGGTCTCGCCACCAACCAGGCGCTGCGCTCGCTGCTCAAGATCGGCGTGCCGCTCGTGCTGCTGACCTACCTGATCGGCGAAGTGGTCGGCCCTTACACCGACCAGCTCTCCGAGCGCGTGCGTCTCGAAGCGTTGGGCTCGGCCGTGTCGAGCAACTTCCAGTCGGGTGTGTGGGTGAAGGACACGCTCACCGCGCGCGCCGACGGCGAGCAGGTCACGCGCTTCGTGAACGTCGGCGAGCTGCTGCCCGACGCGACCATCACGAACGTGCGCATCTACGAATTCGATTCGCAGTTCCGGCTCTCCAACGTGCGCCTCGCGAAGAGCGGTACGTTCCAGCCGCCGGGCCACTGGCTGCTCAAGGACGTGACCGATACGCAGCTGATCAGCGTGCCGCCGCCGCAGAACCAGCCGCTCGACGCGCTCAATCCGGTCTATCGCGCAGAGCAGACCTCGGCGCCCGAATACTCGCTGCGCTCGGAACTGACGCCGAACATTCTTTCGGTGCTGCTCGTTTCGCCCGACCGGATGTCGATGTTCAACCTGTTCCGCTACATCCAGCATCTGACCGAGAACCATCAGGACGCGCAGCGCTACCAGATCGCGTTCTGGCGCAAGCTGCTCTACCCGTTCGCCGTGTTCGTGATGCTCGTGCTCTCGCTGCCGTTCGCGTATCTGCATACGCGTGCCGGCGTGGTGGGCATGAAGGTGTTCGGCGGGATCATGCTCGGCATGAGCTTCCAGCTCGTCAACACGCTGTTCTCGCACGTGGGTACACTGAACACCTGGCCCGCGCCGCTCACAGCGGCGACACCGGGGCTCATCTATCTCGCGGTCGGGCTGATCGGGCTCAAATGGGTCGACCGGCATTGATTCCGGAAGCGTTCGGCTGCTAATTCGCACAGGCTCGCAAGCATGGGCACGCACGGCATGATTCTCTTCGGCCACGGCGCGCGCGACGCGCGCTGGCAGGAGCCGTTTCAGCGGCTCGCCGCGAAGCTTTCCGCCACGCGCGGCGATGCGGGCCCGGTCGGCCTCGCCTTTCTCGAACTCATGACGCCGAGCCTGCCCGATGCCATCGCCGGCCAGGCCGCGGCAGGCTGCGACACGATCACGGTCGTGCCCGTGTTCTTTGGCCAGGGCGGCCACGTGCGCCGCGATCTGCCCGCGCTGATCGCGCAATGCCAAGGCGAGCATCCGGGTGTGCGCCTGCGCTGTGCGGGCGCTGTCGGCGAGGACGATGCGGTACTTGATGCAATCGTGCGGTACTGCATCGAAAACGAACTCGACTAAAACCGCTCGCGCATAAAGAAAAACGGGCTCGCCTTTCAGCGAGCCCGTTTTGTTTTGATGGCTTTTTTTGCGTGGCGCTTATGCCGCAGCGCGACGGCCGCGATGGTCGTCCTGCGCTTCGTCTTCGCGTTGCGCCTGCCCTGAGCGTTCGGCGAACGCATCGCCGATCATGAGCAGGCTCGGCTGCGCCGGGTCGAGCCAGTCCTGCGCCTCGCCCGCTGCGAGACCCGCCAGCGTAAGCGTCAGCGTGCGCTCGCGCGCGGCACTGCAGGCTTCGACGATCGCCACCGACGTGGCGCCAGCGCGGCCCGCCTCGATCAGCTGGCGCGCGATCTCGGGCGCGCTGTCGCGGCCCATGTAGAACACGAGCGAATCGGCGTTGACCTGCTCGCGAATCTCCTCGCTGCCCGCCGCGCGCGAATACGTGGCGAGCGCGACACTGCGCGCGACACCGCGCAGCGTGAGCGAGCGTTGCAGCGTCGCCGCGCTCGCCAGCGCCGCCGTAATGCCCGGCACGACTTCGAACTCGATACCGGCGGCTTCGAGCGCGCGCATTTCCTCATCGGCGCGGCCGAACAGCATCGGATCGCCGCCCTTCAGGCGCACGACCACGGCGTGCTCGCGCGCGGCATCGACGAGTTGCTTGTTGATGAAGTGCTGCGCTGTGGAGCGTTGCCCGCAGCGCTTGCCGACCGCGATGAACTTCGCGGTTTGCGGCGCGTACTCGAGCATGGCCGGCTCGACGAGCGCGTCGTGCAGCACGACGTCGGCGCTCGCGAGCAGGCGTGCGCCGCGCACCGTGATGAGGTCCGCTGCGCCCGGTCCTGCGCCGATCAGATATACCTTGCCCATATGCTTCGAATCCATTGTTGCGGCCGCGCGCGGCCGCAACCTCGCGCAGCGCCTTACGCCGAGAACGCGCGGATCATGCCCGCGGCCACCGTGTGATGCGTCGCCTCGTCGATCAGCACGAATGCGCCGGTGCCAGGATTCGCATCATACAGGTCGCAGACGAGCGGCTTCTGCAGCGAGAGCGCCACGCGGCCGATATCGTTCATCGCGAGTTCGTGGCGGTCGGTGGCGTGCGACAGCGTATGCACGTCGAGCACCTGCTTGACCGCGCCGATCTTCGCGAACACCGTGCTCGTGGTCTGCTTGAGCAGGTACTTGCGCTGCGGCGAAAGCGGCTCGTCGTCGAACCAGCAGAGGTCCGCTTCGAGCTTCTTCGCGGGTTGCGTGCTGTCCGTCGCCGGCACGAAGGTGTCGCCGCGCGAAACGTCGACGTCTTCCGCGAGACGGATCGTGACGGTCTGGCCCGCGAACGCGCGGTCGACCTGCGCCGTGCCGCCCGGCACCGGCGCGATGATTTCGGCCACCGTTGCGCTGCGGCCCGCCGGCAGCACCGAGATGGCGTCGCCGACCTTCACTTCGCCCGCTTCGACACGGCCCATGTAGCCGCGGAAGTCGTCGGCGCTGGAACCGTCCTGGCGCGCGACCCACTGCACCGGAAAGCGCAGCGCTTCGCCCGTCGCCTGCGCGACCGGCAGTTGTTCGAGCACGTCGAGGAGCGGCTCGCCCGCGTACCACGGCATGCGCTCGCTTGCGGCCACGATGTTGTCGCCCTTGAGCGCCGACACCGGCACGAAGCGCACGTCATTGAGACCAAGCTGGCGCGCGAGCGCGACATAGGCTTCGCGGATCAGATCGAACGTCGCTTCGCTGTAATCGACGAGATCCATCTTGTTGATCGCGACGATCACGTGCTGCAGGCCCAGCAGCTTGACGATGGCGCTGTGGCGCTTGGTTTGCGGCAGCAGTTGCGTCACGCCGTTCTCGACCGTCACGCGCGTCGGGTCGATCAGGATGATCGCAGCGTGCGCCGTCGAAGCGCCCGTGACCATGTTGCGCGTGTACTGCTCGTGGCCCGGCGTGTCGGCGATGATGAACTTGCGCTTGGCCGTGGCGAAGTAGCGGTACGCCACGTCGATCGTGATGCCCTGCTCGCGCTCGGCTTCGAGGCCGTCGGTGAGCAGCGACAGGTCGATCTCGTCGCCCACCGTGCGCTTGTTCTTCGCACGCGACAGCGCCGAGAGCTGATCGCTCAAAACAGCCTTGCTGTCGTAAAGCAGGCGGCCGATCAGCGTGCTCTTGCCGTCGTCCACGCTACCCGCCGTGATGAAGCGCAGCACGCCGAGGTCTTCAGGTTGATGCGTCGTAACCATGTCTAATCTTTCCTCTGCGTGCTCTTTAGAAATAACCTTGCTTCTTGCGCTGTTCCATCGCGGCTTCCGATGCCTGGTCGTCCATGCGCGTCGCACCGCGTTCCGTGATCTCGGTCACGGCCGTTTCGGCGATGATCTTCTCGACGTTGTCGGCATCGCTCGCCACCGGGCACGTGCAGCTGATGTCGCCCACGGTGCGAAAACGCACCTGCGCCATTTCGCTGACTTCGCCTTCCTTCATCGGCGTGAGCGGCGTGACCGGCACGAGCAGGCCGTTGCGGCGCACGATCTCGCGCTGGTGCGCGTAGTAGATCGACGGCAGTTCGAGCTTCTCGCGCTCGATGTATTGCCACACATCGAGTTCCGTCCAGTTCGAGATGGGAAACACGCGCAGGTGCTCGCCCTTGTGCAGACGCGCGTTGTAGAGGCTCCACAATTCAGGGCGCTGCGCCTTCGGATCCCACTGACCGAATTCGTCGCGGAACGAGAAGATGCGCTCCTTCGCGCGCGCCTTCTCTTCGTCGCGGCGCGCACCGCCGATCATCGCCGTGTAGCCATATTCTTCGATGGTTTCCAGCAGCGTGACCGCTTGCGCGGCGTTGCGCGAATCGGTTTCGCGGCGCAGGCGCACAGTGCCCTTCTTGATCGAATCTTCGACGTGACCGACCACGAGTTCCGCGCCGATTTCGGCTGCGCGGCGATCGCGGAAGTCGATCACTTCTTCATAGTTGTGGCCCGTGTCGATGTGCACGAGCGGGAACGGCAGCGCGGTCTTGCGGTTCGCGCCGAGGCCGAACGCCTTCAATGCGAGCGCCAGCACGACGACCGAGTCCTTGCCGCCCGAGAACAGCAGCGCAGGCTTGCTGCATTCGGCGACGAGTTCACGCAGGATGTGGATCGACTCGGCTTCGAGCCAGTCGAGATGGTCCATGCGGTTCGCCGTGACCTGGAGCGGTGCGTTCACTGCTGAGTCGAGCGTGGTGCTCATGTTCGGATCCTTCCTTTGTTCGCGCCCCTTTTGCTGGGCGCGCGGTACTCGGTATTCGACGTTCGCGCCGTCGTTTCGACAGCGCGACAAAATTCAATCTTAGTTCGCCTGGCGGATGGACGACACTTCGGACGACACTTCGACGACCGGAATGGCCGACACGGACGTGATGTGCAAGCCACATTCCTTCGTGTCGCGCGACTCCCACCACCAGCGGCCCGCGCGGCTGTCTTCGCCGGGACGGATCGCACGGGTGCAGGGCTCGCAGCCGATGCTCGGGTAGCCGCGGGCGTGCAGCGGGTTCACGGGCACGTCATGGGCGCGCAGGTAGGCCCAGACATCGGCTTCGGTCCAGTCCGCGAGCGGATTGAACTTGTCGATGTTGCGCGCTTCGTCGCGCTCTTCCTCGTGCAGCTCCGCGCGCGTGACCGACTGCTCGCGGCGCTGGCCCGTAACCCACGCGGAAACGCCCGACAGCGCACGGTTCAGCGGCTCGACCTTGCGGATTTCGCAGCAGCGCTTGCGCAGATCGACGCTCTCGTAGAACGCGTTCAGGCCGTGCTGGGTGACGTATTCGTCGACGGCGTCCTGTTGCGGATGAAACTGCTCGATCTCGTAGCCGTAGCGCTCGCGCACCGCGTCGATCATGCCGAGCGTTTCCGCGTGCAGGCGGCCCGTGTTCAGCGAGAAGACGCCGATTTTCACACCGCGCGAAAGAATCGCGTGCGTGAGCAGCATGTCTTCGGCTGCGAGGCTGCTGGCCAGCTTCACGTTGGCGTGGCGCGCCGCGATCGAATCGAGCAGCGCGTCGAGGCGCCCGATCTTCGCCTGCAGTTCAGCCGTGATTTCGTTCGCGACGCTGCTCATGCTGCCGAACCTTGTTGCGCTTGTTGAGCCAGACGGCGGCGGAACAGCGGCGACGGTTCGTCGAAGGCGCCCTGGTATTGCACCGTGAACTCGGTGAACGCCTTGAGCGCGTCGTGGATGTCCTTGTCGGCGCGCACGGCGAACGCATCGAAGCCGCAGCGCTCGTGAAAGCGCAACTGATCGCGCAGCACGTCGCCGATCGCGCGCAGTTCGCCCTTGTAGCCATAGCGCTCGCGCAGCAGACGGCCGATCGAGAAGCCGCGGCCATCGCGGAACACGGGGAAGTCCACGCCGATCACCGCGAGCTTGTCGAAGTCGGCGGCGATATCGGCCGGTTCGCTGTCCGGCGCGAGCCACACGCCGAGTTCGTCCCTGCCGCGCGAAGCGACCAGTGCGTCACGCTGCGCTTGCCAGTAAGCGAGCGGCACCAGCACCTTGCCCGCGGGCAGCGCGGCAACCTCGGGCAATGCGCCGTCTTCGGCCGCACGCACGACTTGCCAGTTGTCTTCGACGATCTCGCGTTTTTTGATGATCAATGCCATTGCTCGAATCTCGTAGTCTCGTTGCGTGCTTCAGTTGCGTACATTAAGCGTGGGCCGGCTGGCGCGATGCGTACACGCGCTCCTTGAAGGGCGCGATGCCGATGCGGTCGTACGTGTCGATGAAACGCTCGTCGTCGATGCGATGCTCGACGAACGTATCGATCACCTTCTGCACCACGTCGGGCATCTCTTCCGCCGAGAACGACGGGCCGATCACGCGGCCAAGGCGCGCGCCGTTGGCGCCGTTGCCCTGCTCGCCGCCGAGCGTGACCTGATACCACTCCGAACCATCCTTGTCGACGCCCAGCACGCCGATGTTGCCGACGTGGTGGTGACCGCATGCGTTGATGCAGCCCGAGATGTTCAGCGACAGGTCGCCCAGGTCATAGACGAAGTCGAGGTTGTCGAAGCGCTCCTGGATCGCCAGCGCGATGGGAATCGACTTCGCATTGGCAAGCGAGCAGAAGTCGCCGCCCGGGCACGCGATGATGTCGGTCAAGAGGCCAATGTTCGCGGTCGCGAAACCTTGCGCCTTGGCCTTTTCCCACAGCGCGAACAGGTCGCGCTTCTTGACGTCGGCGAGGATCAGGTTCTGCTCGTGCGAAACGCGGATCTGGCCGAACGAGTATTCATCGGCCCAACCGGCCACGGCTTCCATCTGCACGTCGGTGGCGTCGCCCGGCGCGATGTTGCGCGGCTTGAGCGAGAGCGTGACCGACGCGTAGCCCGGCACACGGTGCGGGCGCACGTTGCGCTCGACCCAGCGCGCGAACGCGCGGTTTTCCAGCAGATGCTTTTCGTACGACGTATCCGTGTCGGCGATCTTTTCATACGCCGGCGGCACGAAGTACTGCGAGACGCGATCGAGTTCTTCCTGCGTGAGCGTCGAGGGGCCGTCCTTCAGGTGCTGCCACTCTTCTTCGACCTGCTCGGCGAACTTCGCCGGCGAGAGCGCCTTCACGAGGATCTTGATGCGCGCCTTGTACATGTTGTCGCGGCGGCCATAGCGGTTGTACACGCGCAGCACGGCTTCGCAGTAGGTCAGCAGGTGCTGCCACGGCAGGTCGCGCTTGATGATGCTGCCGACGATCGGCGTGCGGCCAAGACCGCCGCCCGCGAGGATGCTCGCGACGACTTCGCCCTGCTCGTTGCGCTCGAGATACACGCCCAGATCGTGGATCTGCACGGCGGCGCGGTCTTCCTTCGAGCCCGACACGGCGATCTTGAACTTGCGCGGCAGCCAAGCGAATTCGGGGTGGAACGTCGACCACTGGCGCAGGATTTCGGCCCACGGGCGCGGATCGACGATCTCGTCGGGCGCGACGCCCGCGAACTGGTCGGCGGTGATGTTGCGGATGCAGTTGCCCGAAGTCTGGATGCCGTGCATCTGCACGGAAGCCAGCTTGCGCAGGATTTCCGGCGTTTCTTCCAGCTTGATCCAGTTGTACTGGATGTTCGAACGCGTCGAGAAGTGGCCGTAGCCGCGGTCGTGCTCACGCGCGATCGTGCCGAGCATGCGGAGCTGGTCGCTGCGCAGATTGCCGTACGGAATCGCGATGCGGTGCATGTAGGCGTGGCGCTGGTAGTACAGGCCGTTTTGCAGGCGCAGCGGACGGAACTCTTCTTCGCTCAATTCGCCCGACAGGCGGCGGCGGACCTGGTCGCTGTATTGCGCGACGCGTTCGTCGACGATGGTCTGGTCGTACTGATCGTATTGGTACATTCGGGGACCCCAGGGTTTGGTTCAATCGCGGCGTTCCGGTTACGCCGCGCTCCGACTTCTCGACTTCGTTCTTTCCGCTCTGTCCTGCCCCTGGCGAGGCGGCCGCGCCTTCAATCGCGCCGGTCATTTGCTAATGACCAAAACAGATATCCATATTGGAAAAGTTGGAGGAATGGTAATAAACTCGCCTTATATTTCAAACGACTCAAAAATCAGGTCGATATGCAAACAGGTTATAAGGGTTATCTATGAACCTGCACCAGTTCCGCTTCGTCCGTGAGGCGGTACGCCAGAACTTCAACCTCACAGAAGCGGCCAAGGCACTGTATACAAGCCAGCCGGGCGTCTCGAAGGCGATCATCGAGCTGGAAGACGAGCTTGGGGTCGAAATCTTTACGCGCCACGGCAAGCGCGTGCGCTCGCTCACGGAGCCGGGTCGGATCATCCTCGCCTCGGTGGAGCGCATTCTTCAGGAAGTGGAGAGCCTCAAGCGCGTGGGCAAGGATTACGCGGCGCAGGACCAGGGCAACCTCACGATCGCCGCCACGCACACGCAGGCACGGTACTCGCTGCCCGCCGCCATCGCCGAGTTCAAGCGGCGCTTCCCGAAGGTGCACCTCTCGATCCTGCAAGGCAGCCCGACGCAGGTCGCGGAAATGGTGCTTCATGACCAGGCCGATCTCTGCATCGCGACCGAGGCCATCTCCGGCTACAAGGAACTGGTGTCGCTGCCCTGTTTCACGTGGCATCACGTGGCGGTAATGCTGCCCGACCATCCGCTGCTCGAGCGCAAGCCGCTTTCGCTCGACGATCTGGCCCAATATCCGCTGATCACCTACGACAATGCGTTCGCCGGGCGAACCAAGATCAACGACGCGTTCCGCCTGCGCGCGCTCTCGCCCGACATCGTGCTGGAAGCCATCGACGCCGACGTGATCAAGACCTACGTGGAGCTGGGCCTCGGCGTCGGGATCATGGCCGACATCGCCTTCAACGCCGAACGCGACCGTCACCTGCGCGCGGTGCCCGTGGGACATCTGTTCGGCAGCAATGTCACACGCGTTGCGCTCAAGCAGGGCGCTTACCTGCGCAGCTATGTGTATACGCTCGTCGAACTGCTTTCGCCGAGCCTGAATCGCAAGCTCATCGAGCAGGCGCTCAAGGGCGAGCACGAGACCTACGAGCTGTAGCGTCGGGCGGCCGCGACCTCGGCCGCGCCGGAAGAAAAATCAGACAAAATCCGCATTACAACAACATCACTTCTCGCCTGGAGACTCAACGGATGAAGCTGTACACGCTTTTGCGCCCGCTCGCCGCGGCTGCCGCCCTTGCCGCTGCCACTTTCGCTCCGGCTGCCCACGCCGACATCAAGGTCGGCATCGACCTCTCGAGCACGGGGCCTGCCGCCGCTATCGGCATCACGAGCAAGAACGCCATGCTGATGTGGCCCGAGACGATCGCGGGCCAGAAGGCCGACTACATCGTGCTCGACGACGGCTCGGACCCGGGCGCCGCCGTGCGCAACATCCACAAGCTCATCAACGAAGATCACGTGGACGTGATCGTCGGCCCGAATATCACGCCGGCGGCGCTCGCGGCGCTCGACCCGGTGGCGGAAAGCAAGACGCCGATGATCACGCTGGTCGGCTCGGGCTCGGTGGTCGAGCCGCAGCAGGGCGCGCGCGTGTGGGCCTTCAAGATGGCGCAGACCGATGCCGCCATGGCCGACGTCATGACGCGCTACATGGCCGCGCACGGCGTGAAGAGCGTGGGCTTCATCGGCTTCGCGGACAGCTACGGCGACAGCTGGCTCAACGAATTCACGAAGTACGCGAAGGAGCGCAACATCCAGATCGTCGCGACCGAGCGCTACAACCGCACCGACGCCAGCGTGACGGGCCAGATTCTCAAGCTGATGGCGGCCAAGCCGGACGCCATGCTGATTGCCGGCGCAGGCACGCCGACCGTGCTGCCGCAACGCACGCTGATCGAGCGCGGCTACAAGGGGCCGATTTACCAGACGCACGGCATCGCCACGCCTGAATTCATCAAGCTGGGCGGCAAGGACGTAGAAGGCACCCTGTTCCCAACCCAGCCCGTGGTGGTGGCGCGCACGCTGCCCGCCGACCAGCCGGCGCAAAAGGCGGCACTCGCGTTCGTCGACGCCTATGAGGCAAAGTACGGTCCCGGCACCGTCACGCAGTTCGCAGGCGATGCGGCTGGCGTGTACCCGCGCTTGCAGGACGCGGTTGCGCGCGCGCTCAAGACCGCGCAGCCAGGCACCGAGGCGTTCCGCGTGGCGTTGCGCAACGAGCTGGAGCACGCGCACGAAGTGGTCGTGCCCAACGGCATGGTGAACACGAGCCCGACGGACCACGTGGGCCTCGACCAGCGCGCGAGCGTGATGGGCACGGTGCGCGGGGGCAAGTTCGTGTATCTGGGGCAATAAGCGCTATGAGCGGCGGCGCCCTGCCGCCGCTCAGTCGATAGCGTCAGGCCAGCGGCGCGCGCCGTGCAGGACGCGCAATATCGTGAGCGCCTCGTTCTCGCACCGGTAAGCGAGCACGAACGGCGTTGATTCGACCACCAGTTCGCGTGTGCTGCTCACGCGACCAACCCGGCCAAGGTTGGGAAAAAGCCGCAGACGTCGAACGGATGCCGAAATCCGCTCGTCCCACGCAATCGCTCTACGCGGGTTGCTCGTCACAGTGAAGTTGAACAGCGCTTCGCGGTCAGCCAGCGCGAGCGGTGACCAGCAAACCCTCAACTCTTCGCCTTGCGGTTGCGTGCGGGCTCCGGCTGGCCGGCCACGGCCGCGCGCCGCTTCGCGAAGTGCGCCTCCACCTCTTCATCTGCCACAGTCGGCCGCGGGTCCTTCAGCGCTTCGCGTACCTTCGCCCGGAACCACGCGTCATGCGCCACCGGATCGACAGCGAAATCGAATGGCAACGCCCCCTCGTTCGCGATACGCGTGAGCAGAATGCGCACGGCGTCGGATACCGTGAGCCCCATGTTGTCGAGCACTTCAGCCGCGCGCTGCTTGAGCGCGTGATCGATGCGAACCTGTACCAATGCATTTGCGTTCATCGACTCGCTCCCTGGTTTGGTTATTGCGCTTGTCGCCGACCCTGTCGCCGATTTCGTCGAATACGCAGTGTAATGCAGTTGAATGACGTTGGACATGCTTCGCCTTTGAAGTGGGTTAAACATGCCGCAAGTTTCACTGCCAGGCCCTACGCGCTCAATTCGTCCGAATGGCCAGTCACGGCCGCACGATGCTGCGCCAGGCGCCGCCCGCCGCGCTGCTTGCCAGCACGGCCTCGATAAAGCGTAGCCCCTCCACGCCGTCGTCGACCGTCGTCAGCAGGCGGCTTGCGGGCGGCGCGGGCTCGCCGGCCTCGCGCGCGAGGATCTGCGCGGCGGCGTCGCGATAGAGCTGCGCGAACGCCTCCAGATAGCCTTCCGGGTGCCCCGGCGGCACGCGCGTGGCATGCCGTGCGGCGGCCCCCGTCACGCGGCCGCGCGTGAGCCGCTGCGTCTCGCCGCCCTGCGGCGTGAACCACAGCAGGTTGGGCTCCTCCTGATCGAACGCGAGGCTCGCCTTCGTGCCATACACGCGCAGCCGCAACGCGTTCTCCGCGCCGCTCGCCACCTGGCTCGCCCACAACATGCCGCGCGCGCCGTTGGCGTAGCGCAGCATCGCCTGCACATGGTCGTCCACGCGGCGGCCCGGCACGAAGGTATGCACTTCGGCCGCGAGCGATTCCGGCAAGAGCGCGCTCACGAACGCCGCCAGCTGATACGCATGCGTGCCGATGTCGCCCAGACATCCCGCCGGCCCCGCGAGCGCCGGATCGGTGCGCCACACGGCCTGACGGTTCGCGCCGCTCGTCTCGACAGGATTGGCCAGCCAGTCCTGCGCGTACTCGACCTGCACGATGCGCACCTCGCCAATCTCACCCGCCTCGACCATCTCGCGCCCATGCCGCGCGAGCGGATAGCCCGAATACGTATGCGTGAGCGCGAACACGAGATTGGCGTCGCGCGCATGTTGCGCGAGCGCTTCGCCCTCGGCGAGCGAGACCGCGAGCGGCTTGTCGCAGATCACGTGAACACCCGCATCCATGAACGCGTGCGCCACCGGCGCGTGCAGATGGTTCGGCGTGACGATGGCCACCGCGTCGATGCCGTCCTCGCGCGCGCCTTCCATGCTCGCCATCTCGCCCCAGTGCGCATAGCTGCGCGCGAGGCCGAGCGCCTCGGCGCTCGACTGCGCGCGCGCCGCATCGGACGACAGTGCGCCCGCGACGAGTTCGAAACTGTCGTCGAGACGCGCCGCGATGCGATGCACGGCGCCGATGAACGCCCCCTCGCCGCCGCCGACCATCCCGAGCCTGAGTCTTCGAGTCATTGCGTGTCTCCTGCGAGAATCGCGTTCAGAGGCCCAGCACGTCTTTCAACTGCGCCGCATCGACGCCGCTGCCCGCGAAGTCGTCGAACGCGTGCTCGGCCACGCGGATGAGATGCCGCCGGATGAAATCGGCGCCTTCGCGCGCGCCATCGTGCGGATGCTTGAGCGCGCACTCCCATTCGAGCACCGCCCAGCCTGGGTAGTCGTACTGCGTGAGCTTCGAGAAGATCGCGCCGAAGTCGATCTGCCCATCGCCGAGCGAGCGAAAGCGCCCCGCGCGCTCCACCCAGTCGCTGTAGCCGCCGTACACGCCTTGCTTGCCCGTGGGGCGGAATTCGGCATCCTTCACATGAAAGGCCTTGATGCGCGCGTGATAGAGGTCGATGAACGCAAGGTAATCGAGCTGCTGCAGCACGAAGTGGCTCGGGTCGTAGAGGATGTTCGCGCGGGGATGATCGCCCACTGCCGCGAGAAAACGCTCGAAGGTCACCCCATCGTGCAGATCCTCGCCCGGATGCAGTTCGTAGCAGACGTCGACGCCCGCCGCATCGAACGCATCGAGAATCGGCCGCCAGCGGCGCGCGAGTTCATCAAAGGCGGCTTCGACGAGACCCGCCGGCCGCTGCGGCCACGGATAGAAGTACGGCCACGCCAGCGCGCCCGAGAACGTCACGTGCGCGCTGAGTCCCAGGTTCTTCGAGGCGCGCGCGGCCAGCATCAACTGCTCGATGGCCCATGCCGTGCGCGCTTCGCGATTGCCGCGCACCTGCGGCGGCGCGAAGCCGTCGAACAGCGTGTCGTAGGCAGGATGCACGGCCACGAGCTGTCCTTGCAGATGCGTGGAAAGCTCGGTGATCGTCACACCTGCGTCGTCGGCCTGCTGGCGCAGGTCGTCGCAGTACGCCACGCTCGACGCGGCCTGCGCGAGATCGACGAGGCGCGCATCGGTGGGCACCTGGATGCCTTTGTAGCCGAGCTGGGCCGCCCAGCCGGCCATGTGCGCGAAGCTGTCGAACGGCGCGTCGTCGCCGAGAAACTGCGCGAGGAATATCGCTGGGCCTTTGATCGTCTTCATCGCAAGCCCCGTCCTCAGAACGGCGAATCAGGGAAGTAGAACTGCTTCGCGTTCTCCTTGGTGATCAGCACCGAAGGGATGATCGTCGTGGGCGGCAGCGCCTTGCCCTGCAAACGCGCTTCGGCCGTGAGCTTGATCGCGTCGTAGATGAACTTCGGCGAATACGACACATCGGCCTTGATGAGCGGATCGCCGTCCATCACGCGCTTGACCATCTCCTTCGATCCCGCGCCGCCGAACACGATCTTGATGTCGTTGCGCTTGGCCTGGTCGATCGCCTTGAGCACGCCCACGGCCATATCGTCGTCGGCGGCCCAGACGGCGTCGATGTGCTTGAAGCGCGTGAGGTAGTCCTGCATCGTCTTGAACGCGTCGTCGCGGTTCCAGTTCGCGTACTTCGCGTCGAGGATCTTGATGCCGGGATAGCCCTTCATCACCGACGTAAACGCGGTCCAGCGCTCGTTGTCGAGCGTAGTCGGAATACCGCGCAGCGCGACGATATCGCCCTTGCCGCCCAGCTGCTTCGCGAGATATTCGGCGGGGATCTTGCCAAACGCCGTGTTGTCGCCCGCCACATAGGCATCCTGCGCGCTCGTGTCGGTCAAGCCGCGATCGACCACCGTCACGTACACGCCCTGCTTCTTCACCTGCGCAACCGGCTGCGTGAGCGAAGCCGATTCATACGGGAAGATCACGAGCGCGTTGATCTTGTTGACGGTCACGAGGTCCTGCAACTGGTTCGCCTGATCGGGCGCATTCGCCGCCGTCTTGACGATGACCTTGAGGTCCGGGTGCGCCTTTTCGAGGTCCTTCTTCGCCTCGTTCGCCCACCAGACGATGCCGCCCGTGAATCCATGGTCGGCCGTGGGAATCGCCACGCCCAGCGTGACCTTGTCGTCGGCGCGCGCCACGCCCGCACCGAACGTCGCCGCTACGCCAAGCGCCAGCGCGCCCGCACACATCGTTCGAATCATCTTCTTCATGATGCCGTCTCCTATGGTGCGCTCCCGCGCCCGTTCTTGCGTTGAGTTTTCGCTGCCTCCTTCGACTTCCCCACTGCCTTGCCAAATCTGCTTCGAGATCCTTACCGTCTGCCGCGCTGCAGGAAGGCCACCGCAATGATCGCCACGCCCTGCACCGCCGCGTTCAGATACACGCTGATGATGCTCGTGAGATTGAGAATATTGGCGATGACCGAGAGCAGCACCGCGCCGACCACGGTGCCCGCCACGCGCCCTTCGCCGCCCTTGAGCGCCGTGCCGCCCACCACCACGGCGGCGATCGCCTCCAGTTCCCACAGCAAACCCGTCGTCGGCGTGGCGGAACCCAGACGCGGCACATAGAGCACCGTCGCCACGCCCACGCACACGCCCAGCAGCACGTAGGTTGCGCACTTCACGCGATCGACGCGGATTGCCGCATAGCGCGCGACCTGCTCGTTCGAGCCGATCGCCTGCACGTGGCGCCCGAACGCCGTGCGGTTGAGAATGAGCGCGCCGCCCGCCGCCGTGAGCGCGAACACCCACACGGGCACCGGAATGCCAAAGAGGCTCGCGTAATAGACCGGCCCGTAGAGATCGACGAGATTGTTCTGCAGCGTGAGCGCGCCGCCATCGGCAAGCCACGTGAGCACCGAGCGGAAGATGCCGAGCGTGCCGAGCGTGACGATGAAAGGCTCGATGCGCCCGCGCGTGATCAGCAAACCATGCGCGAGCCCGAACACCGCGCCGAGCACGAGCGCGATCGCGATACCGATCGCGACGATGGCCAACGGTGCAAACGCATGTTCGCTCGCCGCCAGCGTATTCATCACCCAGATCATCACGCCCGCGATCAGCGCGGCCATCGAGCCGACCGACAGATCGATGCCGCCCGAAATGATCACGAACGTCATGCCCACGGAAATGATGCCGATGAAAGAGGTGCGCGTGAGCACGTTGAGCAGGTTGCCGGCGGTGGCGAAATCGCGGTTGAGCAGCGTGCCGAGCACGCACAGCAGGATCAGGCCGATGAGCGGCCCGACGCCCGCGAGCCGGTGCACGAATCGCGCTGCGGCCGAGCGCGCGCCGCGGCCTTCGGACGCCGCGTCAGTGGGTGCCGGTTGCATGAGCGATCAGCTCCTCTTCGTTCAGATGTTCGTGCCCGAGTGTGGCGACGAGCCGGCCCGCGCGCATCACGGCCACGCGATGCGCGAGCCCGATCAGCTCGACGAGTTCGGACGAGATCACGACGACCGCGCGCCCCGAGGCCGCGAGCCGCTGGATCAGAAAATAGATGTCGCGCTTCGCGCCAACGTCCACGCCGCGCGTGGGCTCGTCGAGCACGATCACGCGCGGGTCGGGCTGCAGGAACTTGGCGAGCGCGAGCTTCTGCTGGTTGCCGCCCGAGAGCATGCGCGCGCGGCTGTCGAGGTCGCCCGTGCGGATGCCGAAGTCGCGCACCGCCTTCTCCAGCGCGCGGCGGCCCGCCTTGAGATCGAGCAGCGGATGGCCGTAGCGCTCGAGTGTCATGAGCGTGAGATTGTCCTGCAGCGTGAGGTTCATGTGCAGGCCGCGTCCTTTTCTGTCTTCGCTCAGGTACGTGAGGCCGTAGCGCATCGCGTCGCGCGGGTGACGCAGCGTCACCGGGCGGCCGTCAATCTCGATTTCGCCCGCTTGCTTGTGGCGCAAGCCCACGATCGCCTCGAACGCCTCGCTGCGCCCCGCACCCACGAGTCCCGCGAAGCCGAGAATCTCGCCCGCGCGCACCTCGAAGCTCAGATCTTCGACCCAGCCCGGCACGGAGAGATTGGTTACGCGTAGCGCCACGCTCGCATCCGCGCTGGCTGCGCCTTTCTCCGGAAACATGTCGGAGACGTCGCGGCCCACCATGAGGTTCGCCATCTGCTGGCGCGCGAGCCCCGCCGTCGCGCTCGCGGCCACGAAGCGGCCGTCGCGCATCACGACCACGTCGTCGGTGATGCTCTCCACCTCGTCGAGCTTGTGCGAGATGTAGACGAGCGTCGTGCCCGCGGCGCGCAGCTTCGTCATGAGCGCGAAAAGGCGCGCGGTTTCGGCCGGCGTGAGCGTGGCCGTGGGCTCGTCCATGATGAGCAGGCGCGCGTGCCGCGAGAGCGCCTTGGCGATCTCCACGAGCTGCTTCTCGGCGACGATCAGGTCGCGCACCTTCACGTCCGGGTCGCGCGCGAGGCCCACCTGCGCGAGCAGTTCGCGCGCTTCGCGGCGCATGGCGGTGTCGTCGATCAGCCAGCCTTTGCGTTTCTCGTGGCCGAGGAAGATGTTCTGCGCGATCGTGAGGTGCTCGGCCAGGTTGAACTCCTGGTGGATCAGCACGATGCCGGCGGCTTCGGCCTCGCGCGAGCCGTCGAAGCGGCGCGGCACGCCATCCACCAGCATCTCGCCCGCGCTCGCAGCTTCGTAGCCCGCGAGGATCTTCATGAGCGTCGATTTGCCCGCGCCGTTCTCGCCCAGGAGCCCGTGAATGCGCCCCGGCGCAAGCTCGAAGCTCACGCCGTGCAGCACGCGCACGGGACCGAAGTCCTTGCGGATGTCGTTGAACTTCACGGCGACGCTCATGCGCGTGCGCTCCTCCAGTGGCTTTGTCGGCTGTGTTGAGGTTGGCGGCTCGCGCCGCTCGCCTGTCGACCAGAGTTAGCGCTTCAGCGCTTACTCTGGTCCCATGCAAGGCTCGCTCCGCTGGTCTCCCCTGCTATGTGTTCGTTTGCGTTTTTTTCGACTTCACCCGCTCTCACGCACCACCAGCCGATGCGGCAGCAGCACGCCCGGTACGCTCGCGCGCGGGTCGGCGAAACGCCGCAGCAACAGGCGCGCGGCCGTCTCGCCCAGCTCCCGCATGGGCTGCGCGATCGTCGTGAGCGGCGGGTCGATCTGCGCGGCGAGCGCGATATCGTCGAAGCCGACCACGGCGACGTCGTGCGGCACGCGCCTCCCCGCGCCGCGCAGGCCGTTGACCACGCCCACCGCGAGCGTGTCCGACACCGCGAAGATCGCGTCGGGCGCCTCGTCCGCCGGCAACTGCATGAGCGCAGCGGCGGCCTGCGCGCCCGCGTCGTAGTCGAGGCAGTTCACGTTCACGCGCCAGGCGTCGCGCATCGCGATGCCCGCTTCGCCTAGCGCATCGCGCCAGCCGTCGCGGCGCTGCTGCGCGTAGAGATAGTGCTCGTCGGAGTTGATGAGCGCGACACGGCGCCGCCCCCGCGCGATCAGATGCCGCACGGCGTCGTGCGCGGCCCGGTAGTTGTCGATGCCGACATACGGCACGCCCACATCCGGATCGAACTCGCAGCAGGCCACCCACGGCAGCGCCGTCGATTCGGCGGCCAGCGCATGTTGCACGGTCGCCGGGTCGAGGCAGATCGCCCCGTCCGCGCGATGGCGGCGCAACAGGTCGAAATAGCTGCGCTCGCGGCCGGCGTCGGCGCCCGTGTCGCACAGCAGCAGGAAAAACCCGTGCTGGCGCGCGACGCTGTCGATGCCGCGCACGATCTCCGCGTAAAACGGGTTGCCGAAGTCGGGCACCATCGTCAGGAGCAGGCGGCTTTCGGCGGTGCGCAGGTTGCGCGCGAGTTCGTTCACGCGGTAGCCGCTCGTCTCGATCTCGGCAAGCACCCGCTCGCGCGTCGCGGCGCGCACGTTCACATGGCCATTGAGCACGCGCGAGACCGTCGCGACCGAGACGCCCGCGCGCTGCGCCACCGCCGCGATTGAGCCGCCGCGCGCGGCGGTGTCGGCGCTGGCGTCTTCGTCTTGCGACTGCGGCCGCAATTGCGACGTTCGGGACGAGCGAGCGGACATGGGCAAAAGCGATCGTGACCGGTTCGGAAACCTGCGGAGGCCGCGGCGTGAGCCGTCTGGGCGCGTTAAAAATGTAATCGATTACATTTTTGGTACGAGAACCGCAAAACCGCAAGGCGCACGAAGCCAGGACAAACACCGATCCGCTAATGCCCCCGGAACCCCCTCCGCCTGCCGGCGGCGCGGCCAGCCCAGAAGCCGGTTTGCTACAATTCTCCGATTGCCCGACGCCCTTTTTTGCCGGGCTTCGAACCGAACCGATCCCGACCACAACGCCGAGTCACCATGAACATCGAACAAGCGCGTTTCAACATGATCGAACAGCAGATTCGCCCCTGGGAAGTGCTCGACCAGGACGTGCTGAACCTGCTCTCGATCGTCAAGCGTGAGCATTTCGTCCCCGAGGCCTATACCGCCCTCGCGTTCGCCGACCTCGAAGTGCCGCTGCCGAACGGCCAGCACATGATGGCGCCGCGCGTCGAAGCGCGCGTGCTGCAGGAACTCTCGGTGAAGAAGCATGAGAGCGTGCTGGAAATCGGCGCGGGCTCCGGCTACATGGCGGCGCTGCTCGCGCACCGGGCGCAGAAGGTGCTGTCCGTGGAGATCGACACGGAACTCGCCGAATTCGCGCGTGCGAACTTCGTCAAGAACGGCGTGCTGAACGCCGAAGTCGCGCTCGGCGACGGCGCACGCGGCTGGGCCGCAAATGCGCCGTACGATGTGATCTGCGTCTCGGGCGGCTTGCCGGTCGTGCCGCAGGAACTGCTCGAGCAGCTCAAGGTGGGCGGGCGTCTGGCCGCTTTCGTGGGCGGCGCGCCCGTTATGGAAGCGCAGATCATCACGCGCATCGACGAGAAGCAGTTCCGCATTGCGGGCGTGTTCGAAACGTATGTCGAGCCGCTGCAGAACGCCGTGCATCCGCCGCGCTTCAAGTTCTGAGCGCTGCCAACCTGTCGCATCGCCGGGTGCCATTGACGGTGACCGGCCTTTTACCCGATTGAGTGTTCTATGCAGAATCTGACCGCCCCCGCCCTCGCCGAATGGCTTGCCGACACCTCGCGCGTGGCTCCCGTACTGCTCGACGTGCGCGAGCCGTGGGAAATCGAAACGGCAAAGATCGCCGGCAGCACGTCGATCCCCATGCGCGAGATCCCCGCGCGCAGTGAGGAACTCGACGACGAGGCGCAGATCGTCTGCATTTGCCACCACGGCGCGCGCAGCGCCCAGGTGGCGATGTTCCTCGAATCGCGCGGCTACGCGAAGGTGTTCAACCTGCAAGGCGGCATCGACGCCTGGTCGCGTCAGGTCGACCCCAAGGTGCCGACGTACTAAGCAGGCGCATGCCAGCTTAAGGAAGGGGCGCGGCTCTCAGGCCGCGCCCTTTGTCATTTCTGGGCCACTCACTTCGGTCCATGGCGTGCAGGACCCGCATCGCTGCCCCGGCACGCCGATCATGCACAACGATGCAGCGCGCCCCGCCGCACCGTTCGTCCCGCTTCATGCATGCGCGCACTGAGACGATGCAGCGCGCCCGAACATGCATCTCACTGCACCACAATCGCCCGCCCGTTGCGTGATCACCGATGCGCCCCGCATCGCCGCGCGCCTTATGGGGCAAGCCTGGCGCTTGACCTTCGCGCTGGCACAACGCTTGCAGAAGGGTATGCGCAAGACACGCCACACACACACCGGGCGGCGCGCAAGACGACAACGACCACGCGCCATGGCCCACGACTCACTCACGGACAAGAGGCACAAAAATGAAACGTCGCAGTCTGTTGAAACTCGGGACGATGTCGGGCGCACTCGCGGCTGCGGGGCGCATGCCATTCGCGCATGCGGACACTGGCAGCGGGCCGATCAAGGTCGGCATCCTGCACTCGCTCTCGGGCACGATGGCCATTTCGGAGACCTCACTGAAAGACACCGCGTTGATGACGATTGCCGACATCAACAAGAACGGCGGCGTGATGGGGCGCCAGATCCAGCCCGTGGTCGTCGATCCGGCCTCGAACTGGCCGCTCTTCGCCGAAAAGGCGCGCCAGCTCCTCACGCAGGACAAGGTCGCCTGCGTGTTCGGCTGCTGGACCTCGGTGTCGCGCAAGTCGGTGCTACCGGTGTTCGAGGAGCTCAACGGCCTGCTCTACTACCCCGTGCAATACGAAGGGGAAGAAATGTCGCGCAATGTGTTCTACACGGGCGCGGCGCCCAACCAGCAGGCCATTCCCGCCGTTGAATACCTGATGAGCGCCGAAGGCGGCGGCGCGAAGCGCTTCTTCCTGCTCGGCACCGACTATGTGTATCCGCGCACGACCAACAAGATCCTGCGCGCCTTCCTGCACTCGAAGGGCGTGAAGGACAGCGATATTCAGGAGGTCTACACGCCGTTCGGTCATAGCGACTATCAGACCATCGTCGCGAACATCAAGACGTTCTCGCAAGGCGGCAAGACCACCGTCGTCTCGACCATCAACGGCGACTCGAACGTGCCGTTCTACAAGGAGCTCGGCAATCAGGGCATCAAGGCCACCGACGTGCCCGTGGTCGCGTTCTCCGTGGGCGAGGAAGAGCTGCGCGGCATCGACACGAAGCCGCTCGTGGGACACCTCGCGGCGTGGAATTACTTCATGTCGGTAAAAGGCCCGAACAACACGAAGTTCAAGGAGCAGTTCGAAGCCTGGGTGCAGGCGAACAACCTGCCCGGCGGCAGCAAACGCGTGACCAACGACCCGATGGAAGCGACCTTCGTGGGCATCCACATGTGGAAGCAAGCCGTGGAAAAGGCGAAGAGCACCGATGTCGACAAGGTGCGCGTGGCGATGATCGGCCAGACCGTGGCGGCGCCCTCGGGCTTCACGCTCACGATGGACGGCAACCATCACCTGCACAAGCCGGTGATGATCGGCGAGATTCGCGGCGACGGCCAGTTCAACGTCGTCTGGAAGACGAAGACCGCCGTGCGCGCGCAGCCGTGGAGCCCGTTCATCGCCGGCAACGAAGGCAAGCCGGATGTGGTCACCTCGAACGCGCTGCCCGCCTTCCTGCGCCGCTCGCGCGTGGCCTGACGTTGTCTTCGCGAGCGCCGCGCCGCAACGTGGCGTGCGCTCGCGTGCCCTGTCTACGGGCCGCGGCGTAACTTCAGGCTGTTGCGCTGTGGTCCGCACCAAAAAAGAAAGCACCATGGCTCACTCACTCCCGAGGTACGCGCGCGCGGGCTTGCGCCACGCGCTCGCCGCGGCTGCGCTCTTCACGGCGCTATCTACTTGCGCGCACGCACTTGAAGCGGCCGATGTCGCCCCGCTCGGCGGCGACGACTTCGACGCGAAATCCGCGGCCATCGACAAGCTCATCGCCACGCACGACGCCGCGTCGCTCGCGCTACTCAAAGCGCTTGCCAACGACAACGTCACGGCAACCGATTCGGGCGAAGTGCTCGTGCAGGATGGCGACAATGCACGCGACGCCGCCACGGGCCAGTCTGTCGCCGCAAACATCGCTTCAAGCGCGCAGCCCATCACGCTGAACAACCTCCTGCGCTCGAAGGTCGCGGGCGCGGTCTCGGGCCTGCAACTCGCCTCGCCCGACCTGGAAACGCGCCGGGCTGCCATTAACGGGTTGCTGAAGAATCCCGATCCGGCCATGAAGCCGATGATCGACGCCGCGCGTGCGAAGGAAACCGACCCGGCGCTCAAGCGCCGTCTCGACACGCTCTGGGCGATGACCGCGCTGCACGACCCGAATGCGGCCACGCGCCTCGAAGCGGCGAAGCTCGTCGCGGCGCGCCACGACCTCGACATGTACGAACTGCTGCGCCCGCTCGTCGCGAAGAACACAAGCGGCGCGTACAACGAGCCCGATGCCGACGTGCGAGCAGCAGCGCAACAAGGCATCGATGCGCTCGACGCCATTCAGCGCCGCAGCGAGATCGCCGGTACGCTGTTCGCGGGCCTCTCGCTCGGCAGCGTGCTGCTGCTCGCGGCGCTCGGCCTCGCCATCACCTATGGGCTCATCGGCGTCATCAACATGGCGCACGGCGAGTTCCTGATGATCGGCGCGTACGCAACCTATGTCGTCCAAACGCTCGTGCAGCGCTACGCCCCCGGCGCATTCGACTGGTATCCGCTCTTCGCGATTCCCGCTTCGTTCGTCGCCGCTGCGTTGGCGGGCGCGGTGATCGAGCGGCTCGTGATCCGCCACCTCTACGGCCGACCGCTCGAAACGCTGCTCACCACGTTCGGCATCAGCCTCATCCTCATTCAGGCCACGCGCATGATCTTCGGCGCTCAGAACGTGCAGGTCGAAAACCCCTCGTGGATGAGCGGCGGCGTGACCGTCATGCCCAACCTCATCCTGCCGTACAACCGCCTCGCGATCCTCGCGTTCTCGCTGATCGTGGTGGGCATTGCGTGGACCGTGCTCACGAAGACGCGTCTTGGCCTGTTCGTGCGCGCCGTCACGCAGAACCGCCGCATGGCCGCCTGCGTGGGCGTACGCACTGCGCGCGTGGATGCATGGGCCTTCGCGTTCGGCGCAGGCGTAGCGGGTCTTGGCGGCTGCGCGCTCTCGCAGATCGGCAACGTAGGCCCCGATCTCGGTCAGAGCTACATCATCGATTCGTTCATGGCCGTGGTGCTCGGCGGCGTCGGGCAGATTGCGGGCACCGTGATCGGCGGCTTCGGTCTCGGGCTCGTCTCGAAGGCCATCGAGCCGTTCTGGGGCGCCGTGCTCGCGAAGATCGCCGTGCTCGTGCTGATCGTGCTCTTCATCCAGAAGCGTCCGCAGGGGCTGTTCGCCCTCAAGGGCCGCAGTGCGGAGGCATGACATGACGAGCGTCACTTCCTCTTCCACGCGTCACACGCTGGGCACCTCGCGACCTTCCGGCGACGGCGCCGAAACGTTCGCTCTCGGCCTGCCCGCGCGGCCTGCCCTCCTCTCGCCGCGCGCCTGGCTCGCGCTCATCGTGCTGATCCTCGCAATCGGCGTAGGCGTGCCGCTTTGCGCGCTGGTGCTGCCGCAATCGAGCGCGCTGCATCTTTCCGCATATGCGATGACGCTCGTCGGCAAGCTCATGTGCTATGCGATCGCCGCACTCGCGCTCGATCTAGTGTGGGGCTACTGCGGCATTCTGAGCCTCGGTCACGGTCTCTTCTTCGCGCTGGGCGGCTACGCCATCGGCATGTACCTCATGCGCGAGATCGGTCACGACGGCAAGTACGGCAGCGACCTGCCCGACTTCATGGTGTTTCTCGACTGGCATGCGCTGCCGTGGTACTGGCAAGGCACAGAGCACCTCTGGTACGCACTCCTGCTCGTCGTGCTCGTGCCCGCCGTAGTCGCCTGGGTGTTCGGCTTCTTCACGTTCCGCTCGCGCGTGAAAGGCGTGTACCTCTCGATCATCACGCAGGCCATGACGTTCGCCGCCATGCTGCTCTTCTACCGCAACGAAACGGGCTTCGGCGGCAACAACGGCTTCACGGACTTCAAGCGCATTGCGGGCATGCCGATCACGCATCCGGGCACGCGCACCGTGCTGTTCCTCCTGACGTTCGCCGTGCTCGTGCTCGCGTTTCTCGGCGCGCGCGCCATCGTCACGTCGAAGCTCGGGCGTGTCGTGACCGCCGTGCGCGACGGCGAAACGCGCCTCATGTTTCTCGGCTACAGCCCGCTCGGCTACAAGCTGTTCGTGTGGACGGTCTCGGCCGTCCTGTGCGGCATTGCGGGTGCGCTCTACGTGCCGCAGGTCGGCATCATCAACCCGAGCGAGATGTCGCCCGGCAACTCGATCGAAATGGCGATCTGGGTGGCCGTGGGCGGGCGCGGCACGCTCATCGGGCCGATCATCGGCGCGTTCGCCGTGAACGGCGCAAAGAGCTTTTTCACCGCGCATTTCGCCGAGTACTGGCTGTTCTTCCTCGGCCTGATGTTCGTGCTCGTGCCGCTGTTGCTGCCCAACGGCATCATGGGACTCATCGAACTCATCCGGAACCGGATCACCACGCGGAGCGAACGCCCATGAACGGACATAGCGTGATCAGCGACCCGCTCAACCACAACCCCTTCGACGACGCCCTCAAGTACGACGAACTTGCCCTCTCCGGCGTGGCCGAACTCGGGCACGTGGTCGAACCCGGCGCAATCGACATCTCGCACGGCACGATCCTGTACCTCGAAGACGTGACCGTAAGCTTCGACGGCTTTCGCGCGCTCAACAAGCTCTCGCTCGTAATCGACGCGGGCGAGCTGCGCTGCGTGATCGGCCCGAACGGTGCGGGCAAGACCACGATGATGGACGTCATCACCGGCAAGACCGCGCCCGATTCGGGCAAGGTGTTCCTCGGACAGACGCTCGACCTCACGCGCATGAACGAGCCGGCGATCGCGCGCGCGGGCATTGGCCGCAAGTTCCAGAAGCCCACTGTGTTCGAGCAGCATCCTGTCTGGGAGAATCTCGAACTCGCGATGAAGGCAGACAAGGGCTGGTTCGCCACGCTGCGCGCGCGCCTTGGCCGCGAAGCGCAGGCGAAGATCGAGGAAACGCTCGAAGTGATCCGGCTGGAGAGCGACGCGCGACGCCTCGCCGGCGAGCTATCGCACGGCCAGAAGCAGCGGCTCGAAATCGGCATGCTGCTCATGCAAAAGCCGCAACTGCTGCTGCTCGACGAGCCGGCCGCGGGCATGACCGACGACGAAACCATGGAACTCGCGACGCTGCTCAACCGCCTGCGCGGCAGTTGCTCGATGATGGTGGTCGAGCACGACATGGAGTTCGTCGCCGCGCTCGCGGGGGAAACGGGGCGCGTCACGGTGATGGCCGAAGGCAGCGTGCTTGCGCACGGCACGCTCGACGACGTGAAGCGCGACGAAGCGGTCATCGAATCGTATCTGGGCCGCTAGGGCCGTCTCGAACATATCAGCCATGCTAACTATCGAATCGCTGAATCAGTACTATGGCGGCAGCCACATCTTGCGCAACGTCTCGATGACGGTGCCCGAGGGCGAACTCACCGTGCTGCTCGGCCGCAACGGCGTGGGCAAGACCACGCTGCTGCGCTGCCTCATGGGCGTCGTGCCGACGAAGAACGGCTCGATCGCCTGGCGCGGCGAAGCGCTCACGAAGCTGCCCACGCATGCGCGGGTGGCACAGGGACTCGCTTACGTGCCGCAAGGGCGCGACATCTTTCCGCGCTTGAGCGTCGAAGAGAATCTGCTCGTGGGCGCGGCGAGCAAGAAGCGCATGCCGTCAAGGGTGCCCGCGCATATCTACGAACTCTTTCCTGTGCTCAAAGACATGAAGGCGCGGCGCGGCGGCGACCTCTCGGGTGGCCAGCAGCAGCAGCTCGCCATCGGCCGCGCGCTGATGAGCGATCCGCAGTTGCTGATTCTCGATGAGCCTACTGAAGGCATTCAGCCTTCGATCATTCAGGACATCGGTCGCACGCTGCGGCGGCTCGTCGAAGAGATGCAGATGACGGTGCTGCTGGTCGAGCAGTACTACGACTTCGCCAAGGCCATTGCGGACCGCTACTGGGTGATGAGCCGCGGCGAAATCGTGGCGGGTGGTGCCGGCGCGAGCATGGATGCGGATGGGGTGCGGGAGTTGATCGCGGTTTAAATGTAGATTCGGCGTGGATGGCGCGTGCTATTCTCCACGCCATTCCCCGCTTTTTCCCCTCGTCACGCATGTCGCTCCACGTCGATCACGCCGCACTCGCCAACACCACGTTTCGCAGCACCGCGCATCAGGAATGGGCCGCGAAACTCGAGCTCGGCTTTGAGCGCCAGGGCGCGCGCACCGCGCTCACGCATCGCCTGCACGTGGGGCCGTTGCGCGTGCAACGGCCGCTCTACCCCGAAGGCGACGCGATCTGTCACGCGGTGATCGTGCATCCGCCAGCAGGCATCGCGGGCGGCGATCGGCTCGACATCGACGTGAACGTGGGCAAAGGCGCTCACGCCGTGCTCACGACGCCGGGCGCCACCAAGTGGTACAAGTCGAACTGCCGCGTGGCGCGCCAGCGCATCAACGTGCGCGTGGGCGCCGGCGCGAAGCTCGACTGGCTACCGCAGAACAACCTCGTATTCGACCACGCGCACGCCGAACTCGAATTTGCGCTCACACTCGGCGAGGGGGCCACGGCCATCGGCTGGGACGCGACGCAACTGGGCCGCCAGGCCGCGGGCGAGCGCTGGTCGGCGGGCATGGTGCGCGCGCTCACGCGCGTGACGCGCGCTGCACCTGAAGGCGAATGCGACGATCAGCTGCTCTGGCTCGAACGCGCCCTCATCGACGCCAACGACCCGCTGCGCGACGCGCCGCAAGGGCTCGCTGGCTACCCCGCTTTCGGCGTGCTGTGGGCGATCGGCCCCGCATGCAACGAGGCGCTCGCGCAAGACCTTGCCGCCATCCTGCCGTTCGATGATGCGCTGCGCTCGGGCGCGACCTGCATTGCGCCTGGCGTCGTGCTCGTGCGCGTGGTCTCGCGTTCGATGGAACCGCTGCAGAACACGCTCACGCAATGCTGGACGGCGCTGCGTCCGTTCGTGCATGGCGTGAAGGCCGCGCCGCTGCGCTTGTGGACGACCTGAGCGCACGTTATGCGCACCGCTATAGTGCACATCGGCGCCTTCACGCACGACAACGCAGCGCAGCAACGCCAACGCGGTGCAAAAACGCATCGAAATCGGTGCATCTACGCTGTCCCCTTCATTGGCACACACCTTGCTGTGAGCTTGCATCGATTCGTGCGCGCCGCGCGCGAGGCCGCAAGCTGCGCGTAACCTCGCTCCCGTAAGCTGGGTCGACAGACTTGCCCCAACCGACCCAATACGATGACGCGATGAAGCTCACGCCACGCGAGAAAGACAAGCTCCTGATCTTCACCGCCGCGCTGCTCGCCGAAAGGCGGCGCGAGCGCGGCCTCAAGCTCAACTACCCGGAGGCCGTCGCCTTCATCAGTGCCGCGCTGATGGAAGCGGCCCGCGACGGCAAGACCGTCGCCGAAGTCATGCACTACGGCACGACGCTCCTCACGCGCGACGACGTGATGGAAGGCGTGCCCGAGATGATCCCCGACATCCAGGTCGAAGCGACCTTCCCCGACGGCACCAAGCTCGTCACCGTCCACCATCCGATCCCCTGAGCCGGGAGGAGCCAGCCATGATCCCCGGCGAAATGCTGATCGACGACGGCGAAATCGAACTCAACGCAGGCCGCGAAACCATCACTGTGAAGGTGGCCAACACGGGTGACCGCCCCGTGCAGATCGGCTCGCACTTCCACTTCTACGAGGTCAACGCCGCGCTCTCGTTCGACCGCGAGGCCGCGCGCGGCTTTCGCCTGAACATTGCGGCGGGCACGGCTGTGCGCTTCGAGCCAGGACAGGAGCGCACCGTGGAACTCGTGGCGCTTGCGGGCGAGCGCGCCGTGTACGGCTTCAACGGCCAGGTGATGGGCCCGCTCTGAGCGCGGCCAGCGAATTCAGGCGAATTCATCAGGAATCCGACATGACATTGAAGATCGGCCGCCGCGCCTACGCGGAGATGTTCGGCCCCACCACCGGCGACCGCGTGCGTCTTGCCGATACCGACCTCATCATCGAGATCGAGCGCGACTACACCGTCTACGGCGACGAAGTGAAGTTCGGCGGCGGCAAGGTGATCCGCGACGGCATGGGCCAGTCGCAGCGGGTGCACGCGGAAGTCGCGGATACCGTCGTCACGAACGCCGTGATTGTCGATCACTGGGGCATCGTGAAGGCCGACATCGGCATCAAGGACGGCCGCATCTGGAAGATCGGCAAGGCGGGCAACCCCGACGTGCAGCCGGGCGTGACGATTCCCATCGGCGCCGCGACCGAAGTGATCGCGGGCGAAGGCCAGATCGTCACGGCAGGCGGCATCGACACGCACATCCATTTCATCAGCCCGCAGCAGATCGACGAAGCGCTCGCCTCGGGAGTGACGACGATGCTGGGCGGCGGCACAGGCCCCGCCACGGGCACCAACGCCACCACCTGCACGCCGGGCCCGTGGCATATGGAGCGCATGCTGCAGGCCGCGGACGGCTGGCCGATCAATCTCGGCTTTCTCGGCAAAGGCAACGTGAGCTTGCCGAAACCCGCCGAAGAACAGATCGCAGCAGGTGCGATCGGCCTGAAGCTGCACGAGGACTGGGGCTCGACGCCCGCCGCCATCGACAACTGCCTGAGCGTGGCGGACGCAACGGATACGCAGGTGGCCATTCACACCGACACGCTCAACGAGTCGGGCTTCGTGGAAGCGACGGTGGCCGCCTTCAAGGGCCGCACGATCCACACGTACCACACCGAAGGCGCGGGCGGCGGCCACGCGCCCGACATCATCAAGGTGTGCGGTGAAGCGAACGTGCTGCCCTCCTCGACGAACCCCACGCGCCCGTACACGATCAATACGCTCGACGAGCATCTCGACATGCTGATGGTGTGCCATCACCTCGACCCGTCGATTGCCGAAGATATTGCGTTTGCCGAGTCGCGCATCCGCCGCGAGACCATCGCCGCCGAGGACATCCTCCACGATCTCGGCGCGCTATCGATGCTTTCTTCGGATTCCCAGGCGATGGGCCGCGTGGGCGAAGTCATCATCCGCACGTGGCAAACCGCGCACAAGATGAAGGTGCAGCGCGGCGCTCTGCCCGGAGACAGCGCGCGCCACGACAACTTCCGTGTGAAGCGCTATGTGGCGAAGTACACGATCAACCCTGCGCTCACGCACGGCATCGCGCACGAAGTGGGATCGCTCGAACCGGGCAAATGGGCCGATCTCGTGTTCTGGGAACCGGCGTTCTTCGGCATCAAGCCTTCGTTGATTCTCAAGGGCGGCATGATCGCGCTTGCGCAGATGGGCGACCCGAACGCCTCGATTCCGACGCCACAGCCCGTGCACTACCGCGAGATGTTCGCCACACGCGGGCGGGCGCTTGCAAAAACATCGCTCACCTTTGTTTCGCAACTCTCGCTCGACAAACGCATGCCCGAGCGCTACGGCCTGCAAAAGCGCGTGGTGGCGGTACGCAACTGCCGCAGCGTGACGAAGGCCGACATGATTCACAATGCGTGGCAGCCGACGATCAGCGTCGATCCCGAAACGTACCAGGTCGTCGCCGACGGCCAGTTGCTCACCTGCGAGGCCGCCACGGTGCTGCCGATGGCACAGCGTTACTTCCTGTTCTAAAGTTTAGCCATGCGCACGATCGACAAACGACTCAATGCGAAGCTCGCGCCCGTTCTTGTGAAGCGGGCGCCCACGCTCACGCTGCCCTACGACGCGCGCTGCAAGAGCCGCTTCGCGGCCACGCTCGACACCGGCGAGGAGGTGGGTGTCGTGCTGCCGCGCGGCACGGTGCTGCGCGACGGCGACATGCTCGTGGCCGACGACGGCGGCCTTGTGCGCGTGATCGCGGCGGCCGAGAGCGTGCTTCGTGTCCGCGCGCCGGACCGCCTCACCCTCACGCGCGCCGCGTATCACCTCGGCAATCGCCATACGCCGGTGGAAGTGGGCACGGACGAACTCAAGCTCGAAGCGGACCCCGTGCTCGAAGACATGCTCAAGCGCCTGGGCGCGCAGGTAGAGCGCGTGGAACTGCCGTTCCAACCGGAATCGGGCGCATATGGCGGCGGCCATCGCCACGGCCACGACGAAACCTTCGCCGACGACTACGCGCTCGCGCAACGCGTGTACGACGAGCACCACGGACATCACGATCACGCGCATTCGCACGGTCATTCGCACAATCACGCTCATGGCGACGATCAAGCGCATGACCACGAATGCGGACACGATCACGGTCATTGCGACGGCCACGCGCACGACCACAGCCATGAACATCGCTGAGCTGACCGCCCTGCTGCATCTCGCGTCGCCGGCGCTGCCCATCGGCGCGTTCAGCTACTCGCAGGGACTCGAGGCCGCAATCGATGCGCAACTCGTGACGAACGCAGACGACGCCGCACGCTGGATAGCCGGTGGCCTCGCGAACGTGCTCGCTTGCGGCGAACTACCTTTTGTGGCGCACCAGATGAAACGCTGGCGCACGCACGATGCGCGCGCGCTGATCGTTGCGAACGAGGAATTCGTCGCGAGCCGAGAATCGGCGGAATTGCGGCGCGAAACCGCGCAGATGGGCTGGTCGCTGCGCCAGCTCTGCGCGCAGCTCGAATGGGGCGATGCCGAGCGGCGCGCGACGCTCGAGCGCATGACGCCCATTGCGCAACCCACTACATTCGCATTCGCTGCGTGGGCCCACGAGGCCGCGCCTGACGCCGCGCTCGCCGCCTACGCGTTTAGCTGGATCGAAAACCAGACGGCCGCCGCACTCAAGGCAGTGCCGCTCGGCCAGCTCGCGGGGCAGCGCATCATCGTCGCGCTGCGGCCCGCCATCGAACAAGCCGTGGCGCGCGCGCTCACGACGCCGCCCGAGGCGCTCAATACCTTTGCGCCACAGCTTGGCGTACTTTCTGCGCGCCACGAATCGCAGTACTCGCGGCTCTTTCGCTCCTGACACACACACGAACCATGAATTCGCACGCACCCAGCAAACGAACGAAGAAACTGCCGCCGCTGCGCGTCGGCGTGGGCGGACCAGTCGGCTCCGGCAAGACGACCTTGCTCGAAATGCTCTGCAAGGCCATGCGCGAGCGCTACGACCTCGTCGCGATTACCAACGACATCTACACGAAGGAAGACCAGCGCCTGCTGACCGTCGCAGGCGCCCTGCCCGCCGAGCGCATCATGGGCGTGGAAACGGGCGGCTGTCCGCACACGGCGATCCGCGAAGACGCATCGATCAACCTCGAAGCCGTCGACCAGATGCTCACGCGCTTTCCCGATGCGGACATCGTCTTCATCGAATCGGGCGGCGACAATCTCGCCGCCACCTTCAGCCCCGAGCTTTCGGACCTCACGATCTACGTGATCGACGTGGCCGGCGGCGAAAAGATTCCGCGCAAGGGCGGTCCCGGCATCACGAAGTCGGACCTGCTCGTCATCAACAAGACCGACCTCGCGCCGCTCGTGGGCGCGAACCTCGACGTCATGGCCTCCGACGCGAAAAAGATGCGTGGCGAGCGGCCGTTTGTGATGTGCAATTTGAAGGCGCTCGATGGGCTGGACCACGTGATCGCGTTCATTGAAAAGCGAGGCCTCCTGGTCACAGAAAACGCTTGAACACATCGACGTCCCACCACCGGTCTCTCAGATCGACGGATCGATGTAGTCGGCGTTTTTCACGATCCAGTCCGGGTTCAGGTGTGATCTGTCCTCATAGAGGGCCGACCACTTTCCCGTCACGCGGATGCACGCTTCATCCACACACAGGCGCGCGTCGGGGTCGATGATCGAGGCATGATCGCGCTGGGCAAGCGCGATCAGTTCCTTGCGAACACTCTCTTGCAGGCCGTCGATTTTCACGCGTTGCTCAGCCTCGCGTGGGTCGAAGCGCCCGATTCGCGATAAAAATACGTGTGGGTCAAACGGGTCGCCTATCGGATTGTCGAGCAGCACATAGACCTTTTTGTTCTGCGCCTGCAGTTCCCTGACTTCCTGATCAAGCTCCGCGAATGCCGCCGCTCTTCCTTCTGGCTTGGCCAGACTCAGCTCCTTTTGGCCGCTGACCAGGTAGTAGCCCGGGGCGTTGAAGTAGTAACTCCAGTAGCCACCGATCACAACCGTCGTTATTCGGCGATTCGCGGCCTTCGCCAACGCCTCGCGCCGGACCGACCCGCACTCCGAATCGACCGGCAAATCATGATCTAAAACGTGTGGAATGGGAGGACAAGCCGCGGCGACAGCAAAGATGGCGCCGTTTTTTGAAGGGTTGGCCTCCTCATCCGCGTAGACGCGTTCGGCATACTGGGCGACATGCGAATCCCCGAGGAAAAGCGTCGTAGTCTTCCGGTCTTCGTGCAAGGGATAGATGCCGTCCCGAGCCTGCCCATCCGGACTTCTTAGCGCGAGGAAGTGCCACCCGGTCCGCGTTGCCAGGTTGACGGCGTCGAAGCGGGGACTGATGAGCGCATCCCTGATCGCCACGCCGCTAACCATCATCAGCACGAGGCCGAGAACCAGCAGAAGCGCCGTTCGATTCGCGGAGCGATGCCAGCGAATCTTCCTCTCGACATAACGGTGCGTAAGCCAGGCGAGCAAGACTGATAGCAATACCACGGCAATCTTCGTGGGGTGACCATTGTCCGGCCAGACGAGGTGTGCGAAAGACAACAACGGCCAATGCCAGAGATAAAGCGGGTAGCTAATCAGCCCGCAAGTCACGAAGGGGCGACTCGAGAGAATAGTGCGATTGATCCACGCGCCTGAACCCGCTGCGATGACGAGGAATGTGCCCATCGTCGGCAACAATGCCCAAAATCCTGGAAAAGGCCGCTCATGATTGATCAGCAAGAATCCAGACAGCAAGACACCCACTCCCATTGCACAGAGCAGATTGGCGTATCGGCCGACCAGATCCGGACGACGCAGAGCGATATAGGCAAGCGAGCCGCCAACCATGAGTTCCCAGAAGCGGGAAAGGGGCGAGTAGAAGGCAGCAACGGGATCCCGCCAGGCAAGCCATACGCTAATGCCAAAGGACGCCGCGAGGATCACCCCATTGACGACCGTGAATCGCCAGCGATGCGTCCATGCATAGCTCAATAGCAGGGGCCAGAATATGTAGTATTGCTCTTCAACCGCAAGGCTCCAGAGATGCAACAGCGGTTTGGCCTCGTGACCGCTATCGAAGTAGCCGCTCTCGCCCCACAAGACGAAATTCTGGACGAAGGAGGTCCCGCCGACGATGTGCTTCCCGAGTTGCGGGTACTCGTCTCGCAGCAGCACGAGCCAACCGGCAACGGCGCAAAAGAACAATACAAGAAGAAGCGCGGGGAAGATTCGTCGGATGCGCTTGGCGTAAAAATCGGCAATACTGAATTTGTCGTGCTCGAGATTGGTCAGAATGATGGTGGTAATGAGGTATCCGGAGATGACGAAAAAAACGTCGACCCCGATAAATCCGCCTGCCATCCGGCTTGGGAACGCATGAAACAGAATCACTGCCATAACCGCGATCGCGCGCAGGCCGTCGACGTGCGGACGATATTCATGCGTCGCTACGCTGCGGGTCGCGGCTCGATTGGGCGAACTGTCGATGATCTCCGTCGCTGACGGAACCGGCAGAACTTGCGGGGTAATCGTCGGTGGCATGAACTGGCCTTCGTGACTGCATATCGGTGAGGCGAACGTCAGCGTCACCGATATTCAGCAATGCGTTCCTTACGCAGACGTGGCTCGAACGCGAATCAACCACGTGAACCCAGTACACCTGCGCTCTGGCTTGAGCGTATGTGCGCATACGTACGCATCGCTGCGCGTGAAGGGGTGCGATGACCCAACCCTTTCATGCGTCTATATGTCACCCTTCATGCGTCTATAAATTACCCTTCACGTAGCCGTACCTGGTCCTTTCAGAAAGCGGACTTTCAAATAACAAACAAGGTGTTTCAGCGTGAAGACGAAGGATTTTTTACGGTGTGATCCACGCGCCGAATCGCGGCTCTCCTGAAGGGAATTCAGTCGCATCTAGCTTGCGAGCGATGGATCTGCGTGGCGAAGGCCGCCTGTCTATCGGTGTTGCCGACTGTTATCTCACCACATTTCCAGTGTAGGTTTCTTTCCCGGTTCGCACGCTTTGCTCTGATGCTCACGCTCGCCTTGCCATCTATCAATCTCATGCAAATATAATTAGAAATCCTTCTTATTTTTCTGCTGGCTTGTTTCAAGTCACGAGCCTTTTGCGTCAAGAAATGCGCAGAGAGCATATCGTATCGACTTCGTGCGGCGCGCACGGTGGACATTGTGAGGCCGCCGCAACCGCGCCCATGGCGACCCGGTGCGGTTTTTCGCCGAAGAGTTCGTGCAAGGCGCATGCGAGATCGACGGGTTCTTGCACCTGCAGGGCCGCGCCAGCGGCCGCGGCGCCAGCCGTAGCCTGCGTAAAGTTGAACACGTGCGGCCCGATCAGCACCGGCAGTCGCCGAGCTGGACGCTTACATCCCGAGGGAACAACCACACACCCGCATGCGCCAAGGCCACCGCAGCCAAACGGCTCGTCCGCACATGCGCAATGATATGGTCCTTATTTATTGAGAGAGGCCACCAGCTCGAACAGGCGTTCGTGCGGCACCTGATGATGGCCTGACGATAGCGTTGCCGGGCGGCGAGTACATCAGACACACGGTGGCATAATAGGCTTTCGGTCAAAGGATAAGGACGTTGCGGGCAGGCTCATGCAGAGTGAAAAAAGGAAAGTCGAACCGGTCCATGGTTTTATAGATAGAAGCCTTCGCGTTCCTCATCCAGGAATCATTCAGGATGAGGTCGAGAATCTCTCTTTTTATAAGAAGATTTCGCTTCTGAAAAAGCAGTTGCATAAATGGTCGATACTTTCATTTAATCGGCAACTCGGTCTTTATGCAGAAGCCGCGGACTTGCATGATGGCGCCCGGATTTTATTGGCGTACAGCGGCGTCAACAACATCGGCGACGCGTTGATGGATCTTTCCGGGCGGACGTTAATTGGCAGCACCCCGTACAAGCTGGATGTTGTGCTCGATCCGTCCCTGGCCGAGCTCTTTCGGCATGACCGGTACATATCGAAAATCTACACGGATTATCGTGAAGTCGATTTCGGCGAATACGATTTCGTCATACTGAACAAGCTTGGAATTCGTGTAATAAAAGAAAAAATCAGGCACGCGAGCCAATCCAGATTTACCAGCCTGATCGGATGGTATGCAGGGCGTAATTTCAATCACATACAGTTCAGCTACTACGCTTTCAACAAGATCCTGAAATGCGGGATCGCCGATATTGACCTGTATAAAAATGCGCGACTCGTTCTCGATGTTCCCAAGTGCGATGATTTTCCATTGGAGGGCTGTGCCGGGAGAGTCGCCATTTCGGTCGGCGGCAGGGAATCCCACCGTATCTACGGTAAGTGGGCAGATGTTCTAGCTCAGCTCGACGATGATGCGGGGTTGTCGCGTTATGAGTTTGTCCTGGTCGGATCGGATAATGGGCTCGCGGAAGCAAACGATCTGATCGGCATGCAATTCAGGAATCTGAAGCTCACCTCATTGGTTGGCAAGTTGAAGATTCATGAATGCTTTTCCCTGATAGGGCAGAGCAGTCTGTTTGTAGGGGCCGACGGCGGGCTTCTGCATATTGCGCACGCGGCCGGTGTGCCGACCATCGCTTTGTTTAGCAATGACATAGACCCAAGAACCCGCTACGTCGAGAATGATTTTTTCAAATGTTCCCCATTGATGGGGGCGAGTGATGTGACGAGCATCGAGCCGAAAGATGTTGTGAATGTCATGAAAGATGTGCTGCTTGGGTGAATTGAGCGACTCGCAGACACTGTTTCGCCTTCGTGACGGCCGGTTCTTTGGCGCGTCGATGATGGTCGCCGAGGTCTTTGTCGAACCACCAATCGCCGTGCCGAATTTGCCCTTTGCGCTCGTACATGCTCCGCACCCCCTCCAGGAGTGGCGGGATCTCGCCCAGCTCCGAAATGCAATCAACAGATGTCTTGCCAGCGGCTAGGCCGTGTGGCCAAGGTCAGTTGTGGTCAAACGTCACGCTTCGATTCGCAGGCCGCGTGCCTACTCTGTCCGAGCGCGGTGGACTCAAAAGTCGTTCGGGTCGGTAGGCGGTGAACATTCAATCTTGCCATTGAGGTACGGCGAGCGTGGTCGAATTCAGCGGACTAGTGCTACCGCGCGCGAATTCATACATCCGAGACGAGCGCCTCTACAACATCCACCGTGCGCGCCGTCGCGCCACGGTGGCGCGAGGCGAATGCGGCTGCAGCCGCGCCCATCGCAACCCGGCGTGACTTGTCGTTGAAGAGTTCGCGCAAGGCACGTGCGAGATCGGCGGGGTCCTGAACCTGGAGGGCCGCGCCCGCGGCCGTGGCGTCGGCGGTAGCCTGCGTGAAGTTGAACACGTGCGGCCCGATCAGCACCGGCACGCCCACGGCGCACGCTTCGATCAGATTTTGCCCGCCGAGCGGCAAGAGACTGCCGCCAATGAACGCGAGATCGGCGGCGGCATAGTAAGCCCCCATCTCCCCCATCGAATCGCCAAGCAGAACGCTCACGTCCTGTGGCAGCAAACGCACGCCCTCATGCGCGGAAGCCGCGGCAGCCGCAGCCGGCGCCCAGCGCGAGCGCCGTTCGAGCTTGAAGTTCTTGCGCTCCACGAGTGCCGCCACCTCATCGAAGCGCTGTGGATGGCGCGGCACGAGGATCAGAAGCGCGTCGGGCACGGCATCCTTGAGTGCCGCGAAGGCCTGCAACACAAGTTCCTCTTCCCCTTCGCGCGTACTCGCCGCCACCCACACCGGCCGCTCGCCAATCGCGCGCCGCCACTCGCGGCCCCGCGCGATCAGCGCCGGCGGGCTCGCCATGTCGAACTTGAGGTTGCCAAGCACCGCCACGTTGCGCGCGCCGAGCGCGGTGAGGCGCTCCGCATCGGAGGGACTTTGCGCGAGCACACGTGTGAAGCCGCCGAACACCTCGTGCGTGCCCGCGCCGAACTTCGCCGCGCGCTTGAACGAGCGCGCCGACATGCGCGCGTTGGTGAGCACGAGCGGCACATCGGCACGCTTGCACTCGTCGATGAGCGTGGGCCAGACCTCGGTTTCCATCACGAGGCCGAGCGACGGCCGCCATGCGTGCAGGAAGCGCCGCACGGCGTGCGGCATGTCGTACGGCAGGTAGCAGCGCAACACGCGCTTGCCGAAGAGTTGCTCGCCGGTGGCGCGGCCGCCCGGCGTCATGTGCGTGAGCAGAATACGCGCGTCAGGCCGCGCCGCCAGCAACGCGTCGACGAGTGGCTGTGCCGCGCGGGTTTCGCCCACGGAGACAGCGTGCACCCAGATGAGCGGCGCGTCGTCCTCGGGCAAACGCCCTGCCGCATAGCCGAAACGCTCGCCGATATGCTCGCGATAGCCGCGCTCGCGGCGCGAGCGAATGAATAGC
The DNA here is from genome assembly GCF_004353905.1 of Paraburkholderia guartelaensis. Taxonomy (GTDB): domain Bacteria; phylum Pseudomonadota; class Gammaproteobacteria; order Burkholderiales; family Burkholderiaceae; genus Paraburkholderia; species Paraburkholderia guartelaensis. Next base: position 47,684 of record NZ_SMOD01000005.1, on the reverse strand, counting down.
CGCAGCACCGCGAGCGGGGCGATGAGCCACCAGGCCGCGCGATAGATCGCTCTCAGCATCGGGCCTCCGCGTCGGCCAGGGTCATGCGAAACGCCGCGGCCGCGCGGCAGGAGGCGTGGATCGGCAGGCTCATCGCACGTGGATTCAAACCAGTTCCTTGCCCTTGAGGCGTTCGAGAATGCCGAGCGGCGCCCATTCGGGATGCACCATCTCCTTCACTGGCAGGAAGAAGGTCTGCTCCATCATGAACTGACCGGACATCACAGCGTGCGAGGTGTGATCGGAGAAGCACACCCAGACGCTGCCCGGCGGAAAACCGATGGTCTCCTGCGGGCACGCCTTCTGGTAATTGAGATCAGCCTTCATGCCGTCGTGGAGATTGAGCATCAGATGGTCGTACTCGCTGCGCTGCGACTTCGTGATGTGCAGCAGGTTCTGCAGCCACGCCGAGCCCGGAAACTGCGGCTTGATGTTGGGCAGGAAGCGTTTTGCCATATCCTCGAACGGCTCGCCCACGCGCCACACGCGCGGCACGCCGTTCGGGTTGACGTTGGTGAACACGCGCAGGATGCGCTCGCCATAGTTCGGGCGCGAGGGAAACGCATCCACGTGCAGGCGCGAATCGTCCTTGCGCCACGAGGTCTCACGCGTTTCCACCTGGTGCAGGCGCAGGCTCGTAGGCGCCACGCGCAGCTTGCCGGTGTATTCGGGGAAGAGGCCGTCCACCAGCGTGCGAGCGCACGTCTGGTAGCGCGCGATCAGCGCGCGCACAGCCGACTGCGTAACGGTATCGCCGAGCACGCCGTGCAGCGCACCGCCGTTCGGGTCGAGGCTGATGTTCTTGCGCTTGGGGTCGGCGATCGCGGGGTCGAGCAGCGCGCGCTCTCCGCCTTCGATCGCGAAGGCCAGGTTCGGAAAATACAGCACCTTGCCCTGCTCGACGGCATCGAGCAGCGTCTCGCGCGGTTGCGAGAGCTGCTGACCTTGCCAATCGGCAGAAGTGATTTCGATGATCTGGGATTCGTTCATGGTCGCCCCTGGAAGCGATGGATCTGATTGCCTGCCGGTGTGGCGCGGTGCGAGCGTGGTGTGCGCTGTTGCCCGCTTCTTTGCCATCTCGCGCGATTCATGCCGGCCAAGCCCTGGCGCTCGCTCGTGCACATTTGTGCTCCCTCGCGAGCGCCGATTCTTATACCCGCAGCCTCAGTGGTCCGCCTTGACGCGCCGCAGCCCGCCCAGCGCCTGCGCTGCGGCGGTCCGCCGCTATAGCAGCCCGAAGCCCGCCAGCGCGCCCTTCACCTGCGCAAGCGTTGGCGGCTGGCCTGCCGTGCCCAGATTGACGACGTTCGGCGACCAGTAGCCGCCTGTGCGCCAGGCGGTCGCGAAATTGTACAACTCGACGGTCGGGCGCTTCAGCGCCGCCGCGATGTGCACGAGCCCCGTGTCCACGCCCACCGTCGCCGCCGCGCCGTCGATCAGGCCCACCACCGCAGGCAGCGAGAGCTTCGGAGGCACGATCGCCGCTTCGCCGAATTCGCGCGCCAAGCGCTCGCTCGTGGCGCGCTCCGCCTCGCTGCCCCAGGGCAGCACGAGCGACGCGCCGCGCCGCACGAGCGCCTGGCCCAGTTCGATCCAGTGCTGGTCGGGCCACTGCTTGTCGGCGCGCGACGTGGCGTGCACGAACACCACATAGGGCACCGGCAGGTTCAGCCCGACGCCCGCGAGCGCCTGGGCGGCGCGGTAGGTGTCGAGGCCGAACTCGATGTCATCGGTGACCGAAGGCGGTGCGAGATCGAGGGCGGCAGCAACCAGTTGGCGCGTGCGCTCGACCACGTGGGTGCGCGGCTCAATGCGGATCGAGCGGTCGTAGAAGAAGCGCACGGGCCATTCGTAGCCCGCGCCATCGGTGCGGTTGCCGAGGCCGATGAGCGGCCCGCGCGCCCAGCTCGCCACCCAGGCCGTCTTGATGAGCCCCTGGCAGTCGATCACGAGGTCGTACTTCTCGGCCGCGAGCGCGCGGCGGAACGCCCCGATCTCGCGCCAGTTCGCGCCAGAGAAGAGGCCCTTGCGCCAGCGGCGCAGCGAAAACGGAATCGCGCGGCGCACGCCCTCCACGAGCTCGACAAGCGACTGGAAGCTCTCTTCGACGAGCCAGTCGATCTGCGCGTCGGGGTACCGCCGCCGGATATCGGCGATGGCGGGCATGTTGTGTACGACGTCGCCAAGCGACGACACGCGCACGATGAGGATCTTTTGCACGCTCAGGGTTCTTTGTGCGGACGAATTAAAAAGGTCCGCAATTTTAGCGCGCCGGGCGAAGTCAAGCGAAAAAGTGGGGGGAAAGTGCGGACATCGGTGCGAAATCGGCACCCGAGAGGCATCGAAGAGGGTCAAAAGCGCCGACACGCGCGATGACGCGGCGCCGGCGCTGCGGCAATGCTTGCTTACTGGACCAGTCTCGGCGGCGTGTACGCCCCGTAACTCGGCCCAACCCCGCCAGAATTGGCCGTCTCACAGTGGCTCATGTCGTTGGACATCTGGACGAGCACATAGGGTGTCGAGCCGTTGCTGGCATCAAGAATGTGCAGGCAGGCAAATGCCTGGACCGGCTGAAACCCGCTCTGCGACGGATCGTTCACGACCACCACCGTCGCCCATGCGCATTGCCCATTGCCCGCCGCGCTACAGGCGGCCGTGTCCTTGAAGATCGAGTTTTTCTCGCCCGTCTGGATCCACGTCCCCGGCGAAGCCCCGATAGAGAACGTGGTGCTGTTGCCGCTCGTCAGCAGTCCGCTGGCATAGCTGGCACTGTTGCTACTGGAGTCGAACGTCGTCCACTGGCCGGATTGACAGGTGCCATATTGATAGGTCGATCCGATCTGGAAGATGTACGGCTGCCCCGCAACCTGAGGCGTCGAAAAGCCGGACACGGTGCCAGTGGTGGGCGAGAGCTTGGGCGAATTGGTCGACGAATTCCAGTAGTTGTTGTACAGACACTGCGACATCGCCAATGGAAAGAGCCCGCCCGGACCCACATTGCCGGGCGAAGACAGGACGGCCGTCGCCACCGCGCTGGCTTTGAGGATATTGACGCCGAACACGCTGCTGAGAAACCCCGCGACCGATCCGTTCGCGTCTGACCCATCTTTGCGAATGGTCACCTGCACCGCAGCCAGGTCGTTCGCTCCCGGCGTGAACGGCAGCGCCTCGAGCCCGTATGGCGTTCCCGTCGCGTTCCAGTATCCGGTCGATACTGTGCTCGCCTGCACATAGGCGCCCTGGACCCGGTTGGTCGTGCTCGACGTCGAGAATGTCGACGCTGTCGTTGAGGCCGTCGTGAAATCCGGCTGGGTCGCGGTGCTGTTGCTGCACTCGGAGCGCGGCTTCAGACAACCCGCACCCGCCAGTGCCGCCGCATCAGCCGCATTCTGGAGTTCGTTTCGAGCGACCATCAGATTGCCGATGTCGATGGCCAGCGCCGCGGTCCCCAGCAGAAAGATCATGAACACTGCGACCGTGATGGCCACCGCCCCTCTCTGCTTGCGTCTTCTCCCCGTGCGCATGATTGCCCCCTTTATTCGTTGTTCATGACAGTGGTGGCGGACATCGTAATGGCGCCTGTGATGGGCGCCACCATCCGCCCCAAGGCCAAGCCGTTGTACTGATAGGAGACGGTCACCGAAAGCGGTTGGCCGAAATTGCCGCCAGCGCCGGTCGTCGTGACCACCGGCGTATTCTGCGTACCGAAGGTCAGCAGGTAGCTCGACGTGTAGTTCGTCACGACCGTCTGGACGTCGCTTGCGGTGGGCTTCGGACTCTTCAGCACGACACCGGCGCGGGCGCCTTCCCGGGCGGCGTTGGTAATCACGGCCTTGTCGTACAGGAACAAGCCCATTTCGATGATGCCGAACAGCAGGATCAGCAGCACCGGCAGCACGAGTGCAAACTCCACCGCAGCCACGCCGCGTTGCGAGCGCCGCGAGCGCCCACGCCGCAAGCTCGCTGCGCCCCTTCTTCCCCTTCCCGCACGTAACGAAAACGCCCCCGCACCGGTCTTTGCAGTTTCCATGACTTCCCCCGATCGAATCGCCCATAGAGGGCTTGTCTATTCGCGTCGCCCGTTCCAGCCGCCCGCTAGCCGCCGTTCATGGTCGGCAGCATCGTCCGGTAGATATGCAGCATCGCCGGCCCCATCAGCACCACCATCAGCGCCGGAAAGATGCAGAACATCAGCGGAAACAGCAGTTTGAGCGCAATTTTTGCGGCCTTTTCCTCCGCAAGCATGCGTCGGCGCGTACGCAGCGTGTCCGAAAGCACGCGCAGCGAGTCGCCAATGCTGGTGCCGAACCGCTCTGCCTGGATGAGCATCGTGCTGAAGGAGTCGACGTCTTCAACACCCGTACGCATGGCCAGGTTGCGCAATGCCTTTTCCTTCGTGTAACCCGAGCGCATTTCGAGGAGTGTGAGATCCAGTTCGTCGGCGACCACCGCGCTGCGCAACCTGATCTCCTCCGCCACGCGCATCAACGCGGCATCGAGACCGAGGCCCGCCTCGACGCAGACCGTCAGCAGATCGATGGCGTCGGGGAAGTCCTCGAAGATCGCCCGCTTGCGCTGCGCGACGAAGCGCGCGAGCACGAGGCCCGGCAGGTAGTAGCCGAACACCACAAGCGACACGAGAATGACTGCGAAGCGCGTAACCGAGCTCGCCGCCCCGCCGCCGCTAATCATCCACATGGCCGCAAGCGTGGGCAGCAGGAGTGCCAGCACGGTGCGAGTGCCGAAGAAGATCGCGACGGCACCCGGCGAGCGCCAGCCCGCATTCATCAGGCGCACGCGCAGCGCCGAGACCTCCCAGCCTTCCTTCGGCGTCGAAAGCCGGGAAAGCGGTTCGGAAATCTGCACGAGCTTTTCGTACCAGGCCTCGTTGGTCGCATCCGGCTGCACACCCGGAACACCCGTGGTGCGAACGCCACCCACTTGTTCGATACGCCGGCGCATGGCCTTGGGTGCAAGGACATACATGGCGGCCAAAGACAGGCCGAACACGCAGGCAAAGAGACAAACCAGCAACAGCAACCGCGTCGAATCGAGCGCTAACATGGCTCCCCCCTTGAGTTTTGATAGTGGTCCGGGACGTGGCACCGTCATACGCGAATCCGCACGATGCGCCGCCCCCAAACCATGCCGGCCAGCAACAGCAGCGTGCCGGCTTGAAGCATCATCACGCCCGCCGGGTCCTGCCACAGCACTTCGAGAAAGTCGGGATTCACGAAGGAGATGGCCCCGCCCGTGAGCACCGGCAGCAGACCCAGCACCCGCGCCGAGAGAACCCCTTCCGCGGAGAGCACGCGCACCTTGTCGAAGAGTTTGAAGCGCTCGCGCACGAGGCTCGCGATGCCGTCCAGCAACTCGGCCAGGTTGCCGCCAGTCTCGCGCTGGATCAGCACGGCGATCACGAGGTAACGCAGGTCCCCGACCGGCACACGCTGCGCAAGCGCCGTCAGCGCCTCGTTGAGCGATACGCCATAGTTGATCTCGTCGAACGTGGTGCGGAACTCGGCGCCCATCGGGTCGGCGAACTCGGTGCCGACCAGGTCGATCGCGCCCGAGAACGCATGCCCCGAGCGCAGCGCACGCGCCAGCATGTCGCAGGCATCGGGCAACTGCTTCTGAAAGCGCCGCATCCGCTTCGTGCGCCGATAGCGCACGTACATCAATGGCAGCACCGTAGACGTCGCCGCACCAGACGCCAGCATGACGAGCGGCACGCGGACGAACATCCCCGCTGCGATCACGAGAACCGGCATGAGCGCGCACATTGCGATAACGCGTGACGCCGTCCAGCTGATGCCCGACTGCTGCACCCAGGCCTCGAAAGAGCGAATGCCCGGCATGAGCAGCAGCATGCGCTGGCCAAACGTCGACCCATCGAGCTTGCGCGACTTGAGGATGGACATCGCCTCCTTGCGACCCACGCCCCCCGTCGCCACGGCCTCGATGCGCGATTCGAGGCGGCGCGCGACCGCGCCATGCCGGCTGTTCCACCATTCCCACGCGCCCTGGCTGGCAAGCACGACCGCTACGAAGAGCAGCAGGATTGCCAGAATGAAGGTTGTACTCATGACACGCTCCCCCGGATGAACGTCGTGAATATCAGACCGTGTCGTAGCGGCGGCCCGGATCGAAAATCTGCTCGGGCAGGTTCACCCCAAACGCCGCGAAGCGCTCGCAGAATTTCGGCCGCACACCCGTCGCACAAAAGTGGCCACGCACGTTGCCATTCGAATCCATACCGGTGCGCTTGAACGTAAAGATCTCCTGCATGTTGATGATGTCGCCCTCCATGCCGGTGAGTTCCGAAATGCTCACGATCTTGCGGCGACCGTCGGTCAGGCGCGCCGCCTGCACGACCACCGAAATCGCGGACGAGATCTGGTGGCGCATCGTGCGCGGCGGCAACGCGAGGCCGCCCAGGCTGATCATGTTCTCAAGGCGTGTGAGCGCGTCGCGCGGCGTGTTGGCGTGGATCGTTGCGAGCGAGCCTTCGTGGCCGGTATTCATCGCGTTGAGCATGTCGAGCGCTTCCGCGCCACGGACTTCGCCGAGGATGATGCGATCGGGACGCATACGCAGCGCGTTGCGCACGAGCGCGCGCTGGGTAATCTCGCCCTTGCCTTCGATGTTTGGCGGACGCGTTTCGAGCCGCAGCACGTGATCCTGGCGCAGTTGAAGTTCGGCTGCGTCCTCGATCGTCACGATGCGCTCGTCGTTCGGAATGAAGCCCGACAGCACGTTGAGCATGGTTGTCTTGCCGCTGCCGGTGCCGCCCGAAACGAGAATGTTCACCTTCGCGCGCGCGAGGCCCTCGAGCACCTGGGCCATGGGCGGCGTAAGCGTTTGCAGCTCGATCAGATCCGAGACCAGCAGCGGCTTGACCGCAAAACGCCGGATCGACACGAGCGGCCCGTCCACGGCCGAAGGCGGAATGATGGCGTTCACGCGCGAGCCATCGGGCAGGCGCGCGTCCACCATCGGACTCGATTCATCGATGCGCCGCCCCACCCGCGAGACGATCTTCTCGATCACCTTCATGAGATGGGCGTCGTCGTAGAAGTTGACATCGGTGAGTTCGAGCTTGCCGCGGCGCTCCACGTAAGTCTGGCACCACGTGTTCACGAGAATGTCCGAGACGGTGGGGTCGCGCAGCAACGGTTCGAGCGGCCCAAAACCGAACATCTCGTCGTACACATCGATGGCCAGCTGCTTGCGCTCGAGGTCGTTCGCCAGCGCCTTCTGCTCTTCGAGGATGCGGCCCACGAGCGCGTTGATCTCGCTGCGGATCTGCTCGTGGGGCATGCGTGAGAGACGCTCGAGTTCCACCCGTTCGAGCACCGCATGATGCGTGTCGTACTTCAGCTTCTGGTAGGCCTCGGTCTTCACCCGGGATGGCGTCGACGAGGCTGCTACGGCAGCGGCACCGCCCGTATCGGTGCGCTCGACGATCGTCGGCTCGAGGCGCTGCGCAAAGATCTGCTCGCGAAGAGACATGACTTTTCTCCTTTACATCAATCCGAGTTTGGCCGGCGCCTGGCGGCCGAGCATGCGCGCGAACAGGGATTCGCCCTTGCCCCGTGCTGACGCGCCGGTCGCATTCGGGAGCGCGACGCTCGACGCCAGCGTGCGCAAGCTGCGCGTCACCGCGCTGCCGGGCGCGGCCGTGGCAATCGGCACGCCCTGATTGACGGCCTCGGCCACGGCGCGCGCATCGTCGGGAATGACGAGGAACGGCTTCATGCCGAGCACGGTGTCGGCGGCCTCGCGCACGCGCTCGCCGTGACGCGTCTGCCGGTTCAGCAGCAGGCGCATGCGCTCCGGCCCGTAGCCGAGCGATTGCAGGATCTCCTGCAAGCGGCGTCCCGCCTGAAGATGCGGCATGCTCGCCTGCAGGACGATGTGGATCTCGTCACTGCGATCGAGCGCGAGCATGGAAAGCGGATTGATCGTCTGGCCGAGATCGAGGATTACGCAGTCGTAACGGGGCGCGGCAACGCCGAGCACCCATTCGAGCCTGTCCTGACGCATCTCGCCCGCCTTGATCGGGTCGCCCGCGCCCGCGAGGATGTCGAAGTTCCCGGCGGCATGCATCACACTTGCTTCGAAGAGCGCCACGTCCATGCGGTCGACTTCGGCGCACAGTTGCGGAAGCGTCGAGGGCGGCGTTTCCGCCGTCACGAGGAAGGCCGCGTCCGCGTAAAGCTGGTTCAGGTCGATCAGCAGCACCCGACGGTCCTGCGTCTGCGAGACGATATGCGCCACGTTCGCCGCGATGAAGCTCGTCCCGACGCCGCCCTTGCACGACATGAACGAGACGATGCGCGACGTGCGCGTGCTCCCATGCGCACGCTGGCCGATTGCACGCTGCAGCGCTTCACCGATCGTGCGGCCGTCCAGCGCCCCGGTGATCACGTCGCGAAAGCCCGCGCGCATTGCCGCAATGAGTTCGTCAGGCGACGCCTCCGGAATCAGCAGAATGCACGTGAGCCGTTCGCAACGACGGCACAGCTCGCTCACGGAAGGCAGCTGTGCCTCCTGCAACCCTCGCGCGTCGACAATCAGGACATCGAACGCGTCGAGCGTGTCGCCGCGCTCGACGAGATCGAACGGTGTGCCCACGCTACGCGTCGTGCGGTACGGGCCGCATCCCGCGATCGTGCGCATGATCTGCGCAAGCCGCTCTGCGTCCGTCGAGGTAATGAGTATGTCGATCATGATCGTATGTCCCCGCTGTTGTTCCCTTCTCCGGCCAGTTACACGTGTGTGTGCGTAACACCGCTCACTGGCTACCGCCGCCACCGCTTACGCCAATCGTGTACGGGTTCGCGGATGTCACCGGATGCTGGAACGACTTGTCATAGTTATCCATCGCCGATGCCGCTGACTTGCCGTCCACACCCGGCTGCGACGCGTGTTGGCCCGCTTCCGGGTCGATGATTTGCGCCTGCATCGAGTGGCGCACGGCTTCCCCGAAGTGCGCCTCCCAGATCGGCGAGCTGGTCATGCAACCACCGAGCGCGGCTACGAGCGGCGCGATCAGCAGGAACCGGCGAACGAATGCAAAGTTTTCGAGCTTCATTTTGGCCTCCTGATCGCCTGGTCAATGAGCGGTGGTTTCGTTCGACGCGATCCGCGCTGCCTCGCGCTCGATTCGCTGCGCGCGTGCCGCGCTGTCCTCACCCGGTGGAGGCACGAGGGCCTGCGCACTCACCTGTTGTGTCGGTACCGACTGCGCGAGCGCTTCAGCGGGCGCGGGCACGGTCGGCACAGGCGACTCTTCGCGTCTGGAAGAGACCTGCGGTGCGGGCAGCGCAGCCGGCGTCTGTGGTGCGGCGGGCACGGCCGGCGCGGCCGGCGTAGCGCCAGGTGCGGGTTCAGCCGGTACGGCCTGCGTGCCAGCGGGCGCGGGCGGCGCAAAACGTCCCTGGTTGCGATTGGCGCGGCCTTCCATGTTGCCCGTTGCGTACACGTCGGCTTCGTGGACCTGCGAGAAGCTGTCCGTAGGCATCTGGAGTTGCGCGACGTCTGCCACCGGCTTCACGAGATGCGGCGTGACGATGAAGATCAGCTCCGAGCGATCCTGCTGGAACGAGGTGCTCCTGAGCAGCGCGCCCAGCACCGGAATCTCACCGAGGCCTGGCACTGCCTTGAGCGAGCCGGTAATGTTGTTGCTGATGAGCCCGCCGATTGCGAACGACTCGCCATCGTGCATCTGCACCGTGGTGGAAGCGCGCCGCGTCGTGATGAGCGGCAGGATGGTGACGCCGCTGACGTTCGCAGCGCTCAACGTGACGCCCGTGGGCGACAGCTCCGAGACTTCCGGCGCCACCTTCAGGTTGATGCGCCCGCCGTTGAGCACCGTCGGCGTGAACTTGAGCCCCACACCGAACTCCTCCTCCTGCAGCGTGATCGCCGTGGCGGACGTGCCGCCGCCGCTTTGCGGTACAGGGATGAAGATCTTGCCGCCGGCGAGGAAGGTCGCTTCCTGACCGCTGATGGTGACGAGATTAGGCTCGGCCAGGATCTTCACGAGGTTGTCGGTCTTCTGCGCGTCGATGGCAAACTTGAGCGGATTGTTGTTCGCCTTCGAGAAACCGAACGCGCTCGAAACGCCCGCAAGGAGGTTGCTCACCAGGGCCCCCGTCCAGGACCCGAAACCGCCCTGAATATTGACCGCCGAGCCGAGCTGATCGATCAGGGTCTTGTCGACTTCAGCGACCTTCACTTCGAGCATGACCTGCTGCGGCGAATCCACGCTCAGCATATTGATCACGCCGCCGGTATGTGCGCCGTTGTTGCTCTGACCGCTCACGCCGAACACTTGCGCAATTTCCACGGCCTGCTGGGCCGCCTGCGCACTCGACACGTGACCTGCAAGCACGATGTTGTCGGCCGCCGTCGAGACGCGGATGTCACGCTCTTGCGGCATGAGTTGCGCAAGCGCCGCCTGAAGGCCGCCGGCGTCGGCGCTGACGATCACATCGATCACCTGGCATGCGCCGCTCCTGCCCTGGACGATCATGTTGGTGGTCCCGACCGCCTGGCCGACGATGTAGAGGGTTTGCGGCGAAACCATGGTCGCCTGGGCGACCTCCGGATTGCCGAGCGTCCGGTTGCGCACCGGTTCGTCGATCGGCACGAGCGTCGACTTGCCAAGCGGCACGACCACGTTGCTCTCGTTGCGAATGGCGCCCACGCAGTTCGGTCCGCGCAGTGGTCCCGCCACGGCTTTGGGCGGCGCGCTGCTGCCTTGCGCCGGCCCCATGCTGATGGTCATCTGCATGGGACCTTTGCCCATCGGAACCGCGGCGCTTGCAGCGGTTTTATCCTGCCCTGCGTTCCCGTTCGCCTGTTGTGCCCAGCCCGGTGTCGAAGTCATCAGCCCGGCACATACCCAGGCAAGTGTTGCGACACGCCACGGACGAACGCCGTTGCGGGCCCCCGTGGACCCCACGTTTACTTTGGTATCCATATCGTTATACCCCGTACTTACCTGCGTTTTAATGGCGGCGTTACCGCTCACTCGCCCTCTGCCCGGATGGTCATCGCCGGGTTCAGGCTGCCGTTCTACCTGCTTTTAGAAACACTCCTGACTGCCGGTCACGCCCGAGAGCACGCCGATGCAGTTGCGCTTCACCGGCGCACGCTCTGCGTACTTCACACGCACCGGGTGTGCCGGTTCCGGCAGCGGCACGGGTGGCGGAAGCGGACCACCGAGCAAGGTTTGCTTGGTCGCGCCGTCGGTCGCGAGCTTGTTGTCGTCCACCTGGTTGCGCAGCACGAGTGAGAGCGTGCCCACGCTGCGCGCCAGATCGAGCTTCTCCGCCTGCTCGGGCGTCACCTCCAGGGTCACCGCGTTCACGACTTTGGGCGCTGTGTCGTCGCGATTGACTTGCTGCGCGACGGCCAGCACCAGAATTTTTTCGAGCACGATCTTCGAGATGCTCTGCTGCTGGGTATCGGCTTTCTTCTCAGGCTCCTGCGTGTTGACGATCACGTCGACGTAGTTGCCCGGCAACGCGAAGCCCGCGACGCCCACGACGTCATTCACGCGGACCGTAATCGCGCGATGTCCGTCGCCGATCACAGCCGATAGCCCGCCTTTGGTGCCCACAGGCGCCAGCTTCGACTCGAGCACCGGCTCGCCACGCGTGAGGCTTGCGCGGACCACTCGCCCGTCCAGATCCTTTGGCACTGCAAACGTTCCTGGCGGCAGGCTGTCCTTTGGCCAGCTGACCGTTCTGATCATCGTTTCATTGATCGGCTGACCGAGATTGATGTCGTCGGAGGCGACGGCAACAGGTACCGTGGCCCCCGACGACGTTTGAAGCAACCATTTGGAAGCGAACACCACTGCGGCCAGACCGGCCAGCAGAGCGATCGCGAGCATGACAAACGCGCGGCTGTTTTTCATGACATCCCCCGTAAGCATTCCATAACATTAATAATCGGCGAACCGAAAATCCGGTCCTTGTCCCGCGGGCACCGGCCCGTGCTTTAGCTCACCATCGTGAACAGCACGGCAACCGCCCCCCCGGCGATCGCGACACCATACGGAATCGATCCAACCGATTCCCGTACCGTACCTGGCGATACCCCTGCCATGCGCGCGACGCGGCTCGCTCCCGCAAGCAACGCTGCGACGTTTCCCATCAGACGGACGAGTTGTCCCCGCACCAGGGCAACCCCTAACGACCACACCCCGCCGATGATGAAAGTGTTGACTGCGATATCGACGGTCGCCGACGCTCCGAGCCACGCACCCAGCATCATCAGCAACTTGACGTCGCCGGCCGCCATGCCGCGTAGCAAATAGAACGGCAGCAGAAGCGCGAACCCGGTCGCCGCGCCACCCAGCCAGACCACGCAGCCTGGAAGGGCTCCCCGCAGCGCGATCTGCACCGCGAGTGCCGAGACAAGCCCAACCACGATCAGCAGATTCGGAATCCGGCGGCTGACGATGTCCGTGCTCGCCGCGAGAATTGCCAACGCGATCACGCACAGTGGAACAGGCTGCGGCGGCAAGGAAACAGAAAGCATCGAGAATTCCATTTGTGCGCTCCCTGGCTATATCTGCTGTGCCGTGATCACTCGCGTGGGTCAGAGCGTATTGACAATGTCGGAGAAGACGTTTTGAAGCGTCGTGCCGATCGACGCGATGCTGGCCATGATCAGCACCGTGATCAGGGCCGCGAGCATCCCGTACTCGAGAGCCGTGATGCCGTTTTCGTCACGAGCGAAGGTCTTTACCTGAGCGATGATCTTTTGCATTTTTGATCTCCAGTTAGGTATGAGATGCGGGGCGAGTGCAGCATGCGTTGTGCACCCACTCGCCCCGCGCATCGATCAGATCGTGGCGGCGACGTCGGAGAACACGTTCTTCAGCGTCGTGCCGATCGTTGCGACACTGGCGATGATCAGCACCGTGATCAGACCCGCGAGCATCCCGTATTCGAGTGCCGTGATGCCGTTTTCGTCACGAGCGAACTGCTTTACTTGAGCGATGAGCTTTTGCATTTTGGATCTCCACCGAGTTATGAAACTGTTTACTCCGGTCCTTCCGGCGGTATGAGGCGAGTCGGTCTGCGTTGCCTACCCGCTCGCCTACGCAGCGGTCAGATCGTGGCAGCAACGTCCGAGAACACGTTCTTCAGCGTCGAACCGATCGACGCGACGCTAGCGATGATCAGCACCGTGATCAGACCCGCGAGCATCCCGTATTCGAGTGCCGTGATGCCGTTTTCGTCACGAGCGAAGGTCTTTGCCTGAGCGATGAGCTTTTGCATTTTTTGATCTCCAATGGATCTGTACATGGTTAACCCCCGATTCCGTTTCCATGTGGTTTTGAGGGTGGATCGGGCTGCGTTACCGGCTTCGGCGCTGCAGCCACAGGCGCAGTTCTACGCGTGTCAAACCGATGACTTTGTGCGCTTCGCCACACGAGCAACAATTTCCTGTTCCCCAACACACCAAATCGGAAAAATTGACACGCTACATGTGGCCCACCCCGCTTAATTCGACGACACGTCGCCAGCCATAAGCATGCTTTATCCACCACTTACGGATTACTGAAACTCTGGCACTCACATTCGAGTTAGCCTCGAATCTCGTGTTTACCCCTGCATTTACGGAACAATTCTCTTTTAGCTTCAATACGATCGTTCGTCTACAAGTTATCTAGATATGACATTACGTTGATAAGTCCACTAATTTTTAGTTAGGAACACGAGCATTAAGCACGCGCTTATACAAAACTCCTGTGGCACCTCTCACCCCAGAATCAGTAGTTACCCGGCAACATCCGCCCGGTCGACGCACTACGCAACGCACCTTTTTCTTCAGCGCTTTATTCATTCAAGGCGACCTTGCGTGCAAGTGTTCGCCCGCGAACATTGACAATGCAGTCTGCATTGCTCCCGTTGCACTCGTCTTCCAATAATCCAGGCAACACGCAGGTATTGCCTGCCATGCAGCGCACTGCTTGCGTGTTCGGGGAAAAACGAGGCGGCTGGACCGCCCACTGAAAATAGTCAACGGGGACTACAAAAAATGCGACCACTTGAGCGGGATGGCTCACGCTTGCAGTTCGCGGCGTGCTCCTGGCTTTCGCGCGAGAGACTCATTGCCTACAGCACCGTCATGCTCGTCATCGGTGTCGGCTTCGTGGCACTCTGGGCTTGGGTGACTCATGGCTTCGCCGCTTCAGGCGGCTGGCGTCCGGGCTCCGACCTGCTCGTGTTCTGGTCGGCCAGCCACGCAGTCCTGCACGGCCAGGCCTCCACAGTCTTCGACTACTCAGCGTTTTCACGTATCGTGGCCGCGGTGACGGGTGGCTTGCCCAAGAGCGCATTTATCCCCTGGCTGTATCCGCCCACGTTCCTCCTGTTCGTCACGCCTCTCGCGCTGTTGCCACTTCCCCTTGCTTACGTCGCTTTCCTGGGCATGAGCGCCTTCGCGTTCGTGTGTGCAACCGTGCGCGTTTCCGGACTCGCACAAGGCCCGCTTGGCATCGCAGCCGCTCGCTACGTCGTGCTTGCCATGCCATGTGTGATGGTGTGCGCCATCTTCGGGCAGAACGCGCTGATTACCGCGGCACTCGCCGCGTTTGCGATCGCGTCGATCGACCGGCGCCCCGCGATCGCCGGGATTTGCATCGGACTGCTGGTGATCAAGCCGCAACTCGGCATCCTGTTCCCACTCGTTCTTATCGCGGCACGGGCATGGAGAGTGTTCGGATGGGCCGCTGTGACGGCCGTGCTTTTTTTCATCGCGAGCGTGGCGCTCTGCGGATCCCCATCGCTTCGGTTGTTCGCGGGGAATGTCGCAATGGCGCGCGAACTCATCCTCGAGCACGACGTCCGCTTCTGGCTCGCCTCGCCGTCCGTGTTTGCTTCGCTGCGACTCATTGGCACATCGCTCGTCGCAGCGGGATTGATGCACGCAGCGATTGCCGTCATTGCCGCCTGCGGCGCATGGAAGATCTGGCGCACGACGCGTGATACCGCCCTGCGTGCAGCCGCGCTCGGGACGGCCACGCTCATCGTTACGCCCTATGTCTGGCACTACGAACTAACGTGGGTCGGCTTGTCATGCGCTGGCCTTCTCGCGACTGGACTGCGTCGCGGGTGGCTGCCCGGCGAGCAGCCCGTGCTGCTCCTCGTCTGGCTCCTGCCAGTGTTCGAGTTCGTCAACCAGATTCTCAGGCTGCCGCAAACCGGACCCGTGATCCTGTTGCTCATGCTGCTCGCCGTGCTCCGTCGCGCACGCATCGATTCCACCCTATAGGCGAAGAGACCACGCCATGAACCAGACGACCTTCCGCGATTCCATGAGCACTTCCAGAGCCGCGCCCGCTCTGCCCGTCGGAGCCAATCAGCGCAGCTCGCACTGGTTGAGCGGCTCACGCCTGTGGATCTACCCGCTCGCCGCACTTGTCTACTATCTTGGCGTGGCGGCGGCTTACGTGTATCACCTGGTGTGGCTCAAGGATCCGCAACTGAGCGTGCTGGCCGTGGACTGCTTGCCGTTCTGGAGTGCCTCGCATCTCGCCCTGCAAGGACACGCGGTGGATGCGTATAGCTTCAGTATCCTGAAGCCCGTCGAGGAATACGCCGCTGGGCGGCCCGTCGGCGTCCTTCCGTGGCTCTACCCGCCAACGTTCCTGCTCTTCGTCTATCCGCTGGCATTGCTGCCGTTCACGCTCTCTGCCCCCCTCTTCCTGTTCGGCACGCTCGCGCTGTTCGTGAAAGTGGTCAGGACGATCGCGCCTCACCCACGCACTGCACTCATTGCAATCGCCTTCCCAGGATCCGCGCTCGTGTTGACGTCGGGCCAGAATGGGCTGCTCACGGCATCGCTGGTTGGACTCGGACTGATCTTGTTGCGCCGCCGCCCGATTCTTGCCGGGCTCTGCTTTGCACTCGTCGCTATGAAGCCGCAGCTCTGCGTGCTCATTCCACTTGCGCTGCTGGCTTCGCGCTCGTGGCGCGCACTGGGCGCAATGAGCGTGGGCGTGGCGCTTTCACTGGGGCTCTCGGTACTGGCTTTCGGTAGCGAGACGCTTGTTGCGTTCGTTCATAACATGGGGCTCGCCAACAGTTTCGTCGAAACAGGAGGGGCCCACCTGTTTCGCGTACCTACGGTGTTCGGGGCGCTCAAGCTGCTCCATGCTCCAACCGCTCTCGCCAGTGGCGCACAGGCCGTATCCGCCCTTTGTGCCGCTGCGGCCGTCTGCTACGCGTGGGGCCGGCCCAGCGCTTTCGGCCTGCGCGCCGCCGTGCTCGTGTGCGCCAGCATGCTCGTGAGCCCATACCTCTATGACTACGACCTGACCTGGTATGGAATCCTGATCGCATGGGTGGTCTATCACGCGAAAGAGCACGGCTTTCAGCGCGGACAGCGCGAATGGCTGGCCGTACTCTGGCTCGCCCCCATTGCCGGTCTCACGCTCGTTTCTCATCTGCACGTCCCGTTCACTCCGCTCATCTCGATTGCCACGCTCTGGATGCTGATCGCGCAGATCGCGCGCGAGCGAAACGCGCAGGCAATGTCCAACACCGCGGTCTCGTCGTAGGAGGGAGAAAACATCATGAACATGCTTATCGACGAGCAAGTACGCCGCACCGGACTCGCGCTCGAGACCCCGCTGATCTCTATCGTCGCTCCGTTCTACAACGAGCAAGATGGCGTCGCAGCGTTCTTCGAACAGATCATCGCGACGATGGAGTCCATCGCGACCGTGCGCTTCGAGATCGTCTGCATCAACGACGGCAGCCGCGATGCCACGCTTGAAAAGCTGGTCCTCGTGAGCCAGCGCGACCGGCGCGTCAAGGTCATCGATCTCACGCGCAACTTCGGCAAGGAGGCCGCGCTCACGGCGGGTCTCCACGAAGCATCCGGCGACGCTGTCGTCGTCATCGACGCAGACCTCCAGGATCCGCCCTCGTTGATCCCGGAGATGATCCAGCGTTGGCGCCAGGGTGCAGAAGTCGTCCTCGCCCGGCGTGCGAGCCGCGCCTGCGATTCCTTTCTCAAGCGCACAAGCGCGGCGTTGTTCTATCGCATACACAACGCCCTATCGGAATTGAAGATCCCCGAGAACGTGGGCGACTTCAGACTCATGGATCGTCAGGTGGTCAACGCGCTGCGCACTCTTCCGGAGCGGCATCGGTTCATGAAGGGGTTGTTCGCGTGGGTCGGGTTCAACACGGTCACGATCGACTATGAACGCACACCGCGCTGCGCAGGCAAGACCAAGTTCTCCGGCTGGCGCCTGTGGAATTTTGCTCTGGAAGGCATTACGAGTTTCAGCACCGTGCCGTTGCGCGGCTGGACGTATATCGGCGGGGCGCTGGCCGCACTCGCGCTTTGCTACGGCACGTTTATGGTTGGCCGCACGTTGCTGTTCGGCAATCCCGTTCCGGGCTACGCTTCCCTGTTTTCCGTGGTGTTGTTCTTGAGCGGCATCCAGCTGGTTGGCATCGGCGTCATTGGCGAATACGTCGGGCGGATTTACGACGAGTCAAAAGAGCGGCCTGTCTACCTCGTGCGCCGGCGCTACGAGGCGCGTGCCAGCATCAGCGTCCTGCCGGTCGAACGCGCAGAGGCACGTAGCAGCAGCGCACCGCTGGAGCTGGTTCGCTGGCGTGACGCGTCGCAGGTGCGAGCAGCCGGCCGATAAGCGTGCGTCGATCAAAGGTCGCCGTGGATGCGCAGGGCCTCGCGATGCGCGTCGCGGCCCAGACCAGCCATGAGGCATCGATGGTGGAACGACGGCCGTGGCTGTGCCGTGAACGAATCAGGTTGTACAGCGCGGCATTGTTCATCCTGCAGGCTGCGCTAATCGGAATCTGGGCGGTGTCCTATTGGGGACTCCACAAAGTGGGGGTCCCGCTCCCCGGTTCGGATTTTCGGGTCTTCTGGTGCGCCTCTGAGGTTTCACTGCGCCACGGCGCCGCGGCGGCCTTCGACAACCAACGGCTACTGGCCTGCGAGGCGTCGCTGCAGGCGGGCACGCCTTTGGCAAATATGTTCGGACCGTGGATCTACCCGCCGACGTTTCAGTTGCTCGTGTACCCGCTGGCATCGCTGCCCTACGCGGCTTCGTACGCACTCTTTTTGGGTATCGGCGTTGCGGGGTGCCTGCTTGCCTGCATGCCCGTAATGAGGAGGAGTACGTTGCCCTGGGCGACAGTCGTCGCGTTTCCGGGCATTTGGGTAACGATGGTCTATGGGCAGAACTCGCTGCTAACGCTTGCATTGGTGGCCGGTGCGCTTGGCGTCCTTGAGACTGCGCCGATCCTGGCCGGTATCTGTGCGGGCATGCTCGTGATCAAGCCTCAATTGGGCATCCTGTTTCCGCTGTTCTTTCTGTGCGGCCGCCATTTTCGAGCCTGCGCCGCAGCGATCTTGACGGCGGCCGTCCTGTGCACCGCAAGCGCCGCCCTGTTTGGCTGGTCGCTATGGATGAAGTTCTTTCAAGCCGCAGCGTGGTTTCAGGATGTCGCGCTAGTACAGGGCGAAGGTCATCTCTGGCGTGCCATGCCCACTGTCTTCGCGTTCATGCGCTCAGCCGGTATAGGCGCGGGCGTGGCGTACGCGGTACACGTTGCAATCGCCCTTGGGGCGGTGCTAGCCACTTCGATAGCATGGGCGCGCGGGATAAACCGGGAACTGCTCGCGGCAGCCGCCATCGTCACCACGCTCATGATTCAGCCCTATCTCGTGTACTACGACCTCGCCTGGCTGCTTCTACCTATCGTGTGTATTTGCGCGCATGCCAACTCACGCCACCCATCGACGTCTCTTACTGCTACGGACTATGTTTTCGTGACGTTGGCATGGTTCACGCCCCTGCTGTCGTTTCTCTTGATCTGCAATACGGCAACCACGCACTCATGGGCTGCATTTCTCCTTCCCGTGTGGCTCATTCTGATACTCGTACGCGCCTCACGCGACCACGCGAAATAGACGCGCTGGGCCGCGGAGGTCGCCGGCCGGATGCTGCGGCGTGCGACCTCCGATGTGTGGATGCGGGACGAGCGTGCGAGAGATTGACTCAGCGAAAAACCGTTCGCGCTTCCTTGCCGATTCTCACGTTGGCACGTGCGCGATTGCCTGTGGCGAAGCCGCCCTTCTGAACCGCAGTCAGTGCCCAGAGGAAAGCGACAAACCAGCCAAGCACGGTCCATCCGAGCAGCATGTTAAGCCGCGTGATAGCGCGTCGCTTACGGTGCATACCATGGAAGGCGATGATCGAAGGAAGGAAATACAGCAACACCAACATGGCGAGAAGTCCGCCCGAATCACTGGGCGTGTCCGCGGCACCCGTGCTCGATTGATCGTTACTCATGTTGTCCCCCGTAAGTCAGCGCAAGCGTGAAATCACGCGTTACGCCTCTGACGCCACCTGGCTGTGTACCAGCTCTGAACGGCCTTATTTTGCAGCTAACCCGGTCCCTGCATTGATATCTGCCAACTGCCGCTTGCCAGCGTGCGCAGCCTGTTGCGCGAGGTAGCGCCGCACGACGACCATCAACAACGCAAATACGATGACTGGTACATAAACGCCGGCCGCCCAATCGCCAGGCGTATAGAAGACGAGCGGCGAGAGCCATGCGCCCACTACCGCGACCCCATCGCCGCGAAGCCAGCCATTGCGGGCACCATCGCGCACGAGCCATAGAATCGGCAAGGCGAGGAGAAGCAAGTCGTAGGGCATCACATAGGTCGGCACCAGCAGCGTGGCGAGCACGAGCATCGACGCCCGCAACTCGAACCGCGCGCGCACGGCCCAAAGCCAGGCGACGGCGCTCGCGGCCAGCGCCGCCACGACCGCGTGGAAGGCATATGCGGTCGGCACGGCCACGCCGAAATGGCGCGCGGCGCCGAACGCCGTCAAGATGCCGCGCGGCCAGCGGTCTGAATACTCGACGACGAACTGGCTAAATGCGGGCAACGCCTGCGCAAAGCGGGAGAACGTCTCGAATCCGAGCACCAGCCCAGCGAGCGCAGAAAACGCGCCGACAGTCAGCGCCGCCGACACGAAGGCGCGCCAATGCCTGCCAAACAGCAACGCAATGGGAATCACGAGACCCAGTTGCGGTTTAATGGCCAGCAATCCAAAGAAAATGCCTGCGAGCCATGGTCGCCTGCCAAGCGACATGAGTCCGAGCCCCAAGAGCCCAAAAGTCAAAAATGAGTTTTGCCCGGCGCCCGCCGCGACCCAGACTGCAGGGAAAGCGACAACCGGCAGCCACCATGACGGGTTCCGCACGGCCGGCAGGATCCGCGCGCACGCGTGGTACGCGAAGGCCATCCCCGCCGATACGTACAGGAGACAAGAGACCGGGAAAGGCAACAACGCAGCCGGGAGCATGACCAGCAAAAACGTCGGCGGATAGGTCCACGGCGTGACGAATGGCGTCGGCAGAATATTCTGCAGCGGTAATGCAATCCGCTCGATGAGGGCAGTGTCGAACACGCTGGCTGCCGGCCCGTGCAGCGCGAGCCAGGAGGCGCTCCAGAATACGGCGAAATCCCAACCTGGCGGGCTGACGTTGGGTATCCGGTCGATGCATCCAAACCAGATCCGTAGCGAAAAGTAGCCAATATTCACCAGCAGCACGAAGGCCGCGTAAATACGGATACGGTGCCCGTCGAGCCAGCCTGGCGCCGCGTGCACTGGGTAGGAACTGCGATGGATGCAATCGTCGCGCACGATCATGCCGCCTGATGGGTCCAGTTGGCAGGCAAGCCGCAAGCGACTCCGAACCTGACGACACGCAACATCCCCCGGCCCTCCTTGACATGCGCGACGCTTGGGCCGGAAGACCGCGACGCCCCGCCCTTTAAGTCTGGCGGCGCATCTCGCTCCGGTCGTGCCTCGCGACAGCTTGTATCCCGAAGTATGGGCGAACAGCTTGCCGCGCGACAGTCACAATGAGTCGGTAAACGTTCGCGAGCCCGCATACGCCCTTCAGATCGGTCGTATGCGGGCTCGCTGTCTACTTACCGGCGGGCCGCCGGGACGTCTTCGTCAGAACGGCAGCTTCGCGTCCGGCTTCTCGGCAAGAATCACGCGTTTGAAGTCGGCCTGGATGCGCGCAAGCGCCGCATCGTTATCGGCCTCGAAACGCATCACGACCACGGGCGTGGTGTTCGACGAGCGGGCAAGGCCAAAGCCGTCCGGATACTCCACGCGCAGGCCGTCGATGGTGATGACCTCGTCGGCGCCCGTGAACTTCGCGTTCTTCTGCAGCTTGCCGATCAGCTCGAAGTTCTCACCTTCCTCGAGCTTCAGCTGCAGCTCGGGCGTGGCGTGCGAGTTCGGCAGGTCGTTGAGCAGCTTGCTCGGATCGGCCACGCGCGAGAGGATTTCGAGCAGACGCGCGCCCGTGTACAGGCCGTCGTCGAAGCCGTACCAGCGGTCCTTGAAGAACACGTGGCCGCTCATTTCACCCGCGAGCGGCGCGCCGGTTTCGCGCAGCTTCGCCTTCACGAGCGAGTGGCCCGTCTTCCACATGAGCGGCTCGCCGCCCTTTTCCTTCACCCACTTCGCGAGATTGCGCGTGCACTTCACGTCGTAGATGATCTGCTTGCCCGGATTGCGCGAAAGCACTTCCTCGGCAAACAGCATGAGCTGGCGATCGGGGTAGATGATCTCGCCGTCCTTGGTCACGACGCCCAGACGGTCGCCGTCGCCGTCGAACGCGAAGCCGATTTCCGCATCCGTTTCCTTGAGCGCGCGGATCACGTCCTGCAGATTCTCGGGGTGCGCCGGGTCCGGATGATGGTTCGGGAAATTGCCGTCCACTTCCGTGAAGAGCTCAACAAGTTCGCAGCCCATCGCCTTGAAGAGGCGCGGAGCCAGGTCGCCCGCCACACCGTTGCCGGTGTCGACGACGATCTTCAGCGGACGTGCAAGCTTCACGTCGCTCAAGATGCGATCGACATAAGCGTCGGCGATGTCGTACTTCGTGTAGCTGCCTTCGCCCGCGTCGAAACGGTCCGCGACGATGCGGTCGTAAAGCGCGAGGATCTGGTCGCCGTAAATCGCCTTGCCGCGCAGGACCATCTTGAAGCCGTTGTAGTCGGGCGGATTGTGGCTGCCCGTCACGACGATGCAGGAGTCCACGTTGCGCTCGCCGCCAACCAGCTTGAGCGGCACGCTCGCGGCGAAGTAGCCCACAGGCGTGGGCACCATGCCGACATCGACCACGTCCACGCCGGCCTCGCACAGGCCGTCGGCCAGCGCACGCGAGAGATCGGGACCCGAGAGCCGGCCGTCGCGCGCGATCACCACGGCGTCGCCGCCCTGAGCGCGCACTTCGCTGCCGAAGGCGCGGCCAATGGCGCGCGCGGTGTCGGTGTCGAGCGTCTTGCCGATCACGCCGCGAATGTCATATGCCTTGAAAATCGATTTCGAAATCATGTTGGGGCTCACGTCCTGATGGGGATTCGGGTCTATTCGTAACACGGACAGGCGACTGTAAGCCTTCGGAGTTACGAAAAGTGGGATCCGTTACAAACTATAATTGCCGTTTTTCGGCAGTGGTATGCACCCATTTTAATGCTTCACTGTTTCCTTTTATTGCCAAAATATTCGTCAAAAATGGCGGAGAGATTGCGCACGCCGCGTGCCTGCCCCTTTTTTAGCGCCTCCCGCCATGGCGAGGCGCGATGCTGAGCCTCAAGCGCTTTGGCAATCCCGACGTCGCCCGCGCGTTTGCGAACATCGTGTGGCTCGGCCTCGAGCGCGTCACGCAGATCGCGGTGGCCATCGCCATCAGCGGCGTGCTCGCGCGCTATTTCGGCCCTGACGTATTCGGCAAGTGGCAGTACGCCAACACGCTCCTGCTCGTGCTCGCGCCGATTACGTGGGTGTGCGGCGCCGAGATTCTCGTGCCGACCATCGTCAACCGGCCGCCGGAGCAGCTCGGCACCGTGCTCGGGAGCGCGTTCGCGCTGCGCATCGGCGTGTCGGCGGCGGCGCTGCTCCTAACGTGGGCCGGCATTGCGCTCGGCGTGACCGACCCGATGGTCGGCGCCATGCTCGCCGGGCTCGCGGTGACGATGCTGTTTCGCGAGCCATTTGTGGGCGTGATCAACGCCTGGCTGCAGAGCATGACATACAGCAAACCGCAATTGCTCGCGAGCATGACGACGGCCGTGATCAAGGCGCTGCTCGTATTTCTGCTTGCGCGCGCGGCGTTCGCGCCCGCCACCTTCGGCTGGCTCTGGGCGCTGGAATCGGCGGCGATCGGCGCGGCGCTCGTGCTCTACTTCCGGCGCCGCCACGGCGGCAAGCTCGGCTGGCACGTGGACCGCTCGCTTTTTAAGCATTTCGCGAGCGCGGGCACGGTGTTCTGGCTCGGGCTCATCTGCATGTACCTGTTCCTGAAGCTCGACCGCTTGATGCTCGAGCGCACGATCTCGTTCGCCGATCTCGGCCGCTACTCGGCTGCGCAACAGCTCAACGAGAACTGGATCACGCTTGCGCTCATGCTCTCGCAGACGATCGCGCCCGCCTTCGTCTACCGCGTGCAGCAGACCGCGCAGCTGCGCCGCAACCTCGTGCGCCTCTTCGCGATGACGGCTGTGCTGATGGTGGCGGGCGCGCTCGTGCTCGATGCGCTCGCGGGCGTCATCATCGGCCGCGTGTTCGGGCCGGACTACGAAGGCGCGATCGGCATCTTCCGCTGGGCCGTGTGGCTTTCGGTGCCGGCGGGACTCGAAGCCATCGGCAACCTCGTCGTGCTCAAATATCAGGCGAAATTCGTGCTGCTCGCGAAATGGCTGCTCGCGCTCGCCGTGGCGTTCGCCGTGAATCTCGTGGCGATACCGCGACTCGGCTCGTATGGCGCGCTGTGCGGCCTCGCGGCAGGCTATCTCGCGGCCGCCTGCGTGAACCTCTACTACATTCGCTTCAAACTCGTTTCATGATGAATTCCGCCGCGCTTCCCATGCGCGATGCACGCGAGGGCGTGCTTGCCGACGTCGCCGTGCTCATGCCTGCATACAACGGTCAGGACGATGTGGCCCGAACGCTCGCTTCGTTCGATGAGGACGCAACGATCTATGCGCTCGTCGTTGACGATGGCAGCACGCCGCCGATCGTCGCGCCTGAGGTGCCGGGCATGTGCGTGGAAGTTTTGCGGATGGAGAAGAACGGCGGTATCGAGCGCGCGTTGCAGGCTGGCATCGAGGCGCTCGCGGCGCGCGGTTTTCGTTACGCTGCGCGTATCGATGCGGGCGATCTCACTGCGCCTCAGCGCCTCGCGAAACAGCGCGCGCGCATGGAAGCGGAACCTGCGCTTGCGGCGCTCGGCACGTGGACCCAGGTGGTCAATCGCGCGGGCGAGCCGCTTTTCATGCTGCGTCCGAGCAGCGATGCGCGTGCGCTGCGCCGCTCGCGCCTCTTGCGCTCGCCGCTCGTGCATCCTTCGGTGATGTTACGTGTCGATGCCGTGCTCGCTGTAGGCAACTATCGCGTGCAGTATCCGGCCGCTGAGGACCTCGACCTGTTCCTGCGACTGATGGAGCGCTACGAGTGCGCGAATCTGCCGGAGCTTGGTTTGTACTACGAACTGAATGAAGGCGGCATTAGCGCGACGAAGCGGCGGCGGCAGATCGTATCGACGTTGCGCCTGCAGCTGCGTTATCTGAATGTGATGAATTGGCGCGACTGGGCGGGCGTGGCGAAGAGCTTGCTGCACTTTGTGACGCCGTATCGCACCTTGCACAAGATGAAGCGTGCGCTGTTTGCGCGCGGTGGTTAGCAAGGCAAATCGTTGTTGTCTCTGCTGCCCCGTCACTTACGTTTTTGCTTTTCCGTCTTGGCGCGCTCCTGCCGTCGGACCAAGAAGTTAGGGCTAAAACTGTTCCCACCACCAGCAGGCACGTGAACTCATTCGCGAGCAGGCCCTGTTTCGTCAAGCGATGCACCGTGAAACGCCCGTGTGGCGGGATTCTGAGCAAACGACCAACCTCCTCGCCTGCCACTCTCTTAGTTGATATGTATATCATCCTTCTTACGATAAGGATCGAAACAATATGACCTCACTTTGACATCAACGATTGATTTTTCATTCGCGGACGTTATCTCAAGCGGGGGAATCACCAATAAACAAGGATGTGTGCGGCGGTATATCACGTGACAAGTCAGATTCAGAATCGTTGTTAATGATGTAAATACGTTGTTTATCAACCATATGTTTCTAGGTGCCTGTTTTCTTGCGGCCTAGGGTGAATGAAATGCCATTCCTAGTTCCGATCAAGACACTGATGCGGGAAAGGGGATTAGGTTTGACGGTCATGGCCAAACGACTCGGCGTGGCGCGTCAAAATCCGGGCGCATCGCTGTCGGGTCGACACGATGCGCGAAGCTCGACGCTGGACGGCGCGGCCGACGCCCTCGACGCCGTATGGATATTGGGGCCACGCGAGAGTCTCGCCGAGATTCGCGGGGTCCTGAAGCGGCCCACACTTGCACCTTCGGCTACCCCGAGGGCGATGACAACGCCGTTTATCACAAAGAACACGCCCACCGTGGATGTGGCTGCCGTAATATTGCATTAAGTGGTGCACCACCACGCCCGCTGCCGCAAAGAAGCGTAGAAAGTGCACCGATTCCAGTCTGTGGCCTTCCCTCATCAGCGTATCAACCCCGTTTGATGGCTCAAACCACGCCATCATCCCGCGCTTCCCTTGCAATACCGACACGTCATGTAGGCATGGCTTATATTGCCCCGGGCGACGGGTACCGCTAAGTCACACTTCATGCGGTCATCATTTAGCACTGGATCATCGCCAGTGCGCTACGCGAATACGATCAATGTGCTAGTCGTCGGCTGACCTTCTCGCGAGGAATACGAGTTGGTTCGTCCTGAGGACGGACTCCTGGTATATGCGGAGAAGCTGCTCTGGGATGGGGAAAGCATCGTAGGTCCGATGTTCGCGAACAATCTCAAATCCGACACTTCGGGCGGTGTCAAGAATATGCGAATCCGTGGCGCGGTTCAGCGTTTCGTACATGGAAAGCAAGATTCGGCACTCGTCACTGTCAGTTACCTGTCGACGGATTTCGTCGCAGAGCAAATTGTGTTGCATTGACAGGTGCGCCCAAGGCATTGGTATCCATTGTGCGAAATGCGAACCGAATGCCGAGTAGTAGAGCGGCGTAGTTTGCAAGAACATATATCCGCCTGGGCGCAGCACGTCGAAAATCTTGGTCAGGCAATCGGCGATCAAATCCTGGCGCACGTGCTCGAAAACGGACCAACTGTAGGCAATATCGAAGCGGCCCGTGTGGTCTAGCCGCTCAGCCGGATCGACCTTCGTCAGTTCGAGATTCAGTGGCAGTTCGTTAAGACCAAGCTGCTCGCGCGCCAGCGGAATAGCGCGATCGAGCTCACTCGACTGGATCTCGGTCGCAACAAGGCGGCGCGGATGATAGCGAAGCGCGATGCCTAGTGCCGCTGTTGCTTCACCGCATCCGAATTCCAGCACGTCTTTCCCTTCGAAGCCCCCGACCTCGTTTAGCCATGCCGACATCGCATCGGGCACATCGAGAAATTTAGCGCGAAACGTCCGATCGGTTATCCCATCAATCGACCACATGCCGCCCCCCGGGAAAGGTTTGGAAAGACCGATATTACCTCAGCGCCTATACGTCGCCATTGACACATGCATGGGCTTCGAGAGCAGGTCTAAGAATTCGAGCCTATCGTCTTCCTCTAATTGCGAAAGTGTGCGTATTCGAGAGCATCCACACGCTCTCACACTCTATTTACGAGAGGCCGAAGTGGGGCAGAAAAACAGGCCATGGACCGGGGACGTTGTGGACTTTTCACCGGGAAATGGAACGAACGTCGTGCCGTATTTATTGTTGTTCGACTGACTTTGTAGGCTGCCTCCGGATGTCTCGCAGAGGCTCCCCCGTGGTTCGCCCTCACCAGACACGATCAAGACCTGCGGACGTTGCAAGTCAGACACGGAAGCAAGAGCGATCGTGATTAAACGCTCCTGGTCGACGACAGGATGTCGGTCCCGGCCGAGTCGGCGCTCTGGGTCCGAGGCCTTGCGAAATAACTCCGGATTGCACGGGGGCGCCGCGGCGGCGCTGCACGCCCCTGCGCGCAACTAGATTCTACGAAGGCTTCCCGTCGGCTCGCCGATCGTCGTAGAGTTGAGGCGAATTTGATCGGCTTTTCCACTGGCAGCGTTTGCTTCGGAGTCAAGGTCTGACCGTTTGGGTGCCTTATCGACGCCCTCTCCGCCCGTCAGATTCTCGGCAAGCCAGCGGTAGCAGTCTTCGGTGATTTCACAGCGTCTACCTCAATCGATCTCTTCAAGAATATCTGCCGGGGGCCGGGAGTAGATCGGCATCCGCAGAGCCGCCCTGAGCTTCGCGACGCTGCTTTCGCGTTCCGACCTTAGGGCTGGACGCGGCCATTCTGAGCCGGCCTCACGTACCCTCAGCGACCGCAATTGGACGACTCGAAAGGTTCGCTTTGAAGAAGATGAAGTTACTCGTTAGCGGACCATTTCGCCGACAGCGCGAGAAATTTTCTACAGCCACCGCAGCAGCACGGGCAACAGCACCGGCACGACGAACGCAGTAAAGACACCGTTCAGACCCATGCCGAGCCCGGAAAACGCGCCCATCTCCTCGCTGACCTGAAACGCACGTGCTGTGCCGATGCCATGCGAAGCCACGCCGATCGCGAAGCCGCGCACTTCGGTCTCGCGCACGCGAATGACGTTGAGAATCCAGCGCGCGGATACTGCTCCGAACACGCCCGTCGATATCACGAGCACGGCAGTGAGCGATGGGATGCCGCCGACCTTGTCGGCGACGGCCATGGCGATCGGTGTGGTGACGGACTTCGGCGCGAGCGAGGCAATGGTCTGATGCGAGGCGCCAAAGAGCTTCGCGACGCCGACCGCAGACACGATTGCCGTGAGCGAGCCTGCAACGAGCCCGCCGAGCAATGGCAGCGCGCCGCGCTTTAGCTTGTCCCACTGACGGTAGAGCGGCAGGGCGAGCGCGACCGTGGCGGGACCGAGCAGGAAGTGCACGAACTGGGCGCCCTCGAAATACGTGCGATACGGCGTATCCGTGATCTTCAGCGCCGCGACGACGAGCGCCACGGCGATCAACACCGGGTTCGCGAGCGGATTGTGCTTTGCGCGCGCGTAGATATTGATAGCGATGAGATAGGCGACGAGCGTCACCGTCAAGCCGAGCAGCGGCGTGGCGGCAAGATAGACCCAGATCGCGTCGAGCTTCGTAATGGGCAGGTGACCGTTCACGATGCGCCTTCCCCGGCCGTTGGGTTGCGCCGCTGACGACGCAACAGCGCGCGTGTGACGAGCGCCGTCACTGCGATGCCGAGTGTCGTGCTCACGACGAGGCTCGCGATCACGGCGAGCGCCTCGCCGCGCACGGCCTGCGCGGACACCATGATGCCCACGCCCGCCGGAATGAAGAGCAGCGAGAGATGGCGCAGCAATTCGAGCGCGGTCGGCTCGATCGCCTCGGCGGCGGCGGGCCGCATCAACGCGAAGGCGAACAGGAGCAGCATGCCGATCACGGGACCGGGCACGGGCAGCGAGAACACGTAGGACACGCTCTCGCCGAGACACTGGAAGATCAGGAGGGCGGCAAGGGAACGAAGCATGGCTAAAGGCAAGGCGGGGCTGGAAACATGCGCGGCGCGCGCAGTGTAGCCCAATGATGCGCGATGCGCAGCGAATCGTCATACCAGAGTGCGATGTGCGCCCTCCTCGTTCGCGGCTGTAAACTATACGCATTCCGTTTGCTCCCGATTTTTATCGGGCCGGTCGCGTTCACCAAAGTAGTGCGCAGTTTTTTGGGTGCAGTCTCGAACGAGGAAAATGTCCGCGTACAATAGTGCGATTCTCGTCATGCTTCGCACCCAAAAAGCTGCGTAGTGAGGACGTAACACGGGGACGTAGTCCACACAACCGCCCTCCCTTACAGATAACAGCAGTGTAGTGATGCCGACAGCAGTTACGATTGATTCCCGACGCACCGCGCCCGGCGACTGGCTGACCGCGGCTTTCCTGCTCGCCTTTCCCTCTATCGCCATGCTCGTGCAAGGCGCTTCGAGCGCCGTATCGATCGGTGCGGGCGTCATTTCGCTGGTGGCACTCTGCTCGCGGCCCGCAGGCGCACCCTATGGCTATGCGCCGCTTGAGCGTTACGAACTCGCGTTATGCATCGCGCTGTGCGGCCCCGTTGCTGCCGTCGCGCTCAGCACGCTCTCGCATGGGCATCCTATGTTCAAAACCTGGGACTCGCCATCGCGTTTCCTGCTCGCAATCCCGATCTTTCTGGCCCTGCGGCGCGCGCCGCCGCGAATCTTCGTCTGGGCGGACCTTTCCTTTACCCTGGGAGCCCTGTCCGCGCTCGCGCTTGCCCTTTTTATGCCGCGCGATTGGGGCGACGGGCGCATCGGCAGTGCGTTCCTGAACCCGATCCACTTTGGCGATCTCGCGCTTGCGCTCGGCGTGCTGTCAGCGATCGCGCTGAACTGGTGGCGCAAGGATTCGGCGCTCTGGCGCGCGCTCAAGATCGCGGGCCTGGTTGCAGGCCTCGCTGCTTCGCTGTTGTCTGGCGCGCGCGGAGGCTGGGCGGCGATCCCGCTTGTTGCATTGCTGATCGTCTGGGAGCTCGGCCGCAACAAGCCCTTTCACTGGAAGGTGCTGATGCCGGTGGCGGTTGCGGTGCTGCTCGGACTCGTGTACGGACTCTCGGGGACGGTGCGCGATCGCGTGAACGGCGTGTCGTCCGACCTGACCCAGTACACGCAAGGTCACCGCGACACGTCGGTCGGCATCCGCCTGCAACTCTATGAAGCAGCGGCGACGCTGATTGCCGAAAATCCGGTGCTTGGCCTCGGTGGCGACGGGTTTCGCGACAAGATGACATTGATGGCGAAGCAAGGTGCGCTGACCCCCACCGCGGCACAGTTCGGCGAAGGTGAAGTGCACAACCAGTTGCTCGCCTACATGGCCAACTACGGCATTGTGGGCGGCCTCGCGCTGCTCGCGATCTACGTCGTACCCGCGGTCTTCTTCGCGGCGAAGCTCAAGTCCACATCGAAGACGACGCGGCGTACGGCGCTCATCGGCCTGTCCTTCATCCTGATGTTCTTCGTTTTCGGGCTGACGGTCGAGACTTTCGACCTGAAGAGCACTGTGTCCTTCTACGCGACCATGCTGGCCGTTCTCGCGGCAATCGCACAACGCACGGATGTCAAGTCCGACTCTTTCCAAGGCTGACCGTCAAGCACGGCGGTGAGGGATGGAATGCGGCCCACTCTATCGGCGACGCCAACCGCCGGACGCGCGAGCGCACCGCGCTTGAGTCTGGTCTCGCCGACGAATTCCCTGCGGCTCGATACCGTATGCAATGCCGCACGCGCCGCTTTGTCGGACCGGGCGCATAATTGGCGTTCCCGCCGGCAAGGTCAACCCAAGGAGACCGTCGAAATGGAAAACGCCATCTACTGGAAGGGAAAACAAGTTGGAATTGAAGTGGCAGGGCGCATCACGTGGTTTCCGTCCACGCGGCCGGAAACAATCGAGGCGCTGAAGCGAAGCGCTTTCGAAGACGAGAGCGGGAAGGCTCCGCAGGCGTCGTGTGGCAACGCGGCGAATCTGGGCGTATGCGCCGACATCCCTCGGCGCTGATAGATGAAGAACTCTGCCGCGTGTACCTGAACGCTCTACAACTAACGCGAAAGCACGGGCAGCTAAACACGCGCGGCGAACACAGCGAACCGTCGATTAGGGCCCATGCCGATGCCTGAAAAAGCGCGCAGGTCCTCGCGCACCTAAAAGTGCGACAGTCGCCCGGCCGACCAGGAAGTACACGAACCGCTCGCCCTCCAACTACGTGCGATACGGTGTGTCAATAGGTTTGGGTTTGAGCGCGGCTCGCGCAGTGTAGGCCAACGGCGCGCAAGGTCCCCAGCGATGCGCCGCTTCGGTCGACTTGATCCCTACGCCCGTCGGCTAAAATGTGCGCCCCGGCCGCTGCCGCCATCGCCTGCCAACGACGCCCCGCTTTCGTGAACTCCTCGCCTGCCCGAACCGCCGCCGCCAGCGCGCCCCAGTCCGCCGCGCACCGGCATCCACTGCACGTCGCCCTCGTCTGCAACACGGCCTGGGCAATCTATACCTATCGGCGCGGCCTGTCGCGTGCACTCACAGAAGCGGGCGCGCAAGTCACCGTGATTGCGCCGCGCGACCGCACCTTCGAACCGCTCGCGGCCATGGGCTGCCGCTGCGTCGAACTGCCGGTCGCCTCGAAGGGCACGAATCCGCTCGACGACCTGCGCACCATGCTCGCGCTCTACCGCCAGTATCGCTCGCTCAAGCCGGACGTCGTGTTCCACTACACGATCAAGCCGAATATCTACGGATCGATTGCCGCCTGGCTCGCGCGCACGCCTTCGGTGGCGGTCACGACGGGCCTCGGTTACGTATTCATCCAGAAGAGCCGCGCCGCGCAGGTCGCCAAGCGTCTGTATCGTTTCGCGTTCCGCTTCCCTCGCGAAGTGTGGTTCCTCAATCGCGACGACGAAGCCGCTTTCAAGGACGGCAATCTCCTCGCGCATCCCGAGCGCGCGAGGCTGCTGCACGGCGAAGGCGTCGATCTCGACGATTTCCCCTTCACGCCGCTGCCCGAGCGCGCAGAGTTTGCGTTCGTTCTGATTGGCCGGCTGCTCTGGGACAAGGGCGTGGGCGAGTACGTCGAGGCCGCGCGCACGCTACGCGCGCGCTATCCGCACGCACGCTTCCAGTTGCTCGGCCCGGTGGGCGTAGACAATCCGAGCGCGATCTCGCGCGAAGAAGTCGCGTCCTGGGAGCGCGAAGGCGTAATCGAATATCTTGGCGAAACGGCCGATGTGCGTCCCTTTATCGCCGATGCGGACTGCGTCGTGCTGCCCTCGTACCGCGAAGGCGTGCCGCGCACGCTAATGGAAGCAAGCGCGATGGGCCGGCCGATCGTGGCCACCAACGTGCCCGGCTGCCGCGAAGTGGTTGCCGACGGCGTGAACGGCCTGCTGTGCGAAGCGCGCGATGCCGCCTCGCTATCCGCCAGCCTCGCGCAGATGCTGGACCTCGACGGGCCGGCGCGCGCCGCCATGGCCGGGCGCGGCCGAAAAAAAATCGAGAAAGAATTCGATGAGCGCGTTGTGGTACAACGCTACCGGGAACTGATCCGGGAAATCACCGGGTCGACTTTTTGATCGAGTCTGGAATTCACGGGAACGAACACGGCATGACTGCGACGAACTCAAAGGGCACCATCCTCGTCACCGGCGGCGCGGGTTACATCGGCTCGCATACCTGCGTCGAGCTGCTCAATGGCGGCTATGAGGTGGTCGCCATCGACAATCTCGTGAACAGCAGTAGCGAGTCGCTCAAGCGCGTTGAGCAAATTACCTGCAAGCCCGTGGCGTTCTACGAAGCCGACGTGCGCGACGACGCCGCCCTCTCGCGCATTTTCGAAGCGCACAGCATCACCGGCGTTATCCATTTCGCGGCACTCAAGGCCGTGGGCGAGTCGGTGGCGAAGCCCATCGAGTATTACCGCAACAATGTCGACGGCCTGCTCGTGGTGCTCGACGTGATGCGCCAGCATGGCGTGAAGCAGTTCGTGTTCAGCTCCTCGGCCACGGTCTACGGCATGCCCGAACGCTCGCCGATCGACGAAACGTTTCCGCTCTCGGCAACGAACCCCTACGGCCAGTCAAAGCTCATCGCCGAGCAGATCCTGCGCGACGTCGAGATCTCTGACCCGGAGTGGCGCATTGCCGTGCTGCGCTATTTCAACCCGGTGGGCGCGCATGAAAGCGGGCTGATCGGCGAAGACCCGGCGGGCATCCCGAACAACCTCATGCCTTATGTCGCGCAAGTGGCGGTGGGCAAGCTCGAAAAACTGCGCGTGTTCGGCGGCAACTACCCGACCCCGGACGGCACGGGCGTGCGCGACTATATTCACGTGGTCGATCTCGCGAAGGGCCACCTCAAGGCGCTCGACGCGCTTGCCTCGCGTGGCGAAGGCCTGGTCGTGAATCTCGGTACCGGGCGCGGCTACAGCGTGCTGGAAGTCGTGAAGGCGTTCGAGCAAGCCTCAGGGCGCCCCGTGCCCTATGAGATCGTCGCGCGCCGGCCCGGCGACATCGCCGAATGCTATGCGAATCCGGTCGCGGCGGAAAACGTCATTGGCTGGAAAGCGGAGTTCGGGATCGAGCGCATGTGTGTAGATCACTGGCGCTGGCAGGAGAAGAATCCGCGGGGGTTTAAGTAAATGAGAACTCTGTCACATTAAATTACTTCCCTGCAAATTTGTTGCGTTTTATTACGTAGACGTTACAACAGCCCCTCCGACGTTACAATTGCTCGTGATTCGCATTGAACTCGGAGTAACGCGAAGTGGATACAGCAACGTCGGCGGGAGTCGTCATCTGGCTGACCGGCATGTCCGGCGCGGGTAAGTCAACCATTGCATGTGCTTTGGTCAAGCGACTGCAAACGTTTGCACTTCGAGCAACGATGCTCGACGGTGATGTGCTGCGTACGGGACTCAATGCGGACCTTGGTTTCAGCGAAGCTGAGCGCACAGAAAACCTCAGGCGCGTCGCCCACGTGGCGGCGCTTTTTTGCAAAGAGGGATTTGTTGCCGTCACGGCAACGATTTCCCCCGAGCCTGAGCACCGTGAAAATGCACGGCGCATCGTAGGGGAAGCTTATTTTGTCGAGGTGTTTGTCGACACGCCACTCGACGTCTGTGAGCGGCGCGATCCCAAAGGCCTATACAGGCGAGCGCGCAGCGGCGAAATCCCGCAATTCACCGGCATCGGTTCGCCCTATCGTCCGCCTCTCCACCCTGATCTCAGCTTGCACACGCATGGCAACAGTGTCGAACACTGCGTCGACCGGATAATTGGCTATCTGATTGACGAGCGCCATTTCGGCCTCAAGAACATGCGCGAACGCACCACGTCGCGTATCCCGATGCATGCGACTCAACGCTGAGCGCTAGTCAATACATGACTGACACCAAGGTCGCCCGTTGCGCCCCTAGCCAGCAGCGCGCACCGACGTGCCCCCTACGCTCTGCAGTTTAGGTGTACCCGACGGCTGATACTCGGGCACCCAGCGCCGCAGATCGCGGCGTACTTCGTCGTCGCCCGGTACGCGGTGCTGCATAAGCCATGGCAGCAATTCGTCCAGCAGATTGTCAGGCACTTCGCGTGCCTTTGCCGTGCGCAGCTTCGCATGTGGCGTGCGCGTGGTCGTTTCGTCGTCCGCGAGCAATTCTTCATATAGCTTCTCACCGGGTCGCAGCCCCGTGAAAACCACGCGAATCTGCTCTTCCGAGTAGCCATAGAGGCGGATCAAATCTCTCGCGAGATTGACGATCTTGACCGGCTCACCCATGTCGAGAATGAAAATCTCGCCGCCGCGCCCCATGCTCGATGCCTGCAGCACCAGTTGCGATGCCTCGGGAATCGTCATGAAGAAACGCGTGACTTCCGGATGCGTGACGGTCACCGGACCGCCCTTCGCGATCTGCTGCTGGAACTTCGGAATCACGCTACCCGCGCTGCCCAAGACGTTGCCGAAGCGCACGGTCTCGAACTGCGTGCGTTCGCTGGTCTGCTGCAACGCCTGGCAGGCCATCTCCGCAAGGCGCTTGCTTGCACCCATCACGTTGGTCGGGTTGACCGCCTTATCGGTCGAGATCAGAACGAAATGCCTCACTTGATGCTTGATCGCCGCGCGCGCTACGCGATACGTGCCCAACACGTTGTTGCGAATCGCCTGCCATGCGTTCAGTTCCTCCATCAACGGAACGTGCTTGTACGCAGCGGCATGGAAAACGATGTGAGGCGTATAGCGCCCCATAACCTGATCGAGCAGGAGCGCATCTTTTGCATCGCCGACGATCGGCATCACGGAAAGCTCGGGAAAGCGCTCATGGATTTCCTCTGTGAGTCGGTACATCGCGTACTCGGACACATCGAGCGCAACGAGTTGCGCGGGCGCGAAACGCAGAATTTGTCGGCACAGTTCGGAGCCAATCGAGCCGCCTGCACCCGTGACCATGACGACCCTGCCACTCAGCAGGGCCTCGACGTGCGGCGTGTCGATGTTGACCGCATCGCGTCCCAGCAGATCCTCGAGGTCGATGTTGCGCACCTGAGAAAGGAAGCCCTGGCCAGGCAGCAAATCGTTCAATGAAGGCAGCATAAGCGCCTTCACGCCCGCTCGAACACATTGTGTGGCGACACGTCGTTGCACATCGGCGGACGCCGACGGTATGGCGATGATGGCAAATTCGCAGCGCAGCGTCTGCGCCCATTTTGCGATGTCATCGATCGGGCCCAGCACCTTGTAGCCGTAGATCTCTCGCCGTTGCTTTGCGGGATCGTCGTCGAGCAGGCCAACGAGGCGCCATTCGGCGGAGCGCGAGAGTTCGCGCGCGAGACTCGCGCCGGCACCTCCCGCGCCAATCACGATCACGGGCTTGCCCTGCGCGACGAGACCACCATAGAGATAGAACTCCTTGCTCGCGCGATAGAGTGCCCTCGAACCGCCCATGACGAAGAACACGAGGAGCGGCGAAACGATCAGCACCGAACGAGGAATGATCGGCACGGGCTGCACCATCACTGAGCCGATCATGACGACCAGCGCGGCCGCTATGATCGCCTTCGAGATACGCATCAGATCCGGCAGGCTCGCGAACACCCACATACCGCGATACAAGCCAAAGATGCGGAACATCACCGCATAGACAGGCAGCACCCAGATCAGCGTGCTCACCGCACCGTGCCAAAACTCGGGCGGAACGGACGCGTTGAAGCGTAGAAAATAAGCCGTCAACCATGCGGCGGCCACTGCGCCAATGTCAAAGAGAAAGGCGCTGAACGAGAGCCAGGAGGCTTTATTGCGGAGCATCAGCGTCAACCTCTGTTTTTCTACCAAGGGACTGGAAAGCACGCCAGCGAGCGTCAATCGTCGCACCCATCAAAGCAAGCACAAAAGCCCAACCAGCAACGATCTCCCACTGCAGCGTCGTGGAACGATCGAGCGCCAAGACAGCAAGTACCGTGCCGGCTAACATTACCAGATACCATGCCAAAGCCGTAACTGCGTGCCCCGTCCCGAAACGGACCATGCGTTGATAATAATGGTCGCGATGGGCCTGCCAGAATTTTTCGCCACGCAAGAGCCGACGGATCAGCGTGACAGAAGCATCGCCGATGAACGGCGAAAACACCAACACCGGAAACCAGACTGGCCAGCCACCGCTACGCCAGCCCCAATAGCCTAGCGCGCCGGCGAGAAAGCCGATCGGAATCGAACCAGCATCGCCCAAAAATAGCTTTGCCGGATGGAAATTGAAGAGCAGAAACCCGGCCGCTGCTCCAGCAATCGCCGCGCATACCCAGCCGAGTTCCGGCATCCGCCCGGGCCCAAAGAGCGCCGCGACCGCATAGGCGCCGAAGCCGAACAGCGCCATGCCGCCGGCAAGACCGTCTGCCCCGTCCATGAAATTGTATAAGTTGACCAGCCACAGCATCAAAAACGCCAGTCCTCCGAGGCACCACCACGCAACAGGAGCCGGATAGACAACGATCAGCGTCAGCACCGCAAGGAAATGCGCGGCAAAACGCACGCGCGCAGGAAGTCCGCGGCGGTCGTCAATCTGGGAAACGGCAGCGAGAAATGCCGCGCCAAGCGCAATCAACCATAGCGAAGGCGCCAGAAGCAGAATAGCCAATACCGCGACCGGCACCAGGCCCCAGCCTCCGACGCGCGGCGTCGGCCGCACATGCAGTGAGCGCTCGTTTGGGATATCCGTGGCGAGGCGCCACGCGAGCCCGCTCTTTAGCAGAAACGCGAGTATGGCCGCGCACAGCGCACCGCTAGCCAAGGCGATCCACACGGCGCTCAACGGTGACGAAATCGGTAAATGCATGATCAACGTGTACGGTCTCCGCGAATTCAGTGCGTCGCACGATACCAACGAGCAGTCGCTTCCAGCCCCTCCTCCACCGCGAACGGCGGCTGCCATCCGAGCCGCTCGTGAATCAGCGATGTGTCGACTCGCAGGCTGGACGTCAGACGCTCCAACTGGGCGGCTCGGCCGGTCAGCGCGCCTGCGGCGCGCAACAGCCCCGTCGGAACAGGAATCAGGCGTGCGGGCTTCGAGAGGTGGCGGCCGAGGCCGCGCAGCAACTGGGCAACAGACAGGTCGTCGGCATCGGCCACATGAAAACAGGCGTTGGCGGCTCGCGGGTCGGTGATGCAATGCATGAGCGCATCGGCCAGATTTTCGGTGTACACGAGACTGCGTCGCGCACTCACCGAACCGAGCGGCAGTGGCACGCCACGCCAAAGCGCGTCCATCATCTGCAAAAAATTGGCTCCGACTCCGGGGCCATAGACGAGCGGCGGGCGAACGACCACGACTTCCAACCCCGTTTCTTCACTCAGACGCCAGAGCGCTTCCTCCGCCGCCCGCTTCGAAAGTCCGTACGGGTCGAGTGGCATGGGCGGCACAGATTCCGCCAGCGGAACGCCGCCATCCACCTCTGCCACAGCCTTGATGCTGCTCACAAAGACCATGCGCCGGGCTCCGGAGGCCTGTGCCGCACGGGCAACGCGCAGGGTACCCTCGACGTTCGTCGCATGGAATGCCGCCAATGGATCGGGTGCGTCATCACGCATCACGTGAACGCGCGCAGCCAGATGCACAACGCAATCCGGGGACAAGTCGTTCGGCCACGCCTCTTGAAGTCCGACGAAATCCGCCGTCTCGTGATGCCATTCGCGCACAGCATCCATGCGGACGTTACCGCGTCGCAGTAGCGCAGTCACGTCGTGGCCACGCCGTGAGAGCGCCGCGCACAGCGCTCTCCCTACGAGACCATTCGCACCGGTTACCAATACGTGGCTCAAAGCCATTTCCACCCAAACCGGTTATAGAACTTGAATGCCGACGTGAGGAACATCCGTATGTGCGCAAGCCCTTTGCGCGACGCGCCGCCCCCGTGATGCAGCACCCGCACCGACGGCGCATAGACGACACGCGCCACATCATGCGCACGCAGGCTGAGATCGTAGTCCTCGAAGTAGAGGAAATAGCGCGCATCGAAGCCCGCAAGCGTTTTGAGCACGCTCGTGCGAAACAGCATGAAACAACCGCTCACGATCGGTGGATCCCAGATCGTGTCACGCGCGTTGATCTGCGCGCGCATCTCGTAGCGGGCGAGGCGCGCCTCGAATGGCCGGCGCGCGGCACGCGGCAGGAAGCCGCGCACGAACAAATCGACGAGGGTCGGATATTGCCGGCATAGATATTGAAGCTGGCCGGCATCGTCGACAATAGCCGGCGTAAGCAGGCCTGCTTCGGGATGTGCCTCCAGAAACGTCACCGCCTCGACTAACGCGCTGGAGTCGATGTCCACGTCGGGATTGAGTACTAGGTGATAACGGCTCGATGCCCGCTCAATCGCCAGATTGTGACCGCGCCCGTAGCCGACGTTACCGTGCCCGGCGATCACCGTACAGGAGATGCCTGCTTGCGACAATGCTGCGAGGCTGCCGCGCATCTCAGGCATGCCGCCGTTGTCGACCAGATACATGTGGATCGACATCCCCGGCTCGGCACGAGTCAGTGCGGCGCCGGCGCGCGCAAGACTGGCAAAGGTTCGCGCGAGGAGATCCCGGTCTGGATGAAAGACAACCACCGATACGGACACCACCACGGCATGATCCACACTAGATACCGAACTCACTGTCATCTGGATATGCGACGATTCGGCACCGTATGCGCCATTCGTTTAATCGGGGTCGATTTAAACCGTGTAGTGTGCTGAAAATACCCGATTCAGGCAACTGACTTTTCCAATTGTTACGCAGGATAAGACAATACAGGGTGCGAACCCGGATGAACCAAACCGTTGTCGCATCGTGGAGACGAATATACAGTAGCGCCCGTGTGCTGCCTGGCCGCATATAGATGCAATTCACCGACCTCGACTGGCGAAATCGCCTAGTCCAGTTGTCGGCTCGCCCACTTATCAGCTTTTGCAAATCGAAGCAAATTATTCGCCAAGCCAATTTGAAATCTCTGATAAATATTCGCCAATTCTGGCCGGCGATCGTCCTTTCACTCGGCGCCGTGATTTTCGCGACGACCTGCTTCGGGGTGGTTTCCCATTTTTCCCCGGTTCCTTATGGAGATCAGTGGGACGGCACGCTGGGCTTCTATATGGATGCGCTCGAGCACCCCTGGGCGGCGTTTTTTGACCTGCACAACGAGCATCGCCTGTTCTTTTCACGACTCATTTTCTTCGTGGACATGCGCTACCTCGGCGGACGCAACGTGCTCGACCTCGCCGCCAACGTGGTCCTGGCGGCATTGCTCGCCTTCGCGCTCTATCGGATCACCAGCCGAAATCTGCCACATTCGCGCGCATCACGAATGATCGTAGGTGGCGGCGTACTCGCCTTTACGTTCGCGTGGATGCAATCGGAGAATTTTACGTGGGGCTTTCAGAGTCAGTGGTTTGCCGTCTACCTGTTCGGACTCTGCTCATTCGAGGCACTCGATCTCAGCGAAGGCGCCCGCAAACGCGGCGCGTCTGCGCCCTCGGCCGGATGGTTCACACTGGCCATCGGAGGCGCGGTCATGGCGGCACTGTCGATGGTGAGCGGTGTCCTCGTCGCCCCAGTGCTTGCCATTCAGGCTGCGTACCTCCGCACAACGCGTATGCGCCTTCTTGTGATCGCAGTATTGACGGCGGCGATCTGGCTGGCCTACTTCACGGGTTGGCATTCGAATTCGCCGAACGGAGGACTGCGCGACGCATTGGTGCACCACCCTCTCGGCGTCCTGTTTTACGTACTGCTCTATCTCGGCTCGCCGGCGACCTGGGGCTGCCTGGGCATGCCGGTGAGCGCCCTTTGGGGTGCGATCGTACTCCTAAGCCTGATTTATGCGCTATGGATTGCGCAGCAACGTCGCTCAGTCATCGGCTCCGCGCTGCTAGCCTTGGCAGCGTTCATTAGTGCGAGTGCATTCGTCACCGCTGTCGGGAGAATTGGCTTTGGCGTCGATACGGCTACGTTGTCGC
The DNA here is from genome assembly GCF_004353905.1 of Paraburkholderia guartelaensis. Lineage (GTDB taxonomy): Bacteria > Pseudomonadota > Gammaproteobacteria > Burkholderiales > Burkholderiaceae > Paraburkholderia > Paraburkholderia guartelaensis. The sequence continues at coordinate 7,434 of NZ_SMOD01000005.1, read as the reverse complement.
GCTATACCACCGGGCCGCTACTGCTGACCGCATCGCTCCTCGCTTTTCTTTGGCTCAATGAAATTCGCCCTGAAAGGCGACGTTGGTTCGTCGGCGGTTTCGTTTTTGTACTCGTCATGATTGCGGTTGCGCAGCGCATGGTCTTTCATTCGACGCAACGCGAGTTGTACGCGAAGCGCGTGGCGGGACTCGCGGTGCGAGCAAAGGTCTATGACGCCCCTTATACATCCATGATCTACCCCAACCCTGCGGCGCTACAGGGAGTTGCCACGCGCGCCCGGGCAGCGGGACTCTCCATTTTTGCCCCGGACCAGCGTGACTTTGCGGTGCCGCCACAGGTGGTCTCCGCGAGCGCCGGCTGCATCGGTAAGATTGACAGCGTTAGCGCGACTGCGACCCCCGATCGGTTCGCGGCCACGGGATGGCTTTACGACCCAGCCGGCAAGCGATACGTCTCGTCGATCGTGATCGCCGATCGCGCCGGGAACGTATTGGGTACAGGTATCACCGGGGCACAACGCCCGGATCTCGCGCCGATCACTGGATCCAAAGATCGTTACGGCGGCTGGACAGGCTTTTTCAAGCGGCCGAGCGCCCCCGAAATCCGGGTTTTTGGCAGGCTCGATACCGGTCGATACTGCGAGATTCCCGATACGCAAGCCTTGGACGCCAGCAAGACTCAACCGCCCGCATGAATGCGCCTGCGCGCCCTGACTGACCCTGGATCATAGAAGCGGTGATCCACCGCCCAAGCTGTCAACAGTGCGCAGGGACGCAACAGATCGCCGGGACACCTGTAACGGTGGCGCAAGTTCCGGGTAAAATTCCTGGCTTGAAAATGGCGCAGGATTCGGATGTATCGAGACTCGTGCCCAATAAACCACATTCTATAAACCCATTGCCAACTGGCCGACTGTATGCGCAGCAGACCACTCGTTGTTGACCTGGATGGCACGTTGATTCGATCGGATGTGCTAATCGAATCGGGATTCGCTTATCTCAAATCCGCGCCGCTGCGGTTTTACCGCCCGCTCATGTGGCTCGTGCGCGGCGGCAAACCGGCCCTCAAGGCCGGCCTCGCCGAAAACACTAATGTCGACGTCACCGTCCTGCCTTACGACGCACAGGTGCTCGATTGGTTGAAGGCGGAACGCGAAGCTGGACGCCCGCTCGTGCTCGCGACTGCCAGCCACGAACGCTATGCCCATGCCATCGCCGACCACCTGGGGCTCTTTGACCAGACTTTCGCGACCGCGGACGGTGTCAACCTCTCGTCTCAACGCAAACGCGACAGGCTAGTGGCCGAATTTGGTGAAAAGAACTTTGACTACGCAGGCAATTCGCACGACGACATCGCGGTCTGGCAATCCGCTGCACGCGCGTATGTCGTGAATCCGGCGAGCGGCGTCGAGCGCGCCGCCCGCAAGATCGGCAATGTCGAGCGTGTGATCGAATCGCGGCCACCGGCGCTGAAGACCTGGTCGAAGTCATTGCGCCTGCATCAGTGGCTGAAGAATCTGCTGATCTTCGTACCGCTTCTTGCCGCGCACAAACTCGCCTATCCGGACCTCATCCTCGCAGCACTAATCGCTTTCTTCGCCTTCGGTCTCTGTGCATCGAGCGTGTATCTGCTCAACGACATGCTCGATCTCGAGGACGACCGGCACCATCCGACCAAGCGCAAGCGCCCGCTAGCATCCGGCGCGCTTCCGCTCACCTGGGGGATAGCGCTCTTTCCTGTCCTGCTCGCGGGCGCTTTCGCACTGACCGCACTATTTCTTCCATGGCGCTTCGCCGCGGTGTTGTTGGGCTACTACGTTCTCACGCTCGCCTACTCGATGTTCCTCAAGCGCCAGGTGATGGTGGATGTCGTCGTGCTGGCAATGCTCTATACCACTCGCATCATCGCGGGAACAGCCGCCATCGGCGGTCACCTCACGTTCTGGTTGCTCGCGTTCTCGATGTTCATCTTCCTGAGCCTCGCGCTTGTGAAGCGCTACGCCGAGCTCTATTCGATGCAGGCGCGCGGGCTCGCCAAAACGCGCGGGCGCGGCTACCTTGCGAGCGATCTTTCGCTGATCTCGTCGCTCGGCACGGCGTCCGGTTATCTCTCTGTGCTCGTGCTCGCCATGTATATCCAGGATGGCAACACAGCGCATCTCTACCGGCATCCGCAGATCATCTGGCTCGCGTGCCCGCTGCTTCTCTACTGGGTGAGCCGCACGTGGATCATCGCGCATCGTGGCCTGATGCACGACGACCCGATCGTCTTCGCCGCGCGCGACCGTGTGAGCCTCGCAGTGGTGGCACTCTGCTGCCTCGTCTTCTGGGCGGCGACCTGATCGATGGATACGGTGCAGTCCTGGGGCCGCTATCCCGCCCTCCCGCAACAGGCGCATGCAATCGTGTGGCGTGACCGCGCGGCCGCGACCTGGCGCGAGGTGATCGAAGCAAACGGCAACGCGCTCGCATTCGGCAACGGACGCAGCTACGGCGACAGCTGCCTCGCTGCCTCGGACCACGTGCTGCAGACCCTGCCACTCGACCGCCTCGTCGCTGCCGACTGGGCGACCGGCGTATTGCGTGCAGAGCCGGGCGTCACGCTCGAACAGATCCTCGAGGTCGCCATACCGCGTGGCTGGATGCTGCCTGTCACGCCCGGCACCAAATACGCGACGCTGGGCGGCGCAATCGCCAATGACGTCCACGGCAAGAATCACCACGTGCGAGGGACGTTTGGCCGCCATGTGCGGCGCTTTGGACTGGCGCGCAGCGACGGCGCGCTGCTCGAATGCGCACCGGACGCGCATGCGGATTTTTACGCGGCCACGATCGGGGGACTCGGTCTCACCGGGTTGATCCTTTGGGCGGAAATCCAGCTCATGCCGATCCGATCCAGCCTGATCGACGTGACGAACATCCGCTTTTCGAACCTCGACGAATTCTTCGCGCTTTCCGAACGCCTCGACCCGCTGCATGAATACAGCGTGGCATGGGTGGACTGCCAGAGCCGCGGTTCGACGCTTGGGCGCGGCATTTTCATGGTCGGCGACCACGCGAGAGGTGGACCGCTCGAAGTCGACCGCCGCAAGAAGCGAACGGTGCCGATGACACTGCCCGTTCCGATTTTCAACTCGCTGACCTTGCGCGCCTTCAACGGCGCGTACTACCACCGCCAGCGCAGCGGCGAGAGGCGCTCGAAAGTGAGCTACGACGCTTACTTTTACCCTCTGGACAGCCTGCTCGAGTGGAACCGGATTTACGGTCGAAAAGGCTTTCAGCAGTACCAGTGCGTCGTGCCGCCCGAGGCAGCGCGTGACGCCATCCGCGAAATTCTCGAGGCCATCGCGATAAGCGGTACGGGCTCTTTTCTCGCCGTGCTCAAGCGCTGTGGCGATATCGCCTCGCCGGGACTCCTGTCGTTTCCGCGGGAGGGCACGTCGCTCGCACTCGACTTTCCACAGCGCGATGCACAGAATGCGCGGCTTTTCGCGCGTCTCGACGCGATCGTGCGCGAGGCGCGTGGCCGGCTCTATCCGGCGAAAGACGCTCACATGACCGGCGCGGATTTCCGGGCCGCCTATCCGCAATGGCAACAACTGGAAGCCCTTCGAGATCCAGCGATGCTTTCACGGTTTTGGGAACGAACGACACAAACATGAAAAATATCCTGATCGTAGGTGCGACCTCGGCCATCGCGACGGCATGCGCCCGTCGCTGGGCTGCGCAAGGCGCGAGCTTTTTTCTCGTCGCACGCAGCGCAGAGCGGCTGCAGCAGGTCGCCGACGACCTCCGCGCGCGCGGCGCCAAAGGGGCGGTGTGCCATGAGCTCGACATCAACGACGTCGATCAGCACGCGGCCATGCTGGCGCGCTGCGAGGCCGAATTCGGCACTATTGATATCGTCCTCGTCGCGCCCGGGACTCTGCCCGATCAGGCACAGTGCCAGGCTGACCCAGCCGTGGCGATGCGCGAATTCAACACCAACGTCACGTCGCTCATCGGATTGCTTACGCCGATCGCGAATCTGGTCGAGGCCCAGCGCCATGGTACGATCGCCGTCATTTCGTCCGTTGCGGGCGATCGCGGCCGGCCGTCGAACTATCTCTACGGTAGCGCGAAGGCCGCACTCTCGGCATTCTGCGAGGGTCTGAACGCCCGTCTTTTCAAGGCGGGTGCACATGTCGTCACGATCAAGCCTGGCTTCGTCGCTACGCCCATGACTGCGGGCCTGCCGCTACCCGGGCCGCTCGTTGCGACCCCGGACAAGGTGGCCGCCGACATCACGCGCGCAATCGAAAAGAACAGGGATGTTATCTACACGCCCTGGTTCTGGTCGCTGATCATGTTGATCATCCGGTCCGTACCGAAATTCGCGTTCAAACGAGCGTCGCTTTAAGGACGCGCAGGTGGCAATTCACGTAGAGCACCATTAAATAATTCGCTAACGCATGAATCAGACTCGCATCATTCTTCCTGGCGGCGCCGGTTTGGTCGGACAGAATCTGGTCGCCCGGCTCAAAGCGCGTGGATACACCAATCTCGTCGTGCTCGACAAGCACAAGGCCAACCTCGAAGTCCTGCGCCAGGTTCATCCGGACATCACGGCAATCTATGCGGATCTTGCCGAGCCCGGCGAATGGGCCAGGCACTTCGAGGGTGCCGACGTTGTAGTCATGCTGCAGGCGCAGATTGGCGCGCCGACCGAAGAGCCGTTCGTGCGCAATAACATCGTGGCAACGCGCCATGTGCTCGACGTCATCAAGCAGTACGGCATTCCCCACACCGTGCACATCAGTTCGTCGGTGGTGAACTCCGTCGCCGACGACTGGTACACGCAAACCAAGCGCGAGCAGGAAGAGATCGTATTGGCGTCCGGCATCAACTGCGTCGTGCTGCGCCCGACGCTCATGTTCGGCTGGTTCGACCGCAAGCATCTCGGCTGGCTCTCGCGTTTTATGCACCGCGTGCCCGTGTTTCCGATTCCGGGCAGCGGCAAGTACATGCGTCAGCCGCTCTACGTTGGCGACTTCTGCAACGTCATCATCAGCAGCATCGATTCGCGTATCAAAGGGCAGGCGTTCAACATTAGCGGACTGGAACGCGTCGATTACATCGACATCATCCGTCAGATCAAGCGCGCGACTCGCGCACGCTGCGCGATCATTCGCATTCCCTACGGCCTCTTTTATGTGCTGCTGAAAATCTACGCCGTGTTCGACAAGAACCCGCCGTTTACGGCCGATCAACTCAAGGCCCTAACCGCTGGCGACGAATTCGAGGTGATCGATTGGGAAGGCATCTTTGGCATTCGCGCCACGCCGTTCGCCAAAGCCATGGACGAGACGTTCAACGATCCTACCTATAGCCACATCGCCCTGGAATTCTGAAGACACATGAGTACAGAACGCATCGCCGTGCTCGGCGCGGGACCGATGGGTCTTGGCGCCGCCTACCAACTGGTCAAGGACGGACGCAAACCGATTATCTTCGAGGCCGATGACCGCGTGGGCGGTATGGCGGCCTGCTTCGACTTCGGCGGGCTGTCGATCGAGCGTTACTACCATTTTCATGCGATCTCGGACCATGCGTTCTTCGAGGTGCTGCGCGAACTTGGCATCGAAGACAAGATGAAGTGGTGCGAAACCAAAATGGGTTACTTTTACCAGGGCCGCGTGCAGCCTTGGGGAAATCCCATGGCGCTGCTCAAGTTCAAAGGCCTGAGCCTAAGCGCGAAGTTTCGTTATGGCCTCCATGCCTTCCTCTCGACGAAGCGCAACGACTGGAAGCCCCTCGATCATGTCGAGGCCACGGGCTGGATTCGCCGCTGGATCGGCGAAGAAGCGTGGGAAGTGCTGTGGCGGCGCCTATTCGACTACAAGTTCTATGATTACGCGAGCAACCTTTCGGCTGCGTGGATCTGGAGCCGCATTCGTCGTATCGGCCGTTCGCGGTACGACCTCTTCCGAGAAAAGCTCGGCTATCTCGAAGGTGGTTCGGACACGCTCCTGAACGGCATGCGCAGCTACATCGAGGCGCATGGCGGCGAGTTCCGGCTCGGCGTGCCCGCGCAGAAAGTGGTGATCGAAGGTGGCAAGGTCAAGGGCATCGAAGCAGGGGATGAGTTCCATGCGTTCGACAAGGTGATCAGCACGATCCCGCTGCCTTACGTGCCGCGCGTGATGCCCGACCTGCCGACGGACATACTCGAGGCGTTCCGCAGCAAGAAGAACGTTGCCGTGGTCTGTGTGATCGCCAAGCTCAAGAAGCGCGTGACCGAGAACTTCTGGCTCAACACGAACGATCCGGAAATGGATATTCCCGGCATCGTCGAATACACGAACCTGCGGCCGCTCAACGACCATGTCGTGTATGTACCGTTCTACGTGCCCGGCGAGCATCCGAAGTATCAGGAACCAGACTCCGCGTTCATCGACAAGGTCAAGCGTTACCTCATGAAGATCAATCCCGCGCTGACGCCGGACGACTTCATCGACGTGCGCGCGAGCCGCTACCGTTTCGCGCAGCCGATCTGCGAACCAGGCTATCTCGATCGGCTGCCGCCGATCCAGTTGCCGGTGGAAGGTCTGCTGGTTGCCGACACGTCGTACTATTACCCAGAAGATCGCGGCATTTCCGAGAGTATCGGGCTATCGCGCAAGATGGCGAGGATGGTATGACGAGAGCGCACGCGGTGGTTCGGAGCGGCTTCGTGTCGAAGAACTTCCTGATGTTCCTGCTCACCGGCGGCTTTGCGGCTGCCGTGAACTGGAGTAGCCGCATCCTCTACAACTTGTGGATGCCCTATTCAGCGGCCATCGTCGTGGCGTACATCACGGGGATGATCACGGCGTTCATCCTCGCGAAGATGTTTGTCTTCACGGAAAGCAAGCAGTCGACGCATCGCTCCGTGTTCTTTTTCACGCTTGTTAATCTTGTGGCGGTGGTGCAGACGTGGGCGGTGAGCGTGGGGCTGGCGTATTACGTGTTTCCCAAGCTAGGTATGACGTGGCACGACCGAGATATTGCACACCTGGTTGGAGTCGTTGTGCCGGTGTTCAGCAGCTATATCGGGCATAAGAAGTTCAGCTTCAAGCATTGAGACCGTAAGGGGCCCTTAGGACAAGATTGACGGGGGAGCAATCGTCAATAGTGGTGTACGCGGGCGGGACGGCATGATCAGGCGGCCAGCGCTTGAGGAGCCGGTGTGCTATCAATCACCGGGGTTCCGTCTTTGAAGGGAACACCCTTCAGAAGCTGATCAATTTTCTCGGCACCGCGAATCTTCCTCCAGCCCTGCTCGGCCGCTTCAATCAGCTTGAACGCCATGGCGAGGAAGGTCGCGCGCGACAGACAGTTACGCGTGCGGCTCGTGCGATGGCGTACCGTCGCAAACGTCGATTCGATTGGATTCGTGGTCCGCACATGCTGCCA
>NZ_SMOD01000049.1 GCF_004353905.1 Paraburkholderia guartelaensis | reverse complement strand
CCGCTCTTGCCGTTGCGCTGGTTGGTCGCGTTCTCGGGCCGCACGGCGCCGGCCGGATAGCCCAGATGGTGTCCAAGTTCGGCGCCCAGCGCCCGCTCGATCAGCGCCTTCTTGAACGCCGCTGAGGCGGCATGCACCGCTTCGGCCGTCATCGGCCCCTTCACGAACTGGTCGATCAGTTCCTTCGGAATGGACGGCAACGCCGTCAGGGCCTCGGGGGACGTCTTGGGTTTGCGTGGCATACATGCTCCTTGAGCTACATGTTATGCCTTACACACAAAATTTATGACAGGCCCGGCTCGACAAGAAAATCGGGACCCGCGCACGAGTTTACGGCAGCAAATGGGGAAACTTCAGGAAACCCTTTAAAAGACAAGTATTTGCAAACGTTTGCAGCGTTTTGATCGCACTTCCTCTTTGTATTTGGCTCGAGCCCCAGTTGTTTGAGCGTGTGAAACGTGTATTGACGACGCGCAAGATCCGGAAGGCGCGTCCGTCTTCGCCAAGTGATTTGATGATCGCCCACTGACCGCGCGCTTCAGCCACTACCCGCACCACACGCGCTTCGTAACGCATCAACACACCGATCTTCGGGCAGGCCGCCTTCCGCCGACTGCGTCCTGTACGACTCATAACTTCACGCCGGACTTGCGGACAGCTTTCACAGGGACCGGCGCATTGCCGGGCCGCGCGTCGCGGAAACTGCCGTGCCGCACTGCCCGGACCGGACGCGTTCCACCGCAGGAATTCGAGCTCCTGCGCCTGTACAGCGTGGCTCGCCCGCATTGCATCAAATCGCCCGTCCAGCATAACCGTCTGATGGCGAAAGTCCGCCGGTTGTGTCTGCGGGGACGGGATCTCGGCCTGCGCACGCTCGATCTCGAGGAGCGCGCGTTTCTCTGCAGCCTGATCCGACCATACCCATTGCCTGCTCCAGGTCGCCAGCGACTCGTCCGTGTCGACCATGCCCGATAGCATCAACTGGACCTTCAACCCCAAGTCTGGTGGCAACGAACGTACCGCTTCCGCGACCGCGTCGGTCACCTCGCTGAACGCCCGTGCGAGGACATACCGTCGGCGCTCGCCGTCGTTCCTGAGCCGGATCCTATCCTTGTTTCTGTCAGGCGACTCGAACCAACGCGCGTTGACCGGGGCCGTGTCGGGCTTCAGAACCGTCCGCGCTTCAAGCTTGACTTACCCGTCCAGCAATTTTCCAATCGCGTCTTCGCTCGCCTCACTGGCAAACCTCGCGTGGGCGCGGCAAAAACGCCGAGCGGACGACTGGCCTGCGCAAACACGTCGGTCACTTAGTCTTCACGGGCGTTGTTTCACACGATGGCGTCCAGCCGGCGGCCCTCGTAAAAGCTATAGCGCCGCAAGACCACGAATGCGGCCACCCCGTACGGATAAACCGTCACGCAGGTCCAGAACCAGGGCGTCTGGGTTGGTTCGCCCTTTGGCCAGACAAACAGCACGACGAAAGCGCCGACGATCACGATCAGGAAAAAGACAATCGTCCAGCGTAGACGCGATGGTGGGTTATCGGTACAGGCTCCTCAGGGGGCAGGCTTGCGAAGTCAACTGGCATTGGCACTCCCTCAGAAACCGTTCGGCCGCGGACGAAGTGTGCGGGACACAATATCCCACACGGCGACGGCTTCGCTCTCGCTCATGGACGCAGCCTTGATGCGATCCTGCATAAAGGCATTGGGCGAACCCGTATTAAAATCCATCGTCAGCAACGGCGACTGCGCACTGCTCGTCATCGAGTTCGCCTCAAGGGTAAACATGCTCCCTGGCACTTCCAGATCTGTCTCCCCAACGATGAGCCATTCTTCAGCATCAATTCCTTGCAACTTGACGGCACCTTTCCGTATGGCTCGCCCCTCCTTCATGGACCTCAGGCCGGCATTGATCTGATCACCGCGCTGCAGGAGCGTGTTGGGTTCACGAATGCTCGAATTGCTCTCGAGTCCAAGACTCACGTCCCGGTTGTTGGGAAACACAAACTGTGCCCCGACATCTTCCTTGTCCGTTGCTTTTCCAGGAAGAAAGGCACCAAGAAAACAAAGTCCAGGTTCCGTGGGTATTTCATCCTCGCTGCGCCAACGTAGTCTTTTGACAAGGTCGAATATGAGGGCCGTCTTCATCGGGACATCATTCTTCACATCCAACGCCTGGATATAAGGCTTACTCGTTTGATCGGGATGGAGGTAATCATGTCCATCTATTCCCAACTTGAATCGATACCCATGATCCCACTTGTACGCCTCGAAAACGCGACGGCCAGGTCCGATGCTCCGATTACCCCGATGGATGAAGTAGTGCGTATTCGGACCCTCCACCTCACCATCTGCGTAAAGAAAAGGATACGGGTCGATACTCTTCGTCCCCCGGAGCTCCGCCTGGCGGCTCGCAATCTCCTGCAGATACGCTTCATGCGTCATTGCTTCCGAATCGATCATCACGCCCTGCACCGTCGCATCGCCCGACACCAGCACATCGGCCGGCATGTCAATCAGATACCGCCCCACGCAATACGGTTTCAGATTCTGGGTCAGTTCACTCATGTGATGTTTCTCCTGCTCGGTCAGGGGGGCCAGCTGGCGTCCACAGGCGGAAACCACCAGCAATGGAAGCAATAAAAGCCATTTGTTTGCTCGGAGGGTCATCACTTGTATTCCAGGACTGTGCCCTTGACGTTGGAAACAATCCTGGTGACAGCCCATAACGCGAAGTAGTGCTGTGGACGATTCTTGTACGCTCCCTCGTGGTCAACCCCCGGATAGGCCACACAGGCCTGCACACCGGATTGCCCCGTAGGCGCACGACCGGACCGGATCGGAACCGTTCCATCGCCGTTCTCTGAGGGCGGCATCAGGTTATATTGCATATTGATGGGGTCGCGCCCACTGCGCTGGAGCAGTGACTGGCTACCAGTCCCACTGTCCTGTAGTACCTGTCCATTTTCGAGGTGGTCGACCTTCGCATATGAATCGGTCCACTTCAGCACCGGATTCAGCTTGCTCTCCCAGACCACATCACCCCAGGTCTTGTGCTTCTCGTCGTTGCCGTAGAACGCATAGGTGGCGCGATGAAATTTTCCCCGCATCGCTTCATGGAATGGCTGCACATCGTCATTTATCAATGACGTATATGCATCCCAGTCCGCGTCGATGTTCTTCTTCGCCGGATCCATCGGGTTGATCAGCTTGTCATTGACCAAACTCCACCACTGCCCACGTTGCAGGTATACCTCCGAGTAGGGATCGGTCACTGGCAGTGAGGTCTGTTCCTTGCCGTTCCGCAGTTTGAGCCACCCCATCCCGTACTCCACGGCCGGAAGCAGTTGCAGCGGTCCCGGAGACTGCGCAAAAACCGGGGTCATCGTGGAATTGTCCGGCCCGAGGACTCGGCCAGCAGACCCCTCGCTGCCCGTCGTGACACGCTTGTAGGCTGTTGCCGACCCCGTTGTTGGCATCACACCGTGGACGATCCCGAGTACCTTGTCACGATGCCCATCGACTTCCGAGTAATATCGCGCCACCAGCCCACCCATGGAATGGGTAACAATAATGACTTTCTCGCAGAGCTTGTTCTGCTTTTTGTAGTAGTCGGTAAATTCTTTGATCTTGGCCGCAAGATGTTTTGCCGAGTCCGAGTTGGATTGCAGCCAGTTGTATCCGACTGCGTGAACCGGCATGTAATACTTGTATGACAGCGCAACTTCATCGTGTGACAGCACACTCACGCCCGGTGCCTCGGCCACAAGTTCTTTCATGAGGCCCGCCCGGAAACCAGCCTTGCACTCATGCGCATCGTTCAGAGCATTTTCCAGGAAGGGAAGGAACGTTCCATAACTCATCTTCGCCACCGCCCCCCAGCCTCGCCGGCGCAGTTCCGCCACACTCTGCGCGGTCCCGGACGGAATATCACCACCTTCGTAGACGTCTGTAGTCTTCGGATCGAGCTTTTGCTTCCGGGTCTCCGGGCCGCGCCATAACCATGCCTTCGCGGCACCCGCGCCACCGTTTACCAGCCAGACGGGACTTCCCTTGTTTATTCCTTTAATCGCTATGAGGTTACTTCCCATGACCCCCGGAACGAAGATCACGGGAATAACCCGATTGGGGACCATGTAGCACACAGCAGTGCTGTCGTCAGGCTTTGACATGACGGAGGCGTAGTGGGCAGATCCGTCGTCCGCTATGGTCGCCGGGATGATACGTTCAGTTGTGGCCATGTCCAGGAGTTCCTTGGTCGAAGCAAAATTGGCGTCCAGCGTTTTGCGCGCGATCAGGATCACGCGGGATCACCGTCAAGCCGAAGGCGCAAGCTCTCAGCAGCCTGGCCGTGCTGCAGCCCAGTCTTGCCCGCTGCATCTGTCGAGCCCTGGATAACGCTGCCGTCGTCGCGAATAATCGAGAACTTCTGGTTGTAGACCCACTTCAAGGTGTACTCGTCGTCGAAAGGCGCATACTTCCCGTTGTTGACGGTTTCCGCGAGTGAACTGTGCCCCTGGCGGCTGAAGGCCGTCGATTTGATAGTCCGGTTGATTTCGCTCCATCCTCGATACCAGCCGATGCAATTCGGACGTACGATCCACCTCATTTTAGAAGGAGCTCTTCGTTTGGCTCGATAGTGATACATCCATTTGCACTCCTGATTTACATGTTCTTGTCGGAAATCAAGTACATGTCGTCGCTCTGTGACTGGAATCACGGCATCGGCAGTACGCGTCTCTTCACCGATGTGTGCTGCAGCGCTGATACAAGTCTTCCTTCATCCGACGACTTTCGCGAACAACTGGGAACCAGCTTCGTTGCCTGGCGCGAGCAAGCGTGCCTGATCGAGGCGGTCGCCCGGCTGAACCGGGGCGAGTCAGTCACGCGCGTCGCCTACGAACTGGGGTACGGCAGCCCCACGGCGTTTTCGACGATGTTCAAGCGTGTCATGGGCGTGTCGCCGCAGCGATACCTGAGCGGCGAGCCGTAAGGCCGCGCTGGGTCGCTGCGTCGCTGGAGAAACTACCAATAGCACGATCGTACTATTTTAGGTACGCTAGGCGCCTTCTCCTCTCAAGATGCGAGACCGTTCCGCCATGTCGCTGATCCTTTCCCGCCGCGATCTGAACTTCCTGCTCTACGAATGGCTCGATGTCGAAAGCCTCACGCGCATTCCGCGCTACGCCGACCACACGCGCGAGACCTTCGACGCCGCGCTCGACACCTGCGAGAAGATCGCCACTGACCTCTTCGCGCCGCACAACAAGAAGAACGATCAGCACGAGCCGCACTTCGACGGCGAAACGGTCACGATCATCCCCGAGGTGAAGACGGCGCTAAAGGCGTTCAGCGACGCAGGCCTGATGGCCGCCGGCCAGGACTACGAATACGGCGGCATGCAGTTGCCGCTCGTCGTCGAGAAGGCGGGCTTCGCGTGGTTCAAGGGTGCGAACGTCGGCACGAGCGCCTATCCGTTTCTCACCATCGGCAACGCGAACCTGCTGCTCGCGCATGGCAGCGCAAAGCAGATCGACACCTTCGTGCGCCCCGAACTGGAAGGCCGCTACTTCGGCACGATGTGCCTTTCCGAGCCGCAAGCGGGTTCGTCGCTTTCGGATGTCGCCACGCGCGCCGACTTCGAATGCGATTCCCCGCTCGGCGCGCAATATCGTCTGCGTGGCAACAAGATGTGGATCTCGGGCGGCGAGCACGAGCTTTCCGAGAACATCGTGCACCTCGTGCTCGCGAAGATTCCCGGTCCCGACGGCAAGCTCATTGCGGGTGTCAAAGGCATCTCGCTGTTCGTCGTGCCCAAGTACCTCGTGAACGAAGATGGCTCGCGCGGCGAGCGCAACGACGTCGTGCTCGCGGGCCTCAATCACAAGATGGGCTATCGCGGCACGACGAACTGCCTGCTGAATTTCGGCGAAGGCACGAAGCACACGCCGGGCGGCCGCGCGGGTGCGATCGGCTATCTCGTGGGCGAGCCGCATCAGGGGCTCGCGTACATGTTCCACATGATGAACGAGGCGCGCATTGGCGTGGGGCTCGGCGCGACGATGCTCGGCTACACCGGCTATCTGCATGCGCTCGATTACGCGCGCAACCGTCCGCAGGGGCGTCCCGTGGGCGCGGCGGGCAAAGATCCGGCTTCGCCGCAAGTGAGGCTCGTGGAGCACGCCGACGTGCGCCGCATGCTGCTCGCGCAAAAGAGCTATGTGGAAGGCGCGCTCGCGCTCAACCTCTGGTGCGCCAAACTCGTGGACGAAGCAAATGCCGCCAGCGGCACGGCGCGCGAGCCGCTCTCGCTGCTGCTGGACCTGCTCACGCCCATCGCCAAGAGCTGGCCTTCGCAGTGGTGTCTCGCGGCCAACGACCTCGCCATCCAGGTGCACGGCGGCTATGGCTACACGCGCGAATACAACGTCGAACAGTTCTATCGCGACAACCGTCTCAATCCGATCCACGAAGGCACGCACGGCATTCAGGGGCTCGACCTGCTCGGCCGCAAGGTCGTCATCAAGGATGGCGCGGCGCTCAAGATCTTCGTGGAGCGCGTCCAGGCTACGCTCGAACGCGCACGCGCTTCGGGCGCGGCAGACGAGACCGCCCACGCAAGCGCGCTCGCTGCCGCACTCGAGCGGCTCACGCAAGTCACGCGGCGGTTGTGGGCAGCAGGCGACCCGGCAGTGACGCTCGCCAATGCTTCGGTGTACCTGGAAGCGTTCGGCCACGTGGTGCTGGCCTGGGTGTGGCTCGAACAGGCGCTCGTGGCACGCGCGGCGCTCGCAGCGCCCACTCAGGCAAGCGGCGAGGAGGCGGACTTCTATCGTGGCAAGCTCGCGGCCGCCGCCTACTTCTTCGCATGGGAGCTGCCGAAAACAGGCGCGCAGTTCGATCTGCTCGCCTCGCTCGACCGCACTACGCTCGACATGCAGGACGCGTGGTTCTAAAGCCGCGAACACGGCGCGAAAGCAAAACGCCCCAAAAGACCGGACTGGTGTCGGCCTTCTGGGGCGCTGCCCGATACCTCGCCCGAGGCATCGGATCACTTCACGTGCGTTGGACCGTCAGTTCGCCGCCTGCTGCTCGAAGCGCCTGAGCAGGTCGTTGCCGCGCGAGTTGGCCGAATCGAGCGCCTGCTGCGGCGTCTTGGCACCCGTCCACACCTGTTCGAGTTCCTCGTCGACGATCGTGCGGATCTGCGGCATGTTGCCAAGGCGCAGGCCCTTGGTCCACGGCAGCGGCGGCTTGTTGAGCATCTGCTTCGTGGCCGTATCGGCGCCCGGATGCGACGCGTAGAAGCCCTGTTGCTGCGTGAGTTCGTACGCGGCCTTCGTCACCGGCAGATAGCCCGTGTCCTGATGCCACTTTGCAGCCACGGCCGGCGAGCTCAGGTACGCGAGGAACTTCGCCACGCCCTTGTAGACCTCGGGGTTCTCGCCGCCCAGCACCCACAGGCTCGCCCCGCCGATGATGGCGTTCTGCGGCGCGCCCTTCACGCTCGGGTCGTACGGCATCATGCCGGTGCCGAACTTGAACTTCGCATACTGCTGCACGTTCGCCAGCGCGCCCGACGAGCCCATCATGATGCCGCAGTCGCCGCTATAGAACTTGGCGGTGGCTTCATCCTTGCGGCCCACATAGGTGAAGGTGCCTTGCTTCGCCATGTTCTGCAGGAAGGCGATATGCGCGACCTGCAATGGCTTGTTGATTTCGAGTTGCGCGTCGAGGCCGTCAAAGCCGTTGTTGCGCGTCGCGATCGGTGCGCCTTGCCACGCGCTGTAGTTCTCGATCTGGATCCAGCCCTGCCAGCCCGTGGTAAAGCCGCAGCTCATGCCCGAGGCCTTGAGCTTCGCGGCGGCTTCGGCGACTTCGGGCCAGGTCTTCGGCGGCGCGTCGGGCAGGCCGGCCTTCTTGAAGGCGTCGCGATTGTAGTAGAGCACCGGCGTCGAGCTGTTGAACGGCATCGACACCAGATGGCCCGTCTTCGCGTCGCTGTAGTAGCTCGCAATCGTCGGCACGAAGGCCTTTTCGTCGAGCGGCACGCTGGCGGTCTTCATCACGTCGTACACGGGCAGCACGGCCTTCTTTGCGTTCATCATCGTGGCGGTGCCGACTTCGTACACCTGCAGGATGGCGGGCGCATCGCCGCTGCGATAAGCCGCGATGCCGGCAGCGAGCGTCTGGTCATAGGTGCCCTTGAAGACGGGCACGATCTTGTATTCGCTTTGCGACGCGTTGAATTGCTCCGCGATCGCGTTCACGCGCTCGCCGAGCTGGGACTCCATGGCGTGCCAGAACTGGATTTCCGTGGCGGCATGCGCGGCTTGCGCGCCGCCCGCCAGCACCACGGCGGCGATCAGCGCGCGCAAGCGGCCGCGCGAACCTGCGCGTTGTATCTCGTGCTTTTTCATCTGGGTCTTCTTCCTGTTATTGATCGTTGTCCCGACGGATGCGCGCGACGAGGCGCGGCTCGGGACTTTGGTTCAGGACTTCGATTTTCGACTTCGATACATCGGGCCGTCCGCCGGCGGTCGTTCGCACGCGCGCACGGCACCCTCGGCCCAAGGCAGGGCAAGGGTAGCACAGCGAATGGGACGCCCGTGTGATGGCTCGTGCCGCGGCGTGTCAGTGGTCCGCGGGATCGTGGCAACAGACGCAGAGCTTGTTGCCTTCGGGGTCGCGAAAGTACGCGCCGTAGTAGTTCGGGTGATAGTGCGGGCGCAGGCCGGGCGCGCCCTCGTCGGCGCCGCCGTTAGCGAGCGCGGCGGCGTAAGCGGCGTCGACTGCCGCGCGCGAAGGCGCGAGCAGCGCGACCATCTGGCCGTTACCGGGTTGTGCGGCCTTGCCGTCCCACGGCCGGCCGACCAGGAAGAGCGGACGCGGCACACCCGGCTCCATCCAGCCCGCCCAGGGGTAGTCGGGCTCGCGGAATTTCAGCGCGAAGCCCAACGCCTGCATGATCGGAGAATAGAACGTAAATGCCTGGTCGAAATCGTTCACGCCGATGTACACGTGAGAAATCATCCCCATCGTCTTTGCCTCCTCGTTTGCAGCGGCGCGCGGGTTGGTGTCAGCCGCGCCGTTGCGCCATGAACAGGACGGAAGCGGGCTTGCCGCTGCGCGGGTCGAGCGGCTCGCGCATCGCACGCAAGTCGAGACCGCTCTCGTCGAGCAATGCGATCCAGCTTTCGAGCGTGCGAAAGTACCACGGCGGCGCGTCGCGAAACGCACTGCTGAATCCGGCCCACGATCCGGCGCGCCAACCGTCGACATAAGGCTCATCGCCGCATGCCATGAGCGGATGCAGCGTCTGCACGATGAGCGTGCCTTGCGGCTCGAGCAACGTGGACATCGCGCGCAGCAGATCATCGACACTGGTCGAGCCGATGAGCGAGAAGTTGCACACCACCGCATCGGCGCGGCAGTGTAATGCGCCCTGCGCGACCTGATCGTAGGTTAGCAGGCGGCAGTCCGCGAGCCCCGCCGCGCGCGCGGACTCCACGAGTTCGGGCACCGCGTCCACACCCGTGACGGCGACGCCACGGCGCGCGAGCGCCAGCGCGAGCCAGCCCTCGCCGCAGCCGAGATCGATCACGCTACGCGGCGTGCACGCGAGCACGGCGTCGAGCACCGCTGCGTCGGTCACGAGCCGGCGGCTCGCGATCTCGCCGCCGCGCACGGCGGCGATCCAGGGCGTCGCGTTGCGCTGCCACGATGCGAGGACTTCGGCGTCGGTGCGGATATCGCGGCTCATGGGTCTCCTTGTCAACGCAGATCGTGGATGCGCCACTCAAGCGCATATTATGCGCGCCGCCGGACACCCGGAGCGGCGCGAGAACACAGCCGCGGAAAGACCGGTCTCGCAAACTACGAACCGAAGAACGGTACACAAAAGCCAGCCGGCCCGACACAATCGCCGGGCCCGTTGGGCTTCGGATGCAAGTTCGCGCATCCGGAAAAGGCGGCGGCGACTGTAACGCACAGCGCGGCGCGCAACACGTAATAAAGAATGCGTGATTTCATGAATGGGATGGAGTGAGCCGAAGTTGACTGGCCGCGATGCGAGGTTCCGTCACGTCGCGCGGCCTGTTCGCCGCGACGGAAACGCTGCACCGGCTTCAGTGATGCGCGTACAGCGTTCGATCGAGCGTCTGCATCTGCCCGTCGCGTTCGGCGTGCACCAGTTCGTGGCGCACCTGTGCGCGTGTGACCGGCGCGTCGGCCTGCGGGACTTGCGCGCTTGCCAGCTGCTGCACGCTCGCCTGCGGTGCGCTCGCCGCCTGTGCATGCGCGAGCGCCGATATCGACAGCATGATTGCGGCGCACGCGCCGCCCTTGAATATCCTCACCTCGTTTCTCCTGTGCGGCCTTGCGGGCCGGGGCTATCGGTCATGGCCGGAAGCGTTGCGCGTTCCGGCATCGAATCGGCTTGCGACTCGTGAGGCAAGGATAGAGGCGCGACTTTCGCCAAACATCCGCACGCAAATGAAGAAATGTTTAATCAGTCACGTGTGAATATCGGCTGCGATATTTATTTAGGTTTTCTTATCAACCGCGAGAATGCGCCGCAAAAAAACAACGCCAGCGCATGTCACATGCCTTGTGAAGCCGCACTGGCGGCGCATTCGCGCTCATGCAATTTCTGAAACTCAGTCTTTCCGTTTTTCAAATTCGTTCACGGAGGGCCTTACGCATAATCGCCGCTGAATTTCGGGCCGTTGGCAAAGCCGTGCCTCAGCGTGCCTTCACGCGCCGCGATTTCACTCTCACTTATGCCACTCATCAACGAAGACCATTCAATGAAAAGAACCGCTCTCGCCGCCGCCTTCACACTGGCATCGTTTGCCTCCATCGCCCACGCGCAAAGCAGCGTGACGCTCTACGGCTCGCTCGACACCTCCGTTGCCTGGTTCGGCAACCAGCAAGGCAAGAACGGCTCGGGCGGTACGTTCCAGATGACGTCCGGCAATCTGTCGCCGAACCTCTGGGGTCTGCGCGGCACCGAGGACCTCGGCAACGGCCTTTCGGCGATCTTCAAGCTCGAAAGCGGCTTCAACGTCGACAACGGCAAGCAGGGCCAGGGCGGCCGCTTGTTCGGCCGCACGGCGATGGTCGGCCTGAATTCGACCACGGCGGGCACCGTCACGCTCGGCCGCCAGTACGATCCGCTCATCGACTTGCTGCAGCCGCTCACCAACGACGGCGCATTCGGCTCCGCGTTCGCCACGCCGGGCGACATGGACAACTACGACAACAGCTACCGCACCAGCAACTCGATCAAGTATGCGAGCCCTAACTTCGGCGGCCTGCAGATGAGCGCGATGTACGCGTTCGGCGGCCAGCCGGGCAGCACCGGTGCGGGGCAGACGTGGGCCGTGGCGGCTGCGTACAACCATGGTCCGTTCGGCTTCGGTGCGGGCTATTTCAAGGCCAACAGCAACGGCGGCACGGCCGCAACGTTCGACGGCCTGAATCCGAACACCGACGTCAACGTGGATTCCACCGCCATTACGGGCGGCTTCGTCTCCGCGAATTCGCTGCAGATCATTCGTGCGGCGGGCGACTACACGTATGGGCCGGTGACAGCGGGCCTCGCGTACAGCAATGTGGAGTACGCGAACTATCAGAGCGCGTACGGCGCGAACAGCAACACGAAGTTCAACACGGGCCAGGCGTTCATCAACTATCAGGTCACGCCGGTCGCGCTCGTCGGCTTCGGCTACAACTACACGAAGGGTCACGGCAACGGCGTGGACGCGAGCTACAACCAGTTCAGCCTGGGCGGCGACTACTTCCTCTCGAAGCGCACCGATATCTACGCGCTCGCGGGCTACCAGAAGGCGTCGGGCAAGACGATCGACGCGGACACGGGCGAACTCGTCAACGCGGTCGCCTCGTTCGGCGACTTCGGCAACGACGCGAGCAACGACAAGCAGGCGATGGTGATGGTGGGCCTGCGTCACAAGTTCTGATTCGCTTCGCGCGAGGCATGCGCGGCGGCCGCGCCGGAAATCGCTCGCCGCCATGAAGTTCGGCTATAATCGCCCCCTGTCTTAGGGGAGTAGTCTGCAACGCCTGCTTTGGCGTTGCGCCGCCGTCAACATAATTGGTGCCCCCTGCACCATGGCGCCGGCAGCCGTATTGCGAATCATTGCAGCCAATCGCTGCAATTGCGCGGCCTGACGAGACCTATGACGTTTTCCCTTTCACCCGAGCCGGGCGAAGGGAAGCGTCATGGTTTCGGTGCCCGGCTCGCACATCACGGCAATAACAATGACTCGTCTCGCCCCGCATCACCTCTTCATTTGCGCCACGGAGCGTTCGTCATGATCTTGACGTTCGCCTTACTCATTGCCGCGGCCGGCATCATCTACTTGTCCTGCGAGACCTTCGTCAATAGCGTCGAGTGGCTCGGGCACAAGCTCAAAGTCACGCAAACCGCCACCGGCACGATCCTCGCCGCATTCGGCACTGCGCTGCCCGAGAGCGTGGTCACGCTCGTTGCCGTCGCTTTCGGGGGCGATCCCGCGCACAAGGAAATTGGCATAGGCGCCGCGATTGGCGGGCCGCTCGCGCTCAGCACGATCGCCTATGCTGTCGTGGGCTTCGCGTTGCTTGCGACAGCGAAGCGCGTAGGCCGCGAGCGCGCGGCCACCGTCGACGTGAATACGCGCCGTCTGCGTCGCGACCAGCTCTGGTTCCTCGCGATCTTCGTCGCGAAGATCGCGCTGGGGCTCGTGGTCTTCAGCTTCAAGCCGTTGCTGGGGATCGCGTTTCTCGCGGCCTACGCGTTCTACTGCTGGAAGGAGCTTTCCGCTGAAGATAGCGGCGAGGTGGAAGGCGATCTCGAGCCACTGAAGCTGCGCCCGCACGACGAAAATCCCGCCATGGTGTGGATTCTGCTGCAGACGCTGGGCGCGCTCGCGGTGATCTTCGCGGCTTCGCATCTGTTCGTGCAGCAGATCGGCGCAGTGGGACCGTGGCTCGGCCTGAGCCCGCAGTTGACCGCTGTGTTGTTCAGCCCGATCGCCACCGAGCTGCCCGAGATCATGAACGCGATCATCTGGGTGCGCCAGGGCAAAGAGCGGCTGGCGCTGGCGAACATCAGCGGCGCGATGATGATTCAGGCCACCATTCCCACGGCGTTCGGCCTCTTCTTCACCCCGTGGCATCTCGGCGCGCCTTCGATTCTCGCGGCCGTGACGACCATGATCGCCATCCTGATCCTGCAATGGGCGTTTCGCGCGCCGAAGGTGCGCAGCCGTCAGCTCACGCATGTCGGCTGGCTCTACGCAGTGTTCGCGGTGTTGCTGTTCGTGGTGTGACGAGGCCTGGCGCCTCGTTCAAGCCGCCCCGGCGGCGGCCTGGGCGGCGCCCGCGTGGTAATGGAGCCAGCGGATCATGTCCGAATGCCTGACCACGCCAACCAGCCGACGCGCATCGTCCATCACCGGAATGTCGTGATAGGCGTGCTCGATGAAGATCGGCACCAGATGCGCAAGCGGCGTGGCCCGATGAACCGCGTGCACGCCGGCCGCCATCACGGCTTCGACCGTTTCTTCCACGCGCGCCGACTCGCGCAGCACCGCGCGGCGCAGCGTGTTCCAGAATCGCTTGAGGCCAGCCGCCGGCGCAAGGTCGCCGAGCGCGTGATGGGTGACGACGCCGACCACGCGGTCCATCGCGTCGACCACGGGCAGCGTCGAAGCCCCGTGGCGGCGGAACATTTCGTGCGCCGCTCGCGCGCCCATTGTTGCGGGCACGGCGGGACACCCAATCGACATGATTTCCTCGCAAGTTAGTTGTTCGAACGACTTCTGCGGAAAATCCAGCGGCTCGAGCAGATGTTGCGAGAGCGCGGCAAGCGGCGCGGCAACGGCTTCCGGCGTGGGACGAAACGCGGCGCGCGGATAGCGGTGCCCGGTCAGCGCGTGGAAGGCAAGCGCCGCACTGAGCAACGCAAAGGACTGGAACACGATCGGAGCGAGCACGAAGTGAAAGCCGAGCGCGTGAACCGCGGGGCCGCCCAGCACGGCGGTCAGCGCTACGGCGCCTGAAGGCGGATGCACGCAGCGGCACAGGAACATCGCGCAGATGGCGAGTGCCACCGCCACGGAAGCCGCCGCGACCGGCGACGCGATCCATTGCGCGCACGCCACGCCCACCAGCGCGGAAACGAAGTTGCCGCCCATAATCGACCACGGCTGCGCAAGCGGACTGTCCGACGCGCCGAAGAGCAGCACGGCAGAAGCGCCCATGGGCGCCACGAGCAGCGGGATATCGCCCGCGGCGCCGAACATCACGTGAGTTGCGAGTCCCGTGAACGCGATGCCGATCAGCGCGCCGCCGCAACGCCGCGCCCGCTCCCGCCATTGCGGCGCGGCCGGGTTGGGCACGAAACTCGTCAACCATTCGATGATTGCGGTGCGGGACATGTCTGGGGCTTGCTGGTCGGTATGTCGGCCAGATTACCGACGCGCGCCGAATATCAACAATTGATATTTCTGTGCGTACATATAATTCATCCTGTATGCATGTTTGGATTCACCGAGCGAATTTTTCTCGGCAATTTGGAATCGCTTGGTCTAGAATGACGTCATGAAATCCGATCTCCGTTCTGGCCCCGGCCGTCCACGCGAATTCGACGAGCAGGAAGCCGTGCAGAACGCGCTAGAGGTGTTCCGCACGCGCGGCTATGCCGCAACGTCGCTGCCCGACCTGATCGAAGGTACGCAGCTCTCGCGCGGCAGCCTCTACAAGGCGTTCGGCGACAAGCACCAGCTCTTTCTCGCGGCGCTCGACTTCTATACCGAGCGCGGTATCGCGCGGCTCACCCGCAACCTGCGGCACGCCTCGGCGCGCACCGCGCTGCGCGAGGCATTGCGTCACTACGTACGCCTTTCCGTCGGCCTCGAAGGGCTTGCGGGCTGCCCGGTTACGGCCGCCGCAACCGAATGCCTGCCCTTCGATGCCGAAGTGAAAGCCCGCGTCACGGACATGTTCACGCGCATGCAAGCGCTGCTCGCCGGTGCGATCCGGCGCGGCCAGGCTGCGGGCGAACTAGCCGCCGACCAGAATGCCGACGATCTCGCGCGCTTCCTGCTCTGCACGATCGAAGGCATGCGCGTGCTGGGCAAGACCGACCTCGGCGAGGACGCGATCGATGCCATTGCTGAAATCGCGCTGAGCGCCATCCGCTAGTTTTTTTGGCAAATTCGGAACTGATTAGTTCCATATGGAGGCCGCATGACGAACCTTTCGACTGTGGAAATGCCGCCCACCCGAGCGGGCGCACGCACCTGGTGGGCGTTGACCGTGCTGCTGATGGGTACGCTGTTGCCACCGCTCGACTTCTTTATCGTCAACGTCGCGCTGCCGTCCATGCAGTCCGGGCTGCATGCAAGCGCCGCCATCGCGCAACTGGTGATTTCGGCTTATGCGGCGACCTACGCGATCTTTCTCATTACGGGTGGCCGGCTCGGCGACCTGTACGGGCGGCGGCGCATCTTTCTCGTGGGGATCCTCGCGTTCGCGGCGGCTTCGGCCGTTTGCGGGTTCGCCAGTTCGCCCGCTGCGCTGGTTGCGGGACGCATCCTTCAGGGCGCCGCCGCGGCCGTCATGGCGCCCCAGGCGCTTGCGTCGATCCACGCGCTCTTTCCGGCGCATCAGAAGGGGCTTGCGCTCAGTCTTTTTGGCACGGCTTACGGGATCGCTTCGGTCGCCGGCCAGGCGCTCGGCGGCGTGCTCGTCTCGGCCAATGTATTCGGACTGGGCTGGCGCAGCATCTTCCTCATCAACCTGCCTGTCGTGATCGTGGCCGCGCCCGCGGCGTACTGGCTCGTGCGTGAAAGCCGCTCAGACCACCCCGCGAAGCTCGATCCCGGCGGCATGGTCTTGCTCGCCGTGGCGCTGGCTGCGGTCGTCGTGCCGCTGATCGAAGGCCGCGAGCGCGGCTGGCCAGTCTGGACGTGGGCGTTGCTCATTGCCGCGGCGCCCCTGTTCGCGATCTTCTGGCGCTACGAGGCGCGCGTCGCGGCCGCCGGGCGCGATGCGCTCGTGCCGCCCATCATCTTCGCCGCCCCTGGTCTCGTGCGCGGGCTCGTTGCCACGCTCTTCTTCTATTCGCTCGCACCGTTCTTCATGATGTTCGCGATCTACGTGCAGCGTGCGCTCGGCCTCGCGCCACTCGAAGTCGGATTGCGCATTCTGCCCGTGGGCATCGGCTTTCTGATCGGGCCGCTGCTCAATCCGCTGATCGTGCGCCACTTCGGGCACCGCGCGGCGGCGGCCGGCATGGCAATCGAGGGTTGCGGATTACTTTGGACTGCCATGCTTGTTCACGATGCTCAACTGCACGCGCTGAACGCATCGCTCTTTCTGATCGGCTTCGGCCAGGGCGTGGCGCTGCCCGCACTCGTCAGGCGCAACGTCGAATGTGTCGATCGACGCTGGTCCGGTCTTGCCGCCGGGCTCGTCAGCTCGGTTTTGCAAGTCAGTGCCGCGCTCGCCGTGGCGTTGCTCGGTGGCTTGTTCTTCGCGCTTGCCGGGCCGGATTCGAGCGGCGCGCACGTGGCTCGCGCGTTTGCCACGACCGTTGCGATTATCGGCATTCTGCTTTTCGTTGCAGCGTTTCTCGCCGGCGGGCGCAATAATCACGTGCCGCAATTGCGCAAACAGCACGTATAAGAATAAGTGCGCCCAGCGCGCTGCATGAAACGATGGCCATTCGCCGGGCCGCGTGATTAACACGGCCTGCGCGCAATGCCGCCATGAAGGGAAAGCAAATCGTCGCTTTCTAAATTTGTTTTCATCTGGAGTGCGCCGCAACTTAAAGCATGCGTTCCGATTGGGCACCGATAATGCCTTCCAGTTTCAGCACTGCGAGGAACGCAATATGCAAAAGCCGATGTCGATCGAACTCGTCAACGAATACGGCCAGCACGCGGTGTGCGTGAAGGTAAGCGGTCAAGCCGCCCTGCTCGATGCGCCCGATGTGGATGGTCTGATCGAAGAACTCAGCAAGCTGCGCGCGCTCATGCAGCCGGCCGTACCCGAGCAGCCTTTGCGCTCGCATCAATATGTGCTCGAGATCGATCCGTGCTGGTACACGGAACGCAATCCGCTCTTCGACGGCACCGTGGTGTTTCTGCGCCATACCGGCCTCGGCTGGGCGGGCTTCGCTATTCCCACCGAAAGCATGCATCGGCTCAAGGCCGCACTCTCGGCACACGAAGCCGCCGCGCAGCGCGACGCGCATGCCTATGCGCAAGCACTGCCTAATTAGGCGCGCTGCCAGCCCACTCATTCTTCCCGTCTGACCACGCAAGAAGCGTGGATGAAACGTCGCCGCCATGCGCGGCGTCGAAGCCCGCGCTCGCCCTCTCGGCGGCGCGTCTGCCCAGGACTATCGCCCATGAACCAGCTCCAAGCCATGCGCGTCTTTACGCGCGTCGTCGATCTGAGCAGCTTCAACCTTGCCGGCAAGCAGCTCGGCATGTCGGCCGCGGCCGTCACGCGCAGCGTCGGCATGCTCGAAGCGCATCTGAACATGCGCCTCCTGAACCGCTCCACGCGCAGCCTTTCGCTCACCGAAGCGGGACGCCTCTATCTGGATGGCTGTCGCGCCGTGATCGAGAAGCTCGATGAAGTCGAATCGGAACTCGTGCGCGCCACGCGTGACCCTAGCGGCGTACTGCGCATCGCTGCGCCCGCGGTATTTGCAAGCTCGGGACTGCCCGCCGTGCTCGGCGCGTATCGCGCGGTCAACCCGCGCGTCGAATTCGACGTGACGGCGTACGACACGCATATCGACCTCATCGAAGGCGGCTTCGACGTGTGCTTCGCGACCGACCGCCAGAGCGTGAATGCCTCGCTCGTGAGCCGCAAGCTCACGTCGATCAAGGAAATGCTCGTGGCCACGCCCGCCTGGCTCGCGCGCCACGGCATGCCGCGCAATCCTGCCGAACTTGTCGAGCACGGTCTGCTCGCGGTTTCCGATGCGCCGCGCCACTGGGAGTTCACGAACGCCGAGGGCGTGCAGCGCATCAACGTGAACGGCCCGATGACGGCCAACGGCTACGCAACCGTGCGCGCCGCCGCGCTCGCGGACATGGGCATCGCGCTGCTGCCGCTGCCCCTCGTCGCCGACGACCTCGCGCGCGGTGCGCTCTTGCCCGTGCTCAATGCGTTCGACGTAAACGGCGGCGTGCAGCACATCTCGATCGTCTATTCCGGCCGCAATTACCTCACGATGAAGATTCGCAGTTTCATCGACTTCGCCGTGGAGCAGTTCCGCACGAATGTGGCGCAGACGCGGTCCGCGCCGGCGCCGCTGCGCGCGGTTGCCTGATGCTGTCTCCCGTTCTTTCGCCACAACGCGTGCAAAGCCATGCCCAGAATACTAACCATTGAAGACGACGCCGTTACCGAGCGAACCGTCGTGCCCACGCTCGCCTCGACCGGCTTCACCGTCGACGTCGCCCGCTCGGGCCGCGAAGGCATCGCGATGGTGATGGCGGGCGACTATGACGTCGTCGCGCTCGAGCGGCGCCTGCCCGACCTCGACGGGCTCACGATCGTCACCACCATGCGCGGCGTGGGCATCGAAACACCCGTGATCGTGATGAGTTCGACCACCGGTGTGGAGGAACGCATCCAGGGCCTGCGGGCCGGCTGCGACGACTACCTCACACGGCCGTTTTCGATCGACGAGATGTCCGCCCGTGTCGAAGCACTCGTGCGCCGGCGCACGCGCCCCGCGACGACGGAAACCGTACTGCGCGTGGGTCCGCTCGAACTCGATCTCGTCAAGCGCCGGCTCAGCTGCCGCGACAAGGTGCTGCGTCTGCGTCCCACCGAGCTGCGCGTGCTCGAGTTCATGATGCGCCATGCGGGCCAGGTGCTCACGCGCACCATGATCTTCGAAGGCGTGTGGGGCGGCCGCTTCGACCCCGGCACCAATCTCGTGGACGTGCACGTGGGACGCCTGCGCAACCGCGTGGACACACCGGGCCAACCCTCGCTTATCCGCACGATACGCGGCTCGGGTTATCTGCTCGGTTGACGCGATCCTCAACTTTGCCGCCGCTCTCTTTGCCGAGTTTCATTTCGCACTCCTTTTGGCTTCACGAGACCGGCGCGCAGCTAAATCTTTTTTCATTTGCCTGGCTCCCGCGTGTTAGGACGCGCCCGACACAATACCGGCGTCGGCTGCACCCACGCGTGGCGCGCAGCTTGGCGCCGATGTTTTGAACGGAGCCCCATCTGATGCTGAAAATCGTCCGGCTAGCCCTGAACCGTCCGTATACGTTCATCGTGCTGGCCCTCCTGATCCTGATCGCGGGCCCGCTTGCGGCGTTACGCACGCCTACCGATATCTTTCCCGACATCCGCATCCCCGTGATCAGCGTCGTGTGGAACTACGCGGGGCTGCAGCCCGACGACATGGCGGGCCGCATCGTCAGCTATTACGAGCGCACGCTCGGCACCACCGTCAACGACGTGGCGCATATCGAGTCGCAGTCGTTTCGCGGCTACGGCGTGGTGAAGATCTTCTTCCAGCCGACTGTCGATATCCGCACGGCCACCGCGCAGGTGACCTCGGTTTCGCAAACGGTGCTCAAGCAGATGCCGCCGGGCACCACGCCACCGCAAATTCTCAACTACAACGCGTCCACGGTACCGGTGCTGCAACTCGCGCTCACGAGCAATACGCTCGACGAGCAGAAGCTCGCGGACTACGCGACCAACTTCATCCGTCCGCAACTGCTTTCCGTGGCGGGCGTCGCCATTCCCACGCCTTACGGCGGCAAGGTGCGCGAGGTGCAGATCGACCTCGACCCGCAAGCACTGCAGGCAAAGAAGCTGTCGGCGCAGGATGTGGCGACCGCGCTCGCGCAGCAGAACCAGATCATTCCCGCCGGTACGCAAAAGATCGGCCGCTACGAATACAACGTACGCCTGAACAACAGCCCGCTGACGATCGATCAGCTCAACGCGCTGCCGATCAAGACCGTGGATGGCACGGTGATCTATATGCGCGACGTGGCCCACGTGCGCGACGGCTATCCGCCGCAAAGCAACATCGTGCGCGTGGACGGCCATCGCGCCGTGCTCATGAGCATCATGAAGAACGGCTCGGCTTCGACGCTCGACATCATCGCCGGCGTGAAGGCCAAGCTGCCGCTCATCGAGCAGTCGTTGCCGCCTGGGCTCAAGCTCGTGGCACTCTCCGACCAGTCGGTGTTCGTCAAAGGCGCGGTAAGCGGCGTGGCGCGCGAAGGCCTGATTGCGGCCGCGCTGACCTCGGCGATGATCCTGCTCTTTCTCGGCAGCTGGCGCTCAACGCTCATCATCGCCGCCTCGATTCCGCTCGCCGTGCTCGCCGCAATCGCAGGGCTCGCCGCGTGCGGCGAAACGCTCAACGTGATGACGCTAGGCGGCCTCGCGCTCGCGGTCGGCATACTCGTCGATGACGCCACGGTCACGATCGAAAACATCAACTGGCACCTCGAGCAGGGCAAGGACGTGCGCAGCGCGATCCTCGACGGCGCGGCGCAGATCGTCATGCCGGCGCTCGTCTCGCTGCTTTGCATCTGCATCGTCTTCGTGCCGATGCTGCTGCTCGACGGCATTGCGCGCTTCCTCTTCGTGCCGATGGCCGAAGCCGTGATCTTTGCGATGATCGCCTCGTTCGTGCTCTCGCGCACCTTCGTGCCGATGATGGCGCGCTACCTGCTCAAGCCGCACGCTTCGCATGGTCACGCTTCGGGCGAACTGGCCGCCGTGATGGCGCCGCATGGTGCGCACGACCACGCACCGCCCACGCGCAATCCGCTCGTGCTGTTTCAACGCGCGTTCGAGCGACGTTTCGAACGCGTGCGCGCGGGCTATCACGTCGTGCTCGGACTCGCGCTCACGAACCGGCGGCGCTTTGTCGTGGGCTTTCTCGCTATCGTGGCGCTTTCGTTCGCGCTCACGCCGTTCCTCGGCCGAAACTTCTTCCCCGATATCGATTCCGGCGAGATCGCATTGCACGTGCGCGCACCCATCGGCACGCGCGTGGAGGAAACCGCCGACCTGTTCGACCATATCGAAGACACCGTTCGCGAAGCCATTCCGCCTGACCAGCTCACGAGCGTGATCGACAATATCGGACTGCCAAACAGTGGCATCAACCTGACTTACAACAACAGCGGTACGATCGGGCCGCAGGATGGCGACATTCTCATCTCGCTCGCCAAGTCGCACGCACCCACCGCGCAATACGTGCGCGAACTGCGTACGGAATTGCCGCGCCGCTTTCCGGGCACGACGTTCTCCTTCCTGCCTGCGGATATCGTGAGCCAGATCCTCAACTTCGGTTCGCCCGCGCCGATCGATGTGCAGGTGAGCGGACCGAACCAGGCCGCGAACAAGGTCTACGCGAATGAACTGCTGCACAGGATCGCGAGGATCCCCGGCATTGCCGACCCGCGCATCCAGCAGGCGTCGACTTATCCGCAACTCACGGTTGACGTCGACCGCTCGCGCGCCGACGAACTCGGCATTACCGAGCAGGACGTGACCAATTCCGTGGTGGCGAGCCTGTCGGGTACGAGCCAGGTGTCGCCCACCTACTGGCTCAATCCGAAGAATGGCGTGTCCTACCCGATCGTCGCGCAGACGCCGCAGTACCGCATGACCACGCTCTCCGACTTGCAGAACCTGCCGGTGACGGGCAAGAGCGGCGGTTCGCAGATTCTCGGCGGCATTGCCACAATCACGCGCGGCGTGAGCGACGCGGTCGTCTCGCACTACAACATCGAACCGCTCTACGACATCTATGCGACCACGCAGGGCCTCGATCTCGGCGCCGTCTCCTCGCAGATCGACACCGTGATTCACGCGACCGCGAAGGACTTGCCGAAGGGCTCGACGGTCACCATGCGCGGCCAGGTGCAGACCATGAACAGCGCGTTTACGGGTCTTCTGCTCGGTCTCGCCGGTGCGGTGGGGCTCATCTATCTGCTGATCGTCGTGAACTTCCACTCGTGGAGCGATGCGTTCGTGATCGTGAGCGCCCTGCCCGC
The DNA here is from genome assembly GCF_004353905.1 of Paraburkholderia guartelaensis. GTDB lineage: Bacteria > Pseudomonadota > Gammaproteobacteria > Burkholderiales > Burkholderiaceae > Paraburkholderia > Paraburkholderia guartelaensis. The sequence goes on along the minus strand of NZ_SMOD01000049.1, from coordinate 31,919 downwards.
TGCACTTGCGGGCATCGTCTGGATGCTGTTCACCACGCACACGCCGCTCTCCGTGCCGGCGCTCACAGGCGCGATTCTCTGTATGGGCGTGGCGACCGCGAACAGCATTCTCGTGGTGTCGTTCGCACGCGAGCGTCTCGCCGTCACCGGCGACGCCATGCGCGCCGCGCTCGAAGCGGGCTTCACGCGCTTTCGCCCCGTGCTCATGACCGCACTCGCCATGATCATCGGCATGGCGCCGATGGCGTTCGGCATGGGCGATGGCGGCGAGCAGAACGCGCCGCTCGGCCGCGCCGTGATCGGCGGCCTGCTGTGCGCAACCTGCGCGACGCTGCTGTTCGTGCCGGTGGTGTTCAGCCTCGTGCACAAGGGCCAAAGCGGTGAAGGCAGCCGCAACGACGATAGCAAGCATGACGAATCATCCACGGATCAACCTGCCCTCGAATCGGGAGAAGCCCATGTCTACTGAAATCGACATCGCCTCGCCGCAGCCGCTGCGTCACCTGAAATCCACTGCCGCCATCGCGTTGATGGTGGCGGCCGGTATCGTGTCCGGCGGCATCTTCAGCCGTGTACACGCGCATCAGGAACTCGCCACGTGGACTGACGCGCAAGCCATTCCCACCGTCGCCACCGTGCAGCCGCAAGCGAGCCCGGCATCGCAGCCGCTCGTGCTGCCGGGGCGCCTTGCCGCCTACATCAACGCGCCCATCTATGCGCGCGTGTCCGGCTATCTGCACGCGTGGTACGCCGATATCGGCACGCACGTGAAGGCGGGCCAACTGCTCGGCGTCATCGACACGCCCGACCTCGACCAGCAGCTACAGCAGGCGCGCGCCGATCTGCAGAACTCCGTCGCCAACGAGAAGCTCGCCGCCACCACGGCGAAGCGCTGGACCGAGATGCTCAAGCAGGACTCGGTCTCGCAGCAGGAGGCCGACGAGAAAACCTCCGACCTGATCGCCAAGCAAGCCACCGTGGAGGCGAACGAGGCCAACGTTCGGCGGCTCGAAGCACTCGAATCGTTCAAGCGCATCACGGCCCCGTTCGATGGCATCGTCACCGCGCGCAAGACCGACGTGGGCGCGCTGATCGACGCCGGCAGCGGCAGCGGCCCCGATCTCTTCACCGTCTCCGATGCGAGCCAGTTGCGCGTCTACGTGAGCGTGCCGCAAAGCGACGCCGCCTCGATCAAGCCGGGCATGCACGCCACGCTTACCGTGCCCGAGCGCCCCGGCGTGAAGTTCGACGCAAAGCTCGTGGACACCGATCAGTCGATCTCTCCCGCTTCGGGCACGATGCTCGTGCAGCTCGCCGTGGACAACAAGCAAGGCCAGCTCTTTCCCGGCGAGTACACCGAAGTCCACCTCGCAATGCCGGGCGACGCGCACGCGCTCTTCGTGCCCGCGAGCGCACTGATCTTCCGCGCGCACGGCATGCAAGTCGCCGTCGCGGACGCGCATCAGCACGTGCAGTTGCGCGATGTGACCATCGGCACCGATCTCGGCACGCGCGTGGAGATCACGTCCGGCCTGCATGCGGGCGAGCGCGTGATCGACAATCCACCGGATTCGCTCGCGAGCGGCGACCTCGTGCGCCTCGCGTCCACCAACGCGCCGGGCGCGCAATCGACGCAAACCGCAGCCATGCACGACCCGGAGCGTGCGCATGGCTAAGCAGTCCGTGCCTGCGCACACGTTGCGCGCCGTTGCGCTTGCAGCGGCCCTGCTGCTCTCGGCGTGCTCATTCGCGCCCACGTATCACGCACCCGCCACCGCCATCCCCACGCACTTCAAGGAAGCGGGCGACTGGCAGACGGCACGCCCAGCGGACCAGCTTCCGCGCGACGGGTGGTGGCGCGCGTTCGACGACCCCGTATTGAATCAGCTCGAGCCGCAGGTTGCGAAAGCGAATCCCAATGTCGCCGCAGCGCTCGCGCGTCACGACGAAGCCGATGCGCTCGTCGCGCAGGCGCGCTCCGCACTGCTGCCGACCGTCGGTGCAGAGGCGAACGTCTCGCGCGAGCGCCAGTCGGCGCTGCGCCCGCTGCGCGGCTCGGATCAGCCCAACGTGTACAACTCGAACACGCTGGACGTCGGTATCGGCTACGACCTTGACCTGTGGGGCAAGGTGCGCAACGAGGTGAAGGCAGGCGAAGCGTCGAGCGTTGCCAGCGAGGCCGATATCGCTTCGCTGCAACTGAGCCTGCAGGCGAAGCTCGCCACGACGTGGTTCGACCTGCTCGGACTCGACCAGCAGTCGAAGCTGCTCGACGACACCATCGCCGCTTACCGCCACGCGCTGGAGCTGACCGAGAGCCGCCATCGCGGCGGCATCGCTTCGTCGCTCGACGTCTCGCGCGCGAAAACGCAGCTCGCCTCGGCGCAGGCCGCAGCCGATGACGTGAGCGCGCGCCGTGCGCTCTACGAGCACGCCATCGCCACGCTCATCGGCGTGCCGGCCTCGCAGTTCAACGTCGCCACGGATACGATCCGACCACATTTGCCGAATCTGCCTGCGGGACTGCCATCGGCGCTCCTGCAGCGGCGGCCCGATATCGCTGCGGCGGAGCGGCGCGTCGCCGCCTCCAACGCCCAGATCGGCGTGGCGAAGGCCGCGTTCTTCCCCGATCTTTCGCTCGGCCTCGACGGTGGCTTCCAGAGCGACACCTTCTCGCCGTGGATCGTCGCGCCCAACGAGATGTGGTCAATCGGCCCCACGCTCATGATGACGATCTTCGACGGCGGCCGCCGCGCGGCGGTCGTGCGCGGCGCGCAGGCGAAGCTCGCCGAAAACGGCGCGCAGTACAAGGCCACGGTGCTGAGTGCGTTCCAGCAGGTCGAGGACAACCTCGCGCTGCTACACCATCTCGGTGACGAAGCACAGCGCGAAGACGAGGCGCTCGCCGCCGCGCAAAGCACCCTCACGCTTTCGATGTCGCGCTACCGCGACGGCGTGGTGAGCTACCTCGACGTCGTGACGGCGCAAACGACCGAACTCTCCACGCAGATTGCGTCGCTGGAACTGGACACGCGGCGCCTCGATGCCACTGTGGGCCTCATACAGGCGATAGGCGGCGGCTGGAGCACGCAGGACCTGCACGTGGACAAGCAGGCTTCCTGAACGCATCTGAAGCGGCGCTAGCCGCATTGATCGCCACCCGAACCCCGCCTCTGCGCGGGGTTTTATTTTCACCGAATCCTCTCGCGCCGATAAACATTTCTTCATGGTGCTGCATCGGGTTCGATAGGGTGACCTAACTATTCTACTCACACCGGGATGCGATTTATCGCATTCGCTAACCGGCTAACCGATCTCACCCCTGGAGGAATAGTCACATGAAGGCTCTCATGATCATCGCTGCAATCACCGGTGTCGTCGCCACCACGTCCGCTTTCGCACAGACTTCGGCACCAGCGGCCGGCGCGCAAGCCAGCCAGCCCGCGGCAGCGACCCAGGTCGCGGCGAACGACACGGCCCCCACCGTTGCTCCCGGCGGATGGGTACCCCCTTATGGGCAACCGGTCCATGAAAAGACCCGCGCCGAGGTGTACCACGAGCTCGTTCAGGCGGAGCAGGACGGTCAGCTTGCGTACCTGAACTCCACGCTCTACGCGCACTAAGCACGACAGGCGGGGCTTTTCAGGCACAGGTGAACGGCACGCGCTCAGCGTGCCGTTTGCTTTTCGATGTTAACAAACTCACGCGTCCGGACGCGGATAGGTAACCGGTTCCCACAAACGGTTACCTCAGCGCGCGAGTCAGTCGAACGTCGGCAAGGTCAGTTGATAGCCGTAGCGGCTGATGGTGTCGATGCGCACTTCGATGCCCTCGCGCGCGAGCTTGCGGCGCAGTCGCGAAACGACGAGGTTGACGGTCGAAGCGTCGATGTCGTCCTTCTCGGGCCACGCGTAGCGGATCATCTGGTCGCGTGGCACGGGCACGTTGGTTTGACGCAGCAGGCACTCGACGAGCAGGTATTCGCGTCGCGTGAGTTCCGCGCGGCGCGCACCCTCCACGATCTCGCGCGTACCCGCATCGAGCTGCGGCGCGTTCTGGAGGGGCTGGGCGCCGCTTGCGGGCTGCGCCGGCTGTATGCCCTGCACGCCGCCCCCGCTCGCCCCTGTGGTGCGCATTAGCGCGTGCATGCGCTCGTGCATTTCGATGAACGAGAACGGGTAGCGAAAGCACGCATCGGCGCCCGCGCGCAGCACCTTCGAGCGCTCGCTCGCGCTCGCTTCGATGCCGAGCACGGCGATGATTGTCGCGCCCCCCGTGCCCCTGGAGAGCCCGGGAAGGATGCCGTGCAGCGCAGGCAGCAGCGCGCTGTCGAGCGCCATGACGATCACCGCATCGAATGGCTCCTCTCCGGCGACGAAAAGGCCGTCGCGCAGGTCTTCCGCGCGCTGCAGGCTGTGCGCGCTTTCGTGCAGGGCCTTCTGGAGCCAGGCGCCTTCGGCGTGATTCGGGGAGATGAGGAGTATGCGCATGACGGCGAGTGCCCGACGGCTGGACAGGAAGCGTCAGGCGAGCGAGCGCGGCCAGCATTCCACGCTCATGCGTGTACCCGGGCGGCCAGGCTTTTCGCCTGCCAGTTCGCGCGCGTCGTCGATGCGCAGCGTGAAATCGTGGACGCGCATCACGGCGGCCACGACGCAAAGCCCCAGGCCCGAGCCGGCGATATGACGCACCGCCTCGCCGCGATAGAAGCGCTGCAGGACCGCCGCGCGCTCGCCAGGCGCAATGCCGGGACCGTTGTCGGCTACTTCGAGCAAGGGGCCGAGCGGCGTCGAGCGCAGCGTCACGCTCACCACGCCGCCTTGCGGCGCGAACTTGATGGCGTTGTCGATGAGATTGTTGAACGCCTCGAACAGCAGCGCGCGGTCGCCGTGAATCTCGGCGACGGGCTCGGCCGTGATGCGCCATTCGAGTTCGCGGCTCTCGGCGAGCGGCTCGTAGAGGTCGGCGAGTTCCTGCACCAGTTCGTGCAGGTCGACGGTCGCAAAGCCCCCACGCCTTTGCAGCGTGCCGATCTCGGAGATGCGCAACATCGCGCGGAAGCGTTCGAGCAGTTGGCCCGTTTCGGTGCGAGCCTGATCGAGCAGCACCGCACCGGCGGCGTCGCCGCGCATGCTGTCGCGCTCGGCCACACGCGCGAGCAGCGTGTGCAGATGCACGAGCGGCGTACGCAGGTCGTGTGCAATGCCGTCGCAAGCGCCCTTCACTTCGCCCATCAGCCGCTCCACTTCGTCGAGCATGTGGTTCACGAGATGGGCGAGCATATCGAGTTCGTCGTCTCCGCCCACGGGCAGGCGCCGATCGAGGTCGCCTCGCGCGATGCATTCGGTCACCCGGCGGATTTCGCGTACGCGCCGGATCTGGCGCATGCCGAGCACGAGGCCGCCTGCCGCGGCCGCAAGCAACGCGAGCACGGCGCCCGCAGCGAGCGTGCGCACCATGATCTTGCGAATGCGCAGCACGCTCGTCATGTCGCGCGCGACGACGAGGCGCAACCCGCTCGGCCGCACCTCGCCCATTGCGCGGACGACGGGCGAAACGTCGCGGTCGAGCAGCTTCACCGTATGGGCGTGCGTGCTGCCTTCGCGCGTATAGGTCAGGTGCGGCGGAGGCGCGAGCAGGTCGCCCGCGATGTAGCGACCGTCACTCGTAAAGAGTCCGCAATAATTGACGTGCATGCGCTCGTGTTCGAGCCGCTGATGAATCGCCTCGGGCAACTGCGCATCGGGAATCGAATCGAAATAGATGAGCTGCCAGCCCATGATCGAATCGGCGTCGCGTTCGATCGTCGTGCTCGCGGTCCACGCAATGAAGCCGACAAGCAGCGTGAGAAAGACGCCGAACAGCGCGGTGTAGGCGCACAGCCAGCGGAATGTCGTGGTGGGCCAGCGCCGGCGCAACGGCGCGGACGTGGCGGAAGAAGAACGACTCGACAAAGCGGTTTATCCGAGAATGTAGCCGGAGCCGCGCACGGTCTGAATGAGCGGCGGCACGCCCGGCGGATCGATTTTCTTGCGCAGGCGGCCCATATGCACGTCGATCAGGTTGGTGCCTGGATCGAAGTGATAGCCCCATACCGCTTCGAACAGCATGGTGCGGGTGATGGTCTTGCCTGCATGGCGCATCATGAATTCGAGCACGCGATACTCGGTGGGCAGCAGCACGACCTCTTCGCCGTCGCGGCGCACCTTGCGCGAAATGAGGTCGAGTTCGAGCGGCCCCACGCGCAGCGCGGTCTCGCGAGCGACGCTCGCGGCCTGGCGGCGGCGCAGCAGCACCTCCAGGCGCGCGGTGAGTTCTTCGGGGTCGAAAGGCTTGGTGAGATAGTCGTCGCCGCCTGCCCGCAGGCCGCGCACGCGTTCGTCTACGTCGCCGAGCGCGCTCAGCATCAGCACCGGCGTTTGAATGCCGACCGTGCGCATGGCCGTGAGGATCGAGAGACCGTCCACGCCCGGCAGCATCCGGTCGAGCGTAATGGCGTCGTATTCGTCGCTCATCGCGCGCGCCATGCCGTCGCGGCCGTTATCGACCCATTCGACCGCAAAGCCGCGCTGCGTCAGCTCGCTGACGATCTCGTTGGCTGTGACGGCATCGTCCTCCACCGTCAAAACGCGCACCTGACTCATCTTTCTCGCACTCCGTCGTGCCGGCGGCACGACTATTCAAGAGCCTCGAGTTTACCGTTGCGTCCGCGCCGCGCCGCGATTCCTTTCATGAAATTAAATTTAAGGTTGCAACAGCAATACAGTCGCGCGCGGTGCCTGGGTGCTTACGTATCGATTACGCCGATGATTGCCTCTCGCGCGTGCAGATCGAGTTGATAGCCGTAGCGGTTCACCGTCTCCACGTTCGCATGCGCGCCGTGCGACGCGAGTTTGCGCCGCAGACGCGACACGACGAGGTTCACGCTCGACGGCTCGACGTCGGCTTTGTCGGGCCACGCATAGCGGATCAACTGCTCGCGCGCGACGGGCGCGCCCGCATGGCGCAGCAGGCATTCGACGAGCAGATACTCGCGCGTGGTGAGCGGCACGCGCCGGACGCCTTCCACGAGGTCGCGCGTGGACGGGTCGAGGCGCACGAGCGGCGCGCTCGCGTGAACGAGCGCGCCACGGCGCAGCGCGAGCATGCGCTCCTGAATTTCGATAATGGACCAGGGCTGCACGAAGCACGCATCGGCACCCGCGCGCAGAAGGCGCGCGCAGTCCGCGGGTGTCGCGCGCGCGAGCGCGACGACGATCGCCGGCGCGTCGGGCAAGCGCGTGAAAGCCGCAAGCGCACTGGCGATGCCATCGTGCGCCTCAGGCGCGGCAGCGCAGAGGAACACCGTATCGAATGGCTCCTGCGACGCGAGATAGACGGCGTACTCGACGTTATCGGCAACCTCGACGCTATTCAGGCTCTCGCTCAACGCCTTGTAAAGGTAACCTCGCTCGGCAGCCGATGACGAGCACAGCAGGAGTCTCATCGGTCACGGACCCGTTTGGCCGTGGCGCGCTTGATGCGTCCAGCAGTCGATCGTGACGATCGTCCCCGGCTTCGCCTCGCCAATGGCAAGGCGAAAATCGTGCAGCCGCACGATCGCCGAAACGATGCCGAGCCCGAGGCCCGTGCCAGGGAGGTGGCGGGTGCGCTCGCTGCGATAGAAGCGCCCCAGCACCGCGTCGCGCTCTCCGGGCGCGATGCCGGGTCCGTTGTCGGTGATGTCGAGCTGCGGTCCGCGCGAGTCCGCGCGCAACTCGACCTGCACCGCGCCGCCGCGCGGCGCGAATTTGATGGCGTTGTCGAGCAGATTGCTCAACGCTTCGAAGAGCAGCGCGCGGTCGGCGTGAATGGGTTCGACCGGCGCGACGCTGACGTACATGTCGATGGCTTTTTCCTCGGCAAGCGGGGCGTAGAGTTCGCATAGCTCGTGCACGAGATCGGACAGGGCCACACTCGCAAAGCCGCGGCGCCGATCAATGGCGCCGATCTCCGAAATTCGTAGCAGTGCAGAGAAACGGTCGAGCACGGCATCGGCCTCCCCTCGCGCGCCGACCAGCACGTCGGCGAGCACCGCCTCGCCGCGCTGCTCCATCGCTTCGGCGGCGTGTGAGAGGCGCAGGCGCAAGCGCGTGAGCGGTGTGCGCAGATCGTGGGCGATGCCGTCGCAAGCGCTCTTCACCTCGCCCATCAGGCGCTCGACTTCGTCGAGCATGCGGTTCACGAGATGCGCGAGCATGTCGAGTTCGTCGCGCCCGGCGACCGGCAGCCGCATTGCGAGGTCGCCGTTCGCGATGCGTCGCGTGGCGCGCTTGATCTGGGCCACGCGCCGGATCTGCCGCATGCTCAGCACGAGTCCGGCGCACAGGCTGCCGGTGAGACACAAGAGGCCGCCGCCGATCAGTGCCTTCATCAGTTCGTCATGAACGTGGCGCACGTCGGAGAGCGTGCGCGCGACGACGAGGCGCGCGCCATCGGGGCGAATCTCGCCCATGGCGCGCAGGGACGATCGCACGGAACCGGGATCGAGCACGAACGTCTGGCCGCGCGTGTGCTCGTGCGACTGGCCGTAGTGTCCCAGCGCCAGACCCGTGGGGATCACGCGGATATCGCCGGCGAGCCAGCGTCCGTCCGGGGCGAACAGACCGTAGAAGTTGTCGCGCCGGTCGGGACGTCTGAGGCGCGCGTCGATGGCGCCGGCAAGGCTCCCGTCGCTGCGCGAATCGAAGTAGCGCAGTTGCCAGCGCAGGCCGCTGTCGGTTTCGCGCATCATGGCGCGCGTCACGGAATATTCGATCACGCCGAGCAGCGCCATGAACGCGAGCGAGAAAATCGCGGCGTAAGCGGTGAACCAGCGGAACGTGGTCGTCTGCCAGTGGTCGCGGCCAATGTCCCGCACGTCCGGCAGCGCCGGCGACGACGCCGGAACGAACAAGCCACGCCCGAGCGCGACCCAGGCGGGCAGGTTCACCGCGCGCCTCGCATGCGGGGCCCCGAGTCGTGCAAGGCCGGCACGCGTGCGGCCGTGCTCCGTGCGTGCGTTGCTTTCTCGCTGACTGGCATGGCTACCCCCGATGGCAATGAATGGTCGGCTCGACGACTCACTGGCGAACCCACGAACGCGGATGCGCTCGTGCCTGGCCATCTTAGTGGCGCGCTCTCGACACAACGGCATCACGGCAATGAAGAGCGCGTCATCTTCTTACTGGCGCGTGACGCGCACCTGTCATTTTGTCAATTCGTGCGTACGCGAGGTCTCTCGTCACGCGCGAGTGGGGTAGATGAACCTTCTGTCATTCGGCTGAGCCCGATCCTGCATCGGCATCTCCTTATCCTCGAATCCGCTTTTTCGCGCGTTCGCGCTTTGTCATTTCGTTGCGGGTTCATCAAAAGGAGGATTCATCATGAGGTCATGGCTGAAGTTCGTATGGGTGCCGTTTGTGGGAGCGTTGAGCGTAAGTGCGGTCGCCGCGCCGCATCTGACTCAGCAGGAATGCCACAGCTACCCGTTCGTCAAACCGGCCCACGAGGTCACGCATGCGGACCTGATACGGGAACTCAAGGAACTCGAGGCGGTAGGCTACGAACCGAACGAGGACAACGAGAACTATCCCGCCGATATCGAAGCCGCGCAGCAGCGTCTCGCGGACGTGTACCGCAGCGATTGCCTGCCGCAGCACACCGCGGCCGCGGTGACCTTTCCCGCGAATTCAGACTGAGATCGGGGTACTCGGCGGCCCGTAGGTCACCGGTGGTCTTTGTGCAGTGCACCTTGCCCGGTTTCCTCCGGGCTTTCCGGGATCGCTTTGGGTCGCCGCTCATGTGGACCTTTGGCTGATCCCATATTTGGTGACCTGAGGTGGGTAACCGGAAATGGGAAGAACGGTTGGCTCACGCGTGCGTTCTCCAGGTTGCTAGTTCCTGCGAGCTGGATTGAGTGGGCGTCCAGGGCGGGCAGGACGCTTCGTGGCCGCGTTCCGCAGGGTTCTGTAGCAGTTGAGCCGATCCCATAGGCAGTTACCTTTGAGCGAAGAACAGCACCATAGGCGGAGACCATCCAAGTGTTTTTTCTAACAAATCAATGAGATGCTTACCGCTCTAAATGTTGATTCTCAAGAAGAGGGGGCTTAGGTAATGCTCTATGGTGCCCGCAGAGCATTGATAGACCGGCTAGGTAACCAGGAATGGGGTTACGGAGGTTGGTGACCACTCACATGCATTAAGGTCCCCGGTTTTGGGAGACGTCTTTCTCATCGAACGCGTGTTTCAGTGTTTACCTTTTACGCTTTAACAACTTTAGTAAACCTTTAGGCGCCTCAAACCCTTACCAGGCAAGGCTTTGCGGCCGATTTGGTGGCGCGTTATGGGATTTGCGGTCCCGGGTATGGGAATTCGGGGTTGTGGATATGGGACTTCGGTAGCCGGGCATGGGGTTTACGGGTTGTGGATATGGGGGGAAGGTCGCCCACTATGGGAAAAGGAGCGGTTTTGCCTTCAGGTCGCCGTTTATGGGAGTCATGGAAGGTCGCCGCTTATGGGGCGGGCGCCGTTCCTGAAGGCGTTTTAGAGGCCTGCTCGTCTGGATTCAGGTAACCGTCTTTGGGAATCGGCTTGGGTAACCAGATATGGTGGCTTCGCGGGAGAGGAATTCCTGCGTCATCGAGCGACGAATCGGCTCCCCCGCATGAATCCTTGCATGTGGAGACGCCAGCTCGACCAAGGTAACAGCCTATGGGATCCGGTATGGGTCACCAGCTATGGGGGCAACTGCTGATTCGCGGATCTCCGGAGCCGTATTTTGCCTCTGTGTGGGTAGCCATCTATGGGAGCCAGCTCAGGTCACCATTTATGGGCGTCAGGAACGTGGCTTCGCTTGGCCCACCTGCTCCGAGCTACAGCCCGACTAGCGGCGTGAAAAATCCCATGGATGGCTACCTGTCGAAGCTCAATTCACTGAGTGAGTACTCACATCCTGCCTAAAGGTCACGAGCTATGGGACGCGTTTCCGGGTTCGGCGATACAAAGGTCACCAGTTATGGGTTCATGCGCGGGATCTGCTCTGAGCGCTGCGGAGCGCTTCGCGGTGGCCGTCGAGGCAGAGAATCAGCGGCTGTCAATGCTCGTCGCCCTTTGGTGTCGTGCCACGTCACGATTGCGTTCGCGGCCTTGAGTCACCTGGTCGGTTGGTATACAGTTACCAACCGACCAGGTTCCCTTTCATCGTGGGTCATATGGCAAGAAAAAAGGCCGAAGCCGGCGACGCCGACAAACAAGGTGCACTCGTATTCCAGCAAGGCCAGCCGCCTGATCTGTTCCGCAAGGCCGTTCCGGCGATTCATATCGCACCGAAGTCCGGATCGATCAGCCTGCAGCAGCGCAAGATGTTCAGCTCGCTGATCAAGAACGCCATTCGCCAGGATTCCCTCGACCGCGGCCGCTCGTCGTTCGAGATCACGATCTCCGCCCTCTCCCAGGACGTCGATCTGAACAGCAACAACACCGAGTACGTCAAAGAAACGATCAACTCGCTCATCAGCACGGTCGTCAACTGGGACTACCTCACGCAGGACAAGCGCAGCATCTGGAAGGCGTCCGGTTTGCTTGCCGGTGCCGAGCTCGAGCGATCGGTCTTGCGCTACACCTTCTCCGAGCAGATTCGCGGCGAACTGCTCAATCCTGAAATCTACGCGATGATCGACATGCGCATCACGCGTCAGTTCAGGAAGGCGCATTCGCTCGCGCTTTGGGAGAACGTCGTTCGCTACGAGGCTGTGGGTGTGACGGCGCGCTTCCCGCTCGCGACGCTGCGTGACCTGATCCTTGGGCAGGATACTTCGGCGCAATCGTACAAGCTCTACAAGCAGTTCAAGAGCCGTGTGCTGGTGCCCTGCATCAAGGAAGTCAACGAGATTTCGGATCACAATTTCGAGCTCATCGAGCACAAGGTGGGACGCTCGGTCGTCGCCCTGCAGTTCCGTGTGACCCGCAAGCCGGAGACTGATCCGTCCCAGGAACTGCGCGCAAACGAAACGCTGCTGATCGGCGAGATGTCGAAGTTCAGCATTCCGGTTTCCGAGGCGCGGCGCCTGCTCAAGCAGTACGGTGAGGACAAGATTCGCACGGCGGTCGCTTATACCGCGGCGCGGGTGGCGCAGAAAAACGCAGCGCCGCTCGCTAACGTTGCGGCGTATTTCCGCAAGGCGCTGACTGAGGGCTACGAGTTGCCAGGTGCGAATGCCGCCTCGCCTGCCGCCGACGCCGGCCGCGCGCGCGAAAGTCAGGATCAGGTGAAGGACCGCTATATCGCCGCGAAGATCAATGAGGCGCGCGCCTACTTCAATGAACTTGAATACGACGACCAGACTGCGCTGATCAAGCGCTACAACGAGACGGTCGGCATGGACAAGCTCAAGGTGTCGACGGCGAAAGTGCCAAGCAAGATGGCATCAACGAACTTCTTCCGTTGGGTGGTGCTGGACACCTGGGGCCAGCCGACTGCTGCCGACCTGCTCGAATTCCTGTTGAGCGGACAACAGGCACCGGCTGGGGGCGAAGGCTTGCAGGCTGCCGAAATCGATCTTGCGTTGAAAACGCGGGACGAGTGAAGGCGATGAAGGTAACGAGACGGCGGCTTCGGCCGCCGTTTTTTTGGGGGCGTTTTGCTGTGTGTGAACGCGGGCTGCGTGCAAGGAAATTTGGCTAAATATAATTATCTAGAAATCGTAGCCAAATATATATTTTGAGACTCCTGCGTGTTAAGGAGACTCGCTTTCTTTGAAGCGCCAGGCTTTGACTGGTTGAGTGCCTCGGAGTGGTGTTCACGCTTCGTCTCGGGGCGCTGTGGATGCTGATGCCATTCCGTTAGTTCGTGCTGCTCGCGTTGATCTCCACGTGGAGAGTCGCCGCTTCAAATGATCAAACGCGTGCGGGTTCAGCGCCATGCTCTTAGTGGACAGTACCCGCTTGCTGTCACATCCCATCTTGGATACCACCTGCTCGCGCAGGAGCATTCCTCGCGAATGCCGGTTGATGAATCTCCACGTGGAGATTCGATAGTCACACGCACAGGTCGGATCGTTCCTAGTTCACCCCGATCACACTCACAGCACAGGGCAGATCGAGCTCAAGCCGACGAATCTCCACGTGGAGATTTGTGCGATGCTCCTCATCTCCTTCCGCCAGGAAACTCCACTCCAGCACTTTCGCCCAACTCAAATCTTCTACCCATCGTCACGCGCGCATTACACGGCGGTGCAAAGATGTTGTGACTCATCGACCCGCTAGCAGACCGACTCATCACCTTCGATAGCAATCTGCGATCTCCACGTGGAGATTGATTTCCGCCGTCGTTGAAACATAGCAATCCAGCCAATTCGACCGCTCGCCAATCCACCGCATTGCGTCGAATCCTTATCCGTTCGGCCAATTGGTTGTGAACTGACAACGTCTGAGGCAGAAATCCTAGAATTTACTTTAAGTTGCCAGTAGACTCTCGAATGACTTGCTGAAGTCTCCACGTGGAGAGTGCGCCTGGGGGACTCGTCCGCTGTTGAACAATTGCATGGAGAAACGAATGGGTCTCGTGATAGCCGTAGCGAACCAAAAAGGTGGCGTTGGCAAAACCACCACCAGCATGAATCTGGCTGGGGCATTTCAGGCTGAAGGCTATAAGGTCTATGTCGCCGATGCCGATGGTCAGCAATCTTGCATGAGTTGGTGTGCAGCGGCCGGTCCTGAAACGCCCCTGCCGTTCCGCGTCGGCAGCATTCACAAGCTGGAGAAGATGATTGGGCCGGAGATCGCAGCACTGGCGAACGACTACGACGTCGTCATCGTCGACTGCCCGCCCAATATCAACGACCTGACTACCGCGCGAGTGCTTGCCGTCGCCGACGCCACTGTCATTCCGACGGATGCATCGCCGATCGACATCTGGAGTAGCGAAGGGATGATGGAGTTGGTCGAGCGAACCCGCGTGGCCAATCCGGCCGGAAAATTCGCAATTTTGCTGAATAAATCTAATTCGAAGACGCTGCTGCATACGCAGATGAGCGCCATCCTCGCCGAGAGCAACGTCCGCGTATTTTCGGCAACCATCAAGCAGCGCGAGCTCTACCGTCAGGCGGCAGCGCTTGGCCGCACCGTCTTCGATGTGCGCGGCGTGCGCGGGGCGAAAGTCGCGAAGGACGAGATCAGCGCCGTCTACAACGAGATCATTGCGCTGGTTCAGGAAGAAGAAGAGGAGGTGGTCGATGGCCGCTAAGCTGAATTTCACCAGCAAGGTCCGCGCGGGCATGGCCGCCGAGCGCGTTTCGGCTGGCGAGCGTCTCGCCGAAGCCGATGTCGTCAATATCGCGCAGCGCGACGCGGGCGCGCCCAATGTAGTGGACACGCCGGCCACCCAGCCAGCCGAAGTCATCGAAGCGCTCGAGGCGCCGCTTTCGCTGCATGCGGTCCGGAAGATTTCGGTCGAAGATGTCGTCTCCAATCCGTACAACCCGCGCGCGTTCTACAGCGCCGAGACCATCGACGAACTCGCCGAAAGCTTTGCGACGCAAGGCCAGATCACGCCGATCCTGGTCACGAGACTCGCGGCGTTTCCCGGCCAATATGTGATCGTCGACGGCGAGCGGCGTATTCGCGCTGCCCGCTCGCGCGGCGACAAGTTCATCGACGCCGATGTCCGCGAGGGTCTCGACAACCAGAACCTGTACCTGCGCGCCTATCACGCCAACAAGGAGCGCGAGGAGCAGACGGTATTCGACGATGCGCTCGCGTGGAAGAAGCTGCTCGACGAACGTGTCTACGTCGACCAGGTCGAGCTTGGGGTGGCCGTAGGCGAAGATCCGAAGCACATCAGCAAGGTGATCGCGCTCACGTCGCTGCCGCCCTATCTGCTGCAGAGGATGGCGCAGAATCGCAAGGATGTCGGACTCGGACACGCCTACAACATCAAGCTGATCTTCGACCGGGCGGGCGCAACGGTCGCCGAGCATTGGCTTCAGCAGGTGATTGAAGGGAAGGCTAGCGTGCGCAAGCTCGAGGCGGCAGCTTCGGCTGAAGCCGGCGCGCGCAGCGTAGGACCGCGCCGTACGCATTACCAGTCCCGCGTCCAGTTCAATCGACCGGACGGCGTTGCGTTGGGCGAACTGAAGCTGTTCGGCGATGGGCGCGCGGAGTTGAGCCTGAAGGGCATCGCGCCTTCCGATCAGCAACGTTTGGCCGAGCGCGTGAAGGCGGTCATCGAGCAATGGGCTTCGGAAATGGACACGACCGGGATGACCTGAGCGTCGCGAGCATCGGCCAACGGTAGCAGGGGAGGGCGTCGTCAGACGCCCTTTTTCGTTGTAGCGGTGATGCGGGTCATGCGTCAGCCATGACCGGGGTCGAATCCGTGAAACACGCGAGACAAAATACCGGATCAGGTAAAATCGTTTGATATCAATCAGTTAGATCATGTTTTCTAGAATGTTTCACGAAACATGTTAGCTTCGCTCGAGCTAAATCACGTTTTTTACGCCTTTCGCCACGAAGATACCCGCTGCAAGCGAAAAACGTAGCAAACAAGACGTAATTTGTAGTGCATTACAATCGACAAGATTGTGAGCAATTGACAACGTCCGTCCCCCAGGTCATCCTTGCTTGCATGAACTGCCGCCTTTTCACGATTGCGCTGATTATTCGCACCATTCAACGAATGGTGGGTTAGCGTACGTCTGGCAGCAGTGACAACAACCCGCCCCAAGAGGCGGGTTTTTTGTTTCCGCCTCCTGGCCAAAACGAAAGTGAAGACAGGAGCCGTCATGCAGGTGCATCAAAGCCGCCCCACCGCCGAAGCAACCGAAGTCGTCGAAGCCACTGATTCCGCAGAGTCTCGACGCGACGAAAACGACTATCTCCGGAAGATTCTCACGGCGCGTGTCTACGACGCCGCCCGCGAGACCGAACTCGAGCGCGCCCCGAACCTCTCGGCCCGCCTGCGCAACGCCGTGTTCCTCAAGCGCGAGGATAACCAGCCGGTGTTCTCCTTCAAGCTGCGCGGCGCGTACAACAAGATGGCGCACCTCTCGCCCGCGCAACTCGAGCGCGGCGTGATCACCGCCTCGGCGGGCAATCACGCGCAGGGCGTGGCGCTGTCGGCGGCAAAGCTCGGCGTGAAGGCCGTGATCTGCGTGCCGGTGACCACGCCGCAGGTGAAGGTCGATGCGGTGCGCGCCCACGGCGGCGCGACCGTCGAGGTCGTGCAGGCCGGCGAGTCGTACAGCGATGCCTACGCCCACGCCGTGCGCCTGCAGGAAGAACGCGGCCTGACCTTCGTGCATCCGTTCGACGATCCCTACGTGATCGCCGGCCAGGGCACCGTGGCGATGGAGGTGCTGAGCCAGCATCAGGCCCCGATTCACGCGATCTTCGTGCCGATTGGCGGCGGCGGACTGGCTGCGGGCGTGGCGGCATACGTGAAAGCTGTGCGCCCGGAGATCAAGGTGATCGGCGTGCAGACCGACGATTCCTGCGCGATGGCGCAGTCGATCAAGGCGGGCAAACGCGTGGAGCTCACCGAAGTCGGCCTGTTCTCCGACGGCACGGCCGTCAAGCTGGTGGGCGAGGAAACCTTCCGTCTGTGCCACCAGTATCTCGACGAAGTGCTCACCGTCGACACGGACGCGCTTTGCGCTGCGATCAAGGACGTCTTCCAGGACACGCGCAGCGTGCTCGAACCCGCAGGCGCACTGGCCGTGGCGGGCGCGAAGCAGTACGCGGAGCGCGAGGGCATTGAAGGCCAGACGCTCGTGGCGATCACTTCAGGCGCGAACATGAACTTCGACCGCATGCGCTTCGTGGCCGAGCGTGCCGAGGTGGGTGAGGCGCGCGAAGCCGTGTTCGCCGTGACGATCCCCGAGGAGCGCGGCAGCTTCAAGCGCTTCTGCGAGCTGGTCGGTACACGCAGCGTGACCGAGTTCAACTACCGCATCGACGACGCCGAGCGCGCCCACATCTTCGTGGGCGTGCAGATCCGCAACCGCGGCGAGTCGCAGCAGATCGCGAAGACCTTCGTCGATCACGGCTTTCCGACCGTTGATCTGACCGGCGACGAGCTGTCGAAGCAGCACATCCGCTACATGGTGGGCGGCCGTTCGCCGCTCGCGCACGACGAACGCCTGTTCCGCTTCGAGTTTCCGGAGCGCCCGGGCGCGCTCATGCGCTTTCTCTCGTCGATGGCGCCGAACTGGAACATCAGCCTCTTCCACTACCGCAACCAGGGCGCCGACTACAGCTCGATTCTGGTGGGCATCCAGGTGCCCGCCGCCGAAGATACCGAGTTCCGTCGTTTCCTCGCCACGCTCGGTTATCCGCACTGGGAAGAGACGCAGAACCCGGCGTATCGGTTGTTCCTGCAATGAAAATAGTCAGTCGTCCCACCAATCGGGACGTCTGCATCTGAAGCGCATAAAGCGTCGAAAGAGTGCAGGAAAACACCAGGCCCCGCGGCAGTGCGCGTCAGTATACTGAGCCACTGCTGCCGGGCGTGGTCGCCTCGGGAAGAATGGGCGCCGTGCGTCGGACTCACCTGGAGGAAGACAAACATGTTGCGCATCGCTCTTGGCTGTCTGATGGCTCTTTCCACGATCGTCGCCGGCGCACTGCCCGGCGTAGCGCACGCGGATGCGGCGCATCCCGTCGTCGCGCTATTGCCCGGCGTCACCGATCCCTTCTACTTCACGATGCATCGCGGCGCCGAGCGCGCGGCGAAGGAAGAAAACATCCAGTTGCTGTTCCAGGTTCCGAAGGCCTGGAACACCACGGAACAGGTGCCGATCCTCAAGGCGTTCATCGCCAAGCATCCTGACGTGCTGCTCGTTTCGCCCGTCGACAAGCAGCAGCTCATCGGCCCGCTCAAGGAAGCCGCCGACGCCGGCATCAAGGTCATCACCGTCGACACCTATATCGGCGACGGCCATTATCAAACCGGCAAGGGCGACGCCGACTTCCCGCTGTCCTATGTCGCTTCCGACAACCTGGAAGGCGGCCACGTGGCGGCGCGCGCGCTCGCCAAGGCGATCGGCGACAAGGGCACCGTCTATTGCGAGAACAACAAGCCGGGCATTTCCAGCACCGACGCGCGCGCGCAAGGTTTCATGGAAGAGATGAAGAAGCACCCCAACATCAAGGTGCTGGAGACGCAGTACAACGAGGACGACGCCAATCGCGCCGCCTCGCACGTGGCGGCGGTGCTCGCGCGCAATCCCGACCTCGCGGGCGTATTCGGCGCCAACACGTTTTCGGGCGCAGGCGCGGCGCAAGGCGTGAAGAACGCGGGCAAGCAGGGCGTGGTGAAGGTCGTCGTGTTCGACGCCGTGCCGGGAATCGACGAGCAGATCAGAAGCGGCCTCGTCGATATCGCCATTGCGCAGCTTCCCGACGAGATGGGCTATGACGCCGTGAAGTTCGCCGCCGACGCCATCCACGGCAAGAAGATTCCCACCTACAAGGGCACGGGCTTCGTGGTGCTGGACAAGTCGAACATCGACAAGCCGGAGATGAAGCAGTACATCTACTCGAACTAAGCCACGCGAACAGAGCCACATGAACGACAAACGACTCGACAGGCTCGCGCTCGTCAGCAAGGTCTGGCCGTGGCTCTTTCTCGGCACGCTGCTCGTCTTCTTCGAGGCGTGGGCGCGCATCTCGGCGCATCGGTCGTTCGTCTTCAACGCGTACAACCTGCAGTCGATCGGGCTCGCGGCGAGTGCGCCGCTCCTGCTGGCCATCGGTCAGACTTTCGTGATCATCACCGCGGGCATCGATCTTTCGGTGGGCTTCGTGATGGGGCTCGCGGCAGTGTGCGTCGCACAGTTCACGATTCCCGGCGGCGCATCGCCGTGGATCCTGCTGATGTCGATTCCGCTCACGGTGCTCGTGTGCCTGATTCCAGGCTTCGTGAACGGCGTATTGATCGCGCGCCTCGGTGTGCCCGCTTTCATCGGCACGCTTGGCATGTATGGGGTCGCGCGCGGCGTGGGCTTTCTCGCTGCGGGCAGCGGCATGACCGTCTCCGTGAACAATCCTGGGCTCGCGTGGCTCGGCAGCGGCTGGACGCCCGTGATTCTCACGGCCGTGCTGCTCGTCATCATGCACTTCGTGCTCTCGCAAACGCGCTTCGGTCAGTACACCTACGCGATAGGCGGCAATCCGCAGTCGGCGATGCGCGCGGGCATCAACGTGCGCCGTCATCTTTTTGCGATCTATCTGATCGCGGCGGCTTTCGCGGCGGTGGGCGGCATCGTCTACACAGCGCGCTTCGCCGCGGGCGCGGCCAATGCGGGTGAGCCGATGCTGCTCGATTCGATCGCCGCGGTCGTGATCGGCGGCGCGAGTCTCTTTGGCGGCACCGGCAACGTCATCGGCACGCTGATCGGCGCGCTCATCATCGCCGTGATCGAGTTCGGGCTCGTGTTCATCGACGTCAACGCGTTCTGGCAATTCATCGTGGTCGGCATCGTCATCATTCTTTCGGTGCTGATCGACCAGTACAAGGATCGGCTCGGAGGCGCGCAATGAGCGGTGAGAGCGCCACGCCGATTCTGGAGGCGCGTGACGTCTCGATCCGCTTTGGCGGCGTCGAGGCGCTCAAGCGCGTGTCGTTGCGGCTCATGCCGGGCGAAGTGCTCGCGCTCGCAGGCGACAACGGCGCGGGCAAGTCCACGCTCATCAAGATTCTCTCTGGCGTGTATCGCGCCGATGCGGGCGATCTGCATTTCGAAGGGCGTCCGCTCCAGCTGCGCGATCCGCAGGATGCGCGCTCGCAGGGCATCGAAACCATCTATCAGGATCTCGCGCTCGCCGACAATCTCGATGTGGGCAGCAACATCTTCCTCGGCCGCGAACCCGTGCGACGGCTACTCGGCTTCCAGGTGATCGACCGGCCGCACATGGCGCGGGTGGCGCGCGAAGTGCTCGAGCGGCTCGATATCGTGATCCCGCCGCGCAAGCTCACGGGCCCCGTGAAAATGCTCTCGGGCGGCCAGCGCCAGGCCATTGCGATAGGCCGCGCGATTTACTGGAACGCGCGCGTGCTCATCATGGACGAGCCTACCGCGGCGCTCGGCGTACCCGAGCAACGCAAGGTGATGGAGTTGATCCGCGGACTCAAGGCGCAGGGCGTGGCCGTGATTCTCATCTCTCACAACCTGCACGATATTTTCGCGGTGGCGGAGCGCATCGTCGTGCTGCGGCGCGGCGAAGTGGCGGGAGAGCGGCGCGTGGCCGAAACCGATGGCGACGAGATCGTGCGGCTGATGGTCGGCGACACGTATTCAAACGGCGCGCACTGAAGCGCAACGTGGTGTGTTCGCCTGCGCGGTGCGGGCAATCGATGGACAATGTCGGCTCGAACCCTCACCGCATTCCTGCTCCCGCCATGAACTACCTCGATCCCGCCGATATCACGAGCTGGCACGCCCACGTCTATTTCGACGCGGCGACGCGCGACGCCGCATGGACCTTGCGCGAGGCGATCGAAGCCCGCTTCGGCGAGATCGTACAAATCGGGCGCTTTCACGAGCGTCCGGTCGGGCCGCATCCGATGTGGTCGTATCAGCTCGCCATTACGCGAGAGCATTTCATGACGGTCGTCGAATGGCTCACGCTCAATCACGGCGCACTCGACGTGTTCGTGCATCCGAACACCGCCGATGCCCTGCGCGACCATCGCGACGCTGCCGTCTGGATCGGCCATTCGCACGCGCTCAATCTCGGCGCGCTCGGCGGCTGACCGCTCCGCGGACTGCGCCGCCCAGTAGCCTGCGGCACGGCGCAATCCACCACACGCCAGCGGGCCTCAGTGCCCGAACGACTCCGTCTTTGCCGCCGACGATCCGCTCGCCTGCGGCCGCGCGGCCTGCTTGATGAGCAGCGCTATGCCGGCAATGAGACCGGCGACGGCAACCGTCGCGAAGATGCCCGCAAACGTGAAGTGCCGGCGCGCGAGTTCGGCCACAAGGAACGAGCCCGCAATGCCGCCGAAGCGCCCGATGCCGAGCATCCAGGCCACGCCGGTGCCGCGTCCCTGGGTCGGATAGAACGCGGCGGCGAGCGCGGGCATCGACGATTGCGCCGTGTTCATCAGCACGCCGGCCACGAACACCACGAGCACGAGCAGGGCCACGTTGCCCGCCGCCTGGCCGATGAGCCACACCGAAAGCGCGGTGAGCACGTAGCACGCGGCGATGATGCGGTTCGCGTTGAAGCGGTCCATGAGCATGCCGCTCAGCACCGCGCCCACGCCGCCAAGCGGGAAGAGCGCCGAAATCAGCGTGGCGCTCGAGGCCGTGAGGCCGGAGTCCTTGAGCAGGAGCGGCATCCAGTTGATCGACGCGTAGAAGATCACGAGCCCCATGAAATACGCGACCCACAGCATCACCGAGCCGACGAGGTACAGCGGCGAAAGCACGACGCCGAGGCCCTTGCTTTGCGTCTGCGGGGCGTGCTCCGTCATCGTGAACACCTGCGCTTTGGCGGCGTCGGGCGAGATGCGGGCGAGCGCGGCGCGAATACGCTCGACGGGCCGTTGATTCGCCACCATGTAGCGCACCGATTCCGGCATGCGCAGGAAGAGCGGAACGGCGAGTACGAGCGGCGTCACACCGCCGAGCATGAGCACGCTGCGCCAGCCGAAATGCGGAATCATCCACGCCGCGAGAAAGCCGCCGCAGGCCGCGCCGAGCGGAAAGCCGCAGAACATCAGATTGATCACGGTAGCGCGGTTCCGGTCGGGGCAGAACTCGCCCATCATCGTGACCGCGTTCGGCATGGCGGCGCCGAGACCCACACCCGTAATAAAACGCAGCCACGTGAGCTCGCCGATGCTGGTGGAGAACGCCGAAGCGAGGCAGGTCACGCCGAACAGCAACACCGAGCCGACCAGCATGGCGCGGCGCCCGAGGCGATCGGAAAGCGGTCCGGACACGAGTGCGCCGCAAGCAAGGCCGAAGAGCGCCGCACTCAGCACGGGCGCGAGCGCGGGCTTGGGGATGCCCCATTCGCCGAGCAGCGAAGGCGCGATGAAGCCGATCGCCGCAGTGTCGAAACCGTCGAGCAGGACGATGACGAAGCACATCGCGAAGATGAACCACTGGAACGGCGAGAACGGATGTTCGTTGATAAAGGTTTGGACGTCGACGGCGCGCGGCTGGTCCATGGTTTTGTCTCCTGTCGACTGAGGTTGTCGTTGTATCGGCCCGCTGTGGCGAGCCGCTTTTTCTGATTTGCCTTACAACCCGGAATAGTAACCGCAGCGCGGCGTTTGTTGGAGATCAACATCGGGCGCGGCAGGCGGTCGTCTGCTAGCCTGAAAGCAGCACGGCGAGCACATGCGTGCTGCAAGCGCGTCGCGTTGCGCGACAAGGAGTTCCAGATGAAGCCTTTCTTCGCCCACGCGGCCATGCCGTGCCTCATGGCCAGCGCGATGCTGGCAGGTGCGCCGGGTCAGGTTTATGCCCAGCTTGCGCCGAATGACGACTTGCGTACGCCACAAAATAGCCTCGCGCTCATGCCGGGCGCCCAACCGGGCAGCGAATATCCGACGCACGGCAATCGCCAGGCCGGCGAGATGCCGGTCGGGCCCACCGATCCGCGCGGGCAACTCGCGAACGGCCACCCGAACAACGCCGAGGCGGGCGGCTACGGCGCGCCGTTGGCGGGCGTGCGCTCGGGTGGACAAGGCGGCGCGGGCATGTAAGCGACTGGCCGCTTCAGGTCCGCTCGGGTTGCCAGGCAAGCTGGGCTTCGAGCGTTTCGCCGGGAGCGAGCACGGTGCCGCCCACGTCGATGCGCTGCACGGTGCCTTCGTGACGCAGATTGAGCCAGTCCGTCGTGTTGCTGACGGGTTCCGCGCAGAAGTACGGCAGGCCGGGCGGGCAGAAGACCACGAAGAAGTCGAGTGGTGTGCTCGCGCGCAGCGCGAGGCGACGGCCTTCGTGCGGCCACTCGATGACCGCCTCGCGGCGCCAGCCGGAGAAGTTGTTGTCGAGATCGAAGTCGTCGACGAGCAGGCCGGCCTGCAGGGCGTCGACGGCCGGGTGGGTGCTGAGCGAGACCGGCAGGACCTCCGTGTCGATTTCCCACATGGCGCGCACGCGCGCGGCGATGCGCGTGCCGGGCGGGCGCGGATAGTACGGGTGATGGCCCAGGCCGAACGGCATGGGCCGCGCGGCCAGGTTGCGAGCCCACAGGCGCACGGTGAGGCCGCTGGCGTCGAGCGTGAGGTGCTGGCGCGCTTCGTAGCGAAACGGCCAGCCTGTACCGACGTGTGAATTGGCCTTGCGCGATCCGTGGGATCCGTGCGCTTCATGTAGCTCGTTCGGCTCGTGCAGGAAGTGCAGCGTGAGCGTATCGGCCGTTTGCGCTTCGACCGTCCAGGGCCGCCGCCATGCGTGACCATGCAGCGCGTGGCGCAGCGCGCCGGTGCCGCTCGGCAAGTCGATCATCTCGCCTTCGAAGCGGAACCGCCCGTCGCGGATGCGGTTGCAGTACGGCATCAGCGGAAAGCTCGCCATGCCGAGCGGATCGCGCGTGTCGATGGCGGTGCGCGTGGCGGGACGCAGCCAGTGTGATGCCGGCCTCTCGCCGGCCGCGTCGTAGAACGCGGCGATCGAGCCGCCGACGTGCGGCGCGACGAGCACGCGCGCATCGCCGTGGGCCAGCGTGACGAGCTGGCCGTCGTCGAGCGCGGCAGCGTCGAAAGCGATCTCCGGGGACGGCGAGGGTGTCGGTCGGGCAGTCAAATGAGCGTTCTCCAGTGCATCGTTTTATTACTAATAAAAGATAATATAGGCGCTGAAATCGCTGATGATGGCGCCAAAAAATGGTGACATACTCCAATTGATGGCCCAAATTATTAGTGCTACGCTTCGGGCCAACAGCGCGGCCCCGAGCGCGCGCCGCCGCGCCGCGCAGCCCTCCCGCAGTCCCCCTCAGATCCGATGAAAAAATCGACGCAACGCCGCCCGACCATGACCGACATCGCGAAGGCCGCAGGCGTGTCGCAATCGACGGTTTCCCTCGTGCTCAACGGCGCGGTCGGCGCCAAGCTTTCCGAAGCGACGCGCCGGAAGGTTCACGAAGTCGCGCAATCGCTTGGCTATCAGCTGCCGATCCGCGCGGTGCAGACGCCTGCCCCGGCTGGCGAGCGCAACCTCATCGTTTATCTCGCCGACGAAGTCTCGACGAGTCCGCACCCGGTCGTGAGCATCGACGGCGCGCGCGACGCCGCCTGGAACAACGGCTGTCTGCTCGCGGTGTTCTCGACGCATGGCAACGCCCAGATGGAGCAGCAGGTGCTGCAAACGCTCGCCATGCCGAACGTGCTCGGCGTGATCTACGCGACTGTGTACACGCGCAAGGTCACGGTGCCGCCTGCGCTGCTGAAGGTGCCGGCCGTGCTGCTCAACTGCTACGCGTCCGATCACGCGCTCTCTTCGGTCGTTCCGGCCGAAGTGGCGGGCGGCCATACGGCCACTGAATATCTGATCGAAGCGGGGCACCGGCGCATCGGGTTCATCAACGGCGAAACCTGGCAGGACGCCGCGAAAGACCGTCTGAAGGGCTATCGCCAGGCGCTCGCGACCGCGGACCTGCTGTTCGACGAGCGCCTCGTGCGCGACGGCGACTGGAGTTCGGGCAAGGGTTTCGAACTCACGCTCTCGCTCATGCGCGAGCCGAATCCGCCCACGGCGATCTTCTGCGCCAACGACCTGACGGCGATCGGCGCGATCGAGGCGCTCAAGCAACTCGGGCTGCGTGTGCCCGAAGACGTTTCAGTGATGGGCTACGACGACCAGGAAATCGCGCGCCACACCCACCCGCCGCTCACCACCGTCGTGTTGCCCAACTACGAGCTTGGGCGCTGGGCCGTCGAGACGCTGCTGCAGGAAGAGCAGAACCGCAGCGCCGGCGCGCCGGTGCGCCACCGCACGGTGAAGCTCGACGGGCCGCTCATCGAACGGACCTCGGTGTGCGCGCCGGCCCCCGACTCCCCCGTGAATACCCTCATTAATATCTCCGAAAATTGACTGGTAATATTAGCTGAAGCAGTGACCGTAATAATTCGGTACCGAGCCTCGTGCGCGGCGCCGATGAAACCAGAACGACAAAAAAAGCCGCGGTGGGGCCGAAGGCCTGCGCCGTTCGTGTCATTCACAGCTTTGCATGGGACTGCACCAGGCGCTGAAGCGTGACGTGCGGTCGACAGGAGACAGCCATGCGTCACCAACGAATCCAGTCCGCCCTCATCGCCGCCGGTTTTTGCTTCGCGAGCGCGTTCGCCGCGAGCGCTAACGCTCAGTCCACTGCCGGCGCGCAGAAAGTCCAGTCGAATTCCAGCGAGAGCTGCACGAATCCCAAGCCGGGCGGCAAGAAGCTGAGCGACATGGTGGTGGGGTTCTCGCAGTCGGAGAATGAACAGAACCCGTTCCGGGCGACCGAAACCGCCTCGGTTCGCGCGGCGGCGAAGGAAGCGGGCGTGAAGCGTCTCCTGTATACGAACGCGAACGCCAACCAGGCCAAGCAGGTCGCCGACATCGAAAGCATGATCAACCAGGGCGCCGAGGCGCTCATCATTGCGCCCAACGACTCCACGGGCTTGCAGCCCGCGCTCGCCCAGGCGCGCGCGAAGGGCATTCCCGTCGTGACGATCGACCGGCAGACGGCGGGCACGGTGTGCGACGACTTCATCACGTTCCTCGGCTCCGACTTCTATAAGCAGGGCGAGCGCGCGGCGAAGGCACTCGCCGACGCCACGGGCGGCAACGCGGTCATCGCCGAGATTCAGGGCGGCTACGGCAACACGGTGGAAAGCCAGCGCACGGACGGCTTTGCGAACGGCCTCAAGCCCTATCCCGGCATGAAGATCATTGCGGCGCAAACCGCGAACTGGTCGACGACCGAAGCGCAGAAGGTGATGGAGCAGATCCTGCTCGCGCATCCGGACGTCAACGCCGTCTACACCCACGCCGACACGATGACGGTCGGCGCGATCAAGGCGCTGCGTCAGGCCGGCAAGCTCAACGGCGTGAAGATCGTCTCGATCGACGGCACGAAGGAGATCGTCTCGGATATCTCGAACGGCATCGTCGCCGCCGACGTCGAAACGAATCCGCGCTTCGGTCCGCTCGCGTTCAAGTCGCTGGAAGACTATCTCGCGGGCAAGCCGGTGCCGCAAAAGCAGATCATGGACGACGCGCTCTTCGACCGGAGCAACGCGCAGCCGTCGCTCGCGCAGGGCAAGGTCTACTGAGCCGCGTTCGCACGATGACGACGAGCGCCCCCGCCGATCGCACCAATCGCACCGGTCGCGCCGGTTCCGCCACAGCCGCGCCACGCGCCGTGCTCGAAACGCACGGCGTTTCGAAGACCTTCGGCGTGGTGCGCGCGCTGCGCGACGTCTCGCTCACGCTGCGCGCGGGCGAGGTGCACGGCCTCGTGGGCGAGAACGGCGCGGGCAAGTCCACGCTGATCAAGGTCCTCACCGGCTTTCATCAGCCCGACTCGGGCGCGCTCACGCTCGACGGCGCGGACGTCGCGTTCGACAGTCCACGCGCCGCGCAGGGCGCGGGCGTGTGCGCCGTATATCAGGAAATCAACCTGATCCCGGAGCGCAGCGTGGCCGACAACATCTTTCTGTGCCACGAGCCGAAACGCTTCGGCATCCTGACCGACCGGAAGCGCATGCTCGAGCGCGCCGCCGACATCGTGCAGCGTTACCGGCTCGCGGTCGATCCGGCCGCGCGTCTCGGTTCGCTTGGGCTCGGCGCGCAGCAGATGGTGGCGATTGCGCGCGGCGTTTCGCTGGGCGCGCGCGTGCTGATCCTCGACGAACCGACTTCGGCCCTGAGCGGTGCGGAGGTGGACGTGCTGTTCGAAGTCGTCGATCGCCTGCGCGCCGAGGGCATCGCGCTGCTGTTCGTGAGTCACCGGCTTTCCGAATGCTACCGGCTGTGCGATCGCTTTACGGTGATGCGCGACGGCGCCGTGGTCCGCACGGGTACGCCCGCAGAACTGCCGCGCGCGGCACTGATCGCGGCCATGCTGGGCCGCGAGAGCGCGGGCG
Organism: Paraburkholderia guartelaensis; assembly: GCF_004353905.1. Lineage (GTDB taxonomy): Bacteria > Pseudomonadota > Gammaproteobacteria > Burkholderiales > Burkholderiaceae > Paraburkholderia > Paraburkholderia guartelaensis. Next base: position 4,813 of record NZ_SMOD01000049.1, on the reverse strand, counting down.
AGCACGCGTGGGCCGAGCGCTCGGGCAGCGCCGACGCGGACGCCGACGCGACGCCTGCGCTCGCCGTCGACCATCTGCAGTGGGGCAATCGCGTGCGCGACGTGTCGCTGCGCGTGGCCCGCAAGGAGATCGTCGGCCTGGCCGGTCTGCTCGGCTCGGGCCGCACGGAAACGTTCAAGACGATCTTCGGCGCGCAGAAAGCCGATGGCGGCGAGGTCGATATCGCTGGGCGCGCGCTCACGCATGCAAACCCGGCGCGCTCGATCGGGCGCGGGCTCGCCTTCCTTTCCGAAGACCGCCGCGTGGAAGGCATCTTTCCACGTCTCTCGGTGCGCGAGAACATCGTCGCGAGCTTGCTGCCGCGCATTTCGCGCTTCGGCTTCATCTCGCGTGCGAAGGAAGCGCAAGTGGTGCGGGAATCGATCGAGCGGCTCGGCATCAAGACGGCCGGGCCCGGCGCACTCATCACGACGCTCTCGGGCGGCAATCAGCAAAAGGCGCTGATCGCGCGCTGCCTGTCGACCCGCCCAACGGTGCTGCTCCTCGACGATCCCACGCGCGGCATCGACGTCGGCGCGAAAGAGGAGGTGCATCGCGTCGTGCAGGAATTGGCGCAGGAGGGGCTTGCGGTGGTGGTCACGTCGTCGGAGATGGAGGAGCTGCTTGCGCTGACCGACCGCCTCGTCGTGCTCAACGAAGGCGCGACCGAGGGCGGCATGCCGACCGCCGGCGCGCATCCCGACGATGTGCTCGCCGTGCTGGCCGGCGCCGGATCCGACGACAGCGCCGACCACGACGGCGGCACCGCGTGAGCAACCCCGCGCCAAACCCGCCACAATCCACGACAACCGCTCCGATGGCGACCAACCTTGAATCGAACGAGGCAAGCTTGAGCCCCTCGAATCCTTCGAATTCGTCGAGCCGTTCCGTCTCGCCCACGTCTGGCGCCGCGGCGCGCGCGCAGACCTGGCGCACCGTGCTGCGCGAGCACAGCGTGTACTTCGCGCTCGCCGCGCTCGTGGCGTTCAATCTCGCGGTCACGCCCGGCTTCTCGAATCCCTTCGCGGCGCGCAGCCTGCTGTTCGAGGCGGCGCCGATCGTTCTGATCGCGCTGGGCCAGAATCTCGCGATCGCGACGCGCGGCATCGATCTCTCCGTAGGCTCGGTGATGGCGCTCGCCAGCGCGTCGATTGCCGTGTTCCTGCCGTATGGCGTGGGCCCGGCGCTCGTGGGCGCGGTCGCTGTAGGCACCGTCGTCGGCTTGTGCAACGGGTTCCTCGTGGCGCTGCTCGCCATCGATCCGCTGATCTCGAGCCTGGCCTTGCTGGTCGCCGCGCGCGGGCTCGCGCAGGCGCTGCTAGGTGGCTCGCGCGTGAATCTGCCCGACACCCCCGCGTTCGATCTGCTTGGCGCCGGTGCGCTCGGCCCGCTGCCCATCGTCATGCTGATCGCGCTCGGGCTCGCGGTCGTGGTGGCGTTCGTCGTGCGGCGCACGACCTTCGGGCGCTACGCGATTCTCGTGGGCGCGAGCCGCGGCGCCGCGTTTCTCGCGGGCATTCCCGTGCGGCGCACGCTCTTTCTCGTCTATGCAGTGAGCGGCACGCTCGCCGGACTCGCCGGCGTGTTCGCGTCGTCGCGGCTTGGCGCGGCGGATCCCAACTATGTGGGTGTGAATTTCGAACTCGATGCGATTGCCGCCTCGGTCATCGGGGGCACGCCGCTCTCGGGCGGGCGCATCTCGATTGTCGGCGCGGTGTTCGGCGTACTGCTGCTCCAGGTGCTCGACGCGAGCTTCATCATGAACAACATCAGCTTCACCTACGCGCAGATCCTCAAGGCGGTGTTCATCGTCGTCGCGCTGTATCTGCAACGCTCGGGAGGCTGACGCGATGCAAAACGCGAAACCAGCGGACGCTCAAGCCGCCGCCGCACCAGGCACCAATCGGCGCGCGCAAGTGATCGCGCTCGTGCAGTCGCGCGGGGCGATCGCGATGCTCGTGGTCGTCGCGCTCGTGGCCGGCATGGTGTTTCCCGACTTCCTGCGCCCCGCGAACCTCGCGGACATCGCCTCGAACGGCGCGTTTCTCGGGCTCGTCGCCGTGGGCCAGAGCATCGTCATCATCCTGGGCGGCTTCGATCTTTCGGTCGGATCGATGGTCGGACTCGGAACGGTGCTGGCCGCCTATGCCGCGCCCTATGGGTGGGGCGCCGCGATGCTCGCGCCTGTGGCGGCGGGCTTCGTCGTCGGTCTGGTGAACGGCGTGCTGATCGCCCGCGCGCGCATGGCGCCGTTCATCGTCACGCTTGCGGCGCTGCTTGGGCTCAAGGGGCTCGCGCTCGTGCTCGCGAGCCAGGATCTGCTGATCGCCAATCCGGGTTTCTTCGCGCGCATCGCCAATGGCTCGGTGTTTGGCGTCAACAATCTGATTTGGGTGCTGGTGGTCGTCTATGCGCTCGGCGGCGCGCTGCTCAATCACACGCGCTTTGGCGCGGCGATCTTTGCGATCGGCGGCAACGAAGAGGCGGCGCGCATGCTGGGCGTGCGCGTGGAGCGCGTGAAGATACTCGCCTATGGATTGTCCGGTGCGCTGGCCGGGCTCTCGGGGGCGCTGCTGGCGTCGCACCTGGACTCGGGGTTGTCGGGGGCGGGGACCGGCTACGAACTGCAGTCGATTGCCGCGGCCGTGATCGGCGGCGTGTTGCTCACGGGCGGCGTGGGAACGATGGCCGGACCGCTGGCCGGCGTGCTGCTTCTCGGTGTCATCGACAATGTGATCAATCAGGTCGGCACGCTGAGCCCTTACTATCAGAACCTTGCGAGCGGCGCATTCCTGCTCGCTGCGGTGATCGTGCAGACTGTGCTCACCGGCCGCCGGCATGGCGCCGCGCAGGCTGCGGGCACGACGCGGCGGCGGGCGGCCGCGGGCTCTTGATAGATGACGTCTCGAGCTGCCGGCCTCGAACGCGTTTGGCCGATGGCATGCCTACTGATGCGAAACGCTCAGCTTCACACGCGTTGAGCCGTCGGTCTGCGCTGTGATCTCGGTCCGGCTGCCGCGCTGCCCCAGATAGAAGTGCTGGCGGCCAGGCGAGTTCACGTCGTGCGTTGCGTCGGGCAGGCACGAGGCAATGTCGGCGCCTACCCCTTCGAGCGCGTTCGTCCCCGATCCTGCGTCGCGCGCGCTCCAGACGCATTGAAAACTCCCGCCACTCGTTGCGCACTGCGCGTCGTCACCATAGGGTTGCGCGACGGCGCGCCCGTCGTCAGGACTCAGTGACGCGAAGTGCTGCGGTGCTGCCGCGACGATGCGCTTTAGCGCCGCGCAGGGGCTTGCGCTGTCGTCCGCATGAGCGGCCAGGGGGATGCCTGGTATGACAATCGCTGAGCAAAGCGCGAGCATCCGGATGATCGGTGGGTTCATGGCGTTCCGCTGCGCAAGGGCAGCGCCTCATCGTGGCAGGTGTGGGGAGCGCTGCAAGCGGCGTGCCGGGAATATTCCTTGCAGGGTCACGTCGGACCACGCATCACGAGGAGAACGCCATGAGGAAACCGTTCGATCGCATGATGAAAGCGGGCGCATTGCTGATCGGCCTCACCTTCGCGATGGCGAGCAGCGGCGAATCGCGCGACGAGCAGGAGCACGCGTGCCGTGGCGATGCGTTCCACTTCTGCGCGCATGCGATTCCCAATAAGAAGAAGATCGCGGCGTGCATGAAGGAGCACTACGACGAGCTCTCGCCGCCGTGCAAGGCGCTGTTCGATCCGCCGACGAAGGACGATCCGAAGTCTTGAGCGCGAATGCCGCTCAGTGAGAAGAGGCGTACTGCGCCTCTTCTCAATTGAGTCGATGGAAAGGGCTTGCGGACTCGCGATCGAGGCGATAAGATTCGCCCCCTTCGCAGTTCGATGTCTCTGACGTCAGGCAGCGAGGGCCGCCGTGGAAACCGGCGGACGCAGGAGTCAGCAAGCTTTTTCAAGCGGTGAGCGAAAAAAAAGGGGTTGACGAAGCGAAAAGGATTCTTCATAATCTCATTTCTCTGCTGCTGATGCAGCAACGCAGAAAACGCCGGGTAGTTCGATGTGGTAACGGCGCTTTCGCGATCGATCTTTAAAAATTTACAGCCGATAAGTGTGGGCGCTTGATGCGGTGGCGACCCGGCCTCGTTCTTCGGAGCAAAGCCGGGAGCAGCAAAAGTATCAAGAGTCTCACACTAAAGTAAGTCAGGTTTTTGAAGCAATTCAAATTCCTGTCAGCTTTGAGTGAGCGACCGGTTCTTAACTGAACCGAAAACAGTAACAGGTATTGAACTGAAGAGTTTGATCCTGGCTCAGATTGAACGCTGGCGGCATGCCTTACACATGCAAGTCGAACGGCAGCACGGGTGCTTGCACCTGGTGGCGAGTGGCGAACGGGTGAGTAATACATCGGAACATGTCCAGTAGTGGGGGATAGCCCGGCGAAAGCCGGATTAATACCGCATACGATCTACGGATGAAAGCGGGGGATCGCAAGACCTCGCGCTATTGGGGTGGCCGATGGCGGATTAGCTAGTTGGTGGGGTAAAGGCCCACCAAGGCGACGATCCGTAGCTGGTCTGAGAGGACGACCAGCCACACTGGGACTGAGACACGGCCCAGACTCCTACGGGAGGCAGCAGTGGGGAATTTTGGACAATGGGCGAAAGCCTGATCCAGCAATGCCGCGTGTGTGAAGAAGGCCTTCGGGTTGTAAAGCACTTTTGTCCGGAAAGAAATCCTGGTGGCTAATATCCGCCGGGGATGACGGTACCGGAAGAATAAGCACCGGCTAAC
>NZ_SMOD01000048.1 GCF_004353905.1 Paraburkholderia guartelaensis | reverse complement strand
CCGCTCTTGCCGTTGCGCTGGTTGGTCGCGTTCTCGGGCCGCACGGCGCCGGCCGGATAGCCCAGATGGTGTCCAAGTTCGGCGCCCAGCGCCCGCTCGATCAGCGCCTTCTTGAACGCCGCTGAGGCGGCATGCACCGCTTCGGCCGTCATCGGCCCCTTCACGAACTGGTCGATCAGTTCCTTCGGAATGGACGGCAACGCCGTCAGGGCCTCGGGGGACGTCTTGGGTTTGCGTGGCATACATGCTCCTTGAGCTACATGTTATGCCTTACACACAAAATTTATGACAGGCCCCGTCGTCCCGTTCTTTCTGGGCGGCATCATCAGCGACCCGATGCTCGATGAGGATGCCGCGACGCTTCATGATTTCCTGAGTCCGCAACTTGCGTTCGAGATAGTCAGGATCGTCGACGCCCATCGTCTCGATGATGACACGGTGCGGCCGTGCCGCAACGCCAGCGGCTGCCACCGATCGGAACGTCAGTTCAAAGTCGGGTCGGCACCACTGGCTCGGCGCGTCGGTCTGTCTCACTTCCCGATCAAAGAGCGGCTTCCAGAGCGTCACCTCAACGCCGTGCTTTTTGACCCACGCCATGACGTCGAACAGCAATTTCAGCGTGACGCGCTCATACCGGCTGTCCAGAGGTACGGGACGCGCAAACGAATACGCCTGCTGCGCGAACGCTTCCCGAACGCGCGCGTTGCCGTCGCGATCGCGGTCGACCACGCCGAGCACCCAGTAAGGTGGCTGCGTCAGTCGCTGATCGCGGCCTCCGGCGCGAATACCCTTTTCCGGGCGAAGAATACACTCTCCCATGCTCGTTTTCTTGATTGCAGCGCCCGCGCGAAGCTCGTCGGCGACGAACAGCAGGAGCGCACTGCGTGCCTTCCTTTTCGGCCATGCCATGGCGTCGACCGCTGTCATCTTCTCGTTAAGAGGCGTCCACGGCTTGAAATAGAGTATCTGCGAGAGCGATAGCTGCGGGCTCAGCGCCTGATCCGCTGCATATGCCTCAAGCCGTTCCCACGATCTGAACTTTTCGTTCAGCGCTTCGACGTGCAGCCGTGCAAAGTCGGCGTCCTCAAGAAGCGTATGCAGGATGCGTCCGAGGCGCGGCAGGCGACGGCCCCGCTCGCCCACGCCGCCCTCTGATCCAGTCGAGCCACCCGGCCGTGCCGCGCCTTCGTTCAGATCGACCAGATAGTCAAGCGCGTCGCGCACTGGTCTGAGCGGATTGTGCTGGCCAGGGCGCGCGCGATCATCGCCCGGCTCAACGTCTTCCGGCTCCGGCATCTGCCGGAACGACGCCAGGGCGCAGTGGTGCTCGCCGTATTGATGCATGCGCACGAAATGACGCGGACCGTCTTCACGCATCCGGGCAGTCAACCGCGGCCGGCCACCGGGTGCTCTGACGCAGTCGCACTCGAGCCACAAACGCACATGTCGTCCGTCGTGCATCTCTTCGAGCACCGCTTCCACGAGTCTGACGTCCTCAGGCCGCACTTGCTGTCCGTCGCCACAGAACCGCCGCACAGCTGCGGCTTCTTCAGCACCCAGATGTCGCCTCACCGTCCCGGGGTGATCCCGCTCGACAAGTTCCATGCTGCGCTCAGCGTGAAGGTCGGACGGGCATCGCGAAGCTGTGCACGCCCAGGAGCGACGCCTCGCAGTTCCGCGACCAGCCATGCATCTGGCGGGCGAACGGTGGGGTGGATACAGGTGCCCGTGTAGCCGTGTCTGATACAAGCGGTGTCGGTGGCAGAGGCGCGAACGACAGCCGTTCAAGGCGGACGATGCGTGATGAATGACTGCTCATGCGCACAAGACCTTCTTCGGCAAGAGTGCAAAGCATGTCGTTGATCTGCGCCATCGACGTATCGAATCGCCTGGCCAGCTCGCCCGCCAGGTACTCGCGGCTCGACTCCATGATCTCAAGCATTTTTGCAGATGTGAGTTTCATCGGATTCCCCAGGAACAATGCTGAGAATGTACTGCCATTGCCAGGGTCCCGTCGCCGCCTGCGCATGAAAAAACCCGAGGTGCATAGCTGCGAGCAAGCCAGTTTCGCGCTCACGGGCATCGCGCGCACCGACGCCTTTGCGGAGATGCGCATGCAATTCCTTCGGTGCAAAACTGCTGCTGCATCCAGACGCACGTGCCGCCGGTCTGTCTGCAAAGCGACACGGGCACGCTCGTCGGCGGCGGCCGCCGGGTTCTCCAAGGGGTATCCCCTTGGAGCACGGTATATGTAGACGGAAATGCGTTAGCATTTCCGTCTACATATACGTCGTGCCTCGACCTGCAATCCAGCGCCGTTTGATAGATCACCCATGGATCACGATGAATCAACGCTCAATCATTTCTGGATAGCCTGCGGATCATGAAAGATCGCATACCTAACAGATAGGATGCAGCCTTCGATCATTCGCGCCATACTGTGCCCGTTCCCCCTGACGTGAGCGCTCAAAATGGACGCCCTGATTGCAGTACAACGCGCACAACGCCTTGATGTCCTCGCGGCTGCATCTGATGGCCGGTCCAAGACCGCCCAGCTTCGCGACGTGTTCGAGAGCGTCGAACGTGCCATTCGCTCGGGCGTCCGGTACGCCGCAATCATCCAGGAACTCGCCGCAACCGGACTCGTCTTCACCTATCAGACCTTCGCTCTGACACTCAAAAGAATCCGGCGCGAACGGGGCATCGTGTCCCGCCTCGCGCGCGCGTCACAGGCGGAAACTGGCCCGGCAGTCAGCCGTGCTCCCGCAGATGTGCCAGGGCAGGCGGCCAACCCGGTAGCAGCCGAACGCGGTGTCCCCGACAGTGAAACCGGCGCGGCCCCGACTGAGGCAGCCGCGCGCCCCGCCGTGCGTGAGCGTCGCCCGATTGCGCCTGTCGGTGAAAGGTTGCCCGACGACTGGCTCACCGCAGAACTGACGCGCGAACAAAAACGCCTGTTGACGCACGAACAGCGCATAGCGCGCGCAGAGGCCACCGTTAAAAGCCTGTGGCCCAACCCGTTCGACCCGGTGCCCCCCGAAAAAGACAAACCGGCATGAGCGCCGGTAACTTGGCCCTGCAATCGCGCGTGCAATGAAAAGCCGCCCGGACATGCATCCGGACGGCCTCGTATGGACTACTCGAATACGCGCGACGCGCGCTCAGTACGGCTCGCCTGCCTCCTCGCCAGGCGAGGCCTGCGCTTCGGACACTCCGTCCGCTTCGGCGGCGGCGTCGCCGTTTTCGTCATGTTCCCCCTCGTCGTCCTCGTGGTAGCCGTACGTGACGCGCTCCGGAACCTCCCGGTTACGCAGCACTTCCGGCAGCCAACCCGAGTCCGACATGCGAAGCTCTGCCGCCTCCGCTGCGGCGTCTTTCTTCATGCCGCGCACTTCGCTTGCCGCCTGGGGCGATACGCTTTCGCCCACAACGGCAGCAATCCGGTCTTTCGCCACGTGTTCGAAATACCCGGAGCGCGTCGGCTTCCAGTAGCGCGACAGATCCACCGCAAGCGTGTTCGAGATCTCGTTCACCGCGTGCGGGCGGTCTGCGCCGCTGATACCGTCCACCGTCGCCGCCACGCAGAACGCGAAGAGATTCGACAGCACGTCCTCGTCCTGTTCCAGCAGCCATGGCAGCAGGTCTGCCGCGCGCCTGGGCAGCATGCGCGACCACTTCTCACGCTCGCCTTCCAGTGCCTTCCAGGCCACGCTCTCGCCCATGTCGTCGGCACTCGATACCAGCGCCTCGCGCGTCGTGTGCACGTCGATCCTGACCGCATAGTCCAAATACGCGCGCCGGTACACGTCGTCGAAAACGACCGGAATCATGCGCTGCATCAGCACAGCAAGGGCTACGGTCGGTTGCTGCGCAAGCTCGATCTGGACGGCGGCGGTACGGTGCGCGGTCAATCGTTTGCACAGCTTCTCTCCGTGCAACGGGCGCTCCTTCGGTGCGCTCGCCGCACGTGCGCTCACGGCGTGCGTTGCGCCTGCCTGCGCAGTCGCTGCCGCCTCGCGTCGCACCAGCCCGCGCTCAATGCAGACCCGCCCATCGTCATCGAGATAGACATACGCGCCTGCCTGTTTCATCTCTTCCGGGTCGAACGCCTCGAAGCGCTCCGCGTACTGGTCCACCGCAAACGTCGCCGCCGTGGCCTGAGCCTCCAGACGCTCGCCCCGTTCCTCGTCCGGCTCGCCGTCCTCGTCGTAGTACGCATTGAGCGCGGCCTGGGCGGCGTCGTTCGTTGCGGTGAGCGCGGCCATTTCGGCTTTCTCGGCCTTCGTAGGCTTGCGCGTGGTCGAGCCAATGCGGCCACAACGCAGGATTTCCATTGCCGGATACTGCGTCCGCGCCTCGATCCAATGCCAGCCCTCGTTTCCGACCGCCTGGGTAAGCTCGATCAGCCGTTCCGTTGCGAGCCGGTGCAACAGTTCGGCATCTTCCAGGTATCCGGCGTTTGCGTCGTCGCTGAACAGGTCGCGCCTCACACGTCCGCCTGACGCCTCGTAAGCGTCCAGGCCAACAAACCGCGCCAGGGCGCTTTCGCGTGCATCGACTTCCGCGCGCGTGATGGCCTTACGCAACTCGTCCGGTCGACGCTGCCAGTTATTGACGGCTTCGCCCCATACGCGCTCCTGCGTCGCGTGGTCATCAGCCAGGGCCAGCACCTTCGCCTGTTCGTAGTCGAGCCTGTCATCGCGCAACAGGTCGAGCAGTGACGGCGAAAGGTTGGCGATTTTTAGCGCGCGGCGTACCGCAACATCCGGCACCGCGAACAGGGCCGCGATATGCGCCACGCTCCTGCCTTCCTCCGTCAGCAGCCGGAACGCCACGCACTCATCCGCCAGACTCATCGCCTCGCGTTCGCGGTTTTCGATCAGCGACGCGGCCACCGCCTCGCCTTCGCTGACGATCAGCACCGGCACCTGGTAGTCCTTCGTAATTCGTCCATGCTCAACCAGCAGGTCAAGTGCTGCCAGGCGGCGCTGGCCAGCACAGACGCCAAGCTTCGGCGGCTTCGCGCTGCCCTTCATTTCATGTACCACCAGGTTCTGGATCAAGCCCTTTTCGGCGATGGTCGCCGACAGGGCGTCGATGCCGGTCGGCGCTTTCTTGCGCACGTTCAGGGATGACAGACAAAGGCGGTTGTATGGAACGTACTGAATTCCACCGGCCGTGTTCGAGGTGGGTTCGGTCATCAGATTTCTCCGGTTCGGCCATCGCTTCATTGCGCGGCACAAGTAAATTATATAGGTCTTTTAGACCGAATAACGACGATTGAAAAATCTAATTGATTCCCGTTTTCAGTATACATATCCAATTTAAAATCCGAACTCCTTCATTGATATATAGGTCTTTTAGTCCTAAACTAAATATGTGCCTCGCAATGAAGCGATGGCCGAACCGGAGAAATCCGATGACCACTGAAGTTCAAAACCGCGTTACTTCTTCTGTCGTCCCCGACGAGTTGCGCCTGAACGTGCTACCGCGCTACCTCGGTCGTCACTACCTCACCGGCGAATCCATGGTGTATGACTGGGCCGCGCGTCTGTGCAGCAGATACGAGGGAGGTTTCTGGCATTTCTTCTCCCTCTCCAATGACGGCTTTTACATGGCTCCGGCCGATATGGGCCGCGTGCATGTGCGCTGGCATATGAACGGCTACAGCGACATGATGGGCGCGGATGCCTTCGGCATTACCGTCACCCTTTTCGCTCTTTGCCACCTCGCGGAAAAGACGCTTGATGACACGATCATCGAGCGTTACCACCAGCTACGTGAGTTCGCTACGCAGCACGTGGAAGCGGCCAACATCCTGCGCGCCATCGACTAACTGACCGGCCCCGGCCCCCGGGCCGGGTTGGCTCCTTCATTGGGGAATCAAATGAACAAGCTTGCAACCCGTTTTAGCGGGAATGCCGTCGCACTGCGTTCGCAGCATCCTTTGACAAATGACCAGATTGCAGAAGTCGCGCCTTCCATTCTTGCCCACACCGCGCACGAAAGCCGCTCGGCGCGCTACAGCTACATTCCGACGGTCGATGTACTCGACGCCCTGCGCAAGGAAGGGTTTCAGCCTTTCATGGTCTGCCAGACCCGTGTGCGCAATGAGGACATGCGCGATTTCACCAAGCACATGATCCGCCTGCGCCACGCCGACCAGATCGGCGGCCGCGAAGCCAACGAGGTTATCCTGGTCAACTCGCACAATGGCGCATCGAGCTACCAGATGATCGCCGGAATGATTCGCTGGGCCTGCCAGAACGGCATCGTATGCGGCAACGTGACTAATGATATCCGCATCCCGCACAAGGGTGATGTGATTGGCGAGGTCATCGAAGGCGCATTCAAGGTGGTGAAAAGCTTTGATGAGACGGCAGAGCAACGCGAAGGGATGGCGGAAACGGTGCTCGATGAGGGCGAACAGGTCGCCTTCGCCCGCGCAGCGCTCGCGTTGCGCTACGACGAGGGCGCGCCTGTGCCAGTGACGGAACGGCAGATTCTCGCGCCGCGTCGTGTCGAGGATCAGGGCTCCGATATCTGGACCACCTTCAACCGTGTGCAGTAACGTTACACATAACGTTACTGCACTTATGTTGCCTTGTCGCTTACGTTGAGTAGCGTCGCTTTCGAGAGTGAGATCCATGTTGATGGCGGATTCATTGCACATTATTTCCGGGTGGCCAGCTGGGCTAGCGCGGCCGCGTTCATGCAGCGCGCCGCGCAGGGTTCGCGAAAACTAGAGTCGCCGTAGCCAACTGGTCAATCGACTACCGTCAAGCGGAACTGCTGATATAGCGGGTGCGCCCAGCACCTCGGGGAACACCTGACAGAGCGCTTGCCGCTTCAGATCCATATCGGCCTTTGCGTATCGCATCGTAGTGTTGAGCTGGGCATGCCCCAACCACTGGCTGATCGTTGCGAAATCGACGCCGGCCTTCAGCAGGAAAACGGCTGTCGTATGCCGCAGGCAGTGGGGATGGGGCCGTCTCGCTCCTTCGCGCGATCCTTGTCCGTTGCACACAGGCAAGTACTTGTGCAAAAGGTAGCGAACGCCAAACCGTGTAAGCGGTTCATTACGGCGGTTTCGAAACACAAACTGATCGGACTGCTTCAAATCACCATCGCGTACCAGTTGGTGCAGCAACTGCGCAGTGCTTTCCCAGATGGGACACAGGCGTACCTTGTTGCCCTTACCCGAGAGGCGAACCTGATGGGGAGGATCGAATCGAATATCTTGCGCCTTCAGATTCAGGACCTCCTGCACCCGTGCGCCGGTATTGAGCATCGTCGCGAACAATGCGTAATCGCGTCGACCAGTTGCGGTGGTTCGGTCTATCGCAGCAAGCAGCGCTTCGACCTCATGCGCGTCAAGATAATCGATCGGTACACGCGGCGCACCACGTTTGAACGGAATATTGAGTACGCCCTGAAAAATGAGCATGTGTTCGGGGTCGTGCCCGCAGAGGAAGCGGGCGAGCGTATGCAGTGCCGCCAACCGTACGTTCCGGGTGGCAATAGTGTTCTTGCGCTCCGCTTCCAGATGGGCAAGGAAACGAATCACGTGATCAGCCGTGAAGTCACGCAATTGCAGTCTATCTGTCGTCCTATCGGTATCCTCAGTAAGGTAGCGTAAAAACAATATCACGCTGTCGCGGTAACTATGGATCGTATGTAGACTCATCCCTCGCTGGGCGGGAAGGTAGTCCTGAAAGAAGCGGAATATGGCCTGCGCAAGGTCAGTTGGAAGTTGGCGTTTCATAGCGAATCTCCCTCTACGAGATAGCCGAATCGTTCTTCGAAGCGCGTGCTTGCCAGCTGTCGCAGCGTTGGCACCCACTTCAGGTAATATGCGGACGATTCGATCGATGCGTGTCCCATGTACAGCGCGAGCATCGGCAACTTTGATTGCACGTCGGCCCGTTGCCGATACCACCGAATCAACGCCTGCAGGGCAAAACTGTGGCGAAGGTCATGCACGCGCGGACGTCGGCCGTATTCGTCGCGAACGCCGGCGGCGTCAAACAGATTGATCAGCGCGGCTTGCATACCTGGATGACTGTATGGATGCACGGCGCCTCCAAAGCGATTGCACAAAAGCGGCGCATCAGCTTTGGTACTGGCCATGGCACGACGCGTGTCCAGATAGGCTCGCAATTCTCCCGCTGCGCTCTCGGACAACGGGGTGAGCCGGGACCTATGGAATTTGGATTCGCGGATACGCAGCACACGACCGCCTTCTTCCACGTCGGAAAGCCTGAGTCGTAGCAGCTCGCCCAGGCGCAGTCCGCAGGTGTAGAGCAGTACAACGGCGAGTCGCATGCACGGTCCACGCAACGGAAAGTTTCGGTTTGACGAGAGTCCCGTGGCCACAACGAGCATTCGACTGATCTGTTCGGGCTCAACGATCACTGGCGTGACATATGGTCGCTTCCTGACAAATCCTTCGGCTTCCGGTACAAAAGCAGTGGGATCACTGCGCCGTCGATAGAGGCAGAAGTTGTAGACGATCTGTTGCCACTTACGCCGCGTATTGTTGTGCCGATCCTTGATGCTGTTGTTCCAGTGCTCATACGCAATTGCGTCTAGCTCGACGCGGCCGTCCTCGAGAATTTGTTTCTTTATATGCCTCAATAACCAGGACTCCTGCTTAAAATTTAGACCAAGCGAGATCTTATACTCGAGATAACCCTCGACAGCCTGCTCAAGATTCAAGGCGCACATGGTGGCCTCCTGATCCTGGTTGTGGCTGTGGAACTGGCAATGGGACGTCTCTCAACGCGTTCATGTGCAGCCGGAGGTAAACAGCCGTACTCTCCAGGCTTTGATGACCCATCAGGTCGCCAATAGTCTTGATGTTCACGCCGCTCTCGAACAGCCTCATTGCAAATGAATGACGCAGGGCATAGGAAGAGGCATCGGCGATTGGAAGACCACTGCGGCGGGCTCGAAACTTGAACGCAACGCTCACCGCCGCGTTCGTCATTGGCCGATCCGGCGCCGTCGCAGTGAGAAAGAGTGCTCCACATGGGCTGGTCCGTCGGCGGTCCGCAAGATAGCGGTGAAGCAGCTCAATCGTCTCACTTGCCAGCGGCAGAGTGAGCCAGCTTCGCGTCTTGTACTGTTCGACACGGAGCGCCCTTGCAGCCCAGTCGATCGAATCGATCGTCAGTCGCGTCGTCTCACCTGTTCTCAGACCATAGCGGGCCATCAGGTGGAAGAGCATGAAGTCGCGCCAGCCGCAACGGTCACGTCGGTCAATAGAGTCGAGGAATCGCTCAATGAGATCCGATGTAAGTGCACGGGGCGGCTGATCACGTCGAAACGCGCGAGGAAGGTCGATTGATTGAATCGGCCGTGGAAGTACGCCTCGCTCCGAGCAGTAGTCCAGAAAGACACGTATCTGAGCCAGTACGTAATGAAGCGTGTGGCGGTTCACGGAACGTGACCGTCGACTAACGTAACGTTCTATGTCGTCGACGTTGATCGAATCCATCGATGAGCTATTGGCGAGCGTAGCATTCAGAAACGAACGAACTTCGCTGACATATTGCGAGACGGTATGTTGGTGCAACCCCCGAACCTCTTTGAGATAATCGGCGAACTGCTCAATCAGTACCGCCCTCGGGTCCTCCGCTGGCGTCGGTAAAAGTCTATCGACAGAGACGAGGAAAGCACGAAAAGCGTGGCTGGCGTGGCGATACAGTCGAGGGTGGCGGCGATTGCGGAACGCACGGTCGATTTGCTGATCAGTCCATTGACTAGCCGAGGGAAGATCGAAGGCATCCAGAGAGCGCATGGCACGGAAAACGAGTCGCTGGGCGTAGCGCTGCCCGTACCCGTGGCTGATCAACCATAGCGCGAACTCGTTGAGCTCGGCGGCATGCGGTGAGGACGTGTATCTCGCGTGGACGCGAACAAAGAGTTCTTCAAGCATGACGATCACCTCTTGAAATGGATGAGGGATCTCAACGCTAGCGCGATCTGAAAAGTAATGTGCAGATGTAGCGAGAGAAATTCCCGACCGACGCAGGGTCTGTTGAATTGCTCCACGTAAGCGGCATCGCCACATAAGTGCAGGAAAACATGATTCGCGGTGGGCTGCATGGTCGGAACGCGAAGGGCAAGGCGACCACGACCCGAGCGGTCGCGGGCATCGATCAAAACATCCGTCTGAATCGTGCCTTGTGGGTGCTGGCTGACGAACTGCGCCGCCTGCGCGGCTAACCGGACCGCCCCGGCCTCCCGGTCGGGGCGCACCCATAAAGGGGAATTTACATGGATCCGCTCAATACCCGTCCCACGTGGCTGTCCGCCCTGCTGCCGCTCCTGGCTGTCTGGCAGTACGGAGACCGTGGCATCGTTCGCGGCGAACTGTACCGCATGGCCCTGTCTGCTGACGCGGCGGCACAATCCGCCGATGCGCTCCGGCGCATTGCCAGCATGCTCGATCACAACGGCAATCCGGCAGAGATGCGTAGCGATGAGTTGCGCGCCATCGCCCGCGTCGCCCTCGCTGGTTTCGAGCGAGTGCCGCCCTGCGCGCCTGTTGCCATGCTCATGGAGCACGACGGGAATCTGCATTAAGCTTCGGCATCCTTAGTAGTATTCAACGCCCGCGTAGAAATCGCGCGGGCCCGTGAGGCAACCATGACTGCCGTCCTAACCATTGCTGAAATCGAACAGGCAATCAACTACTGGTGCGCACAGGAATCGCGTGGCCAGGGCGCGGCGCTGTGTGCGAAAGCGCGCCCCCTGGCTCACGTGTACGGCCTGATGATCTACGAGCGCGCCACGTCTGTAGCGGTGTCGCGACTAACGCCCGAACAGGTGGACGCCATCCGCACGGCGCATGGAAACCAGCAACCGCCACCGCGTTAGCTTCGCGATCTGTCGCGAAGCTAATCGGACGGCCGCGCGCTGGCGCCCCTCCCCTTGCATGCCAGGAGGTTGGATAATTGCGGGAGTGTCGCGCGCGCCGCGCGCCCGGATCGAGGCGCACGGGGTCCCCCATGGCCGCATCGTCGGACATGGGGAGAGCGCCGGCGCGCCGCGTCAGCGGCGGGACGATCCGGGTCAGCCCGGGCTGACCACCAACCGGGTCGTCAAGCGCCCACAGGGCGCGTGTATCCCCCACGGCGTGAGCCGTGGGGGCTGGATGATCACGGCAGTGTCGCGCGCGCCGCGCGCCCGGATCGAGGCGCACGGGGTCCCCCATGGCCGCGTCGTCGGACATGGGGAGAGCGCCGGCGCGCCGCGTAAGCGGCGGGACGATCCGGTATAGCCCAGGCTGACCACCAGCCGGGTCGTCAAGCGCCCACAGGGCGCGTGTATCCCCGCGGCGTGAGCCGTGGGGGCTGGATAATCACGGCAGTGTCGCGCGCGCCGCGCGCCCGGATCGAGGCGCACGGGTCCCCCATGGCCGCGTCGTCGGACATGGGGAGAGCGCCGGCGCGCCGCGTCAGCGGCGGGACGATCCGGTATAGCCCAAGCTGACCACCAGCCGGGTCGTCAAGCGCCCACAGGGCGCGTGTATCCCCGCGGCGTGAGCCGTGGGGGCTGGATAATCACGGCAGTGTCGCGCGCGCCGCGCGCCCGGATCGAGGCGCACGGGTCCCCATAGTCGCATTGTCGAAAATGGGAAGAGCACCGGAGCGCCGCGTAAGCGGCGGGACGATGCGGTATAGCCCAGGGCGGCCACCAGCCGGGCGCGTGTATCCCCCGCGGTGTAAGCCGTCGGGACTTAATCGTCACGAAGTACATGGAAAAATAAGCGGTTCGAGGGAAGGATGAGCTATCAAATTGAAATCCGGGCCGCCTGCCTGCGATCGGCGGAGGACGGCTGGGAACAGCCGAACGGAGCCGAAATTCAGGAGGTTATCCGTCGCACCGGCTTGCCGGGACGCGCGGTTGCTCGTTATCTCGGCTTGTCGGATAACGGCGGTCGGCAGGTGCGCCGCTGGATCAGCGAAGACGCCGCAATCCCTTACTCGGCTTGGGCCTTGTTATGCGACCGGGCCGGGCTCGGGTGTATCTGGCGCCCGGCAGCAGACCGCGCCGGGCCGGATCCACTCCCATGACCGTGCACCTTTCGCCCGAACCGACTCGAGGGGATGCTTTATAGATGCAGTTGGCAATCGGGAAGCGAGAACGGGAAAGCGGGTGGGTGACGCACGATCTCATCGACACCCGCCGCGCGTCGGCGGATTGCGAGGCGGAAGTCACTCACCCGCTGGTGACGACCCCCGAGATTTGCGGCATGTGATCCATCGCGCTTGAAACAAGCAGGTCGGCGCCATTCTCGCCTGCCTGGGCGCGTCTTGCCTCCTGCTTCACGACGCGCGGGTTCCGTAACGCATAGCGGCGATCGCAATGCGGCGCGTTCTAACAGCTATCGAATCGATCCCTGGTGATGCCGACTATACTGATGCGGAATTTCGCGTGCACGCGATGCGAAATCTCAGCCAGGAAAAATCGGCATTCTATTTTCAATGCCAATCGATCAGGTCTCTCACGCACCCGACCTATAACTCGGCAATACGAACGAATTGTTGTGAAAGGTGAATACCCGTCATGAAGCGAGATCGAATGGCAGATCGATGTGCTCGCTATCAATCAGCTAGTCGTCTCCAATCGAAAGGCAAAGCGCGGAGGTGCATCCGCGACGCGGCACCTTCAGCGGCCGCACGAGAAGCATGGTGGTGAAACGGCCTCGGTTAACGCAACGACCGCGAATGCGAGCTAGAGGGAAATGCTTGAGCAGGTCTACAAGGTGTGAAGCCGAGAGCTCGCGTACCGTTAAGCCTTGGAGACGGCCTTCGCTTTGGTGCGCAGAAACACGAACGAGTAGAGCGCAAAGGATAGATCCTTATGTGCCAGCACTTCCGACTCATGAATCGTCGCCGGGTTGAGCTTCACCCGCTTGATGGCCAGTTTACCGGCCGCGGAGGCGATAAAGGCGCGCATGAAGTCCTTTTGCGCCTTACCGTCTGCCTTGTGATACGCCTCACGACCGAGGTCAGCATTCTCGACGGTCTGTGTTTTGCTGCGCTCCTCTGCCGCCTCGGTGCTTGCGGCGACGGCCGCGGTCGCCAGTTGCTTCGCGCTGGATTCCGACCTCTCCTGCTCCCGCTGCTGTTGCTGTACCGTTAGCATTTTGCGGTCAGCATCCGATAGCTTGTAGCCATCAGTGATAGCTTTTAGCAGGTATGCGCCCGGACTCTTCTTGACTTGGCCGGAGTCGACCTTGGCGCGGGTGTACTCGATTGCCTGGAGAATGCGCTCATCCGACCACACGGCTCGGTTTTGCGAGATGGTGTTGAACTGCTTTTCTGTGAAGCCGAATTCGTTCTTCAGCGTCGTGTATATCTCTTGTGCGCCAAGCAGGCTCGCTCGAATGGCTCCAGCGGTTTCCTTTCGCGTCAGCCTGAAACGAATCCGGTCAATCTTTTTCGACTTCGGGCTCACGGTGCGAGTCTCGTAGCTCAGATCGATGTCCGAGACTGCGTTTATCTGCTTAACCGCCTTGTCGAGGTTGTCGCGTTTGAAATACTTGAATTCGGTTGCAGTCGACGCAGCCCTCCCTGGCCAACCACGTACCACATCGACTTCGATCCACTCGGTTATGCCTTCTGCCACGTAACCGATGACGTGGTCGTAAATGGCTCGAGCATAGGTGAGCGTGAAGGCAGAGGTGATTCTCAGGCTCAACCAGTGCGACTTGACCGGGTCCTTGATGTGCGGAATGAGCGGCTCAGGAACCGCAAAAGTGATGCGCCCTTTGTCGATACCGACGATACCGATGAGCTGTACGGACACCCACTTCTCGTCCTCCGCGGACGTACTGCCAGGGGGCGAGGCCGAAACCTGAATTAAGGCTTTTTGAGCCTCGGACACCACTGTTCGCAGGTGCTTGTAGTTGTAGCTGTCATAACGCATGAGCCATCGGAAGTAGCTCAGCTCGACATCATAGACCTTTGGGGTGGTCGGCTCCTGCGCCACGATGAAGTGCGCTGCATCCAGGAGTCGCCTGGCTGTAATGCCCACATCGGTAATGTCGATAAAAACGTTATTACGCTGATAGCCAATCTCCTTCGTTGATTCATTGATTGGCGTATCGGTGCCGAGCATCTCCTCGAACAGCTCAAACGACAGCTGGCGCGAGGTTGCGCGCGTCATGATGTTGTTTGCCATCGAGGTCCCTGTCCCTAGTTGCCAGTCGCGCAGACTGTAGCACGCGTAGGTGAGATGTCAAAACAAAAAGACTCACCATGACGTGGATCGTTTCAACAATTTTGATCACCATCCTCTAGGCACATGCCCGTTCAACAAATCTGCTCACCTTTCTGGTTTCGAGAGGCTCAGGGTCCCGGGCGACGGTTGTATGTTTTTCAAAGTCTTTTAAAAAGCAAAACCAACGAACAAACAACAGGGAAAAGCAAAGATTCGTAAAAACAATGGGTTAGACACGTGTAGGTGAGCGATTTTGTGCTTGAGGTGAGGACTTTTGTTGGCCGAAAGTGAGGGGAAATCCATTGCGAGCGTGAGAAGTTTACCAGCGCCAGGTGAGTGATTCTGTGGCTGAAGATTGACGGTGAGCATTTTTGTTGAATGTTGCCCCCGATTGCGTAAAGCCTTACCTGGCGGGGTCTTCGGCCGAAAACCGCTCGAAATGGGTGAGTCGTTTTGTTGAAGCATGGTGAGTGCTTTTGTGGCGCGGCAGCCGCAGGGCTGCTCGGTTTACCGGCATGAACCGTAACAAGGTTCGCCGCGCGGCAGGTTGCGGTCAGGGCACTGTGGATAAGTCGATAGCCGGTGGACGATGGTGAGCACTTTTGTAGGCGAGTTGCCGTCGACCCTGCGTTCAACGCCGCTGCAACGCTTAGGTTATGGGCTGCCGGGAGACTTACGACCAGGCTGCGGAGGAAGCTTCTGGGGCAAAGGTGCCTCGCGTTGTGTGCCAAGGCGATATGCCTGGCATTGGATGGTGAGAGAAATTGTTGAAAATGCGCGGCAGGGCGAATCAATTGGCAGACTTCAACAATTCTTCTCACCCACCTTCACCCCCTCCTCCACCGACTCCTTCAACGCATTTCAACAATTTCTCTCACCATGAAACGTCGGAATGCTTGCGCACGAACCGGCAATTCTGGCCCTTCCGTTCTTTCGTTCAATCTTTTTGTGTTGTTTTCCAAGGGGTTAGGTGGAAAATTTAAGAAACTCGCTTATCTGGAAGCGATTTTTCTAAAGTTTTCGAGTATTCTACGCTTCGTCCCGATTTCCGGTGAAAGTGTAAAAACCATGTCTAAAGCCGAATTTCCTGCTATCACACGCAAGGTTCCCCTCGCGAAGATCGCCAAATTTGCGAAAAAACTGGACGGGCTGACGGCGGAGCTGCGCGAGCAAATTCTCACGCCGAGGCCGCGAAAGGCGCCGCCAAACTTTACGACTGCCGAAGTGGCAGACCTGTGCGGCTTGGACCGAACCAAGCTCCACTACCAAGCGACGCGGGAAGGAAGTGCGTTGCCGCCGGGCGTTGCGCACGGCACGGGCCGTAGCCGCCTGTTCACTTTGGCCGAGGCGCGTACCTACGTACAACAGTTGTCGGAAATCTATCAGTCGCCGCTCGTGACTGGTCGCGACGCCGACGGCAAGATTCTTCTGGTTGCCAACTTCAAGGGTGGGTCGACGAAGACCACGACGACGATGTGCATCTCGCAAGGGTTGTCGTTGCGCGGACGGAAGGTGCTCGTGGTTGACTTGGACCCGCAGGCCTCTCTGTCTGAACTCTGTGGACTCTATGCCGAGAACGAGGTCGACGAGGATTCGACCGTTCTGCCTTTTATCTATAACGAGGAGATGGAAGGCGGTCTGGAATCTGCAATCAAGGAAACTTATTGGGACGGCTTGGATGTAATTCCCGCGCATCCATCGCTGTTCAGTGCTGAGTTCTTCATCCCCTCGATGCTTAAGACTCGCCCGAGCTATCAGTTTTGGGCAATCCTGCGGAAAGGCCTGGAGCCGCTGCGCAAGAAGTACGACTACATCATTCTGGACACAGCTCCCTCCCTCTCGTACCTCACATTGAACGCATTGATGGCGGCAGATTCGATGGTGATGCCCTTGGTGCCGGAGAGTCTAGACTTCATCAGCTCGGTATCGTTCTGGGGGCTGTTCTCGGATATTGCCGCGAACTTCATGGAGAAGGAGTCAGACAAGGTCTACGATTTCATCTCCGTCATTCTGTCGAAGGTGGATACAAGCCCGACGTCGTCAGCACCCATCGTTCGCTCGTGGACGCAACGCGCCTACGAAGACTGGCTGACCACGACTGAGATTCCGGCGAGTTCGGTGATGAGCAACGGCGCGCTCGCTCTCTCGACAGTGTTTGACCTCAGCAAATCCGACGGGGTCTCAAAGACGGTGCAGCGTGTACGCCAACCGTTGGTTGAATACTGCAGGTGGATTGACAACACGTACGTCGACGAATGGAGTCTCGCACAATGAGCAGTATTCGTGACCGGATGGCTCTCCAAACCGCCAACCTCCGGAAGACGTCCTCAATCTCTGACGATGAGATGGACGCGGCTAAGCCTGTGGTTGAGAAGCCGAAGACAGGGCCTGGGATGGCAGGAGCCTTGGCAGCTGCACAACTCAAAATTCAAGAGTTGGAAGCGAGCGGTGGCCAGGCAACGATTCCCGTTGCGGAGGTTGTGCCGAATCCATGGCAACCGCGGCGGATTTTTGTCGAGGCTGAGCTTTCGGATCTTGCCGAGTCTATTCGCGAAAAGGGGTTGGTTCAGCCGGTGGCAGTTCGGCGCGTTGACTCCGGCTATCAGCTGGTTGCTGGTGAGCGGCGATTGCGTGCGCACAAAATCTTGGGCATGGAGCAAATCAAGGCCGTCATAGTCGAGTGCTCCGATGAGGATATGGTTGTTCTCGCGTTGGTAGAGAACATCGGGCGATCCAACCTAGCCGACTATGAAATTGCGATATCGCTGCGTCGTGCGGAAGCAGAGTTTCCGAATCGAAAGCGGCTCGCTGAGTCCCTCGGTATGTCTCGCACCGGACTGTATCAGTTCTTGGCGTTCGACAAGCTGCCTGATTTCATTAAGGATCAATTGGACTTGCAGCCCGCGCTGCTTGGGTGCAATGCTGCAGAAGAAATTGTGTCGGCTATCAAAAAGCATGGCGCTGCCGGTTTGGCTGCGGCAAAGGACTTGTGGTCAGACGTTGTCAAAGGAGAAATTCTTCAGGGACGATATGCTGCCGCGATCGTAGCGCAAGCCACCCGTCAGGGTTCGAGAGCGGCGGCCCGCGAGCGGAGCATCGCGAAGTTCTTTTCGGGAAAGGAACAGGCCGGGAGCATTACGAAGGACGTGAACTCGTTCACCGTCAAAATCAAGACCGGGTCGCTTAGCGAAGTTCAAGAGACTCGAATCCGGCAACTTATCAGCGAGCTTTACAGGGAAGAACCAAGCGCGCAGCAGTAATCGAACTTATTGGACAGAAGCCCGCAACTTTGCGGGTTTTTTTTCGTCCCCAAAGCGATACGCCCGTAACACTAGAGTGTCGGCAATAAGGGAAGTTACAGGGAGCGCTCGGAGAGCGCGTGCCCGCGAGGTTTCGACGCGCTGAACCCCAGATGGCGCCACGACTCGGGCGACGTCGTGCGGTGTCAGTAGTACCGACACTTCGGTCTTTCGTTGCGACCTGACCCGCGCTGCACGTTGTACCTCGAGCGGATGTCGAGGTGTCAGTATTACTGACGCGCTGAACCTCCGGATAGCGCCATGGCTCGGGCGACGTCGTGCGGTGTCAGTAGTACCGACACTTCGGTCTTTCGTTGCGGCCTGACCCGCGCTGCACGTTGTACCTCGAGCGGATGTCGAGGTGTCAGTATTACTGACGCGGGGAACCTCCGGATAGCGCCATGGCTCGGGCGACGTCGTGCGGTGTCAGTAGTACCGACACTTCGGTCTTTCGTTGCGGCCTGACCCGCGCTGCACGTTGTACCTCAAGCGGATGTCCAGGTGTCAGTATTACTGACACGCTGAACCTCCGGATAGCGCCATGGCTCAGGCAACGTCGTGATGTGTCAGTAGTACCGACACTTTGGCGACCTATGCTTACGTCGACTGCAGGTTAGGTGTTGCCTGAATGAGAACAGGCTTAAACGAGGCCTGACTGTCTGGAAGACATTCCGTCGAATAGACCATGTGACGGAAGAACACGCCAAGCAACTCGAACGCCAGTATCCATGGCCTCCAGTGTTCCCGTCATCCTGACTTGAGGTCGGTCGCTAGGCGCGCCCAGCTAGTGCATCGCCGTCCGCCAAATGCTAATTCAAAGCGCCGCCGCCGGCCCTTCGCCGGCACGGTGTCGGCGAAGCCACGCGGGCCCGTGGAGCTTCTGGCTTGGCGTATCAGAGACCCGCCGGTTCAGCGCGCCGGCAACTTTGCATGATGTCGTTGAAACTGACCGGAGAAGGAGGTGCCGGCATTTACCGTGAGCCGTGCGAGGCGAGCTGCAAGTCGTTAGCAGCCTGTTTTGCGCGGGGATGGTCGCGCGCCGCCGGCGGTCGGGGCGGCCGAGATGCCGCGGTTCAGTCTTGCCTGCGGTGTGCGGGTGCGAATCGTGGTGTTGGCCCGGAAGTGATCGTTTGGCATGAGCAGGAAATATCATTCATCAAGCCTCCACGCCAGCATCAACTAATAACTTCGAGGTGGCGCGCACCGTCCGGCACCGCATCGACCACCAGCCGGCGGTCGAAGGTGGCCAAGGCGCCCTCATGCAGGCGCGCGAGCGCGAGCAGGTACGTGTCGGTCACCTGGTCGGTCGCGAGGATGCGGCTCGCGGCGACGTGCTCCCGATCGAGCAGGCTCAGGCCGTTAGACCAAAAGATGTGGCTAGGAGGCGCGCGCAGCTTTGCGACGAGTGGCGCGACCGCGGCCGGCTTCTCAATTGCTTTCGGGTAGCGCGATGATGCGCACGCCGTTTTCGATCAACGGGCAGGTTGCCCACGCCGGGTGGTTGACCCGACCGAACCATTCGTGTGCAGCTTCGTGCTGTACGTGCCCGGCGTCGAGTAGCGCAATCAGTACGTTGATGTCAAGCAGATACGCCATCAGGGTGCCTCGTCGCGCATCTGGTTGACGGGTTCGGGCGTGACGGAGCCGGCGGTGTGAGCATGGCAATACCGGCAGGCCGTCGCGCGTGGTGGCTGCGACTGAAGGGTGCTGCAGCGCCGTGCGGGCGAGCTGCGAGATGACGCGGCCGATCGACACGTGCTCGCGGTCGGCGCGCGCGCGGGCGAGGGCGAGCACCTCGTCATCTATATCGAGGGTGGTTCGCATACAGGGGCCTCCGCAGATACCCGGTTGTTTCACACCCGTCAGGATCGTCGGGTTCGCATCAAGCATCAAACATCATTCAGGACTCCTTCTGACTTGGGCTGCGTTCTCCGGTAATCTGCGATGAACGACAAAAACCGGTTGTTGAGATCCGCTCTAGGCGGCACTTTGCGAAACTCGATCGCGATGAGGGCCTAAGAAAGCTAGGGAACCTTCAGGTGATAATAGGGCCAATCTGTCGTCCCCGTGAAACATTCCAGGGCGCATGCCGTGTCGGCGAAAATCGTTGTCTGGCAAGGCTCGCACAGTGATCGCCGAGGAATGTTTCACGAAAAACAGGGTGCCGGCGTGTGGCCCGATCGCCATTCCGCCCTTGACCGATGAGCGACAGTGCTTTTGTCCCCATTCGCCTGCACGTTGTAGCAAAAAGAACGTAATTTGTAGCATTCCCGCGCGCCCATGTGTGGTGCATGATCGCTGGCTGCCGGTCTCCGGAAACTGCCGGCGGGACGGGCGAACTTGCCGCGGCCGTCAGATGACCCATTCCGGCAGCGGAACATTGGCCGGCGCGCGCCGTCGTCAACGGTACTAGCCGCCTTGCCGGCGGCGTGAAAGACCGCGGGAGCAGCAGATATCCATTTCACATAATGAGAAACAGTTTGTAACCGTTCCACGATTTGAACAGGTTCTTCCTCAGACTATTCGTGTCGTTGAAGTCTCGGGAGAACCAGCGATGGCCTTGTCGAAATCGCGGAGAGCTGCCTTGGCTCCTGGTCGTCTGGCCGAAGTATTGAGCGCCTACGCGGATCGCACTTTCACGTTCCCGCTTGTCGCGCTGGTGTTAATTGCGACGATCTGGGCAGTTACGGTTCAACGTATTCAAGACGAAGGTGAGCAGGCCCGTACTGCCGCAGCTGTCACGAGCTCACAGCTGGCCAGCGCCTTCGCGGCGCACATCGCCAAAACTGTGCACGACGCCGATGTAGTCGTGCAGTGGGTCAAGTATGAGTACGAGCGCTCGCCGGCGACATTTTCGCTCTCCGACTACAAGCAGCGAGGGCTTGTCTCGGCCGATACGGCGTTACAGGTAACGATCGTCGACGCGGCCGGACAGGTTGTGCAAACAACGACGCCGGACGCACGCGCCGTGAACCTATCAGATCGGCTGCACTTCCGGGTTCATGAGAAAGGGAACATCGGGCTCTATATCAGCCAGCCAGTGCTCGGACGCGTTTCGTCACACTGGACCCTTCAGTTCACCCGCCGACTCAGTCATCTTGACGGTTCATTCGCAGGGGTGGTCGTTGTCTCAGAAGATCCAAATTCTCTAACTGACGGGTTCTACAACCTTGATGGCCTTGGCCTCCACGGGATGCTGGCTGTGCTGTCCGACAATGGCTATTTGCTATCGCGACTGGCCGGTGGGGAGCCTGCGTCGCCCAATGGGCCACCCGCCTCGGCCTATTCGGCAATGACCGGAGCGAAGGGAAAGGTCGTTAAGGACCCCGTGGATGGTGTTCAGCGTGTAGTTTCATATCGCCATCTGTCTGCGTATCCCGTCTCAGTAGTCGCGGGCGTTTCGGCCGAAGACGCACTGACTCCGTATCGCCGAGCCAAGGTACTCTACTGTGTGATCGCCTCCTTTTTGAGCCTGTCGCTTTTGGCTGCTGCTGCTTGGCAGGTGGTAGTGACCCGTCGATTTCGGAAACTGGCCGAGACGGACTCACTAACTGGGCTGCCGAATCGGCACCTCATGCTGCAAACGGCGCGCCGATGGATGCGCAATGAAGAACCAGGCATGGTCGGGCTCCTCTACGTCGACCTGGATAACTTCAAGGCCATCAACGATACGTTGGGACATAAGGTTGGGGACGATCTGTTGCGTAACGTTGCCTTTCGTCTTCAAGAGTGTGCGGCTTCAGAAGATTTGCTGGCGCGGATAGGCGGCGACGAGTTCGCGTACGTCCTGCGTGGCGAGCACGCACTCGCGCACGCCGAACGGATAGCTGTCGATATCATTCAGGCGTTCAAACGTGTATTCGTCATGCGTGGGCACGACTACACAGTCAACGTCAGCATCGGTATTGCCTTGCATAGCGATCCGGATGACAGCGAGTTTGGACTACTGTCGAAAGCAGACTTGGCGATGTATGCGGCCAAAGAACGTGGTCGCCAGGGCGGGGAAAGTCGGTTTCATATCTATACCCGTGACCTTTCTGATCGCGCGCTATCGCTGATCGAGCGACAGCAGGCGTTGCAATACGCAATCACCAATCGTGAATTTTTCGTGCTCTATCAACCGATTGTTAGCGTCGAAGGTACGCTACGCGGCGTAGAGGCGCTTGTCCGATGGAGGCATCCGCAGAAGGGCGTATTGAAACCCGACCAGTTCATCCCCCTCGCTGAATCCTCCAGTCTGATAGTGCAGCTTGGTGAGTACGTCTTGCGGCAGGCGTGCCGCGAGTTCCAGGCCTGGCAGGAAGCGAGTGACAACCGGCTCTTTCTGTCGGTCAATGTGTCGCCGGTTCAACTCGCCCGGGGAGGGTTGGCGCACACCATCAAGGAATGCCTTAACGACAATCTGATGGATCCCGATGTACTCCAGCTCGAGATAACTGAAACGGCGGTGCTTTCCGGAAGCCGCGAACTGCGATCACGGCTTCAGGATATTCGCCGACTGGGCGTCAGGGTTGTGCTGGATGATTTTGGCACCGGTCAATCGTCGCTATCGCATCTGACCTCGCAGACCGTAGACGGTATCAAGGTCGACCGGCAATTCACCGAAGCAGCGCCGGGCCAGAAGATGGCAGCGGCCCTGGTTGAAAATCTTGTTCGGCTTGCGCGGGACGTCGGGCTATCGTTGGTGGTTGAAGGTGTCGAGACCCGGGAGCAGGCAGCATGGTTATCGCGTTTCAAGGACGTGTCACTTCAAGGATACCTTTATGGTCGTCCGGCACCGATCACTGAACTAACGGCAATGCTCAAGGTAGGTCAGTAATGTTCGGCTCGGTGGTCGAAAAGTTACCAAATGCTCGCGCGAACGTCGTGTATCAACGACGTGAGAGGGGCGGGTCGGATAGCGTCATTTTGCGCCTGCGGGATTATGGCGAGGGACGCTTGATCCTCGAGCGGGTGATCTCCCGTCCGGATGATGTGAGTCTTACGCTCCTTCTACCGCTGCGGGGCGAGCGGGCGCTGCAGGAATTTTCGGGCGCTGATCCGTGGGGCGACATTCTCGCGCCGGCCTACGATGCGATCAAGAGTGCGTGCCTACAGACGTTCAATGGGAGGAAGCGCTCGCCACGGCGCATTCGATCCGTGAGCGTCGACGATGTGCTGGCAAGCATGCCTGCCTGCACCAACGAATACGATCTCGCAGCGCTGTTGGATGACCTTTCCAGTTCGCTTGGTGCCGAACAATACTGCATCACCTGGATCGATTTCGATAGTCGTGGCGACAGGGCGGAGCATCGGTATCTCGTCGGATGCGATCCTGCCTGGATGCAGAAGTACGTCTATCGATCGGGCTACATGAATGACCCATTGCTCGAATATGCGAAGCGAAACGCATCTCCGGTAACGACATCTGATCTTCAAAACGGAGCGACAGAACACTGGTTACTTCAGGAAGCGCAGGGCCATGGTTTGTACAGCATGCTCACGTGTCCAGTGCACGAGCCCGCGAGATCGACATTAACAATTCTGCAGGCAGCTGTCGGGGCGAACTGCGCGGATGGCGATGGGATCCTTTCGCGCAATCAGAACAGGTGGCGTAGCGCCGCTGGCGCCCTGTCGGACTGGCGGCTGAATCAGCTGCGCGAGTTTGCAGGACAGTTTCAGCTCGTTGGTGAGGAGTTGACCGTGTTGCGTGCCCTATTGCATTGGAAGGACAGCTCTGCAGAGACGATCGCTACCGCACTGGATATGCGTGCGCGCCACGTCAGACAGGTCGTATACCCAAGAATTACTCGAAAAATGGGTGTCTCTCACATCAAGGAAGCGGTAGCACTTGCTTTTAAATGCGGATTGATTAACTAAACAATTGGTCGCGCATATAGGCTTATCATATTTTTCAGATGTTGGGAATAGAAAATAGAAAGTGGAATTTACGCAGGCTTGTCGGCTAAATTGACTCCAAGTTTGCGAGCAGGTTCTTCTATTCCTGACGATGAAAACTACGATTCTCGCTCGATCCGTTTGCTTCACGGTAGCGTGCCTGCTGGTCGCTGGTGAGTCACGCGCAGCTCTCGGAGATAAGCACGTGTACTGGTCGATGGTCACGTCATACCCTGAGGACACCGTATCAGGCCACGGTCTTCGCTCGTTCGCCGAACACGTCGCAACGGAAACGCAAGGTTACATAGCGCCGCACATCCAGTATCGGACGAGCAGGCGCGCGGCACAGCTGGTCGACGACGTACGAGCGGGCGGTGTCGACGCAGCAGACATCTTCGGTGGCAATCTGGCCGCGCTCGATCCGCTGTTCGAACTGTCAACGTTGCCATTTCTGGCGCGTAGCGAAGCGGACGCGAAAGCATTGGCGTGCATTGCGGAGCCAGCCTATCGTCGCGCGCTTGCGAAAGCCGGTTTGCATCTGCTGGTGGTGTCGCCCTGGCCGCCCACGGGGCTCTGGTCGCTCACGCCTCTCAAGAGCGCGAGCGATATCACGCATCTGAAAGTTCGGACCTATGACGAAACGTCGGCGACCGTGCTGGGCAACGTGGGTGCACAGGCGGCCAGTTTGCCTATGGAGCAGGTCAAGTCGTTAGTTGGCGAGGGTGGTATCAATGCAGTGCTGTCTTCCGGGGACGGATCGGTCGGTAACACCCTCGCCGGCATACTTCCGAATTTCGCTGCAGTTCGATACGCCTTCCCGGTTTCGTTTCTTGTGATGAGCGAGAGCCGCTTCAAAGCGCAGTCGGCCCAGCGGCAGCGGCAAATCACAGCTGCTGCTCGTGATGTGCAGAGTGCGGAATGGCAAGCACTTCCTGAACGGATGGCGATCAACTATGTGCACATGAGGAATAACGGCGTGGTCATCGAGGATCCGATTTCGCCAGAGCTGCGCGCGACGCTGCAGAACGAAGGCCGGGCTAGGGCGCGGGAGTGGCTGGGTAGGGTGGGGCCAGCTGGTCAGGCCATTCTTGATGCCTACATTAATCGTCAGACTGCTCCGGCCGGCACTGGCTGCCGATCGGGAGTGGTGGAAACCCTCGACGCGGCGGCCTGGGATGATTAAACGAGCCAGGATTGCTTTCGTTGTCGCGGCAGCGAGGTGTGCAACTCGAGGAATGAGGTGGTTGGTGATGGTGCGATATCAGTTGATACGCACTGCGAGAATACTGTAAGGCTTGATGTGAGGGAAGAAATGAATGCAAAGTCAATCGATCTGAACGTCGATCTCGGCGAAGGGTTTGAGCATGACTTCGAGCTGATCAAGCTCGCGAGTTCGGTCAACATCGCCTGCGGCTGGCATGCTGGCGACCCGTTGACGATGCGACGAGTCACGACCGAGGCGATTCGACAAGGCGTCGCAATCGGAGCGCACCCGAGTTTTCCTGATCGCGAGAACTTCGGCCGCGCGCCGATGTACCTACCGGCTGACGAAGTTTATGCCGGCGTGCAGTATCAAGTGGGTGCCTTGGCGGCTGTCGTGGCGGGCCTCAACGGCCGCTTGGTGCATGTGAAGCCCCATGGGGCACTGTACAACATGGCAGAGGCGAATGACGAGCTCGCCTTCGCCATCGTGCGGGCGATAAAAGACTACGACCCGGGGCTGCTTATCTACGGACTCGCTGGTGGTCTGCTCGTACGCCTGGCCCGTGAAGCGGGATTGCTTGCAGTTGATGAAGGCTTTGCTGATCGCGCATACACGCCGGAAGGCAAGCTCGTACCGCGATCGCAGGCGAACGCCGTGTTGGAAAGCGATGTAGCGGCGTGTCAGCAGGCGCTGGGCATGGTGCGTGATGGCCGGATCAAGGCAATTGATGGCCGCTGCATCAACATTCAGCCGGGGACACTGTGCCTTCACGGCGACGGTGCCCATGCTGTGGCGTTTGCGAACCAGATCGGCGATGCCTTACGCGACGCCGGCATTGCTGTCAGGGCGCCGGACACTGCGCGGCACGTTCCGGAGCACGCTTGAAAAGCGGGGCCGCCTAAAAGGCGAGATCGATTGCTTTCTTGACGAGCAAAAGATCGACCTGACCGGAGTCGGCCGCACTTTGGTAAATGAGGGCGACCAGTTTGGATTTCTTCTCTGCGTCGATGGGACGCTTTTCAAGAGCGGTATCGACCGAGACGAGGACGCGGCACAGCATATGTTCATCGACAGCACCGTGGCGCATCACGCGGGTCCCCGTCACCAGGTACAGGATGTCGAAGCCGCGCTGAGCGAGAGCCGCCAGATACCCGACATCGGGCAGACGCACGCCCTGTTCGTAGTTGAATTGCGCACGACGACTGGCACCGGAAATTGCATGCATCTCGCCTTGGGAGAGTCCGAGCCGTTCGCGTTCCGCAATAAGTCGCGAGCCAAAGGTTTCTGGCATAAATGTTCTTAAAGTTGACAAGTGGCACAAACGTGCCTATATTCTTCAAATGTGATCAAACATGCTGAGTATAGAGGCGCTTGAATGGCACTCAAAACCCTAGACGAGGCTCGGATGAATTCGATCGATGCGGCGTCCCGGTATCAAGCTGAGGGAGTCAACGCAGATGCAGCCCAATCTATCGTAAGCGGAGTGTTGCAGGAAAGCTCAAAGGCAAGTGAGGACATGCTCATTGAGCGGCAGCCCGTATCCGACGCAGTACCACCCGAAAGGGAGGTAGGCGACGGTGAGCGACTAAAGCGGCGACTTCAAGCGGGCTTCGTTGCTGAAGCTGACGGCACGCGCTACGGTCCGCGCATCGTGGCAAACGCGCACGGCCTTAGTTGTCGCCATTGAGTGATCTCTATCGAAGGAGCGTGCAGTGCGAGTCTTCGGTCGCTTTATATATAAAGTATTCCTAATTTTATGATATGGACACCTGAATGAGGTCGGTGCGCCAATCGAAATGAATTGCGCAGCCCATCCGTATGCGTATCACACGTCGAAATCGCAACTCGCCGCTTCTTCGACGAGCAGATGCACGAGTTGGCCTGTCGCGGCTTCGTTCGTGCGTGTGACGCTGGGCAGGAGAGATAGCAGGGAGGGCTCCCCGGGCCGATAGCGTGCCAGTGGGAGCTGACCACATCGGAGGGCACGGAAATGGGCACAGTTCTTGGGTTGATTCAAAAGGGCGTGTGCGCACTGCTGCTGTTCGTGGCGGCGACGTCGTTCCTTGGCTTCGCGTACTGGTTGGTTGAGCGGCGTTCATCGCCCCGTGAGCTGATTGCTGTGGCGATCGTGGGTTTGGGTTGGGCCGCGATCGGCTGCGTGGCCTACAGGCGCGGTTGGCCGCGCGAGAAGCGGAGGGCGTGAGCCATGCAAAACCTCTTTGGATTTCGTCTTGCAAAGCGGGCCGCAATTGGCCTGTTGCAGCTGGGCGTGCTCGCCGATTGGGGTTGCGGCGGTCTGGGCTGGCTTCTCGAACACTACGTACCTTGGGTCGACCAGCGCGTGACGCCCCAGTTGCCTGCGGTCGCGGTTTCCGTCGCCGAAGGCCTCGCACATCGGCTCAGGCGCGACCGAGACGCCACATGAAGACCCGTCTCGCGTTTGGGCCCGCAACGGAGCGGTCGTGATGCCAGTCGACTTCGCGATGCTCGCGCAGCAATGCGCCCCGGCCGTCTATCCGACCACCCTGCAGGCGCTCGTCAAGGTGGAATCCGGCTTCAATCCCTTCGCCATCGGCGTGGTCGGCGGCCACCTGGTGCGCCAACCGCGCAACCGCGACGAGGCGGTGGCGACCGTGCGCGCGCTTGAGGCGGCTGGCTGGAACTACAGCATGGGCCTGGCCCAGGTCAATCGCGCGAACCTGCGGGTCTATGGCCTTACCCCTGAAACCGCGTTCGATCCGTGCGCGAACCTCCGCGCGGGCGGCGTCATCCTCGCCGATTGCTACACCCGCGCGGCCGCCGGCGGGCGCGTGCCGCAGGATGCCGTGCGTGCGGCGCTTAGCTGCTACTACAGCGGCAATTTCACGCGCGGCTTCAAACCGGATGTGGGTGGTACGAGTTATGTCCAGCGCGTGGCTGCGAACGTGCCCGATAGCGAAGCCAGCGCTGCTGTCGTGCCGCCGATCGTCGTCGTACCGGTGGGCAACGCACCCGTTGTGCACACAGCATCGCGCGCAGCAGTGCACCCGGCCCGTGTGCGGCGGGCCGATGATGCAGTGAGCACCGACACCGGGGCCGACAACGCCCAACCGGTCAATCACCATCCAGCCTGGGACGCCCTGGGCGATTTTTGACGGAGCAGGCAGATGAAGAAGATTCTTCTCGAACCCTTGACCGGCCGTGCCGCGGCTTTGGTGCGTTTGCGTGGCAGGAATGCGAGGCGCATCGGCGCAGTGGCCATGTCGATGGCCGCCCGCGGAGCCTGGGCGGGCGGTGGCCTGGCAGCGGGCACGTCGGCGGCCAACACCTTCACGCTATGGTTTTACGGATTCTGTGGCGTGATGGCCGGTTCGTATCTCCTGTGGGTTGGGGTTCAGTGCTGGTCCAACAAGGCCGACTGGATTCATGACTTTGGTGGCGGCATCGCGAAGGTGGCCGGCGTGGGTTCGGCACTCGTGCTCGCAGGTTGGGCTTTCGGACTCTTCGCCTGAATCACCATGGACGACGAACGCACGCTTTACCCCTCCTACGCGGGTCTGAACCGTACCGCGATGATCGGCGGCGTCCCGATGTTCCCGGCGCTGATCATTGGCTGCACATCGCTGATCACCAGTATGGTCGGTGGCTTCGTGCTCGGTCCCGGCGGTCTGTTGATCGGCTCGGCTGGCGTGCCCGTGTTCCTGTTTTTCCGGCATGTCTGCGAGACAGATGACCAGGCACTGCGCCTGACGTGGCTGGAATTTCGCTGCTGGCTGGACCGCCGTCGTGTGTCGGTATTCGGCAGAACATACACGCTCGCACCGATGCGGTATGGCCGCGACCTGAACGTGTACACCCGCTCGTTTTCGCGCGGCCGGGACCTTGAGCGCTTCGAGGCGCTGCGTCAGCGTCTGCTTGCGCAAGCAGAGGACGACGAAGATGAATGACCATAATCCTGCGCCGTCGTCAGATGGCGCTGCCAGTGCGTGCCCGTCCATTGTGGGCCACACCATGACGGTTGGTGCTCAGGGTTCGGGCAAGACAATGTATGACGTGTTTCGCCGGCCCGCGGAGGAGCGCCGTCGCATTCGCGGCGCGGACGACATGCCGTACGCGGGAGACGAAGCATGCGCGTGAGCAACGAATTGAACCGGCTCGTTGCGTCCGCGGAGGACAAGCTGCCGCGCATCGGCCGTCCGGTGTCGGAAACGGCGACGGGCATCGACAACGGCGGCGCTTTCCTCGTGATGCGCGTGAACGGCGTCCCATTCGAATCGGTGAGCCGTGGCGAGATCGAAGCGCGCTACGACAGCTGGAACCGTCAGCTGGCAGCGATGACGCTGGAGAAAGGCAATCGCCTGTCGCTGTGGACCACGTTTCGCCGGCGCAGCGTCTCGTTCGGCGACGAGTACCGTTTCTGCAATCCGTTCATCCAGCAGGCCGTCGACAAATACCTGCGGCGTTTCCGCAGGCACGATCACTTCGAGAACAGTTTCTACATCACCGCGATCCTGCAGGGCGACGACCTGGACGAGACGGTGCGCGAGCTCGAGGAGCTGGGCGAGGGGCTGATGAAGGCTCTCGTTGCCTACGATCCTCAACTGCTCGAAGCATACGGGCACAACGGCATCCTGTTCTCGGAGGCGTATCAGTTCATTGGCGAGCTCGTGAATGGCGTCGACGAGCGCGTGCCGGTCACGCAGGCAACCGGACGCGACCTGATCCCGACGTCGCACCTGCACTTCCACTACGACACGGTTGAGATCCGCACCGATCGCTCAACCCGGTTCGCGGTCTGCTACGACCTGAAGGATTTTCCGAAGGCCGGCTGGGGGCAGACGAATCCGCTGCTGTCGCTGCCCGTCGAATTCACCTTCACACAGAGCCTGGGCTGTCTGAGCACTGCCGAAGCGATGAAGGCGATCGAAGACCAGATCAATCAGCTGAGGTCGGTCGAAGACAAGGCGAAGCACCAGATCAAGGAACTGGAGGATGCGGTGGCGCTGATCGCCGGTCGCGATCTCGCATTCGGCGACTATCACGGTGCACTCGTCGTGTACGGCGACACGCCGGAGAAGGCAATCAGTAACGGCGCATACGTAACAAGTCGGGCGCTGAACGATTGCGGCTTCAAGTTCGTGAAGGCGACGGCATCGGCGCCATTCACGTACATGAGCCAGGTGCCGGGATTCAGGACGAAGCCGCGGCCGATGCCGAAATCGACCCGCAGTCTCGCGTCGTCGTTTTCGATGCATACCTATTCGGCCGGCAAGGCACGCGGCAATCCGCTCGGCGACGGTTCGGCCCTCATGCCGGTGCAGACCGTTGCGAAAAGCCTGTTCAGCCTGAACTGTCACGCTTCGCGCCTGGATGAGGACAGCGTGGGCGAGAAGGTTGCCGGCCATACGCTGATTCTCGGCTCGACCGGCACGGGCAAGACCACCCTCGAGACGATGCTGCTCGCCTTCCTCGAGCGGTTCGACCCGAAGATCTTCGCGCTCGATCTCGATCAGGGTCTGCGGATCTTCCTCGAGGAGATGGGCGCTGTCTACTACACGCTGCGCGAAGGCGAGCCGACCGGTCTTGCGCCTTTTGGCTTGCCCGAGACGAAGCGCAACCTCGCGCACCTTTACGACCTGGTGGGTGCGTGCTGCCGCGACGAGAGCGGCAAACTCAGTGCTGACGACCAGCGGCAGATCAAGCACGCGGTCGACACCGTCATGAAGCTGGAGAACATCGAGCACAGGACTTTCAGCCGCCTGCTGGAGTCGATTCCGGATACGGGCGACGAGAGCGGTCTATGGGTCCGTCTGAGCCAGTGGTGTGGAGCAACTAACGGTCGATTCGCATGGGCGCTGGACAACGTACCCGATGCGCTGACGAACATTACCGACGTGCGCCGGATCGGCTTCGACGTCACTGACTTCCTGAAGAAAGACTATGCCGCCACGGAGCCGCTGCTTGCACACCTGCTGTACCTCAAGGACCAGATGCAGAAGAGGGGCGGCCTGCTCGCGACGGTGATTGCCGAATTCTGGCTGCCGGCCAGCTACCCCACCACGCAGGAGCTGATCCGCAAGTCGCTCAAGACGGGCCGCAAGGCAGACGAATTCCTGATCCTGGATTCGCAGTCGCCGGAGGACGCAATCCAGTGTCCGGTGTTCGCTGAGATCCGCGACCTGACGGCGACAAAGATCTATCTGCCGAATCCGGACGCGACGCGCGACGGTTACAAGCTCCTGAACCTGACCGACCGCGAATTCGACACGCTCAAGAGGCTGTCGAAGGAGTCTCGCACGTTCCTGATCAAGCAGAGCAACCAGTCGGCGTTTGCAACACTGGACCTGGGCGGCATGAACGACGAGATCGCGGTGCTTTCCAGCAGTCTGGACAACGTTGCGATCTGGGAAGAATGCACGCGCGACGCACATGGCGACACGGATCTGAGAATGCAGCTGTTCCTGGCTCGCCGCAAGGGCAAACGCGATCGCAGGCACGAGGCCGAGGTTGTGGAGGAAACCGAATGACGACGACACACGCTCTTCACCTTTCGTCGGCGATCGAGCCAGCGACGCGCGAACACCTCAAGGAGCGGGCGGACGAGCACGACTGGCGCTGGCGCTGGAGAGTGGGCGCCGCGCGCGTTTCGCTTGTGGCTTGCGCGACTGGCTGCGCGGGACTGGCCGCCGCCACACTGTATTTCGGCCTTCCCGGTCTGGGTATGTGGGAAGGCAGTACGGCCAGCACGCGTGGTCGGGCGCGCGGGACACCGGTCGCGGAGACCTGCCTGCTCGTCATCCTTGGGTTGTGGTGCGTCTACGTCCATCGGCTTGACCGTTTTCTGGTCAAGCCATATAGGCCGATCGACATTTCACTCGCGGATCTGCGCGGCACGCGTGGAGCGTGCGTATGTCAATGTCAGTCACCATCAGGCACCGGCCGATTGTGCCGCACGACCTCGACGTGCTGGCTATGGTTTGCCGACAGCAGCAGTCCAGCTTGGGAGCATGGCGATGAAAATCATCTGCAATTTGACGGGCGCCGCATTGATCGTGGCCACGTTCTCGATGCAGGCAGCGCACGCGCAGGGTGTCCCGGTGATCGACCTGCAGGCGATCGCGCAGGCGATCTCGACTGTCAAGCAGCTGGAGCAGCAATACAGCCTGCTCTCGGAGCAGTACCAGTCGACGATCGGCAATCGCGGCCTCGGAAACATCTTCAATGACCCGTCGCTGCGCAACTATCTGCCGGATCAGTGGCAGTCGGTCTACGACGAAGTGAAGAGCGGGCAGTTGAACGGCATCAGCGGCCTCGCCAGCAGTATCGAGAGCCAGGAGGGGATGACCGCGTACACGCCCGGGCAGCAACGTCTGAACGATACTCTGGCCGCCAACAAGGCAATGGCGATGCGCTCGTATCAGGCATCGATCGACCGGCTGACGAACATCCAGCAGCTGATGCAGCAGTCTAATCTCACGCAGGATCCGGCGGCGAAGGCCGATTTGCAAAACCGGTGGGCGGCAGAGAACTCGTCGATCAACGCGGAAAAGATGCGCCTCGATCTCGCGGCGCGACTTCAGGATGCGGAGAAGGATTTCGCGCAACAGGCTGCCCATAACGACATGCAGCAACGGCTGAACGGCGACGACAACGCCGATCAATAACGCGGAGTGCGATCATGGAACTGCAGATCTTTACCGAAATGTTCAACTCGTTCGATCAGAACGTGCTGAACACGATCAATACCGGCTCGGCCCGGATGATCTCACTGATCAGCCCACTGGTCGCTGCCTGCTTTAGTCTCTATGTCCTGCTCGTACTCGTGTCGTACTGGCGTGGCCACAACGACAGCCCGATATCCGACTTCCTCCTGAAGATGGCAGGGTGGGCGGCTGTGCTCACGCTCGGGATGAATATCAGCTACTACAGCGAGTATGTGGTGCCATTCTTCAATGGCCTCGGGGACGATCTAAGTAGTGCCTTGATGGGGGGCAACAGCCTGAGTAGTGGGCTCGATACGCTGTTGAATCTCTATATATCCGCTATCAAGAGCATGTACAACGGATTAGGCGTTACTGACGTTGGGCTATACGTCGAGGTCTCAGTGCTCGCACTCTGCATCCTCCTAGTCGGCGTGCCATTTCTTGCTATTGCTGCGGCCTACATCATCCTTGCGAAGTTCGCACTTGGATTGCTGCTTGCGCTCGGGCCCGCGTTCATCGTCGCGGCGCTCTTTCCCCCGACACGGCAATTTTTCCAAAACTGGGTTGGGCAATGCCTGAACTATGGTCTGCTCGTTGCGCTGTTCGGTGCAGTGGGTGCAATCGAGGTGAGCTTTATGACCTCGGTGCTGCCGAAGAGCTTCAGTGTCAGCGATGTCATGCTGACCTACGCCATTGAAGGAAAGATTATCGCTGCAGGGCTGGTGTTCATCGTGGTGTCGCTGAGCATGCCGTCACTTGCATCGCAATTGGCAGGTGGCGTAGGCATCTCATCGATGGTCGGTAAGATCGGCAACGCGGCCAGTGGAGCCATGAGGGCGATGATGCTGATGGGTGGTTCCAGAGGTGACGCATCGTCAGCGTCCACTAACTCGATCGGCCGTGCTTGATCTTGACTACTACCTGGAGGAATCGATGAGGGCCATCCGGTTTATGACCGCGGCAGTTGTGGTCATTGTGTCATTGACACAATTCGGTTGCGGTAAGCATGACGGCAACGAATTTGTGGGCACATGGAAACGCGTCAGCCAGAACGGCTGGTTCGAAGTGAACATTGCACGGAATGGTGATGGAGACGACTTCTACGTTTCACACAAGGTTCCCAATCTCGGTGCCGACGGCGAAGCGGATAAATGGAAAATCGTGCGAGAACCAGCAGTAGCGCAGGACGGAAAGATGGTTGTAAGTGGTGGGGTTCCGTACGTCATCACGATCGACAAGGCAACTGGACATCTTGTTGTTCCCGGTGCTGAGTTTGAACGCTCGAAGTAAATGATGGGCTGTCCGTCGGAGCAGCCAGTGACGGCGGACGGTACACCCCAACCGGAGACTGACGTGAAATTAATCGTCGTGCTTTGCTGCGCCGCGCTCCTTGCTGCGTGCTCGTCGGCGCCAAAGCCAACGCAACCGGAGGGGCCGTGGATGCCCGTCAACCATACGACACAGGGGAGTGCGCCATGAAATGGATGTCGTGGAAGCCGGCGCGGGCGCAGGCTGAGCCAGTCGTGGCTGCCGTCGACGGCAATTGCGCGACCGCGCTGCAGCACATTGCGGCGAAACTCGCCGACGCCGATCCACGCGAGATGGCGCGGATGTATTTCAGGGAAGCGCTCTCGTTCGAGAAGTCCCGGCAGCAGCTGCAGGAAAACATGACCAAGATTGCATGGCGTGTTGCGGGCGGGGCCATGTTCGTCGCACTGATTTCTATTCTTGGCTCGTCAGCCTTAGTAGAACTAAAGAGACCGTCACCACCGGTGATTATCAAGGACAACACCGCGACCGGCGACGTGCAGGTGATTGATGTCGCGCACAGCGGATCCGTGACGTTCGGTGAACTCGAGGTGCGGGCAGCACTGCGCACGTATGTCAAGCTGCGTGAGAAGTACGACTGGTACACGATCCAGGATGCGTACGACACCGTGACGCTGATGAACTCGCCACGCGAGCAGGCGTTGTACGCGGCGCTCTACAACCGCAAGAACTCGCCGCAAAACGTGCTCACCGACAAATATCGCGTGATCGTGCGTCCGGGTGCAAT
The DNA here is from genome assembly GCF_004353905.1 of Paraburkholderia guartelaensis. Taxonomy (GTDB): domain Bacteria; phylum Pseudomonadota; class Gammaproteobacteria; order Burkholderiales; family Burkholderiaceae; genus Paraburkholderia; species Paraburkholderia guartelaensis. The sequence goes on along the minus strand of NZ_SMOD01000048.1, from coordinate 20,663 downwards.
TACGTTCGTCGGATCCACTGCACAGGTGTTCTTCTCGAAGACGATGATTTCTTTGTCGTCGCAGGGTGGCTCGACGCCAGCACCACCTAAAACCGAATACTGGGTCGCGACGATCACCTACGAGATAGGCGATCTGCCGACCCGCAGCGACGAACAGGAGCTCAATCCAACGGGCTTTCGTGTCACCAGCTACTCGGTCGACCGCGACTGGACGCGCAGCACCGCAGACGGCGCGACACCGATGCCGTCGGCGGCCACATCGTCCCAGTCGGCACCGTCGAGTATGTCGTTGAGCGCACCGGCCGGAGGGGCCAACCCATGACCATCCGGTTCCCGAAAGCGCTTGCTGCAGCGTCGATCGCTGCCGCGCTATTCGGTATGTCGCTACCGGCTGTCGCCGAAGTCGTGCCCGGTGCGTGCGGCAGTGACCGGCACATTGCGTGCGCCGTGTATGACCCGAATGAGACGTACCGGATCGCCTATCGCCCGGGCGAGGCGACTGTCCTCGTCTTCGAGAAAGGCGAAAAGATCGACGGCGGCGGCATGGGCGACGGCAAGGCATGGACGGCCGGCCCAGCCGGCAACGGTTTCTTCTTCAAGCCGAAGGCACCGCAGGCGGCAACCAACCTGATTCTGCTCACGAACAGACGTCGCTATGTGCTCAAGCTGGTCCCGGTCAGGAGGCACGAGGAAGCAGTCTGGTCGCTGACCTTCGATTATCCGGACACGCGTGCAAAGGCGTCGGCGGCGGCCGCGGTGCGCTCGGCCGAAGCGCAGGCACTACTGGCGGAAACCGTCAGCACGCCTGGCGTGGGCAACTTCAATTACGACATGCATGGTGACACGACACTCGCGCCAACGGCGCTGTGGGATGACGGCCGCTTTACCTACTTCGAGTTCAGTACGAGCCGCGACCTGCCACAGATCTATCGCGTGTACGGGGACGGCAAGGAAGCGCTCGTCAATCCTGATGACGTGCGCGGCCCCGTGCTGGTGGTGCACGACACGGCGCAGCGCTTCAACCTGCGCGTCGGGGACGCCGTGCTCGGCATCCGCAACAATGCATACCGGCCAGACGGCCAGCTGAACCCGACGGGCACGACGATTCCGGGCACGGTGAGGCTCGTGAGGCAAAAGGAGGCGGCCGGTGAGTGACGATATCAATCTGAACGGTCCGAACCTGGCGAACCCGACACCGGTCGAGCCCGCCGGCATAGGCGAGCGCGGGGTGCCGGGTGTTGGCCGCACGAGGCGCAAGAGCCCGTTCCGGATGCTACCGATCGTCATTGGGATGGTGCTGATCCTGCTGTTCGGTGCGATCGCAGTGGGTGTCGCGATCAAACGGTGGTCGGCGCAGCATCACGCAGAGTCCGAGGCGGCAAGGGCGGAAGCGGCAAAGGACAAGCCGTCAGATGACCGGCACGACTTTGCGCGCGACAAGGCAAAGATCGAAAAGCAGCGGGCAGAGGAAGCGGCGATGGCGTCGGAAGCGGCTGCAGCTAGCGCGGCGCTTGCTACACCTGCGCATGCGAACGTAGCCAGTGCAGTGAATGGAAACGGCGCCGCTGCAGCGACGGCGGCCAGCGCGGTCGAGACGCCGGCGCAACGCAAGCTCGATGGCGACGTGCTGCTCACATCAAAGGATGAGAGGACGACTGACGCGGCAGCCCCTGGTGGCACGCCCGGGTTGACCGGTTCGCATGCCGGATTCGCGAAGGATGGACTGGACAGCAAGCTGCAGCCATCGAAGCTGGAAACGGTTAAGGCGGAACTGATGCCGTCGCGAGACTTCCTGCTGATTGCGGGGACGACGATCCCGTGCGTGCAGGGTGCGGAGATCGTGACCGACTACCCGGGCATGACCACCTGCCACGTGGCGAAAGATGTGTACTCGGCGAACGGCAAGGTGCTGCTGGTCGAGCGTGGCTCCGAGGTCGTGGGCGAGCAGCGGCAGGCGCTGATGCAGGGTCAGGCGCGGATCTTCGTGATCTGGACGCGGCTGACGACGCCTGACGGCGTAAAGGTGCAACTCGATTCGCCGGCGGCCGATGCGCTCGGCGGCAGTGGCCTGCCGGCCTACGTCGACAACCACTTCTGGACGCGGTTTGGCGGCGCCATGATGGTCAGCCTGATCAGCGATGCCGGTCAGGCGCTGTCGACACTGGCCGCGAACTCGGGCAGTAGCGGCATCCAGTTTAACAACACCACGAATGCCGGTGGTGAGGTAGCGGCCGAAGCACTGCGCAACACCATCAACGTACCGCCGACCGCGTATTCGCAGTACGGGTCGATGACGACAATCTTCGTTGCGCGCGATGTGGACTTCTCCGACGTGTACGAACTGGCGACGCCTTGATTCATTTAATTCGAGGTGCTTATGAGTATGCAATACGACGACAGTCTTACGGTACGCAGTCACCTCAAGACACTCGGCATCGCCGCAATGCTGGCGATGCCCGGCGTCACCGAGTTTGCGATTAACCGGCCTTATGAAGGCTGGACCGAAACGCTCGACGGCTGGCAGCGCCATGATCTTCCGAATGCGTCGCTGGAAATGCTGAACCAGTTCGCACCGGCGCTGGCCATCTACAACAAGGCGAAGCCGCCGCTATCGGCGGCCGAGCCGGAAAAGCCGGTGCGCCTGCCCGACGGCGAGCGCGGCCAGATCGTGATTCCACCGGCGTGCGAGCCGGGCACTGTGTCGCTGACAATTCGCGTGCCGAATACAACGCGCCTTTCGGTACAGCAGTGGTCGGACGCCGGACGGTTCGCCAGGTTCCGTGATGTGGTCCGGGGCGCACCCGGCGGTAGTAGCGCAATGACGCCGGGCGAGATCGATGCTGCGGCGGCACGGGCAGGCTCAGAGGGCATGGACGTCAGTCGTGCCACTGCGGTGTTCAATCCGTCCCGGGCGCTGGGCGCCAATGGCCTGGCGCGCTTCCAGCATGAGATGCTCGACGCGCTCGCGCAGCGCGATGTCGTGCGGTTTCTGAAGCTGGCCATCCTGAACCGGCTGAACATCGTGCTCGTGGGCGGCACGGGCTCCGGCAAGACCACGCTGATGAAGGCGCTGGCCGACCTGATCCCCATCATTCCGCGCGAGGCGCGTCTGGCGACGATCGAGGATACCCACGAGCTGCCGTTGCCACTGCATCGAAATCACGTTCACCTCTTCTACAGCGAGGCGATTCCAGCGCGACGCCTGGTGAAGGCGACGTTGCGCATGAAGTTCGATCGCGTGCTGCTTGCGGAGTTGCGCGGCGACGAAACCTGGGACTACCTGACGCTGCTCAACACCGGACACCAGGGCGGGTTGACGACGGTGCACGCGAACGACTCGATCGCGACACTCACGCGCATCGCCACGCTGGTCAAGCAAAGCCCGGTCGGCCAGACGCTCCCGTTCGATTACCTGATGCGCGAGATTCGCACGACGGTCGACGTGGTGCTGTTCATGGAGAACCGCGATCTGACGGAAATCTGGTTCGATCCGGCGACGAAAAACAGGCTGCTGCGAGGTGATGCATGAGAGCGCGACCGAACGATTCCGCCATTGGTGACAGTGGCAGGCAAACCGGCCGGGAACCCCAGGAGCGGCAGACGCACGCGGCAGTGGGAACGTCAGCATGAAAGCCCGTCTCCTTGTTGGCGGCCTGCTTGGCCTTGTGTCCGGCGCAGTCGTGTTCGCCGTCGGCCGTCTGCTTCATCTCGACGCAATCAGCGATCCTGTCGAAATGGGGGCCGTGATTGCTCTTGTCGTCGTGACGTGCGCGTTGTGGGGCGTGTGTGCGAGCGCCGTGCTGCTAAAAACCGCGACGCTTGCCGACCGGATCATCGCGGCCGGTCTGCTCGCACTGGTGGTTCTGATCGGTCTCGCTGCGGCCGGCCAGTACGTCGGCGCGATGCTGTTTGCGAAGCTGGAAAAGTTGCCGGACTCCGCAATCGGGCTGTGGACGCTGCACGACTACTGGCGCGCCTTTGGCGACGTGAAGGCGGTGAAACGCTCGCTGCAAATGGCGACAGCGGCATCGGTCATCGTACCGCTTGTGCCGGTAGCGGCGATCGTCGCGGCGCTGGTCATGAAGCCGAAGCGCGAGCTGCATGGCGATGCCCGCTTCGCCTACAGCTACGAGGTTCGGCGGTACGGCCTGCTCGATGAGGCTAACGGGCGCAGTCGAAACAGGGGCGGCCGCAAGGGCGATCACCGCGACCCGTCGATCATCGTCGGGCGCTACAAGGGCAAGTACCTGACGTTTCGCGGAACGGAGTTCGTGATGGTTGCTGCGCGAACGCGTTCACGCAAAGGTGCAGCCATTGTGATCCCGAATCTGCTCACCTTTCCGGATTCGGTGGTCGTACTCGATGTGAAGGGAGAGAACTACGACCTGACGTCGCGGTACCGGCAGGCCTGCGGCCAGCAGGTGTTTCGCTGGGCGCCATTTGATCAGACTGGCTACACGCACCGCTGGAATCCGCTTTTCAGGATTGCGAAGAGTGCATCCTTCGTGCGGGTCGGTCGCCTGCAGGCGATTGCAGCGCGCCTGTATCACACGACCGACGGTCGCAACAAGTTCTTCTATGAGCAGGCGAGTGACCTGTTCATGGGCCTCGCGCTCTACCTGATGGAGATGACGGGTGAGTGTACGTTCGGACAGGTGTTGCGGCTCGCGAGCACGCCCGACAGGAAAGTGCGTGAGCACCTGTCGGACCTGATGCAGCACGAGCCGCAGAAGGGGGTGCCGCTGTCGGGCGACTGCCTGGGCGCGCTCTCGCGCGTGCTGGCCTCGCCCGACGAGACGATGCTGAACATTGTTGCGACGTTTAACGCCGGTCTGCGCCTGTTCAGTAACCCGATCGTCGACCAGGCGACGAGCGCATGCGACTTCGAGCTCGACCGCGTGCGGCGCGAGCTGATGTCGATCTACGTTGTGCTGCCGGTGCGTGAGCTTGCCGTCGCGAGCCTGCTCGGCAACCTGTTCTACACGCAGTGGATCGAGGACAACCTCGACGTGCTGCCGGGCGACGATCCGGCCATCAAATATCAGTGTCTTGGCGTGGGGGACGAATTTACTGCGCTCGGTCGCATCGAGGTACTCGACAAGGGCAACGCGTTCATCGCGGGCTACTGGATTCGCCTGCTCACGATCCTGCAGTCGAAGGCGCAGCTGGAGCCGAACGATCTGTACGGGCCGGCCGGGGCGCGCACGCTGATCACCAACCACGCAGTGCTGGTGGCGTATGCGCCTGGCAACCAGCAGGATGCAAAGGAACTGTCCGAGACGCTGGGCACGTTCACCGAGAAGGCAACCTCGAAAAGCCGTAATCACGGCCGCAACACGTCGACCGGCACGAACACGTCAGATCAGGGCCGCGCGTTGATGCTCGATCAGGAACTGAAGCGCATGGAGCAGGACCAGGAAATCGTGCTTGGTTTCCAGCGTCCGATCCTGTGCGAGAAGGCGACCTATTACGAGGATGACCTGTTCATCGACCGCATGCGCTCGGTCAGTCCGATGCTCGCTGCAATCAACAAGCGCCTGCCCACCGAAGACGAAATCAAGGCGGCCTGGCGTGCCGGTGAGCTGCGCGCGAACGGTATCCCGACGCACAGCCCCGAGACGTATCACGCGGCGCTGTCGGCGAGGGCCGCTGGCGAGATCCGTCTTGCACGTCAGGCCGGTGCGAAGCCGTTGACCGCGGCCGAGCTTCTCGCGCTCGACCAGCGCACACCCGGGCCACTCGCGACCGGCATGGCGCTCGCAGGCTTCGAGGCTGACCTGGCCGAGCTCGGCGTCGTGATGCGCGCGGACGTGCGCGAAATGCTCGGGGGTATCCGCATCGATTTCAACGTGGCAGGCGGGGATGACGCTGTCCAGGACGGGATTGAACCGGCGCTCGCGTCTGTCGCGCCGGCGGACAACGAGGCAAAGGAGGTATTAAATGGCTGACCCGAAAAGGCCGAAAGGCAAACGGACGTATCTGGACGTCCCGTTCAGGGAGAAGGACGCGGCGCACGATCTGGGCGCCAGGTTCGACCGGCGATCGAAAAAATGGTACGTGCCGGGTGGCACTGACGTTGGGCCGTTTGCGCGGTGGATTCCAGCGCATGAGCCGCAGACAGCGCAGGACGGCCGGCCGGCACGTCAACCAGTACGCGGGCAGCAGCAGACGCTGTTCGGCAGTGAAGCCGACATCGAGCGGGAAGCCGTACGGCTGAGCGAGCTAATGGGTCAACCGCTCGATGAGTCCCACGCCTTCGTGCGGGACTCCCTTCAGGCCGCCGCGGAAAAGGCGGGGCTGGAGGCACGGGACCGCTTGCGCGCGCAGGGTGCCTCCGCGTTCGAGATGATTGACGGAGTGCGGGACGCCAGTGTCCAGGCGCGGCACCAGTATTTCGCCGACCGGCAACATCTGTATGTGCAGGGCGCGCGCGTTGGCCGGCACGCTGCTCAGCCGAAGCTGGACGACGCGGCGCTCGGCCGGCGCTTTCGTGAAATGATCCAGTCGATTACGACGGCGATCACGCTGCGAGGCAACGAGGTCAACCATACGCTCGCGCTTGAGCAGCGGCTGGAGTCGATCCATCGTGAAGCGTGGCGCATGTCCGGCAACGCTGTCGATGGCGAGCGCGCGATTGGCGAGCAGATCCGCAACCGCACTGGCTTTGCGGCCGGGACCCTGCCGCCACGGGCAGCCGCAGCGCTGGCCAAACTTCGCGATGAAGCGGGCTTGAGTCCGATGGAAATCGACGAGCGCACGCCTGCGCGCGACGTGACGGATTCCGACCCGGTGGACGACGCGCCTCCGGTTGACGGGGCAAGCGTCGCGCCGCAACACCGGCATCGCCATCGCGAGCCAGAGCGCAACGACGGCATTGCCACCTTCGCTGACATCGCCGAAGCGCTCGAACCTGTGGCCACGATGCCTGCGACCGGTCGTGAGCACGAGGACAGAACGGACTGGTCGATGGTGGCGAAAGACCTGGCCGACTTTCGCGAGCTGACAGGGCGCATCAGCGAGGAGTTCGGGAAAGGCAAGATCGCGCCCGAAGTTGCCGCCGCACTCGATCAAGAGCTTGCGTTTCTGTCGCCGGCCGCCCGCGAGCCGTTCGTGACCCACGTGCGTGAAGCACTCGACAGGCAGGTCGATGCATCACCGGCGCAATCTCCAGCCTCGCAGGCGCAGCCGGACGTCAAGACGGATGGCTATGCGGTGACCTTTGCCGACGTCGGCGATGCAGCGGCAATCGACGACGCAATGCGGCTGCGTGGCATCACGGGAAACGCCGTGCCCGGCAACGAGGACGTCGCTCGCCCGACTGTCAACGCGGCGGCGGCTAACGAACCTGTCGTTCAGCCCGGCCGCGCTGCGAACGATACGTCGATGGACGCACCGGCGGTGTCGGGCATGATCGACACGCAGATCCAGCGCACGCAGACGTCCGCACAGAATGAAACGGACGCAAAAAATCCGGCGAACGAACCCGAGCGTCCGGTGTTCGATTCCGTGTCGACGCAGGATCTGGAGCGCGTGCGAACGGTGCGCGACGGCGAGCGGGCGGCCGCCGAGCGGTTGCTGCGCGAACAGGGCAAGCCGATGCCAGGGCAGCACGCGGGCGACGCCGGTGCAGCGGCAGACGCGCACGAGGCTGGCGTTGCCGGTGTCGCCGACAGCCGCGACAACCAGATCGGCGTCGATCCTGCCTCACGCAAGCCGGTCGTGACGAAAGACGGCTACGACGTGCCCGCTCACGTCGCCTCGCGCTACCTGGTGAAGGATGGGCGGTTCTGGAAGCTCGAAGGCATGGAAGATAAGCCGGGCGCGCAGCGGGCTCCAGGAGCGACCACTCAGCCGCACTTCGAGGACGTGGGGACACGCCTGAACTCCCGGCAGAACGATCGCGCAACGATTGCCGACATGGTGGCGGTGGCGAAGGCCAAGAACTGGGATTCAATCGTCGTGCGCGGCAGCGAAACGTTCTGCCGCAACGCGTGGATCGAAGCGTCCCTCGCGGATGTGGACGTAAAGGGCTTCAAGCCGGCCGAAAGCGACGAGGCATTGCTTGAGGCCGCGAAGCGTGAACGTGCGGCACTAACGATCAAGGCCGGAACGTCACCCTCGCCGGATGTCGCGCAGAAGGCGAACCCGGCGACGGAGAATCCAGCGGCCGCGCCGTCGAAGGCACTGCGCGCTGCGCGTTTCTCGCCTGCAGCGGACATGGCGGCACCCCCCACGCCTGAAGCACCCAAAACCGTCGCGCAGTTGCGCGAAGTCCTTGAAAAGTCACTTGAGCGGGCACCCGCGCGCATGCGTGCCGAGGTGATTCGCCGGTTCGACGCTCGCATGCAGGCGGGCACGGAGATCGAGGCCCGGATTGCACGCGGCGAACTGGGTCGTGACGCCGGCCCGGCCGAGGTCGACAGGCGCGCGGCCGAGCTGCATGCGGCGTGGACGGCGCCGAAGGCCGCGCCTGCATCGGGCCCGTCGAACAGCCGGCTGCCCGCGCAAGCGCAGACAGGCGGCCTGGCGCCGAAGGTGATGTAAGTGGCGAAACTCCCAATATTGATGAGGATTTCGAAATGAGTATGGCTATCGTGAACTGCTCGGGCAACGTCGGCAAGACTACCGTGACCCGCGAACTGCTCGCGCCAAGGCTGCCGTCCATGTCGGTACGCCAGATTGAGTCAATCAATACGGATGACTCGGCCGGCCCGAAGGTCGAGGTGATGATTGCCGCGCGCTTTGATGAACTGCATGACGACCTGATGCGCGGCCGTGATCTGCTGGTCGATATCGGTGCATCGAACGTCGAGGAGTATCTCAAGCGCCTCGATGGTGCCGAAGGGGCACAGGAGGATTACGCGTGCTTCATTGTGCCGGTCGAACCGGAGAGCAAGCAGATGAAGGACACCATCAAGACGATCGACATGCTCGCGGATCTCGGTGTCGAGCCTGGGCGCATCCGTGTGCTGCTCAACAAGGTCGATCTGGTCAGGAGCGAGGAACGCGAGCTGACGCTGCGCCGGCACTTCGGGCAACTGTTCGAACTGCATGAGCGTAAGCGGACTTTCGAACTGAATCAGGATGCGCTGATCCCAAGGAACGACGTGTTTACGCTTGCGGCGGCCGCCGGTCGCACGATCCACGATATCGCGACCGACGGGATGGACTACAAGGCGCAGCTGGTCGACGCTGCCAGCGCTCCGGAGAAGGACCGTCTCGTGAGGCTGGTTGGCCTCAAGCGCAAGGCGCTGTCGATCCAGCCGTTGATGGATCAGGCGTTTACCGCACTGATGGCAGGGGTCGATGCATGAACGAGCCGACGCCGCAGCCGGATCACGCCGGGCGTGCGTCTGAGCGCCTGGGCCAGGTGATCGCCACGATGCCGGCGTCGAACGAGCTGGCCGTGCTCGCGGAGATCCTGATCGAGCAGATGAAGGTCGTGGATGCACAACACCATGTTGTCGCGCTAATGGAGTCCACCGACCAGAAACTGACCGCGACGGTGCAGGCGCTGCGCGAGGAGAACACGCAACTGACGAAGCTGCTCACGCAATCGCGCCAGGCGTTCATCGGCGAGGTGGCCGCGAAGGCGGCTGACCAGGCGCGACGTGCGGCAACCGCGGATGTCGTGGACGAACTGGCGCGGCTGCGGGCTGCCGTTGAATCGCGTGGTCGCGTCGTACCCACGAATCCGGCAGTTGCAGCAACCGGTTCGCTCGTCGCCTTCATGGGCATTGCGTTCTGCGCGGGCGCCGCGCTCATCTGGGTCGTTGCCCGTCTGGCACACACGCTCACGTAGCCGAAAACCACCGCATCTCCTGGAGGGGAACGTTAGATCATGAACGCAATGAAACGACGGTCGATTGCGGCCGCGCTGTGCAGCGCGGCACTGGCCTGTGCGCTCGCCACGCCGCGGGCGCACGCCGATGATAACCAGGACGCGTGTGGCGCGGTGCTCTGTCTCGCCGGGTTGATCATGGGTGGCAATGGCGGCAAAACGTGCGCCGAATACGAGACGGGCTACTTTTCCATCGTCCGTTTTCATCACGGTCACTTCGATGAGGGCGGCACGGCCAACGCGCGAGGCGATTTCCTGAACCAGTGCCAGTCAGCCGGGAGTGACGTGAAGGGGCCAGTCAATTCGCAATACGGGCGAACCCAGTACGGCCCCTGACTGTTGCACGCCGGTGGCGGCAGTTCGCTGCCCGATGTCTCTCTGGTAACGGAAAACATGCGATGAGCGCAGACGATCTCAATGTTGTGGCGCAAGCCAGGCGCCGTGGTCGCAAAAAAGCGCAAAAGGCGCTCGGCAGGCCGGTCAGCACGCGGCTCACCGAAGAACAGTGGCAGGTCTTCAATGAAAAGGTCGAACGCTCCGGCATGAGTCCGTCTGTTTTTTTGCGCGAATGCATCCTGACGAACCGCACGCAGATCGTCGCGCGCCCACCCGCGACCATTGAGCGGCAACGAATCATGTACGTGATCAACAAGACTGGCAACAACCTCAACCAGCTTGTGCACGTGGCGAACACGGCGCGCGTGGCTGGTCGGCTATCCGAATCCACGTTTGTCGCCCTGGTCGACGAGCTGGAGTTGATCACGCAACTGCTGAAGGCCCATCTCCATCGTGTTGATTAGAGTGGACGGCCGTCACGACGGCGTGAAGCAGTACCTCGAGGAAGGCCGCAAGGTTGGCCGCGACCTGGATCGCGACGACCTTGATGAACGTGTGGTGCTCGCCGGTGATCTCGACCTGACCGACGCAGTGATCCAGTCGATCAATGCCGCACCCGGTGTCGAACGTTACCTGTCCATCACGCTCTCCTTCAAGGAGGATCACGTCGCCCGGGAAACGATGTTTCAGATCGTGCGGGAGTTCGAGGCGTTCGCGCTGCACGCCTACCGCCCGGACGAATACAGCTTCTATGCCGAGGCACACCTGCCCCGGATCAAGAGCTATGTGGACCAGCGCACTGGCGAACTGGTTGAGCGCAAGCCGCACATCCATATCGTCATTCCGCGCTGGAACCTGCTGGCTGAAAGGCACCTGGAACCGCTCGGCTACGTGCGCTCCAACCTGAGCTTCATCGACGCGTTCCAGGAGCATGTAAACGCCCAGTATGGCCTTGCGAGTCCGAAAGACAACCGGCGCACGCTGCTGACCGACGCATCGGAAATGATCAGCCGCTACCGTGGCGACCTGTTCCGTGCCAACAGTCGCGAGCTGAAGGAACAGATTCTTGACGCGGTGCTGGATCGCCAGATAGAGACCCATGCGGATTTCATGGCGCTGCTGCACGAGCACGGTGCCGTGCGCATGCGCAATGCCGGTCTCGACAGCGCCTACCTGAATGTGAAGCCGGCTGGCGCCGCCAAGGGGGTGAACCTCAAGGAATATGTATTCACGCCTGAATTCATCGCACTGCCGACCGCCGAAAAGCTGCAGGCGCTGTCGGCAGATGCGGCCGACCGTTATGAGGCTGGCGTTGCGCCCAGACGCACACCAGCGCACATAGCGGCCGTGCTGGATGAGTGGTACACCACCCGCGCGCGCGAAGTGAAGTATCTCAACAGCGGCAGCCGTCAGTACCAGCGTTATCAGGAATCCTCTCCCCACGACCGCGAGCTGATGCTTGTGGATCTTGAACGCGGCTTTTACGCACAACATCTGAAGGCACATCATGAACGAGCAGACGACTCCCTCCCAAGCCTCGGAGGACATCTTCACAGAAGCGGACGCGCATTTGAATTCGGCGCCCAGCCGCCCGACTCAGTCGACGGGCCAGGCGGGCGCGAAACAGAACTCGACACGTCCGAACCCTTCGACGATGGATACGGCGGGCTCGATGCCGAGTTTGACCTTATCCCAGGTGGGGCGTACCCGGCGCCCGAACCCTTCAACGCTGTGCGAAACGTGCCCGGCCGCCCTGTGGACGGCATCGGACATCGATCTGCAGTGCTATTGCCGCATCATGCGTTTCACCAGCTGGAGCCAGACGGCGCCGTATCCGCGCACGGCCTGCGACGGGCTACAGATCGCGATGGAGAGCCTGCAGCGCAACGAGTAGGGCACGCAGCTCCCCCAGTCGGGCTGGACGCGTACCACCGTGCGCTTGAGAGGCACTATGCGTTCGGCGATCCGTTCGACACCCTGCCAGTGATGCGGAAGCATCCGGCATGGACACCATCCGGCACGTCGCCGCCAGGCTGGTTTTCCGGCAACCGGCGAGACGCGTTTCCAGACCGGTTCGACTCGATCGACGCGTCGTTCGAGTTCGAGGCAAGCCTGCCAATGCTGCGGACGCCGCACGCATTCGCGGTTGATGTTCCACCGTACCGGTCGCGCCGCTCTCGCGCCGACGACGCCACGTATGCCACACCGCGACACACTGGCCGCGTCTCGGACAGTGTGGTCTCGCAACTCGCGCGCGAGCTTCGGCAGCGCGATGAGTCAGGTAGTCAGCACGCTGAGTTTCGTGAGATTCGCCAGGGTCTCGATGCCAGTCGCCTGCTTGCCGAACTGTCGCACACGCACGGCGTGCGGCCCGCGAAATATGCGGTCACGACGGGCCGCGACGGCGCCGATCGCATCCGCGCGGGCTCGCGCAACCTCAACGTGTCGGACTTCCTGACTAAAGAACTGAATCTGTCGTGGCGTGAAGCCGCACCATTGCTACGCGCAGTGTATGAGCGACAGCAGGCCGGTGAGCCGGTTCCGGATCCGCGCGAGCTGCCACGCGCGGCACTTTGGCGCGAATACTCGGTCGCGCGCGAAGCGCATGTCTTGGCCCGAAGCGACGCGTGGCTCACACAGCGCGCAAATGAACAGTGGCGCCGCGCTGAGATCCGCGCAGCGTTCGACGCCAGGCGCGCGGAAATCCGGCAGGATGTGCGGCTCACACCGGTTGGCCGACGAGCGGCGACGTCACTCGCACGCGCCGGGCAACTGGGCCGCGACGACGCGCTGCGGGAGTCGATCGCACGCGAGCGGGCGGCACTCAAGGAAAAATTCGGAGCCGCAGGCGGCCCGAGCTTTTCCGGCTGGCTGCGCACACGGGCGGAGCAGGGCGATGAGCGCGCGCTCGAGGAGTTGCAACGCACTGCGGGCCCGGAGCGTGTATCGGGTGCGGTCGAGGTCAATGCCGACCTCAGCGGCGAAGCCTTCAATGTGATCCGGCCGAACACGCCGCGGCGTCACGCACAGGACGAATACAACGCGATCATTTTCCGCTCGCCTGGTCTGTCCTGGTCGGTCAACGAGCGTGGCCACGTCACCTATCGGTATGATGGCCGCGACATTGTTCGTGATCGTGGCACCAGTGTTCAGGTGCTGCAGGCGGAGCGGTCCGCCATCGAAACCGGGCTGCGGCTTGCGCAGAGCAAGTTCGGTCGCACGCTCGAACTGACTGGCGAAGACGCACACCAGTTGGCGGCCGCGAGGGTGGCCGTGGATGCCGGGCTACGCGTGCAGTTCAGCGACGAGCGACTGAACCGGGCGATGGATCATTATCGCCACGCGCGCGTCGACCAGCAGGTGCAGCACATGCTCGCGACGCCTGGTGCCCGCCCACCCGCCGATCCACTGCCACAGCCGCAGCCCGATCGACTGGCACAGGATTGGCCGAAGCCCTCCGACGACGGCAAGCCGACCCTCTGATGCTCGAACGGCCACAACCCGTTTGCCCAAACGCCGTTCTGAGTGTGCGACGCCGTTGTTAAGGGGTCCCTTTGCGTTTCGTGCATTTTTCTGGTTACAGCGACTCAAGCCTGGCGAGCCTTTTCCTTGCGGCCCTATCACATGCTGGCTACGTCGACGTGGCATCCACACCCGAATCGTTGTTCTAGCCTGCCGCGACGAGCAAGCCGATAACGCCAAGCAGAACCACGACGAGCACGCCATATCCGGCGTGCAGATAGCGGGCCTGCCGCTTGTAGCGCGTGGCGTGCATGGGTGCGAAGTCTTTCATGCGCTTGTCGAATATGCTGATCGGGTTCGCATTGTGATCGGCATACCGTTCGCGGTTGCGCTCGTAAATGAGGCGTTGCGACTCCTCGACCTTGCCCTGTTCCACCAGTTCGGTCGAGCGCGAGCTTTTCGTGATGCGGTGGAGGTAAAGCGGCTCCCGGATGTACTGCACATGCGCATCCGGGCCGAGCAGGCGCACATAGAATTCCCAGTACTCGAACCCATGCACCATTTCCGGCGCATAGCCACCCGCGCGCTGAAACGCCTCGCGGCGGTACATGGTCGTGTTGACGATCAGGTTTTGCCAGAGGAGCTTTTCGTAGCTGTACTCCGGCGACCGCCAGACCTTGCGCTTTTCACCGAAGCTCTGCGTACCGGTATGCACAAGCACGGTATTGGGGAACGCCTCGAAACACTCGACGGCGCGCTTGAGGTAGTCAGGGTGGATTTTGTCGTTACCATCGAGCGGCACAAAGAGCGAGCCTCTCGCCTGGAAGAAACCGAAGTTGCGCGCCGCCGCGACGCCGCCGTTTTCCTTGGTCAATGCCAGGATGCGGCTGTCTTTCTGCGCGTAGGCGTCGACGATGGCCCTGGAGCCGTCGGTCGAGCTGTCATTCACGACGATGCACTCCCAGTCGGTGTATGACTGCGCGAGCAAGGAATCAAGGGCCTCAGCGATGAACGCCTCCTGATCGAAGCAGGGGACAACGATGGAAACGGTAGGCATGGCGAAGTGTGGTGGGTTTGCAGGCCGAATGGCGCGCGAAAGCAGCACCGTAGCATCTCGAGTGAAATATCAGAGCATGCTGCGGCGAAGCAACGTTCATTCGGCCTTTGCTGTCTTGCATGCTTCAGTACCAGCCTTCTGTAGATCCGGGTACGGCTGCGGCTGGCCGGCGAGTGTGGCATCGAGATTCGCTTGTTTTTCCTTCGTAATCAGGATGGCGAGATCGGTATTCGCAACCTGAGGTGTTGCGCAATCCTTGTAAAGGGCAGCTTGCGCTGTGGCTACACTGGCTTGGTCGGTCAATACCAGGCCTGCTGCTTTCGCCGTTGCCTGGGCATCTACGGAAGGCATACCACCATAGGGAATGCCATTAGTGATGGCGGTAGCCAGCTGAGTTTGTGCTTGTTGATTGAATGCCCCGTTTAGCGCCTGCAGATATATGTTCGGATCTTTTGCCTCTGAAAGAACCACGCTAAGGATAATGGGATAGACGCGGATAGAATTCCCTTTCGGATAGGCACCTGCCAACGATTGGAAGCTGGCGTCTGTAAAGCTTTTCTCGATTGCCGTTGCATCAAATGAGGGGAGTGCTGACCACGCAAGCGAGCTAGAAAGTGACCAGGTAGTATTCGTTAGCTGCGGGCTTGGCGCTATCGCCGGGAATACGACGCCAAACTTGGCAGCTGTAGTTGAGGACCCGGCTGTTGCACCCAGGAGCGAAATCGTCACCGTCAGCAGTCGACGACTGCAATCTTGCCCATTCTCCTGCGAGCAACTATCACCAGTTAAGAGGCTATGTGGGTAGAACATAGCGACTGGCTCCAACGCCACAATGTTGCTGGCTCCAGGAGAACTTCTTATTGCAAGTTCGACATAGAATTCCGGTAACGCGAGATGTGATTTGATATCGTTCCCAGTCGCCAGAAGCGGATCCAACGCGTAGTTTGGTGCCCCACCGCTATCAGACGCAATGAACAATGGCTCGCGCACAGGTAAGATATCAAATTCCGGAGTTGCCTGGTCTGCGGTTTTGCATCGGGGTACCGAAGCACTGAAATTGGGATCGTCGCACCAACTCTTTCCTCCACCGGGAGCGGCATATGCGACGATAAAGCAGCCCGGCGCTGTTACTGTGGCTTTTGTATTAAGGGTATAAAAGTTGCGATTCTCCGAGTTGCTGACAGAGAATCCCCCAGCATCTGCCTGCGCGGCTTTATTCAATGCAGCGAAGGGGACTGCCAGTGCCGCGTTGATTAAGTCACCACCAAGTGCGGCGAGTATCGCCGGCGCCGCTGCAAACTTCGGCGCTGCACCACCCACGGCGGCCTCACTGGGGCACCTGTCCATGGGCCATATGTAGACAACCCTCGGGTCTGCCTTTTTAGGCCCGCTTGCGCAGCCAGCAAGCACTGCGCACGTGAAGAATATGACGGCCATTATTGTCTTCATAGCCTTTCTCTCAGTTCGTAAATTGTTTTAACCAGCTCACTACCGCCGGGGTAATCTCCTCGTATACCCCGCCTCCACCAGCACATTGATTGTTGATCGCTGGAACTCCCGATGCGGAACGGGACACGATCGCACTGATGCGATTTGGTTGACTTAAAGGACCGGTCAATAAGCCCGCTCCACTGTCACCCGAGCAGATGTCTGCGATTGCGCCTCCATTGGCAGACGCCAAGCGAGTGGGGTGTCCCAGTAGTTCACTCTGGCCGCAACCTGCCTGTGTACCTGTCGGCGGTACGCATGGCGCGGCAATCACGGTACCTTGCCATTTCGCTTCGGATGACGCCGGGAAGACGGTGCCATAACTAACCATCGTGAACTGTGGGCCGTCACCGGCACTCCATCCCAATTGATAGAGGGGATAACTTCCTGGATTCAATTCGTCACTTCCGGTCAAGACCGCGATGTCTCCGCCCAACTTATCTAGAGCGGCCACTTGCTGCGGTCCGGTGAGACTCATGAAACTCGCGCAATCAAGCGGTTTGAACTGATGTGATGCAGTCACGTTTCCAACGACAGTCGGCGACGCACCTGTCTCAATCTGCGCTGGCAAACCGATGCAGCTACAGTGGTTGGCGGTTAATACCGCATGATGGCCAATCAACGTACCGGTACACCAGGCGCCAGAAGGCGCGACAATTTTTACGACAGTAGGGTAGTCCTGATCGGTGTCAACTGACAGATCCGGATTGATCATTTCCGGCTTGTAGATGAGTTCCTTTAGGACCTGCGGGTTCTTGATCGCAGCCGAGAATCGCGTCTGACTCACTTCGGCTTTCGTAAGTGTATTGAGAGATTTGTTCTCTTTCAGGTGCTGATACGCCGCCATGACTGCGTCGAGATAGGCGGGAGTCCCCGGGGTAGCAAACTTCTTGGCAACGGCGAGCGCTTGCGCTTTCGCTTCGCTGGGCGTAGTCGGGAGATTAGTAAGGGGAGGGGCGATTGCATCACTCATTGCGATGCCAGGCACTAGTGCCAGCATCAATGCAGTGACGGCGAGATAGTTGAGTATTTTCATGATCCGAAGCGCCAGTATTGGAGGGGCTTGCCCTTGCTTCGTTGTTGAAGCGTCGGAGTCTACTAATAGGAAAGCTAGCGGATAATGCCGGAGGCGATAGAGAAAGCACAATGGTTATGTTGTGTAGCGCACAGTTTATCGATTAAAGCCATCTCGATTTTCGTAGTCTTTCGAAGCGCTTGCGCTTGGCAGGAATGAATACAAACGACTATATATATCCGGCATCCGCTGTACCGATGAGTTGATGCCTCGCATCAAGCTCACAGTTGATTCGACTGAGAAATTGCTGCGTATGCGAAGTGACAAGCTGACATATTCCTTGATGCCGAGAATGCTGAAGACGGCCAGCACTAGCAGGTATGTGCGAGTCAGCTAATCGTCTTTTCTCCAGAGATATTAAAGCTTATGTTAAATTGATCTGGAATCTTAGTTAGACCAAAAATCACGGATAGATGTAAGCCGCAGTGAACGTGTCACTGCCGCTGTTCCGGAAGCACACGGTACTGAGAGATCGCGGCGACACTTTCGTTTTCACTGGGAACGCAATGAATGAACAATTTCACATCAGCGCCGTCAGATACAACGAACCCGCAGGCGGCCTGTCTGACTCGACCGCTTCGCCATAAACCGATCGGCAAAGGGGAGGGAGGTCAGATACTCCGCGGATGCCACTGAACTGCAGCGATCGTCCGTCCGACACGCTGAGGCATCACTGCCTAGTCGTAGAAGCATTCGCTCTTGGATGGCATGGCGGTCTTGCCGTCGCTTCGCCTGCGTCATCGAACGGATCGGGAGGATTCTAAAAGTAAGGATGCCTTATTTACTGAAGGCATCTACACGCCACCGGCTATTTTCACCAGAGCCGTCTCGATGTCGGCGATCACCTCGACCCTGACGGACGTCTATGGCAACGATGCGATCAGCTTCGTCGCCTCGGGCCTGGGAGGAGCGCAGAACCTGAATGCGGTCACGCTCCTGGACCGATCGACAAAACTCGGGATCGCACGGAAACTTATGGCCAATGCCGACGGCACCCTGAGCGCAAAGGAAAATGTAATCGTCACCTTCATCCCGTACGGGGCCATAACCCGATAGCCACCGTTAGTGGCCAAGGCACGTTCGTGCTCGCGCACTGGCCATCGACACCATGCCTGCCGCTCAGGAAATCGGGAGTGAGAGCCCTTGCTTGTGTGGGAAAGCGCACAAAGCTACCGGGAAATCATGTCCCCATTTGACTGGACCTACTATTGTTTTGCCATAGATCCCATGTCGCATCCTCATGTCACTCCACTATCGGAGGATGAAACAGCAAATGAACGCATTTTTCCGCGATTTGCTTTCTCCCTGTGGGTGGCTGCTTGCGAGCGCGACATTCCTTGGCGTCTTCTTCAACATGATGGGCCCGGTCCGGTACTATCGATACGGCTGGTTCGCCAAGCGCAAGGACATTATGGGTGGTCTGGATCAACATGCGCGCCATGAGTATTTCAAGCGCTTTGGTTTCGACGAGCCCTTTGGTTTCGACAAGCCCTTCAACGCTGGCTCAGATATGAACGCAGCATTTATGCGTTTTTACGAGAAATGGTACGGTCGAAAATTTTTTATCGGACCGATGATCATCCACTGTTTTGTCACGCTAATCTTTGTGTTCCTGGTTTTTATTTCCGTGCTCAGTGAGCCTGGCGAACTCAATCGGGAGACCGGAATCCACAATCCGTTCTTTCAGTTGCCATTCACCGCTATTGCTGCGGCGACGGGTGCCTACATGTGGGTGACGAATGACTTCATCTCGCGTGCCCGACGCCTTGACTTCGCGCCTGCAGATGTTGCATGGGGTACCTTGCGGCTGCTCGTCGCGATCCCAATGGGCTATGCCTTCGCCTCGCTCTTTACCGACAGGATTAGCCCCTTCATCGCCTTCACCTTGGGTGCCTTTCCGTTGTCAGCCCTGATCTCCTTCATGCAGCGCCGATTCGAAAAGCAGCTTGACGTCGCGCAAGAATCTGATGAAGCGGCAGACTCCATTTCCAAACTCGAGGGCGTGGACAGAGAGATCCGCGAACGACTCAGAAAGGAGGACATTACCACCGTGACTCAAATTGCGTACTGCGATCCGATTCGTCTCGCGATGCGTTCGAACCTGAGCTTCATTTTTATTTCTGATATCGCCGGACAGGCCATTGCGTGGCTATATCTACGGGACCAGCTGGCGCTGATCAAACCATTCGGCCTCAGGGGTGCCTGTGAGATTCGATGGTATCTCAAGCACTACGACCTTCCAGATACTAACCTGTCGGTCGCGCAGGAGCTCGATCGCAAGCGCGCACGCGAAGCGTTACCAGCCATCGCCAAGACGCTGAAGCAGGATGACTCGACCGTACTGAATTGCTTCAAACAGATTGCGTATGATCCATTTACCACGTTCTATGTCGAAACCTGGATCGACCCTGGTCAGCCACGTATTGGTCTTCTGAGATATGGCGCCCTTGACAATCCGTACGACTCAAGCTTTCAGGAATTTGCAGTCGGTACCGTCACAGAGAACGTTTTCACTCCGTTCCCTGTGGAGTTGGCCCGATGTTCTCACGCACGCGCCGGTGGCCCCGTATTGGCTCCAGTTGAAAAGGGCGGCGCGATGATTCCCGCTACAATCGTATTGCTAAAACGCGACGTCAATGCAAGGCAGGTGGTAAAAATGCTCTTTGAGCAGGAAACCCAAGTACTGCGTGAGCATCCACAGGTTGGCATCATGTCCGTTAAAGACGTTACCGTCCAGGAGCTTGTCAATTTCCACGGGATCCCGCTGGTGTTTTACGTGACATTTGACGGCGCGGTTGAACCACTGAATCTCGATCAACTGGCAGCCCGAGCCATTGCTAGTGCGAAACACCTCAAAACGGGGAACCGGGATGGTATCAGCTATCTGATAGAACTCACGAAAAAGGGCATCAAGACGCCGCTTATCAACGGCTACCGGGACGCAATCCTGAAGCAGACAGGCTGCAAGACCCTCGAAGAAGCGCTCGCATTCTCCCGGAAAGCGGCGTAGAGATTTCACACGCCGCTTACGGATCTGAGTTCGTCGGCATCAACGAACCGTGAAAATTTCGTTCGTTCGCGGCCACCATCCTGTCAGACAAACGTCGCTTAGCAGGCCGCTGAAATACCGCTTAAACACGTCATCGCGCAGAGCTCGTGAGGCGTTGATAGATGGACCACTACTTGTCCCCTGGAGATCATGCGCGGCGCCGACACATTCACCGAGAGTCTGTTTTCCATGCGCAAGCTGGACGACTTCGTCCCCAAGTCGCATCCGTTGCGTTCGATCCGCGTGATGGCGAATGAAGCGCTGGCGAAGATGGATCGACAGTTCGCCCAGATGTACGAAGCGGACATAAAGGGCGGGCGGCCGAGCATCGCGCCAGAGAAGTTGCTGCGAGCCA
>NZ_SMOD01000047.1 GCF_004353905.1 Paraburkholderia guartelaensis | reverse complement strand
GCGGTGGTGGTGGCGGACCGGGAGGCGGTGGTGGTGGCGGCCCTAGCGGCGGCGGCGGTGGCCGTCCGCCTCAGGGTAGCTAACGTCGCGACTAGCGCGGGCAAGTCCATGCCGACGCACGGCATGCCCGCGCCGGCTACATCACCATCGCTCAGAACCGATAGCCGATACCACCCAGGATCACGTCCGTATCGCGGCTATAGCGCGTGACCACACGGTTCCACGTGACGCGCGCAGCCCAGTGCTGCGACAAACGATACGAAGCCGAGACGGAGATGAGCCCCGAGAGAATACCGTCGCCGGTATCACGCTCGTCGGGATGCTCCCCGTGGTGGATAGCCGCGTAGAGGCCCGCGCCGAACCCGAGCGTAAGGCGCTCGTCGAAGAACGCGCGCGTGAGCCACAGTTGCGCCGTCGCGCCATCGCGCCGCGCCGAGATGCCATTGCCCTCGTGCAGATATCCCACCGTAGCGTCGAGAAAAGAATTGATGCCGCGCCGGTACTCGATCGCCTCGGCTGCCGATGTCTGCGATTCGAGGCTATTGAGGATCGTCTCGCCCGCCATCAGCGTGATCTCGTTGTTCGTCACTTTTTGCGTGCGCGGCAACGCGAAATCACGCGGACCTGGCGTGTCGGGCGCGTCGAGCTGATAGCCCACGCCCAGCATGAGCGATGTCGTCGATGGACCGCGCGCCACCTGCACGCGGTTGAGCTGGAGGTTCGCCGTCCAGCGATGCGTGGAATACCACGTGGCGCGTGCGCTATAGAGCACGCCCCAACCGTGCGTATCGGACCAGCCCTGGCCCTGGGACGCGGCCTCGGTGTCGAAGTAGCGATACGGCCCGACGCCCACCGCGAACACAAAGCGGCGCTGCGCGAGCGGCAGGCGCGCCCACGCCTGGATCGTCTGGCCGTCGCGGTGATGATTCGGAATATGGCCTTCGTTCAACCACGCAATGCTGCCGGCAAAATACTGGCCGAAACCCTCCGTGTAATCCATTTGCCACGAATAGGTATGATCGGCGCCGCTTTTGAGCGGCCCTGTGTAAAGCGTGAATTCCTGTGCGCAAATCGACCCCGAAGCCATGGCGAGCGCGCCGGCGACAGCACTGGATGCGGCGAGCGACGTGATTTTTTTCATTGCGTGCGTGGGCGCCTTGCGGTTTGAATAGCGAGACTCGCTGCAAGGGAAATGTATGCAACGAAACGCGGAGCATACCGTGTCGTGATATTTCTTGTGTAAACTCACTCTTTCAATTAATTACGAGATATCGCTGCACAAATCTTTGATTATTATTTCGCGATCCTAATTACGAGATATAAAAAGAAACGCCGCACAAAAGTGCGGCGTTTTGATCTACATCAATTCTGCAATCGGCGCAATTTCAGTGCACGTGATGGCAAACGCGCTCAGCGTGATGGTGAATGTGCTCGATGTGGCACACCTCGTGGTGATACGGCGCGGCGACAGCAGCGAGCGGCGCGAAAAGCGCGGCGCAGGAAATCAGGGCGAACAGGCGGACAGCGGGCTTGACAACGACGTTCATGACTTGGCTCTTGCGTGTGAAAACAGCGTGGGTTGGAACGAAAAGCCAGCACTGTATCGCAGAGTGTTCCGCGTCGTATTACATGGATGTAACGGGCGTAGCGCTCGATGAAACGCTCTTGACACGCATTGCCGCACAAGACCGGGTCGCGTCGTCGTCTCAAATAGTGCGCTCGCCGTCCCCTTCATGCGTGAGGCGCCGCAACAGTTCGCGGCCTCGCGTGGTGAGGCGCAACGTGGCGTCGCCGCCCGCCTCGTCCATTTCGACGAGACGATAGCGCTGAAGCGCCAGGAAATCGGAATCGAGCGTCTGAATCGGCGCGTCCGCATCACGGATCAGCAGCAATGTCGCTAGTTCGTGGTGGCTGAGCATCAGGTCTCTCCAGTTGTTGGCCGGAGTCAGGCGTAAGCGCTGATTCCAGCCACATGCCCGAAAAAACAATCGGCCGAGTGGCAGTGGGCTTGAGTCTGACCAGCATAGCGAGTCAATCGTACAGTTTCGCTACAGTCGTGTTTCGCTATGTTACGTATCGGTGTCTCAAGCAAAAAAGCGGCGCGCAGCTGCACGATATGCAGTCTGCGCGCCGCCCGCTCACAGCCTCTCGCCCTTAGTTGATTTCGAGGCGCTTACTGGCGCTTGCAGCCCGCTTAGGTAGTGTCAGCGTCAGCACGCCATCCTTATATTGCGCGCCCGCCTTTTCATCGTCGATTTCCACGGCGAGGGTGAACGCACGGCTCACGCTGCCCGCATAACGCTCGCGACGCACGACGCGCTCGCCTTCCTTCAGCTCGCCGCCCCGCTCAACTTTCGCAGCAATCGAAACGAGATTGCCATCGATTTTCACATCAATGTCTTTCCGATCGACGCCGGGCATTTCGGCCTTCACCGTGAAACCCACCTCGTCTTCCGTCACGTCGATCCGGATACTGGCGGCCTGCCCTTCCACGCCGCTCGTGGCTCGCAACGGCCGGAACAACCCGTGAAACAGATCGGGCACACTTTCCATCGAAAACGGATCGTAACGCGAGGTATTGCTCATTGATGCCTCCATGGGCTGAACGTTTTTATCCACGCAACGATGATGTTGCATCGGAATCCTAAATTCCCCGACAGTTGGCGCATCTGCACGCCGCCTCTGCCGCCAACGAAGGAGAATCGCTCGCAACGATGCGCGCCGCTCGCGCGGCGCGGTCGGTGCCGCTTACCGTTCCAAGATGAAGGCGCCTCGCGCGTTTGCAAGCCCCTTTTTTTTCCGCGCGCGAAATTTTCGTGTCGCAGCGCGGCGCGTCATTGCATGTGCATGCCGCCGTTGATCGCGATATCGGCGCCGGTGATGAACGCCGCGTCGTCCGAGCAAAGGAACGCCACCAGCGCCGCGACCTCGTTCGGCTGGCCGAGACGGCCTACCGGAATTTGCGGTAGGATGCGCGCGTCCAGCACGTCTTTCGGCACGGCTTCCACCATTTGCGTGGCGAGGTAGCCCGGCGACACGGTGTTCACCGTCACGCCCTTCTTCGCCACTTCCAGGGCGAGCGCCTTCGTGAAGCCATGCATGCCCGCTTTCGCCGCCGAATAGTTGGTCTGCCCGAAAGCGCCGCGCGAGCCGTTGACCGAGCCGATATTGATGATGCGCCCGAAGCCGCGCTCGATCATGCCGGGCAAGAACGGCTTCGTCACGTTGAAGAGCGCGTCGAGGTCGGTGCGCAGCACAGAGTCCCAATCGGCTTTCGACATCTTCACGAAGCTGCGGTCGCACGTAATACCCGCATTGTTGATGAGCACGTCCACCTGGCCGAGATCGTCGAGCGCTTGCTGCGCCGCACGCTCGCAGGCATCGCAGTCGGCGACGTTCATCTGGTGGCAGCCGAAGTCGCGGCCGGCCGCGCGTTCGGCGGCAAGCCAGGCGTCGGCGCGCATGTTCGCCGCCGAGCACGAGACGGCGACGGTCATGCCCGCGTCGTGCAGGCGGCGGCTGATCGCCTCGCCCAGTCCGCCCATGCCGCCCGTGACGAAAGCAACGCGCTTAGTGCCCATGCTGGCCTCCACCCGCGCTCGCGCCCTGCCCACGGCCTGCGCCCGCCGCCTTGCCCGGATGCGCTGCACCATTGGCGGCGCTGCTCATCGCACGCTCGAAGGCGTTCATCCACTCGCGCATCGGCAGCGCGCCCGGCACCTTGGACGCGCCCGCTTGCGCGCCGGCGCAGGCCTCTTGCCACTGCTGCGTGAAGTCGCGCGCGCTGTCGGACCATGTGCTCGCGCCCTGCATCGCCGCCGCGACGCTTTCTTGCCAGAGCGTGGTGCTCGCGCCGAGATAGTCGCGCCAGACCGATTGCGTGGCGACCGCGAAATCGGTCCAGTCGCGCGCGGTGCGCAGCGATTCGAGCAGGCCCTGGACCGCCTCGCGGTCGCGCTCGATGCGGCGCTGCTCCAGCTTCAACAGCTGCTCGCGCCATTGCTGCTGCCCGACGAGCAAGCGCAGCGCAGCCGACGTGTTGGCACGATACGTGTCGAATGAGGCGCCCACCGCGTTACCGAGCGAGGCGGCGTCGAATGAGGGACGGGAAGCGGTAGCCATAATCAATCTCCTCCTTATGTAGCTTTCGCCCGGCGCGGCCGGATGCGTTTGCTGCCAAAGAGACCGCGGTGGACCGCGACGGGACGCGGGCTGCGGCGAGCGAAATGAAAGCGCGTCACGCGCGACGATGGGGAACGGGATGTTTCGGAGTGCCGTGTGTTCGCAAGACGGCAGGCTCAAGCCAACATCATAGGCAGGAAGATGAGCTCTCGCGCGACGAATGGGCGATTTGTCGCTTGATCGATGTCACATTTCAAGATAACTCATGCGCAGCGAGTCAAAAGCCGGCTTGCTGTTGCGGGTATTTCGCGACGGATCGTAATGAAAGGAGCGGGACAAGGCGCTGCCCGGCCGATCGCGCGCTCGCCGCTCACCGGCCGGTGGAACGGCACGCCCCAGTCAGGCGGTGGGCGCCTCTTCTTCGCGCACCAGCATGACTGGCCGGTCCGCCATGCGCAGGAACGATTCGGCCACGCTGCCGAGCAAGATGCGCTTCATGCCCGACAAGCCGCGCGTGCCCATCACGACGAGGTCCGCGCCGTCCTCGGCGGCGATGCGCGAGATCACCGCGGCAATCTCCTCGCCGCTCGCATCGGCCGCGCGCGTGGAGCCCGGCACCTGAGCCTGCGCGAACACCAGTCTCGCTTCTTCGAGCGCCGCCGTTGCTGCATCGTTTTCCGCCGAGTGGCGCGCCTGTTCCTCGGCGAAGCCCGTACTCACGTCCACGAGCCGCGCCGGATGCCGCACGACATACAGCGCCTGAACGGCGGCGCCAGTCGCTTTCGCGACCTTCACGGCCTCCTCGAGCGCGCGCCGGCCGCTGCGGCTGCCATCGACCGCTACCAGAATCTGCTTGTACATCATGGACCTCCTGGGCCTTGCCCACGTTGCACGGCGGTTAGCCGGCCGTTGCGAGGCGCGCACCGGCTCCCGGCGCGCGCTATCTATCTAAAGATCGTTGTATCGCATTTAGGTACGGATGCGCCCTCTGAACAGTGCGACCCGTTGTCTCCACTGCTTCGGCATCGTGATTCGCCTGATCGCAGGCGCGCTCAGCCCATCGTCAACACCGCCGCGCCCGTGAGCCGTCCCTCGCGCAAATCAGCCAGCGCCTCGTTCGCGCGCGCGAGCGGGTACGGTGTGGTCTCGATTTCGAGCTTGTGCCGCGCGGCGATCGCCATGAAGGTCGCGCCGTCCTCGCGCGTGAGATTCGCCACCGAGACAATGCGCCGCTCTTCCCAAAGCCATGCGTAAGGAAACGAGGGAATGTCGCTCATGTGGATGCCGCCGCACACGACCGTGCCGCCCTTCGTCAGCGCCCGCAACGCGGCGGGCACGAGCGCGCCGACCGGCGCGAACAGCAGTGCCGCGTCGAGTTCCTCGGGCGCGCGCTCGTCGCTGCCGCCGGCCCACGATGCACCGAGGCGCCGCGCGAACTGCTGCGCCGCGGCATCGCCCGGACGCGTGAACGCGTAGACCGTGCGCCCCTGGTGGCGAGCGACCTGCGCGACGATATGCGCCGCCGCACCGAAGCCGTAGATGCCGATGCGCTGTGCATCGCCCGCCATCGCGAGCGAGCGATAGCCGATGAGTCCCGCGCAGAGGAGCGGCGCGGCCTCGACGTCGCTGTACTGGCGCGGCAGATGGAAACAGTAGCGGGCGTCGGCGACGGTGCGCGTGGCATAGCCGCCGTCGATCGTGTAGCCGGTGAAGCCGGGCGTGTCGCAGAGGTTCTCGCGCCCGTCGGCGCAGAAACGGCAATGGCCGCAGGTATGGCCGAGCCACGGCACGCCCACGCGGTCGCCGGGCGCAAAACCGGTCACGCCTGCCCCGAACGCCGCTACCGTGCCGACGATCTCGTGGCCGGGAATGACGGGCCTTTTCGGGTGATCGAGATCGCCGTCCACGACGTGCAGGTCGGTCCGACACACGCCGCACGCGCGCACATCGATCAGCAGTTCG
Source organism: Paraburkholderia guartelaensis (assembly GCF_004353905.1). GTDB lineage: Bacteria > Pseudomonadota > Gammaproteobacteria > Burkholderiales > Burkholderiaceae > Paraburkholderia > Paraburkholderia guartelaensis. The sequence continues at coordinate 52,062 of NZ_SMOD01000047.1, read as the reverse complement.
CCTGCGCCCGGCGCCGGGTCGGGCAAATCGGCTTCGCGCAGCCGCGGATTCTCGCCGTCGAACAGCATTACCCGCATTGCTATCCTCCTCGCCAAAACGCGGCTGACGCGCCGCATCGATCACCATAAAACCATGTTATGCAATCGGGCCGCGCGCTGTCGTGCATTGCGCGCTGCGGCGCAACTACGCGGCCCGATGCGACTCGCTGCCACAGGACATCCACGCGTGGCGCGCCGCGCGATCGTGGCACCATAAGACGAATCCCACAGGACCACGAGGGCCGCCGCCCGGCCTCGCGCGCGGAGTCCGTCCGCCGTGCGGGCCGCAGGCTCGCGCCACGCGCGCCGCCGCGCCGCGCACGCAGTCCGCCTCGGTCCGCCTTCCGCCGCCGCGCAACCGGAGCCCCGCATGAACGCTACCGACACCCCTGCCTACCCGCCGCTTTCCGACGACCTGCTGCGCCGCATGGACGCCTGGTGGCGCGCGGCCAACTATCTCTCGGTTGGCCAGATTTATCTGCTCGCCAATCCGCTCTTGCGCGAGCCGCTGCAACTCGCGCACGTGAAGCCGCGCCTGCTCGGCCACTGGGGCACGACGCCGGGCCTGAACTTCCTCTACACGCACCTGAACCGCATCATCAACGCACGCGATCTCGACGTGCTGTTTCTCGCGGGGCCGGGCCACGGCGGCCCTGCCGTCGTCGCGAATACGTGGCTCGAAGGCACCTACAGCGAAACCTGGCCGAACGTGCCGCTCGATGTCGAAGGCATGGCCGCGCTCTTCAAGCAGTTCAGCTTTCCGGGCGGCATCCCGAGCCACGTCGCGCCGCAAACACCGGGGTCGATCCACGAAGGCGGCGAACTCGGCTATGCGCTCTCGCACGCCTACGGCGCGGTGTTCGACAACCCGGACCTGATCGTCGCCTGCGTGGTGGGTGACGGCGAAGCCGAAACAGGCCCGCTCGCCACCGCCTGGCACTCGAACAAGTTCCTCAATCCCGCCACCGACGGCGCGGTGCTGCCCATCCTCCATTTGAACGGCTACAAGATCGCGGGGCCGACCGTGCTCGCGCGTATCGGCGACGACGAACTCGCCTCGCTCATGAAGGGCTATGGCCACGAGCCGATCTTCGTGGAGGCAGAGGAGCCTGACGTTGCGCATCGCCTCATGGCCACCGCGTTCGACACGGCGTTCGACGAAATCGCGCGCATCCAGAAGAGCGCGCGCGAACTCGCGGACGAACACGGCAACCTGCCGCACGGCTATGTGCGCCCGCGCTGGCCGATGATCGTCATGCGCACGCCCAAGGGCTGGACAGGCCCGAAGACCGTGGATGGCCAGAAAACCGAAGGCTCGTGGCGCTCGCATCAGGTGCCGCTCGCCAACATCTCCAAGCCGGGGCATCTCGCGCTGCTGGAAAGCTGGATGCTCAGCTACAAGCCCGAAGAACTCTTCGACGCGCAAGGCCGCCTCGTGCCCGACATCGCCGCGCTCGCGCCGCAAGGCGAGAAGCGCATGAGCGCGAACCCGCGCTCGAACGGCGGCGGCCGCGTGCGCGAACTGCGCGTGCCGCCCTTCGAGCACCACGCCGTGGACGTGCCCGCACCGGGCCAGGTGGACGCCGAAGCCACGCGCGTGATGGGCGCGTTCCTGCGCGAAGTGATGCGCGTGAACGACGCCACGCGCAACTTCCGCATCTTCGGGCCCGACGAAACCGCATCGAACCGCTGGAGCGACGTATTCGACGTGACGTCGCGCACCTGGCTCGCGGAGGTCACGCCCGACGACATCCAGCTCGCCACCAACGGCCGCGTGATGGAAATCCTCTCCGAGCACACCTGCCAGGGCTGGCTGGAAGGCTATCTGCTCACGGGCCGCCACGGTTTCATGTCGTGCTACGAGGCGTTCATCCACATCATCGATTCGATGTTCAACCAGCACGCGAAGTGGCTGCAGGTGATCCGCGAGATTCCGTGGCGGCGCCCGCTGCCCTCGCTCAACTATCTGCTCACCTCGCACGTGTGGCGCCAGGACCATAACGGCTTCAGCCATCAGGACCCGGGCTTCATCGACTATGCGGTGAACAAGAAGTCGGACACGGTGCGCGTGTATCTGCCGCCCGACGCCAATACGCTGCTCGCCGTGACCGACCATGTGCTGCGCACCTGGAACCGCATCAACATCATCGTGGCGGGCAAGCAGCCGCAGGCGCAATGGCTCGACATGGACGCCGCCATTCGCCACTGCGCGGACGGCATCGGCATCTGGCAATGGGCGAGCAACGACGACGACGGCGAGCCCGACGTGGTCATGGCCTGCGCCGGCGACGTGCCGACCATGGAGACGCTAGCCGCCGTGGATCTGCTGCGCTCCTGCCTGCCCGACCTGAAGATCCGCGTGGTGAACGTGGTGGACCTGATGACGCTCCAACCCGCCGACCGTCACCCGCACGGTCTGCCCGACGCCGATTTCAATGCGCTATTCACGACCGACAAGCCGGTGATCTTCGCGCACCACAGCTATCCGACGCTGATCCACAAGCTCACCTACCGGCGCGCCAATCACGCGAACATTCACGTGCACGGCTTCATCGAGGAAGGCACGACGACCACGCCGTTCGACATGACGGTGCTCAACCGGCTCGACCGCTTCCACCTGTGCGAAGCCGTAATCGACCGGGTGGACGGACTCGCGCAGCGCGCGGCGCACCTGCGCCAGACACTGCACGACAAGCTGGCCGCGCACCGCCGCTACGTGGACGAGTACGGCGACGACATGCCCGAAATCCGCAACTGGCGCTGGCCGGCGGCACACGCCGCGCACGGCCCGGGCGAAACGGCTCAGTGACGCCTTGTATCGCTCAGGCCGAAGCCGGCTTCGCGCGCCCGAATACGCGTGCGAATGCGGTGACGAACGCGTCGAGCCGGTTCGATTCGAGACAGTCGATGCCCGCCGCGCCTACCCGGCCGTTTCCGCCGGGGAACGCGCGGCAGAGTTCATCCGCGCCGCGCGGTTCCGTGAGCGGCGCGCGCACGCTCACGGCGTAGTTGCCGTCCGCGTTCACGCTCAGCACCGCGTGCGCGCGCGAGGGCTCCTCGTTTGCGAGCACGTTGGCGAACACGCCGCGCACGCGGCGCGCCCACGGCTCGTCGGGCAGCACGCAAACGCTGCCGTACTGGAGCGCGATGAGCGGCGCGATGGCCTGGGCCAGTTCGAGATCGTCGTGACGGCAACGGGCGAGTTGCCCGACGATGGGCTCCGAGGCGATGAAATCGAACGGGTCGGCATAAGGCTTCATCGCGGCATACAGATCGAGCGGTGCAATCACGAGATCTTCGACGCAGTCGCCGTAAGCGTTGTAGTTGATCGACTCGCCCAGCTCGCGCAGCTGATCGGCCTGCGCGGCGTCGAGCCCGGCCTGCTGGGCAAGCGCTTGCGCCGTGTCGGGCAGGTTGTCGCCCCAGGCCGCCGCGATCGCCCACGGCCGGTAGCGGCCGGCGAGATGCCGGTCGACGAGCACGCTTGTGCAGACCTGCGCCGTCGTGTCGATGTGCGCGACGAGATTCCTGTTCATAGGCAGGTCGCCCGCGTGGTGATGGTCGAAATATTCGACCGTGACGTCTTTCGCGAGCAGCGCGGTGAGCGCCTTGCGATTCACGTCGAACGAAATGTCGAGAACCGTTAGCGAATCGCCCGGCTCGGCGGCCACGCGCTCGACGAGTGCGATGTCACGCTTCACGCCGGTGATGAGCGTTGCCTCGCGCGGCCTTGCGAGCCGCAGTTGATGCAGCGCGCAGATGCCGTCTGCGTCGCCGTTGAATACGTCGAAATGCGCCATGTATCCGGAATTCCGTTGGGTTGAACTTGACAGTATCGCGCAGCCTCCCCGGCTTGCACAAAAGGTACAAGACGCCGATGCCCATGCAGACCGCTTCGACCAAGGCCTCGACATGCCGCGCAACGGCCTTCCCGCGCTGGCTCGCGGTATGCTGGTTCCGGCGCTTGTCGCCCTGTAGCCCTCTATTCCCACGATAGGCACGCCGATGTCCGACACGCCAATCTCACGCCATGTCCTCAACCGTCAGCGCGCGGCGCGCCGCCACAGCCGCCTCGTTGACGCTGCACTCTCGCGCGCCTCAACGTATGCGCATCCGGCCGGGCGCATCGTGCGCATCGAAACGCATATTTCGGTGGTGTATCTCAGCGGCCGGTACGCGTACAAGATCATGAAGCCCGTCGACTTCGGCTTTGTCAATTTTGTGCGGCTCGATGCCCGGCTCCGCTGCTGCGAAGCTGAGATTCGTCTGAATGCGCCCTTCGCGGGACCGATTTATCGCGACACAGGCGAGCTGTTTTTTGACGGTCGGCGCTGCAAACTTAGGCTCAGGCTCAGGCGCGGCGTGCGCGGCAACGGTAGCGTCATCGACTACGCGGTTCGTATGCGCCGCTTCGACCAGCGTCTGCTGTTTTCAAACCTGCTATCGCACGGCGAACTGAGCACGGTCGATATCGATGCGGCCGCAACCAGGCTCGCCGCAAACCATCGGCATGCGCGCCGGGCCGGACGCGGGCCGAAGGCGCCCGCGGCGCGCCTGGGCTCGGCCGCGCTGCTGCGCGAACAGGTGCTCGCGGCGCTCGGGCCCCTCGAAGCGGATCCGCGCACGGCGCACGCTGTGGAAAGCGCCGCGTTGCGCGCGATTTGCGAAAGCGAACTCGCACGCCTCGCGCGGCACCTCGACGCCCGCCGCGCGAACGGATTCGTGCGCGCCTGCCACGGCGACTTGCATCTCGACAACATCGTGCGGTACGGGCGGCACGCGCTGATGTTCGATTGCATCGAATTCAGCGACGAACTGCGCTGGATCGACGTGACCTGCGATCTTGCGTTCCTGCTGATGGACTTGCGCGCGCACGGCCAGGCAGCGTATGCCCACCGCATGCTCAACCGCTACCTCGAAGCGACGGGCGATTTCGCGGGGCTCGCCGCGTTACGGCTTTATGTCGCCTATCGCGCGCTGGTGCGGGCATTGGTCGCGATGCTCAAGGCGGGGTCGCCTGCGCGGCCCGACGCGCAAGCGAGCGCGGGCGCCGCCTCACGCTACCTGGCGCTCGCGGCCACCGAGGCGCGCGCCATGCGCGAACCCGCGCCCTGGCTCCTGCTGTGCCACGGCTTTTCGGGGTCGGGAAAGTCGGTGGCAAGCCGCGCGCTCGCCGACTTGAGCGGAGCGATCCGCGTGTCGAGCGATCTCGAACGCAAGCGGCTCGAACCCTTCGCGCCGCCCACCCTCGACGCGCTGCCGGCAAGCGCCTACACGCAAGCCGCGCTCGACGCGCATTACGAACGCCTCGTCGCTCATGTGCGCGACGTGCTGAACGCGGGCTACACGGCGCTAGTCGATGCGACGTTCCTCAAGGCAACGCATCGCGCGCGCTTCGCGGCGCTCGCGCGTGAGCTGAACCGGCCGATACTGATCCTGAACTTCCACGCGCCGCAAGCGCGGCTCGCCGAGCGTGTGAACGCTCGTGCGCGCGGGCCGCGCGACGCTTCCGACGCCGGCGCCGAAGTGCTCGCCGCCCAGGTCGCGCAAGCGGATCCACTCGATGCGCGCGAGCGCCAGCGCACCGTTGATCTCGACACCGACGTGGAAATCGGGGCATTCTCGCGCGAGCCATGGTGGGCGCCGCTGTTCGCACGCATGCGTGCGGAGGATGGGGAAATCTGACTCCGCGGCGCACTCACGGTCCGCCGCCGCAGCCCGGCGCCCTGCAGGCTCAGCGCTCCACGAAAGGCCGCGCGAGCGGCCAGCGCAGCGTGGACGACACCGGAAATCGCGGCTTGCGGCCAACTGGCCCGCGCCACGGCTGCATGCGTGCGGCCATGGCCGTGCACAGGGCGAGACCTTCCTCGCCGTGCAGACGCTCCATGGCGTGATGCACGAGACCGGCGTCGAACCACAGCTTGAAACGGCGATGGCAGGTGCGGAAATCGGGATACTGCTCGGGCAGCTTCGACCAGACCGAACCGGTGGCCAGTACCCAAAGAATGCCCGCGAAAACGTGACGCGGATTGTGAGCCGGGCGCCCGCGACGACGGCCGTCAACGCGGATTTCGTGAAACATGGGCGCGATGTTGCGCCACTGCGCATCGGTGAGTTCTGGAGATATGCGGGAAGACATCTGATGGTCCATGTGAGGTTATCTGACACAACAGGACTAAAGTAGCCTCACATCCCACAAGAAAATATCGGACTATGCCTAAAAATCGAGATGAATTCGCCGGTTCGGAGCCGGCACGCTAACCAGCGGCCGTGGCCAGTGCTGCGCTACACTGCGCCATCCCGGCTTCGATGACGGATTTCCGATGGCACCCTCATCCAGTTCAAAATCCCGGCACGGCCGGATTCGCGTTGGCGTGGGCGGCTGGATCTATGCGCCGTGGCGTGGCGCGTTCTATCCCGACGGCCTTGCGCAGCGCCGCGAGCTGGAATATGCGAGCCGTCATCTCTCGACGCTGGAAATCAACAGCACGTATTACGGCGCGCAGCGCCCCGAAAGCTTCACGCGCTGGCACGATGAAACCCCCGAAGACTTCGTGTTCTCGCTGAAAGCCCCGCGCTTCGCGATGAATCGCCGTGTGCTGGCCGAAGCCGGGGCCACGATCGAGCGCTTCCTGAGCGGCGGCGTGCTGAACCTGCGCGACAAGCTCGGGCCGATCAACTGGCAGATCACGCCGGGCAAGCGCTTCGATCCCGAGGACTACGCACGATTTCTCGAACTGCTGCCGGCCGAGGCCGAAGGCCGCCCGCTTCGCCACGCGCTCGAAGTGCGCGACGAGAGTTTTTGCACGCCGGAATTCGTCGCACTCGCGCGCAAGCACAAGGCGGCGATCGTCATCAGCGGCGATTCGGACTATCCGCTGATCGGCGATACGAGCGCACCGTTCGTCTATGCCCGCATCATGGGAACCGCGCAGGATCACCCGCAGGGCTATGCTCCCGCGGACCTCGACCTTTGGGCGACGCGCGCGCTCGCCTGGTCGCGCGGCGAAACGCCCGACGACCTCGCCACCTACGCGAAGCCGCTCGCCGCGAAGGCCGGCCGGGACGTGTATCTCTACGTCATCAGCGGCTTCAAGGAACGCAATCCGGCGGCCGCCATGGCGCTGATCGAGCGCCTCGGCACAAGCTAGCCGCGCACGGCGAATCTCATCCGACACGTAAAAGACCGTAATGCCGCCGTCATGACCTGGTCAGCAGCGAGTTGATATCGGTCAACATGCAAAGTTGCAACGCAGCGAGATACTGAATCGATGCGTTGCGGGTTCTGCCGCTCCCGCCGCCCAACCGCACCACGGAGTGTCCTGCCTTTGCAAACTGCAATCGAATTCGCCATCCGCGCCGGTGTCCTGCTACTCATCATTGCGCTCTGCCATGCCGCTGCACAGCGCTTTCGCCTCTCTGATTCATTCGGCCTGACCGGCGCCGGCGTGCTGCTCGGCGCGGGTTACCTCGCCTTGCAACAGTTCGCGCCCACCTTCACCGCGGCGACCGTCGTTCCCTTGCTCACGCCATCGCTTCCGCCCGAGGCGTATCTCTGGATATTCCTGCCGCCCATCCTCTTCGAAGCGGCGTTGCAGGTCGATACGCGCGGTCTTCTCGCCGATCTCGCGCCCATCCTTTTGCTCGCGATCGGCGCAGTGGTGGCCGCCGCGGGAGGCGTTGGCCTCGCCACGTGGATCAGCAGCAGCGAGAGCCTGATCGTGTGCCTGCTGCTCGGCGCAATCGTCAGCACAACGGATCCTTCCACCGTGATCGCGCTCTTTCGCAACAGCGGCGCGCCCGAACGCCTGATCCGGCTGATCGAAGGCGAAAGCCTGCTCAACGATGCCGCCGCCATCGCCATCTCCACGCTCCTCACCAGCGCACTCGTGCTGGCGCCGTCCGCTACGCATACGCGCGGCTATCCGCTCGCATCGTTCCTCGTTTCGCTCGTCGGCGGCTGCATGTTCGGGGCGCTCGCGGGAGCGCTCTTCGTCGCCACGTCGAGCGCGCTGCGCAGTCTGCCTTTTTCCGAGTACGCACTCTCACTCGCGCTGCCCACGCTGCTCTATCCGGCCGCGGAACACGGGCTTCACGTTTCCGGCGTGGCCGCCGTGGTGTGCGCGGGTCTCGCGGCCAGCCAGCTCATGCGAACACGCCGGCCCGCCGCGAGCCAGGGGCTGTTTCGCCAGCTCTGGGCTTACCAGGCCGGCATCGCCTCCGCCGCTGTCTTTCTGCTCGCGTCGGCGCGCGTGCCCGGTCTGGTGCACAAGCTGCATCTGCGCGACGCCCTCCCTCTCGGTCTCGCGCTGGTGGCCGCCACCCTGAGCCGCTTCGGCATCCTCACGATCTTCCTGCCGCTGCTGAGCCGCCTTGGCATCTGCAAGCCGCTGCCGCGCACGCATCAATGGCTGATCGCATGGGGCGGCGTGCGCGGGCCCGTCACGCTCACGCTCGCGATTTGCGTCGCGCGCAACGACGCGCTTTCGACCGACACCCGCGCGTTCGCAGCCGCCATGGCCGCTGCCTTCGTGCTGCTGAATCTGCTCTGCAACGGGCTTACGTTGGGGCGTGTTGCGCGATGGCTCGGCATCGCGCGACACACCTCCGGCTAACGCGCAGCGCTTCGCCCCGACCGCTGGCGCAGGCAAGCCACGCCGCGTACGCTACTCGCCGCGCTCGGTGCGCCACAAATAGCCGATCGCCGCACGCGTGACGCGCGCCTCCAGCGCCTGAGCATCGGTTTCGCCGCGCGCGCCCGCCGCGTCGACCATGCCGCGCACGATCGCGATCACGTCGAGCGCGGCGGTCTGCAGGTCGTCGATGGCCGGCGCGTCGGCGAGTCCGAACGCGCCGAGGAGCACCGCGTGGATGCGCTCGCCCACGCGCGCGTCGCGCTCGTCAAGCGGCAGGCGCCGCTCCTCGAAATCGAGCAGTCGCGCCAGTTCCGGGCGTCGCATCTGGTGCGCGACCGCCGCGCGAATCAGTCTGAGCAACGCCGCCTCGCAGCTCGACGCCGCAGCGGCGGCCTCGACTTCGGCAAGCAGCGGCGCGCTCTCGCGCTCGATCAAGGCGGCGGTCAGCGCGTCGCGGTTCGGAAAATATTGATAGAGCGAGCCGACGCTCACCCCCGCGCGCGCCGCGATAGCGTTCGTGGTGTAGCCGGCCAGGCCCGCGCTTTCGAGAATGCGGGCAGCGGCTTCGAGGATCGCGTCAACTGTGGCGGCGGAACGGCGCTGCACGGGCCGCTTGCGCGCATCGAGCGGCGCAGGGCGGCTTCGGCCGCGGGGCGTCTGGGTCATGGCGGGGAAATGCGCAGCGGGCATCTAATGTGAGCAATGGCTCGTATTTTATCCGCCCTCGGCGCGCCCGTCAGACATCGCCTTGAAGTATCGCCTTGAAGTGTGGCATTGAAGCGGCGCGCGTAACGCAACGTGCGGTCCACGTCTCGTTACGCCGGTCACGCGCCGCTGACCTCCCCCCCGTCTTCCGGCACGCGGATGAAACCGCGTGCCTCAAATCTGCCGGCGCATTTCAGCCGCCGGCAGCTTCATCATCTGCCGATACTTCGTGACCGTGCGGCGTGCCACCTGCACGCCCTGCTTTTCGAGTTCCTGCGTGAGGATGACATCGGAAAGCGGGTCCCGCGGATCTTCGGCGTCGATCATTTCCTTGATGAGCGCGCGCACCGCCGCCGCCGAGCACGTGCCGCCCGTGCGCGTCTCAAGCTCGCGCGGGAAGAAGCGCTTGAACTCGAAGATGCCGCGCGGCGTGGCCATGTACTTGTTGCCTGTGGCGCGCGAGACGGTCGACTCGTGCAGGCCCAGTTCGTCAGCGACGTCGCGCAGCAGCATGGGTCGGAGCGCGATTTCGCCGTACTGGAAAAACGCCTTCTGACGCGCGACGATGCACTCGCCCACGCGCAGGATCGTCTCGCAGCGCTTGTGCGCGTTGCGGATCAGCCAGCGCGCTTCCTGCAGTTGCTGGGCGAGCGGCGAGCGGCTCGTCTGATCCGAGCGCGCGAACATCTCCGCATAGAGTTTGTGAATGCGCGCCCGCGGCTCGATAGCCGGGTTCACGCTCACCACCCACTTGCCGCGCACCTGGCGCACGATCACGTCGGGAATGACGTAGCCGCCGTCCGCGCGCCCATAGTGGTTGCCCGGTTTCGGATCGAGACGGCGCACGAGCGCACTCGCGGCCTGCAGCGAGGCGGCGTCGCAGCCGAGCTGGCGCTGCAGCTCCCCGTGCTCGCGGCGCGCGAGGCGTTCGAGATGCTGCGAGACGATCTGCAAGGCCAGTTCGCGATGCGGGGTGTCATGCGGCATCGCCTCGAGCTGCAGCACGAGGCATTCGGAGAGCGAACGCGCACCGATGCCGGGGCGATCGAGCGTCTGCACCACGCGCAGGGCCACCCGCAGACGGTCCTCGTCGAGCGTGTCGCCCGCACCCTCCTCGTCGGCGAGGTCGGCGAGGTCCTGGCGCAGGTAGCCGTCGTCGTCGAGCGCCTCGATCACGACCTGCGTTGCGATGCGGTCGAGGTCGTCGAGCGGCAAGAGGCGCAGCGCCTCATGCAACTGCTCGCGCAGCGTGACGGGCACGCGCACCCAGTCGGATGCCTCGGAATCGCCGTCCTCGCCGCCGCGATAGCTCGACGTGCGCAACGCGCCAGGCGTTGGCATCTCGGCGGTATAGCCCGAGCCTTCGTCGCTGTAGCCGGCGTCGGCGTAAGAGGTCTCGGCGTAGGGAGAGGTCTCCTGCCCCATGCCGGCATCGAGGCCGGACTCGCCCGCGCCTTCCGTCGCCATGACGGGGGCTTCGGCCGTGGGCGACGCAGCGGAGCCGATGCCCGCCGCGCCGTTGGCCGCTTCGGCGGCCTCGCCGGTCTCCGAGGCGGGCGGAACATATTCGAGGAACGGATTGGTGTCGAGCGCTTCGCGCAGCTCCTGCTGGAATTCGAGCGAGGACAGTTGCAGCAGCCTCACCGCCTGCTGAAGACGCGGCGTGAGCGCCAGATGCTGGCGCGCGTGTAACGCGATGGAAGGCATGGCAATCCCGTTTTGTTGAATTGAGTGGTAAGCCCCCTCATGCAACAGCCATGCCAGTTTTTACAACGCACTGTTTTGAAACGGGATCGGCACTTGCAACGCATACTACGCGAGCCTCTTTTCCGACCCCGCTGTGGAGATTTTTACAAAGGTGCGGAAAAATTTTTGCGCCTGCCGGTCGGGGAAACCGTGGCCACGCGAATCGCCCACGATCGCGCATAGTGAGCTGCGCACGCGGCTTCCAGCAGGCTTTCAACGGCGCGCACAGCGAGCGCGGACGCGGCGAGGCACGCACCTTGCGGAGGGAAGCTGCGACCACAACCAGAAAGGGAGTAGCCATGAAGCGCATCCTGATCCTCAAGACCGCGGCTGGCGCCGCCTGCATGACGTTCGCACTGATGGCCGGTGCGCAGACCACGACGAACAGCTCCGCGCCTGCGGGCAGTTCGGAATCCGTTGGCCAGCATGTGGACGACGCAACCATCACGACCAAGGTCAAGGCCGAACTGCTCGGCGCGAAGAACGTGAAGTCAGAGCACATCCACGTGAAGACGCGTAAGGGCGTGGTCTCGCTCACCGGCACCGTGCCGAGCGCCGAGGACCGCGACAACGCCAAGCAGGTCGTGGAAGGCGTCTCGGGTGTGACCTCGGTGAAGAACCATCTGAAGGTCTCGGCGGCGAGCTGATCGATCTCCGGGCAACCGGATCGACCCAGTTTCAGGCCAGACCGCGCCGGCGGCTTCCACCGCCGGCGCTTTTCATTCCAGCTTCATTCCCGCTTTATTCCTCTTCCTGCCGCGATTGCCGGAGCAGCGCGCGCCGCTGCTCGCCCTGACGCGCGAGCATCCAGCCCGGATACTCGGCGGGCAATCCGCTCGCCTCGCCCAGCACGCCTAGCTCCTCGACACTGAGCTTCACTTTCGTCGCGGCGATGTTGTCGTCGAGCTGGTCCACGCGTTTCGCGCCGATGATCACCGATGTCACCGCCTTTTGATGCAACAGCCACGCGAGCGCGATCTGCGCGACCGACACGCCTTTGGCCTGCGCGATGGGCCGCATCGCGTCCACGCAGTCCCATGCGCGCTCGCGGTTCACGGGCGGAAAATCGAAGGTCGTGCGGCGGCTGCCCGACTCGCCTTGCTGGTCGCGCCCGTACTTGCCACTCAGGAGCCCGCCCGCGAGCGGACTCCAGACCATCAGTCCGAGCCCCTCGCTTTCCAGCATCGGCACGAGTTCGCGTTCCAGATCGCGCCCTGCGATCGTGTAATAGGCCTGCAGCGACTCGAAGCGCGCGAGCCCTTCGCGCTGTGCAATGCCGAGCGCCTTCACGATCTGCCATGCGGCCCAGTTCGAAACGCCGGCGTAGCGCACGTGCCCCTGCTGCACGAGCGTATCGAGCGCGCGCACGGTTTCCTCGATCGGTGTGACGGGGTCGAAGGCGTGAATCTGATACAGGTCGATGTGGTCGAGTTGCAGGCGCTTCAGGCTCGCCTTCACGCCGTCCATGATGTGATAGCGCGTGGCGCCGCGCTCGTTCGGCGACGAGCCCATTTCGCCGAACACCTTGGTCGCGATCACCACCTGCTCGCGCGGGATCTTGAGGTTCTTGAGCGCCTGGCCGGTGATCTGCTCGGAAACGCCTTGCGAGTAGACGTCGGCGGTATCGATGAAATTGACGCCTGCGTCGAGCGCACGGCCAACGAGCCGTTCGGCGTCGGACTGCTGGAGATCGCCGATCTGGTTCCAGATGCCGGCGCCGCCGCCGAAGGTCATCGTGCCGAGGCAGAGTTCCGAAACGAACAGGCCGGTGCGGCCCAGTGGGTTGTAACGCATGGTGTGACTCCGTCGTGGGTTCGAGGGAAAGTCCAACGCGGCGAGGATACTGCGTTCGCGCCGCGCCTGCCGGACGGCCGCCATGGCTTGAAACGCCGCAAGGCGGCCGTACATTCCTGCCTACACCCTGCAACGCCCGCACCCGCATCGCGCCGCGCCAGGCAGACGCGCACGAAAGCTGCGAGACTGGCAGACGTGCAATGCCGCCGCCTCTGCCGCTTTTTTTGCCGCACATCGCCCGCATGACAACGCCTTCGCCCGTATCCGATCCGCACGCCCCGGAAGCCGCCGCCAGCCAAGACGGCGAGCAAAGCGACGTGCTCGCGCGCTTTCATCCGGCCGTGGCCGGCTGGTTCCAGCGCAGCTTCGACGCGCCTACTGCCGCGCAACGCGCCGCATGGCCGTTAATTGCGAGCCGGCGCGCGACGCTGGTGGCTGCCCCGACCGGCTCGGGCAAGACGCTCACCGCCTTTCTCGCCGCGCTCGACGAACTCGTGCGCGAAGGGCTCGCGAATGGCGGCGCGTTACCCGACACGACGCTCGTCGTCTACGTGTCGCCGCTCAAGGCGCTGTCCAACGACATCCGGCTCAATCTCGAACGGCCGCTCGAAGGTATCGGCGAGGAACTCGCGCGGCTTGGCTTGCCGCCGGTCGACATCCGCACCGCGGTGCGCACCGGCGATACGCCGCAGCCCGAGCGCGCAGCGCTCAGAAAACGCGCGCCGCACGTCCTCGTCACGACGCCCGAATCGCTCTACGTGCTGCTCGGCTCCGAATCGGGCCGCCGCATGCTGGCAAGCACGCGCAGCGTGATCGTCGACGAGATTCACGCGCTCGCGGGCAACAAGCGCGGCTGCCATCTCGCGCTGAGCCTCGAGCGGCTCGACGCGTTGTGCGGCGCGCGCCTGCTGCGCATCGGGCTGTCGGCTACGCAAAAGCCGATCGAAACCGTTGCGCGCTTTCTGGTGGGCATGGGCGACGCGACGCAAGATCCGGCTGCAAACCCGCCCGCGTGCGAGATCGTCGATGTGGGCCATACGCGCAAGCGCGACCTCGCGATAGAAATGCCGCCTGTGCCACTCGAAGCCGTGATGGCGAACGACGTGTGGGAGCGCGTGTACGACCGCATGGTCGAACTCGTCGCCATGCACCGCACGACGCTCGTGTTCGTCAACACGCGCCGCATGGCCGAGCGCGTGGCGCGCCATCTCACTGACCGCCTGGGCGCCGAAGCCGTGGCCGCGCACCACGGCAGCCTCGCGCGCGAGCATCGTTTTCTCGCTGAGCAGCGGCTCAAGAGCGGCGATCTGCGCGTACTGGTGGCGACGGCGTCGCTCGAACTGGGCATCGATATCGGCGACGTCGATCTCGTGTGCCAGATCGGCTCGCCGCGTTCGATCGCGGGCTTCCTGCAGCGCGTCGGGCGCTCGGGCCACCAGGTCGGCGGCGTGCCGAAGGGACGGATCTTCCCCACGTCGCGCGACGATCTGATCGAATGCGCGGCGCTGCTCGATAGCGTGCGGCGCGGCGAACTCGACCGCCTCGCGCTGCCGCAAGCACCGCTCGATGTGCTCGCGCAGCAGATCGTCGCGGAAGTGGCCTGCGAAGCCTGGGAAGAAGACGCGCTCTATGCGCTCGTGCGCCACGCCACGCCGTGGGCGGCGCTCGAGCGCGCGCAGTTCGACGCCGTGCTGCGCATGCTCGCCGAGGGCTACACGAGCCGCCACGGGCCGCGCGCCGCCTACCTGCATCGCGACGTCGTGAGCCACACGCTGCGCGCGCGGCGCGGTGCCCGGCTCGTCGCGCTCACGTCGGGCGGCACGATTCCCGACAACGCCGACTACTCGGTGCTGCTCGAACCGCAGGGCGTGCAGATCGGCACCGTCAACGAGGACTTCGCTGTCGAAAGCCTCGCTGGCGACGTGTTCCAGCTCGGCAACGCCTCGTACCGGATCCTGCGCATCGAGGCGGGCCGCGTGCGCGTGGAAGACGCCCAGGGGCAGCCGCCCAACATTCCGTTCTGGCTGGGCGAGGCGCCGGGCCGAAGCGACGAACTTTCGTTCGCGATTTCGCGACTGCGCAAGCAGGTGGAAGCCGCGCTGATCGACGCGAGCGCAAACGCTGACGCGACGGACGACGCCTCGTCGCCCGCCGTGGTCGATCACGCCACGGCGGCGCTCGCCGCTTCGCTCGAGATCGACGATGCCGCGGCACGACAGATCGTCGAATATCTCGCGCGCGCCCGCGCCGCGCTCACGGTGTTGCCCACCCAGGACACGCTCGTCATGGAGCGTTTTTTCGACGAAGCGGGCGGCACGCAGCTCGTGATCCACACGCCGTTCGGCAGCCGCCTGAACCGCGCGTGGGGTCTCGCACTGCGCAAGCGTTTTTGCCGCCAGTTCAACTTCGAGCTGCAGGCAGCCGCGACGGAGGACGCCATCATCCTCTCGCTCACCGGTGCGCACAGCTTCGCGCTCGACGAGGTGTGGCGCTATCTCCATTCGAATTCCGCAGAGCACCTGCTCGTGCAGGCGCTGCTCGACGCGCCCCTCTTCGGCGTGCGCTGGCGCTGGAATGCGACCACGTCGCTTGCGCTGCCGCGGCAGACCGGCGGGCGCAAGACGCCGCCGCAGATCCAGCGCATGCGCAGCGAAGACCTGCTCGCGGCCGTGTTTCCCGACCAGGTGGCGTGCGTCGAAAACATCGCGGGCGAGCGCGAAGTGCCGCGCCATCCGCTCGTTGATCAGACGCTTGACGACTGCCTGCACGATGCTATGGATACCGAAGCATGGATCGCGCTCCTGCGACGAATCGAGGCGGGCGACCTGAAGCTCGTGGTGCGCGAACTGCCCGCGCCCTCGCCGCTCGCGGCCGAAATCCTGACCGCGCGCCCGTATGCGTTCCTCGACGACGCCCCAATCGAAGAGCGGCGTACTCAGGCCGTGCTGTCGCGCCGCTGGAGCGACCCAGAATCCACCGACGATCTCGGCGCGCTCGACCCCGAAGCGATTGCGAGCGTGCGCGAAGAGGCCTGGCCGCAAGTGCGCGACGCCGACGAAATGCACGACGCGCTCACGAGCCTCGGCGCGCTGGCCGAAAGCGAGGCGCAACAGGCGCCGCAGTGGCTCGCATGGCTCGCCGATCTGGCGGCGGCGGGCCGCGCAACGCGGCTGCCGGTCGCGGACCACGACGCGTTGTGGGTGGGCATCGAGCGGCTTGCATGCGTACAGGCCATCTACCCACAGGCGCATTGCGAGCCGCCGCTCATGCCGCCACCTGAATACGCGGATACGTGGACCGAGGACGCGGCGCTCGTCGAGATCGTGCGCGCACGCCTGTCGGGCTTCGGACCGCTCACGGTCGCGCAGGTGGCGCGGCCGCTCGCGCTGGAGGCGAGCGTGGCGGCGCTCGCGCTCACGCGCCTCGAAACCGAAGGCACCGTGATGCGCGGACGCTTCACGCTGCAAGCGATGAGCGGCGGCCAGGAGGAATGGTGTGAACGCCATCTGCTCGCGCGCATCCACCGCTACACGGTGCGCAAGCTGCGGCGCGAAATCGAGCCGGTCGAGCGCCATGACTTCATGCGCTTCCTGTTCGAATGGCAACGCATGGCGCCCGGCATGCGCGGCTCGGGCCGCGACGCGCTGGCCGCCGTGCTCGACCAGCTCGAAGGCTGGGAAGCCTCGGCGCTCGCGTGGGAGGACGAAATCCTGCCGGCGCGCATCGACGATTACACGGCCATGCTGCTCGACGAGCTGTGCCGCTCGGGACGCCTCGCCTGGGCGCGGCTGCCGGCGCGTGCGGCGGCCGCTTCGACGGTACGCAGCACGCCGGTCGTGCTGCTCGCGCGCCGCGAGCTGGCGCGCTGGATGGCGCTCGTCGAAACGACCGACACGGCCGGTTTGTCGGCGCGCGCGCAGCGCGTCTACGAGGCGTTGCTGCGGCACGGCGCGATGTTCTTCGACGAACTGGCCGCCGACGCGCACCTGCTCGGCGTCGAACTGGAGAATGCGCTCGGCGAACTGGTGGCGGCGGGCCTCGTCAACGCAGATAGTTTTGCCGGACTGCGCGCGCTCGTGAAGCCGGCGGCGCAGCGCAGCGCGCATCACGGCAGACGCCGGCCGCGCGGCTTCGGGCCGCTCGCGGGCGGCATGGCCGACGCGGGGCGCTGGGCGACGCTGCGGCGCGTCGAGCTGGCCAATCCGTTGGCCGATGTGATGGCCAATTCGTTGGCCGCTCCGCTCGCGGAACTGGACCATGAAGCGGCGCTCGTGGCCACGGGATCGGCTGGAGCGACTTCGGGCGTTGCAACGGGCCTGCGCTCGCAGGCGCTTGCGCGCGCAAGGCAAACGACCGCCGGCACCGCGCGCCGCCCACCCGCCGACCCGGATCTACTGGAGCACGTCGCCAATGTGCTGCTGCGCCGTTACGGCGTGATCAGTTGGCACCTGCTCGGACGCGAGGCCGCGTGGCTGCCGCCCTGGCGCGATCTGCTGCGCGTGCTGCATCGCATGGAGGCGCGCGGCGAGGTGCGAGGCGGACGCTTCGTCACCGGGATTTCGGGCGAGCAGTTCGCGCTGCCCGAAGCCGTTGCGCTGCTGCGCGACGTGCGGCGGCGCGCAGCAGCGCAAGGCGAAGGCGGCGCGCTCGTCTGCGTGAGCGCCGCCGACCCGCTCAATCTCCTCGGCACCCTGCTGCCAGGCGAGAAGGTGCCCGCGCTCGCCGGCAACCGCATCGTGTTCCGCGACGGCGCGCCGGCCGCCACCCTGATTGCCGGCCGCTTCGGCTTTCTCGGCGAGTTCGACGAGAGCACCCGCGCCGAACTCCGCGCGCGCCTCGCGAAGCCTTGGTGAGGCGCGCTGGGCGCGCGCGGGCGGGGATGGCTGTTAGTTGCGTTGTGTCGTCTACGCCGAAGGCTTCGTCACATTGCGCGCGCCATCGAAATGCCGGCGCACGCGCAGGCCGTTCGCCACGACGAGCAGGCTCGCACCCACGTCGGCGAACACGGCCATCCAGAGCGTGGCCCCGCCCGCCATCGCGAGTACGAGAAACACGGCCTTGATGCCGAGCGCAAGCGTGATGTTCTGCTTGAGCACGCCTGCGGTCTTGCGCGAGAGACCGATGAACGCGGCGATCTTGCGCGGATCGTCGTCCATGATCGCGACGTCGGCGGTTTCGAGCGCGGTCGCGGTGCCCGCCGCACCCATCGCGAAGCCGATGTCGGCGCGGGCGAGTGCGGGCGCGTCGTTCACGCCGTCGCCGACCATTGCCGCCATGCCGTACTGCTTCGAGAGTGCGGCGATCGCGTCCTGCTTGTCCTGCGGCAAAAGATTGCCGCGCGCGTCGTCAATGCCGAGTTGATCGGCGATTGCACGCGCGGTCGACACGTTGTCGCCGGTCAGCATGACAGGCGTCACGCCGAGCGCGCGCAAGGCGCGCACGGCCGGTGCGCTTTCCGTACGCAGCGCGTCGGCCACGGCGAACACGGCGACGGCCTCCTGCGGCGCGCACAGCACGATCGCCGTCTTGCCCGCCAGTTCCAGCGCTGCCAGTTGCGCTTCGAGTTCGGGCGAGCACAGACCAAGCTCCTCGACCAGACGGTGATTGCCGAGGCTCCAGAGCGTGCCGTCGATGCGGCCTTGCACACCGCGACCGTTTAGCACCGCGAACTGATCGACCGCGAGCAGGCGCGCATCCGGCGCACGCGCCCGCCAGCCTTCGACCACCGCGCGGGCGACAGGGTGCGTGCTTGCATCGTCGAGGCTCGCGGCAATGCGCAGCGCATCTAGCGTCGAAAGCGGCGCTTCGCTGGACTCCCCTGCGGTGGCGAGCGCCCGAACCGGCGCCGCGAGCGCATCGGTCAGGACAGGCTCGCCGCGCGTGAGCGTGCCGGTCTTGTCGAGCGCGACGGCCTTGAGTAGCCGGCCGCGTTCGAGCCACACGCCGCCCTTCACGAGCATGCCGTGACGTGCGGCGGCGGCGAGGCCGCTCACGACCGTCACCGGCGTCGAGACGACGAGCGCGCACGGACAGGCGATCACGAGCAGCACGAGCGCCTTGTAGAGCCACGCACTCCACGCGCCGCCGAACACGAGCGGCCCGGCAAGCGCCAACACCACGGCGAGCACGACCACGGCCGGCGTGTAGTAGCGCGCGAACTGGTCGACGAAGCGCTGCGTAGGCGCGCGCTGCGCCTGCGCCTCCTGCACCGCCGCTGCGATGCGCGCGAGCGTGCTGTCCTTCGCGGCCGCGGTGACGAGCGCCTCGACCACGCCATCGACAACGATGCTGCCCGCGTAAAGCACCGCGCCGGTCTCCTTGTCGACAGGCATGCTTTCGCCCGTGATCGGCGCCTGATCGAGCGCGGCCCGGCCGGCGATCACACGCGCGTCGAGCGGCACGCGCTGGCCGGTACGCACTCGAATACGGCTGCCGACCGCCACTTCGCCCACAGCGCGCTCGCGCCATTCGCCTTGCCCGGATGCGCCCTCGCCGGCTTGCCAGACTTCGGCGGTTTCAGGCGCGAGCGCGGTCAGCGCGCGGATGGCTTGACGGGCGCGTTCGAGCGACAGCGCCTCGATTTCCTCCGCGAGGGCGAACAGGAAGACCACCATCGCCGCTTCCGGCCACTTGCCGATCGCAATGGCGCCGATCAACGCAAGCGACATCAGGAAATAGATGTTGATCGTGAAATTGCGCAGTGCGATCCAGCCCTTGCGCAGCGTGGGCAAACCCGCGCACGCGATCGAGATGGCTGCGCAAACGAGTACAAGCAGGCTGGTTTCCCGGCCGGTGCTCCAGGCGAGCACCTCGGCGCCTGCGGCTGCCACGCCGCTCACCGCCAGCAGCAGCTTCTGACGCAGCACGAGACCGATCGGCGCGGGCGGGGCGTCTTGCGCGGACGCGCTGTCATCCAGCGCACGCGGCGCCATGTCGAGCGCGCGCAGCGCGGCGACGACAGGCTGCGTATCGTCCAGCCGATGATGCACGGTCAACTCGCGCGCGAGCAGGTCGAAGTCGAGGCGCACGACGCCTGACATGGGCTCGAGCCGGTTGCGAATCAGGCGCTCCTCTGTCGGGCAATCCATGTTCTCGATGCGCCAGCGCGCGCGGCGCGTGCCTTCGGGCGCCGGCGCCGAGTTGCGTTGGCTTTGCGGCGGCGTGCTGTGCGCCGCGTCGCCGTGACAGCAGGCGTGAGCGTGCGCGTGGGCTTTCGGCTCGGCTTGTCCGTGGTCGTGATCGTGGTCGTCGCCGTGATCGTGGGCATGGCCGTGGCCATGGTTGTGATCGTGACCGCGGACGTGCTCGTTATCGTGGCCGTGCTCATGTCCATGGTCGTGGGCGTGCTCGTGACCGTGCGCATGATCATGATCGTGCCCTTGATCCTGGTCGTGGTCGTGCTTATGCCCGTGGCCGCCGCACGCGCCGCCCACCGTCCGTTCCTCATCACGCGCGCGCAGGCGCTGCGCAATGCCGAGCCGCGACACGTAGCTCTGGTTCATAGCCGGTTTCTCCCAAAAGTGACACAATCATTGGACAGCCTGTAGCCGCTACAGGGTCAAGTCATTTGGGAGAGCCGCGACCATGCGAATTGGTGAACTGGCGCGCTGCGCACACTGCGACGTCGAAACGGTGCGCTTTTACGAGCGCGAAGGCCTGCTGGACGAGCCTGCGCGTGAGACCAACGGTTACCGCAGCTACACGGCCGTGCACGCCGCGCAACTCAACTTCATCCGCCATTGCCGATCGTTAGGCATCGGGCTCACGGACATACGCATGCTGCGTCGCTTCCAGGCCGACCCGAGCCAGCCCTGCGACGAAGTCAACGAATTGATCGACAGCCAGATTGCGCGCATTCATCAGCAGATCGAATCGATGCGCATACTCGAGCAGCAATTGCGCACGCTGCGCGAGAGCTGCCATGCCCACCAGAGCAGCAGCGCGGAATGCGGGATCATGAAGAGCCTCGAACAGCCCATCGACGACGAAAGCTGTTCATGCCATGGCGACGGGCACGCTACGCAGGACGCGCCGTCCGCCGACGGCGCGCCCGCCCCTCACCGCCACTAGCCACTCAAGGCGCGGCGGCGATCACTTCGGCCACCGTGGCCGTGAGTTTCTTCGCATAGGGAACATGGAGGAACTCGTTCGGCCCGTGCGCGTTGGACTTCGGGCCGAGCACGCCGCACACCATGAACTGCGACTTGGGGAACCCTGCCTGCAGCACGTTCATGAGTGGGATCGTGCCGCCCTGGCCGAGATAAGCGCAGTCCGCACCGAAATGCGTGCGCGAGGCGGCGTTGAGTGCGCCAGTGAGCCACGGAGCGAGTTCCGGCGCGCTCCAGCCGTTGGCCGCGCCCGCGTCCGGCTTGAAGGTGACCTTTGCGTTGTACGGCGGATCGAGTTCGAGCAGCGCCTTCAGCTCGGCTACGGCCTTTGAAGCTTCGACTAGCGGCGGCAAACGCAGCGAGAGCTTGAACGCCGTGCGCGGCCGCAGCACGTTGCCGGCGTCGGCGAGTGCGGGCAGGCCCGCCGCGCCCGTGACCGAAAGCGAGGGCCGCCATGTGGAGTCGAGCAGCGCCTGCTGCGGGTCGGTGGTGGTGGGCAGCACGCGCCGGCCGTCCTGGCCACATGCCCAAGGCATGGTCTTCCAGACGTTTTCGCCAAGGATCTTCGCCGTGGCCTCGGCTTCGCTCAAGCGCTGCGAGGGAATTGCGCAATGGAAACCCTTGGGCAGCAGCGTGCCGCTCGCGGCGTCTTCGAGACGCTCGAACAGCTGCCGCATCACGCGGAAGCTGGACGGCGCGATGCCGCCATAAGAGCCCGAGTGAATGCCCTCCTCGAGCACTTCGACCTCGAGGTCACCCGCCACGAGCCCGCGCAGCGACGTGGTGAGCCACAGTTGATCGTAATTGCCAGCGCCCGAATCGAGACAAACGACGAGACCGACGTTGCCGAGCCGCTCGCGCAGCGCATCGACATACGGCAACAGGTCGTAGCTGCCCGACTCCTCGCAGGTTTCGATGAGACCCACGCAGCGCGGACGCTCGATGCCCTGAGCGTCGAGCGCGGCGAGCGCCGTGACGCTCGCGTAGATCGCGTAACCGTCGTCAGCGCCGCCGCGGCCGTAGAGGCGACCGTCTTCGAGCTTCGGCGTCCAGGGGCCGAGGTCGTTGCGCCAGCCAGCAAATTCCGGCTGCTTGTCGAGGTGGCCGTAGAGCACGACCGTCTCGCTGCTTCCGGAGCGCGTGGCGGGCGCCTCGAAGAAAATCACCGGCGTGCGATTGGGCAGCCGCACGATCTCCAGCTTCAGGCCGCGCACGGGCTGCTGTTCCGCCCACTTCGCAGCCTCCTGAACGACGCGCTCGAGGTAGCCGTGCTGCGCCCATTGCGGGTCGAATGCCGGACTCTTGGCAGGCACCGCGATGTAATCGGTCAACGCGGGCACGATCTCGTCATGCCATTTGCGTTCGACGAAGGCGCGCAATTCGTCGTGGTCGAGTTGGCGGGTGGCCTCGGACGGGTCGGAGATCATGGTGTGGGTTCTCAGCGATGAAAAACCCGATGATAGACCCGAACCCCTGGCCGCCGACAGCCCTCGCGCGCAGTGTTGGCCGTCCGGCCAAGGCGTGGCGTGCGCTCCGGGCCAATCCGCGCGACAATGACGAATCGAGCATATTCCGCCCTTTTTTCTGGAGAATGACAATATGGTGAGCCGTTCCGTCTTCGAGATCGTCGTTCTCGCAGCGGTGGTCGCGCTCTACTTTCTCCCAGCGCTGATCGCCGACAGGCGCCAGCGTCACGACCTGCTGGTCATCGCGGTCTTCAATGCCGTGCTCGGGTGGACGCTGCTCGGCTGGCTGCTGGCGCTCTTCTGGGCGCTGCAACCGAATCCGCCGAAGGATCTCGGCGGCCAGACGAAGGTCCGTAGCCGCCGGCTGGGCATGCTGCTCTTCTCGCGCCGGCTCGACGACCGGGTCCAGGCGCGCGAAACCCGCACCGCCGAGAGCAAGCGTTCCCCGCATTGAGGCCGTTTCCGGCATATCCGATTGGCGAACGTTGCAGGCCATGGCGCACACGTGCCGCCTTTGCATGAAATAATCACCGGGAATCAAGCTGCGATCGCCGCACCGTTTCAATCGCACAATACGAGGCGCAAGCGCACTGGCCTGTGCCCACCGCCCGAGTCACCCTGACACCCGACAGCAACCCCAGCAACCTCAACACGGAGCCCAGTCATGCCACATGCCGCCCCGCTGCTCGCCTTTGCCGCCGTCGCGCTCGGCATGGCGCTCACGCCCGGACCGAACATGATCTATCTGATCTCGCGCTCGATCTGCCAGGGCCGCAAGGCCGGCTTGATCTCCCTGGGCGGGGTCGCGCTCGGCTTCGTGTTCTACATGCTGTGCGCCGCTTTCGGCATTACCGCGTTGCTCATGGCCGTGCCGTTCGCCTACGACGCGCTGCGCCTGGGCGGCGCACTCTACCTGTTCTGGCTCGCATGGCAGGCGCTCAAGCCCGGCGGCCGCTCGCCGTTCCAGGTTCGTGAACTGCCCGCCGACCGCCCGCGCAAGCTCTTTCTGATGGGCTTCGTCACGAACCTGCTGAATCCGAAAATCGCCATTATGTATTTGTCGCTGCTGCCGCAGTTCATCGACCCGCATCATGGCAGCGTGCTCGCGCAGTCCATCGTGCTCGGCAGCGTGCAGATCGCGCTGTCGATCAGCGTGAATGCAGCCGTTGCGATGACGGCAGGCACGATTGCAACGTTTCTCGGCGATCGACCCGGCTGGCTCAAGCTTCAGCGCTGGCTCATGGGCACGGTGCTGGCCGGGCTTGCCGTGCGCATCGCGGCCGAAGGCCAGCGATAAAGCAAACGGCCGGGCGCATTGGGCCCGGCCGCTTCTCCATCCGTGTTTGGCGCGCCTGCGGCGCGTGTGCGCAGATCTGCATGCGTCTGTGCTTCAGATCCTGCCGATGGCCCTTCCGCCAGCCGGGCTGCGCATCTTGACGAATGCCGCGGGAATCGAGCGCGGCTCGATCTGCACCATGTCCTGAGCGAACATGTCCTGACGCAGTTCGCCGTGTTCGTCGAACCATTGGCAGATCAGCCAGTGACCGCTGGCAAAGCCAACCGGGCCGGCATACATGACGGTCATACGCGGACCGCCGGACTTCAGGGTGACAACGTCGCCAATCCCGGCCATGGCAGCGAGCGGCTTTTCGGCTACGTCGATGGTCGTATCAAGCATGATGTTCCCCGTTAAAAAAATCGCACAGAGAAAAAAACCGGGCGGATTGACACCCCCGGCTCCCTACCGCCCTTTCGATAATGAGATTGGGGCGGTCATTAATAAGTTCGGCAAGACTAACAACTCGAATTAATGCGTGCAAGTGATTTCCATTAAACCTGCTGAAAACCCTGTTATTCGGCGCATGGCGAAACCAGCGCTTAATCCCGTCCCGCACAATTTACGCGGAAAGCCATACACGGCTGGCAAAAGCTACCGGGCAAGGCTTCCCGGCCAAACAGTCATATTATTTCGCACCTAACGCCAGAAAATGACGCGTTGCAGCTTCAATAAATATGGCAAAGCAGCCTCGTGATTAACCACTTCGTCCGGAAAATGAAAGCCCAAGCGACGCGGGTGGAAACGTTTTCTGCGCCGATAAACCGTCCGTTCGATTAATTCCCCTTGCGGCACACGAACTGCATAAGCCGAGCACGAATCCTCATGTTTTAGCGGCCGGCCTCAAAAACTTTTCCAGTTGAAATACGGTTGTCACTTAAATGGAATTGCACTGCGGTGCAAAAAAAAGCCCCATCCGGCAAAACCGGATGGAGCGGCGCATATCCAGGGCGCGGTCAGGCCGCGCTTATTCGGCAAACGGCAACGTCGTCTGGCCTTCGGCGCGCATGCCGAAGACGTTGAGCGTCATCGCGACGAGCGCGTAGTAGCCAAGGAGCCCGACCAGGTTGATCGTGGTTTCGTGGCCAAAGCGCTCGACGGCCCGCGCGTAGGTCGCGTCGGACACACGTTTCGAGTCGTACAGCTCGGTCGTGAACGCGTAGATCAGCGCGTCGTCGGGTTCGTCGAACTGGGGTGTGGCGCCCGTGCGGATCTGCTCGGCCAGCGCTTCGGGCACGCCCGCCTCCAGCGCGATGGGATAGTGGATGTACCACTCGGCCTGCGCTTGCCAGCGCGCGGCCGTGACGAGTATCGCCAGTTCGGACAGGCGCAGCGACAGGCCTGTCTGGTAGCGGCAGAACGCGCCAAGGCGCTGCGCATGCTGCGCGAGTTCCGGGCTGTGAATCCAGCCGAGGAACGGGCCATTGAGGTTGCCGCGCGGGCCGGAAAGGATCTCGTCCAGTACCGCCTTCTGCTCCGGCGAAGCCTGGGCAGCGTCGAATGCGGGAAACCGCGAGGTCGGGTTTTGCGTCATCGATGGACTCCGTTGGAGGTCATGCCTGCTCGCGTGCGACCGTTTGCGGTCGCCGCGATGGCAGTCGCCGCACGCGGCGGACAGTTAGTTGCACATCAATCCCATACGGCGAAGCTTACGCCGCGCGCGCCAGACCCGTTGCGTCGAGCGCACCTTCGACCGCGGCGGCAAGCCGCTCGACGATCGTGTCGATGTTCTGCTCCGTACAGATGAAAGGCGGCGCGAGCAGCACATGGTCGCCGTTGCGGCCGTCCACGGTGCCGCCCATCGGATAGACAATCAGGCCGCGCGCGAACGCCTCGCGCTTGATCGCCGCGTGCAGCTTGAGCGCCGGGTCGAAGGTCGCCTTCGTGGCGCGGTCCTTCACCAGCTCGACGCCCACGAACAGTCCGCGACCGCGCACATCGCCCACATACGGATGGTCCGCATAGCGCTCGCGCAGACGCGCGCGCAGTTGTTCGCCGCGCGCAAGCACGTTGTCGAGCAGCTTTTCTTCGGCAATCACGCGCTGCACTTCGAGCGCCGCCGCGCAGGCCGTGGCGTGGCCGATATAGGTGTGGCCGTGCTGGAAGTAGCCGCTGCCGCCCACGATCGTCTCGTAGATGCGCTGGCTCACGAGCGTCGCGCCGATCGGCTGGTAGCCTGCGCCCAGACCCTTCGCAATCGTCAGCAGGTCCGGCGAAACGCCGTCCTCCTCGCAGGCGAACAGGTACCCGGTGCGGCCCATGCCCGACATGATCTCGTCGAGGATCAGCAGCACGCCGTAGCGGTCGCACACCGCGCGGATCTTGCGGAAGTACTCGCGCACGGGCGGCACCGCGCCGGCCGTTGCGCCCACCACGGTCTCCGCGACGAAAGCCGCAACCGTATCGGGACCGAGTTCGAGAATCTTCTGCTCGAGCTCATCGGCAAGGCGCTGCGCGTAGGCCTCGTCGGTTTCGCCTTCGTGACGCTCGCGGTACGCAAAGCAAGGGCTCACGTGATGCGATTCGATCAGGATGGGCAGGAACGGCTCACGGCGCCAAGCATTGCCACCGATCGCGAGCGCCCCGAGCGTGTTGCCGTGATAGCTCTGGCGGCGCGCGATGAAGTGGCGGCGCGCCAGTTCGCCCTTTTCCACGAAGTACTGACGCGCGAGCTTGAGCGCGGCCTCGATCGCCTCCGAGCCGCCCGACACGAAGTACACATGGTCGAGCCCCTTGGGCGCGGCGGCGATGAGGTAATCGGCCAGTTGCTCCGAGGCCTCGGTGGTGAAGAACGAGGTGTGCGCGTACGGCAGTTGTTGCGCCTGACGCTTGATCGCGTCGATCACGCGCTGGTTGCTATGGCCGAGACATGAGACAGCGGCGCCGCCGCTTGCGTCGATGTAGCGCTTGCCGGTGGAATCGATGATTTCGATGCCCTCGCCCGCCACCGCGACGGGCAAGGTTTGCTTCGGCATCCGGTGAAAAACCTTGGTCATATGTGTCCTCGATGAAATCCGTGAATGATTACCGGGTCGCGCCGTCTGCATGACGCGCGTTCGAATCGACAAAAAGGCCGAGCACGCGCTCGCCGCCCTGCCAGACGTCGAACGCCACGCCGCGCGGCTCAACGCGCATGCAGGCAGTGGCGAGCGTGTTTTCGTCGTCGGGGTCGTGCGGGTCGTCGCGGAAGATCGGCAGGCCAGCGCCCGCGCGATCCTGCAGCACCTGCACGAAAGCCGCGCCGTCGGGCTGCTCGCCGAGCGCGGGCAACAGATCAGCAAGACGGGCCTGGCGATCGCGCGACGAATCGGTGACGATCTGCGCCTCGTGCTCGCAGCCCGTGTGGATGAGGTGATTCGCGTGCCCCGAGGGCGCGCGCACTTCGTGCACCGAAGCGCGCTGCGCCGTCGCTTCGACGCTAACCACACGCACCTCGCCCGCCTCGTCCGTCCCGCCGATCGTGTGGTGGAAGCCGCTCGCGCGCGGCGTGTCGCGCAGCAGCGCGAGGGCTTCATCCAGCGTCGCGCAATCGAGCACGGCGCGCGCCAGAATCATGCGCGGCACGCCTACGCGCGGCTCGCGGATGCGCACATTGTTGATCGCTTGCGCAAGACCCGCGCGCGTCGCCGCGAAGGTATGCCCCGGCAGCGAGCCAGGGTAGTAGAAGCTCACGAAGCCGGGCTTCCCTTCGGGTTCGACCTCGACCACACTGCAGCGGCCATGCAACCACGGGTCGCCGTCTTCGTTGTGCGCGATGAGACCTGCGCCCGGCGTGCGTGCCGCAAGCGTCGTGCAGCCGTCCGGCGCGTTGTGGATCAGCTCGCCGCGGCAATTCCAGAGGAACAGGTCGTCTGCGGACCAGTCGAGCGCCAGCGCCATTGCGTCGATTTCCGCGACATAGGCCGGGAAATGCTGTGCGGCTGCGGCGCGCAACTGCTGCGCGAACGCACTGCCGCGCCAGCGGCTCACCGCCTGCCAGGCGCTGCTTTGCGCCATGTAGTCGGCAAAGATCGGCTTCACGAGTGCGCCTAGCTGCCGGCCGATCGCCTCGGGCGAGCCGGTCACGCGGAATGTCTTGAGTTCCTGCATCAGTGTTCTACCTTCGCTACCGGTATGGGTCTTCCATGGGGCATCCACGGGTCTTCCTATACTGCGCTTTATACGCCTCAACAACATCTGTTGTCAATTTTAATATCGATTACAACAAATGAAATGGACACGAATGAAGCAACGCTGGATGCCGTCTCACAACGGCATCCAGCAGCGGGGAAACAAGCGCGAAATAGCGTGGATATGCCGGAGCTGCGCGCTCAGGGCACGTAGGCGCCGCGCGCGTTCAGGGAACGCTCGGCCTGTTCGAGCTGCGCGATCGCGCCCGAGCCTTCGAGCGCAAGCAGATGGGCGACGAGCGATTCGGCTAACGCCGTCGCCGCCACGAGCGAAGGGAAAAACGACGGGCTTTCGTGCGTGAAGATCAGCGCCTTGTCGGCGTTCAGCGCAATGGGCGAGACTGCGCTGTCGGTAATCGCGATCAGGCGGCTGCCTTTGGCGAGCGCGGCCTCGGCCACGCGCACCGCCTCGACCGAATACGGTGCGAAGCTGACAACAATCGTTGCGCTGTCGCGCTCGATGCCGAGCAACTGCATCTCGAGCGTCCCCGCCTCGCCGCCCAGCAAGGAAACCGAAGGCCGGAACAGGCGGTAACCGTAAACGAGCCCGAACGCCACCGCATAGCACGAGCGAAAGCCCGCCACGTGCACATGCTTCGCGCGGCGCAATACGCGCGCCGCCTCGACCATCGAACGGGTGTTGTGCGCGGCGCTCGCCTCCAGATTGTGCTGTTGCGCCACGAGCAGGTCGCGCGCAAGGCCGTCCTTCGTGTTGCTCGCCACGAGCGAGCGAGCCCGCGAGGAAAGCGGCTCCGGCCGCGTGCGTACGCGCGCGACGAACAGGTCGCGCAACTCGTTCCAGCCCGGAAAGCCCAGTTGCTGGGAAAGCCGCACGAGCGAAGCCGGCTGCACGCGGGCGCGCTCGGCCACCTTGCGCATGGACGAGACGGCCACTTCGTCGGGATGGTCGAGCAGGAACGCAGCGCCGGTCTGGAACTGAGGGCTCAAGTCGGAGAAACGCGCGCGGATCAGCGCGGCGAGCTGGTCGAAACTGTCTGGCATGCGTCGCTCGGGCAGTGGGTGACAACAAATGTTACCACTCGTGTTGCCAGATGTTGCAAGTCGGGCCAGATCTCGCCAAAAGGCGGACGACGGACGTCGCCCGCGCAATCACGTCAAGGTACGCCTGCGTCCCCTACACCGTTGGCGCCAGATAGGGATTGTCGCGGCCCGGCTCGTGCGGCCGTGCCTTGATCTCCATGCGCGCAATGCTCTGGAGATGCACCTCGTCCGGGCCATCGGCGAACTTCAATGCACGCCCCCACGTCCAGCTATCCGCGAGCGGCGTATCGGGGCTCAGACCCATCGCGCCGAATGTCTGGATCGCCCGCTCGCACACGGCGGTGTGCACGCCCGGCACGAGCGCCTTGATCATCGCGATTTCCTTGCGCGCTTCCTTCGCGCCCACGTTGTCGATCATCCACGCGGCCTTCAGCACGAAGAGCCGCGCCTGATCGATTTCGATACGCGACTTCGCGATCCATTCGCCAACGGAGCCATGCTGATAAAGCTTCTTGCCGAACGCCGTGCGCGCCTGCGAGCGCTCGATCATCAGTTCGAGCGCCAGTTCAGCGGCGCCGATCGAACGCATGCAATGGTGAATGCGACCCGGTCCAAGACGCGCCTGGGCGAGCGCGAAGCCGCTGCCTTCTTCGCCGAGAAGATTCGAACGCGGCACGCGCACACCCTTGAATTCGATTTCGCAGTGGCCTTCCGGCGCCGTGTGATTGACCACCGTGATATTGCGGATGATCTTCACGCCCGGCGTGTCGCGCGGCACGAGAATCATGCTTTGCTGACCATGCGCAGGCGCGTCCGGATCGGTTTTGCCCATGACGATGAACAACTGGCAATTCGGGTGCGCCGCGTTCGTGATGAACCATTTGCGGCCGTCGATGACATAGTCGTCGCCATCGAGTCGAATCGACGTGGTGATATTGGTCGCGTCCGAAGAGGCCACCGCGGGCTCCGTCATCGCAAACGCCGAGCGGATCTTGCCGTCGAGCAGCGGCTCGAGCCACTTCTTGCGTTGCGCCGGCGTGGCGAACATGTGGAGCAGTTCCATGTTGCCCGTGTCCGGCGCATTGCAGTTGAATACTTCGGATGCCCAGGAAACGCGCCCCATGATCTCCGCAAGCGGGGCGTACTCGAGGTTGCTCAGCCGCGTACCCGGCTCGTCGTCGCGCAGATGCGGCAGGAACAGGTTCCAGAGGCCCTCCGCGCGCGCCTTTTCCTTCAACTCCTCCATGAACGAAACGGGATACTGCCCCGCACTCACCTCTTCGTGCCATTGGTGGATGCGCGGCACGATATGCGTGTCCATGAACGCGCGCACCTGCGTGCGCAGCGCTTCGACTTTCGGGCTATATGCGAAGTCCATCTTGCTCTTCCTTGAATCCAGTTGAATGTCGTGCGACGCCGACGACGCGCGCCGCTCCCATCGTCAAATCGTCTGGCCGCCGTCCACGACGATGCACTCGCCGTTGGTGTAGCTCGCCGCATCGGAGACGAGATAAAGCACCGTGCCGGCCATCTCGCGAGGTTCTGCGTGGCGGCGCAGCGGAATCTTCGTCATCCAGCTTTCGTACAGGGCCTGGTCTGCGAACAACGCCCCGGCGAATTTTGTTTTGGTGAGGCCCGGCAGCAAGGCGTTCACGCGGATGCCGAGCGGGCCGCACTCCTTGGCGAACGCCCGCGTCATGTTGACCACGGCTGCCTTCGTGATCGAGTAGATGCCCTGCTTGTCGCCGGGCTGCAGCGCATTGACGGAGGCCGTGTTGACGATCGCGCCGCCGCCGTGCTCGCGCATCAGCTTGCCCGCCTCGACCGACATGAAGAAGTAGCCGCGCAAGTTGACCTCCACCGTCTTCTCGAAGGACGAAATATCGGTGTCGAGAATGTGGCCGAAATAAGGATTCGCCGCCGCGTTGTTCACGAGTATGTCCAGCCGTCCATGCTTCGAGCGGATGTGCTGGAACACGCCTTGAATGTCGTCGAGTCGCCCCACGTGGCACGGATACGCTTCGGCACTGCCGCCCGCCTCCCTGATGCCGCGCGCCACGCTCTCGCAGTCATCGAGCTTGCGGCTCGACACGATCACATGGGCGCCCTGTTCGGCGAGCAGCTTCGCAATCTCTTCGCCAATGCCCCGGCTCGCGCCCGTAACCAATGCAATCTTGCCAGTCAGATCGAACAAATTAGTAGTCACAACTGTCTCCTCAATGTATTTGCATGTATGCGTCAAACACCGGCTGTCAAATGACGCCGACGCCCATCCTCGCCAGCGCACCCGCCATCTCGCCGACCTGGCGCGCCTTTTCGTGCGATGCGTTGCCGCCTAGCGCGCGCTTTTTCACGCCCTGCGCAATGGCGGCGAACCGGAAGAAGCTGAACGCGAGGTAAAAATTCCAGTTTTCGATCGATGCAATGCCCCTCAAGCGGCAATACCGCTCGACGATCGCGGCCTCGTCCGGCACGCCAAGCGCAGCCCTGTCGAGCCCCGCGAGACCACCGATATGTCCATTGGGCGGAAGCCGCAAGCACATACAGAAATATGCGAGGTCGGCGAGCGGATTACCGAGCGTGGAAAGTTCCCAGTCGAGCACGGCGCGAACTTTCGGCGTGCCACGGTGGAAGATCAGGTTGTCGATGCGAAAGTCGCCGTGCACGAGCGAAGGCTTGCCCGCTTCGACCGGACAATGCGCCGGCAGCCAGCCGATCAGCGCTTGCATGGCCTCGAGTTCGTCGGTCTGCGCTGCGCGATACTGCCTCGTCCACAGGTCGATCTGGCGAGAGAAGTAGTTGCCCGCGCGGCCGTAGTCGGCCAGACCGACCTCCTCGACATCCACGTCGTGCAGAGACGCCATCGTGCCGATCAGCGCGTCGTAGATGGCACCGCGCTCGCCAAAAGACAACGCGGGCAAAGAGGGATCCCAGTTAATTTCGCCCTCTTCAAAGCTCATCACGTAGAACAGGCTGCCGATCACCTCACGGTCCTCGCACAGGTGCAAGGCTCGCGCAACGGGAACCGGCGTGTTGCCAAGCGCGCTCAGCACGCGGAATTCGCGGTCCACGGCATGCGCGGACTTGAGCAACTCGCCCGGTGGCTGGCGCCGCAGCACATAGCGGCCGCTCTGCGCATCGAGAAGAAACGTGGGGTTCGACTGTCCGCCAGCGAACTTCTCGACGGACATGGGTCCCTGAAAACCGGGCACGTGGGCGGCCAGATAGCGCGTGAGTGTTTCCACGTCGAACTGGAGGCTTGCATTCATGATGGAGCGGGAAACCGGATTCGAATCAGCCATAGGTGATGAGTTCGCGCCTCTCGGCCTGTTCGAGATGCGGCAAGGTGTTGAAGGTGACCAGCGACATGGCGCTGTCGTTGAAGACGTACTGGCTCACGCTGCTGTTGCGGATCTGCATGTTGAGCGCGATTGCGGCGGCCGCAGGTGCCTGCAGAACCTGCTGGGCGAAGACGGCAATCGGGCCGCCCGAGCTCACGACCAGAACGCGCCTGCCGCCCGAGCGCTGAATGGCGAGACGCGCACGCTCGATGCGCGCCTGGAACTGCGCCCAGGTCTCGGGAACGCGCCCGGGCAATTTATCCTCGGACCAAAGCTGCAAGACCTGCTTGAGCCCCTTGAAGAAGACCTTCATCGAGCTTTCGGCCGCGTGACCAGGCGCCAGACCGCTCTCTGCGAGAGCGGAAAACAGGGCGTGAAAATCGTACTCGTTCAGATCCGCGTCCTGCACGATCTCCGCGGGCTTGCTGCTGCCCATTGCGGTTAGCAGGGCATCGGCGGTTTGCGCGTGGCGGCGCATCGTGCCGATGACCACGCGATCGAAAGTCAGGCCAGACTGCGCGTAGTATTCGCCCAGCCAGCGCGACTGGGCGCAGCCGGAAGATGAAAGCTCGTCGTAGCTCTCAGCGCCGAAAGACGCCTGCCCGTGCCGTACCAGGTAGAGTTCCGCCATGCCGACCTCGTCTGAACATGACTGAAACGATACCGGGGCGCGGAGTATTCAGGAAATTTATTCTCGTGATACCGCGTCATAACGAATCGTGACACCTAGGGGGTCTGCTTGCGCATCAGACGGCCTATCTGCTCGCGCAGCCAGCGATGAGCCGGGTCCGCCGTGACGCTGCGATGCCAGTAACCATGCGTCTCGAGATCGGGAATATCGAACGGCAGCGCCAAGATGCGCGCGTCGTAGCGCTTGAGCAAACTGAGCGGTGCGGTCAGGACGAGATCAGTGCGCATCGCGATCAGGGGCGCGACGAGATAGTGCTGGACGCGGGTCTGGATGGTGCGCCTGAGTCCCAGCTTGTTGAGTTCGGTATCGACAAGACCGGGTCCCTGCCGGCGGCTGGACACATGGATATGGCCGAAGCGCAGATAGTCGTCGATCGTGAGCTTCTTCTTCGCGAAGGGGTGATCCTTGCGCGCCATGCACGCGTGACGGTCGCGGCTCAGCGGCGCCTGTTCGAGGTACGGGTCGTCGATGAGGGGCGCGTCGATCGCGAGATGGACCGCGCCGCTCGCGAGCGCTTCGGGGACGTCGCGGCGCGTCGTGAAGTAGCTTTCGATGCGTATGCCGGGCGCGAGACGTTGTAGCACCTCTTCCAGCGCGGGCAGCAGCAATGCCTCGGACAGGTCGTTCATGCTGAGCCGGAACGTTCGCTGCGACGAAGCCGGATCGAAGCGTTCGCCCGCATGGGTGCTCGAATCGAGCAACTGCAGCGCCTCGCGCACCCGGCCAATGATGTTCTCGGAGACGGGCGTGGGCATCATGCCGGCCTGCGTGCTCACGAACAGCGGATCGTCGAATGCCTTGCGCATGCGCGCGAGCGCGTTGCTCACGGCGGGCTGCGTGATGAAAAGCATCTCAGCCGCACGCGTGAGGTTGCGCGTTCGATAGACGGCTTCGAACACGACGAAGAGATTCAGATCGACTTTGGATGGGCGCATGGCCCCGAGCCTAACCGGCCCGTCGCAATGCCGTCAATCGAGGGCGTGTGCCACCCCGCCGCGCCGTAGACGGCGTATCCCCGTTCAATGCAACTCGTTGAACTCGACGTGTCCGCCCTTCATCACCAGCGGAATGTGATCCCCCTGGCCGCCGAGGCAGGCCAGGTCGCGCAGCGGATCGCCATCGACCACCAGCACGTCGGCACAGGCGCCAGGCGCGAGGCGTCCCAGCTTGCCCGTCATGCCGAGGATTTCGGCGCCGATGGTGGTGGCGCTGCTGATGATCTCGGCGGGCGTCAGGACTTGTGCGCGAATCGTGAACTCGTCGCTTTGCATGCGATGCGACGGGCCGAGCAGATCGCTGCCGAAGCCCATCTTGACCCCGGCGCGCTTGAAAATTTCCAGCGACTTCAGCCCGGCCTCGCGCACGATGTCGATCTTGGCCGCGCTCTCGGGGGGCAAGCCGTAGCGCACGCCCTCAAGATGCAACGCTTCGTAGGCCACCAGCGTCGGCACCGCGTACGCGCCGTGCTCGGCCATGAGTGCGGCGGTCGGCGCGTCGATCAGATTGCCGTGCTCGATGGTGCGCACACCGCAGCGCACCGCACGCTGCATCGATTCGGGCGTATAGGCGTGCGCCATCACGTAGGTGCCGCGCCCCTGGGCTTCGGCGACGACCGCGCGGATCTCGTCCTCCGAGTAACCGAGCGCGCCGACCGGGTCGGTCGGCGACGCAACGCCGCCCGAGGCCATGATCTTGATCTGGTCGGCGCCCATCTGCAGTTCTTCCCGCACTGCCCGGCGCAACGCATCGACGCCGTCGACGACCCGGCTCAAGGCCCCGACGCGCACGCAGCAATTACACGGCGCATCGCCGACGATGAAGTCCGAGCGCGCACGCACGTCGCCGTGGCCGCCGGTCTGGCTGAGCGCTCGCCCGGCAATGAACAGGCGCGGCCCCTGCGCGAGGCCCATTTCGATCGATTGCTTCAGCGCGAGGCCGGCACCGCCCGCATCGCGCACTGTCGTGAACCCGCGCCGCAAAATGCCGCGCATGATCGGCACCGCCTTGAGCGTGACGAATACGTTGGGCATTCTTGCCTGGCTCGGCAGGTCGAACTGCGTCGCGACCATGTGCGCGTGCAGGTCGATCAAGCCCGGCATGATGGTCTTGCCTGCGAGATCGATGACCTGCGCGTCGTGCACGTCAATCGGCTGTGTCGACACTTCCTTGATCGTGTCGCCCTCCACGAGCAGATTGTGGCCCGGCTGCAATGCGCCTTGCAGCGGATCGAGCAATGCGCCGTTCTTGAACAGGATGCGGTTCATACGTTTCTCCTCCGATTGTCTCGCGCGAACTCGCCATGCGCCGACTGTGAGCGTTTCATGCGCATGGCGGCAATTTCTTCGAGCGATCGGCCGCGCGTGGGTACGCCCATGATCAGAACAGCGAGCGCACCGATGATCAGCACCAGCGTCGTGGCGCCGAAGACTCCGCCGAAACCGAGACGCGGATAGAGATAGCCAACCAGGATGGGCGCGGCGATCGCGCCAAGGCGCCCGATTGCCGAAGCGACGCCCATGCCGGTCGCGCGAACGTCAGTTGGGAACACTTCGGGCGTGAAAGCGTAGACGCCGGCGTAAGTCCCGTTCATGAAGAACGACAGCAGGAAGCCCGACGCCAGGATTTCGGCATTGCCATGGGTGAGCGCGAGCCCCAGCGCGGAGAGCCCGCCAAGGGCCATGTAGCTCGCGATGGTGGCCTGGCGGCCGATCTTTTCATTGAGCCACGCGCCCGAAAAGTAACCGGGGATTTGTGCGAGGTACATGACGAGCGAATACGAAAAGCTGCGCGTGATGGTCATGCCGCTTTGCACCAGCAAGCCGGGAATCCACGTAAAGAATGCGTAGTAGCTGAACGTGATCGACAGCCACATCAGCCAGGCCATCGCGGTAATGCTCGCCAGTTCGCGCGACCAGAGCGCCTTGAGGTTGCCGAGCGGCGTGCCGCGCCCCACGGTTGCCGGGGCGGCCGGCTCGTGCGCTTGCAGCGGCTCGAGCTGCAAGCCGTTGGCGCGCACCTCCGCTTCCATTTTGTCGACGATCGCCTCGGCTTCGACGGTTCTGCCGCGCGTATCGAGCCAGCGCGGAGACTCCGGCAGCGCACGCCGCCACCACAGCAGCATGACGACGGGGAGCGCGGTGATGACCGAGACGACGCGCCAGGCATCGGGTGCCAGCGGGATCACCAGATAACCGAGCACCGCGGCCGCGACGAAGCCGAACGAAAAGAACGCCGCCAGACTGCCGGTGAACGTGCCGCGATACTTGCGCGCCACGAACTCGGAGAGAAACGGCGCCACGATGGCGCTTTCGGCGCCGGTGCCGACACCGGCGATGATGCGCATCGCCATGAAGAACGGCCAATCCTGCGCCACGGCGCTAATGAGCGAAGCGATGCAGTAGATGATCAGCGCCCACACCATGACCTTGCGCCGCCCGATCACGTCGCCGAGGATACCGGCGATCGCAGCACCGAAGAAATACCCAATGAAGGTGCCGCTGCCGAGCACGCCGGTCTGTACGCTGCTCAGATGCCACTGCGTGCGCAGCACCGGCAGCATGAAGGCCAGCACAGCGGCATCCATCGCATCGAACACGTATCCCAGTCCTCCCAGCCACAACAATCGCCGATGAAAGCTCGAATACGGCATGCGTTCTATGCGTGCTGGAATCGTCGACATGGCTTGCCTCCAGAAGGGGGAGTGGCGTGGCGCCGGGCAATGTCAGGCGAGTATAGGGAGCCGAAATGGACGCGTCTTGACAGCAAACCGCACCGAACATGCGGATTCCGGCATAGCAGCACAACGCTGCACTTGATGAATCGACAACGGTCAGGCGTATGGCACCAGGGCGATCCCTAAGCCATCGAGGAGCCCGCGTAGCCCCTATATAGAGGACCGGCTCACGTCTCGTTGCCCCACAGATCGTCAATCGCGCGGATCGCCAGCAAGTACCCGTTTGCGCCAGCCCCGCAAATTACCGCGGTAGCCGCCACCGAAATCGTCGAGTGACGATATTCCTCCGAGCGTTGGTGGATGTTGGTGATATGCAATTCCACAACGGTCCGGCGGATGAGCTTGACCGCGTCGAGCACCGGAATCCGACCGAACGAAAAGCCGGCCGGATTGATGATCAGCGCTGCGTCTTGCAGGAACGCCTCCTGGATCCAGTCGACCAACTCGCTTTCGCTGTTCGTTTGACGAAACACGCAGTCGAACTTGAGGGCGTCGGCCAGCGTGAGGCAGTTCTGTTCGATGTCCTTAAGGGTGGTGCTGCCGTAAAGATGAGGTTCCCTCACGCCCAGCATGTTCAGGTTGGAGCCATTGAGGATGTAGAGTTTGCGAGTCATGGTGTCAATGAGCAGAAGTGCGTTCCAGGGCCGTGTCTTTGGTTTCCCGGGATATTGCGATCATCAGGAAGGAGATCAGGTTCAGCGAGCCGCAAACCGCTACGATGGCCCACGGGGAACCGTGAAAGGCATTGAGCAGCGCCACGGCGACGATCGGCATCGGGCCGCCGGTGAGCAGGTTGGCTCCCGAATACGACAGTGCGGACCCCGTGTAGCGCGCCTCGGTCGGGAATGACTCGGCGAACCAGACCGGCTGGATGCCGCTCTGGAACTGTGTGAAGCCGAGGAAGGCGCCCATCACGGCCATCGTCATGGCGATTGAGTTCTGGTTGAGGATCGGAAAGTAAATCAGGCAGCAGATTAGTGTGCAAAACGAACCGATCATCAGCGCGCGCTTGCGTCCGATCCGATCGCTCAGATAGCCGCCCGCCAGCGCGCCCACGATAGCGCAGACATTCGCAACCATCAGCAGCATGAAACCGGTCTGCCTGGGTACGCCGAGGTGTTTCGTCAGGTAGCTCAGCGAGAAAACCACGATCAGATAAAACAACGCGGCCGGGCCACAGAAGAACAGCGTCAGGCGAAGCGCGGTGCGCCAGTGATATTTGAAGACGGTGCCGAGCGGATTGGCCGCGCGTGTCGGTGCGCCAGTCTTCTTGAGCGCCTCGAAGGCCGGTGTCTCGCTAACCTTTCTGCGGATGTAAATGCCCAGCAGCACCAGAACAAAGCTCGCGAGAAACGGGACGCGCCATCCCCAGGCATCGAAGTCGTCCGACGAAAGCAACGCGGCCAGCGTGAAGAGCGAGAAGTTGGCGAGAATCTGGCTCAGTGGCGAGCAAATGCCGAGCAGGCCCGAATACCAGCCACGCCGGTTAGCAGACGCGTGCTCGACCGCCATCAGTTGCGCGCCCGTCGATTCGCCACCGAGCGCGAAGCCCTGAATGATGCGCAGCGACACCAGCAACGTCGGCGCGAGGATGCCAACCTGGCCGTAGGTGGGCAGCACGCCCATCAGGAAGGACGACGCGCCCATCACCGACACGGTGATCAGCATCAGTTTGCGACGTCCCCAACGGTCACCGAGCATTCCGCAGATCACCGCGCCGAGCGGGCGGGCGGCCAACCCTGCCCAGAAGCTTGCCAGTGACGCGAGCAGCGAGGCGGTGGGGTCGAGCGACGGGAAAAACAGCTTGGGAAAGATCGTCGCCGCGACCACGCCATACAGCGCGAAGTCGAACCATTCGAGCGCTGTGCCGACGGTTGCCCCAGCTACTGCCCGACGCGCCATCAAGTGAGCCTGCGCAGACCGCCCTTCTGCAGCAAGGTCCGAATCAGCGAAAAATGACATGGTGTCTCCTGAATTCTTGATTTGGTGAAACGTTCGTTTCTGGTGACGAACAGGTGCTATTGTTTGCGCTGCCGAGGCGGGGCGTTCCACACCGGAATTGCATTTCATATTATGGAAGCGAAAGATGTCGCTTAGAAACGGCCTGAGAATTCTCGATCTGCTGGCGTCGCAAGGCGAAGGTGCAGGCCTCGTGGCCATTGCCGATGCCTTGTCCCTGCCGCGCAGCACGTGCCACCGCCTGCTCACCGAACTCGTTGAAGGCGGGTATGTCAGGCAACTGGCCGATCACAGCCGCTACATCCTGACCATGCGCATGACGTCGAACGGACTCGAATTCCTGAGCCTCACGGGCATCGCAGATATCGCCCAGCCGATCATCGAACGCGTCGCGGCACAGACCGGCGAACTTGCGCGGTTGTCGCTGGTGGATGGCGAAGCGATCATCTGGGTTGGGAAGGCGGACGGACAGCGCACCGGCTTCCGCTACGACCCCGACATGGGCCAGGCAGCACGACTTTCATGCACGTCGACCGGACACGCATGGCTCATGACGATGACCGATGAACGGGCAGCCGAGCTAGTCTTGAAGCAAGGCTTCGGACAACCAAATGAGTTCGGACCCAATGCGCCGACGACGTTGAAAGCGCTGTTGGGTTTCGTCCATGCCGCGCGCGTGCGAGGCTACGCGATGATCGACGAGGTGTTCGCCCCGCGGATGTCGGCAGTGGCGACGCCCGTAGTGAGCGGCTCGCGCTGCGTCGGCGTCATCAGCCTGGCCGGTCCTCGGGTACGACTGACGACTGAGAAAATTCACGAGTACTCTGGACTGCTACGCGAGGCGGCCAATGAGCTTGCCCAGTTGAGCAATATGGCGGGATTTCCACGTCGGCCGCCACTCGGGAAGGGATGAGGACTCGGAGTTCAGTCGACTTTAGTGAAATATCTAAAGTCGCACTGAAATGCAACCGTAATACAGCCAGGCACTCGCTTTGATACGTCCAACGATGAGCGCGAGTTTGCCGCAGTAGTGGACCTTTAATCGGATCCCTGCTGCTGATCGGCTTGCGCCGGGCGTGTCAGGCGTCATCGACACTCCGGGAGCAGCCGTTCAGTCGCCCTCTCAAGTTTCACGCTCAGTTGCCGTAGAGCGAGAGTGATCGCCCTATGTTCGGGTACGGACGGAGTGTCCGACGTATCCGGGGAAAGCTGCAATGTTAGAAGGGAGAACCCCGACTCCCGAGAATCCTTATGGCCACAGTGTCGAGCCCTGTTCTCATTCGCCCGACCGCGGAAGAAGACTGGCAAATCTTGAAGACGGTCCTCCTTTCCGCGCTGCTTGACAGCCCAACGGCGTTCGGCCTGCGTTACGCCACCGCTGCCGCGTATAGCGAGCAGCAATGGCGCGAATGCGCTTCAGGTCAGACGCAACCGCAATATCTGGTAGCCATGGTGCAAGGGCAAGCAGTCGGTCTTATCGGCGACGCGATAAGCCGCTCGCATGAATACAACCTGATTGCCATGTGGGTTCACTCGAAGTGCCGAGGCTTGGGAATTGCAAGTCGCCTGGTCAACGCAATCCAGACGCGCGCGATCGAACGCGGACAGCGGAAAGTCGTGTTGAAAGTCTCGCCAGACAACACCCGCGCGGTAGGTCTCTATCGCCGACATGGTTTCCAGTTCTTGCCCGAACGAGAAGCGCTGGCTAATCAGCCCGATATCAGCGTGCAGAAAATGGAATGGAAGTGCGTTGACTGAGTGTCATAGCGACTTCTCCCTCTGAAGGTTTGAGCGACCGCTTCCGGCTCGCTTGATTCGCCGCTTCGGGTGGCCGCATGCCTTTTTCATGACAGCGTAGGCAGGAGATCCTCCAACGTTACCGGGACGGTAGTCTCCCCGCTGAGGAAGACACCTACCTCCCACAGCCCATCGCACAATCAAAGCCACGCGCCTTGCCCGGAGAGCCCTGCCCACGCACTGGACACTGGCAGAGTCCGGCGACGAAGGATTCGGTGTACGTCGAGGCGGGCGACCCCATGCCCGGGCCTCAGAGCACGTCGTGGGGTATGGTCATCTGGGAATATTGCGATCCGCAGCCGCGCAACTAAAGTGAGTTCTCACGGGGTGTCGCAGTCGCGGCATCGCACATTCGGCGCGAGGCTCGCGATCTGTTTCTTCACACGCATCGTATGCCCCGCGCCGAGAGCGCATAACCAATTGACGCTGGCTAGCCGGCGATGACTATGTGCTGTCAGCCACTGTGCTTTGAAGGCGGATGACTCTTGATCCGGAGGGCAGCATTGATTGATCTCGCTCCGCTTCTCTTCAAATTCAGCGACTTGGGCCGCAGGGATCTTCCCGCAATTGTGGACACGCGGACTTGTCCATCATTACGACCAAAGCAGCCAGGACCAATTCGGTGAGCTTCATGGAATAACATCGCGTGGAGAATTGTTCTGGTTAAGTAGCCCGGTAGTAGCGGGGGCTATCGGAAAGCTACCACACCAATCGCCTTACCGGATGAGGAAGCGTATCCATTTCATCTTTGGTCGGAGACTAAGCATGAATCCACAGCAATATAGGCAGTTTCTTGCCGATCCGGCGGCCTTGCTCAACAGTCTGGGAAACGTACGTCAGATCCGGCTCGAAAGCAATATGACGCGGGAGATCCCGAACAGCGTTTCCCGAACGGTTCAAAACCCTGGCGCGGTTCCTTTGCATTACCAATATTCCGCAGCTCGCGTAACACCAGTCACACTCCGCTATGACGACACCGGGATTTCGGCTACATCGGCGGTGTGGATCAGCCGTAATCAGCCGAACGGCATATATCAGCGGGATCGTGCTTATTATCTGCAGTGGGCGCCTGATTGCGCCTATGCGGTCGATCTGGGTTTCGATGCGCAGTTGTTTTTCACTGCCGAACTTACCGGTTGCGGAATCATGGTCTTTAAGGCACCAAGTAAGACAATCGTAGTTCATCACAACGTCCAGGTCCCACCTGTTCCTCAAACCTTTATGCAGTGGGTCTTTGAAAGCGCCGCAGCGCGGCAACGGCGCGAAGCCGCTCACGTTTCTGATGTTCGGACACAGACTCTGCTAAACCTGGCGCAGGATATTGTTGCTTCACATCCGGGCATCACCGGTGGCACGCTATTGAGCGCGCAGCAGTACGGCGACCGGGCACGCGTATTCGGTATCAAGCGTGGTGGTCAATGGCGGCTGTACGTCAACTATCCCTCCGGCGGTAACTATCGAACCGACTTGCTATATCAGTGAGTGCCGGAAAAGGTGAATGCTCTACTGGATTTGTTGGTCGGAAAGCTAATTAGTCGGACCATGTTCGAGCTTCACTTACGCCGGATCGAGGTGGAAATTCTGAAAACAGCCAAGGCCTGCTACGGCCCCCACACAATGGCTGTCCGAAGCTAGCCACCGGCGTTGACCCGTAGCGTTCATGTCAAATCAGAAGCCGTCAACGCCCTGGTGGCATCATAGGCAGAGGGCGCAAACAACACGAGCGTACGATATTTTTTGTATTTCGCAGCAAACGCCGAACCTAGCGCATCTTTTCGAGCGGCAAGATCAGAACGAAGCCACGACGAGTTCGGTGTGACGGCCCCGAACGCATCGGTATGCGAAATACACAACGCCGATCCATACGGGAATCGCAAACGCGGAAGCCCGTATGCCCGGCGTCAACAGCATGACGCCGATGATCAATGCCATGAACGCGAGGCAAAGATAATTCGTGGCGGGCGCAAACGGCGCCAAAAAGCCGGACTTCGCGTCACTCGTCATGCGCACCTTGCGAAAGCGCAGATGCGTCACGATGATAGTGACCCACGTGATGACGAGTGCGGCCACGATCAGCGACATCAAGATTTCGATCACGCTCGCCGGCGCTACGTAGTTCAGCACGATGCACAGCCCCGTAAAGACGGCGGGATAGACGATCGCGCGCACGGGCACGCCACGGCGATTCACCCGCATCAACGACTTAGGCGCGTTGCCTTCGCTTGCCATGCCGTAAAGCAACCGGCTGTTGCAATACACCATGCTGTTATAGACAGACAGCGTCGCGGTCAGAATCACAAAGTTGAGAACGTTTGCCGCCAGGTTTGCGCCGATGCCTGAAAACACGAGCACGAACGGGCTGTTACTGTAGATGCCGCCACCCGACTTAAGTTGAGCGAGCAAATGGTCCCACGGTGACAGCATGAGCAGCACCGCCATCGAACCGATGTAGAACACCAGCACGCGGAAGATCAACTGGTTGATCGCCCGTGGTATGACCTGACGCGGCTTGTCGGCTTCCGCTGCGGTGAAGCCAAGCATTTCGACGCCACCGAACGAAAACATGATGAACGCCATCGCCATCACCAGACCGGAAACCCCGTGCGGGAAGAACCCGCCGTGCGACCAGAGATTGCTGACCGACTGCCCCCGGTGACCCGGGCTCGCAATCATGTAGATGCCCACCACGATCATCGCGATCACCGCGACGATCTTGATCAGCGCGAACCAGAACTCGACCTCACCGTAAATCTTCACGTTGATGAAGTTCACGCCGTTGATAATGACGAAGAAGACGAGCGCGGTGACCCATGTCGGAATGCCCGGCCACCAGAACTGGACGAACTTGCCAACTGCAGTCAGTTCGAGCATGCCGACAAGCACATACAGCGCGACACAATTCCAGCCCGAGAGAAAGCCCGCGAAGCGCGAACCGTAGCGATTTGCGAAGTAGCTGAACGAACCGGCGATCGGTTCCTCGACCAGCATCTCGCCGAGAAAACGCATGATAAGAAATGCCACCAGTCCGCCGATTGCGTAGCCGAGCAGCATTGAGGGTCCGGCAAGCTCGAGGACGCCGGCGGAGCCCAAAAAGAGGCCGGTGCCGATCGTGCCGCCGAGCGCGATCAGCTGGATGTGCCGGTTCCGGAGCTTGCGCTCGAGGTGTCCGTGGGTGGAATTGGTTTGCATGGCGTTCTCCCGACGTCTCAGTTGGTCACGAAGAACAGCTTTGCGTGCGTGCCGAAGTATTTGACCGTGGCCCCCTTGCAAAGCTCAATCACGTCGCCGGGACGACCTTCAACTCGCGCGCCGTCGCTCGCCTCGACGCCGAAGACACCTTCCAGCACGAGAATGACTTCATCGTAGGTCAGGGTCTTCGGTTCGCACAGCGCTTCGTGCCAACGGCCGAAACCGCAGGGCAGCTTCGC
Source organism: Paraburkholderia guartelaensis (assembly GCF_004353905.1). GTDB lineage: Bacteria > Pseudomonadota > Gammaproteobacteria > Burkholderiales > Burkholderiaceae > Paraburkholderia > Paraburkholderia guartelaensis. The sequence continues at coordinate 8,113 of NZ_SMOD01000047.1, read as the reverse complement.
ACCCTCCTTGTCCGAAATCGCCCACGCGATCTCGGCCACGCCATCGGCGACGCCACCGCGATTTTCGTTGCGGATCGCTTCGCCCTTGATCAGTCGTACTGATTGCATAGCCTCGTCTCCTTGTCTCTGTCGATATGAGTGTTGCGTAATGAGGAAGCAGCGACGGTAGCGGCGCTCGCGCTACCGTTCGAGTCTGCCGGATGCGCGCTCGCGCATCAGCGCGAAATGCACGCCGATGTCGCGCAGCGGCCGCGGCGGGATATAGCTCGCCGTGCCTTGGGCCAGAAAGTCGTCAGCGAGTTCGCCGCGTCGGCCGAGCGCAAGCTCCGTGATCAGCATCCCTGCCGCGGTGTGGCGCACGATGCCAGCGCCGTTGCAGCAGGCCGCAGCGAAGACGTTCTCGCTGACCTGGCCAAAAGCGGGTGCATGGTTGCGCGAGACGGCAAGCCATCCCATCCAGAAGTGTTCGATTTCGAGCTTGCCGCCAAGATGGCCGAAGCGCCGAGTGAGCAGCTTGCGATGCGTGGCCCGCGCGGCCTCGCGCCGCGCCTCGTTCGTGCTCAGCGTCGGGGAATATTCGAAGCCTTCACGGATCAACAGGCGCTTGTCGGCGGTGAGCCTCAGCGTCGAACCCGCCACGCCATGCGCGGGCGTGATTCCCCAACTGGCGTCCGTGCCGAGCTTCACCTGCTGGTCAGGTGTGAGCGGTTTCGTGAGGCTCGCAAAGAGGAGAACCGGCACCTGCCGGTCGCGGAAAACGCCAAACGACTGTGAAAAGGCGTTCACTGCCAGAATGAGCTTGCCGTAGCGAATCCGGCCACCCTTCGTGCGAACGTAGCGCTGAGGACCGTCAAACTCGACCTCCACGACGGGCGAATTCTCGAACAGCTCGACTTGCGCTGGCAGGTTGTCTGCGAGGCCGCGTACGAGCGCCGCGGGATTCATGAGGCAGGTTCCCGGTGTGTAAATGGCGCTGTGGTAGTAGCGCGTGCCGAGCCGGTCACCCAATGCGCTGCGCGAAAGCGGTTCGAACGCTTCGCCCCAGGCGCACAGATTCTCGGCATAGGTCTCGAGCACTTTTTCGGCAACGCCCGGGCTCACGGCTGCATGGTAGCGCCCGCTGCGTTGCCAGTCGCAGGCGATCCGGTGCTGAACGATAAGCCGCTCCAGTTCCGCGATCGCGAAACGCCCCACCCGGATGGCGCGGCGGCCCTGTTCGACCATCGCAGGCGAAGTCGAAGGCGCATGCGGCAAGTCGATGGCGAACCCGGAGTTGCGCCCCGAGGCGTTTTCGCCAACCTCGCCGCCCTCGACCACGGCTATCGAATCGTCGGGCCGAAGCTCGGCCAGCCGGCGTGCGGCCGCGAGACCGGCGTAGCCGCCGCCGATTACCACCCAGTCGAAGTCGTGCTCACCCGCGAGCGGCAGTCGTGGAGTGCGCGGCGGGAGCAACGTGCTCCAGCCGTTTGTGTGGTCATCGTTGGGCAGGCGGTCGATGAAGCGCGGCATGTCAAATCCGTGTGACTTGAGAAGCGCCGCGAAGCTGCGGCGGACACCCGAACTATATAACAACAATAATTTATTATTGTTAGTGTTTGTACCTGGATGAAATTCGGGCTGGAACGCAACCGACGGTTCCCCATCGAACAAGAAGTATTTATTATTGTTTTACATATGACGACCGACGTGACATCCATGGCAACCACCAGCCCGCGTACGCGCGCACGGACTCCGCAAAGCGAGCGCATCGAGACCACCCAGCGCAAGATCATCGAATCTGCGCAACGCCTTTTGCGCGAAGAAGGTTTCAAGAGCGCGACCCTGCAGGCCATTGCGCGCGGCGCCAATGTTTCGCTCGGTGCCCTGCAGCACCACTTCGAAAGTCGCGATGCGCTGATTGAACGCCTGGTCGACGAAGCCATGGCGCCTCTGGGTGACCAGGGCGGCGTGTGGCCGGATCCGGCGCTTCCGCTGCGCGAACGCGCCGAACGCTTCGTGCATCACGCATGGAAGGAAATATTCGGCGCGCAGAGTTACCTGACGGCGTGGAGCCTGTTCTTCGGCTGCAAGGCAACGCCATCGATCTTCAGCCGCATCGATGCAAAGCGCGCTTTTGAAGACGAGCAGTTCTTCTCGAGATTCATGGAGACGTTCCCCGAACTCCACGCGCATCATCCGTATCCAAAGGGATTTACTGCGTCGGTGTTCGCTACTCTTCGTGGTTTTGGGGTGTTTGAACTCTTCGACGTGTCGTCCAGAGAAAAGCACGAGGAGCTAGAGGCGCTCATCGAATCCATCGTGCGAGCCTGCTCCATGCCCGCAAACGCGCCGGCGGAACCGGAGCGTCAGCGTAAAAAGGCCGCTGCGCGAAGATAGCCCCAACTCTCGATGCGAAACGGCGGCCCAGAAACGAATTCAACCGAATCGATCCGGTTAATCACATCGCCGAGTAAGCCCGAAGCTCCATCGCGGTTCGCATCGAATCCGGATCGTCGATGGAGACGACCGCTTCGATGGCACGCACGTAATCTTCAGGCAAGTGCGCCTCCTTCGCGCCCACCAATACATGCTGCTTGTACCAGTGGTATGGCTGAAGACCAGGCTGTTTTTTTGTAGCGACGTAGGTCAGTGCATACATTCCGCCATTGACGGTCTCAACCCGGAGACTCAAAGGCTCGTACCCCTTACCTGCTCCTTCGAACGTGTTGAGCGCCTCCCGTTCGCGATGCACCACCGAGAAAATGACGCCGTAGACTCTGTCACCGGTGTTTCCCGTGTGCTCACAATCGCACTTGCCCGAGCCGTCCTTTTTGCTCAGTTTGTCGAACGCGAGTTTGTAGCCAGTCACGAACCCCGTGGTGACAACCTTCGCGGACGGCAGCCTCGCGACGAGGCGTCGTACCGACATGTTGGAGCCGTACGCGAAATAGGAAAATTCGTTGCTCGAGTCCATAGCTGTTATTGCCCTCGTGACAACTGCGGCGCAACAAGATACGCGCGACCCGCTCCGAATCACAATAACATCTGGAAGTGCTACTACGGAATCGGCACATGAATGTAGCCGCCTTCCACGTTGCCGTATGCGTAGGTGCGCCCTTCAACCAGATATCTCGCGCTCAGCGCACACAGCGCGGCATCGAAGTCGTCAATCGATTTCAAGCCTGAGATGTCGATCTTCGCGTTTTCCAGTACTTCGGGTCGTTGGCGGCGTTTCTCTTTCGCAGACGTTCCCTCCTGGCCCCGCAGAGCACAGGTCACAGCATGGGGAAACGTTTCGAAGCTAACACGCCCACCCTGGAAATCGCGAGCTGTCAGCAGCGGGAAGGCAGACGAAAAGGCCTGGTAAATGGCTTCTCCGTTGAACATCCACCGGTAGAAGTGACCCGGATTTTCATCCGCCCGCTTTCGAGTTGGTGTGGCGAAGGAAAAGATGCGTTGACGCGCAAGTTCCCTTTCCGCACGCCGCCCTTCGCCTTCGACACCCCATTGGCAAGGAGCGTCGATCCCGACGGCCTGGACGCCGTACTCAAGGCACGCTTGCAGCATCTCCTGCGGGGTTTTCGTATCGACTGGCCGAAAAGCTCGACTGCCTTCCAGAATGACTAGATGGCAGCCCTTCTTGTCACCGCCTACGTCAATGCCAGCAACCGTCTTAGTGTTCAAGCGGTCCCCGCCACGAGTAACAAGCGCTGAACCGGGCTGGAAGCAAGCTTCCGGAGCCCGGTGTGCGTCACTTAGGCTGCAGCGGCCGTGCTCGCAACTTCCGTGGCTGCCGCAGGCGCGGCAACTTCGACAGGCGCCGTCGATTTCACGACCAGCTTCGGCGCACGGGCTTTTCGAACGACAGGCGATTTTGCCGCCGCGCCGTTCTTCGATGCAGCTTTGCGCGCCGGCGACGCAGTCGACTTCGCAGATACCTTCTTGACAGCAGCCTTACCCGTTGCAGCGTTCTTTTTAGCCGTGTTCTTTTTGGCAGCGGCCTTCTTCGCTGCCGGCGCCTTGGCCGTCTTCGCTGCAGGCTCGGCCTTTTCAATCAGGAACTTCGACCGGTCCTTCGCGCCGGCGAGCCACGCCGGTGCGGTGCCGCGACCGGACCAGGTCGCGCCGGTCTTCGGGTCGCGATACTTCGGCGGCTGCGGTCCGCGCACATAGTTACCTGCCTTAGGCGCCTTCACGGCAGCAGCCGATTTCGGCGCCGCACCTGCAATCAGGAACTTGCTTCGGTCCTTGGCATTTGCAATCCACGCCGGTGCACGACCATGGCCGGTCCAGGTCGCGCCCGTTTTGGGATCGAGATATTTCGCAGCCGACGCGCCCTGCTTCGCCGCAACGGTCGTTCCCGGTTTGCGGCCGCGCCGCTTGCCGACGAAAGCCTCAATGTCGGCGATCGTCACTGCATGCTTGTCCATCAGACCGCGAATCTTCTCGAGCACCGCCGACGATTTCGTTGACGCCAGCGATTCTGCTTGAGCCTGCAGCTTTGCGATTCGTGCCTGAATCGATTGGAGCGTAGCCATTCGTGGTATTCCTTTAACAAGTTAGTTTTTCGCACTATGCCACATCGGACGACGAATACAACATTTGGTGTCGAATTAGTTTGCGCTGGGCACTGAAAAACATTACTGTCTATTTCGAAGCCGGTAAGTTGTCTGACTATCGACAAGGACGCTTCATCACGTTTTTTCGCTGCTCCACTTCAATCCAGCGCGTTCTTACTTGTTATCCGAAATCGGGTGCGTCCAAGAATTGACCTAAGAATACCAACAGGCTCCGCGCGATACCTGGCACGACACTACGTCTTTTTTTGCTGAAGGAAGTTAGCGGCACGGCCGGGAACATGCGGCAAGACACTGTAAAAACGTACAGTGATTTGCGTGACCGATGGGGATAATGAAGGCCGCACGACTCGCGCCCGGCGCCATTCTCCTACCTTCGCGGCAATGCACGTCCCACCGCCTGCAACCAGGATTGCCGCAGGTAATTTTCCGTTACTAATCAGGCTTTACTGAAGGCGTCCAACGTGCGCGCAGAATAGACCAGCGCAGCACCGGCATTCAGGTTGATGGCAACGCCAAGCGCTTCCGAAAGTTCTTCCACTGCCGCGCCCGCCTTCTTCGCCTCACTCGCGTGGAACGCAATGCATCCATCACAGCGCGTGGTCACGGCGACGGCAAGAGAGATCAGCTCGCGGGTCTTCGCGTCGAGATGATTCGTCTTCTCCCCTGCTTGACCGAGTGACGCGATGCCTTTCATGGTTTCCGGGGCAAGTTTGGAGAATTCGCGCAGTCGAAGCGTGAGTTGCTCGCGATACTCGTTCCAGTCGTTCATGGATTTCCTTTGTTACGAGAGTTGATGGGAGGGGTGACTACTACTGATGTTTCGGCATTCGTGAAAGCCAACGATCGCATCGCGTATCTTTTCCAGCGACCGCTGCACCTGCGCTCGCGGGCATGCGAGATTGAGCCGGAGCCGGCAATCGCCGTTTTCGACGAACATCTCGCCGCCTTCGAGGATGACGCCGGCCTTTTCCAGAAAGAACCGTGTCAGGTTGACCGACTCGTCGAAATAGGCCCGCAGGTCGACCCAAGCGAGATAGGTGGCATCGGGAATGCGGAACCTCGCCTTCGGCAAGTGTTCGTTCAGAAACTGTTGGGTCCACGCGAAGTTGTCGTCCAGATACGAGCGCAACGCGTCCAGCCACCGCGCGCCGTTCCGATACGCGCCAGTGGCGGCAGCTAGACTGAGCGGGTTCACGAACGGGTAGTGGCGCCGTTTCCATTCCGCACGCAATACGGGGTCGGGGATGATCACGGTCGCGATCATCATCCCCGCCAGATTGAAAGTCTTGCTGACGGCCATGCAGGTGATGACGTCCTTGCTGCCCGGGAACAACCTGGCCAACGGCGTGTGCCGGCTTCCGGTTCTGAGCAGATCGCAATGAATCTCGTCGGAAACGATCTTGACGCCGTTGGCGATACAGAGCTCGCCCATGCCGCGCAGTTCGTCGTCCGTCCAGACCTGGCCGGTCGGGTTGTGCGGATGGCAAAGGAAAAAGAGCTTCACGGCCGGATCGCTGACTTTTGCTTCGAAGTCGGCGAAGTCGACTGTGTAGCGCCCATCCTCGGACGCGAGCAGGCGCGACGTTATGAATTCGCGATCGCGCTGCACCGTCGCGTGCTTGAAGTACCCGTAGGCCGGCGTCAGGCTGAGCACCTTGTCGCCGGGCTGGCAAATATATTCGACGAGCCCGAAGAGCGCGGGTATCACGCCCAGCGCGACCAGCATGTCCTCTCGGGCGAAACGCCAGTCGTAGCGCTCGACACACCAGGCATGGAAAACCTGATAGAGCTGATCGTCGAAGTTCATCGTGTAGCCGAAGACCGGGTGCTTCAGGCGCTCGGCGATCGCATCGATTGCCGCATCCGGTGCGGCGAACTGCATGTCCGCCACCCACATCGAGATCAATTCTTCCCTCGGCACCTCGAGCGCGGGCACGGGCGCATCGACGCCGAACAAATAGTTTTCGAACCCGTCCTCCGCAAGAGCGTTGGTGCCGCGGCGGGAAATCAAACGATCAAAGTCGTAACTCATAGGCGTTCAGTCATTCAGTCAAAAAGCGGACCGGGCCGAGACCCTCGGCCATGTCCCGAAGTCAGTTGAGGAGCGAGCGCTGGCGCGCGTACGTGAAATACACGACGAGCCCAATTGCGAGCCAGACGAGAAACGCGATCCAGGTCGTGGCTTGAAGGAACACGGTCAGCGTCACGCAGAATGCGATCGCGAGCAGAGGCACTATCGGCACGGCTGGGCAGCGGAAGGCGCGCGGCAGATCGGGGCGCGTTTTTCGCAGGACGATAACGGCGACGGAAATCAGGCTGAACGCCGCCAGCGTTCCGATGTTGATGAGTTCGGTCAGCACATTGAGCGGCACCACGGCCGCGACCAGACCAAACAGGATGCCGACGATCCAGGTCGCGATAAACGGCGTGCCGAAACTGGCATGAACGTTCGACAGTTTCTTCGGCAACAGGCCGTCGCGCGACATCGCGAAGACGATGCGCGTTTGACCATAGGTCATCACGAGAATGACAGTGGTCATGCCGAGAATCGCGCCGAGATCGACAAAGCCCGCAACCCAGTTCTCGCCTGCGTATTGAAGGGCAAGCGATACCGGGTGGTCGACGCCGAGGAATTTCTGGTAAGGAACGATGCCGGTCAGAATCGCCGACACCACAACGTACAACACCGCGCAAACGGCCAGCGAACCGATGATGCCGATTGGCAGGTCGCGTGCCGGCCGCTTCACTTCCTCGGCGGCGGACGTGACCGCGTCGAATCCGATGAAGGCGAAGAATACGAGTGCCGCTGCGCTGAACACGCCCGAATAACCGAAGGGCGTGAACGGATGCCAGTTCACCGGTTGAACATGGCGGACACCGACCAGAATGAACAGCAACACGACACCGATCTTCAACCCGACCATCACGTTGTTGAGCCGGGCCGATTCGCGCACGCCAAACGACAGCAGTGCTGTCAACACCAGCATGACGAGGAACGCGGGAAGGTTGAACCATGTCTGGACGCCGGGAATGGCGCCCGGCGCCGCCGACAACGCTGCGGGCAGATGGAGGCCAAACCCGCCGATGAGCGACTGAAAGTAGCCCGACCACCCCACCGACACCGCGGAACTCGCAAGACCGTATTCGAGCATCAGGTCCCAACCGATCATCCACGCGACCAGTTCGCCCATCGTGGCGTAGCTGTAGGTGTAGATCGAACCGGCCACCGGCACCGACGACGCGAACTCCGCATAGCACCCCGATGGGCGGGCAAATTCCCCCACCTGTGGGCACCTCAAAATCCCCCACCTAGAGACACGCGGAGCATGATGCTGGCGCGGTCTGGCAGGACGTTACCTTGCACCCCTCGAATGAAGAAGAGGGGTTGTTGGAGTGAATGTCTTGAAGCCGCATCTGCAAACAACCATCGCCACGCTCGTCGCAGCGGGCAAACGTCAGCGGGAGATCGCCCGGATTACGGGCGTTGACCGGAAGACGATCCGTAAGTACCAGGAGCAATTCGCGGCGGCGCAGGCAAATTCCCCCACGGTGCC
>NZ_SMOD01000046.1 GCF_004353905.1 Paraburkholderia guartelaensis | reverse complement strand
GTGCGGGACTTCATCGGGGTGGGGCGGGCCTCGGGTAGTTCGGGGGAGTGCGGGTCGGGTCCGCGTCGGGACCGGCGCTGGCGCCGGGTCGGCTCAGGCGCGCGCGCCGCGCGGGCTCTGTGGTGCCGATGGTACATGAGATTCGGCGTTGCGGCGGCATGCCCGCGTGCCTCGCGGAACAGCTTAAGCGCATGCCGCATGCCCTTAAGCTAAACTCTTTGCGCTTGCGCCACAGCCAGGCTAAATTGTGGTTCGCCTGCTGCGCTTCGCAAGGCGCGCCGGGGCCCGGGAGTGGTGGAGAAGTTGAACGAGCGGGCTCGCGCGAGCATCAATTCATAACAACAGGAAACGGGCGCAGACCTGTTCCGGCGGGTGTAATTCGACGTCCTTTCATCCTTTTGCCTCTCGCATCGCGTCCAGACCCTGGCCGCGTACGCGCGCATTGCGCGCTGTGCGCTGCCATCGGTAGTGGTAACAGCCGTCAGACCATGGCTGACGGGCGGCCTTCGAGCCGTTCGCCGGCAAGGCAGGCGGTCTTATTCCAGACAACAACCCGCAACAACGCGAAGACACAAGGAGAAAACATGAAATCGGTCGCTATTCTGAAGACGCTGGGCGTGGCACTGTGCCTGTCGGTAGCTTGCAGCGCCTCGTACGCGCAGGACAACTCGGCGAGCGCACCCGCGGCTACGATGGCCGCTCCGGCGACGTCGGCCAAGAAGGCCGACCGCAAGCTGGGCTACACCGTGCGCAAGGCGCTCTCGAAGACCCAGGGCCTCGACGTTTCGAAGCTCAATGTACGCTCGCACGGCGGCGCGATCACGCTGACCGGCACGGTGCCGGATCAGGGCCAGATCGACAAGGCTGGCGAGGTCGCGCAAGGCGTGACGGGCGTGACGTCGGTGACGAACAAGCTGACGGTCCGAGTGCAGCAATAAGCGCTGCACACGCCCTGGAAACGGGGCGTCGGCTGCAAGCGATAGCAACAAGCGGCAAAAAAGCCCGGCCTCTACAGGCCGGGCTTTTTTTATGCGCGTATGACGGGCAGGTGCACGGTTGGCGGGTGTTGGAGGGCTTTTCTCGCTCGAAGCCGTCAGCTTGTGCGCGTCGCGCGTGAACCTGCGGCCGGGATCGGTCCCCGTAAGCGGCATGTCATGTTGCAGTGCAGCCGCCAAAGTGTAGTTTGACACACAGTCTTCCCGCCGTTGGGGGTATACCGTGGGTATCGCGCGTCTTTCCCGAGGTCGAGCGCGGCCTCATCGCTGGAAAGCAGGAAATCGCCATGACCATTCATACCTACACCGACTTGCCGCTCGTCGACCGGGCGGCCTTTGAGCTGGCCTGTGCGCGGCACGGCTTTGCGCCCATGCAGTTCGACATTCGCGGCGAAGCCGATCCTAATGACCCGGAGCACGGCGACATGCTGATCGTGCGGCGCGGCGCCTGGGCGCAGGCTTATCGCATCGACGCCCGCGGCCAATGGCTGCGCCAGTTCGAGGTCGATCTCAACGGGAGATTTTTCCGCCAGGCGCCCCACGCCTGAGCGCACACGGGGCGCGCGGCGAGCGCGGCGTTCAGGAGAGCACGAGGCGTACGCCCACGAGCGTGAGCGTCGCGGCGAGCAGCATGCGCAGCAGCTTTTCGGGCGCCTTTGAGGAGAGCAGGCTGCCGATCGCGATGCCAGGCAGCGAGCCGCACAAGAGCGAAAGCAGCATGTGCCAGTCGATCGAGCCTAGCAGCCAGTGGCCGGCGCCCGCGAGGAGCGTGAGCGGCACGGCGTGCGCGACATCGGAGCCGACGATGCGCACCGTCGGCAGCGCCGGGTAGAGCAGCAGCAGCACGGTCACGCCGATGGCCCCCGCGCCCACCGAGGTGAGCGAGACGAGCACGCCCAGCACCGCGCCCGTGAGGATCGTGAAGAAGAGTGTGCGCGCTTCGCCCGGCCCATGCCGGTGGCGCGAGGCGAACGCTGCGAGCTGCGGGCGAAAAATGAGCGCCACCGCCGTAATGAGGAGCGCCACGCCCAGCACGGCCTGGATCAGATGCCCCGCGCGCGGCGTGTCCATGCCATAGCGATGCAGCAGGATCAGCGTGATCGTCGCGGCGGGCACGCTGCCGGCCGCGAGCCGCAGCGTCACGCGCCAATCCACCGAACCCTTGAGCCCGTGCACGAGCGTGCCCGCAGACTTGGTCGCGGCCGCGTAGAGCAGGTCGGTGCCGACTGCCGTGGCCGGATGCACGTTGAAGACGAGGACCAGGATCGGCGTCATCAGCGAGCCGCCACCCACGCCGGTCAGGCCGACCAGAAATCCGACGAACAGGCCGGACAGCGAATACAGCAGATCGATATGGGGGAAGGACATCGCGCGCGAGGAGGCCGGTTCAGGGGGCTACGCCATTGCCTGCCGCGTTGGGAACAGCGCGCGCCGTAAGCGGCGCGTCAGGCTGGACAACGGCCAAGGCTGGCGGCGAAAATCCGCTATTGTCGCAAAACCGGCGGCTTGGCGCAGGGTCAAGCGAAATCGGACGGGTTCCGCCTCGCTTTCAATTGCCTTCGCACGGACCCCGGGGCAGGATGCGGGCCAGGTGCCGGCTCGCAACTTCACGCGCCGGAAGCGCTCCTTCGCGCGCAGGCACGTGCCGAACAGCGCCGCGCAGCACAGGCGCCACCATAACCAGAATCGAACATGAATCCCGGCATCCTCTACGCGTTCGCTGCATTCGTTCTCTGGGGGCTCTTCCCCATCTACTTCAAAACGCTGCACCAGATCCCCGCGCTCGAAATGCTCGCGCACCGCATGGCGTGGTCGCTCGTGTTCGTGATCGCCGTGCTCGTCGTGCGCCGTCACTGGCGCTGGTTTGGGCCCACGCTGCGCGACCGCCGCCTGCTCGGGCGCTTCGTGGCGAGCGCCGTGCTGCTCTCGGCCAACTGGGGCATCTATATCTGGGCCGTCAATGCCGGGCATATCGTCGAGGCGAGCCTTGGCTACTTCATCAATCCGCTCATCAACGTGCTGTTCGGCTATGCGTTCCTGCGCGAGCGCCTGCGCCCACTGCAATGGGCCGCCGTGGTGCTGGCCACCGCGGGAGTAGTCTGGCTCACCTGGCAGAACGGCGCGCCGCCCTGGATCAGCCTCGCGCTCGCCGTGACCTTCGGCGGCTACGGCCTTTTGCGCAAAACCGCGCAGCTCGGCGCGCTCGAGGGCCTCGCGCTCGAAACCGTGCTGCTCTTTCCCGTTGCGGTCGTCTATCTGACGATCGTGGGTCTCGCGGGCGAGAGCCACTTCACGCATGCCTCTCGCGGTCTGCAATTGCTGCTCGCGGCCTCAGGCCCGATCACAGCGGTCCCGCTGCTTCTCTTCGGCGCGGCCGCGCGGCGCATTCCGCTGTCGATGCTCGGTCTGATCCAGTACGTCACGCCCACGCTGCAGTTGCTCACGGGCGTGCTGATCTACGGGGAGCCGTTCGGCGCGGTGCGCGCCGTGGGTTACGGCGCGATCTGGGTCGCGCTCGGCGTGTATTCGCTCGAAGGCGTGCGAAGCCTCCTGGCCGCGCGCGAGCGCCGGGCGGCGTGAGGGCGCTAAGCGGCGGTGCGCTGTCGGGCATTGGCTGACCTGCCGGCGGCGCGGTAGGATGCCAGGACGATGCGCTGCACGATCGTGGTGAATCGCGTGTCCTTTGCGCGGTGCGGTCGCGATCCGCAGTGCCTTAACCCTCAGTCAATCCCCCCGTGGAGTGCCCCACGCATGAGTATCGAAGCCGTCCGCCGGTTCGAGGAAGAATTCGCACCGCGCATTGCGGCGAAGCTGGCGAAACAGTTCGGCCCTTCGGTGCATGTCGATGTCGTGCCCAACGCCGGGCATGGCCATCCCACGCGCGTGCGCCTGCGCGGCGTCGCGAGCGAGCACCGGCATCCGTATGTCTACCCGCTGAATGTCTCGCTGACCTGGGACACCGAGGAGATCGAGCGTCTCATGGAGCCCGGCGGCGAAACGCGCTTCGAGCACTACCTCGAAGCGACCGGGCGCAAGCTCGCGTCATGGGAGTCGGCGCGCTCTGTCGATTTTGCTTCGCGCACGCAAGGCGAGCCCGAGGTGCTGCTAGGCGGGCTCGATTTCGAGGGCTAAGCGCGCCTTGGCCCTCGAGTTTCATCAGCCGCGTGCAGCCCGCGTGAGCCACTCGCGGCCCTTGAGCATGCCCCACCAGTAGAAGCTCGGCAGCACGCTCGCCTTGAGCAGCCACATGAGGCGGCGCGGCCGCGTGGGGTCGAGCGGGAAGGTGGGCAAGAGACGCCCGCCATAACCGAACTCGGCCAGCACGACCTTGCCCTTCTCCACGGTGAGCGGGCACGAGCCATAACCGTCATAGCGATACGCGAGCGGTGCACCCGCGCGTGCGGCGAGCAGGTTCTCGGCCACGATCACGGCCTGCTTGCGCGCTGCCGCGCCGGTCTTGGCGTTCGGCGCGGAGCACACGTCACCGAGTGAGAACACATTCGGATAGCGCGGATGCTGGAGCGTGGCGTGATCCACCTCGCACCAGCCGGCTTCGTCGGCGAGCTGGCTGTCGCGAATGAAGTCGGGCGCGACCTGCGGCGGCACGGCGTGCAGCATGTCGAAGCGCTTCGCGACACGCGTGACATTGCCGTTCGCATCCTTCACTTCGAAGGTGGCGATACGCGCCGGGCCGTCCACGGCCACGAGATTCGACGAAAACGCGAGGTTCGCGTTGTAGCGCTTCACGTACTCCATGAGCGGCGGCACGAAGGTCGCCACGCCGAACAGCACGGCGCCCGCGAGATTGAACTCCACGTTGACCTGGCCGATTACACCCTGGCGTTGCCAGTGGTCGCAGGCGAGGTACATCGCTTTTTGCGGCGCGCCCGCGCACTTGATCGGCATGCCGGGCTGGCTGAAGAGCGCGGTGCCGCCCTTCATCTGCTGCACGAGTTGCCAGGTGTAGGGCGCGAGGTCGTAGCGATAGTTCGAGGTCACGCCATTCTTGCCGAGCGTTTCCGAGAGGCCCGCAATGCGCTCCCATGCGAGCCGCAGTCCCGGCGCCACGATGAGCTGGCGGTACGCCACGCGCACGCCGCTGTCGAGCTGCACGACGTTCGCGTCCGGCTCGACGCGCGTGGCGGCCGCGCGGAACCACTTCACGCCCGCGGGCATGACGCTCGCCATGGGGCGGCGCGTCTTCGTCACGTCGTATGCGCCGCCGCCGACCAGCGTCCACGCGGGCTGATAGTCGTGGTGATCGCTCGGCTCGACGATGGCGATCTTCAGGTTCGGCTCGCGGCGCAACAGGCTCGCGGTGACGGCGATGCCCGCTGTGCCGCCGCCGATCACGACGACGTCCCAGGTTTCGCCCTCCCACGTGCAGGCCGCCGTCGCGGCGCGCGCGGCGTTCGCGGTTTGCGCGGCCTGGGTGGGCGCACCTTGCTGCGCGAGCCGATAGAGGCTCGTGGCGCGGTTGCCGCTGCGACAGTACGCGAGCACGGGGCCGGGCAGATCGATCATCAGCTCGGCGAAGCGCGCAGCGTCTTCGGCGGTGATCTGGCCGGGCTTCACCGGCAGATACGCGAACTGCAGACCGAGCTGCGAGGCCGCAGCGCGCAAGGACTGCGACGTGGGTTGCGAGTCGCCGCCTTCGCCATCGGGCCGGTTGCAGATGATCGAGCGATAGCCCGCCGCTTGAATGGCGGCGAGGTCGTCGGGCGTGATCTGGTCGGCGCTAGCGAAGCGCGCATCGTGTGGCGTGATTTGCATGTAATTTTGGTTCCGAGGCTGGTGCGGCGTAGTGCTGCTTTAGTGCGGTTTGGTGCTGATCGATGCGGCTTCTTGCGAACGGCGGCGCTGTTCGAGCACGGCGTAAATCGCCATGCCCGCGAGCATGGCGGCGACGAAGAGCCAGGCGCGCGGCTGGCCGCTGCCCGCGGCGACGAGTGCGGGGCCGGGGCAGAAGCCTGCGAGCCCCCAGCCCGCGCCGAACAGCAAGGCACCGCCAACCAGCCGGCCGTCGATTCGGCGCGATGTCGGCAGCTGAATGGGCGCGCCGACGAGGCTCGACGCTCGCGTGCGCGCGAGCCAGAAGGCGGGCGCGGCGACCGCGATGGCGCCGGCCATCACGAACGCAAGCGATGGGTCCCAATTCCCGGCGAGATCGAGAAAGCCGAGCACCTTGGCCGGGTTGGCCATGCCTGAGACGAGCAAGCCGATGCCGAACAGCAAACCGCACGCGAATGCGCTGAGTTTTCGCATCTCAGCCTCCGATCAGGTGACGCACAGCGAACACGGTGGCGAAGCCCGCCGCCATGAACGTGCCCGTGGCGACGAACGAGCGGCGTGAGCCGCGCGCGATCCCGCACACGCCGTGGCCGCTCGTGCAGCCCGAGCCGTAACGGGTGCCGATGCCGACCAGCAGGCCCGCCGCGACGAGCGCGAGCGCGGATGCATCGATCTGCATTGCCGGAAGCCCCGCGCGCAGCCTCCATAGCAACGGGGCGGCAACGAGGCCGATGACGAACGCAGCATTCACACCGCGCTCGCCGCCCGAGCCCGGCAACGATCTGCCCAACAAGCCACCGAGCAAGCCGCTGATACCGGCGATGCGGCCGTTCACGAGCACGAAGAGCGCGGCGGCCGCGCCGATCATCAGGCCGCCCGCGAACGATGCGTAGGGCGTGAAGTGAGCGAGGTCGAGACTCATGCCGGATGGACCTTCAGCCGCCCGCAATAGAGGCTCGAGAGCGTCTGCATGACCTGAATGACTTCGGGGCTCGCGAGGCGGTAGTAGATGTATTTGCCTTCGCGGCGCGTATCGACGAGGCCTTCGTCGCGCAGCTTGCCGAGATGTTGCGAAAGACTCGGCTGATGCACGCCCACCAGCTCCTCGAGTTCGCCGACATTGCGCTCGCCTTCGGTGAGCTGGCAAAGCAGCAGGAGACGGTCTTCGTGGGCCAGCGCCTTGAGCAGCGCGCAGCACTTTTCGGCGGATTCGCGCAGGGCCGCGAGCGCTTCGGGCGTGAGTGGTGAGTTCATGGGTCGCCTCGTTGGACGAGGTTGCAAGTCAATGATCCAGATTATACTTTGTCTAAAAACATTATATAAATTTATAATATGTGTTTCAATAGAGGGTCATCTTTGCGGAGTCGTTGATGCCCAACCCTGCCCAGCTACAAACACTCGAGCCCACCGTCGAGCCCTTTTTCGACCCCGTTACGGCCACCGTCACCTACGTCGTGCACGCCGGGCGCGGCACCGCCTGCGCGATCGTCGATCCGGTGCTCGATTACGATCCCAAATCGGGCCGCACGTCCACGGAATCGGCCGACCACGTGATCGCGTTCGTGCGCGATTACGGGCTTAGCGTCGAATGGCTGCTGGAAACGCACGCGCACGCCGATCATCTTTCGGCGGCGCCGTATCTGAAGGCGCAACTGGGCGGGCGCATCGCCATTGGCGAGCACATTCGCGACGTGCAGGGCGTGTTTCGCGCGGTGTTCAATCTGGGCGAGACGCTCAGCCCGGACGGCAGCCAGTTCGACGTGCTGTTCCAGGACGGCGAGACATTCCAGGTCGGCGCTTTGGAGGCGCGCGCGCTGCACGTGCCCGGCCACACGCCTGCCGATCTCGCGTACCAGATCGGCAACGCCGTGTTCGTGGGCGACACGCTCTTCATGCCCGACGTGGGCTCGGCGCGCTGCGACTTCCCGGGCGGCGACGCGCACACGCTCTACCGCTCGGCGCGCAAGCTGCTCGACCTGCCGGGCGACACGCGGCTCTTCATGTGCCATGACTACCCGCCGGCATCGCGCGGGCCGTGTTTCGAGACCACGGTGAGCGCGCAGCGCAGCGGCAACGTCCACCTGAACGAGACCGTGAGCGAAGAGGCGTTCGTGCAGATGCGAACCGCGCGCGACCGCACGCTCGCCATGCCGAACCTGATCCTGCCGTCGATCCAGGTGAACATCCGCGCGGGTCGCATGCCGGAGCCCGAAGCCAACGGCGTGCGTTATCTGAAGATTCCGATCGACGCGCTTTGACTATTTGCGGAGTGATTTCCGCAGGGTGCATTTCAGGAGGGCGGGAAAACGCTTTTGATCACTCGTTGCCCGCGCACTTCGCCGTTCAGTTCGCGTCCTCGTTGACCGGCAAGTCGCCGGCCGGTTCCTCCTGGGTGTCCGTGCCCGTATCGTTCGCGCCGGCAGTGCGCGATCTGCGCAACCGGATGTCCGGCACAGCGTGCAATAGACGACGCGCGTGCCTGTGCAGCGGCCAGTCGACGAACTGGTAGAGCGCGGCGCCCATCGCCGTTGCCACGATCATCGTGAGCACCACCCCGAGCGGCGCAGTCGGGTCAAAGCCCTCGATAGCGTCCGGCAGCAGCTTGCGTGCAGCTTCCACACAGTATGGGTGGCTCAGATAGATGGCATAACTCGCGTTGCCGATGAATATCGCTGCGCGAGTCAGCGGGCCCGAGCCCATCGCCGATTCCAGGTTCAGTGTGCTGCCGATTAGCACGAAAGCCGGTAGGCCGTAATAAAGCAACGGTGCGTTGGAAAGGTCGTGCCAATTGATGTAGGCCATCCAGCCATAGGCGGCTACTGCCATGCATCCGGCAAGCGGTGGCTTGATCGGGATTCCGAACTTCCAAAGCTGGTATGCCATGAATCCGAGCGGGAACTCGAATAAGCGCTGATTCGAATAAAATGCGGTGAACACGTCGCGCGAGTTCCATGCCTTCGCTGTGCAAAAGATCGCAAGGATCAGCGCCGAAGTGAACAGCAGGCGGTGACGGCGCAGCAGCATCAGCGAAACGGCTGTCACGACGTAAAACAGCATTTCGTAGTTCAGCGTCCAGCCGACGAACAACATCGGGAATATCTGGCCACTTTCCTTGCGATAGGGAATGAAGAAAAGCGACTTCAGCAGATTTGCAAAGTCCGCAGTGGTCGAATTCAACAACTCGGGCGCAATGAGTGCCCCGACGAATACGCTCAGCGTCAACACCCAGTACAGCGGCACGATGCGGGCAATACGGTCCGCGAGAAAGCGCTGTGTGGTCAATTTTGGGTTGTCCAGCACGAGCGCGATGACGAATCCGCTTATCACGAAGAAAATGTCGACGCCGAATTCGCCAAACGTGTGTGCTGTCGGCGACATGATGTGAAAGAAGATGACCGTTGTCGCTGCAACGGCGCGCAGCACGGTAAGGGACTGTAGCTTTTGCATGGTGGATGCGCGGTCTGCGCGTTCGCCAATGGCGGCCTGAACGGGATGTGCTGCGTTTGATCGCGGCTATTCTGACATCGCGGAAAGGCACACAAATGCGTACTTTTGTGTGTGACCGTACAGAACTCAGCAATTAGTTAAAGAGTTACCTTGTCCGAAATTCGAAAGCGTCTGTCCACTCAGCGGGATGCCGGCAAACTAGACTTCCGTTCAATGCGCTGCCGCCTGTGACCCAAGGAAAGGCGCGGCGCCCCTGAACCCACGGAGTCCCGCCATGAAAGCCATCCAGTTCAAGACCTTCGGCAAGCCCGACGTACTCGAATTCATCGATCTGCCCACGCCCGCGCCCAAAGCCGGCAGTGCGCTCGTGCAGGTGCGCGCCGCCTCGGTCAATCCGAGCGACGTGAAGAATGTCTTCGGCCATTTCGAACACACGGTGCCGCCGCGCGTGCCGGGGCGCGACTTCAGCGGTGTGGTGGTGGCGGGCCCCGACGAGTGGCTCGGCGCCGAGGTCTGGGGCACGGGCGGCGACATCGGCTTCACGCGCGACGGCACGCACGCCGAGTTCATCGAGGTGCCGGTGGCCGCGCTTGCGCGCAAGCCCGCGGCGCTCTCGCACGCGCAGGCCGCGTCGATCGGCGTGAACTTCGTGGTGGCCTGGCTTGGCACTGTCGATTACGCGCGCCTCACCGAAGGTGAAACGATCGCCGTGATCGGCGTGTCGGGCGGGGTGGGCGGCGCGGTTACGCAGATCGCGAAGGCGCGCGGCGCACGCGTGATCGGCGTGGGCCGCGAGGCACCGCTTGCCGGTTCGCCGGCCGCGCGTCTCATCGACGCCTTCGTTCCCATGAACGAGCACACCGCCGAACGCGTGCGCGAGTTGACGGGCGGTGCAGGCGCGGACGTGGTCTACGACGCCGTGGGCGGCGTGGCGTTCGAACTGGCGCTCTCGCTTGCGAAGCGGCGCGGCCGCGTGGTCGAAATCAGCGCGACGGGCAAGCGGCGCGTGGAGTTCGATCTGATCGACTTCTATCACAACGAGACGCAACTGCTCGGCGCCGATAGCGCGAAGCTCGGCGTGGCCGATTCCGCACCGCTCATGCAAGCCATTGCTGAAGCGTTCGATGCGGGCCGGTTCGAGCCGCCCGTCGTGGCCGCGCACTTTCCGCTCGCGCGAGCACGCGAAGCCTACGAGGCGGTCGCCGCGGGCACGGCCGGGCGCGTCGTGATCGACATGGCGTGAGCGACGCTCGAACGAACGGGAGACGAAGATGAAGGGCTATCTGGTGTCGTTCGCGGTCGGCGCACTCGCGGGGCTGCTCTACAACGTGCTGCAGGTGAAATCGCCCGCGCCGCCGACCATCGCGCTCGTCGGTCTGCTCGGCATGCTGGCGGGCGAGAACGTGATCGGCGTCGTGCGCGCGTGCGTCGCGCATCTCGCGGGGTGAGCAGGGCAATCCTCACTCACCGCGCCGGATATCACTCCGCGCGGACTTCGCTGACGGGCTGGCTCACGCCTCGGCCCGCACGAGCCGCTCAGGCAGACGCGTGCGCAGTTCGCGTGCGTCGAGCGCCGCGAGATCCTTGTCGAGTTCGAGCGTGACGAGGCTGCGCGTTTGCGCGTCGATTGCCTTGCGCAGCACGCCGAGGAACGCGGGCGGCGCCGCGAGCACGAGCGTGCCGTAGCGCGCGTCGTTGCGGGCCTTCGCGAGCGTCGTCGCGATTTCCGCCGCGAACACGGTGGCTTCGTGGTCGTGCTGGCTGGTGTCAGGATCGGTCGCGCTGCGGCCGAAGCCGACGCGGTCGGTGGTGCGTCCCGGCTTGTCGGTCACGAGGTTCTCGTCCGACATGCGGCCTTGCAGATGGAGCAGCGTCTCGACCTCGTCGATGGCACCCAGCGGGCTTTCGGCGGCGAAAATGCGCGCGGTCACACGGTTGGCGACAACAATCCAGATCGTTTTCGACATGTTCGACTCCCTGCCATGGCACCCGGCGCATTCGGCCGCCGGGCGGTTGAGTGGACTCGGGCCTCGCGGCGTAAACATCAAGGGTAGCGCGCTTCGGGCCGCACGGCGCGGGAAGTGCCGCCGCGCTCGTCGGCGTGCCGCTGGCGCTCGCGCGAGACGCGAAAGTGTCGGAACAGCGAGCCGCGTGCCCGCCGGCCTCCAGTCCTTCCAGAATTCGGGAGGATGATTCCTGCTGGCAGTGGATTATCTTTTTCCGCGGAAGCGCCTAGCCTTTAGACTCCGCAGCGCGCTGCACAGGAGTCCGACATGAGCCCGAACGACTCGACCGCGTCGAATGCCGATCGCATCCTCCGTTATCCGAGCGACATCGCCTTCACGCCGACGGTCAAGGCGATGCAGGAGCGCCTGGGTTCGCGCGAGCTCTATGCGAGCGTGGAGCGCGATCACGCGTGGGGCGTGGCGCTCACGCCCAAAATCCAGGAATTCATCGCCGCGCAGACGAGCGTATTCCTTGGCACCGCGAATACCGAAGGGCAGCCGTACATCCAGCATCGCGGCGGCCCGGCAGGCTTTCTGCACGTGGTGGACGAGCACACCATTGCCTTCGCCGATTTCATCGGCAACCAGCAATACATCACGCTCGGCAACCTCGCCGACAACCCGAAGGCGCATCTGTTCGTCATCGACTATGCGCGGCGGCGGCGCGTGAAGCTCTGGGGCCGCGCGCGCGTCGTCGAAGACCCGGCGCTGGTCGAGGAATTGATGCCTGCGGGCTACAAGGCGCGCGCCGAGCGGGTGATCGTCTTCACGGTGCACGCGTGGGACATGAACTGCCCGCAGCACATTCCGCAGCGCTTCGAGGCGGCGGACGTGAAGGCGGCGTTAGACGAGCGCGACGCGCGCATACGCGAACTGGAAGAGGCCGCCGCGCAACACGAGGCCCGCGTACGGGAACTGGAAGCGGAAGTCGCGCGGCTGCGCGAGCGGGCGCTCGCGCAGTGATTCGCGCACAGGCGGCTTACTTGGCCTTCTCCGCCGAGTTGGTGATGGCCTGACCGCCCTTCGAAAGGTCCTCGCCTGCGCCTGCGATAGTGTTGCAGGCCGCGAGTGTTACAGCGAAGAGTGCAAGCGCAAACGCGAGATAGCGGCTCATATGGGCTCTCCCCGGATCGAATAGACGTCAAAGCGTCGAATGGAAGCGGCGGCGGGCATGGCGAATGCGCGCCGTCCTTCCTTTCGATTCTACGCGCGAAGCGGGGCCACATGCGCCGAGGCTGCGCGCCGGCGCCGCCTGCATGTCATCGAGCCGCTTTCAGCGCTTGCGCGTCCTGCGCACGACGAGCCACTTGGGCGAGCGAAAGCGCACGATGCTCACATATAGCCACACGTAGGTAAGCGCGAACAGCACCACGAAACAGAACAGATGGAGCGTGTGGCGCCAGAACAGCGTGGCCGGGATCACCGCGATCAGGCAGAGCAGCCACAGGTAGGGCGAAGTGAGCGAATTGCGCCGCGTGAGTTCGCGTGCGTTGCGCGCGCCCACGACCCAGCGCATGAGGCGCTTATAGACGAGCATGTGCAGGTGCACGCCGTCGGGAATGCCGGGCGACATGCCGCGCACGAACTTCTTCCGGTAGATCGAGAAGCAGGTCTCGAAGATCGGGTACATGAAGAGCAGCACCGGATACCAGGCCGACACGTCGCGGTTGCGCATGACGAGCAGGATCGACAATTCGGCGAGCATGAAGCCGATGAAATACGCGCCACCGTCGCCGAGGAAGATCAGGCCAGCCGGGAAATTCCACATGAAGAAGCCCAGCACCGCGCCCATCATGATGAACGACGCGGAGAGCACCACGGGGTCGTGCACCTGGAAGGCCACGTAGGCGAGCGAGGCGAACATCATGAACGCAACCATCGAGGCGAGGCCGTTGAAGCCGTCGATGATGTTGATCGCGTTGGCGAGCGCCGCGACCGCGAGCACGGTGATGACGAAGGAAATCGCCGCGTAGGAAAGCAGAAAGTCGAGCGGCGGCACACTGATGCGCGTGACCGCAATGCCGAGGAACCAGAACGCGAGCGCGGCGGCGGCCATCGTGCACAGGAGGCGCGCAAGCGGCGAGACGCGCTTGGTCAGGTCTTCGATCAGCCCCGAGGCGAACGCGGGCAGCCCGCACGCGACGATGCCGAGTATGCCGCCCGAGACGGCCGGATACGCCCCGTGCAACTGCGCGGCCGCCACGATCAGCCCCGCGAGGATGCCCGTTCCGCCGATGCGCGGCACAGGACGCACGTGGAATTTCTGCACGCCGACGAGATCGGAATCGACGGAAAACCTTTCATGCAGATGCGCGTAACGCACGATCAGCAGCGTGACCAGCAAGGAAACGAGGAAGCCGAGGGCAAAACTGAGCATGAAAGGAAACCGCGACCGGAAGAAGGAATGCGCGATTATACAAAGGCGGACAGGCTGCCCGCCCCGAACCTCTTGCGGTCGGCGCCGCGCTCAGATTCCCGGCGCGTTCGCGGGAGTGATTTCGAGCAGGATGACGTGGTCGGGTATTTCCACGGTGAGTTGGCGCACGTCGCGATGGATTTTGTGCGGTTCCGCCGCCGGAGCGAGCGGATCGTAAATCTCGACACGTTTTGCCGTTTCGCCAAAGTCGAGACCGACTTGCGCGGGCGGGCTGGTGAGCGGCTTTGCTGTCGCACGGTCCCAGATGAGCGTTTCGTTCCAGAGCACCAGCACGAAGCGGCCGTCCTTCTTCTGCAGCAGCAGACTATTCGCCGACTGCGGCATATCCGAAAGCGTATAGGCGAGCGTGTTGCGCGTCGCGGCGCTGGCGCGCCGCGTGGTGTTGGCGTTCAGGAACGACGTGAGATTGCGAATGGCGTAGGCCACCGGCTTGGGGCTGTTGTCGTTGCGAAAGAGCCCGTAATGCATTTCATCGTTCTTGTGTGACGGATCGGGCTTTTCGTCGAGCAGTTCATAAACATAAAGCCGCTTCACGCCCGCCGAAGCCGCATCCATATAACCGTTGAGGACGCCCTTGGCCTGCGTGTCCTCGTCGACGCCGAGCATATACCAACCCGCCTGCGGCAATGAAAAGTAGCCGAACTCGGTGATGACGAGCGGCAACTGATATCTCTGGCCCAGGTGAATGGCTGCAAGCATCCATTTGTCGCCGTTCGCGTTCCAGAGGGGCTGCTCGCCGTTTTGCGGGTAGACATGCTGATTCGCAAAGTCGGCCGAAGCCGCACGCGTCTCGACTGACTTGGGGTCGAAGCCGGTCGCGTCGTATACGGGCACCGCCTTGAGCTCCGGCATGGCGTGTACGCGTGCGTAGAGGTCGCGCTGCACGGCGAGCCCGGCTGCAGCGCCGGTAAGCCCCTGGTAAGCGACTGGAAAGTTGTTGAGTTCGTTGGGGCCTTCGATGGCCGCAACGCTGCCGGGCACCTCGGTATTCAGCTGCGCAACCTGCCCGATGTGTTTCTCGAAGTCCGCGCCCATCAGGAAGTTGAATTTCACGCCGCGCTGCGCGAGATAGACATAGCTGGAGAACGGGATGGAAGAGCCGGGCGGGTAGTCGCGGACGTGGTGAATGCCGAGCCACGCCATATCGTCGGCGACGTTGTGCACGTTGACATACGCGCCGTCGGTATAGCTGACGTGGGTGTCGACAGCGAGCGTCTGGAGGAATTCGTCGGCTGGCATGGCGTGCACGGCGTCGCCCGCGTGGACCGCCGATACGCATGCGAGTGCGCAGATACCTGCCGCGAAGCTTTCAATGGCACGCATGCCGAACGGCCAGGTCCGTTTCGCGTGGCTCGCGTCGCGCGAACTGGCGGTATCGGTGAGCAGACGATGGGCGGTTGCTACGGAATGCATCACGGCGTATTCCTCGCGTGGAGCGGTTGCCGGCTACCGATTACGCGCGCTTGCTCGCTCCACGCCGGCATTT
Organism: Paraburkholderia guartelaensis; assembly: GCF_004353905.1. GTDB lineage: Bacteria > Pseudomonadota > Gammaproteobacteria > Burkholderiales > Burkholderiaceae > Paraburkholderia > Paraburkholderia guartelaensis. The sequence continues at coordinate 43,213 of NZ_SMOD01000046.1, read as the reverse complement.
TCAATTGGCTTACCCACTTTGGAGGCGCGGCCAGAATGCATTTTGCCGCGTCATTGGCGACATCATGTGTGCGACGGCGAACGGATAGACACTCCACGGGAGATTAGATTCCGTCTATCACAGATGTCGCGATCGAATAATGAAAATAGAGTCGATAGTCGCGACTTCCAGGGTAAACATTAAGGAATCCTTCATATCAATTGGCCGAACCCGGCATCACAAGAGACGTTGCGTTATGTGCGTTTGCGCACATAACGCAACGCTCGCATTGTGAGTTGCAGAGCGCCTCCAGCGTGGTTCGGATCATGAGGCCGCGACGATCAGAAACCGTTGGTGGGATTGCGCACGGTTCCTGCGTCGCTCGCGCCGTAATGTGTTGTCGTGGGTTATCGGGGCAGGCGCCACGTGACGTATGGATCGCCTGAGACGGGGACTTACGTGCGTTCGCCGGTGGCGGACGACTGCCAGCCCATGAACGTCTGACGAACACGACACGCACTGGGGTAGGGAAATGTCAGAGTTAACGCAACGGTCAGAGTTTGCGCAACGTACGGTCGACATCGTGCTGCAACGTACGGTCGATGTCGTGCTGATCGTGCTCGGCGCCATATGCGCCGTACACCTGAATCTAAATTCCGGACAGGTGGCCGAGGTGCATCACCCCGATCCCACGCTGGTGGCATTTTGCGCGGCGCTCGCACTCTCGGTCTTTCCCGCTTGCGGGACCTATGGCACGCGTGGCAGCCGCTCGCTTTTCAGCGTCGCGGGCCGCACGGCGTTCGCCTGGCTCGCGGTGCAGCTTTGCGGACTCGTGCTGCTTTATGCGATTCATCACGATCATCTGCTGGCGTTGCCGTGGTTCATGTACTGGACGTTGACGACGGGTATTTCGCTGCTGCTGTCGCACACGCTGTTCTTTTCGGAATTCAGCGTGCTGCGACTGACCCGTGAATGGTGGCGCCGGGAAGCTTACGAGGTCGGTTCGCGCGACACGGTTCGCAACGCCGTCATCGGGCACGCCTTGAAACGCGTCTTTGACATAGTGGCGGCAGTGAGTGCGATCGTGCTGCTCTCGCCGCTGCTCGCCGTGCTCGCGCTGCTGGTCAAGCGCGATGGCGGTCCGGCGCTATACGGCCATACGCGCGTAGGCCGCCATGGCAAGAAATTCCGCTGTCTCAAGTTCCGGTCGATGGTGGTGAACTCGGAGCAGGTGCTCAAGGATCTGCTCGAGCGTGATCCCGAAGCCCGCGCCGAATGGGAGCGTGAATTCAAGCTCAAGAACGACGTGCGCGTAACGCGGATCGGTCACTTTCTGCGCCGCTCGAGCCTCGATGAACTGCCGCAGCTCTGGAACGTCCTGCGCGGCCAGATGAGCTTTGTCGGCCCGCGCCCGATCATCGACCAGGAGCTGGAGCGCTATGGCGAGGCGAGAAAGTACTACCTGATGGCCACGCCGGGTATCACGGGCCTGTGGCAGGTGAGCGGGCGCAACGATATCGACTACGCGACGCGCGTTCTGCTCGACGTTTCGTATGTGGAGAACTGGACCTTCCGGAAGGACATCGGGATTCTGTTCAAGACGTTTTTTGTCGTGATTCGTGGAACTGGCGCGTATTGAGCTGCGAGTGAGCCGCAAACGAAAGTGAAAGCAGGCTGCAAACGTGTTAGAGCGAGACGCGGTTGGCATACCAGGTATCCGGTTCACACGGCATGACCCGGAACGCGTGTAACGGATTGGGGGTGTTGCGATGGGACTGAACGCGATGAACTGGATCGGGACTGCGCACGCGCGTGTCGTGCGGGATTTTGGACTCGCGGGCGCGCTGCGCCGCGGGGCCGCATGTGCCGTTTGCCTGGCGCTCACGGCGCTGAGCGGCTGCGCTCTGGCGCCGGGCATGACCTACACTTCCGGCGCGGCCGGCTCCACGGCGAACCCGGGTGCCGGTGCGGCATCAGGCGCGGCGGTGCCCGATAGTGTGGTCGCCAAGGGAATCGCTGGTGCACCATCCGGTACGCTCGTCGAGATCACGAGAGACCTCGTGGACAAGGAGGCCGCGGCGCGGCCCAAGGGCATTCCCGCGGACGTGCAGCAGATGTTTGCCAAGGCCACTCCGTATGAAATCGGCCCCGGCGATATTCTCACCATCGTTGTCTGGGATCACCCCGAGCTCAACCTGCCCGCGGGCGGCGGCGGCGGCGACGGTCCCTCGGGCGCCAGTTCGGTTGCGTCCGGCTACACCGTCGATACCAACGGCTTTATTCAGTATGCCTATATTGGTCCGCTGAAAGTCGCGGGTCTTTCGGAAATGGGCGTGCGCGACATCCTCGCGGAGAAGCTCGCGAAATACGTGCGCCAGCCGCAGATCACCGTACGCATCGAGACCTATCGCAGCAAGCGCGTGTATCTCGACGGCGAGGTCAAGACGCCGGGCGTCCAGGTGCTCAACGACCGACCGATGACGTTGCCCGAGGCGATCAACCGGGCCGGCGGCTTCACGAGCAATGCCGATCGCTCGCATGTGTCAGTGACACGTGGAGACACTACCGTGGATATCGATATGCCGGCGATGATTCGCAAGGGGTTCAATCCCGACCGGATCATTCTGCACGATGGTGATCTCGTGCGGATCTTTGCACAGACGGACAGCAAGGTCTTCGTGGTCGGGGAGGTCGAGCGTCCTGGCGGCGTGATGTTCAATAACGGACGTATGTCGCTCAACGAGGCGCTTGGCAACGCGGGAGGGATCAACCAGTCGTCGGGCGATGCTTCGCAGGTGTATGTCGTGCGTGGACGCGATACCAGCCAGCCGACCGTGTTCCATCTCGACGCGAGCAGCGCTTCTGCGATGGCAACGGCCGATTCGTTCGAGCTGAAGCCCAACGACGTCGTGTTCGTCGATACGTCTGCTCTCGTGAAGTGGAGCCGTGTCATCAGCCTGATTTTGCCGACGACCCAGGCCGCGGCGACGAGCCGTGCGATTGGATACTGATGTGCACATGAACAATACAAACCACACGAACCGCGTCAGTCGACCTGTTCGCTCTCGGGGGAACAAGATGAATAACCGCGACTATCTGCTCGAAGGGCCTGCGGAGACGATCATGCCGATCGCCCCCGACGGCGGCCATATGGGCAATATGCTGGACACCCTTTACGCTGGCCGCAAGACGATCCTGATCGTTACGCTGATCTTTACGCTTGTCGGCACCCTCTACGCGGTACTGGCGTCCCCCGTCTATCAATCCGACATGCTCATTCAGGTGGAGGAGAGCCCGAACGGGGCAAAATCGGCGCTGGCCGATCTTTCCTCCCAGTTCGCGGTCAAGACCCAGGCATCGGCGGAAATGGAGGTATTGCGCTCGCGGATGGTCGTGTCGTCCGCCGTGGATGCGACCAAGCTTTATATCAAGGCAACGCCGCGCTATTTCCCCGTAGTGGGCCGCTGGGCTGCGCGACATCTGAGCCTCGGCAACTGGTCGGGATGGGGCGGTTACGCCTGGGGTGACGAGGCGATCGAGGTCACGCAATTCGACGTGCCGACGCGCCTCCAGGGCAGACCGTTTGTCTTGACCTACCGGGGCGAGGGGGCCTACACGCTCGAGGGGGGCGGCATCACGCTCGAAGGGAAAGTGGGAGAAGCGCTGCACGCGCCGACGGTGGGTGGCTCGATCGACCTCGTCGTCGGCCGGATCGACGGGCAACCGGGCACGGTCTTCAACGTGATGCGCCTGTCCGAACTGAGCGCGATCCAGGGGTTGCAGACGGCAATCGCCATCACGGAAAAGGGCAAGGAGTCCGATGTCATCGGCGTTGCGCTGGATGGCGAAGACCCGGTACTCACCAGCAACATTCTTAACGCGGTCGGCAACGAATACATCCGGCAGAACGCTCAGCGCACGCAGGAAGAAGCGGAAAAGCAGATTGCCTTCCTCGACCGTCAGTTGCCTCTGCTCAAGGCGCAGCTGGAGAAAGCCGAGAACGATTTCAACACGTTCCGCTCGGCGCACGGCGCCGTCAATCTGGATGCCGAAGCTTCGGCACTGTTGCAGAGTTCGGCGCTGGCGCAGCAGCGTATCGCCGATCTGCAACAGCAACGCGCGCAGGCGATGGCCCGTTTCACCGACGACAACCCGGCTCTCGTCGCCATCAATGGGCAGCTGGCCGAAGCGCAGAAGTCGCTGGAACACCTGGCCGGCCAGACTCGCGCCCTGCCGCCGGTGGAGCAAGAGGTCGTGCGCCTGCAGCGGGAAGTGACCGTCGATACGAACATCTACACGAATCTCTTGAACAACCGCGAGCAGTTGCGTCTGATCAAGGCAGGCCGCGTGTCGAATGTCCGCATGATCGACGCCGCGGTGCCGCCTGAAGGACCGATTCGGCCGAAGCGCGCAATTATCGTGGTCGCGGCCGTGTTTACCGGATTGTTTGCCGGCGCCGCGCTCGTGCTGCTGCGTCAGAGGCTCAACCGCGGCGTCTCCGTCGTGGACGAGATCGAATCGGGCACCGGGCTGGCAGTCTTCGCGGCCGTACCGCGCAGCCGCATTCAGCATTCGATTGCGCGCCGTTTGCCTTACGGCGCGCCGGGTGCGAACACGGTGCTCGCGCACACGGCTGTATTCGACCCGGCGGTCGAGAGCCTGCGCAGTTTCCGCACCGCGCTCGAGCATTCGCTGGAGGACGCGGACAATCGTGTCGTGCTGCTGGCGGGGCCGACACCGATGGTCGGCAAGTCGTTCGTCTCGGTCAATCTGGCGGCCGTATTCGGTGCGTCGGGCAAGCGTGTGCTCCTGGTCGACGCGGATCTGCGGCGGGGCTCGCTGAACCAGCATATGGCGGTGCCGAGTATGCCGGGCGTCACCAACATCTTCGAACACTGCCAAAGCTATGACCACGTGGTGAATCACGACGTGATGCCGGGCGTCGACTTCGTCGCGACCGGTGGTTATGTGACCAATGCCAGCGAGCTGCTGCAAAAGGACGCTTTCCGGAATTTCGTGGCATGGGCCAATTCGACGTATGAGCTCGTGCTGATCGATGCGCCGCCGATTTTGCCGGTGGCCGACGCCGGGATCATCGGAAGACTGGCGGGCACCGTGTTCGTGATCGCGCGCCAGGGCGCGACGAGTGTGAGCGATCTGCGCGAGTCCGTGCGTCGCTTCGAACAGGTTGGCGTGCCGATTCGCGGCGTGATCTTCAACGACATGACCTCGCGTCCGGGACGCTATGGCAACGAATATGCCGCGTACGGCTATTCGAGTTACGGCTTTGCCAAGGATACGGGGAGCGCGAAGGCGGAGTAGCGGGTTACTGCCGGGTGTCCAATATCGCCCGATCTCTTCGTCGATGGCCGCGCCGCGGTCCATCGAATTGCCAGTCGAGCGGCCCCTCATGGGCTGGAGCGGATTCGCCCTGCTTCAGCCCACTTCACCTGGCGGTTGTGTGACTGTCCGTCCGCACGAGGCGCGAGCTCATCACGCCTTTCAGTCACTGGTCATTTGACCGGACCCGTCAATCGCATTAGCGGCGACTTTCCATCGCAATTCGCAACTGACTCTCCGAGACCGGCTTTGGATGCGCGAGTTGGCGTGACATGAGCGACGGCGAACATTCGCCGGTGCGAAGACCGGCCACACTTCAAGACATATGAATTGCATGGCGCGGCCCGTTGAATCCGGCCGTGAGCAATGCCTTCCACCTTGGGATGAAACACGTGCTTGCCCCCAACCTGATGATTAACGGCCGCTTTCTGGGTCGCCGCGCGACGGGTGTCGATCGCTTTGCGTTCGAGACGATCCGGGCGCTCGACCAGTTGATCGAGCTGCGCGATCCACGCGTTGCCGGATTGCGGACCGAGATCATCGTTCCCGAAGCGCTGGCCGCCATGCCGAATCCGTTCCGGCACGTCGCGTTGCGCGCGAGCGGAAAGGGCGGTGGCCTGCGTTGGGAACAACTGGCGCTGCCGCAAGCCGCACGCGGACGGTTGCTGCTCAATCTCTGCAACTCCGGCCCCCTGTGGTATCGCCGTCAAATCACGGTGCTGCACGACGCGGCGCCCGCGCGCGTGCCGGACAGCTACAGCCGGTCCTTTGTTGCCTGGTATCGTCTGATGGCGCCGCGTCTTGGCCGCATATCGCGGCGTGTCATTACCGTGTCGGAATTCTCGCGGCGTGAGTTGTGTGACGCTTACCGGATTCCGGCAGACAAGATCGGCGTTGTGCCGGAGAGCGGCGAGCACATGTTGCGTGTGCAACAGGATGCGGCTCCAACTTCAGTCACGCTCGACGAACGTCCATTCGTGCTTGCAGTGGGAAGCCTCAATCGTCACAAGAATTTTCAGCTCGTGGCCGAGGCGGCGCGCCTCATTCGTGACGCGCAGTTCGACATCATCGTGGTAGGCGGGGGCGACGCACGGGTCTACGGAACGGGCCAGGATGCGTTGCCCGCGTTCGTGAAGCATCTCGGATACGTGAGCGATAGCGAACTCGCTGCGCTCTATCGGCGCGCGGCGTGCTTCGTGTATCCATCACGCTACGAGGGCTTCGGGTTGCCGCCGGTCGAGGCGCTGGCGCTTGGCTGCCCAGTGATCGCTTCGCGGCTGCCGGCTGTTCAGGAGGCGTGCAACGACGCCGTGCTCTACACCTCGCCAGACGACCCTGCGGAACTGGCGAGCTTGCTCGAGCGAATCACGAGCGACGCCGCGTTACGCGAGAATCTGCGCGAACGGGGCCGCGCACGGACTGCGGAGCTCACCTGGCGAGCGACTGCGACCAGGTTGATCGAGGAGATCTCGCCGTGGCTAATGTGACGCTTGCATCCAATCTTGCGAACGACACCCGCCGATTCGGCCGCGTCGCGCTCGTGCATGAGTGGCTTGTCACCTACGCGGGGTCGGAGAAGGTCGTGGAGCAGATTCTTCAGCTCTTTCCACAGGCCGATCTATACAGCGTTGTCGACTTCTTCCCGGAGTCGCAACGGGGAGTGCTCGGCGGCAGGCATGCAACGACTTCGTTCATTCAGCATCTGCCGCGGGCGCGCAAATCGTTTCGCACTTACCTCCCGCTCATGCCGCTGGCGATCGAGCAGTTCGATCTGTCGTCCTACGATCTCGTGATCTCCTCGAGCCATGCTGTGGCCAAGGGGATTTTGACCGGTCCGAACCAGGTGCATGTCAGTTATGTGCACTCGCCGATCCGGTATGCGTGGGATCTGCAGCACCAGTATCTGTGCGAAGCCGGACTGCAGCGCGGCATGAAAAGCTGGATCGTGCGTGCGTTGCTTCACTACATGCGTATCTGGGACCAGCGTACGGCGCATGGCGTGGATGCCTTCGTCGCCAATTCTGCCTTTGTGGGGCGACGCATTCGCAAAGCCTACGGCAGCGAGGCCACTGTGGTCTATCCGCCCGTCGATGTGGAGCGGTTCGAATTGGGTGACCAGCACGAAGACTTCTATTTGATTGCCTCGCGCATGGTGCCATACAAGCGGATTCCGCTCATCGTCGAGGCATTCGCCGCGATGCCGTCACGGCGTCTCGTGGTGATCGGTGATGGCGCCGACTTTGCGCGTGTGAAGGCGTGTGCCACGCCCAATGTGACGTTGCTCGGCTATCAGCCCGATGACGTTCTGGTCGACCACATGCAGCGTGCGCGGGCGTTCGTCGTCGCGGCGGAGGAAGACTTCGGCATTTCGGTTGTCGAGGCACAGGCCTGCGGCACGCCGGTCATCGCTTTGGGTCGTGGAGGCTCGCGGGAGATCGTGGTGGATTCGCCGGACCCCGAACGCGGCACGGGACTCTTCTTCAGCGAGCAAAGCGTGGCATCAATTGTCGATGCGGTGGAGCGCTTCGAGCGGCAGCCGCCGCTCAAAGCGGAAGTTTGCCGCCGCAATGCGATGCGCTTTACGGAAGAGCGATTCAAGCAGGAGTTTCTCAGTGTAGTGGAACGCGCGATGGATGCCGACAAAGTGCTCGCCGACACGCCGCCAGTGGTGCGGCGCTGGCATTCAGCCTGAGTCGGCACAATAACGAGATCGTTCACGCACGAATGCTGGGTGAACGCATAGGGGTTTCGGCAAGTGGAACTGACGATATTCGGAGTCATCGTGTTCGTCGCCGGACTGGCGGCGCTCTACGTGTCGTATCGCGGCGCGATTTACGGCATGGCGGCGTTTTCCCTGTTTGGATGTACGCTCGCGCTCAGCCTGGGCGGCATCGGCATTTTGCCGGCTCAAGTCTTTCTCGCGTTCTTCGCACTCAGGGCGTTCAATCTCGTGGGCGGGAAGGGGCTCGCTGACGCGGTCGCGCAGGGCAAGCCCGGCTTCTGGCTGCTCTGCACCTGCGTCTGGGGGGTTACGGGTGCCATCCTGCTGCCGCGTTTGCTGAGCGGCGCAACACTCGTGTTCCCTGTCGACCGCAGCAGTCAGTTCATCGTATTGCAGCCACTTGGCCCTGTCTCCGGCAACTTGTCTCAGACGATCTATTGCATCGCCGACGTTATAGTGTATTGCTCCATGTTTGCGTTCCTGCAATATCGGGGCGTATACCGGACGCTCGCCAACGCCATCTTCCTGCTCGCCTCGCTCGACGTGCTTGCCGGCGTGATCGATATCGTTGCGCACGCGGCGGGCCTCGACGTTCTCTCGGTAATCAAGACGGCGCAGTTCGCCGATTTGACCGGCCAGGAAATGGCCGGGATGGTTCGCATCAGCGGCACGTTCAGTGAAACGTCCGGCTTTGCGGCGTTTACGCTGCCGATCTTTGTCTTTTGCCTGAATCTTTGGCTCGTCGGCTATCGCCCGAAACTGGCCGGTCCGCTTTCGATCGCAACAGGATGCCTCCTGCTGCTGTCGACTTCGGGAACCGCGTATGTCGGGTTAGGGGCGTATCAGTTCGTACTGCTCCTTAGCCGGCCCGCCGTGATCTCGCGTTTCGCCCCCGTACGCAAGCAACGGCTGTGTGTCATTTCGGCCTGCGCGGGTCTGTTGGCCGTGCTCTACGTGATCGTCTTTCTGCCGGGGGTGGTGAAGGTGCTCAGTGATTTCGTCGACGCCGCGATTCTGAGCAAGGCGGGTAGCGACTCCGGTGTCGAGCGAATGGGCTGGAATTCTCAGGGCATCACCAACTTCTTCGATACGTATGGAATAGGTGTTGGACTGGGAAGCATTCGTGCGTCGAGCTTTCTGGTGGTGCTGGTGGCAAGCCTTGGCATCGTGGGTGTGGTGTGTTACGGCACGTTTCTGGGCAAGACTCTGCTGACGCCGGTGCCTGCCCATTACCCCTTCACGGAGCGAGCCGTCGCTTATGCGGCGCGGCACGCCATGATCGCGACGTTGATCGTCGCATCGGCTTCGCTTAGCGTCTTCGAGCTGGGTTCTTGTTTCTATATATTTGCGGCCGCAGCGGGCGCACTCTCGCCGCGTGTGCTGCGACGTGTGCCCGCGCGCGGCGGATGGGTTGCCAGGGGGGCTCATGAATAAGGTTCACTCGTCGCTGTCAAAGCTTGAACTGCTGGCTGTTTATTTCTCGTACGCAATACGTTACCTCTACCCACTCGTTCTCATTCCTTATTACGGAAGAGTGCTGGGTTCGAGTGGCTACGGGGTGGTATTGGCCGGACTGTCGCTTTCCAGTGCACTCTGGCTGGTCGTCAACTTCGGTTTTTCGACCATCGGGGGACGGGATATCGTCCATACCGAAATCGCGAGCGAGCGCGATACGATTTTTCGGGATCAATTCACGGCCCGGCTGCTGTTGTCCATTCCCGGTGCGATCGTCGGAGGCATCGCGGTCAGCCGGTCGGAAATCATTGCTAATGTGCCTCTTGCGGGTATTTTTGTCGTTGCCGGAGGGCTGCTGTCCGCCTTTAACATTGGCTGGTATTTCACCAGCACAGGACGCCCGCGCACCAATGTCCTGATCGAAGTACTGGGGCTCCTTCTTTCGCTCGCACTGATCTTTACCTTCATTCGGAAGCCCGCTGATGTCGACCGCGCGTTTCCCGTGATTTTTACCTCCAGCATGATCCAGACGCTGGTGGCATATTGGCTTGTTCGAAAAGAATACAGCGGCTTCCTTTCACCCGTGCGTGCGGCCATGGGTCTGATCAAGCGCTCGGCCACGATCTTCATCTACAGCGGAACAGCGGTTTTGGTGCTGGATGCATCCACCTACATTTTGTCGCTGCTGGCCGCGGCCCAGGAAGTGAGTGCCTTTGGTCTCTCTGAGCGCCTGGTGGGTGCCGCATTGAGCATCATGGCGCCCGCCGCGCAGATTCTGGCGCCGAAGGTCATGTATCTGGTGACCCGTAACCCGGCCCGCGCGAATCTGCTTGCCCGGCGGACATTTGCCGTATTCTTTGTCGGAGCGGTAGCCGGAGTGATCCTCACGCGATTGCTCTCTGAATGGCTCATACCGCTGATATTTGGGCCGGAGCTGCGTCATGCCGTCCCGGTTCTCAATATCATGGTGTTCATTCTGCCGCTTACCGTTTGCACGCGGGTACTCGGTATCTATTTCCTGATTCCCCGAAAACTTGAAAAGCTGCTTGCGTGGAGCGGTGTGATCAGCGCGGTGGTGAACCTGATGGCGGCCATTCCGCTTGCCAGCCACTGGGGGGCCGCAGGTATGGTGTACGCGCGAATACTCGCGGAAGGATCATTGCTGGTCATGTTGATTTTCGGGATCTGGAAAGCAGGCTTGTTTCGCGAGATTCTCGGAATCAACGAAGGTTTCTCTTTGCCGGCGAGATTTGGAAGATGGCTCGAATAACGAACGCCGCGAATCGCTTTGCGCATGCGTTGTGGTGTACGCGTGAGATCTGCGGGTGCATGCGGCAGGCAGGAGTGCGATGCCTCGCGTGTCGATGCTGCGTCCTCCGCATTCCTGCGGGCAATGATCGATGAGGTCAATGATGGAATCGAGCTTCAGTTCGCGAGTCACGATGGCCGAGCCAATGAGTCAGCCTTCACCTGGCAAAGATCCGAGAATCTGCCTGATCTTCGCCACTCGTGGTCGCGCAGACATTCTCAAGGACGTCGTTGCCTTCGTCGACTTGCAAACGGTTAAACCTGATCTGATCATCGTCTCCTGCGTCTCGGACGAGGACGTTGGCGACCTGTCTGTCCAACCCGGCTTGATCGTACTGAAGGGGCGACCCGGACTTACGACGCAACGCAATCATGCATTGGATCATGTGCCGGACGACGTCGACGTCGTGATTTTCCTCGACGATGACTTCCTGATGCATAGCAAGTGGATTGCGGAAGTCCTCAAGGCGCTGGATAGCGATCCGTCCATTGCTTGTGTCACCGGAACCGTCATCGCGGATGGCATTCATGGGCCAGGTTATTCCGTCGAGGAAGGGCGCGCCATCGTTGCGAAGATCGGCGATCTTCCGGAACGGTTGATCGTCGCGCCGACCGGTGGCCCGTACGGGTGCAACATGGCGTTCCGCGCCAGCAGCATCGCTGGTCTGCGCTTTGACGAGCGCCTCGTTCTCTATGGCTGGCAGGAGGATCGTGATTTCGGAGGCCAGATCTGGAATCGGGGCTATCTCGTCGTGCGTATCAATACTGCGCTCGGTGTGCACATGGGAGTCAAACGCGGCAGGGTATCCGGATGCAAACTGGGTTATTCGCAGGTCATCAACCCGTTCTATCTGGTGAAAAAGAAGACCATGCCTTTGCGCCCGGCGGTCGATCATGTCATACGCAATATCGCGAGCAACATAGTGCGAAGCTTTGCACCGGAACCCTGGATCGACCGGCGAGGGCGTCTCATGGGGAACCTGATCGGATTGTGGGACTTCTTTCGTGGAAGGCTCACGCCTGAGCGACCCGAGAGCTTTTAGCAATCAAGCCTCTGAGGGGACTTCCGATTCGGACAACATATTAGTAGCGGAGAAGGTTTCCTATAGGGCTTGTGTTAGTCGCACGCGATGAACAAAGACTCCCATTTGGCAGTGCCAGATTGCCTGCGCGGCCTCGCAGCCATATCGGTCCTGCTCTTTCACTTCAATCACTGGCTGGGGATCCCATGGTTGGCCCCCAACGCCGGTATTGCTGTTGACTTCTTCTTTGGCCTGTCGGGTTACGTCCTGTGCGTGGCGTATCGTGGCCGCTTCGAAAGAGGGATGAGCGGTGCGCTTTTCGCGCGTATCAGACTCATACGGCTGATGCCGATGATCGTGATCGGAACCTTGTTGAGCGCATCGTATCTCGCGGCGAGATATGTTCTGTTTCACGATTCCGACGTTTCTCCAGGCTGGCTCGCGGCCGCCACGCTCCTTGGACTATCGTGCATTCCGGTCTTCGGTGCTCCGCATGCAATTGGAGGGCCGCAGGTGTTTCCGCTCAATGGCCCCGAATATACGCTGTTCCTCGAGTTGGTCGTCAACGTCTTCTGGATGCTCACACGCCGATTCGACGGAATAAAGTTCGCGCTCACCGTGGCGATCGCGGGCTACGCGCTTACCGCGGTATTCGGTATGGGAGGCGATACGCCGCAGACTTTCCTGTCCGGCTTTCCACGTGTATTCGGCGCTTATTATCTGGGCGTCCTGCTTTACCACTGCCATGTGAAATTCGGGCTGCTCTCGTTGAAGATCTGGAAGTCGCTTTTTCTTCCAGCGTGCGTCGCAACCATGGTCATGATGGGGTGGAATGGCCAGATCCCGTTCTTCGTGCAGTGGCTGTGGGCCGCCGCCGTGATGCCGTTGCTGATCCTCGGCGGATCTTCGATTGCGCTCACCGGGCCCGTACGGACGGTCGCGCTCGTTCTTGGGGAACTGTCGTATCCCGTGTACGCGTTGCATTACCCCACGTTTGTCTGGCTCAACGGCGTCTATCAGGAGTTGATGCACAGAAAGGATCCGATTCTGGAGGCCGCCGTGTTCTTGCCCGCGATCCTGCTGACCAGTTATCTCATCATGCGTTTCATCGATACGCCCATCCGTGCGTGGCTCGTATCCCGATTTGGCCGATCGACGCCTAAACCGGTTCTCGACGCCACGGCCGCCGATACTCCCGTTTGAGCCGGTACGCGGAGGCTGGCTATGCACGCGTTTGCGTGCGGTATCCAGCAGTGCTGCGCCGCGTGGGTCGATAGCATACCCGTCGGAGAAAGCGGCACTGTCCTGCGGAAGGACGGAAATCGCGTAGCGCGAATCTTGCTCGAAACCTCTGGGCTAACGTTGCTGCCGCTTGAGCTGCCATCTGATCGATTGCCGGGCCATTGACTGAAGAGAATTGACGCTTGAACGTGGAGGGGGGTTATGAAAACGATCGCGTCGAAGACGATAGCGTTCAATGGCAAGTTCTTCGGGGCAGCGCCGACGGGCGTGCACAAGGTTGCCGAGCAACTCGTCGCTGCGACCGATGCGCTGATTGCCGCGCAAGCCGGCAGCGGCGTCGATTGCGCCCTCGTCGTCAGAGACCGCGTTGAGATTCCACTCTACCGTAATATTGCGTGCGTTCGCGAGAGTCGCTGGGTTCGCAAGATTCACCGGATCGCGTGGGAGCAATGCTATCTTCCCCTGGCTCGCAGAAGGGACTTCATTCTTAATCTATGTAATCTCGGGCCTTTGCTTCATCGGGATTCGGCGACGATGATCCACGATGCACAGGTATATTCGGCCCCAGAATCCTATTCGCTTCCTTTCCGGCTTTGGTACAAATCGCTCTACTTTTTTATCGGCAAACGTCACAAGATCATCTTTACCGTATCCGAGTTCTCTAAAGCCGAGCTGGTGCGCTATGGCATTGCCAACGCCGACAAGATTGTCGTCGTGCATAACGGCTGCGACCATGTTCTGCAGGTCCAGCCGGACGCGCGACAACTCGCGGCGTTGAGCCTGAAGCCCCGGCGCTATGTGCTCGCACTCGCGAACACCCAGAAACACAAGAACGTCGGCATTTTGCTCAAGGCCTTCGCAGGCGCACAGCTGAGCGACGTCGAACTCGTGCTGTTTGGCAGTGCGAGCCAGGCCGACTTCGAAAGTCTCGGGCATGTCGTGCCTCCCAACGTGCGATTTACCGGCCGCATTAGCGATGCCGAGCTCGTTGGGCTGATGACCCACGCCGGCGCACTCGCCTTTCCCTCGCTTACAGAAGGGTTTGGTCTGCCGCCGCTGGAGGCAATGGTGCTGGGTTGCCCGGTCGTCGCTGCACCGTTTGGCGCGCTTCCGGAAGTTTGTGGCAAGGCGGTGCTTTACGCCGATCCATTCGACGCGGACGCCTGGCGAATGAATATTTTGACCGTACTCAACGATGAGTCCGTGCGGCAGTCACTGATATCCGCCGGACGCCGGCAGGCTGGTGGCTTCACCTGGAGACAGGCGGCGCGCAGCATCTTCGAGACCGTGAAGGCCGTGAGCGGCTGAATTCCTTATAGAAAAGCGATGTTGGGGGCACGTAATGTCTATTGATGTCGACTTCTCATTGGCGCTCAATGATCGAACCGGCAAGCTCTTTTTGGGGAAGGACATCATTTCAACGCTCGGCGCCAGGGTGACGAGGGTCCATTACGGCCGATTTCACGAATTTCCCCATAGTGATCTGATGCGCCGGATCGTGGGCCGCTTGACCCACAAGGAAACCATTGCACGGGTCAACAGGTCGCGGCTCGTTTCATTTTTGCCGGTCATTCGCGATCCACGCCCTACGCTGCATCTCGATCCACTGAGCGTCGTGCGCCATCGCCTGGAAGCGCGAGACATTGTGCTCTGCCACGATGTGGGTCCGATCACCCATCCAGAATACTTCGCACCAGGTGTCAATGAACTGTACGTTCGGGCTTATGACGAGATCCGGCGAATGAAGCCCCATATGGTCTTCGTCAGCAAGACTTCGCAGCGGGAATTTCACGCGCTGTACGGCAATGACTTTGCCTCGTCGAACGTCATCTATATTCCAACCCGTTTGGGAGTCAAGAAAGGAGAGGGGCGTCCGGTGGAAGGCGTTTCGCGCCGCTTTCTGCTGACGGTGGGGAGTATCGGCGATCGGAAGAACCAGGCTCGTTGTATCGAGGCGTTTTCGGCAAGCGGGCTCGTGGAGAAAGGCTGGCAGTATGTCCTTGTGGGAGGGCGCGAGTCCGGCGCCGACGTCGCTATTGAACTTGCCAGGCAATCTCCGGGTGTCGTGATGCCGGGTTATACGAAAGATGAAGAACTTCGTTGGCTTTATCGCAACGCATCCGGCTTCGTGCTGATGAGTCTGCTCGAAGGATTCGGAATGCCGGTGATCGAGGCGATAGAGCACGATTTGCCATGCCTCGTTTCCCGCGGGAGCATTTTGACGGAAGTTGGCGGCGGTGCGATGCTGTGCGCCGATCCGCTTGCTCGCGAATCGATCGCGTTCGGTATGCGTTCGCTAGCCGAAATGCCGGACGAGGAGCGTGGTCGGCGGATTTCGGAGGCGCGCGCGCATCTCGAGCTTTTTGCGCGCGAACCGATACTCGCTAGCTGGAGAGCACTGGTTGAAAAGGTCGGTTGATTCGCGGGATCGTGCTGGACCCAATTGCAAGGGGGCAGTGCGGCGTCCGTGGGCAGCAGTGTGCGTGCAACAACAAGGCCCGCCCCGGCGAGCCGGGGCGGGCCACGGCAACACGTAAGACTAGTCGCTTCCTTGCAGGGCCGACTTCGCAACGCGGCGGGCGGTATTCACCGCCGAGAAAGCCGCGGCCTTGGCGCGATCCCGCACGCCGCTTCGTCCAGGCGGAGTGGGGTTGAGACCAAGCTTGCGCAGGTAATAGTTGGCCCGATAGACATCCGCGCGCAGCGTGTTGAGAAACTGAAAATTTACGCTCAACGTCACCGAGATATTGTCGCCGTTCTTCAACCAATGGGGGCAATTGACAGGAACGTGAACACCGTTGCCGGGGGCCAGTTTGTACGTCTTCGCCCTGTCCTGCAACTCGGGTCGATAGTTCGGCGCGTTGTGGTCGATCGTCCAGAATCGCTCGAGTTCCTCTTCGGGAAGCACCTGCCGGTCTTCGCGATCAAAGACGTACAAATCCTTTTGCCCATGGATTTGAAGAATGAAATTGCATTCCCGATCGATGTGATAGGCCGTCACACGCTTCGGTGACGTCACGAAAATGATCAGGTCTTCGCGCTTGATCTGCGATTCGATGTCACCGCCAACCATACCCTTGATCTCCGCCATCGCATGCCTGTACAACTCGGCGTAGGCCGGATCTTGTTGCGGGCCTCTGAAAATGAACCAGGCGTTGGAGTCTTCCAGCTGCTTTAACGCATTGAGCGGCGAGAACGCACGATTCGTATCTTTCCATTTCTGACCGGGCGCGACGTCACCCATGTCGAAATAGAGGTCATCTGGGCGCGTTTTCAGGGTTCGCTCCGCCAATTCCATCAATTGAGGAAGCTGAAAGAGCGGATGGGACGCCAGATGGTGGGAGACGTCGAAGCTCTTCCGCTCGAAATTCTCCCGAAACACCGAGGAATCCGCGTCGATCCATTTGTCCGGCAATGTCGCTTCGAGAACGGGGGGGACGGCGGTAGTCTCCATGTGATCGCTCCTCTTAGTCTAATGAGGGATAAGCAATACCCTTTGGCACCTGGGAACCCAATTGCGTGGGACGTGAAAACGACGGATAACTAATTACTTGCGACCGTGGGTTTATTGGCCACATCGTCGAACTTGTAAAGCCACGCGGGCGTTCCCTTCAGGGCCACCCAGCCAGGACCGGGCTCAATATCCGGCATTGCGAGGGACACGACCGCTCGCGCTCCGGTTTGATGGAACGCTTGCATGATCTCTTCACGCTGTTGCGCCGTAAGCTTCGTCCAGAATGTTTCACTAAAATTCGGCCAGAGGACTTCGTCTTTGCGATCGAGGCGGTTACGGTCCTGCGGCTCGATACGGTACGGGAGACCGCCGAACTCGGCGACGATGCGCAAGCGTGAGACATAGGCCCAGCTGACTCTGACAGTGGGATAGCTATCCCGGATCACGGCGACCGGATCCCCCGGCTGCAACCCTGAGGCAGTGAGCGCGTCAGCAATCCGCCATTTCGGGTCGTCGTGAAAGTCCGATCGATTGACCGCCGCCACGAACGAAGGCCCGTCGGTCATGGCAAGCTCACCGAGCGCGCCTGCGCCATAGATGATGACGAGCGCTGTGGCGAGCAGGCGGCGCGACTGCAGGGTTGCGTCAAGCAATGGCGCCCATGTCAGAAGCGCAATAACCATAACGAACGCACTGAGATAACGATCTTCAACGTGAACAATAAAATAGGTGGCGAAGCCTCCGACGGTTGGCAGCAGCAATGGCCAAACGCGGATTATTGTCTTGAGGAGCGATGCTCGCCATGACCGTCTGGCAACGATAAACAAGAGCGCCGCGGCGAGCGAAAGCACCGTTGGATGTTGCTTGAGTATCTGCTGCAAGCTCCACAGCGACCGGCCCATTGCTATCAATTGCATCTTCAAGCTGAAGAACGTCTTAAAGCCTTTGTACCAATATGCGACGTCGTTATAGGGTGGGTACGTCGTATGGAAAGGCGTACCAAAGCCGAACACCGGCAAGCCCGCTACCAGTTGACTGGTCGGATGGATTGGCCGGCCGAACTGTGCCGGTCCGCCTTGCCAATTGGTCAGGTGAGGAAGTTCGTTTACGTGCCAGGGGACATTCAAGGCACCGGAGGCGCCAAGCGTAAATTCCCCATAGGACCAGGAAATCCCGGCGATGTAGACGGCAAAGAGAACGCCGAAGGTTCCCGCTACCGCACCGAGCGATTTCCACAGGCCGCCCCTCGTGCAGCAATAGATGAAAAGCGTCAACACGAACAGGCAGGCAAATGGAGTGAATACCCCCTTTACCCAAACGCCGAGACCCAGAACCAGACCAAGCAAAGTCGCGGTCAGCAGGTCTTTGCGACGAATCAGGGAGAGAAGCAGGCCGGAAGCCAGGAGGAAGCCGGTGGTCACAAGCAAGTCCGGGCACGCGGCTGAAACGGAATCAAGCGCGAGGCAGGCGCCAAGAAAAACGCAAACCCCAATCCAGATGGTGAACGGGTGCTTGCTCAGCGCAAGCGAGCCAGGCCAATACAGCGCGAGCGCACTGCGGATCAGTCCGCGCCAGGCGGCATAAGCAACGAGATAGATTACCCAGTTGATTGCCGTTATGGCATACCACTCGCCGTCCGGCGTGGGGGCGGCCAACGCCCGGGCGCCGGCAACCAATGCGGGATAGCCGGGATTCCAGAACGGGTTGAATATTTCGCGCCAGTCGAGGTGCGTGACGGCCCAGCTGACATTGAGATAGGAGATCCAGTCGCCATAATATTGTGTCCGACCGTAGAGGCCTTCGACGATACCGAGTATGCCGACGACGATCCAGGACAGGATCAAATGCACATTCCCCCGTGACCACTTTATTGTCATGTAGCACCTCCACGCCTGCAGCTAGAAGATCAATAGATAAGGGAGTTAGCCGCCCAGTGGTCCAATCAGCAAAATGAGCTATTAACGCCCAATATCAATCGAGGTGTGAGCACGGGCCGATATCCGTCTTGTCGAACGCAAACGCCGCTACGGTCTGGAACGATCCAGCACAATGTGGCGAATCCTCGGAACCGATGGCGTGTTTCTGCACGCCTCGTTCATCGCTCGATGTCGCCCCGGCCGTCACATGACAGCAGGGCGTCTCGCTTACGTTCGTGTAGGCAAGTCACGCGATGAATTTAGCCGGTGGAATCGAACCTCTCTGTGCGTTGGGCAACGCGGCTTTCGATCGAGCGAGGCGGATTCATCGGCGTATGCGTGCGCGCAGACAAGACTCCCAGGTTCGCCGAAAGGGGAGTGGTGTTCAGGACGGCGGTGCGTCGCCTGCCGTCGGGACCTGATTCGACGCATTGGAGGCCGCTCCGGAAAAGCGCCCCTTTTCGTTGAACGTCCACGCCGAGTTGAGCAGATAGGTCAAGCCGAGAACGAGGGCAGTCGTGACCAGCTGCGCAATGAGATAGTTCAAACCAAGACTGGTGACGAAGAACTTCATGCACACGCCGTTCATCAATACGCCGAGCAAGGCGATGATGGCGAACTTCGGTGCGGTCGACAGGGGATTGCTCTTGCTTCGGAACGTGATCTGGCGGTTGAGGCTGTAGTTGACGATCGCGCCGACGGTCGCCCCGGCCATGGAACTGACGGCCGGGGAGGCCAGGCCGGAGTGGACCATCGCAATGAGAATCGCATACTGCGCGACGGTGCCGATCGCACCGACTCCCGCATAGACCACAAACCTTCGTACCGCGCGCAGATCAGGCATCGTGGCTGCCTGCAGATTGGTAGCGGCGGCGGATCAGGTAAACCGGCCGATTCTTCGACTCGTAGTAGATGCGGCCGATGTATTCGCCAAGTACGCCTATACCGATCAACTGAACGCCGCCGAGCAGGAGCACGGCCGAGATCAATGACGCGTAGCCAGGTACGGCGACCCCCTGAATCAAGGTTCGCACAATGAGAAACGATGCATACATAATCGCGATGCATGCCACGAAGCTGCCGACGTAAGTCCATACGCGAAGCGGCAGCGTGCTGAAACTCGTGAAGCCCTCCAGCGCGAAGTTCCACAGTTTCCAGCCTGAAAACTTCGATCTGCCGGCGAGGCGAGGCTCGCGCACATACTCGACGACTGCGGTCCGGTAGCCGACCCAGGCAAACAGGCCCTTCATGAAGCGCCGCGTCTCGGGGAGCTGTTTAAGGGCGTCCACGACCTCCCTCGTGATCAAACGGAAGTCACCCACGTTCTCCGGGATCTTCGTGTCGCACATCGCGTTGTGTATGCGATAAAAGATTGCCGCGGTCTGGCGCTTGAGGAAGGAATCCGTCAGCCGGCTCACACGTTTGGCAACGACGACGTCGTGGCCTTCGCGCCATTTCTCGACCAATAGCGGAATGATTTTCGGCGGGTCCTGCAAATCCGCGTCGAAAGGAATCACAATGGCGCCGCGCGCTTCGTCGAGCCCTGCCGAAAGCGCGGCCTCCTTGCCGAAGTTGCGCGTCAGGTCGATGACACGGATGCGGCTGTCTTCCTTCGACATGCCGATCAGCATGCCCAGCGTGTCATCGCGGCTGCCGTCATTCACGCAGACGATTTCAAACTCGGTTCCGTCGATCGATTCGAGTACAGGAATGACCGTGCTGAAAAACGCGCCGATCATCTCCTCCTCGTTATAGAACGGCACGACGAGCGACAACAGGCAGGGCTCGCTAACCGAGGGAGCCTCCGCAAGCGCAGGATTGGACCGCGCAGTCGTCTCGCGCGCGCCTGCCGGCGAGGTTGACGCTTCCCTCAGGAGAGGCTCCGGAGCCAGAAAGTGAGGGCGGCCGATATAGTCCATGATTACCTCGCGCAGATGCCGCGGTTGTCCGACTGGCGTAACGATTTCATCGCAGGCGTTCAGCGTTTGACCAGACGCCGAACTGCATTCAGCGGGGACTTCAATCGGGTCACCGGCGAGTGAACGACTTCCGCAAATGTTTTGGGGTGGCGATGTTCGAGCGTCGAGATGACTTTTCTTTTCAAGCTGTCACGCAATGGCGAAACACCGGGTGGCAACGGCTTCAGCCCCATCATGCGCAGAACGTAGTTAGCCTGATAAACCCGCGCGCGCTGCTCGAGCGACCTCATGCAGTAGTTGATGCTGATACTCACCGAAATGTTGTCGTCGTTCTTGACCCAATGCGGCGCCAATGAGGGGTGATGCACCACTTCACCCGGGTTGAGCCGGAAGATCGTGCCGCGACTCTGCAGTTGACGACGATAACGCGCGGCCTCGAAGTTGCCCGCGTAGTAGCGCTCCACTTCCTGGTCAGGCACCAGCTCGCGATCGGTAGCCGGGAAGAGGCATACGTCTTTCGAGCCCTGCAACTGGAAGAGGAAGTTGGTTTCGTGATCGATGTGGAAGGGCGTCGAGATATTCGGCGACGAGACCAGCAACGTCATCGTCACCAGGGTGATGTCGCTGCGCAGCGGGTAACCGGACAACTCCTCGAGCTCGGCCGTAATCGACTCAAGGACATGGGCGTAGTCCGCGTCGTAAAGGTGTGCCTGAGTCAGCTTGATCCATGAGTCGTTTTCGTGAACGCTCGCAAACGCCTCTTTCAGCCGCGTGCTATGCGGCATGGCGCTGAACCTGGCTTCCAGCGAACTATTCTTGAAGTTGATCGCGCGGACGTTGCCATTCTTTTCAAGCATCCGCAGGGCGACCTCCTCGATCCTTGGGATCTCGAACAAGCCGCTCTCATGCAACAGATGATTGAATTTGAACGGATGCAGATTGAAGTTGTTTTTGAATTCCTGATTGCAAGCGTGCAGGAATTTTCCGTCTGAGGTGAGCTGGGGGGATGCATCGGCCAACGCCGCACCATTGCTAGTCACAGACATGGCACACCTTTGCAGGTTAGAGGGATATTGCTTGCAGGCTACTATCGCGCCCGTGGGCCAGATGTGCGTTGACGAACATCCAAGCCGGTTTTGGCGTTTACCCGGGATGTGCGGTCTAGTTGACAGCTTCCTGCCTGGTCACCGAAGTTGTGTCGGCGGCTCTGAAGCTTGGCCTGAGAAAATCGACGACCTCGGCGTCCGTGATCGGTTTGATGTGCAGCCCGAAAGCGGCGTTCAGTGAAGTGACAAAGAACTGGGTCCAGAGCGTGTTCCAGACTACGCCGGCATGGCTGTCTGAAAGGAAGACATTGTGCGGATCGTCGCCGGACGTATTGGTGATGGACCAGCCAGGCGAGAGATGAACCGTCTTGTAATTTGGACGCCCTTGATCGTCGCGCTGGCCCCACATGCTTCTGAACCACGCTTCATCTTCGAGAACATAGACATGGCGATCTGCTGCGGCGAGCGCGCGCAAGCCATTGTTGAAGCGATCTATACCGGCGTCGATATTGGCTATCTCTCTTGCGGATTGCCAGCTTTCGAACTCGCCCGGCCAATCCGCGCCGCTGGCCGCAGTCGAGAGAACGACATAGGTATCCGGGTGATATTTGCGGATCAGCGCGACGGCTTCGCCAATTGACTTGATGCAAGCGTCGATCACGGCCGCGGGGTGCGATGCAGATGGATCGCGTGACATCTCATCAAATAGCTCGTGGCTGCTGAGATCGTTGTCACCGATCCGGATGAACACGATGCCGCCTCGCCATGCTTGTGGTTCTGTGTCCATCAAATCGACGAGACGGATCGCCTGGCGCTGCGATTGCCCCATCAACTGGCTGCAGGTCGCACCGCTAACCGCGAAGTTATAGCGGTAGTCCTGTTTGGGGGGCGTGCGGGCGAGCGCACCCAAAGCTTCGCTGGCGATGGCCCGATACTTCCCGGTTCCCCACGCGCCCCATTTGCCCTGGTCGATCTGGTCTCCCCGCAACTGGGCGAGCACCTCGGTCCACTGCCAGGTGGTCGCGCGCCACTTGCCTCCTCGCGCGCGCGGATCTCCCAACATCAGTGTGTCGTGGTAGGACTGGCTATTGGAGTCGCCAAGCACTGCGAGGCGCACCCTTCCCGAGGGCGGCTCCGACGCATTGGCGACGGCGACCGGCACACGGCGAAACAGACCGGGAACGGCTAGTCTGACAAAAAGGCCGGTGACGGACAGTGCGCCGAAAAGCGCGACCAGCAACACCCTACGCGAACGGGACATAGGCCATTTACCCTATCGTGGCGCACCGAGATCATGGCCCTTCAAGGGCGTTTTCCTGTTCGTCGTGCGCGGTTTCGGCAAAGCGGTCGAGTAGTTGCTTGCCCATGACCGCCGCGCCGGCCGCGCGGAACATCTGGTTGTGCATGCCAGGAACCTCGGTGACGACCAGTTTGCCGCTGATCACTTCACCCCAGCCCATGTCGTGCGCAAACAGGCGGCCCTTAAGCACCTGACCGCTGCGGAAGATCTGGACATTGCCGTCGTAGGTCTTCGGACGATATCGTACCTGCTGCTCACGCAGATAGCCGATATTGCGGCCATACCAGAGGTTGTCGTCGATCATGTTGTTCGCGCTGTCGTTCTTCAGGAGGCCGAACTTCACGGCGAGCTGGGTGAGACGAAGCCAGCGAACGGTCCGAAACTGCTGGAGGAACGCAATCATGGACATCTCGCCACGCTTCGCCAGGCGGTAGTCGCGCGGAATGTCGTCCATACGCACCTGAACTTTGCGCAACAGGCGATCGTACCAGGGCATCGATTCCCGATACCCCGGGCACCAGGAGTCGGTGAGGACGACGAGCTCCACCGTCTCGCCTTCGCGGCGCAACTGGTGAGCCGCCTCCAGCGCCATCGCGCCCAGCACACAGTAGCCCATGAGAATATAAGGGCCGCTTGGCTGGATCAGTCTGATGAGTCGCACGGCGTCCGCGGCGAGATCCTCGAAAGCGCGCAACGGGAAGTTGGGCTGAGGCGTCTTCGGCACCATGGGAACGTCGACGATGGGCCGCACGTCGCCGACCTGTTTGGCCAGTTCATACAAGACCGCGATGTTGTTGAGCACGATGACGGGCGTTTGCGAACCCTCCTCGTTGAAGCGCACGACGTTGTGCGCTTTCGCCTCCAGCTCCGCACGGCTCATAAAACCGCTGACGCCGACGCCGCCCGCGACTTGCGCCGTGTCGTTTCCGGCGGCGGGCGCGAGCGCTCGCTGCGGTATGACTTCGGCGGCTTCCAGCACCTCGCGCCATTGGGCCAGATAGCGGTCGATCGTCTCGATGTCGTAGAGGTCCGTATCGCCCTCACAGGAGATGCGCCAGCCTTCCGGGCGCCGCACCATGAAGAAGTTGAGGTCGTAGAGCGCGCCCGCGTTGAAGGAGGGCGAAGTCGTCGCGGCGAAATCCTGGCGGCGGACCTCGTCGCCCATGCCGACGAAGCTTTGCTGCAACGCGAAGTTGACCGAGCATAGCGGCGGCCGGTTCATATCCGATACATCGCCTGCCATCTCCATCATCTCTTCGAACGGCACGTGCAGATGCTCGATAGCGTCGCTGAGCTTGGCGCCACACTGTGCGGTGACATCGGCAAGCGTACTGCCCTGGGTCACATCGAGGCGCAGGATCACCGTGTTGATGAGCGGCCCGATTACGCCTTCGAGTTCCTGCTGATCGCGCACCGACATCTGCGTGCCCATGGCGACTTTGGGCTGCCCAGTCGTCTTTTGCAGCGACATCGCGAGGCCCGCGGCCGCCACGCTGAAGAGCGTCACGCCTTGTGCCTTGGCGGCCGCGATCAGACGCTCGCTCATCTCGCCCGGCAACAGAATCGAGCGAATGACGCCCTGGAAGCGCCGCTCCGGTGGCCGGGGGCGGTCGCCCTTTACGTCGAAGCGGCTGAACCCTTTAAGCTCCTGGCGCCAATGGACACGAGCGCGATCGATCGCCGCACTGGCCAGGAACTCACCCTTCCATAGCGCGTAATCGCCATGGTGCAGGTCGACGTCCGCGTACTCGGGTTCATGGCCCGCGTGCAACGCCGCGAGTCCTTCCACGAGTTCGCGCACGAGGATCGCGAAGGACCAGCCGTCCATCACGAGCGAATGGAACGTCAGCTGCAACTCGCCTTGCGTGCTCGACCTTGGCAACCACACGGCCCGGAAGAAGGACGCCGACGACAGGTCGAAAGGCGTGCGTGCCTGCTCTTGACCCACACGCTGGGCCTCGGCCAGCGCCGCCTGTTCGTCCAGACCGCCGAGATCCACCACCTCGAGCCGGAAGGGGGCGCGGCTCCAGACCTGCTGGCGCAGCCCCGCACCCGTCATCAGGAAGCCGGTGCGCAAGATCTCGTGCCGCGCGACCAGTTCGCTGAGCACCTGTTCGATGCTCGCGGTGGTGAGCGGCCCCGACAATTGCAGCCGGAAGGCGATGTTGAGCGCGGAGGCCTTAGGCGACGCCTTCTGCTCGTGCCAGTAGCGTACCTGGCAAGCGGTCGCCGGGAAGAGGGCGTGGCCCGCCTCGACCTCCTGCACAGGTGCGATATTCAAGGCTATCGAGTTCATCGCTCAGGCTCCTTCGGCAATCCTGCGCTTGAAGTTGAGGATCGACGGCCGCGCCACGGCGGGCGCCTCGACCGGCTCGTCCGTCTGCGTACCGTCAAGGCTCGCGGCCAGCTGCTCGATCGTGACGTTCTTCATGAGCTGACGCGCATCCACGCCCAACCCGCGCTCGTTCATTCGTGCAACGATGCGGAAGAGCTGGAGGCTGTCTGCACCGAGGCTGAAGAACTTCTGATCGATACCCACCTGCTGCAGCCCGAGCACCTCGCCCCAGATCGCCGCGATGGTGGCCTGCGTCGGCGTCATGACCGCGGGTTCGGCTGCGGCGACCACGATTTGCGCGGGTTCGCTCGCCGCCGGTTCGACCGGCACCGGCGCTTGCGGCACGACCTTGAGCGCGGCATGCGGCTGGCGCACCGGCGCGGCCACCATGTCCGCCGTCGGCACGGGCAGGGCCTTGCGGTCGAGCTTGCCGTTGCTGGTCTGAGGCAGTGCGTCGAGCGTCATCCACAGCGTCGGCACCATGTAGGACGGCAGTTGCCCGGCGACATGCGCCGCGACTGCGCTCTGATCCGGCTTGTCGGAGCCAGCGCCGACCAGGTAGCCCACGAGGCGCGCGCTGTCGGCCACGGTATGCAGGGCGACGGCGGCTGCGGCAACACCGGGAGCTTTGCGCAGGGTGGCCTCGATATCCTCGATCTCGATGCGGAAGCCGCGCAGCTTGATCTGCTGGTCGCGACGGCCCAGGTGCTGGAGCGAGCCGTCGGCGAGCCGCTTCGCGAGATCGCCGGTGCGGTAGAGCCGGCGCGGTGCTGCGCCTTCGACGGCAACCGACTTGAAGGCGGCATCGGTCAGGTCAGGGCGGTTGAAATAGCCCTTCGCCAGGCCTTCACCGCCAATCCACAGTTCGCCGCTCACGCCTTCGGGCGCCAGATGCAGGTCGTCGGTCAGCACGTGCAGGTCGGTATTGGCGAGCGGCGCGCCGATCACCACCGGTGCGTTCGCAACGACACGCGAGGCGGAGGACCAGATCGTCGTCTCGGTCGGGCCGTAGAGGTTCCACACCTCCGCGCCGGTCGCGAGCAGGTCGTCGGCGAGATCGCGCGGCAACGGCTCGCCGCCGCACAGGATCTTGAAGCCCTTCGGCGCCTTGAAGCCGGCCTCGAGCAGCATGCGCCACAGCGAAGGCGTCGCCTGGAGAACAGTGGCGGCTTCTTCCTTCAGGCGGGTCACCAGCTCGAAACCGGTGCGCACTTCCGCATGGCCGGCGATGAAGGTCCGCCCGCCGGCGATGAGCGGCAGGAACAGCTCGAGACCCGAGATATCGAAGGAGAACGTCGTCACCGCGACGATGCTGTCCCTGACCGTAAAGCCCGGCGCGTGCGCCATCGAGAGCAGGAAGTTGCTCAGCGCGCGATGGCCGATCTCCACGCCCTTGGGCTGACCCGTCGAGCCCGACGTGAAGATCACGTAGGCCGAATCCGCGTCCGTGACGGCGGGCAGCGCCACAGTCTCGTCGTCGTCCTGCGCGAGGAGCGCCTCCACGTCCAGCACGCGATGCGCGCCCGGCTCCAGCACCGTGAGGCTTGCCTCATCGCTGAGGATGGCGGCGATGCCGGCGCCATCGAGAATCTGGCGCAGGCGTGCAGGCGGCATCGTCATGTCGAGCGGCACGTAGGCGCAGCCCGCGCGCCACACGCCGATCATGGCAGCCACGATCATGGCGCTGCGTTCCATCGCGAGGGCGACGCGTGAGCCCGACGCGATACCCGCCGCCATGAGCCGGCGCGCGATCTGGCTGGCGCGCGCATCGAGTTCGCCATAGGTCAGGC
Organism: Paraburkholderia guartelaensis; assembly: GCF_004353905.1. Classification (GTDB taxonomy): domain Bacteria; phylum Pseudomonadota; class Gammaproteobacteria; order Burkholderiales; family Burkholderiaceae; genus Paraburkholderia; species Paraburkholderia guartelaensis. The sequence continues at coordinate 16,385 of NZ_SMOD01000046.1, read as the reverse complement.
TCGTCGATTCGTCCGACACGGCCGTCGTATCCGGAGCCTGCCAGGCCTGCGCAGCGATCAGCGCCGGCGTCGTCTGCGAGAGATCGTAGTCGCGCTGGGACGCGTTCAGCTCGTCACGCAGATGGTGGATTTCCGCATCGCTCAAGAGCGGCAGTGCTGCGACAGGCATTTCGGCATCGCGTGCGATCGCCGTCAGCAAGGTTTCGTAGTAGCCGAGCCAGCGCTGGATCGTCGTTTCGTCATAGACGTCGGTGTTGAAGTCGCAATCGAGACGCAGACCCTGTGCCGATTCGATCACGTTCAGGAACAGATCGAAGTTGCTGTAGGCCTTCGCGTTCGGCGCGAAGTGCGTGGTGACGCCTGCCATGTCGAGTTCGCCGTCGACCTTTTCCAGGTTGAACTGCAGGTCGGTCAGCGGCAGCCGGTTGAGATCGCGCTTGATGCCGAGATCGCGCACGAGTGCGCCGTAGGTGTAGTTCTGGCGGTCGCCTGCATCATAGAGGTGATCACGCACTGCCTTCATGTGCGTGGCGAACGGCTTCTCGCGGTCGAACTTCACGCGCAGCGGCAGGAAGTTGACGCAGTGCCCGACCAGCAGCGCTTCGCCCGCTTGCGACTGGCCAGCCATCGGCGCGGCGATCACCACATCGTCATTGCCGGACAGACGGCCGAACAGCACCTGAGCCGCGCCGAACAGCGTGGCGAACAGCGAGCAGCCCTGCTTCGAGGAAGCGGTCTTCACTTGCTTGAGAAGATCGGCTCCCAGATGGCGGGTCGTCGAAGCGCCGTTGAAGCTCTTGCGTTCCGGACGCGGGCGGTCGCCGGGCAAATCGGGTTGCGGCGCCGGGACGCGATGGACGTTCATCCAGAACTCGCGCGTTTCCTTCTCGACACCGATCTCGTCCTGCGCCTTGGCGAAGGCAAGGAAGCTCTGCACCTCGTCGAGTTCCGGCTGCGTGCCCCAGACTTCTGCGGCGTAGAGCGCAGCCAGATCGCGCAGGATGATGTTGATCGACCAGCCGTCGCAGACGATGTGATGCGCCGTGAACACGAACGCCCACTTCTGCGCTTCGAGGCGCACCAGTGCGGCGCGCGCGAGCGGCGCCCGGGTCAGGTCGAAAACTTCGCGGGCTTCCGCGTCGATGATGGCCTTGAGCTCGCCCGCCGGATCGGCGTGAGTGGAAAGGTCGATCGGGACCAGCGGCACGGTCGTCGTCGGTTCCGCGAACATCATGTCGCCCACGCGCGAGAAGTGCACGCGCAGCGCATCGTGGCGGGCAACCGTCGCGGCGAAGGCGCGCTCGAACGCGGCCTCGTTGAGCTTGCCATTGAGTTCGAGCGTGAACGACTCATTGAACGCGAGCGAGGCCTCATGGCCCTGCTGGGCCGACATCCAGATTTCCTTCTGCGGCTCGGTGAGTGCCGATTGCGTGAGCGCCGGTTCGGCCTGCGTCAGCGCCGCGGCGTCCTGCACGCCACCGAGAATGCCGACGCGCTGGAGTGCATCGATACTCGCGATGAAGGCGTCGCCGATCTTGCGGATGTCCTCGTCCGAATGGCTCGTCGTCAGGAAGCAGGGGAAGCCTTCCATGATATGCACGCCGAGGTAGCGCATATACGGATAGAAGAGGCTGCCGAGGCGATCCTCGCCTGCGAGATTCACATAGAACCAGCTCGAGAAGGATTCGGCCCGCGTGGCGATGCCGACCTTCTCCAGATGCGCGTTGACACGCTGCACGAGGCCGGCCATGCGCTCGCCGAGCCCTTCCTGCAGCGCCGGGCCCGCTTCCTTGAGGTGCAGGAGGACGGCTTTCATCGCGGCCAGCACGACGGGATGGCGCACGAACGTGCCTGCGAAGAACGTCGGCGGAACTTCGGGTACCGAAGCATCGCCGAACTGCCACTGACCACCGTCGAGCGCGTCCATGTACTGCGTGGTGCCGGCGAGCACGCCGATGGGCAGGCCGCCGCCGACCACCTTGCCGTAGGTCGCCATGTCGCCCTGGATGCCCCACAGGCCTTGCATGCCGGCCGGATGGACGCGAAAGCCCGTTACGACCTCGTCGAAGATGAGGGCCGACTCATTGGCGGCCGTCACGTCGCGCAACTGCTGCACGAACTCCTTCGGACGCAGATTGGGATGGCGCGACTGCACCGGCTCGATCAGGACGGCTGCGATATCGTCGATATTTGCCTTGATCCACTCGAGGCTTTCGGGACGCGCGTAGGGCAGCACGACCATGTTGCCCACGGAGGTCTGCGGAATTCCCGGAGCGAGCGGGAATGCGCGCGGCACGCCCGCTTCGCTGCCCGGCTTCACGAGCACTTCGTCGAACTGGCCGTGATAGTCGCCGTCGAAGCAGACGACCTTGTCCTTGCCGGTCACCGTGCGCGCGAGGCGCATCGCCGCCATCACGGCTTCCGAGCCGGTATTGCAGAACGTGACGCGCTGATGGCCGGTCATCTCCGAGAACATCTGGGCGACTTCGCCGGCGAGCGGCGACTGCGGTCCGATAGCGAAGCCTTCCGCCAGTTGCGCGTTGACCGCGGCAACCACGAAATCGGGCGTGTGGCCGAACGCGGTCTGGCCGTAGCCGTTGACCACGTCGATGTATTCGTTGCCGTCCACGTCCCAGATCTTCGAGCCCTTCGAGCGCTGGGCGACGATCGGATAGACAAGCTCCTTCCATTCCTCGCGGAAGCCGCTGGCGGTACGCGGATCGGCAAGCACGGCGCGATAGGACTGCGTACGAGACTTGGAAGTGGCTGTTTTGGCCGAGTAGCGCGCCGCCAGATCGGTGATGAACGCCTGCTGCGCGTCGGTCATCTGGGCCGAGTGCGAGGCGCCGGGCTTGTACGCGGTGAAGCGCGACGGGCGGTTCTCCTCGAACTTGATCTCGGGGCCGGCGGCGTGCGCGGGCGCGGCGGCCGGTGCGGGCGCTGCGGCGGCAACGACCGGGGCGGCTGCGATGGCCGGTGCGGCGATCTGAACCGCTGCGGGCTGCTGAACGGCCAGCGGCGCACCTTGCAGCACCTCGAGCTGACGCGCCATCACCGACTGCATCGCGGCGAGCTGGTCGCGGATCACCGACTGGAGGTCGCCGGTGGCTGCCTGAACAGCCACAGGTGCAGCCACCTGCACTGCCGCAACGGCGACCGGAGCAGCCGAGACTTGAACAGCGGCCGGCGCAACAGCAGGTGCAGCAACCGGCGCAGCCTCAGCAGGCACTTCCGGATCGGGCGGCATGGCGCCATCGAGGAACTGCGCGAGGGCAGGCAGCGTCGGATAGTCGCTCATGATCTGCCGGAAGCTGATCGTGACGTCGTAGCGGCGGCGCAGCTGCCGCGATACTTGCCCCATGAACAGCGAGTCGTAACCGAGATCCCAGAAGGTCACGTCCGGATTGGACGTATCCGGTGCTTCGCCGGACATTTCGGCGAGCAGCGACGCCAGTTCGGCAATGAGACGCGGTTTGCGGTCGATTTGGACGGTTTGGGCCATGGCGGTCTGGGGAGTATCGATTAGGGCTTCGGACGGGGCTTGTGCGGCAATCGCTGGGGCAACGGTCGTCGGCTGGCGTGAAGAGGCGGTTGCCGGGGCGTCAATCCAGTGCCGTTCCGGCTCGAAGGGGTAGGTCGGTAGCGAAACGCGGCGGCCGGCTTCAGCCCGCAGCGTTTTCCAGCTCGGCGTGACGCCGTTCAGCCACAGGCGCCCGGTCGCCTCGGCGAGGACGGCAAGCTCGCGCTCGCGCGTCGCGAAATCGGGCAGCGAGGCAATCGCGCCCTGATGCCGGTCCTTGGGCAAGCCCTGCAGGACAAAGGTCGAGAGCGTGCGGCCCGGGCCGATTTCGAGCAGCAGCGGCTTGCCCTCTGCCGTGACCGTGGCCAGCGCGTCGCTAAAGCGCACGACATTGCGGCAATGGCTGGCCCAGTACTGTCCCGAGACCGGCTGATCCATCGCCGCCCACTGCCCGGTCACGGAGGACACGTACGGAATCTTCGGCCGCGCGAAAGACAGGCTGTTCGCGACCTTGGCCAGATCGTCGACGACGCCCGACATCATGCGAGAGTGGAACGCGTGCGAAGTGTGCAGACGTCGATGCTCGATATCGCGCGCCTTGAGCGTGGCCTCGAATGCCTCGATGGCGGCGAAGGGGCCTGCCACGACGCTGAGCGTCGGCGCATTGATCGCGGCGAGATCGACATCCGCGGGCAACATCGGGCTGAGTTCGGCCTCCGACAGGCGCACGACCAGCATCGCGCCCGGTTCGGCGGACTGCATGAGCGCGCCGCGTTGCGCGATCAGGCGCAGCGCATCCTCGAAAGCGATCGCCTCCGCCACGCAGGCCGCAACCAGCTCGCCGACGCTGTGGCCGATCATGGCTGCCGGCTTGACGCCGCGCGAGATCCACAACTGCGCGAGCGCATATTCGACGAGGAAGAGCGCAGGCTGCGCGTAGATCGTCGAGCGGATGGGGTGCGGGGTGTCGTCGCCTTCCGGGGCTTCGCTCAACAGCAGTGTGCGGATGTCCAGGCCGAGATGAGGAGCCAGTGCCTCGGCGCCCTTGTCGATCCACTCACGATAGACCGGCTCGGTGCGATAGAGCGCGGCGCCCATGCCCGGATACTGCGCGCCCTGGCCGGGGAACATGAAGACGACCGCAGGCGTGGCCTGCGGCGCCTGTGCTTCGATCGCGCCTTTCTGGAGCTTGGCCTGGGCCTGCTCCACGCTCTCGGCGACCACGACGGCGCGGTGCGCGAAATCGCGGCGGCCCGTTTGCAGTGTCGCGGCCACGTCGGCTAATGCGATCTCCGGATGGCTGGCGAGGTGGGTGGCGAGGTTCGCCTTCGCGCGTTCGAGCGCCGCCGTGCTGCGGGCCGACAGCGGCAGGATCTGAGGTTGTTCGCTTTGCTCGCCCGAGGCGTTGCGGCAAGGCGCCTCCTCCAGCACCACATGGACGTTCGTCCCGCCGACGCCAAGCGAACTCACCCCTGCGCGGCGCGGCGTGGCGCCATCAGCCCAGGGACGCACGGCCGTATTGAAGAAGAACGGACTGTCGGTCAGGTCGATGCCGGGGTTGGGCGAGCGGAAATGCGTGAGCGGCGGCAACGTGCGGTTGCGCAGCGCGAGCGACGCAGCGATGAAACCCGTTACGCCCGCGGCCGCGTCGAGGTGCCCCACGTTGGCCTTCGCCGAGCCGAGCGCGCAGAACTGGCCGCCCTCGGCGCCGCCCAGACGGAACGCCTGCACGAGGCCCGCGAATTCGATCGGATCGCCAAGCGGCGTAGCCGTGCCATGGGCCTCGACATAGCCAATCGAGGCCGGATCGATGCCAGCCTCGGCGTGCGCGATGGCAATGGCGCGGGCCTGGGCGTCGACGCTCGGCGCGGTGAAGCCGACCTTGTCGGAACCGTCGTTGTTGATGCCCACGCCGCGGATCACGGCATAGATCGGATCTTCGTCGGCGATGGCGTCTTCGAGACGTTTGAGCAGGACGACGCCCGCGCCGCTGCCGAATACCGTGCCCTTCGCGTCGGCATCGAACGGACGGCACACGCCGTCGGGCGCACCCATGCCGCCTTCTTCATAGAAGTAACCGCGCTTCTGCGGGAAGGTGATCGAGACGCCGCCGGCCAGCGCCATGTCGCAGCGTCCGGCACGAAGGTTCTCGACGGCGAGGCTGATCGCGGTGAGCGAGGTGGAGCATGCCGTCTGCACGGAGATGGCCGGCCCCGTGAGCCCGAGCTTGTAGGCGGTGCGGGTGGCGACGAAATCGCCGGCCCCAACGAGCTTTTGATACTCGCCGATCTGGAACTGGCTCGTAAATTCGTCGATGACCGCGCGATCGGACAGGATGTGCTTGAGGAAGTACGTGTTCATCGACGTGCCGGCGAACACCCCGACGGCGCCGGTGATCGTCGCCGGGTCGTATCCGGCATCTTCGAACGCTTCCCACGCGATCTGGAGGAAGAGGCGCTGCTGCGGGTCGGTCAGCGCGGACTCGCGCGCGAGCATGCCAAAAAAGCCGGCATCGAAGTGATCGACATCCGCCAGTATCGGCCGCGCCTTGACATAACTCGCGTCGCGTCGCGACTTGTCGTCGAAACTGTCCTCCAGTTCCGCCAGGTCGAAATGCGTGATGCAGTCGCGCCCCGCGAGGATGTTCGCCCAAAATTCGGAGACATTGCGCGCGCCCGGAAACCGCCCGGACATGCCGACGACTGCGATCGCTCCGCTTTGCGCGCCTCGGCGTTGACGGATCGTCTCTTTGCCTGCTGGGAGCGTCGTGCGCAGCTGCGCAGCCAGCGCCTCGACATTGGGGTGACGGAACAGATCCACCAGCGCGACCTTGGCTGCGACGTCGCGCGCGATGATGGCGTGCGCGCGCATCAGATCGAGCGAGCGCAAGCCGAGGTCGAAGAAGTTCGCGCGGCGGTCGACGGGTTTGCCGAGAAGCCCTTCGAATACGGACGCGAGCTTGTCGGCAATGTCGTCGTCAACGGGCAAGGGCGCTGCCGATGATTCGGATTGCGTATCGATTTCCGCAAGCAGCGCTTTGCGGTTGATCTTGCCATTGGGCGTCAGTGGAAAGTCGGGCAGCACACGCAGTTCCGACGGCATCATGTAGTCGGGCAGTGCGGACTTGAGATAAGCGCGGATTTCTTTCAGGAGAACGTCAGCGTCCGCCGCATCGGCTTTCACGAAGCCAGCGATGGCCTTGCCCATGCGGCCATCGAATGCCGCCACGGCCGCGTCGGCCACGCCGGGCGCCACGCGCAACGCATGTTCGATTTCGTCGAGTTCGATGCGTTTGCCTGCAATCTTGATCTGCCGATCGTTGCGGCCCAGAAATTCGATTGCGCCGTCCGCGCGACGGCGTACGAGGTCGCCCGTGCGGTAGAGCTTGGCGCCGGGAGCGAAAACGTCGTCGACGAACTTCTCCGCCGTCAGTTCGGGGCGGTTGAGATAGCCGAGCGCGACGCCGTCGCCGCCGGTGACCAGTTCGCCGACTTCTCCATCGGCAACGGGCACGAGCTTGTCGTCCACGATGTAGGCACTCGTGCCTGCGATGGCGTAGCCAATGGGAATGGCATCGCCATGCGCGAGCGCCTCGCCTTCTCGCGGAATGCGATAGCAGCAAGTGAAGGTCGTGTTCTCGGTCGGGCCGTAGCCATTGATGATCTGCAGACCCGGATGAGCCTCCATGACCTTTCGAACATGGACGGGAGACAGCACGTCCCCGCCCGTCAGCGCCTCCTTGAGCGGAAGAAAGGCTTCCAGCCGATAGTCGGCGAGCGCATTGAAGAGGCCAGCCGTGAACCAGGCGCTGGTAACGCCAAGTCGCGCTATCTCGGACGCGATCGTGTCGAGAGAGGGCTGGACCTCGTTGATGATGGCGGCACAGCCGCCGTTCAGGAGCGGTCCCCAGATCTCCAGCGTGCTTGCATCGAAGGCGAGCGGCGCGAGGTTGAGGAAGCGCGTGTGGGGCGAAAGCTCGGTGAACGTCTGGCCCTGCACGAGGCGCAGGATCGCGCGCTGCGGCACGATCACGCCCTTGGGCTTGCCGGTCGAGCCTGAGGTGTACATCACGTAGGCAGCGTCGTCACGAGTGCTAGCGTGGAGCGGCGCGGGCTCGGCGGCCTCGGCCGCCGCCACGACATGCTCGAGATCGACCGAGACGCCGTTCAGTTCGCCAACGCTGGCGAGCGCGGCCGCTTCAGCGATGATGAGCTTGGGCGAGCAGTCGGAAACGATGAAATCGAGCTGCGCCTTCGGATAGGCGCGGTCCAGCGGCACGTAGACGGCGCCCAGCCGCAGGATCGCCAGCATCAAGGCGAGCGTGTCGCGGCTGCGCGAAACCATGATCGCGCAGCGCTCGCCGGGCTCCAGTCCCATTTCGTGCAGGACGGTGGCGAGCCGCGCCGAACGTTCGCCGAGGGCGGCGTAATTTTCCTCGCCCGTGGCGTCAATCACAGCAAGATGATTGCCGAACTCGGCACATATGGCATCGAAGCGCGCTGCCACGCCAGGCACATGATTGGTCCCGCCCGGCAAAACGCCTGAAAGTCCATCTCTGTGTGACATTTGCTACTCCCCCACAATTTTGACGAAGGTCCCGTGCTGAGCAAGGCGAGGGCGATGGGCTCGCGGCACTTGCGCAGAACGGCAGCCGGTCACAGGAAGCACAAGCGCCAGGCGGCTTTGCGCACCCGGCTCGTGTCCCAACTTTAAAATTTGCTGTAGGAGGAAGTTAATCTTCCGCGGGATGCCTATCCGTTCGCCGTCGCACACATGGTGTACTGCAACAACACATCGCACGCGCACGCTGGGGCCCACGGGAGAGGGGATTGGCGCAACGCGATGCTGGTTTTCCCGCCCGTTGCTGTGCTGAGGGGCGAGGGCGGCAACCGTCAAAAGGAGGCTTGAGCGCTATCTGTGTCCGTCGAGTTGCACCAGCTCGCTGGCGAGGACGCGCCGTTGCATCGACCTTCTGCGCAGTACTCCCATCGCAGGGCGCTCGACCAGCAGATGGAAGATGTATGCCGTCGCAAGCCCGACCGGAAAGAGTCCAATCGACCAGAGAATGCTGACCTGCCTTGTCCCATGAAACAGACATGAGGCCAGAAGCATGAAGATCGGTATGTGCACGATGTAGAGCGAATAGCTGAAATCCCCGATTTTCTCGAGCGCGCGCATCGCAAGGCCGTGGTTCGCGTGCGCATGCAGCATCACGACAAATAACGGCGTGAACGCGAGCGCCCAAGGCAGGCACCAGAGGTATCGCGCATCTCGCATCGACGCGACACAGCCGAACACCAGCAGGATTGGCGATGCGACGAGGAGGTACCGTCGCGGAAAACGCAGTCCTCGCACCTCGCGTTCCGCGATCCACGCGCCGAGGTACCACGAAGACCAATACGTCGCGAAGATGAGCGTCCCGCGCCGCTCGAGCAGCACATAGGAAACCACACTCAGCGCCATGAGCCACGCGAGCAGATGATCCGGCCCAAGCCGCCGCTGCGCGGCCAGCAGCAGCGGATAGAGCATATAGAACTGAACCTCAAGCGACAGGGTCCAGAGCACGGTATCCGAACCGTAGACTGGCGAGGCGACGCCCTGTATCCCAAGCAGATTCGCGAAGAAGGTCCGCAAACTCAGATCGCCTAATTGCTCGTTATGCGGCAAATAATGGAGACTGATGCTGTCGAGCGCGAACGTAAGCAGTAACGCGCAAAACAGCACGGGATAGATACGGATGAAACGCCGTAACAGGAACTCTCGCGCGTCGAGCCGGTACTGCGGATTACGTGCGAGCCGCACCGCCTGACTGTGATGAATGCAGTAGCCACTGATAACAAAAAAGATCGGTACGCCGATCGGGCCCCAGACGAACGGGATCGACAGGTAGGCCAGCACCGTGTCGAGCGAAATCGCCCGGTGATGCCCCGCGATGAACGCCCGAATGCCAATCCACGTAAGCAACCGGCAATGAAAATACGCGACAGCCATCGCGGCGACGCCACGCATCGCATCGATCATGCGCGCTCTGTCAGCATCTCCCCCAGCTACGGCCTGGTTCATGGCATGTCTCGCCTTCGCGTGGCTTCGCCAAACGCTTGCGGCGTGCCCGCGCGTTGTTATGTGCTTCCATGGATTTAAGCGAGGCGGCGCCGAAACCTCTGTGCGCCGACATACATAATTTATGCGCAATGGGTATGCATATCCCGTGGGGCGACGCTGAGACTGTCGTGGCCGACCTCTTGCCGGTCAATTCATCTCGACGATTGACCATTCGGCGCGCCTCGCGGCCACCGCTCCCGCGCACGTCCGGCCGGATGTCAAGGCGCGAACGCGCCAATGCGCCGCTTCCTGCGCCTCGCCGCCGACGAAGCGCGGTGTCGTGTCGCCGTGAACGGCAAGATCGAACTCGAAATGCTCCGGCGGCAGTATGAAGCCGGTGCCGAGCGCCTTCAGGCAGGCCTCCTTGCGCGCCCACGTTTCAAAGAAAACCGTTTGCCGTTCTGATGCCGGGAGCGCGTCGAATTGTTCGCGCTCGCGAGCGGAGAAGACTTGAACCGGCATGCTCTCCTCGATTGCGCGAATATGTTCTACGTCGATCCCCACCTCGAAACCGTTCGAAACGGCGAGCGCCGCCGTATTCTCGCTGTGGCTCAGGTTGAAGCAGATCCTCCATCCGGCAGGTCGGCTCGTGCAAAACGGTTTGCCTTCCGGCCCATACTCGAGTGCGACCGCCCGCGCAGGGAGCCCAGCATAGTGGCCAAGAATCTGTCTGAGTTTTCCCCGTCCAGTCACGTAGCGGCAGCGATGCAGCTCGAAGCGAAAGTTGCCGGCCCGCTCGTGTTCCTGCGCGGATAGCGTCTTCCAGTACCGATCAAATTCACTTACGCAGGCGTCGAGGTCCCATTGCCAGACATGGACTTCTTGCATGGTTGGCGGTGTGAGTGGCGACAAGGACATTGAGGGCCTGGTTCGGCTTGCGGTGGGAAGTGTCGGTGCGGCACGGGGCTGCGCGCCACCCGGTTGAGTGCGCAACGAGTGGCCTACGCACAAGAGAATGTACAGATACAACTCTCGCGGATTTGTTGGGCAACCCACGGAACGAGACTTGCGACACGGCCTACGATCCATCAAAGCGTGTGAAATTACGCTGCACTGCGTGCGCGCATGTGTACGGGGTTCGACGAGCCGACGCGGCAATTGCCGAAACAAGGCGTCGACACAAAACCTGTGAGGCTCTCCGAAAGCAGCTGGGCTGCCTGGTCCTTTGTGACTTGATGCGGCGCCGGACGAATCGTCTATTGCTGTGGCTTCCAGAACGCCTGTCGATTGCGTTCGTTATTGAACTGAGTCAACTCCATGGTCTTTGAAATGATTGGTCCGAAACCCGTTTGGGGGAGGTTTGCCAATCTGGTTTGTATGGAATTAGAAAGTATGTTTAATTTTTGTGTAAGAAATATTTCCGGATTCCTAACGGGTATCTCTGTTCAGGTAAGAAACGGTAAGAATATGTGCGATTGACGTGCTACCAGATCGAGACCGATAGTTTTACTCTTTGCACGAGGAAGTTGTCGAAATTCAGATTCGAGGTGTGGGATGCGGTGTGATTTTGACAATGTCTACAACGTGAGTGTGATCATTCCACACTACAACAGCCTTGATTTGCTTTGGGTGGCAATAGACTCGATTTCCAGTCAAACCGTTGTTCCGCGGGAAATTATTGTCGTCGATGATGCATCGGGGCTGCAGTTCGAATTGCCGAGTCGTTGCGGAGACAACATTGTCTTGCGCCTGATTCGCGCAAGCGAGAACCATGGTGCGGCATGGTGTCGAAACCGGGGCATTGAGGAGGCCACCGGTGATCTGATCGCCTTCCTCGACGCTGACGACCGATGGCTTCCGAACAAACTCGAGCGCTGCATCGCCGCGTTCGGCCCCAAGCCTGAGGGGAACGAAGCGAAGGTGCTCTTCAGCAACGTCGTGCTAACGGACACCGGGCGGCGCATCCTGGGCAACCGCTCGCCCTACGATGGGCAGTCGATGCTCGACTTCATCCTGCTGGAGGGGGGCTATATTCAGACCTCGTCGATCATGATGTGGCGTCATCAGTACCCGCTGATCAGCTTCGACGGGTCGTTGCGCCGTCATCAGGATTGGGATTTTGCCATTCGAGCTGAAATGGCCGGTTGCGTATTCGTTTATCTGCACGATGCACTGGTGGAGTATTCCTTGAGTGAAAGCCCCGCCAGAATATCGAAGGCCGTCAGTTGTGAGCCGAGTCTCGTATTTTTCGAAAAATATAATAAACAGATGTCAAAGGGGCATGTCTCATCGTTTATATTTAATGTTCTGATTTACAAGAAAATGAGTATTGCCTTGAGACTTGCCATTGTCGAGCGAGTTTTGTTAAGAGAGATAGAGATTCCCAGCAAGGATTGGGCGTCGCACTTTGCGAGGCTGCTTATCGGGTGGGGCGGTGTGAATTTAATCAAGCAGTTGAGACGAATAATCCAGGCTGAGGATTATTCGACTTGAGTTTCATCGGCCTCGAAAAATAAAAGTCATAGCCGGCGGCCCGGCAAGCTTGCATATCCAGTTTCCTCCCCTCCAGATTGCCGCCTTGAAGTTCGAAGCTCTCGTCAAGGGCTGGTTCCTCCCCCTTTTTTATCTCCCCGATCGGTCCCGTTTTGCTGAGGACGTTTATAAACGTCGTGCGTGCCGTCGTAGGGATCATCCGGTCGGGGTTGTGTATGTCGGCGCACAGATGGTGCATCTGCGCTCTGCTCTAATCTCAAGGCCGATGCCGCCTGCGGGTGGAGAACGTTTCGACTTCGAGGTCCTAAATGCGTCAATTTGTCCGCGATTTGTTTTACTCGTCGGTCGCCGATAAACAGGTCAATATACCGCTACCGCCGACGTCGCTCGCGATCCATTCTCGCAAGCTCAATATATTGCTGCTCGGCACGTGTTCTGTGGAGATGCTCGTCAAGCGAAGCGCAAACTCCGGGCACAACATCCGGCACATACTGATGGGCTCGAGACGCCATGCGCCGATCCCGGACGCCGCGCCAACCGATGACGTCGTCGTCGTGAATCTCACGCTCCGCCACATTCTGGGCGAAGTGACGCAAATGTCCGAACCTGTGGTGGACATGGTCTTTTCTCGCCTGCGTTCGGACGAGGAAGCGCGCTCGTTGCTGGAGAGAACAGGGGAATATCTCGCTGAGAAAGTGGCGCAGGTCGCCGCGCAGATCACGACAGCTCCGCTCGTCTTCATGTCGTTTTTCGAGCCGAGCTTCAATTACGACGGCGATCTCATCGATCCATTCGCTGTGACATCGCCCGGATATCTGGTGCGTGAGATCAACCGGCTTCTGTCGGACGCTGTGCGCAAGACAAACAATTGCTACTTTCTCGACGCCAACGAGATACTGAATTTTGTCGGCCGCCGGCACCTGCAGGACGATGTCCTGTTGAGCAGCTCCCACGCTTCGTTCATCAACGATTGGGACTTCAAGCTGGACGCGAATCGGCTGATTGCGCCCAAAGCGATTGGCAATATCCTGACATATGAGGTCGCGTCCCGCGAATTTACCCTCGCGTTCCTTTCCCGGATCGAAGCGATAGTCAAGGTCATCGAGCAGCGAGACCCTGTGAAGCTGATTATCGTCGACCTCGACGACACCATGTGGCGCGGCGTGGCAGCGGAAGGCGAGAGCGTGAGTCAGGAGCAACGCATCGAAGGCTGGCCTATCGGTCTTGCTGAAGCCTTGCTGTTCTTCAAGAAGCGCGGCGGATTGCTGGCGATCTGCAGCAAGAATGAAGAAGCGCCCACCATTGAACGGTTCAACGCCATCTGGCGCGGCGCGATCACGATGGACGACTTCGCGTGCGTGCGCATCAACTGGAAACCCAAGTCGCAGAACATCCTTGAAATCCTCAAGGAGGTGAACCTGCTTCCAGGCAACTGTGTCTTTATCGACGACAACGACCGTGAGTTGTCGGAGGTGAAGGCGGCGATTCCTGCCATACGTTGCCTCGGCGGCAATCACTACGATTGGCGGCGAATCATTCTGCGATCGGCCGAAACGCAGGTCCCCATCGTCACCGAAGAGTCATCGCGCCGCACCGAACTCGTGCGCGCGATCTCGCAGCGCGAAGCCAGTGCCGACGCGAACAATGGTGTTTCGCGGGAAGAGTGGCTAGCTTCGTTACAGCTTCGCCAGTCATTCTTCTTGATCAAGACTCCACAATCCAGACACTTCGATCGCGCGTTCGAGCTTATCAACAAGACGAATCAATTCAATACGACCGGGAAAAGATGGGAACGGTCGGAGTTCGAGGCGTTCATAAGCCAGGGCGGGTACTGCGTGGTCTCTTCGCTGCGCGATAAATTGATCGACAACGGCATCATCTCTGTTTGCCTGATCAATGGCGAAAAGATTGTCCAGGTCGTTCTGTCGTGCCGCGTGTTTGGGCTCGGCGCAGAGTTGGTCGTCGGGGCGATTGCTACGCGATTGGCGCTGAAATCCGGATCTGAAGTCCGCGCTGAGCTGGTCGATACCGGAAGGAATGCGACCTGCCACGACTATTTCAAACGGCTCGGGTTCTCCCAAACGGCCGTGGGTTTGTACTCGCGCACCGCGAACGAGCTGCCGTCCTATATCGAGATCGAGAATCTCGGCGCGGCGGAGTTTCCTCCTGTGCGGATTTAAAAGAGACGTGTAAAAAACCTCGACCTTCCCGATAAGTCGTGTCGCTCGTAATCTTCAGCCGCATAATCCGAGGCGTTGAGTATGGCAAACAACATCAGGAAGTGGGTGGGTGTGCTCACCATCGCCGCATGCTGTGGCTGGGTGCTTCGTGTCGGCCTGACGCAGCCCGATCACAGCGGGTTCAACTGGGACGTCATTGGCTATGTGGCGTCCATGTACAAGCAGGACGGTCTTTCCGGCGAACCATTGAGGCGTGCTGTCTTCGAGAACGTACTTAAGGAGGTTGGTGAGAGCGACCTCGAAAAGCTGACGGCGGGCGCCTCCCGAAGTCAGCATGGTTCCAGTCCGGCGGAACAGGTCCCTGATGCCACTTATCGCGCGACGGTATTCAACGATCCCGTCTCCCTCGAACAGCAAATACCTTTCTACTCGATACGCGTGCTGTATCTGCAATCGATTCGAATCGTCGATCATTTCGTCCACTCTTATTCGAGTTCATCGATTCTCGTCAACGCAATCTACGCGGCACTTTGCGTGCTCATAGTGGCACTGTTGCTCGAGCATTTCCGGATTTCGCAGCTGTATCTTCCGGCAATTATTTATATTTCGAAACTTACGACCATTGGGCGCATCTCCTCTCCGGACGCCCTTGCTTGCTTGTTATCGCTGCTGGCACTGCTGCTTCTGGTGAAACGCAGCAGATGGGTGTTCGTGGCAATCGTTGCACTTCCGTTGGCCAGAACCGATTTCGTCATTTTGTCGCTGATCCTGTGCTTGTTTTCATTCCGGTTGTTTCCGACACGCATCACGTTGCTTTCTGCAGCGCTCTCGGTTGGGTTGCTTGTTGTCGACAATCATCTCAACGGAAACTACGGCTTCTTGCGGGTGTTCAACTTCACGCTATTCGGTGTCGACCCGTATCCAGCGACTATGGAAAATTCAGCGCGTCTCACAGACTACGTGAATGCGTACATATCAGGTGCGAAGAGATCGCACAGCCAACACCTCCTTGTCTACATGTTTTCATTGGTGCTTTTTGGCATGCGGTTCTATAGACGAAATCCGCTTGCTGAACCGGACTATATATTCATCGCGTCAATGCTTTTTGTTTCCTTGCATCTGATTCTCTTCCCGCTCTATCTGGAAAGATTCTTTGTGTTCCCTGTGATTGTTTCGCTGATTTTCATGATCAACCGGATGGCAGAAGGGGCCGGCCTGGCAGCCGGACGATTGAGGCACGCCTGACATCGTGGCGTTCGCGCCGGGATGTGCACGTTGCGCTGGCGCCATGCGCCTACTCCCGCGGGGCAGGACGCGAGAGAGCGCCCCTTCCCGAGGGAACGCTCAAAGGCCAATGACAGGCTATTGCCGCAGCCAGCAGGACATAGGTCGCGAGGAAGTAGTAGGTCAAAGAATGCACTCGAAGACCAAACAAACCTTCAAGGCATAGCGGCAGGATGGTCAAGAAGGGGAAAATCCTCAAAAATATGCCCACCCAGCCATCACCTCGGGACGAAAGAATCATCGACAAATAAAGGCAAACGGAAAAAACGCTGAAATCGTACGACATCAATCTTGGATTCAGCAGAATGAGAATTGCGAGAAAATAGAACAGCTCGCCGGCGGAGCTGATCCGCAGAGAGCTTTGTGCATGCCGGCCCCGAAGGGCCATCGACGCCAGCACGACGAGAAGCATCAGAAGGAGATGGAGGACAAACCCTACTTTCCCCATCCCAAACCTGGAAAAAACGCCAAGAATCGAGATTCCAGCGTCCCCATGGTGAACGATCTGACCGTAGAGGGCGCCCTGGAATCCCTCCCATAGTTGCGGGTAAAAAACAGGTTGGACTATGTAGTCGCCCCTGAACAATTCGTTTTGGCCGTCATCGGCAACATCGGCGTCAGCGGGCGGATGCTCTCTGATCGACAGCGAAGAACAGGGCGATGAGAACAAGGGCGTAAAAAAGCCGCAGCTTCCTCAGGATCATCCGCAGGTTGTGACCGGCGCCGCATAGCACAGCGTGCATCGCGTCACCGAGCGCTCCCTTCAGCCAGTTCCGATCGAGTTTGCCATCTGTCTTCATGTGGCCGATGGCTGGCTCGATCGCACTGCGCCGTCTGATCATCGCTCGTAGTCTCCGCGTGATGCC
>NZ_SMOD01000045.1 GCF_004353905.1 Paraburkholderia guartelaensis | reverse complement strand
GAACTGCTGCAGACCCTCGTCCATCAACGCTACAAGCAACGCCGCAGCATCCTCGTCACGTCCAACCGCGTCGTCCAGGACTGGGGGCGCTACCTTCGCGACAGCACCATGGCTTCGACGATCCTTGACCGTCTGCTGCATCGCTCCAAACTCCTCGAGTTTGAAGGCAAGAGCTATCGTCTCCGTGAAGCCGCTGCCAGGCTTGCCGTCACTGAGGAATCCGACGCATAATCCGCTCGTCCTGCCTGGGGGAATTTAGCCGCCCACAAGTGGAGGAGTTTGAACTGCCCATCGGGGATCGGTGTCGTTGTCGAGAGGCTCGGCAGAACCTCACGCAGCGCGCCCGTTTGCAAGGCATCTCTTGCGAGCCATCCCGGAAGCTGGGCGAGACCGCAGCCCGATGTGCACGCGTTCAGTAACGTGTCGCCGTCCGTCAGTTCGTGGCGCGCTCGCACATCGAAGTACGAGGCTTCGTCGCCGTTCCCCGCGTCTGCCAGCAACCAGCCGGACCGCGTGCTGCGTCGCCAGCCGATCAGGCAATCATGTGCGAGCAGATCGTCGCGTCGTAGCGGTTCGCCGCGCCGCGCGAGGTAATCGGGCGCGCCACAAATGATGAGCCTCTGCTCGCCAAGCTTGCGCGCAACGAGATCCGGAAATGCATCTAGCGTTCCGATCCGGACCGCCAGATCAACGCCCTCGCTCACAAGATCCACTGCCCGGTCCTGCAAGGTGACGGCCAGATCCAGACGTGGAAATCGCTGCGTCAAACTCAACAATGCAGGCACGATGTGGCGGCGACCAAATGTCGTTGGCAGATCGACGCGCAGTCGGCCGATGGGTTGCTCATGGCCGGTGGACAGAAAGGCTTCGGTCTGGTCCAGCTCTTCGAGGATGCGCCGGCAAGTGAGCAGGAACGTCTCGCCCGCGGTCGTCAGGTCAATGCGGCGCGTCGTCCTGTGCAGCAGTTGCACGCCGAGCCGCACCTCCAGCCGCGAGATGCTCTTGCCGACCGCCGACCCGGTGATGCCCAGCGTCTCCGCCGCCGCTGTAAAGCTGCCGTGATCGACGGCAGCAACGAACTCGCGGATTCCGGCAAAGCGATCGTCCATGGTTGATTCCGGAATGGGAGGATGGAATGTCCGGAATTTTATCGTCTAACTCAACCGTGTCGCCAAAATTACACTGTTCAGCACGATGGCATCCGCCGTTGCAGCGAACATGAGGTATGTAATGAAAGCATGGCTTCTCGACGATTTTGGTCTCCGTAACCTGCGCGCAGGCGAGGTGGAAACCCCCACTCCGCAACCGGGCGAACTCCTTGTGAAGGTCGGCGCGGTATCGCTGAACTTCCGCGACAAGGCTATCGTCGACGGCATCTATGAGCCCGCGAGCGTGCCCAAGCCGCTGATTCCCGTGTCGGACGCGGCCGGCACAGTAGTCGCCATCGGCAACGGCGTAACCCGCTTCGAGGTCGGTGACCGTGTGAACTCGACGCTGTACTCGCACTGGATCGATGGTGCGCCTGGACCCGACGAACCCGCGTATTGCCTCGGGATGCCGCTACCGGGAGGCCTCGCCGAATACATGATCATCCACGAAGACAGCGCGGTGCCGGCACCGGCGTCGATGAGCGACGAGGAAGCGTCGACCCTGCCGATCGCCGCGTTGACCGCCTGGTATGCATTGACCGACGTCGGCCATGTCGAGGCGGGACAAACGGTGCTCGTGCAGGGAACCGGAGGCGTGTCGATTTTTGCGGCGCAGATCGCCATTGCACATGGCGCGCGCGTGATCGTCACGTCGAGCAAGGACGAGAGTCTGGCGAAGGTAAAGGCTCTGCTCAATAGCGACAAGGTCGAAGGGATCAATTACAGGACGAATCCGGACTGGTCCGCGAATGTACTCGAACTGACCGGTGGTTTAGGCGCGGATGTGACGATCGACGTCGCCGGTGGGAACGGGATCAACCAGTCCGTTGCTGCCACCAAGGTACAAGGCGTGATCGCACAGGTTGGTTTCCTGACGGGACAGACGACCGCTCTCGATCTGATGCCGCTGATCTTCCGGCAAACGACGATTCGCGGGATCGCCGTCGCGCCTCGCACCTCCTTTGAGCGCATGAACGTGTTCCTCAATGCGCACAAGATCAAGCCTCTCATCGATCGTATCTATCGCTTCGACGAGGCCGTGCAGGCATTTGAGCATCTTGCTCGCGGCCCGTTCGGCAAAGTGGTGATCAGAATCGGCGACGACGCGTAAGCGCAGAGTCCGCGCGTCGATGCTGTAAATGGCCGCGCTGGGTTCGAGCGCCCGGATTCAGTGCGGCCGTCGTCATTGCATCCGCGCGTTCGCGTATGGTGGGAAGCCCCACAGTTGCTCAGGATATGAGGGTTTTCAGGCGGCGCCAGAAGGCGGCGAACCGGTGCTGTTCCCGCGTTTGCAGCGAAAGTATCGCGTCGTACTGGACACGTGCTTCATCGACGTGCGGCAGGTTCGACAGGAGGAGGCCGAAGTTCATGATTGTGCTCCGTGCGTCTGGCTTGACGCGTTATTGTGGAAAGCCAGTAGACACGGAAGACCGGGCAGGTCATTGGCGCGGCGACAGAGGTCTACTTGCTTTCCTCACTCAAAAACAAAGGTAGAGGTGAGCGGCATATGGGATAACTGTCAGGGTCCGACATTTCGACTCCTTATCTGTGTTGATGCGCACGACTGACCGTGCGTGCTTGTTCACGCGCCCGGTGGCGAATGACTCGTACGAGCGCGAACGAACGTCGCCGCGAGTTGAAGCTGCGACGCGTCGCCATATGGACGAACCCATCAGCAGCGTCCAGAGGTCCCTCCGGTTTCAACCCTGTGTCAGGGTAAGCCATGCCGCGTAAACGTAGTGAAAAAATGAGGGCATCGCGTGGAAAAATGCAATAGCGGCTGAATTAATACCTGAATGTTGACGCCGCGTTCTGGGCAGTATCGTGCGACTGCATGCTGCTTGCCGCCTTGATCATGCTCATTCGTCTATTGCCGTTTATCCCGCCAGATGTCCGTCCGAATTCGTGTCCACAGCGGCCAGTTGCCGACAGTCAACGAGTGACAGACAAGGGTCGTTTCCGGAAGCTCGCACCACACCACTATCAGCGGTCACCGCGTGGTTAGCGAACTTCCGGAGTCGGCCGCAAACCAACGTTCACGTCCGTCGCCGGTCGGACGTTCAAGCGTCGGCTCCGCCCCGTAACCGGCCACCCAGTCCTGAAGGATCAACGCTTCGAGCGTGGACCGACTCGGAACATACACACGTATTACGCGATTAACCTTCTGGGGGCTACATCTTCCGTTCGTAGAATGTCTTTCCTTGGGCAATTGCGACATGATGGTATCCACTTCGATGTTCAGCCTTGTCGGCATGTCCGGCAGGCGCCCCGCGGGCGCCACCTCCTGTGCACACATAGCTGCAGGACGCCTGGCGAAGTTGACTGATGGCCTGTGATGGAGGGATCCAATGCGAACCGCAACTTTCGAGTCGTGGAAGGGAATGGCCGTCAGCATCCACGTTTTCCCCGTTCGTCGAATCGAAACGCGCGACTCGGCGCCTGATGGTTTTATTGCAACCGTCAAGATCGAAAAAGCCGGTCAGATACTCGCCGATTGGCATCTGCCGTATTTCAGTGAACGATGGCTGTCCGAGGGCGAGGCCCAACGCGACGCGCTCGAATACGCAGTGAAGTTGATCGATCGTGGTGTGCTGGATGAGCCGCAGTGGTTAAGTGAGCGGGCCGCGTAAGAGCGACACGATGCACCTGCTAAAGCAATCTCAGGCCGCATGCGACGCGCCACATTTATTGCATCGTGATGTGACTATTGGGCATAGTCAGGATCTCTGGTCTTGTCGGCGGCAGACCATGGCGAACAGTGAATTCGGGACGTCAATGCGCGATTCGCGCCGGACACGCGATCTCCACAGAGGAGGAACATCGTGAGCGACAAAAGAACTTTCGAAATCTACCGCTACGATCCTGATCGGGATCCACGGCCGTACATGCAAACGTACGAGATAGAGATCACCCCGGATGACAGGATGTTGCTTGATGTACTCGTCCGCCTGAAATCAATCGACGAGACACTGAGCTTCCGGCGCTCGTGCCGCGAGGGTGTGTGCGGCTCGGATGCGATGAACATCAACCGCACGAACGGGCTCGCCTGCATAACCAACCTCAACGACATTCCCCGCCACACGGTCCTGCGCCCGCTACCGGGGTTGCCAGTCGTTCGCGACCTGATCGTGGACATGACCACGTTCTTCAAACAGTACCATTCGATCAAGCCTTACCTGATCAACGATACTCCGCCACCCGAGCGGGAAAGGCTCCAGACGCCCGAGCAGCGCGATCAACTCGATGGTCTCTACGAGTGCATTTTGTGCTCGTGCTGTTCCAGCGCATGCCCTTCGTACTGGTGGAATCCGGATAAGTATGTCGGGCCTGCCGGCCTCCTGCAGGCCTATCGCTTTCTGGTCGATTCCCGCGACGAGGCCACGGGTGAGCGGCTTGATAATCTCGACGATCCGTACCGCCTCTTCCGCTGCCGGTCGATACTGAACTGTACGGAGGTCTGCCCGAAAGGCCTGAATCCGGCCAGAGCGATTGGCGAGATCCGCACCATGCTTGCGCGCCGGACGATCTGAGTGCCGCAAACGAACGAAGCGAGGCTGCTATGGCAACACCACGGCTGAAACCGGGCGAACTGATCGACGTTCGCCCCCTTGGTGATGCATTACGAAATTCGAAGTCCGTTACCCTCATGCGGTCGGACTACCTGGAAGTCGTTCGGCTCGTCCTTCCGATGGGCAAGCACGTCCAGGAGCACCGGGCGGCCGGAGAAATAACCGTGCAGTGCCTGGAAGGCGTTGTCAAATTTGGCACCGGCGCGGGAGCGCAACTGATGCGCAGCGGCGATATGTTGTTTGTGCTCGCCGGCGAGCCACATTGGCTCGAGGCCGTGGAAAGCGGCTCAGTGCTCTTAACCCTTTATCGTCCACAAGGTCGCGGCCACCCGGAGGCCACTTAGCAGGGGAACGAAAGGCGAGGCCTGGAAGAGGACAGAGAGGCGAGAATGAGCGAGCGCGCACGCATTGCGTTTCTTATCGAACGTGACGGGTTGCAGCAGGCCACCGAGTGGGTGCGTCGCACGATGCACATCTACCGTCGCGCGGTCCTCGACAAGAGGCATTTCGCGCACGCTCATCCCCACCGACTTCGCTTCATCGTTGCGTATCTGGAGCTCAAGAGGTGGTTACGAACGGGTTCCACAACCGGGCCGGCGTGACGGCACGCTAACCGGCCTTGTTTCATGGCGACGTCAGCACCGCCACGTCGGGCTGAATTGAGCACGACGATGTCGACCGCGAACGTCCATGCTTTCGCAAAAGGTGAATGATGGAAAACTCAATGTATCCGCAGCCAGACGCGGAAATCGCCGGACTCCGCCGGAAACTTGCACCCGAAGCACTCGCAGCATTCAGGGCTTTCAGTAGCAGCGTTTTTGCCGACGGCTCGCTGCCAGCGAAGACGAAACAACTGATCGCAGTGGCCGTCGCGCACGTGACGCAGTGTCCCTATTGCATACGTGGACACACGAAGGAGGCCTTGAAGGCTGGGGCGTCGGAGAGCGAGATCATGGAAGCAATCTGGGTCGCAGCCGAGATGCGCGCGGGTGCGGCTTACGCGCATTCAACACTGGCGCTCGCCGTGATGAAGAACGAGGGGAATTCGAGCGAGGCCCAGCATGGCGAACATCATTGACAACCTGATCGCCGAACACCGACGTCTGGAGGGACTCGTGCGCCTGCTCGAGCGTCAATCGACGCTCCGCGACGCTCAGGCAGCTGCGAACAGCGCACTGGTCGTGGACGCCCTGTACTACCTCACGCAGTTTCCCGACGTGAACCATCATGCACTAGAGAACCGCATTATCGGCAAGCTGCTCGAGAAGAACGCGTTGGCCCACGAATTGGGAAGCGAACTATCAGCGCAGCACGCGACGCTGGCGCTTCATGGCCACGAATTGATTCAGGATATCGAATCACTGATGCGTGATGAAAATATGTCCAGAGAACTCCTCGAGTTTCGTATCCGCTTGTACGCGGAGCGGCTACGCCACAACATGGCCTTTGAGGAACTCACGATATTTCCCATCGCGACGCGTCATCTGGAGTCCGACGAGTGGTCCGCAATTTTGCAGGCAAGCCCAATTCGATCAGCCGACCCGCTTTTTCAAACGCCGGTGCACGAGCGCTTCGTTCAACTGCACCACGTGATCGCTGCCGAAGCCGGTTGCTCATGCCAGGGGGCGGCCACAAACCGCCGTTCGCATTCATAGTTGGTCAGATCTCAAACGGTCAACAGACGCTTGGCGTGGCGCTGCCCTGGGTCATTTGCGGGCTGCTGGAAGTTACTTCGAACGCGGAGGGAAACCCGCCTCACCCAGCGCTGACACGATATCCGCTTCCGGCAGGGAGGTTTGGATCTGCACGAGCCGGGTTGACGGGTCCGTAATGATGCTTGCGCCCGCATCAATCGACTGAATCGCACGTGTCACCGTGCGTGCACAACCGCCGCAGGTCATATTGTCGAGATAGAACTTCATGGTGAGCTCCTGATGAGAGATAGTCTCAGCTTAGGGGTTACCATCGTTGGAAGGTCAAGCGCCTCGACTGCGGCAAATGCTCGTGGCCCCTTATCATTGCGGATCATCAGATTTGACCCACGATTCATCGGTCGAACTTGACCAGGTCCTTAAAGATCAGTTGACCCCAGCTATTTCCGCGCGCCTGGACTAGCAGCCCACCTTCCGAAAGCCCGCCAAGTTTGATCGGCGAGAAGCCGAGCTTTTCCGCAAGCGCACCAATCTCCGCCGCGGCGCCGTCATCATCGCTCGCCAGGAACACGACCCTCCTGCCACCATGCACGGCCGGATTCTGGTCAAGGATGGCAGCGGCCAAATGGTTGAAGCCCTTGACCAGTCTTGCACCAGAGAAGGCCTGCGCAACGAACGTGGAAGAAGGCAGTCCTCCCAGCTCCTCAGGGGGCACGCCGTAGGCATTGGTCACATCGACGATGGTCTTCCCCTGCCAGGTGGGAAGCGCCTTCGCGATGTTCGGGTGCGACTCGAAACGGACGGCCAAAAAGATGATGTCCGCCTTGATGGCTTCTGCCAGTGTTTTGGGAATGATCTCGGGTCCGATCTCGGCCGCGTCGGAAGCAAAGCTTCCCGGGTCGCGAGTGGTTGCAACGGATACTTCGATGCCGCTTCGGGCAAACGCCTTGGCAAGGGCCTGGCCGATCTTGCCGAAGCCAATAATTGCGTAGCTCATATCGTTTCCTTCGGTTTGCCACGCGCTACGGCGCTCCGCCTAATCGAACGGAGCACCGTAGCGCGTTGCGCGTCAGAGTTGCGCCAGGCCGCCGTCAACGGCGACTTCGCTGGCGGTCATGAAGCTGCTGTCCGGCGACGCGAGAAAGGCAGCCGCCGCCGCGATCTCCGCCGGATCAGCCATGCGCTGGAGCGGAGTCATCGAGGCGAAGATCTTCTGGCCCTCCTCGCCTAGCGCTTCCTTCGCGAGTTCGGTCGCTGTCGCCCCGGGCGACAGCACGTTGACCCGGATGCCGGTGCCCTTCAGATCCTCCGCCCAGGTCCGCGCGAGGTTGCGCACCGCCGCCTTGCTCGCGCTGTAAGCGCTCATCGCCGGGGCGCCGGTGGTGCCGGCGCTCGATCCGGTCAGGATGATCGAGCCGCCGACGCCCATCAGCGGCAGCGCCTTCTGGACCGTGAAGATCGCGCCCTTCACATTGGTGTCGAAGGTTTCGTCAATGTGCTCAGCGGTGATCTCGCCGAGCGGAAGCTGGCTTCCTGCCCCGGCATTGGCGAAGACGATGTCAAGGGTTCCGCGCTCGGCCTTCACCTCAGCGTAGAGTCTGTCGAGGTCGGCCGGAACGGAGACCGAGCCCTTCACCGCACGGGCATGGGTCCCGAGGTCGGCTACAGCGGCGTCGAGCGCGTCCTGCCGGCGGCCGAAGATGAATACGAAGGCACCCTCCTCGATGAAGCGCTTTGCTGCGGCGCGGCCAATGCCGGTCGCGCCACCGGTTACCACGGCGGTCTTTCCATTCAGTCTGTTCATGCCATGCATCCTTCAAAAAAAAGACAGACTCGATTTTGAAGCGCTTGATTCATGAAGCCAATTGACTAAATATCTATAGGTGCCATCTACTTTTTAGATATGTATGCTCGACAACGTCACCATCAATCAACTGCGGGCCTTCGTCGCCGTGTGTGACCAAGGAAGCTTTTCAGGGGCTGCACGGGAGCTGAGGCGTGCACAGTCGGCGATCAGTCACTCCATCAACGCGCTCGAGAGTGCGTTTGATGTGTTGCTGTTCGAGCGCAACACGCGCAAAGCGACGCTTACGGCCGCGGGCCGCAGTCTCCTGCCGGATGCTCGTGGGGTGATCTCACGCACCGAGGAAATGAAGATGCGCGCGGTTTCGATTGCTGAAGCCGGGGTCCCACAGGTCTCGATTGCCGTCGATACCTATTTTCCGCGTACGCACCTGATCGAATGCCTGCGCACCCTGCAGGCGGACTTTCCGACGGTTGCAATCAATCTGCGCATGACGACCATGCAGGGCGGCGAGCGTTTGGTTCTCGAAGGCACGTGCGCATTGGCAGTGACGATCACGGACGTGCCGGAACTGAGCCCCAACACCATAGAAAGGCAGCATTTATGTGAAGCACAAATGGTGACCGTCTGTGCGCCATCGCATCCGCTGGCCGCAATCAAGGGGTCGATCCCGCGGGAGGAATTTGGCCGGCACATCCAGCTCGTCGTAACCGACAATCAGCCCGATGCGGACAAGACACAACTGGGGGTCGCCAGTGAACGCCAGTGGTTGGTGAATGACCTGGGCGCGAAGCACGATCTGCTCAGAGGAAGCTTGTGCTGGGGACACATGCCGCATCATCTGGTCGCGGAAGACCTCGCGAATGGAACACTTGTCGAACTCCAACGGCGCGCATGGCACATGCGCCCCCTCACGTTCATGATCTCGCAGCGGCGCGGTTACGCGTTTTCCGAATGCGAGACACGGCTGGTCGAGCTACTCGGCAATCCTCATCGCATCTCGAAGGGTGCCAGCAAGCGCTCCGTCTCACGCAAAGGCAAGACAAGCGTGAAGGCTCGCCACGCGTGAGCAACAGTCAGCAAGGCTTGCCGCATCGGACGGTATTCGGCCACGAGCGGTCATCGCGTGACCTACCCGTGATGTACTCACTTCATTTTCTCGAGTCACTGGCTAACGGCTGTTCCGCAAGATCAACTGATTCGTCACCGACCTGACTCCGCGCACCGATCTTGCCGTGTTGCCGGCGAGCGCGATCTGCCTGCGCTCAGGCACCCATCCCGTGAGCGTCACGACGCCGAGGCGCGCCCTGACCCGAATCCCTGAAGCATCCAGGCGTGGCGCTCGCCAAAGGGCGCTACGGACGTCACGAATCACGGCACTATCCGGCCTGTTCTGAAGCCGCGACGTCGAGTACGCCACCCGTTGCGCTGTCGCGCCGGCACCCGTGTTCTCACCCATGTGCGCGCCAGCGTGGATCGAGGCACAACTCATGGGGACCATCACCAGGATCGCGCAGATTTTTACGCTCGCACTACTCACGTTCATGCTCCCGTTCAGCAAAAGCTGATAGACCCACAAGTCCGATCTTCGTATAGGTTCGTCGTTATCGGTGAATGACTCAAGGGGCTATGCCTTCTGCATGGAGCGAGGCGATTCCTGCGCCTCAGCTTGCCACCGGGGACAGCGTGTTGGCGTCTCGGGCCAGAAGCCAGCGGCCGTCGGGCTGTTTGCGGTATATGGTGACCCGATGACCAGCCAGCGCCGTTGCTTCTCCGCCAGCGCGTGGTGTCACAGACAACGAGTCCCGGCACAACGTGTAGGCGACTTCGCCGGCTATCACGATCTCATCCAGTTCGCTGATGCAACGGATCTGGAATTGTTGGTGCGCGGCCGAGAAGCCGGCGGGAAATCCCTCCCGGCCGAGCGGCGCTCGACCCGGATTCAAAAACACGACATCGTCCGCCATCAAGGTGAGCAAGCGGACAAGATCGCCCGCGTTGACTGCTTCAATCCACGTTGTGTGCACCTCACGAATGGCTCGTTCATCGGATCCCATCTGCAACCTCCTGGTTTAGGGATAAATGGTTTCGCCCCGATTCAGCATGCCGATGAACTCCTCGATCTTGCGCACCCGTGTTGCGGGCCTTTTGGCATTCTGTATCCGAAACAGGATGGCGTAACGGTTTCGGCCGCTCAGCGTCGCAAAGAACGCGCTGGCCTTGGGATTGGCATCCAGTGCGGCCCGCAGGTCGTCCGGCACGACCGAGTTGCTGGCGGACGTATAGGCAGCCTCCCAGCGTCCATCCTCTTTGGCTTTCTCGACCTCTCGCATGCCCGAAGGAAGCATTCTGCCTGCGGCGATCAGCGCTTCGGCGCGGTCTTTGTTGAGCCTGGACCAAATACTTTTTGCAGAGCGTCGAGTGAAGCGTTGCAACCAGTATTCCGCACTTTCCGTCTGTTTTTGACCGTCGATCCAGCCATGACAAAGGGCACTTTCCAGCGCTTGTTCGTAAGTCAAGGTTGGCTGCCCGGCGCCCTTCTTGGCAAGGCGCAGCCATATCCCGGTCGAGGAACCGCCGTTTTGCGTCAACCAGTTTTCCCATTCATTCTGGTCAAGGAATGTCAGACGAGGCTCAGTCATGGAAGATCCGAACGGTTGCATTCAGGCATCGAGGCTTTTTCATTCACTGATACCTCGCAGATTACCGATTTGCGCGGATTTTCGCGAATTTGCGAATACTCGATTTATCGACAGTTCAGCGCGGCGACGCAACTGACACACTGCGCTCACGAAACGACGACGGTAAATTCGACCCCTGATTCAAAGTCCAGCGTCGTGGTCGAAAAGCGTGGATCGTTGTCGAGGTAGCGCTTATATGGCCGAACAGCGTCCTCGGCTGTGTACATGTTGTCGGCGAGCACAATCGATCCCGCGTGTAGCAAGCGCTCAGTCTGCTTGAATAGATTCAGATAGGTGTTGGCCCATACGTCGATAAACACCATGTCGAAAGTGCCGTCCAGCTCAGAAATGGTCTGGAATACATCGCCCTCCCGCAGGTCAACATAAGCGTCTAAGCCCGCCATTCTGACGTGAGACCGAAGATGCGCGCACTTGCCAGCATCGAGTTCAGTCGCCACGACCATGCCGCTGCCTAACATGCGAAGCGCATCGGCAAAATACAGCGTGGACACACCACACGAACTGCCGAGTTCGAGGATTCGAGCCGGTTTGTGTGCAAGCACCATGTTGTGCAGAAACCTTCCCGTTTCCTCCGAGACAGCCAACGATAGCGGTGTGCCTTGCGAGGACTCGAAATCTTCGCTGGATAGCCCTAGCGTTTCGAGAAACCTTCCGCGCAGTCGCGGCGCGAGCGCTTCGTATTCATCCGCGAGCGTCAGAAACTCCTCACTCGATCCATGGAACTGCGCGCGTGCGCGGGCTATCACTTCTCTCTGGCTCTGCTCGTGAAGCTGCCGCAGAAGAACTGTAGTTGATGATGCCATGTGCGCTCCCTGACGAAATCGATAGTTCTGCTGACGCGTATGACCGCCACCAGCAAAGCCGTGTCATGCTATGCGGATCTAGCGAGCTTGATCGCGTGCTCAGGGCATGCCGTCACGCATAGCCCGCACGAGCGGCAAGCGTGCGCGTTCGGCGTATAGGCGACTTTCATGCCGTGCACGCGCAGCTTGAAGCGATGCATCAAATCGAGGCTGCGGTAATCGGCCTCATCGATGCGCCGGATCTCAAACACATTCTCGGGGCAGACCGCGAGGCAATCGCCCTTGCCTTCGCAACGCTTCAGGTCGACAACCGGTGCGATCACGCCCGGTTGCTGCTTGCAGTCGGCGGCTGATTTCTCGCGCATGTTCAATCTCCCTCGCGCCGATCGCGCCTTGATCGCCATGCCGACTGGAAATGCTCCCGTTCTTCAGGCGTCATCGCTTCCCATTTGCGCCAGCGACGCCTTTCGCGCCAGCCACCGTGCCCGCGGAATCCGCCGAACAGGATGCGGCTCAATACGAGCAAGCCCAAGGCATGCGCGAAGTCGATCGCACGGGCGCCCACGAATAGCGCCGGAATTACCCAATTCCAGAGGGTCATGACCACCCAGCCGAGCACGCCTATGGCGACCACCACAAGCAGCGCTTTCCCCACGCATCTGATTCGAAATTTCACTCGTTGACTCCTCTAAATACCCAGTTCGTCGTACATGGCCTGCAGCCGGGCGCGCAGATGCAAGACCGCGTAGCGTTTGCGCGCGAGCAGCGTATTGAGCGTGACGCCGCTTTCCGCCGCCATATCCTTGAAGGACCGCCCCTCCAGTTCGTGCGCGATAAACACTTCACGTTGATTCGGCGGCAACTCATCGAGCGCGTCCTGCAAGGCCTTGAGCAGCAGCGCGCGAGCGTAAAGAGCCTCGGGACCCGCATCGTGCGCCGGTAGCGCCAGATCGAGGCGATATTCGCTGCCGGCCTCGTCGTCGTCCCCCGGCAGATCCGGCAGCGGCTGTTCTTTCTTCTTGCGAAAACGATCGATGATGCGGTTACGCGCGGCACGAAACAGCCACGCGCTCGCCTGTTCGATCGGAGCCGGGAGCCGGTAGGCCTGCACAAATTCGGAGAACACATCCTGCAGGATGTCCTCGGCATCGTCCGCGTCGCCTATTCGGCGCCGGATAAAATTGACGAGCCTGGTGCGCTCACGCACCACGGTCGCCGTGATGTCGCTGTCTCGATCGGTCATCGGATGCGAGGTGGGTGGCGGTTCCATGCACCTGAAGACGTTTCAGGAACGCGAATATTGTGGCGAAGGCAAAAAAATCGCTCTGTGAGCTGCCGGTTCGCTCGAAGCAGCGCGCAACAGGATCGTGATCCGTTACGTAAAGGGATGAAGTGGGGCCGCTTCTGTTGCGCTGTCGCTCCACCGCCGCTCAATGGACAAACTACTTTGTGGCCCAGACAACATCACCGTCCACGGAATAAACGCGGCATTCCTCGTGGCCGCTTGCACACTGCAGCAAAGCAGCGTTGATCGAGTCGATCCCGGAGGCCTGCCCCCATCCACCATCGCGTGCGATCGCAAATGCCCGAGGCCGTCTCGCGGTCAGATAATGCGTATATGCCTGCCGCCCATCGGCGTGTAAATAAGGCACCGCGTCGACGTCCTGAAGCGATGCGAAATTCGTCGTCGGCGGAGCCGACTCCTGACGCGGCCACACGACAGTATTGTCGACCGCGTAGAGCTGGCAATACTGCGAGATCTTCCAGCATTGCTGCATCGCGCTGCGCGCAGCGTCGAATCCACCGGAAGCCCATGTGCCGTTCGTACTGCCGATGGCGAGCGCTTTAGGCAGCGGCGCCGCCAGATAGCTGGCATAGAGCTTGGCCTTCTGCAGCGCACTGAGGTAGGGAACGGCATTGAGGTCGTTGATGCGCGCATAGCCGCTGGCCTGCAGCTCAGGATGCGGAAGGTACTCCTGATTGACTTCGCTGCCCGGCATGCCGATGCTCGCCAGAAAGGCGTCGGCCTTCGCAATCCATAGCGGAAGCCCCGCACCCGAGGCTGTCATGGCGTGAGCGTCCTGCTGGAAGCTGCCATAGTCCACCAGTTGCGCGTGACCGCCCGCGCCCGTGTAGTGGGCATACATGCCTTTCCACGTCGCACTGGAGAAAATCTGGTCGTTGTCGCCGTAGAACCAGATCGACGGCACGCGCGTATGTGCGCCGAGTTCACCGGCAGCTGTAATCAGGCTCTCGTCGGGCTTGCTGCAATCGCCCTCTTTCACGCCGCCCGCAAAATTGAGCAGCCCTTTCACGTCGGCAGGATTCTGTGCGCCGAATACGAGCGTATTCCAGCCTCCCATGCTCTTTCCCGCGACGACGATGTGTGTGGCGTCGATGCCCGGCATGTCTTTCACATAGTCGAGGACCTTGCGAATGTCTTTGGCGGCATCGGTGCCGATGGCAAGCACGTCGCATCCGTGCGGTGTGAGATGGCCCCAGGAATGCGCGTAGCCACGCATCATCGGCATGGCTACGGCGTAGCCTCGCGAGAGGAAGTACCAGACGATGAATTCATCGCCCACGCGTGGCGCGTTCATCGGATCGTGCGACGCGCCATGATTGATGAGCGCGAGTGGAAAGGACCCGCCGCCTGCAGAGTGTGCAGGCATATACACCGTCACTTCCAATGTGACTAGCGGCGACGTTTGAACGGGTACGCGAACAACTTTCTCGTTGAGCGGCGCCTCTGGTTCGACCGCACTGCGGTCTGCCGCCCATGCGGCCTGCGGCAGCAATGAAAGCAGAACGAAAGCACCCAGAAGAAAGGAAAGCGAAAACTTTAGACGTAGCGGCATCTATTCTTTTTTGTTAGGGAATTCGCTGCGGGTTGCCCTTACGGCAACGCGTCGGTACGTCGTGGTCAACGGCACATCACACAACAAACTTTAAAATTGACTGTATATGTCATTGAACGAGCGCGACTGCTCCAGTCCCTAAAAGCAGTCCTGCATGTCGATCACGCCAAGTATGTGCGGTGTCGCACCAAACGACATCAATGCTTGAGGGACCATCGGATATTCCTCGCCCTATTCGAGCCGAGGGTGCGCTAGACGTGCATCTATCGGGCGAGGGGCTAATGCGCCGGGATCGCTATGACGCGGCTCCAAGGTCTCCCAATAAGGAGGGTGACATGGCATCGATCGAGTCCGACTACTTCGTGACGGGGACAGGCGCCACCGCCATGGCATTCGTCGACACGTTGCTCACCGAGTCGCCAGATGCGCGAGTCGTGATGGTCGATCGCCACCATCGTCCCGGTGGCCATTGGAACGATACCTATCCGTATGTACGGCTGCACCAGCCATCCGCCTGGTATGGCGTGGCGTCGCGCGAACTGAGTGACTGGTCGCATGAAGCGACGGGCTTTAACGAAGGCATGCTTGGTCTCGCTTCGGGCGCCGAGGTGCTCACGCATTTCGAGCAGGTGATGAAGCAACGCTTCATTCCCTCTGGCCGCGTGCAGTGGTTCCCGAAATGCGATCACTTCGCGAGTGACGGCCGCACGCACCGCTTCCGCTCGCTGCTGACCGGCGCCGAGCACGAGGTGCGCGCGCGGCACAAATGGGTGAATGCCACGCTTGCGAAAACCGAGGTGCCGTCCACTCACCCGCCAAAATACAGCGTGGCCGCGGGTGTGCAATGCGTTCCCTGCAACGAGTTGCCGAAGGTTACGCGGCCTTACTCGCGCTATACCATCGTCGGCTCCGGCAAGACCGGCATGGATGCGTGCATCTGGCTGATCGAGAACGGTGTGCCGCACGAACGGATCCGCTGGATCATGCCGCGTGACGCGTGGGTGATGGACCGTGCCAACATGCAGCCCGGCCCCGCTGGCTGGCGACGTTATTTCGAGAACAGCGCGATGCAATTCGATGCGATCCGCGACGCGCGCGACGTCCCCGATTTGTTCCGGCGACTCGAAGCGGGCGGCGCGCTGATGCGGATCGACCCTGCCATCCAACCCACGACCTACCGCTGCGCACTCGTATCGCGCGGCGAGATGACCCAATTGCGCAAGGTCGGTGAGATTGTGCGACTGGGTCGTGTGCGCGCGATCGAGGCGTCGCGCATCGTGCTGGAGAAGGGTGAACTCGCGGCCGATCCTGACACGCTGTACATCGATTGCACTGCCTCCGCGATCCAGCCGGTGCCAGACGTGCCGGTGTTTCAGGACGAGGCGATCAACCTCCTGATGGTCCGCTGGTGCCAGCCTGTCTTTTCCGGCAGCATAATCGCCTGGGTCGAAGCGCACCTGAAGAATCTGCAGGAACAGAATGCGATGTGCATGCCGGTGCCCCCGCCCGAACTGCCGATCGATTACCTACGCATGTGGCTGCCGACTCTCGCCAATGCCGCGCACTGGCAGCAGCACCCCGACCTGAGCGCCTGGCTCAGGCAGTGCCGCCTCAACGGGCAGGTTGTGGTTCTCAAAGGCGTGGCGGTCGACGCTGCCGTGCAGGATCTTCTCAAGGCCGTCGGCGCCAAGGCTTTTGATGCCGCGCAGCGCATTCCTCAATTGCTGGCAGCAGCGGAGGCAGCATGAACATCCCCCGCGAGGTGCAACTCGAAACGCTGCAGGTCGGCGCCATCCGCATGCGAGTCGCGCTGCAGGGCGATGGGCCGCTCGTAGTGTTTTGCCACGGGTTTCCGGAGTCGTGGGTGTCCTGGCGCGCGCAGATGGCTGCGGTCGCGGATGCGGGCTATCGCGCCGCCGCGCCGGACATGCGCGGCTACGGTGGTACCGACGCCCCGCCCGACCCTGCTCAGTACACGATGCTGCACCACGCAGGCGACATGGTGGAACTGGTCAGGGTACTCGGTGCCGGTTCGGCGGTGATCGTGGGCCACGACTGGGGAGCGCCGGCGGCCTGGAACAGCGCGCTGCTACGGCCCGACGTCTTTCGCGCCGTCGTCGGCCTGAGCGTACCTTACGTGCCGCCCGCGAAGCTCGACTTGCTAACGGCACTCGAGCGGCAAGGCGTGACGACCTTCTACATGCAGTACTTCCAGCAGGAGGGCGTGGCTGAGGAAGAGCTTCAGGCCGACGTCGCAGCGACCATGCGCCGCCTCACGTTCAGCATGTCGGGCGACGGCCCGGACCGCATGGTGGCCGGCATCCTCGCGCCGGGCGCCGGGATCCTCACCAACACCGTCGACCCCGACGTGTTACCGGATTGGCTTCCTCAGGACGACCTGGATTATGTCGTTGGGGAGTTCCAACGCACCGGCTTCCGTGGTGGATTGAACTGGTACCGCGCAATTCGCAGGAGCGCGGAACTGCTCGCCCCCTGGTATGGTTGCCCGATTCGCCAGCCATCGCTCTTCGTCGGTGGATCGCGCGACGATGTACTCAGGTTTCCGGGCATGCAGCAGCGCGTCGCTGCGTTGCCGCAAGTGCTGCCGGGGTTGCGCGGTGCTCACGTACTCGAAGGTGCGGGCCATTGGCTGCAGCGCGAGCGCGCCGGGAAAGTGAACCGGTTACTGCTCTCCTTCCTGAACGAACTCGATGGGTGAGCTAACCACCACAACATTGACGTCCCAACGCCCCCTCGGCACAGCAAGCGGTCATCGGAGTCGATAGCGCACCAAACGCCCAATTCGATCGCGCAACATATGTCGTCGAGCAACTAGCCCGGCCAAGGGCGAACGGGCGCCATGTTCAACGGCGAGCCGACGACGCGATTTCCGAACTCTCTCGCGTTCTTTGCGAGTGGTGCGCGCACGATGCACGTGATGCAATGGGCGGTCGAATCACACTCGGCAGCGGCGATCACAAGTGACGAACAGGATGGTCGTCGCGTCGACCGAGGACGACGCGCAGGTTTCGCGGCATCATCGAAAATGCGAACACCTCTTCGACTTCCGACGTGCCTTTGGCGAGCGATACATTGAAGTTGCGGCACAGCATCGCTATCGCTGATCTAACTTCCATCGTAGCCAGACTCCGGCCCGGACAGAGACGAGGACCAGACCCGAACGGCATGAATCCGGCCCGATGATGACTGGCGGCGTTGGTGCCGGTCAGCCAACGGTCCGGGTCGAAAGCCTCGTCCGCTGAGTTCCCTCCTTGCGGCAATCCTGCCAGGCGAGTCAGCAACGACACTACCGTTCCCTTGGGGATAGCAAGGTCGCCCACCTGAATGTCGCTATTCGCCTCGAGCGCAATGACCGGCGCCACGGATTTGAGCCGCAGGGCCTCATGGGTCACCGCGTCCAGATAGACAAGCGCATTCGCCTCATCGATTTCTTCGAGCGTTGACCTCGATTCGAGAACGGAATCGACCTCCTCCTGCATCTTCCGCTGTACGTCGGGGTAGGACGACATGAAATAGGCTATCCACGCGATGGTGTTTGCTGTCGTGTCCTCGCCGGCCAGCAGGATCGTGAACACATTCGCGAGCACTTCTTCGTCGGTTAGCGGCGTCAGCCCTTCGTGTTGGGCGGTAAGCAGTGCCTCCAGAAGATTCGCGTGACGGGAGTCGGAGTCGGGCCGCTGCGCCAGACGCGCACGGCTACTCGCTATGAGGTCCCTCGTTAGTGTCTGAACGGCGATCAAGGCGCGATCCAGCGCTTTATCGGCCGGTAGCTTGAAGTAATGCCAGTACGGAAAAGGCGCATTGATGCGCCGGTTAATCATCGGGAACACGACTTCGAGATGGCGCTGGATCACGTCTCCCCCGCTCTCGATAGTGTCCATGTCGTATCCGAATGCGAGGTTCGTTGTCACATCCACCGTATAGCGCATCAGATCACTATGAATATCGACGGACTCCTGGTCGCGCGCGGCCTTCTCCCAACGCTGCATCAACCGCCGGGTCATCGTGCACAGCGTGGGGAAGAATGCGTGCAGATGTGCGGGGTCCAGTGCTTTGGCGACGAGCTGACGTTGTCTTCGCCACGTTTCGCCTTCCGTGGAAAACACGCCGTTGAGACCCAACTCCTGTGCAACCGTCTCTATCACATCCCAGCGGCGCCACGCGCCCGGCCGGTCGCGCAAGATCTGACCGATGAGAATCGGATCGGCAATGCCAACAAAGGGGCGACCCATCAGGCTGAATGCGTACACCGGACCGAACTTCCGGCTCCATTGTTCCAGGATGAGATGAAGCCGGCTGGGCGCGACCTGGAGCGTGTTTCCAAAAAGAGGAATACCTGTGGGGCCCGGAAGCTGCGCGAGAGTACGGACTGGAGATACGCAAGCCTGCGATACAGGGTCGCCTGAATCGGCTGGCTGCTGCGCGCTCCATGCGAGAACCTCGCTCCGGTCGACCTTGACATCGTGGCCGTCGACGATTGCACCGAATCGCTTCAATTGCGGCACGCGCTCGCCGATCTTGCAACCGGACGCGCAAGCAAACTGCCAGCCGTGCGCGCGACAGGTCAAAATCCCGTCCTTAACCGTTCCTTCCGATAGCAGGGTACCCTGATGCGGACAACGGCCCTGGAAAACCGAAATGCTACCTGCGTGCAGGACAGCGATCAGTTCGATTCCGTCGATCTGTACGGCCTTGACGTCATTTTCCGTGAGTTCGTCCGTCCGGGCTACGACCACTGTTTCTGGGGAGCCCGGTTGCTTTGCGTCCAGCCTCACGTCCATTTCGTTCTCCTTCATTTACACGGGTCGATTCCCAGGAAGCCAACCGAGCCGAGTCGAACGCCCTCCACGTCGTCAAGGACCGGCATCCCAGTCCGCCATTGATTGCGATCGTATGCGTGATGGATTGATTTGGCCTCCATCATTTGATGGAGACGCTCAAAAGGACCGAAATCCCGACTCTGTGCGACTACGCGGCCACGCGCAGCTAGCGAAACGCCGCGGCGATATTCATCGGGTTGAGATAGGAAGCCGCGTTTGCGCCCCTCGAATTGCGAGGGGCTCTCATAGCCGACTTTTGCGGCGGCTGCGCGAGAACGCCAGCTATGTCGCCGCATGTCCGTCGCACGTACATTTCCTCCTGCGTTTTCGAGCCGATCATCAGCTTGACGAACAATTCAACTTTGAGGAAATAGACATGTACGGTACTGAAGAAGTCAAAGGCAAGTTCGCCATCGTCACTGGCGCGGCAAGTGGCATTGGGCGCGCGATCACGGAACTGCTCGTGGCACGCGGTGCGAAAGTGGTGGCCGAGGATATCGATCCCGCGGTCGAGTCGCTAGCGGGCCCCAACGTCGTGCCGCTCGTCGCGGACATCTCCGCAGACGGCAGTGCCGAGAAGGCTGTTGCGCTCGCCATCGAACGATTCTCGCAGCTAGACTTGCTTGTGAACAACGCGGGCATCATCATCAACAAGCTCGTGGTGGACATGTCGCGCGCCGATTGGGAGCGTATCATCGACGCCAACGTAACCGGTGCCTTCCTGCACTCACGCGAAACCATGAAGGCAATGATTCCCCGGCGTTCAGGCGCTATCGTCAATGTGGCTTCCTATGCGTCGTACTTCGCATTCCCAACGATTGCAGCTTATACCGCATCCAAAGCTGCGCTTGCACAACTCACGCGAACGCTTGCGCTGGAGGCGATCGAGCACGGAATCAGAGTGAACGCTGTCGGTTCCGGCGACGTACTCACGAATATCCTCAACACCGTGGCGGCGGATGGCAATGGCGTCGCCGCGCTGGCCGCTCACGGGGAGAGCGCGCCTATGGGGCGCGCAGCCGATCCAAAGGAAATTGCGGAAGTTGTGTTGTTTCTTGCCTCCGCGCGAGCCAGCTTCATGGTTGGATCGGTCGTGATGGCAGACGGCGGAATGAGCGTGAAGGTCGATTCGTAGCGCAGACGTCGTAGAACGTGGAAACGGCGAACGGCGGATTCGGGTCCGCCGCTCGCCGTCTGACGTCGGGTTGGTGGCAAAGGTATGACGTGAAGATGCTCTGGGCGCGCCCCTGACGCGCGCCAGGCCCGGCCATCCAACGCCAGTGGATTTCAGGTTGCCGGCCGTTGCTGAGATGCCAGAACAGCACCGAGTTCCTCGTCAGTGAGTGCAGGCGACGTTGTGAAGGAGAAGATATCCCCCCACTGGACCGTCATCGCCGCGACTGCGCTGGCGTCCGCCGCTTCGACGATCGCAACGCCCCTAAACTCGCCGGCTGCATGCCAGCGGCCCAGCATCGTGACGTTATCGGGCGGCTGGCCGCCTGTTTTTATGAAGCGCTCAATTGCAGCCTGCTGCGTTGCCGGCTCACCTTTCCATTGAACAATAAATTTCATGGCGAATGTCCCCTCCACGATGGCGATGCCGACTCGTGGCACGCCCGCTCTTCATGGTGGACGCCCCGACATCGCGACGGTTCGTCGCCCACTTGCCGGCATGGATTCATCGCATCGTCCATGCCCTCGGGCGAAGCCACGAGATACCATCGAGGATAGGTAAACCAGATAGGTCTCGGCTCCAACGGGTGAGCGTAGTGTGCGAAGCCGCACATACGGAAAAGCCGACTATTAACCGTCGATCGGGGGAAGCGGCTCGCCGCAGTGCCTGCAAAACGCTGCATCAGCGTCGTGCCCCTCAGCATGGCATCCGGGACAGACACGAGGAGGACGCTGCAATTGGCGCGCCGCCGTCACTGCCCCGGCACCAACCATCGCCGCGGGGAACGCAATTACGCCATACCCGAGCATGATCGCCAGCGAAGTGATGAATTGTCCGAGCGGCGTCTTCGGATGAATGTCGCCGTAGCCCGTGGTGGTCATTGTGACCACCGCCCAGTACATGCTTACCGGGATGCTGGTGAAGCCGTTCGATGG
This sequence comes from Paraburkholderia guartelaensis, assembly GCF_004353905.1. Lineage (GTDB taxonomy): Bacteria > Pseudomonadota > Gammaproteobacteria > Burkholderiales > Burkholderiaceae > Paraburkholderia > Paraburkholderia guartelaensis. Next base: position 41,523 of record NZ_SMOD01000045.1, on the reverse strand, counting down.
CCCCTCGACAAGGTACATGACGGTGCCGAGGACCACGACCAAAATGAGCACGACACCAAGAAACACCATGATCCTGTGCCGGCTCCTGACGAGTCCGCGCCAGAGAACCTGGGACTCCTCGAAGTAGAGAGGCAGCTTGACGATCCGGAAGATGCGCAGCATACGCAACAACCTGACATCGACCAGAACATGAAAGCCAGGCAGCAGTACGCCCAGATAGGTTGGCAGGATCGACAGGAGATCGATGATGCCAAAGAAGCTCAAGGCATAGCGCAGCGGGTGCTCAACGCACAGGAGCCGGACAATGTATTCCGCGGTGAACAGCAGCGTAAAGAACCACTCCAGAATATCGAGTATCAGCAACTCACGGGCACGAACAGCCTCTACGCTGTCCAGCATGACGACAGCGACGCTGAGAATGATCGCCGACAGCATCACCGCATTGAAGCGCCGTGCGGCGTCAGTGTCGGCTTCGACTACGACGGTATAGAGGTGCCGCCGCCAGCCGCGATCGGGTTTGCCAAAATCGCGCTTGATTGGGTGAACGATGTCCATGAGCGGGGCCGAGTGATTAGAGAGGGCAGCGCTCCGGCCTGTGGAGTCGCTCGAGTTGCCCGCGCTCACTCGATACAAGTTGACAGCCTGTTCAATGAATGGCTCGTGGTCCGGGTTCGGTGCAGAACTCCGGCAAAGATTATAGGCAGGAGTCGGTTGCACCAGACATCGGACTTTGGTCCCATGCCTTTGAGCGTCGATAGACGACTTGCATGATGGTGTTCGACGGATCCCGCCCCGACTGCATCATTATCGAACGCCACCCTGCACGACCGCCCGCCTCATATCAGACCAAGGTCCGATGTCACAGACGAGGCAGGCGATCTAGCCTATGTGGTGGTGCAGAGAATTTGCCACGCATGCACACGTGCTGTGGAAGTCGACCCAGCGACTTGCTCACGGAGAACCGTAGATCGTGGACTCCCTTCCCGCTCTTGCGCGCGACCCCGCTGCATGGGCTGCCCTTGTGACGCTTATCGTCATGGAGGTCGTGCTGGGGATCGATAACCTGATATTCATTTCCATCCTCAGCAACAAGCTGCCCGAAGCGAAGCGCGCACGTACGCAGCGCATTGGTATCGGCCTGGCCCTCGTCATGCGTTTGGCGCTGCTGTCAACCGTCGCGTGGATCGCACGGCTGAGCGAGCCAGCGTTCACTATCGCCGGCCATCCATTTTCGTGGAGGGACATCATCCTGCTCGGTGGCGGTGCGTTTCTCGTCTGGAAGGCGACACGAGAAATCCATCAGCACGTTGCCGACGACGAAGTAGACGAGCTGTCTCCCGCCGACGCCGTCAGTATCACCGTGCGCGCGGCAATCCTGCAGATTCTGATGCTGGACATTGTGTTCTCGGTCGACAGCATTATCACCGCCATCGGCATGACCTCACATGTCGCCATCATGTACGTCGCGGTCATCGTCGCCGTCGCTGCAATGCTATTTGCCGCGGGACCCCTCTCCCGCTTCATTGAGCGCAATCCAACCATCGTGATGCTCGCGTTGAGCTTCCTGCTCGTCATCGGTATGACGCTGGTTGCCGAAGGCTTTGGGTCTCATGTGCCCAAGGGGTACATCTATGCCGCGATGGCCTTCTCGGCCTTCGTCGAAGGCATGAACATGCTCGCGAGGCGAGTGAAGTCCAGAAAGATTCAGGCGCAGGCGTCCAGGGTCGTCCGGTAGCCTGCGGGCTCGCGCCTGCATGAAGTGCCGTGGCAAGAACCCCTTCTCCGCGAGAGGTTCGCAGTTCTTCTCTTGTGCAGGGGTGTTCCCGATGTATGCATACACACTGGAGGGGCCCCTAATCGCCTGCGATGCTTGACAAGCGAGGCACGGGTAGCCATGACATCATGGCACGTTCGTTAACCACTACCGTTCGCTGGACGCTCGACTACATCGCCCGCAAATCGTGGTTGCGACGGGCGCTGATTGTCCTTGCCCTGCTGGTCACCCTGGATATCCTGATCAATTCCTGGCAATCCTGGCACGACCTCCGGGCCGCAGATGCCGTAGCTGCGCAGCGGCTGAACGCCGAGGCCTCGCTTATCGCCGCACGCATCCTGGACCGCCTGCAGGCGGTTAGCGTGTCGATGACACAGATTGAGAACATGCTGGACAGCCAGACGCTCGCCGACGTCGAGTTGACGCGGCTGGCGACGGTCATGCGCCCCGCGCTCGGTCATGGGCGCATCGCTGTCTTCGCGCCTGACGGCCGTTTGCTCGCAAAGTCGTCTTCAGATGCCGGCAATCAGGTGCCGGACCTCGATTCGTTGCTTGCCCGTATACGCCACGATCCGTCAACCCTGGTCACAGACCTCACTGCCTGGGCACAAGAGGTGGTCTTCACTTTCGCAAAGGGGCATCGTAACCAGGCAGGTGAACTCGACGCGGTCATCGTTCAAGTAATCAACGTCGAACAGCACCCACTGGAAGGCATGGATTTGCCGGCAGGCAGCGCTGTTCTGTTGCTCGACAGTGGGGGGCGGGTCATCGCCCGCTATCCGGCAGACCTCGCGATACCGGCAGGCCTGAGGCTGGCTGACGGCACGGCGACGGCAGGCCCCGCGCCGATGACCCGCTTTTTGCGCTCCCCGCTGGACGGCACACAGCAGCTGGTGGCCACGCGCAAGATCCCGCTCGGATCCACCGCAAACTACTGGACACTTGATGTCGGCCTTGCGGTCAACGTATACCGTGCGAGCGTGCGCCAAAGTTTGTACTTCAATCTCGCTGGCGCGGCCACGGTCCTTGTCATGCTCGCGAGTGCGGCGCTGCTCGTGCGCCGTGAGCGTCAGCTATACGATCAGGTCGAGCAGTTCGCCAGTGTGATTTCGACCATTGTAAAAAGCATCCCCACACCGGTCGTTGTGGTCCAGACTGGTGCAGGCAAAATTCTGGTCGCCAACGAAACCATGCTCGCTGCATTCGGTGCGCTTGCGGACAAGGGACAACCGTTTGCCCGGCTGTTCGTCGCCCCCACTGCGTGGACAGAGAACCATGCGTTCAATCCAAACGAGGCGGTCGCGATGCTCACGCGCGACGGACCCCGACACATGCTGCTGCACAGCACACGACTCCGCGCCGACATGCAAGCCGACGCATCCGACGCGCTCCTGGTCTCACTCGTCGACGTCAGTCATCAACAGCAGCAACTTACGCAGCTACGCACCGAGGCCGAAGTGGACGCGCTCACGGGACTCCCAAACCGCCGCAGCTTCGCGAAGGCCGCTGCCCAAGCGGTTGGCCACGCCCAGCGGCGGCACAGTCCGCTCTCGCTGCTGGCACTGGATCTGGACTATTTCAAGCGCGTCAACGACACGTACGGCCACGCAGCCGGTGATTGCGTTCTGGCGGCCGTGGCGCGCGTCCTTGAAGGCGCATTGCGCGAGCATGATCTGGCCGCTCGCGTCGGAGGCGAGGAATTCGCCGTTATTCTGCCCAACACCACAACAGAGCAAGCCCAGATTGTTGCGGAACGCATTCGCACCGCCATATGGAATACGCCGATTGTCGTGGAGGGTGGACAAACCATCTCGCAGACCGTCAGCATTGGCATCGCGTCATATCGCGAGGTCGAAGATGACCTCGCGGGCGCTCAAGAGCGCGCCGATGTCGCGCTCTACGCCGCCAAGCGTGCGGGACGCAACTGTGTCCATCTCGCTACGCCGCATCCTTCGGGGACCACGGAAGAGGAGCCACCGGCGCCATCAGGTTCTGAATGAAAATCGCACGCGGCCGCCTTCATCGCCGCTATCGCCGTGCTCATATATGTCATCGGTGGCGCGCGAATGCATCCATGGCGCGCAGCACCACAAGATCCGCTTTCGGCCAACAGGAAGGCAAGCCGGCGGCCGCGTCAGCGCCTCCCGTATCGGGAACCGCAAGCGCGAAAATGCGCGCCGGGCGCCCGCCTGCACACCGCGGGGTGCGTCGTACGACGCGCACCTCCTGACCGGCCAGCATTTCGCGCAAGGCGCGCTGCACTTCGCGCTGCCCGGCGTCGACTTGCTGCGCCATCTGCATCGCAGTCATTTCCCTACCGTCCGCCAGCAGTCCTGCGATTGCCCCCGTCAGCGCTGCCGATTCTCTGCGCGTCGCGGGGACGCGGGGTCGTTGCCGGCGACTACTGGCCAACGGGCGAGACGACGCCGGCATGGCCCGTTCCGCGAGATGCGACGTGATGTGCTTCGCATTGTCATCCGCTCTCGTGCGGGCGGCCTGGCAGCGCTGGTCGATATCCATGCGGCAGAACGGGCTTGAGAATATCTGATGCAGGTGCGCATCGTGAAAACGCGCATTCAGTACCCGCTTGACCGCTTCACAGTCGTCGAAAATGCCGCTGTCCGCAAGCTCGAATGCCCTTTTTCGAATGACCTCCCGACACTCGACCGGGTTGACACCATCGTTCGCCTTCATCTCACCTCCTTCGGACCGCGAGCCCTGTGCATTCCACCCGGTGTCCGTGCGGCGTGCCCGGATATCTTCGGGACGCGCGTCGCGCCTGCGACGACCTGAGGCGCACGAACGGAAATGCGAAACGGGCTGAAAGCGTTTTCAGGAACACGGTCGGTCTGATTTTCATCGCGCTGACAGGCAAATAACCAGCTTCCTGGATCAGGTTACGCAACCGGAATCCGAGGGGATATCGGACTTTCGTCCGATAGGTTCACTGGAGCCGCGAAAAGGCTTGCAGGAACGAGCTATATTGCAGCGCATTACGCCTGCGCGGTGTCTCGCGCGTCAAGGGCGTGTCGATAGCGGATCCTGTGGTTGCGCTGTGCTCACCGGAGCGGCCGTCTCTCAAGCATCTCGCTTAATTTGCCAACGCGAGGCGGAAAGCATCGACAGCCCATACTGCGTCGAGCTGGAGAAGCGGTTGCGAACGCACGAGCCAATCGGCAAGCGGCGTCAGGCTGATTCCCGGCCGCACAGGGTCGCCGAACGATTCCGAAACGAACGGCGCATCGTCTTGCGGGCGACGCACGATCTGAACAATGTGCGTGATACCGCGAACCCGTGGATGGTTGGCCGCCCAACCTGGCGCGCCCATCTTCAGCCCGATGGTGGCGCATCGAGGAAGGCTGTGTGCGTTGATCTCGGCTCCCGCAAGAATGTATCCGGTCCAATCTGCGATTTCCTGAATGATGCGGTCCGACCACGCTTTCATCGCGTGAATATCAGCATCGCCAAACACTGTACGGCCCACCGCGTCATTTTCCGCACGCATGGCCTGTGTAAGCAGCAGGCCAATCCACCCCGAACAGTCAATGACCGGAGGGTGCTTCAACAGCCCTTCGGCCTTTGCGCCTCGCTGGTATCCGACTCGCCCCGTATAGCGTTGCACGAGCCGCCACATCGCGGTTTCCGTTGTCGATAAAGTCACGATGACAAATAGTGAGCGTCAGTTGCCTGGCCCCGGACGGCGAAACCGGGAGCGCGGGATTTCTGCAATTGAAGCGATCTCAATCATCAATTCCGGGCGGTACAGGCGCTCGACCTGAACGGTAGTCGTAACCGGATAAGGTGCAACGAAGTATTCTTTTCGAATGTCTCCAGCAGCCATGAATGCGTCAATATCCGTTGCGTAATGAACGAGCGAAATCACGTCAGTCATTTGCCCACCCATCGCCGCCAGCACGTCGCGAATATTCTCGAGGACTTTGCGCACCTGCACTCGCATGTCGCCGGGTCCAACGACTCGCCCTTCCCGGTCGAGCGATACCTGGCCCTTCAAATGAACCACCTGGCCGTCGCCCTGGATAACTGCCATCGAGAACGCACCGAACGGCGACCAGACGTCTGGAGGATTCACTGCCTCTACCATTTCCGGACTCCTGTAGTCATCGCTCGATTATGCGCTTGCCCATCAGCCTGCATCGACGATATCAGGTGATCGGTGCGCTGCTGTCGTACCAAGCCCGACGTTGGGCGCCGCCTGCGCGGCGCCCAACATGCTCAAGGCGCTGCCGCGATACCGAAGACGTGCAACTTGCCTTCGCTGGACTGCCTCGGCAATGTGACGCTCGCCACCAGCTTGCCAGGTGTCAGCGGCACCGACTCCGCAAACAGATAGGTCTTGACGCCATCGGTCGAACCGTTGCCGGCATTGCGGTGTGCGGTGGTCAACGCGATCGGGTCCACCGGCGCGGCGCTGCCGCCATTGAGGGTCCAGTCGTCAAAGGCCAGGGTGAACGGCGTAGTCGTGCCGTCGGTATAGGTCACGAGCGCGGCGCCCGAACCAGGCCCGTTGTTGGCCGATCCCAGCAGAACCAGCGAATGACCGGTCGTGCCGGGCGGCATCGCAATCGTCTGTCCCACCGCCACCGCGTTGTCGAGCGGTCCACTGGACAGAACGAAGCTTGCTCCGCCAACGACGAATGGTTTGCCCGGCGCCGCGCCAGCCGCCGCCAACGCAGTCGACGAGTAGCTGAACAGAGAGCCGTCGAAGTCCGAACCAAGGCCGTCGGTGTCGGTGCTGCCGTCGGTGCTGATGCCGTGGTTGTTAAAGGCATCCGCCACATTACGCGCGACCGGCACCGCATAGGACGGGGGCACCTCGGCCGGGCTCGAACCCCACTGCGAAGGTGACGAACCCATCGCGAAGTTCAGCGTCGCGCCGTTGGCGAGTGCGTCGACGTCCAGCCAGGAACTATTGTGAGCGCTGCCATTGACGGTGAGCCCCTGCACATAATTCGCGCTGGGCGCGCCAGGTGCATTGATGCGCAACGTCTTGCCGTTCCCGAGATGAACGACGATCGACGAAAATTGCGGACTGCCGATCGCAAAGCCCCCGACACCCGGGATCTCCGGATAGAGGCCCAGCGCGCCCCACACATACCAGCCCGACACGGCACCCAGGTCGTCATTGCCGGGCAAACCGTTCGGCCCCGTGCCAAAGGCGCTTGCCATGATCTGCTGGACGACATTCTGCGTGCCCGACGGCGAACCCGCCCAGTTATACAACCAGGGCACCTCGAAAGTCGGCTCGTTGCCCATATAGAAGTTAGGCAACGTCGTCCCCGCGTTCAGCACGGTAAAGAACGTATTCAGCCGCGACACCACCGCCGTATTTCCGCCCAGTTGCGCGAACAGGCCGGTGGGGTTGAACGGCACCATCCACGTGTACTGCTCAGCGTTGCCTTCCACGTAGTTGTCGGTGCTGCTCTGGTTCTCCGGAATCCACGTGCCGTCGGAGTTGCGTGCGGCGATTATCGGTGGCGTCAAGGAAGTGTTGAGCAGGTTCTGCCAGTAGGCCGAGCGGCTACGCAGCATTTTCTGGATCGCCGTGTTGCCGAGTGCGCCGGCAAACTGCGAAATCGCAAAGTCGCTGCTGCCGTACTCCAGCGTGGACGAAGCCTGCCCCCATTCACCGTTCGTGATATAGCCGAACTGTAGATAGCTGGCGCGCCCGCCATTGGTCGTCACGCCGTTGCACGCGGTGCCGGGAATGTTGGCCATCTGGATCATATGGCTCAAGGCGCCCGCAGTATCGAACTTGCGCGCACCGAAGGCGTACGCGCCCGCCACGATAATCGAGCCCGCGTCGCCCGGCATCACGCCATCTTCGACGTTGTCATTGACCCAATGCGGAATGGCCCCGCACTGATCCGCATCGTTGACGAGCGACTGCGCCATATCGCTCGTTTCTTGGGGAAACAGCGTGGCTTTGAGCGGTATCAGCGAACGATAGATGTCCCAACCCGAAAAGCTCGTGTACTGCGCAGCATGGCCAGCGCTGACCTGATGGACCTTCTGGTCGAAGCCGATATATTGGCCGTTCACATCGCTGAATACGCTCGGCGCCCATGACGCGTGATAGAAAGCCGTGTAGAACTTCGTCAACGCGGTGGCATCGCTACTGCTTACCTGAATGGTGTTGAGGCGCTGATTCCATATCGCATCAGCAACCTTCTTGACACCTTCAAAATCCCATGAAGGATTTTCTGCCTGGAGATTATTTTCGGCGTTTGCGACGCTGACATACGAAATGCCGATCTTCATCAAGACTGTGGCGCCTTTGCCGAAATTCATTATGGCAACGCCATTGTTAAAAGTAGATGTGTTTACAAATGGCTGACTGAACTCGGCATAAAAATACACAGGGACATTCGTTGAATTACCGCAAAAATGGCCACCCGTGGTAGTGCCCGAAATGGTTCTCGCGTCGACCTGCGTGACTGAGCCGGCTACGCTCGTCTGCGTGTTTGTATACGTCGTATTGAGCACGAGCGTCGAAGGCTGATTGTCAGGATACGTGAAGCGGCCAAAGCCGGTGCGCAGGGTTGCAGTCAACTCGACCTTGACCTGGTTATCGAGCACGACGGAATAGGCTCCCGCTACCGACTTCTCGTTGGAATGACTAAACGTTTGCGCAAGCGGCTTGGTGGCATCGAGCGTCGGCATGACGGGGAATTCGCCGTCATTTCCGGAACAACCGGCGCCACTCATATGCGTGAGACTGAAACTCTGGATCGAGCCGATGTCGTAGTAATAACCAGCCGGCGAACCGGGCTCCGCGCTGTTCGATGGGGCCGAGGTGGTATTCGTATCGGGTGCCCACTGCACCATGCCGTTCGGCAGGCCCGCTGCGGGCACCACGCTGCCAGCCTGCCCTGCTGGCACCGGGTTCGGAGAGTTGCTGGCCAACGTGCCGATCAGCGGATTGACATACCGCGTCAATTGCATGGTGCCATGATCGGAAACGGGAATTTGCTCGGCGGCAGCGACAGCCGCGTTTGCACTGCTGGAACCGGCACTGGAACTACCTTGAGCTGCTGCTTTAAGCTGGTCAGCCGCGACAGCGGCGGAGCCGGACTGGCCTGGACTATCTCCTCCACAACCCGCCAAAGAACCAATGATGATCATGGCGGCCGCAAGACGGCGTAAATCTATCATGGCTGTCTCCTGAGTTTCACTACGTGTATCTGGGTTTTGTTTAGTTTTCCTATTTATCCATGCAGCATGAGGTATCCGGCTTGAAGTCATGCTATACGAGAGATTTGAATGGCGTCAATTGAATATCTATTGCCATTCTCTGTTTATCAAAAATTACTAAACACGCGAATTCTTGACGCAACTTCGCGTGTTAGTCGCTTCGCATAATCAGTCCAACATGTGAGAGCATGTTCACGGCGAAGACGACTAAGTTCAGGCGCGTCAGATTTTCACGTAAGCGTGCGTTTGCACTAAAAGTGCCTGAACCGTTTACGAGGATCGTATGAATGAACTCAACGGGACGAGCTGGAAATCGATCAGGAACGACCGATGCGTGCCGTATTTACCAGTCCATTAGCAGGAGCGAGCGCATGATTCAACCTACTGACTTTCTGGCCACAACAGCCGCATTACGCGACGGTTATCGCAACGAGGTCGTCACGACGGTCAACAATCACGACATTCACGTCAGCGTGATGGAGGTTCCGTACTTCTGGCATTTTCATCCCGATTCCGATGAGACGTTCATCGGAATCGAGGGCGTATTGATCATTGATTTTGAAGAAGGAGCAATAGAGTTGCGTGCGGGTCAGTTGCTGACCATCCCCGCAGGCGTACGCCACCGCACTCGTCCCGGTGGCGTACGCTCGATCAACCTGACGGTGGAAAAAGCCAATGCTACGACGATCCGCTGTGACGCTCCCCTGGAAGAGTGACTACATTGCCGGTCGAACGACGGAGCAATCGAGCCCTGCACGTCGTCCGGCATGTCTGAAACCAAATGGCTGGCAACCCAGGGATCGACGCCGAAGAAGCGTTCGTTAGTCAGCGTCCCTCCTGCGAGGATTGCCCGTGTCCGGTCGACGCCATGTATTCGTCCCGCAGCACGAATTTCTGGATCTTTCCGGAGGCCGTCTGCGGGAAGCGATCGACAAAGCGCCAGACCCGTGGCGTCTTGTAGGAAGCGAGGCGTGCGCGACAGAACTCGGAGAGTTCGTCACTGCTCAATTTGCAGCCCTGTCGCGGCTGGACGAAAGCGACGACGACTTCACCCCATTGCGCGTCAGGAACCCCGATGATCGACGCAAGGGAGACGCCCGGGTGTGTACACAGCACGTCCTCGATTTCCCGTGGATAGATGTTCTCTCCTCCGCGAATAATCATGTCCTTGATGCGGCCCTGGATGCGCAAATAACCCTGTGCATCCAGGCTACCGAGGTCTCCGGTATGCAACCATCCTTGCGTGTCGATGGCTTGTGCTGTTGCTTTGAGGTCGCCGAAATACCCCTTCATCACGCAGATGCTCTTTGCGCAGACTTCTCCGGTCACACCAATCGGGACAGTCTCCCCAGTAGCAGGATCGACGATCTTGACTTCGGTCTGAGGTAGTGGCCGCCCCACGGTATCGATCCATTGCGGATTGCTGTCGCGCGGCAGCGTGTGGGTGATATACGGCGACGACTCGGTCTGACCGAACCCAATTGCGACGTCGATATTGAAATCGGTGACCGCGCGATGCACGAGTTCCGGGGGCACGGGTGCGCCCCCTAACGTGGCCAGTCGCCATGAGGAAAGGTCACGATCTTTAGCGCCAGGGTGATCCAGCATCCGGATCAACATCGTAGGCACACTCAACACCAACGTGCCGCGATAAGCCTCAATCAGATCGAGCATGAGCCCGGGATCGAATCCAGCCGGCAGTACGTGCATACCGCCCGTCTGCAATGCGCCCAGGGTGGCGAGGCCGCAACCAGCCGTATGGAACATGGGCATTGGATTGACCCAGACGTCTTCGGCATTTGCGCCAATGACGTCGGCATAGAAACGGCCATTGTTCACGAGCCCGCGGTGCGTCAGCTCCGCACCCTTCGGAAATCCAGTCGTGCCTGAGGTGTATTGGATCTGCGCGACGTCGTCTGGGGACACCTTGGGTAACGAGCGTGTGCTATCGCCCGAATCAAGAAAGGCGGACCAATCTGCGAGCGAGATCACTTCGCGCACATCAGGGATATCCGCCTTGACTTCATTCAGTACTGCGATCAAATCGCGCCCACGGTACTCGGGACACAGAACGATGCCAGCGGCGTTAGACCGCTTGAGGACATAGACGAGTTCTTTGGGGAGATACGCGGGATTGACGGTGACCAGCGTGATTCCAGCCAACGCTGCGCCGAACTCGAGCAGAACCCATTCGGGGCGATTGGGGCTCCAGATGGCAACGTGCTCGCCAGGAGAAAAGCGCGCCAGCAGAGCACGGGCGACGAGGGATGCGTCCGCATACAGTTGCTCGAAGGACCATTGACGGCGAGCCTCTGTGATTTGCGTGCCCTCGACAAGCGCGATTCGATTGCCCCAATTCTCTGCCGCTACGCGCAGGGCATCTCCAATCGAAAGCTCTATGACAGGGCCAGAGGTGTCGCCTTGACAGTGCGATAGCCCAGCCTGCGAACAGCTTGCAATCTTTGTTGCCATGGGACACTCCTTCAAGTACCATGGTTCTAAATGTACCGTCCGAAACGGACTATGTCAACGAACCCAAAAACCTCACACGCAGAAGCACCCGTTCGGCTGAGTCCGATTTCGTATGTCGTCTTGGGAGTCATCGGGTTGCGGGGCCCGTCGACTCCGTATCAACTGAAGCAGGCTATAGAGCGCTCAGTCAGGTACTTCTGGCCTTTTCCGCACTCACAGCTTTACGGCGAGCCGGAGCGACTGGCGCGCGAGGGCCTGCTGGACCAGGAGGTGGAAGAAGGCGGGCGCCGTCGCCGGGTCTATTCATTGACATCCAGCGGCCAGGAAGCGCTCGAGAACTGGTTGAAAACCCCGCCGGGTGAAGTGTTCGAGATGCGGGATATGGCGGTGCTACAACTCTTTTTCAGTGAGTTCACCAGTACCGCCGAGCTTGTAAAACTGGCGGAAGATCAGGTGCGCCTCTACAAGGAACGCCTGGCAGTCTACCAGGCCATTATTGAGCATAACGAAGGACGAGAACGGGCCGCTCGCCGGCTGGCACCGTTGAATCTTGGTGTGCGTATGGCAACGGCGTGTCTGGAGTTCTGGTCCGACATCGCTGAAAATCCGCCACCTGGGCGCGAATAGCCGAGTGGGATTTCATGCGCCTATTGAAAATAAGGCGCAATGGAGCCGCATTGGCATCTACCTGCTCAGACTGCCTCGATCCCACGGAGGCACTCCGCTGAACGCATCAACCAGGAAGTCGATCACTACGCGCACTCTGGCGCTCAGATGTCGACGACTCGGGTACATGGCGAGTATGTCGATCTCGGGCAGCCGATACTCCGGCAACACGTGAACGAGTGTGCCTGCACGTAGTTCGTCGCCGATCAGGAACGTCGGTTGCCAGATCACGCCTTGCCCCGCGAGCGCTGCTGCGCGTGCCGTGTCTCCGTTATTGGTATGCATGTGGCAGTCGACCCTCACAGCGTGGGTCTTGCCACCACGGTCGATGAGTTGCCACTCATCGCCAGTGGCCGCATAGGTGTACCCGATGCAGCGATGCTGCATCAAGTCCGCCGGCATAGCCGGATGTCCGAAGTGGGCCAGATACGCCGGCGACGCGCACAGGATGTTTTGCGATGTCGCCAGCTTGCGGGCTGCGTGGCTGGTGGAGCCGGCGCGTGAGATGCGAATCGCGAGATCGTAGCCTTCATCGACGATATCGACGACGCGGTCAATCAGCGCGACGTCAAGCTCGATACCGGGATATTTGCGCATGAACTCGGGCCACAGCGGCGCCAGATACAGAATCCCAAAACTCACGGGCGCATTGATGCGCAGTCTTCCACGCGGTTCGACCGACCCGGACGAAACGAGCCCTTCCGTCTCCGCGACATCGTCGAGAATGGACTTGCAGCGGGCGTAAAGCGTCTCGCCGCCCTCGGTCAGAGATAGCGTCCGTGACGTGCGATTGAGCAGGCGCGTGCCCAGGTGCGCTTCCAGTTCATTCACATAGCGGGTGACGTTGGCAGGCGACGTGTCGAGCGCATCGGCTGCGCGCGCGAAGCCGCCGCGGCTCACCACCGTTACGAAAACTTCAAAGGCGCGCAGGCGATCCATAACCCTCTCCGAACATTCATAAAAGCTGAATGATAGGACCATGTTTTATGCCTTTCTGCAAGCAGAGCTGAAGCCTATATTTGCGCTCACGGGCCGGGGCACAGGGCAACTGGCCGACGCAGGACTTCAGGAGATTCAAAATGCAACGTTTGACAGGAAAAGTGGCCATCGTGACCGGCGCCAGTTCAGGGATCGGCCGAGCAACGGCGAAGCTGTTCGCGAAGGAAGGCGCCAAGGTGGTTCTTGCGGCGCGGCGCGCGGCGGAACTCGAAACGCTCGCTGCGGAGATCGTCAGCGAAGGCGGCGAAGCCGTGTATCTAGCCGGCGACGTTCAGTCGGAGGACTTCGCGAAGGCGCTGGTCGCGCTCGCAGTGGATCGCTTCGGCCGCTTGGACATTGCCTACAACAACGCGGGCACGCTGGGCGAAATGGGCCCGAGCACCGGCATTTCGGAGGCTGGCTGGAACGCGGCGCTGGCGACCAATCTGACCAGTGCCTTCCTCGGTGCGAAGCACCAGATTCCCGAAATGCTGAAGCACGGCGGCGGATCGATCATCTTCACGTCGACGTTCGTCGGCTATTCGTTCGCGTTTCCGGGCACCGCGGCCTACGCGGCGAGCAAGGCCGGGCTGATCGGCCTGACCCAGGCGCTCGCCGCGGAGTATGGCGCGCAAGGCGTGCGCGTCAACGCGGTGTTGCCGGGTGCCGTAGACACGGACATGTATCGCGGCATGAACGACACCGACGAGTCGCAAGCGTTCGTGACGGGACTGCATGCGCTCAGGCGCGTCGCGAAGCCGGAAGAACTCGCGCGTTCGGTCCTCTACCTCGCGTCGGACGATTCGTCGTTCGTAACCGGCACCGCATCTCTCGTCGATGGCGGCGCCTCGATTACGCGCACCTGAACGTCCAGGCGGCATTCTGCGGTCAAGATCCGATGCCGCCCTTCTCTACTTCATGCTTTGGAAGGCAGTCACTCATGGACCTGAAACTGAAAGGCAAACTCGCACTCGTGAGCGGCAGCACGGCCGGCATCGGCCTCGCTATCGCCAGCACCCTGGCGCAGGAAGGCGCTCGTGTAATCGTGAACGGACGCTCCCAGTCATCGGTCGATGACGTGGTCGCACAGTTGAAAGCGAACACGGGCAGCGACGTTTATGGATACGCGGGCGATCTGGGCACGGCCACCTCAGCCGACGAGCTCGCGCAACGCTATCCCGACGTGGAAATTCTCGTCAATAACCTGGGCATCTTCGAGCCCAAGCCGTTTGAAGAGATTCCCGACGCGGACTGGCAACGTTTCTTCGACGTCAACGTCTTGAGCGGCGTGCGCCTCGCCCGCCTGTTTCTGCCCGCGATGAGGCAGGCGAATTGGGGGCGAATTATTTTCATTTCGAGCGAAAGCGGAGTGCAGATTCCCACCGAAATGATCCACTACGGGGTGACGAAGACCGCGCAGCTCGCGGTTTCGCGTGGACTCGCCGAAGCCGTTGCCGGCACGGGCATTACGGTCAATAGCGTCTTGCCGGGCCCGACGAAATCGCGCGGCGTTGGAGAGTTCGTGGAGCGTCTCGCAGAGGCCGACGGCATCTCGTCTGAAGCGTTCGAAAAGGCTTTCTTCGAGAAGGTCCGTCCCACGTCGCTCATCAAGCGATTTGGTACGCCGCAGGAAATTGCGTCGCTCGTGGCCTATATCGCCAGTCCGCTTTCGTCGGCCACGACGGGCGCTGCGCTGCGGGCCGATGGGGGTGTGATCAGGAGCGCGTTCTAGGCGTAACGCTTTCCATCGCGTGGAATAACTCGTGGATCAAGGGCGTTCTGAATAGGTCGCTCAGCGATACTCACATCAGAGGACCCACGCCATGACCCATGAAGTCGACCGTATGCTTGATGAAATCCGCAAACTGGCGCCGAGCATTCGAACGCGCGCAGCCGAAATCGAGGCGGCGCGCCGAATGCCTTCAGACCTGGTGGAGACGCTAAAAGCGATTGGCATTTATCGCATGTTTGTACCCAGGAGTCACGGCGGAATGGAGCTTGATCTGCCGAAGGGGCTCAGGGTGATCGTCGAACTCGCGAAGATCGATGGGTCGTTGGGCTGGACCGCGATGATTGCCAGCGGAAGCGCATTGATTGCATCCCTGCTGAACATTCGGACATATGATCAGGTCTACGAAGGAGGTCCGGACGTCATTCTCGCCGGTTCATCCTAGCCTGCGGGCACCGCGCAGGCGGCGCCGGGCGGCTGGCGCGTGAGCGGGCGCTGGCCGTTCGCTAGCGGTTGTCTGCAGGCCGAATGGATGGTGGGAGTCTGCATGATGACGAAAGACGGGAAGCCGCTTCCCGGTTGCGCCGGCGAAGACGGGCCGCCGCTGATGCGCGGCTTCATTCTCCCGGCGTCCGAATGGCGGATCGAGGATACATGGCACGTGGCAGGGCTCAAGGGTTCCGGTAGTCATCACATCGCGATCGCCGACAAGATCGTGCCGGAAAGCCACTTCTTCGATCTCGAGAGCGGCGTGCCTTGTCTACCAGGGCCGCTCTATCAACGCGTGCTGGAACTCATTCCCGTGATGCACAGCGCCTTCTCCGTAGGTGTGGCCAAAGGAGCGTTGGAGGAACTCGTCGCATTCGCGAATACCGGCCGCAAGCAGCTTCGCGCGGTGACAGCAATGCGTGATTCGGAGTTGTTCCAGGCAGAACTCGGCCGAGCCGGAGCCGACCTGAGAGCGGCGCAGGCGTTCATGGACGCACAAGCCACCAGCCATTGGGGCCATGCGCTCGCGGGAACAATCAAAGACGACGCACTGCGCATGCAGAGCACGCAGAACTCCGTGTGGATCGCTTCGACGTGCGTGCGTGTTGCCGACGCGTGCTTCGCGCTGGGTGGCGGGAGCGCGCTCTACGACGCCTCGCCCTTGCAGCGGCGATTGCGCGACCTTCACGCCGGAGCCCAGCACGTCGTGGCTCAGCAACGAAATTATGCGGCGGTTGGCAGGCTGCTTCTGGAAAACCAGGTCTCGACGGCAGTCGCCGGCTAGTCGAGCAATGCCACTGAATGCCCGCCGGTCGGCATCGATGAATAGAAGCTAATTTCCTGCGGGCTGCCTGACACGACCTCTACTCGTCAGCGTCGCTGGTAGACGACGCCCTGCGGTGAAAAGCGATCCGGTTCAGGTTCTTCGTCGAAGCGTCTATGCGCTTCGTCGATGGCCAACTGATTGTTGTTCGCCCAGTTGACGAGCGCCATGACCGGCTCGAGCAGCGTCCGCCCCATTTCAGTAAGTTCGTAATCGACACGCGGCGGAATCGTCGCATACATCGTGCGGGTAACGAGGCCGTCGCGTTCAAGTCCACGTAACGTCAGCGTCAGCATGCGTTGCGAGATGCCGTCTATTTTCCGCTTCAGTTCGTTGAACCTGCGCGGCTCGCTCGCCAGCGTCGCGATGATGTAAAGGCTCCATTTGTCGCCGATACGATCGAGGATTTCGCGGGTGGCCTTGCAGCCCCCTGCGTTGGGTTCGGGCAACTCCCTGGGGAGATCAGTGTGACTCAGTGACATGCGTGTGCCTTCTTGTGGAGCCAGGACAGGAACAATACCATCCTGCGTATGGATAGGTAATCGACAAACCAAATGTTACCTAGTTCTTCTTATATACCTGGGAGCAAACATGAGCCACATTCTGCTGATCACTTCGAGCCCTCGCGGTGCCGACAGCGTTTCGACCCGATTCGCCGGGGAGTTCGCCCAAAAACTGCGCGAGCAGCGCCCCGGCAGCACACTGACGATTCGGGATCTCTATTCCGATCCGCTGGCCCACATTGATGAAGCCTATGTCGTCGGACGCACGCTCGCACCAGAAGCGCGTACCCCAGCGCAGGCAGACGCTGTCCGCGTGGCAGAAACACTGATTGGCGAGGTGGCGGCCGCCGACACCATCGTGATCGGCTCGGGCATGATCAATTTCGGACCGCCCACGCAACTGAAAGCATGGTTCGATTACGTGACCTGGCCTGGCGTGACTTTCTCGTATGACAACAGCGGCGTAAAAGGTCTGCTGACGGGTAAGAAGATCTATTTGTTCACTGCCGCCGGCGGCGTTTTCTCGGATGGTCCTTACGCGCCTCTGGACTATCAGTCAGGCTATCTGAAACATCTTCTGGGCTTCATCGGGCTGACCGACGTCGAGCATCTACGCGTGGAAGGCATCGCTTACGGACCCGAAGCCGCAAAGACGGCAATCACTAACGCCGAGGCCGCAGTGCAATCGTTGCTGGCAGAGGCTGTTTGATTTTTTGCCGACCCAAAGAACCCTCTTTGGGCGCTGGAAGCTGACATGTGCGACCGTTGCACCATCATTCGGTCGCACTACTGATTTATCTCGTTGGAATTTGCCGCGAGATACGCGATGTGTTGGACGATAAGCGGGTTGGCATGGGCTACACGCGACAATTCCTACACTCTCTTCAAAAAGCAGGTTGCGGTAGCCGTCGCTAACAGCTTTCCATCGGAAGATTTCAACGCGCCCTCCGAGGTCGCGATGTTTCGCGAGATGTGGACCGAGCGCGCCTCGGCCACCAGATCCTGATCGATCGGTACGGGGCGCAACATCTTGACTTGCAGATCGATGGTGCCGTATCCGACACCCGCCTCCAGCATCGAATGGACCGCGCAGCCCGTCGCGGAGTCGAGTACGGTTGCAGCGAAGCCGCCGTGAACGCCGCCCAGGGGATTCAGATGTTGTTTCCCTGCGCGGGCTGAAAGCTTCACATAGCCGGGATCGACGTCCAGAAACGTCATGGGTACCGTCTCCGCCATTGCCGAGCGCGGCAGGTCTCCGGCCACGAGTGCACGCAGCAAATCGAGTCCGCTCATTTCAAGTGGATTCATTTTTATCCCTTACGCTGAGTCAAGCGAGAACCGATCGGAAGACGACTTCCATGAACTCGTACAGCGGGGCGTCGCTTTGCTCCGCGCGCATGCGTAACAGCGCGCCTTCCCAGCTGTTCAACATGAATTGGGCGAGCAACGGCGCGGGCAGACGGGTGCCGATGGCCCCCGTCGCCTGAGCTTCGGCAATGCAGTTCTCGAAGAGAGCGGCCCATGTCTTGAAATGCGTTGCGAGCCGCTCGCGAATCAACGCGCTGTGATCCGCGACCTCGAGACTGAGGTTTCCCATCAGGCACCCTCGCAAATAGCCACCTGCGCGATAACCGCGAATCCGCTCGTCGAAATAGGTACGCAAGCGCACGAGCGGCGGCATGCTCTCGTTGGTCAGCAGCGCACGCAGTTCGCCGTGGCCTCGCTCGAAATAAGCGTCGACCACTTCGCCCCCGAAGTCTTCCTTGCTGTCGAAGTGGTTATAAAAGGACCCCTTGGGCACCTGAGCTGCATCGACGATTTCTTTGATACCGGTCGCGGCATAGCCGGAATCGTGCAGCAATCGGACCCCTGCCCTAAGCAGATCGTCGCGGGTATGCAGGTTGGGCTTGGGGCCTCGGCGGGCCGGAGTCGTCTTCGATTCCATCGACGCAGATTCCATCAAATATAAATGACCGGTCGTCTCTAATTCTAACAATCCCGAGCCTGCTGTCAAGTGCATTGGCGCCGGCATGCCTGACGCGCACCACCTAGTCATCGAATCGCCGAGAAATACTAGCCAAACGGAATATTCAACGTAGGCCGCCAGCGCTACGCGAATCCGGTAACGCGTCGAGCAACTCAGCTTTCGTTGACTAATATAAGACGACCGGTCATAATTAATTCAGCCGTTTCCACCCGATGCACCTCAACTGCACCGGCCCTGATATTTCCGTTCGGGTTCGCGCCACCTGCGGCCGAGCGAACGTTCAAAGGATTCTCCGATGCCCCAGTTGTCGCTCTTCACGCCGCTTCAAGTCGGACGCTACAAGCTGGCCCATCGTGTCGTGATGCCGCCGCTCACGCGCATGCGCGCTGGCGCCGGGAATGTTCCGAACCCGCTCGCGCCCGAGTACTACGGCCAACGCGCTACCGAAGGTGGACTCATCATTGCCGAAGCCACCCAGGTCAGCCCCTATGGGCAGGGTTATCCGGCGACCCCCGGCATTCATTCCGAAGAGCAAGTGGCTGGTTGGCGGAAAGTGACCGACGCGGTGCATGCCAAGGGAGGCATCATCTTTCTGCAGCTGTGGCATACGGGGCGCTCGTCCCATTCGAGTTTTCAGCCGAATGGCGAACTTCCTGTTGCTCCATCGGCGATTGCGATCACAGGTCAAACAGCGCTGACTCCGGAATGGAAGCCAGTGCCTTACGAGACCCCGCGTGCACTCGAACTGGACGAGATTCCCGGGATCATCGAGGCGTATCGCAAAGGCGCGCGCGATGCCATGGCAGCCGGCTTCGATGGTGTCGAGATTCACGGCGCGAACGGCTATCTGCTGCAGCAGTTTCTAGACGACAGCTCGAACAAGCGCACCGACATTTACGGCGGATCGGTCGAGAACCGAGCCAGGCTGCTCATCGAGGTAACGCAAGCGTTGATCGAGATCTGGGGCGCCGATCGCGTCGGCGTTCGCCTGTCACCGTTCGGCACCTACAACGACGTGGGCGATTCCGATCCGGTCGGGCTTTACGGATATGTGCTGACACGCCTGAGCGAACTCGGTATCGCCTACGTCAGCCTGATCGAGGCGCGCACGAGCGCCGGAATGGAGATCGATACCCCGCAGGAGATCCGCCAGCTCCGCCCCTTCTGGCCAGGGACGCTGATCCTCGCCGGCGGATTCACGGCGGAGTCAGCGGACAAGGCCATCCAGACGGGGCTCGCCGATGCGGTGGCGTTCGGCAGGCAGTTCATCGCGAATCCCGACCTGCCTGCGCGGCTCCGGCTGGGTGCGCCGCTCAACCGTTATGACCGCGCGACGTTCTATGGCGGCGGCGCAGCAGGCTATGTCGACTACGCGGCGCTGGAGACAGCGGCTCATACGGATTGACGCAGAGACTCGCGGTGCCTCCGGCATCGCGGGCCGGCCGCGCCATTCAACCAACGCAATGCCAATCCTCAAGGAAAACACCGAACATGAAAGTCGTCGTTCTCGCCGCCACCGGTCAGGTCGGCCGCACGGTCCTCAGTGAACTGATCAGCCGCGGGCATGAAGTCACGGCTGTCGCGCGCAACCCGGACAAGCTTCCCAGGAGCATCCATAGCGTGCGCGATGATCTCAGTAGTGCAGACAGAATTGCGGAGATCATCGCTGGGGCGGATGCCGTTGTCAGCGCCTTCGGACCTCCGAAGGACGACGCGCGTTTCTTCAGCGACGTGAGTTACACGGATCAATTAGCCCACGTGACCGAGCGCGCGATTGCCGCGGTTCGCAAGGCCAGCGTTGCGCGCCTCATCATGGCAGGCGGTTGCGGCTCGCTCTGGTTCTCGCCCGGCGTAACGGTGCTCGATTCCGGTCACTGGCCAGAGAAACTGATTCCGATTGCGACTTCCCATATCAAGGCTTTCGCGGCGTTGAGAGCATCGGATATCAGCTGGACCTATTTCAGCCCGCCGATGCGGATTGATCCGGGCGTGCGCACGGGCAAGTTCCGCCTTGGCGGCGATGATCTCCTCGTCGACGAGCAAGGCAAGAGCTGGGTCTCGTTTGAGGACTACGCGGTTGCTCTGGTCGACGAACTGGAACAGCCTGCGCACGAACGCGCGCGCTTCACGGTTGGCTACTAGGGAGTCCGCATTCGGGTGTCGTGTTCGGCGCCCGAATGCATTGCCGTGCCGGCGGCGACGTAACTGGCACGGCAGCCTTCGTCTGCCTCTGGCAAGCGAACGGCCTCTGGGGCAAGTGCCCCCGCTTCAGCCTTGCTTGCGGGGAGCCGAAGTCAGCACGAGCGCCGCGCGCTCGACGGCCTCGGCGATCCGCTTCGACAGCGCCGGGTCCGGCACCGCCCGCGCCAACGTGACCCCGCCCGACAACATCGCAAGCAGCGCAATCGCCTTGTCGTCGCGCGCCGCGCCCGCTTCGTCGGGCAGCCCCGCCGAGACCTCCTCGATCAGGCGGCGCAGTTCCGCCTCGTACGCTTCGCGAGTCTCGGCGTCGGAGCGAACCATCTCTGGCGAAAAGCTCGGCAGCGCGCAGCTTTCGCCGATGTCGCAAGTGCGCTTTGGGCCCAGATAGACCCCGATGAACGTCTTGAGCCAGCGTTTGCCGTGGCTCGTCTTCAGGTCGGCGACGGTGAGCCGCAACTGTTCCATACCAGCCAGAACCACCGTGCGGAACGCCTCGCTTTTCGACTTGAAGTGCCCGTAGAACGCACCGTTGGTGACGCCCGCCTCCTTGGTCAACCCGTCGATGCCGGAGCCGCCGTAGCCCTCGCGCCGGAACAGGCGGCTCGCCGCGTCGACGATGCGTTTGCGGGTCTCGATTTTGTGCTCGGCAGTGTAACGCATGGGATCTCGCATTCGGAGCGATCGCTCTTTTTCTTGCATAAAGAGCGATCAGTGTCTATATATAGAGAGCGGTTGCTACATATATACCACTAACCGCTGCCACTTACCCATGAGGAGCTGACATGCCTATCACGCTGACCGTATCCGAAGGAGTGCTCTCCACCGGGGCCGAAGCCCCTACTTTCGCCGCCTTGACGCAGGCGCTGCTGAGCGTCGCGCAACTCGAAGGCAATGCGTTCATGACGCCCAATGTGATCGGGACGCTGAACGTCATACCGGCCGGCCGCGTGTTCTCGGCCGGCAAGCCTGCCGCCGCGGCGTTCGTCGAACTCACACTGCCGCAGATCGCGCTCGCGACGCCCGAAGCCAAACAAGCATTCACCGAAAAGGCGACCGCGATACTCGAACAGGCAGGCGGCGGCCGCCTTGCGCGGGATCACATCTGGACCAACATCGTCTACGCGGCGGACGGCTCCTGGGGAATCGCGGGCCGCGCCCACAGTAACGCGGACCTCGTCGAGGCGATACAGGAAGCCGCGATCGGGTGATCTGGGCGCTTGCACGCGTTCGTGAGATGCACTTGCGCGAGACGTCCGCGCAGGTGCACCGCGCGCTTGCGCTCTACTCACGCGGCCTGGGGCAAAATACACGCGGAAGTCATATCAGACGCGTGGAGATGCGCCATGAAAAACCGCCCGTTGCTGACAGCATTGGCACTCCTGCTGGCTGGATGTGCCGCCGGCGGCGTGCCACCGCAAAGCGGGCCACATCTCAGTCCAACGGAGTGCCGAGATCTGGCTGCGCTTAAAACCAACGCGCCGCCGACGATGGCACAACACCAAAGCGAAGTTGCGGCGCTGAGGAAGGCGGGCTACGACCCATCACCGTGGGACGCCCCCTACTACCCCGAGGATATTCAGGCGGCGCAGCGCCTCGTCGACCATTGGTTCGATACGGAGTGCAAGCAGATTCCGCCCAGTTGAGAGCCCTCGCTGCGCCCGCGATCCTCAGCAGTCCGTCGAGACCGTCACGCTCTCCCAGGCACGGATTTCGTCTTCCAGCGTCGACAGCTTGTCCCTCACGAGCCCGAGTGCATCGCTGCCGAGCAAAAGATGCGTGGGTGGGCGGTCCGCGGCAATTGCGGCAAGCATCGCGCGCGCTGCCTTTTGGGGATCGCCCAATTGTTTGCCGCTTTTCTCCTCGCGTGCTTTGCGGATGGGGTCGAAAATCGCGTCGTAATCCGGGATCGAACGGGGCGTTCGTCTCATCGAGCGACCGGCCCAATCCGTGCGGAAAGAGCCAGGCGCCACGGCTGTCACAGCGATACCGAAAGGCTTGACCTCTTTACCCAGCGCCTCGGAGATGCCCTCCAGTGCGAACTTGCTTCCACAGTAATAGGTGATGCCCGGCATGGTGATATGGCCGCCCATCGACGTGATATTCAGAATGTGGCCACGTCTGCGCGCACGCATGAAAGGCAGCACGGCCTTCATCATGGCGACAGCACCGAACACGTTGACATCGAACTGTTTGCGCATTTCGGCAAGCGGCGATTCTTCCATGACGCCTTCGTGCCCATAGCCGGCGTTGTTGACCAACACGTCGATCGGCCCGACGCTCGCCTCGATTTCCTCGACGACACCGTCGATCGCATCGAAGTCGGTTACATCGAGCACTCGTGCGAATGCGGCATCTGCGGAGAGAGACTCGAACTCGCGCTTTGCCTCGACACTTCTCACGGTACCGACGACTTTGTGGCCTGCCGCGAGCGCCTCTTGCGCGAGCGCGCGGCCAAAGCCGCTGCTGACGCCTGTAATGAGCAGAATTTTGCTGGACTCCATGAAGCTTCTCCCGAAAGTTGTCTGGTGAGTGCATACTAGTCTGAGTAGCGAGGCGACCTAAGCCAAATTCCGCTATTTTTCTTGCCTAAAACTATGAGCGCGAAGCGGGCCTCCACCCATAATCTGAACCTCTCATCGCGAAGCCGCAACCGCATCATTGCGTTGCTTCGCGAGTTGGCGCCCGAAGAGGGCTACAACCTCACAGGGCTGCCGAGCGTCCGCATCCTGCGTTCAAACCGGCCGCTGTCACGCACGCCGGTGCTCTACGACCCCGGCATCGTGATCGTTTGTCAGGGGCGCAAGCGAGGGTATTTCGGCGACCATCTCTACCTCTACGATGAAGAGCACTATCTGGCCGTGTCCGTGCCGGTCCCGTTCAGCATGGAAACCGACGCAACGAAGGAGCGTCCGTTGCTTGCGCTCTACCTGCACCTCGATTTCACACTGGCCGCCGAACTGGCGGTACAGATCGATCGCGAAGACGTAACGGAGCGCGTGCAAGCGCCTCAGAGCATGATGTCGACGCCGATGGACGACGCGATGCAGCTCACAGTGTTGCGCTTGCTCGAAGCGATGCACCGGCCCCTCGAAGCTACAGTATTAGGCCCGTGTCTGCTGCGTGAACTGTATTTCCGGGTGCTCACCGGAGCACAAGGCAGCTCGATGCGCGAGGCTTTGGCGATGCGAGGCCAGTTCGGCCGGATCGGGAGATCGCTACGCATGATCCACGCCGGCTACGCGCAGCCGCTGGACGTGATGCAGTTGGCGCAGGAAGCGGGAATGAGCGTGCCGAGCTTCCATAGCCACTTCAAGGCGATCACACAGGTTTCGCCGATGCAGTACGTGAAGTCGACGCGTTTGCATCAGGCTCGCCTGTTGATGCTCCGCCAGGACCTGACCGCGGAGGCGGCGAGCCTCGCGGTGGGCTACACAAGTGCGTCCCAGTTCAGCAGGGAGTTCAAAAGACTCTTCGGCCTGACGCCTGCGGCGGAAACGAAACGGATGCGCGCAAGCTTTGCGATTCCGGCACCGTTTGCAGATGCGACATACGTTTCGTCACACTAAGTTTCTCGCGCTTCGAACTGACTCGCGCGCGATTCAATAGGTGTGTTCGGCAACCACACGGGCCACCGTCTCCAGCGACCGTTTGAGCGTGGCCAGATCGACGGAACCGATTGCCAGGCGAATGGCGTGAGGCACGTGGGCCGCCGTCGAGAACGGCTGCGCGGTCGTCACGGAAATCCGCTCGCGCATCAGCGCCATCGCGATCGCGTCGGCGCGGACCTCCTGTTCGAGCGGAATCCATATGAAGTACGACGCTGGGTGCCCTATTCTCTTGAGCGGCCCCAGAACCTCGGCGGCGAGACGCTGACGTATCGCGGCGTCGCTGCGCTTCTCGTCTTCGAGCCTTGCTGCCGTGCCGTCTTCCATCCAGCCGCAGGCGATGGCCGTCATGGTCGCAGGCGTGTTCCACGTTGTTGCCCGGATCGCCCGTTCGAGCCGCGGCACCCATTCGCGCGGTGCGTGAATGAAACCGATGCGCAGACCCGTCGCAACACTCTTCGACAAGCTCGATACATAGACCGTTGTCTCCGGCGCGAGCGATGCCAATGGCGGCGGTGCATCGTCTGCCAGGAACGCATAGGCGGCGTCCTCGATCAGAATCAGCCCATGTCGTCGTGCGATGGCGACAAGCTCGCGGCGCCGCGTCGCGCCCATCACCCAACCGAGCGGATTATGCAGGGTCGGCATCGTGTAGACGGCGCGCACCTTTCGTCGCTTGCACAGGGCCGCCAATGCGTCCAGGTCCGGGCCGCGCCCGGCGGCCGGGATCGGTGCGAGTTCCAGCCGGCTAGCCTCGGCGGCGAGCTTGAACCCCGGGTAGGTCAACGCGTCCACGGCCACCACGTCGCCCGGTTCGAATAGCGCCATCGCCGTCGTCGTCAGTCCATGCTGCGCGCCGCTCACGAACAGCGTGGTTTCGGCGGTGGCTTCCGGAACCCGGTGGGCCAGGAATCGCGCCGCGGTCGCCCTTTCGTGTTCGCGCCCGCCGTGAGGCTGGTATCGGAGCAGCGACTCCAGGTCACCGGCCGCCGCGAGATGGCGCAGTGCTGCCCTCAGCAGGTCGGTCTGATCGGGCGACGACGGATAGTTGAAGCTCAGGTCCACGGCGTCCGCGCTCCAAGCATGCAGATCGACCCCTTGTCCGCGCGGCAAAGGCTCCTTGACGAACGTGCCGCGGCCGGTTTCGCCGCTGACGAGCCCCATCGCCTGCAGCTCCGCGTAGACACGCGTGGCCGTGACCAGCGCCAGCCCCTCGCGCGCAGCCAGGTCACGGTGCGTGGGCAGACGCGTGCCGGGTCGCAGACGGCCTGCACGAATTTCGGCCGCGAGCCGATCGACCAGTTGCTTGTAGCGGGGTTCAGGCATGGCCCAATGTATCCATGACAATAATTTGATTGTATTGATTGTCGGCCCTACCATGGCTCGACACAACCACTTCAACCGTATGAGGGCGCCATGCACATCGCCATCCTCACTTTCGAAGGCTTCAACGAGCTCGACTCGCTGATCGCATTCAACCTCCTCAACCGGGTCCGGAAACCCGGCTGGCGCGTTTCGATTGCGAGCCCTGCGTCCACAGTGCGTTCAATGAACGGCCTCGCACTGGAGGCGCAAGTGTCGCTGAAGGATGCATGCGATGCCGACGCGGTGCTGTTCGGCAGTGGAATACGGACGCGCGACGTGGTTGCCGATCCCGCGCTGATGTCGCAGTTCAGGTTCGACCCGGCGCGCCAGTTGCTTGGCGCGCAGTGCTCCGGCACGCTGATACTCGCGAAGCTGGGCTTGCTGCGGGGGGTTCCCGCATGCACCGACCTGACCACCAGGCCTTGGGTCGAATAGGCCGGCGTACCCGTGCTCGATCAGCCGTTCGTGGCCAAAGGCAATGTCGCGACGGCTGGCGGGTGTCTGGCATCGCACTATCTCGCGGCCTGGGTGATCGCGCGCCTCGCTGGCATAGAGGCCGCACGCAGCGTGATTCACCACGTAGCGCCAGCAGGCGAAAAGGACACCTACGTGACACGCGCGATGGAAAACATTTCGCCATACCTCTAACCGGAAGCCGCTGAACATCTGCGCGCCCATTCAAAAGTGCCGGTCACAGCGCATGATATAATTCGCACGCGAACTAAATCGCGCAATTTTATCTGCCCGGAAATGAAGCATCGCCTCGTCTATCTATTGAATGTCGGACAGCGCCGGCTGCAACGGTGGTCGCAAACGCGCTCGGCCAGCGGTGGCGTCACAGCAGCTCAGGCGGGGCTGCTGTTTTTTTTGGGTGAGCGCAACGGCGCACTCATGAGCGAAGCCGCTGCCGCGCTCGATTTGGGCGCACCAGGCATGAGCGGTCTCGCTGAGCGGACAGAAAAGGCTGGGTTGATTGAACGCCGCGCTGACGAGACCGATGGCCGCGTGTCGCGCCTGTGGTTGACAGAGGCAGGACGTACCGCGCGCCAGAAGGCAAAGCGTCGTATGACGGACTTGAACGCCAGATTGACCGAAGGCTTTACGGAAGAGGAAATCGACGTCGTGGCGCGATGGCTGACCAGCCTGCAGTCCAAATTTCCGCTCGCCGAAGACGGCGACACGTAGTCTGAACCGCGGCCGGTCAGCAAGGCATTGGCTAGCCGCGAGTGGCTAGTGCTGGGCAACCCTGGAGAAGTCCGGCTTGCGTTTCTCGGCAAAGGCCGCAAAGGCTTCCCGTGCCTCGGCGCTCGTCAGCCGCTCCTGAAACTTCGCGCTCTCGCTGTCCATCTGCGCAACCAGCGTCTCGGCTTCGCGCATCAGCTTTTTCATGGCGCTCAGTGAACCGGCCGGCTTGGCGGCGATTCTTTCGGCCATCCTGCGCGCATCGTCGCGTAGTTGATCCTTTGTGCAGACCTTGTTGGCAAGGCCCCACGCGACAGCGGTTTGCGCGTCGAGCGGCTCGCCCATTGCAAACATCTCGAAGGCCCGGACGTGGCCGACGCGCAGCGGAAGCAGGTAGCTGGACGCCGCCTCGGGGACAAGCGCGAGATTGACGAACGGGGTGATCAGTTCCGCGTCTGACGCGAGCAGGACGTAGTCGCAGTGCAGTAGAAGCGTGGTGCCAATACCGACCGCCTTGCCCTGGACCGCCGCGATGATGGGCACGCTCGACTTCGCCAGGGCATGCAAAAAGCGATGCACATGTCGCTCACTGGGTCCCCTACCCGATGCAATGGCGGCGAACTCGCCCACATCGTTGCCCGCAGTAAACATGTCTCCGTCCCCTTGCACCAGCAATACGCGGACCTGGCTGTCGTGCTCCGCGTTCTCGATGATGTCTGCCAGCGTGCCATACATCCCGTTCGTCAATGCATTCTTCTTGTCCGGTCGGGCAAGCGTAATCGTCAGAATGCCGTCGGCTTGATCGACGTGAATCTCCGCGCTCATCGTGCTCTCCTGAAATTTAGTTTGCATGCGAAGTATATAGGTAGTTCGCATGCAAAGTAAACCTGAGTGCCGATGCGAAGAGAGTCGCGCCAGCGGATGGCCCATCGCGCCCCGAAAGCAGCGACTGGCAGCCTTGCGTTTGCCCGGTAAGCATAGGGAGAGAGATTGCGGCCGCAGCCTGGTAGCGCCGATACTCCTCCGCTCAAAATTCGACCAGGTATTCCATTCGCGACGCCTCGCCACTCCTCTCCCGCATGCGTACACCGTAATGTTGAGGGGACACGAAACAGACAAGCAATCGGAGGACTAAAAATGCTTATTCTTACTGCCGTTGTGGTGATCGCCGCCGTGGCGATCTGGAGCGTATACGGGCGTTTGCGCCGGCGCGAGGACTGACGCGCTGGTAGGTGTTTCGCCATCCTCGTTCCCGCCCTCCCCGTTCTGATAGGTGTGCGCTGCAACCGTAAGCGCTACAGTTTGCACTGAGGGTGCCCCGCGTCCTCTCTTAGTGTCTCCTCAAACCTCTTGCCCGCCTCGTGCGGGTATTTTTTTGCCTCGGCAATGCATTGCGCAGTTCACTCGCACGCAATACGCATTTGCTACGGATTCCTATCAATAGCACACGGCAAAATCGCCATCCTCCATCGACGCAATTCGCATAAAACCCATTATTTGGGATACCAGAGGATCAGTGTTTACACGAATGGGTTCGGGCACCGCTCTTTTCATAATATCAACGCACTAAATGCGGCGGTACGAGACTACTCCACAGGAGGCACCGTGACGGGCATCCGACTGAGCGGCGTAACGAAGCGGTATGGCGAAACCGAGGTGATCACCGGCCTCGACCTCGACATTCAATCCGGTGAGTTTCTTGTTTTCCTTGGCCCGTCGGGCTGCGGGAAATCCACCTTGCTGCGCATGATCGCCGGGCTCGAAACTGTGAGCGACGGCCAGATCAGCATTGGCGAGCGGCGCGTGAACGACCAGCCGCCTGGCAAGCGCGGCGTGGCGATGGTGTTTCAGCACTACGCGCTCTACCCGCACATGACCGTGTACGACAACATGGCGTTCGGCCTGCGCAATACGGGCGTGAGCGCGGGCGAAGTCGACCAGCGCATCAACGAAGCCGCGCGCATGCTCGAACTCAGCCCGCTGTTGCAGCGCCGCCCTGCCCAGCTTTCGGGCGGCCAGCGCCAGCGCGTCGCAATCGGCCGCGCCGTCGTCAAGGAACCCGAAGCATTTCTCTTCGACGAGCCGCTCTCCAACCTCGACGCCGCGTTGCGCACCCGCACCCGCCTCGAGCTTGCGCGCATTCATCAGCGCCTGCACTCCACCATGGTGTTCGTCACGCACGATCAGGTGGAAGCCATGACGCTCGCCACACGCATCGTCGTCATGAACCGCGGGCGTATCGAGCAAATCGGCGCGCCGCTCGACATCTACAAGCGGCCTGCCACGCGCTTCGTCGCGGGCTTCATCGGCACGCCGGCCATGAACTTTATCGATGTCGAGCGCGTTGGCGACAATGGCGGCCGGCTGATCGTTGCGCTGCCGTTCGACGGCGCGGAGACGCCCACCGCGATTGCCGCGGCGAGTCTGCCAGCGGGCAAACTCACGCTGGGCGTGCGCGCCGAGCACGTGCTGCTGGACCCGCAAGGGCCGCTGGTTGGCCGCGCCGAAGTGATCGAACGGCTAGGCGACCGTTCGCTTGCGCACGTGAGCATGCCCAACGGTCAATTGCTCGTGGCGGAGTTGCCGCGCGCACGTGAACTCGAAATCGAGACTGGCGACGCCATCCGCATGAGTCTCGACGTGTCGCACCTGCATGTATTCGATGAAACCGGTAAGGCCTGGCATGGCCTCTAACCGCTCGCTCGCCATGCCGTTACCGGAAACGCGCGAGGGACGGCGGCGCAACCTGCGCGCACCCTGGTCCAACGCGCTGTTCGTGCTGCCGTTCGTGATCGTCTACGTGCTGTTGCTGATCGTTCCGTTGTGCCTTGGCTGGTGGCTCAGCCTGCAACGCGTGGACCTGCTCGCCGGCACGAGCGAGTTCATCGGCATCCGCAACTATCTCGATCTCACCCTCGACCCGATTTTCCGCGGCGCCCTGCGCAACACGTTCTACTTCGTCATCCTGACGGTTCCTGTTTTCGTGCTGCTCGGCCTCGCGCTCGCGCTGGTGCTGAACCGGCCCGGGCGCTTCGGCGCCGCGCTGCGCGCGCTCTTTTTCGGCTCTTCCGTGTTATCGGTCACAATCGTCACGCTAGTCTGGAAGCTCGTGATGATGCCCGGCAACGGCCTGCTCGCCGACCTGAGCCACGCGCTCCATTTGCCGGAATTCGTTCCGCTGATGCACGAAGCCACCGCGCTGCCCGCTATCGCCGTCGTCACGGTCTGG
Organism: Paraburkholderia guartelaensis; assembly: GCF_004353905.1. Classification (GTDB taxonomy): domain Bacteria; phylum Pseudomonadota; class Gammaproteobacteria; order Burkholderiales; family Burkholderiaceae; genus Paraburkholderia; species Paraburkholderia guartelaensis. Next base: position 11,307 of record NZ_SMOD01000045.1, on the reverse strand, counting down.
TGGATCATGGGCCTGCCGATGATGCTGTTCCTGGCCGCGCTCCAGCAGATTCCGCAGGAGCTTTACGAAGCCGCGGCGCTCGATAGCGCCTCGCGCTGGCGCACGTTCACGAAGATCACGCTGCCTTCCATCTGGCGCACCGTTGCGCTCGTCGCCGTGATCGAAGCCGTGCTGCAGTTCCAGTTGTTCGGCCAGGCCCAGTTGCTCACGGACGGCGGCCCGAACAATTCCACGCGCCCGCTCGTGCAATTCATCTACGAAACCGGCTTCCGTCAATGGTCGTTCGGCTATTCCGCAGCCGCGGCGCAAGTCCTGTTCGCGCTGATGCTGATCGGCGTGGTTGCGCAAGCTTGGCTTCTGCGCAAGAAGGAGAAGGCATGAGCACGCTCGCTTTCGAAACACGCTCGCGCGGTTCGCTGACGGGCCGCATGGGCGACCGTCTGATGCTGGCCGCCGTGGTCGTGCTCGCGCTGCTTTGGATCACTCCGCTCGTCTGGGTGCTGTGCCTCTCGTTCAAGCCCAATGCGTTTCTTGAACAGCACACCGACGTGCTCTTTTCGCCGCCCTTCACGCTGCAGAACTACACGAACATCGTCAACACTTCGGCGGTGGGCGGGTGGCTCGCCAACAGCCTGATCGTTTCAATTGGGCAGACGCTGCTCACCCTCGTGATCGCCTCGCTCGCGGGCTATGGCTTTGCTCGCACCGAGTTTCCGGGCAAGCGCTATATCTATGTGCTTTGCCTCTGCGGACTCGCGGTGCCCGAGCAGGCGCTCGTGATTCCGCTGCACCATATCTTCGCCACGCTCGACTGGCACAACACCTATGGCGCGCTGATCCTGCCGCGCCTCGCTTCGCCATTCGGCGTGTATCTCATGACGCAGTACTTCAAGGCCGTCCCCATCGAGATCGAAGAGGCGGCCTTGCTCGACAATGCCTCGCGCTTCAAGGTGTTCTGGCGCGTCGTGCTGCCGCTCTCGCTGCCGGCGCAGGCTACGCTCGCCATCTTCACGTTTCTCAGCGCGTGGAACGACTATCTCTGGCCGCTCGTCTCCGCGTCGAAGCCCGAGATGTACACGCTGACGATCGGGCTCGCCTCCACGCAAGGCAATTTCGCTCAGTCCGAAGGCATCGGCTACCTCATGGCGCAGGCCGTCTTCGCCGGCTTGCCCATCTTCGTGCTGTATCTGTTCTTCCAGAAGTACATTGTGGCGGCCGTAGCCGGCACCGCAGTTCGGTAAGCGTTCACCCCGAATCATCAATCGACCAGTCGCGTTTAATTCGCAGTACAAACAAAATGATCCACTGGTAGCGCGTGAACAGCGCGCCAGCGGGGTCTTGTACAGGAGAGAGACATGAGAAGATCATTGGTGCGCGGCGTACTCACGTTTGCTGCGCTCGGCCTCGCGGCGACCTTGACCGCGCCGGCACACGCCAAAACGGAAATCACGCTGTCACGCTTTTTCGGTGCCTGCGACGCCGAATACGGCAAGGTCAATGACGTGAGCCAGGCCTCGGGCGAGTGCGGCATCATCACGACGCTCGTGAACCAGTTCAACGCGACGAACAAGGAAGACATCGTCGTCAAGCCGCAGATCATCGAGTGGGCGCCCTACTATACGCAGCTCGACGCCCGCATTCTGAGCCGCGACGTGCCGACCATCTCGGTCATGCACGAGGCCGTGCTCGGCGACTACGTGAAGCGCAATCTGGTCGAACCGCTCGACGACGGCTTCAAGTCGGTCGGCGTGGACACCAACGATTTCACGCCCCAGGCCCACCGCGCCGTGACGTTCGGCGGTAAGACCTATGCGCTGCCGTTCGACACGCATTCGTGGCTCTGGCACATCAACGTCAACCTGTTCAAGAAGGCGGGACTCGTCGACGCGAGCGGCAAGCCCATCCTGCCGAAAACGCCCGACGAACTGCTTGCGCAGGCGAAGCAGTTCAAGGACAAGACGGGTCTGCCCTACTTCGCCGTGCCGATTGCCAATGAATCGGCCGCGCAAACGCGCACGTTCGACACGTGGGTCTATCAGCAAAACGGCACGCTGTTCCCCGCCGGCCCGACGAAGATCGACATGCACACGCCGGCCGCCACCAACGCACTCACACTCTACGACAAGCTCATGAAGGCGGGCGACGTTACGCCGGGGCTCGACTATGGCGCTGCCAACCAGGCGTTCGAGAACGGCAAGGCCGGCGTGCTCATGGTCGGCACGTGGATGATCGAGGACTTCACGAATCTCGCGAAGAAGCCTGATTCCCCGCTCGCGAATGGTTACGACGTGGTGCCGTTCCCGAATCTGTATCAGAAGAAGGCGGTCTGGGCCGACGGCCATTCGTGGGTCATGCTCAAGGGCGGCGCGAAGGATGAAAAGACGCGCCACGCCGCGCTCGTGTTCCTCAAGTTCCTTTACGACCACGATGGCGACTGGGCGCGCACCGGCCATCTGCCCGCGCGCCAGTCGATCATCACGAGCGCCACGTTCAACGCGCTGCCGCATCGCGCGGAGATCAAGGAAATCTCGACTACCGGTTACGCGCTGCCGAACACGGTGCCCCGCCAGTTCGCAATCCAGCAGATCGTGGGCGAAGAGATCAGCAACATGCTCTCGACCGGCAAGTCGGTCGCCGACGTGCAGAAGGAAGCCGAACAACGCACCAACGCCCTGCTCGCGCGATAACGCCACCGCAGGTCCGCGCCCGCCCGGCGCGGCCGCCTCACTTCACACCGCTACAGGATGGATAGAGGAACACCATGATCGCTTCCCGCCTCATCGTCGATCGCGACTTTGTCATTTCGGAGCTAGACCGGCGCCTGTTCGGCGTCTTCGTCGAGCACATGGGCCGCTGCGTCTATACCGGCATCTTCGAGCCCGGCCATCCGGACGCCGACGAGCGCGGCTACCGCAAGGACGTGATGGCGCTCACGCGCGAGCTCGGCCCGACGATCGTGCGCTACCCAGGCGGCAATTTCCTCTCGGGCTACAACTGGGAAGATGGCGTGGGCCCGCGCGAAAAGCGCCCGCGCCGTCTCGATCTTGCGTGGTACTCCACCGAAACCAACCAGTTCGGCACGAACGAATTCATCGAATGGTGCCGCTCGCTCGACATCGAACCCATGTACGGCGTGAACCTCGGCACGCGCGGCCCCGACGAGGCGCGCCGCTTCGTCGAATATTGCAATCATCCGGGCGGCACGGCGCTTTCCGACCTGCGCCGCGAGCACGGCCATGAAAAGCCCCACGACATCAAGTTCTGGTGTCTCGGCAATGAAATGGATGGCCCTTGGCAGATCTGCCGCAAGACCGCAGAGGAATATGGGCGCGCCGCGCTCGAAACGGCCAAGCTCATGCGCTCCGTCGACCCCACCATTCAGCTTGCCGCGTGCGGCTCCTCCACGCACGAAATGCCCACCTATGGCGCGTGGGAGGACCGCGTGCTCGACCACTGCTTCGAGCAGGTCGATTTCATTTCGCTACATACTTACTTCGAAAACCGGCGCGACTCGACCGCGGAATTCTTCGGCAACATCGAAGTGATGGATCTGTTCATCAAGGAAATCGTCTCGGTGGCCGACAGCGTGGCCGCGCGCAAGCATTCATCGAAACGCATCATGCTTTCGTTTGACGAATGGAATGTCTGGTACAAGGCGCGCACCATCAACGATCTGCGCAAGCCGGGCTGGCCCGAGGCGCCGCGGCTCATCGAAGAGGTCTACAACCACGAAGACGCGCTCGTGGTGGGCGGCGCGCTCATCACCATGATGAACAATTCGGACCGCGTGAAGACCGCCTGTCTCGCGCAACTCGTCAACGTGATCGGGCCGATCATGACGGAGCCTGGCGGCCGCGCGTGGCGCCAGACCATCTTCCATCCATTCGCGCAGGCCTCGAAATTCGGCCATGGCCGCGTGCTCAAGCCGGTGATCGACTCGCCCACCTATGAAGCGGAAACCTTTCCGGAGATCCCTTATCTTTGCGCAGCGGTGGTGGACGATCGCGCCACAGGCACGACGACCATCTTCGCGCTCAATCGGCACCTGAGCGACGAAATGGAACTCGATATCGAGCTGCGCGGGCTCGGCAAGGAACGTACGCTCGATCACGCGCTCGAGTTGTATCATGCCAACATGAAAGCGGTGAACACGGTGGAAGCGCCAACGACGGTGGCGCCAGCGGCAAACAACGCCGTGTCGGTCGAGGGGGAACGCGTGCGCGCGAAGCTCAAACCGGGCTCGTGGAACGTGATTGTGACGACCGCCCGATAACACAGCACGGACACGCTGTGCACGACGTCCATGAAGGGGAAGTGATGTTCGAGCGCGAACCGATCGTTGGCAATATAACAACGCAGATCGCCAAGATTATCGGCATGCGCGTGGTCTCGGGCGAGTTCGCGCCCGGCGACGCGCTGCCGGTCGAAAGCGAACTGTGCAGCGCTTACGGCGTGAGCCGGACCACGCTGCGCGAAGCAATCAAACAGTTGGCGGGCAAACGGCTCATTGCCGTTTCGCCCAAGGTCGGCACACGTGTCCTGCCCTTCTCCGACTGGAACCTGCTCGACCGCGATGTGCTCGCGTGGCGCCTCAATGCGCAGTTCGACTCGAAGATCGTCGAAGACATCTTCGAAATGCGCATCTGCTTCGAGCCGCGAGCGAGCTTTCTCGCCGCGCGCCACGGCAAGGAAGAAACCTTCCAGATCATCGAGCGCCGCTACCTAGAACTGGCGAGCGCTTACGGCCAGTCGGCCCAGACCGGCGCCTCGGACATACGCGCCGCCGCCGACGCGAATCTCGAGTTTCATCTCGCCATCATCACGGCCTCGCAGAACGGCATGTTCATCACGATCGGCAATGCCATCAAGGCCGCGTTGCGCGTGTCGTCGGAAATGATGCAGCGCCAGGCCGCGAAACCTAGCGAAGATCTCGAACTGCACGATGCCGTGCGCCGGCATATCGTGGCGCGCGAAGCCGACGCCGCAGCCGCTGCCATGACGCGCCTGCTCGAACAGTCGCGCGACCGTATTCTGCGTTATACGATCGCGCCTTGAAGAGAACGTAGGCACGCGCTGACGCGCTGTGCCGATTGCGCCATACGCTACTGCGCACGGCTCGCGCGCTGCCGCTACCCGTGCGCACCCTGGTCGGTTTCCCCTTCCGGCCACTATGCAGAAATCGTCACGAGTCGTACCGTAATCGACCAAGACGCTTCTATTTTCGCTACCTAGACTCCAATCGCCGATCCCGCCACGTTACGCTGCAACGCGAAACTCTCAGGCGTGTTCCGCAACAACTCAAGACCGCACTCGCCGGCGCTGAAGCACGGAGCGTCCGGCATTGCCCACCATGCACCTGAGGGGAAGTGAAAAGTGAAATTGAAGGTTACGCACTCCGCACTTGTAGTCGCCTGGGCATTCTCATGTGCCGCCGCGCACGCCGATGTCGTCAAGATTGGATTTGCAGCGCCGCTCACGGGCGCACAGTCGAACTATGGCACTGACATGCAGAAGGGCGTGCAGCTGGCCATCAACGATTTCAACGCCACGCATCCCACCATCGGCGGCAAGCCTGTCTCGTTCGAACTCGACTCACAGGACGACCAGGCCGACCCGCACACGGGAACCGTGGTGGCACAACGCCTGATCGATGACGGCGTAAGCGGCATCATCGGCCACTTCAATTCGGGCACCAGCATTCCCGCTTCGGATCTGTACAACCGCGCCGGCCTGCCGCAAATTTCGATGGCGACCTCGCCGGTGTATACGGCGCGCGGCTACAAGACGACATTCCGCTTGTTGACGAGCGACGCGCAGGCCGGCCGCATCGTCGGCTCCTATGTCGTGAAGACGCTGCACTACAAGCGCATTGCGATCATCGACGACCGCACGGCATACGGTCAGGGCATTGCCGACGAGTTCGCGAAAGCCGTCGAGGCCGCCGGTGGCACGGTGATCAAGCGCGACTATACGAACGACAAGGCGCTGGACTTCTCTGCAATCCTGACCAACCTGAAGGGCCTCAATCCCGATGCCGTGTTCTACGGCGGCGGCGACGCGCAATCGTCGCCGATGATCCGCAAGATGCGCCAGCTTGGCATCAAGGCGGCGTTCGTAACCGGCGAAATGTCGCGCTCGCCCACCTTCCTGAAGATCGGCGGCAGCGCGGCCGAAGGCGCGATCGTGTACATGGGCGGCCTGCCGAAGGAAAAGATGCCAGGCTTTGCCAGCTACGCTACGCGCTACAAGGCGCGCTTTGGCGAAGACCCCATCACGTACTCGCCGTACTCGTACGACGGCACGATGGCGCTTCTCACCGCGATGAAGGATGCGAACTCGACCGATCCAAAGGTCTATGGCCCGTACCTCGACAAGCTGTCGATCAAGGGCGTGTCGGCCGCGATGATTTCGTATGATTCGAGCGGCGACCTCAAGGATGCGCCCGTGACCATCTACAAGGTCCAGCACGGCGATTTCAAGCCGGTCGACACGATCGCGGGCAATTGATGTCGTTCGCGGGTCCCGAACGGACCCGCTAAATACGCACCGATCGGCCTCGGCCATCGGTGCGCATTGGTGCACATTGGTGCGTCTCCCAACTGGCCCCAGGCGCTCGCCCTCGGGTGCCAGATCGCCCGTGTCCCGTGCTCCCGCAATCGGGCATGACCGTTGCGCCCCGGCCCCGTACGTGGCGACACCGCCGCACGTCGAAAGCGAAGGGAGACAGTCATGAGGCAAACCGTATTGGGCGTCTACGACAGCTATGGGAGCGCACGTTCCGCGCAAAAGGCGCTAGGCGAAGCAGGCGTCGCGCAAGCCGATATCGCCATCTACTCGATGTCGGTCGAGGCCCCTATGGATAAAGGGCCGCGTGTTTACGCATCCGGCGCGAGCGATGCAGGGCAACCCACGCCAGTATTCGATCAACTCGAACGCCTGTTCGCTCGGCTCTTCACGCACGGCGCGTATCCGCCGGAGACCGAAGACTACCGGGAGTTCATCCGTCGTGGCGGAACCGTCGTCAGTGCGGACGTTTCCGAAATGCAAGTGAACCTGGCGCGCGAGGTGATGCGCAGCGCGGGCGCGGCGGACATCGAGGAACGCAGCAGTGCCTGGCGCAATGCTTCGTCGGGCATGGCGCGCTCCCGGAGCACGGCCGGAGTATCCGGCAATTTGCGCGAGCCATCGCCCGAGGCGGCAGCCGAAACGCGGCATGCTGCATTTTCTTCTGCAGTGCCAACCGTAGTTAGCGGCATGCAGCAGGTCACAACGCGTGCAGCAACGGAGCCCGAGCGAACCTCGAGCGCGGCCAAGGCGCAGCCGACATCGGCGAGAGGCCTGGTGGGTGATCCAGTCATGGGCACCCCGCTCGACGACGCATCCTACGAGACGGAAGTCCGCAAAGACTACGACACAAATTATGCGGGCTCCGGTATGTCCTACGAAGAATATTGCGCAGCTTACGAGCACGGCGCAACGCTGGGGCAAGACGAACGGTATCGCGGACACGACTGGCAAGGGGTTGAACCGAGTGCTCGCGAGGATTGGGAGTCGCGCTACCCCGAAAACGGCTGGGAAAGATTCAAGACCGCCGTGCGCCACGGTTGGGAGCGCATGAGGCGGGTTTGAGGCAGCCGGCTCTCTCCTGCTTCGATTTATTCCCAGGCTGCCGGCCCCGGCAGTCTGGAAACACTCGCCCAATTCCCCTTCCTCTCCCTCCCCTCCCGATCTAGCGCGCGCAAATTGCGCTTGCGGAATTCCTTTCCTTTTATCCCAATTCATTACCGCATCTGCGGCCGCGCCCGCATTCCCGCCATTCAGTCTTGCACATTCGTATACCCCTGCAAGGACTCGTAAGCGATTGGCCAAAGGCCACGCTGATTCTTGCTTCATGCAGACGCTCTGGAAGCGAAGATTTGCCTCGCCGCACGCCGATTGCCCCCCGATCGGCGTAAGGCGGGGCGCGCTTCCCCCTTCTCGGCGCGCCCCTTTTTTGTCCCATTGCGCCAAGGAGGCCCATCATGACCAGCCCTATCGGTTCGAGCAGTATCGCGCACACGTCCTCGTTGACGACGCTGGGCGAAAACCGCAACACCAAGAACTCCAGCACGGAAGGCACCGCAGGCAACCCCTTTCCGCAGCAGGAAACCGTGCATCCGGCCACGCCGATCGGCCCGCTCGGCCACAACATCAATACTTCCGCATGACCACTTCGCTGTCACGGGAGACGTCGACGCTGCGCTCGTCCATGTGCCTGACACCCCGGTTGTCAACGCATCTGACGCGCGCCGCGTCGGCCATTGCCCTCGCCTGCCTCGCCCTGCCGCTCGACGGCTGTGCCGTGGTGGCCTTTCCATGCCGGGTCGCATCGGCCACGCTGAAGATCGTGCCGCTGGTCGGTCACCCCGCAGCTGTGCCGTTCGACGCTTGCGCGGCGGCGGTCGACTGATCGAGGTCCAGCCGATGAAACGGGCGTCATTGATCGCTTTCGTTTTGAGCGCGGCATATCTGGCCGCGCCGCTCTCGCCCGCGCACGCGGACACGCACTACGAAGGACACGTGCAAGCGTACGTCGCGCCGAAGGCCCCCGCGCCAGCGAACCCGCCGGGCGCGGCGAGCGCTGTCAATACCGCAAGCGTGGCGCATGCGGCAAGTGAAGCAAAACTGGCCGCAGCGCCAGCGAAGAAACGCCGGGCGGCACCCACCGCACCGGCCCCTCGTCCGCGTGTTCCGACGCCGGATGACTCGCCCTTTGCGTTTCGCGGCATACCGCTCGGCACGCCGCTGAGCGCGCTGCGGCAAACGGACATGGTGCGCGCTACGCCGCACGAGAGCGAGTTGCTCTGTGAGACCGACATTGCGGGCAGCGACATCGGCATGATGGTGAAGAGTTACACGAGCCTCACTGTCGCTTGCCGGTGGGCGCACCACACGGCGCAAGGCTGGGCGCCCTCGCGCGCCGTCGTGGACGGCGTGCCCGCGGTGGACCATATCCTGCGCTTTGCGCACACCTCGGCTGGCGACCCGCTGCGTCTTTATGAAATGTCGTTCGTCGTGGACTCGACAACAGCCCTCGACCTGCGCAACCTGCTCGCCTCGCGCTACGGCGCGCCGCACGTGCTTGGCGCACCTTCGCTGCCGCTGCTCGTGTGGGAGAACGCATCGAGCACGATCACCATCTGCCTGCTGCCCGACAGCCAACGCGCGACGCTCACGTACTTGCTCAAGCCCGCCATGCTGCGCGCCAAAGCCAGCGATAAGACGCTCAAGCTCAGCCAGTTCGATGAAGGCTGAAGCGGTGTCCGCCAACCGGTCGCCCTGACGAACACAACGAATTCGCTGAATTCGCTCAATCCGATGAATCACTCTTGCACACGCCCCACCTCCATGCCACTCGTTAAATCGGAATCCTCAATTTCCAGTGCTTGCCGCAGGACCCGCTCGAGAGGCCTGCCGTACGTGTTGCTGTGCGCATCGCTCGCCACGGCGCTCGCTGGCTGCGCGACGCCGGAGTCGATCGTCAACACGCCCATGACGCCGCCGCTCGCGGAGCCGCTGCTGAACGTCAACACCAGCGGCGCGATCTACCAGTCGGGCACCGCCATCTCGCTCTACGAAACACCGCGTGCGCAGCGAATCGGCGACGTGCTCACGATCCGGCTTTCCGAAACCTATAGCGGCAACGATGTCGCGAGTGCCGCCGCGAAGCGCGACAGCAACATCACGGCCACGGCAGCTGACCAGTCGACCGGCGCAGCGGCGCGGCTTGCGCGCCTGTTCAATATCGGCTCGGCTTCGACCTCGTTCAACGGCAGTGGCAGTCACACGCTTTCGAGCGACATGACCGGCACGCTGGCCGTCACGGTCATCAGCAAGACGCCTACGGGCAATCTGGTGGTGTCGGGGGAGAAGATCATCGCGATGAGGAAGTGTCTGAATTTTTGTGTGCAAGGCAGATAAAAACCTGCCGTCTGGCAGGTCATCAATTGCATTCTACAAATGATTCCTGGTGAAGCGATCCTCGTAGAGGATCGCGAACTGGTTCATCGCGGCTTTCCAGTCATGTGCGGCACGGCTCCAGTCAGCCGTGATATTGCGCAAGGCCAGCCACAGCAGTTTGGTCGCGGCCTCGTCCGTGGGGAAGTGCCCACGCGTCTTGACGATCTTGCGTAGCTGGGCGTTCACGCTTTCAATGGCGTTGGTCGTGTAGATCACTTTGCGCACCGCTGGCGGAAACGCGAAGAAGGGGATCACGCGATCCCAGGCCCGACGCCAGGCGGCCACCACGGTCGGGAATTTCTTGCCCCAGTCACCCTGTTCGAATGCGTCCAGTTCGGCGAGAGCTGCCTCAGCGCCCGCAGCCGTGTAGATCGGCTTGATGGCCGACGCAAGTCCCCGCCGGTCCTTCCAGCTCGCGTAGTCCAGCGAATTACGGATCAGATGGACGATGCAGGTTTGCAGCGTCGTGGCTGGGAACACCGCACCCAGCGCCTCGGGCATACCCTTCAGGCCGTCGGTGACGGCGATCAGGATATCCTGCACGCCTCGCGTCTTCAGGTCGCTGAACACCTTCATCCAGAACTTCGCGCCCTCCGTGTTCTCGATCCACAACCCCAGGATGTCCCGTGTGCCGTCCGGCAGGATGCCCAGCGCCAGATAGATCGCCTTGTTGCGCACCAGCCCTTCCTCGCGGATCTTCACGCGCAGCGCGTCGAAGAACACCACCGGGTACATCGGCTCTAGCGGACGTGCCTGCCAGGCGCTCACCTCGTCCATCACGGCGTCGGTCACTGAGCTGATGAACTCCGGCGACACCTCGGTGCCGTACTGCTCGGCTAGAAACCCCTGGATCTCGCGCACCGTCATGCCGCGCGCGTACATCGCGATGATCTTGTCGTCGAAACCCGTAAAGCGCCGCTCGTGCTTCGGAATCAGGATCGGGGCAAAGCTGCCGTCACGGTCACGCGGGATCTCCAGGCGCAGCGGACCGTCGTCGGTCAGCACTGTCTTGCCGCTCTTGCCGTTGCGCTGGTTGGTCGCGTTCTCGGGCCGCACGGCGCCGGCCGGATAGCCCAGATGGTGTCCAAGTTCGGCGCCCAGCGCCCGCTCGATCAGCGCCTTCTTGAACGCCGCTGAGGCGGCATGCACCGCTTCGGCCGTCATCGGCCCCTTCACGAACTGGTCGATCAGTTCCTTCGGAATGGACGGCAACGCCGTCAGGGCCTCGGGGGACGTCTTGGGTTTGCGTGGCATACATGCTCCTTGAGCTACATGTTATGCCTTACACACAAAATTTATGACAGGCCC
>NZ_SMOD01000044.1 GCF_004353905.1 Paraburkholderia guartelaensis | reverse complement strand
TGTGCATTCGGAACTTGCCTAGCCTTCACACCGCATCGCTGCTAGCAGTGTCAGCCCCCCGTCACCGAGTTGAGCCGTCATTCGAAAAGTACATTGTCCCAAGAGCTTCACACCCGAAAGTTACCCATCGCGCATGTCTTGGTAGGCAACTGCTGGTCGTACAGCAGGTCACAGCCTCTGCCGCAAATAGCAATGGCGGCGGAGTGTGACAAGACAGGGAAGAGCTTTGCCATCCAATACCTCAACCGGTTTACGTCCGGCAGACGGCGACACGTGTCGCAAAGCATGGAACACGATATCACGCTATACGTCGGTCTGGACGTTCACAAAGACTCGATCACGATCGCGTACGCGTTCGGTTCGGGCGAGGTCGAACTGCTTGGCAGGATCGGGACGACGCAGACCGACATCGATCGCCTGTGCAAACGCCTGCAGTCCAAAGCACACCGCATACGCATCGTCTATGAAGCTGGTCCGTGCGGCTATGGGCTCTACCGCCAACTCGTGCAGAAGGGCTTTGAATGCATGGTGTGCGCACCGTCACTGATTCCCAGAAAGCCCGGCGAGCGCGTCAAGACCGACCGGCGCGACGCCGTCAAGCTCGTGCGGTTGCTCCGCACCGGCGACCTGTCGGCCGTGTACGTGCCCACCGTACACGATGAAGCGTTCCGTGATCTGGCACGTGCGTGGGTCAGCGCCAAAGACGATATGAAGCGTGCACGACAACGCCTTAAGTCCTTCCTGCTCTCACATGGCGTGCGCTATGTGGGCCGTGCCGACTGGAGGGCCGCGCACCGTCGCTGGATAAGCGCGTTTTCATTCGACAACCTTTGGCAGCAACTCGCGCTCGACGAGCTTCGGCGTACGATTGAGGACCGCCTCGCGCAATGCGAGCGTCTCGAAGCCGCCCTGCGCGAGGCGGTCCTCAACTGGCGCTTCTATCCTGCCGTGCTGGCCCTGCAGACGATGCGCGGTGTGCAGTTCACTACGGCCGTGGGCATACTCGCCGAGCTAGGCGATCTCTCGCGCTTCGCGCACCCGCGCCAGCTGATGGCCTGGCTCGGCGTTACCCCGTCAGAACATTCCTCCGGCAACAAACGGCGCCAGGGCAGCATCACCAAGACGGGTAACAGCTATGCAAGAAAGTTGCTAGTCGAGGCCGCCTGGAGCTACCGGCACCCGGCACGTGTCAGCCCCGAGATCCAGCGGCGACATGAAGGCATCCCCAAGCCCATCGTCGATCGCGCCTGGGACGCACAGGTGCGACTGTGCCGGCGTTATCGCAAACTCGTCGCCCGTGGCAAGGAGAAGAACATTGCGGTGATCGCCGTCGCCCGCGAACTCAGCGGATTCATCTGGGACATCAGCCGACTGGCGATGTCGCTCGCTGTACCGCGCGAGGTGCAAGCGGCGTAATGCAACACCTGAACCCACTTGACCTCACCCTAACCACTGGAGGAAGAGTTTCCTGAAGGCGGCGTAGCCCGGCACGCGAGTAACCCGCGAGTGGACTACGCAACGGACAACATCCGATTTGCGAGCCTAGATAGCGGCAGGCTCGTCGGGCGGACCTCTGTAATGCGGTAGCCAACCCGCGAATATCAGTGTGACCCACCGTCGAGATTTACTGCTACGTCGCCCTCAGGAAATTCACATGACATGTACTCGAGAAGCTGAAAACCGATCTCCATTGACACGTGAAGTCATATCAGTCCACTGCGTCATTGAAAAAGCACCTAATTTGGTGTTCAATGAAACGTATGGAAAAGATGAACTTGACGGCGCTTGAGCGCAAACAGTTGCTTTCGGCAGCTCGTAGCCAAACGGTGCGCGCAGCGGACACGCGGCGTGCGCGGTTGATCCTGATGCTTGACGACGGCGAAACACGTGAGGCGATCATGCAGCGGCTGCGCTGTGACTCCCGCTTCATTAGAGCGTGTTAGGAACTTCGCGCCAGACCTGGTATCCTGGCGGCATGAAAAACCGCAGGCCCTACCCAACGGATGTATCGGATGAAGAGTGGTACTTCGCGGCTCCCTATCTGACCTTGATAAGCAAAGATGCGCCGCAGCGCCGTTACGAATTGCGCGAGATGTTCAACGCGTTGCGCTGGATCGTGCGCGCGGGCGCGCCGTGGCGTCTGCTGCCCAATGACTTCCCACCGTGGGAGTTGGTCTATCAGCAGACACAGCGCTGGATTCAGGCAGGCTGTTTTGAGGCCATGGTGAGCGACCTGCGTTCGATCATCCGGGTTGCGCAGGACCGTCGGGGTCAACCCAGCGCTGTGATTCTTGATGGTCGCACGCTGCAGTCGACGTGCGAAAGCGGTCCGCGCGCGGGCTATGACGGGTACAAGCGCAAAAAAGGCAGCAAGGTACATATGGCGGTGGACACGTTGGGCCAACTGCTCGCGGTACATGTGACGCCTGCCAATGAGCAGGAGCGTGCGCAGGTCGGAGAACTGGCGCGGCAGGTTCAGCAGGCCACGGGCCAGACGGTCAAGGTGGCGTTTGCCGATCAGGGCTATACCGGCGAAGAGCCCGCGCAAGCGGCACTCGACGAAGGTATTGAGCTTCAGGTCATCAAGCTGCCGGAGGCCAAAAAAGGCTTTGTGCTGTTGCCGCGCCGCTGGGTGGTCGAGCGCAGCTTCGGCTGGCTCAACCGTTTCCGCCGACTGGCAAGAGACTACGAGCGGTTGCCCGAAACCTTGGCGGGTCTGCACTTCGTCGTATTCTCCGTTCTTATGCTCGTCCACTTTGCAGCCCTTAACAAAAGTGCCTAACACGCTCTAGCCGTTGGTCGAGCCGGTTTCTGGCCGAGCGGTTGGCAGGCCTGTACGCGCGCCATCCCGGACGAGCCCCGGTGCATCCGCCCGAAAAGCTGGAGGCGCGGGTTCTGAATCTAACGCTCAAGCACCGGCCTGCTGACGGCTCGACGCATTGGAGCAGCTATAAGCTTGCTGCGGCTCTAGGCGATGTGGGCGCTTCGACGGTCCAGCGCATCTGGCGCAAGCACGGCGTGCGGCCCCATCGGCTCGATACGCACATGGTCTCAAATGATCCTGACTTCGAGACCAAGGCGGCAGACGTGATCGGTCTGTATCTGAACCCGCCCGCGCACGCGGTGGTGTTCTGCGTAGACGAGAAGACGGCAATTCAGGCCCTGGATCGCAAAGACCGGATGCTGCCGCTGTCGCCCGGGCGCGCCGAGAGCCACGGCTTCGAATACAAGCGCAACGGCACGCTGAGCCTGTTCGCGGCGCTCAATACGGCAACCGGGGAAGTCATCGGCAAGACGGCGCCGCGCCATACCAGCGAGCAGTTCGTGGCCTTCCTCACCGACGTTATTACCAGCCAGTGGCCCAAACAAGAGATCCATGTGATCTGCGACAACGTTAGCAGCCACAAGACCGCGCGCGTGCAAGAGTTCCTGCGGCAACACAAAAACGTGCGGTTGCATTACACGCCGACCTATACCTCCTGGCTAAATCAGGTGGAGAACTGGTTCTCGCGCATCCAGCGCGACGTGATTGCGCGAGGCATCTTCACTACGGTAAAGGATTTGGAGCGCAAGCTGATGCGCTATATCCGCGAGCACAACAAGAATCCCACGCCGATCAAATGGAAGCACGACGATCCATCGCGGCGAATTCGTCCGGTGCCATTTCAATGACGCGGTGGACTAGTCGCGTCGGAGGAGAGCGCAAGCGAACTGCCCGCAAGTGGCGGCGCCTTGTCGGGTTTGCCAGCACCGTCCGCGCCGTGGCATTTCGCGCAGTACGAAAGATAGAGGCCGGCACCTGGCCGCTCCGGCGTGCCGCCGTGCAGTGCCGCCATGGTCGAGGCGCGCGCGGCGGCGGTATCGGCATACTGGCCGCTCGCCTCGCGCGCGGGCAGCGACTTCAGATAGGTGGCGATGGCGTGCAGATCGTCGTCGCCCAGGTATTGCGTGCTCGCGCCCACCACGGGCGCCATGGCGCCGAACGCATAGGCGCGGTCGTTGTGGCCGTCGCGCAGGAACGCGGCGATGTCGTCGACGCTCCAGCGGCCAAGGCCGCTGCCGGGGTCGCCCGTGAGATTCGGCGCGTACCAATGGTCGGTCACGCCGCCCGTGAGGTAGAGCGGGCTGCGTTGCGTGTAGCCCATTTCGTTGTAGGCGGGCCCGCGCGGCGTATGGCACGCGCCGCAGTGGCCGAGTCCCTGCACGAGCCAGGCGCCGCGATTCCACTGCGCGGAGTGCGCGGGGTCCGGTTCGAAGCGGCCATGCTGAGCAAACGCGAGACGCCAGATCAGCATCACCCAGCGCTGGTTGAACGGAAACGGCAGATGCGTTTGCGGCGCGGCGTTCGGCACCGGCTTCACGCCAAACATGAAGTACTGGTAGAGCGCGTTCACGTCGCCTGCGTGGAGCGCTGCAAACGACGGATAAGGCATCGCCGGATAGAGCCGCTTGCCGCCGCGTGCTTCGCCGCGCTGCAAGGCCGCGGCGAACTGCGCGGGCGTGTAGTCGCCGATGCCGTGCATTGGGTCGGGCGTGATGTTGCTCGCGTAGATCGGACCGAACGGCGAATTGACGGCGAGACCGCCGGCAAAGGGCTCGCGTTTGGCGGAATCGTGACACGAGGCGCAATCGCCCGCCTTCGCGAGCTTTTCGCCGAGCCCGATCTGGGCGGCGTCGGGCGGCGGTTTCGTCGTCGCGAACGGCTCGTCGCGGTGACAGCTGGCGAGCAGCACGAGGGCGGCGAGCAAAGCGCTCGAACAGGCGCGCGCATTCATCGCAGCGCCCCGCATAACCGTTCGAGCGGCAACGCGAACAGCACCGATATCGTGAACACGAGCGCGATCGTGAATGCGACGGCAACGGCGGTGCTGCTCCACGCGAGAAAGCGGAAGGTGTCGCGCTGCGGCGTGTTGACGGCGGCGCTTTCGCGCCACGTGCGCCGCGCCAGCAGCGCGCCGGTGAGCGCCAGCGCGAACGCGGCGGCGGAGACGAGTGCAAGTGTCCAGTGCACGACCTGCCAGGGCTCGCCATTGCGTTGCGGGACGCCGCCCGCGCAGGCGGTGGCCGCGAGCGTCTGGCAGAACAGCACGTGGCCCGCCCAGATGGCCGGCACGCCAAAAATGCCGTACCACACGGCAATTTGATGCCGGAGCGTGGGTCTCGTGCGCGCGGGAACGGGCGCTGGAGGGGCCGGGGGCGCGGATGGCATCATCGTCCTCGCATCCAGTAAGGCGAGAGATAGAGCACGGAGAAGATGAAGAGCCACACCACATCGACGAAGTGCCAGTACAGGCCGCCTATGGTGAGCGCCGCATCGCGTCTGCCGTCGAAATAGCCGCGCGCGATCCAGAACGCGAGCGCGGCGAGCATCAGCACGCCCGCCATCACGTGGGCCATGTGAAAGCCCGTAATCGTGAAGTAGAGCGAACCATACAGGTTCGTCGCAAGCCCATAGGGCCGGCCGTGCCACTCGAAGAACTGGATCGTGACGAACGCGACGCCGAGCGCAATGCCGACGATCATCGACCAGAACGCGGGCCACGAACGCGCGCGCCGCACGAACGCCCCCGCGAGCCACACGAACACGCTGCTCGTGAGCAGCAGCGCCGTGTTCAGTCCGCTCATGCCGAGCTTGGGCAGGCCTTCGGGCGGCCAGGGCTGCGCGCTCTGCGAAGCGAGATAGAGGTACGAGAAGATCAGATAGCCGAACAGCGCGGTTTCCGTCACGACGAGCGTGAGCACGCCCCACCAGCCGCCCGCATGTTCGCCGGCGCTGCCGACGGGCAGGGCGAGGGTTTCGTCCTCGCTTCCTATCGTGATCGACTCGGCCGTCGTCTCGGCGACTTTGCCGGCAGGCGTGGTGCCTTGCGGCGCGAACGGTTCGCGCTGTCCGAGCGAGCGCCGCGGCCACAGCCACGAGAGCAGCGCGAGTCCGCACGCGAGCCCGGCGAGCGCGGTGAACTGAGTCGAATGGAACAGCAACCCGACGAACACGAGCGTCGAGGCCACGCCCAGCACGAAGGGCGCGTAGCTGTCCTCGGGCATCTTGAGGATGACGTCGGGTTCGCCCGCGAGCGGCGTGACGCCGAGCGCCTCGCGCCCGCGATGGAGCAGGTAGCCAGGGCGCGGCACGTTCGCGTCGGGCTGCCAGAGCGGGTCTCGCGAGCGCACGCTCGGCAGGATCGCGAAGTTGTACGGTGGCGGCGGCGACGAGGTCGCCCATTCGAGGCCAGCCGCATTCCATGGGTTCGCGCCCGCGCGTGCGCCGCGCCGCGCGCTCACGAGTCATTGCCGATGAACATGGCGATGCCGATGGCGAACACGAACGCGCCGATACTCGTGAGCAGGTTGGCCGTGTCCCAGCCCATGCCCTCCGGATAGGTATAGATGCGGCGCGGCATGCCGAGCAGCCCGGAGATATGCATCGGAAAGAAGCCCAGATTGAAGCCGACGAACGTGACCCAGAAGGTCCACTTGCCGAAGCGCTCGTGCATGAGCCGTCCGGTGAACTTGGGGAACCAGTAGGTGAGGCCACCCAGCACCGGAAACACGTTGATGCCGAGCAGCACGTAATGGAGGTGGGCCACGACGAAGTAAGTGTCGGTGAGCTGCCAGTCGAGCGGTACGGCGGCGGTCATCACGCCCGAAACGCCGCCCACGGTGAACATCAGCACGAATCCCGCGAAGTAGTAGAACGGCGTTTTGAACACGGGCTTGCCGGTCCAGATCGTGGCGATCCACGCGAACACGGCAATCGCGCTCGGCACGGAAATCACCGTGCTGGCCGCGCCGAAGAAGGCCAGCGCGAGTGGCGGCAGGCCCGTGGCGAACATGTGATGGAGCCACACTTCGAAGCCCACGAGCATGGTCGCGACCGTTGAGAGCGCAACGGCCGCGTAGGCGACGATCGGGCGGCGGCAGAACGTGGGCAGCGCATCGGATACGATGCCCATGGCGGGCAGCACGACCACGTAGACCCACGGGTGCGCGAAGATCCAGAAGAGGTGTTGCCACAGCAGGGGGCGCCCGTCGGCGGTGGTGTCGAAGAAGTGCGAGCCTGCGTTGCGGTCGAGCCAGAGCATGAGGAACGCGAGGCTCACGGAGGGCACGGCGAGCAGATTGGCGGCCGAAGCCGTGAGCGTGCCCCAGACGAGAATGGGCAGACGCGCCACCGACATGCCGCTGGCGCGCATGCACAGGAACGTGATGACGAAGTTCCCCGCACCCACCGTGGTGGAAATGCCGAGCAGCACCATGCCGAGCGCGTAGACGTCGATGTTCGGCCCGGGGTCGTAGGCGGCGGTGGAAAGCGGCACGTAGTTGAACCAGCCTGCATTGGCGCCCTGTCCCGCGGGAAAGCTCGCGTAGAGCAGAATGCCCGCGCCGAGAAAGACCCAGTACGAGAGCGCGTTCAGGCGCGGGAACGCCATGTCGCGCGAGCCGAGCACGAGCGGCCACAGGTAGTTCGAAAAGCCGCTCAGCACGGGGAGCGCGTAGAGAAAGATCATCGTCACGCCGTGCATCGTGAAGAGCTGGTCGTACTGCTGGGGCGTGAGCAGCGTCTCGTTGGGGCGCGCGAGCTGCGCGCGCATGATGAGCGCCTCCACGCCGCCCAGCGCGAGGAACACGAAAGCCGTGACGAGATAGCGGAGGCCGATGGTCTTGTGATCCACCGTGGAGAGCCAGCCGCGCCAGCCGGGGCGCGTTTCCCAGATCTCTTCGAGGCGGCGCAGCGTGGCTTCGTCGAGCGGCGCCGTGCCCGTTTCCGGCACGCGCGAGAGGCGCCCCGCGCGCGCGCGGTGCGGCCCGCTCGCGGTGGCGGGACGCGCGGGAGCGGAAGGAGCGGCCGGGATATCGTTCATGTCACTGGAGCGTGTCGAGCCACGCGCTGAGGTCGCTCGCCTCGGCGGGGGTGAGGGCAATGTCGGGCATGAGCGATTCGGGCTTGCGCTGCTGCGCATGCGCGACCCAGTCGAGCCGGTTGAGGGATGTATTGGCTAGCGTGCCCGCGGCGATCAGCCGGCGCGAGGCGAGATGCGTGAGGTCGGGCGCCTGCGCGCCTTCGGACTGCGTGCCGCGAATGGCGTGACAGCCGCTGCAGCGCGCGTCGAAGAGTTGTTCCCCGCGCTGCGCCGCGCCGCTTTGCGCGGCCGCGGCGGGCTGCTGTTGGGCGTCGAGCCAGCGCGAGAAATCGGCGGGGGCTTGCGCCACCACTTCCATGGCCATGTGCGCGTGCTGGGGCCCGCAGAACTGCGTGCATTGCCCGCGCCATACGCCGGGGCGATCTGCTTCGATCCACTGGTGATTGACCTGGCCGGGGATGGCCTGTGTTTTGCCCGCGAGCGCCGGCACCCAGAACGCGTGCACGACGTCAGCGCTTTGCAGATCGACGCGCACGGGCTCGCCCGTGGGGATATGGATTTCGTTGGCGGTGACGAAGCTCGCGCCCGCAGGCGTTTGATAGGTCACTTTCCACCACCAGTCGTAAGCCGTGACAGTCACCGTGAGCGAGGGCGCGCGCGGCGGGTCGGCCACGGCGGCCAGCACGCGCAGCATCGCCACGAGCGCGCCCAGCAGCAGCACCGAGGAAATCGCCGTGCCAACGGCGACGATGCGCGTGGCGGTGCGCTCGCCTCGTTCGTCGGCGACGTTCACTTGCGACAAGGTCGCGTTTGGCGAGGCGCTTTCGCGGCGATTACGGCGTATCGCTATGTAGAGCAGCGCCGCGATGACGGTGCATACGCCCACGCACAGCGCGGCGAGCGCCCAGTCGAGCACCTGCACGGGCCCGGACGCGGGGCCGGCGCTGAGGAGAAAATACGCGAGTGGCGTTGCGGCACGGCATGCAGCGGAGAAGGTGCCGAAGGCGGCGCAAGCAACGCATTCCAGCGCGGCGAGAGCAGGCCGGTCACCGGACATTATTCGACTCCTCTATCGCGCACGGTGCGCCGTGCCTCGGAGCGCATGCGCCGTGCCCGCGTGCCCGGTCAGTCCGCGCCTTTTCCGGCTTGTTTTACTTGTGATTCTTCTTCGGAATCTTCGCGCCGGACTTGCGCGCCTGGTTCAGCGCGATGGCAACGGCCTGCTTCTGCGACTTGCCTTGCTTCACTTCCGTCTTGATGTTCTTCGAGATCGCTTCGCGAGTTTTTCCCTTGCTGAGCGGCATGATGACCTCCTTTTGAAAAGCATCTGCATCAACGCACGACGCGTGCCCGCGCAATGATCATCAAAGTTCGCCGCGTGCGGCGAGCGCCTGGATGCGCCCGGCAGTGCGGCAGGCGATCGCCTGGATCGTCAGCGACGGGTTCACGCCGCCGACGGTCGGAAACACGGAGCCGTCGCAGATCCACAAATTCGGAATGTCCCATGAACGGCAGTCGGCATTCACAACGCTCGTCTGCGCATCGCTGCCCATGCGCGCCGTGCCATTGAGGTGACAGGTGTCGTCGTCCTGCGTCCAGATGTCGCTCGCGCCCGCCGCGGCCAGGGCGCGGCTCATGTAATCGAGCGCATGGCGCACAAGCCGGCGGTCGTTCTCGCACATTGACCAGGTCACACGCGCCACGGGCAAGTCGAGCGCATCCTTTTCGTCTGCGAGCGTCACGCGGTTGCGCTCCTGCGGCAGCGTCTCGCCCACCATTTTGAGGCCCGCCTGATGGTTGTACTTCGTCATCTCGCGCATGAGTGCGTCGCCCCACAGGCCGCGGCTCGTTTGCGTCGCCGCCCACACTAGCGGCAGCGGGCCCTGGCTCATGTAGCAGTAGCCGCCGTAAAAGTCCTTGCCTTCGTCCTGATAGTTCCAGTGTTCGGTGAGCGCGAGCGACGGCGGCCCCTTGTACCAGCGGATTTCGTCGTCGAGCATGCCCCATGCGGCCTGGTTCGCCTGCACCATGAGATTCTTGCCGACGAGCCCGGAGCGGTTCGCGAGGCCTTCGGGAAAGCGCCCGTTCGCGGAGAGCAGCAGCAGGCGCGGCGTTTCAATGGCATAGCCCGCCACGACCACGTTGCGCGCGCGCTGGAAATGCCAGCGCCCTTCGCGATGAAAATGCACGCCGGTGGCGCGGCCCAGCGCGTTGGTTTCGATACGGCCGACCATCGCGAGATCGCGGATTTCCGCGCCCGCGCGCACGGTACGAGGAATCCACGTGACGAGCGCGCTCTGCTTGGCGTTGGTCGCGCAGCCCGTCACGCAAAAGCCGCGATAGACGCACTGGTGCGCGTCGCCGCGTGGCGCGGAAAGCGTCGCGAGCGGCGTGGGCGCCCAGGGAATGCCGAGCGCCTCGCAGCCGCGCGCGAGCACGAGCCCCGCGCCGTTGATTTCATGCGCGCGATACGGATAGCGCGCCCGCTTGGGTCCCCACGGATAGTTCACCGGCCCGGAGATGCCGAGCGCCTGCTCGACCTCGGTGTAGTAGCGCCACATCTCGCGCCAGTCGAGCGGCCAGTCCACGCCGTAGCCGAGCCGCGTGCGCGACTGGAACCACTCGGGCCGAAAGCGCAGCGAGACCATGGCGAAGTGCACGGTACTGCCGCCCACGGCCTTGCCGCTGTTATTGCTGCCTAGCTGCAAGGGGTTTTCGCCGTCGCAGATGCGTTCGTCGGTCCAGTAGAGCTTGGCCTGGTGGGTCTCGTCGGAGGCGAATTCTTCCAGCGGCCGCCACCACGCGCCCGCGTCGAACGCGACCACGCGAAAGCCCGCTTCGGCGAGCCGGCAGGCGAGCGTCGCGCCCCCCGCGCCCGTTCCGACAATGGCGAAATCGACCTCATCGTCCAGCGCGTATTCGCGCATGGGCATCCAGCCGCCGCGACGGAACACGTCGGGCGCGCGGCCGTGCTTGCCGCGCGGCGCTTCGTTTGCGCCGGTGAAGTCGGTGAGATCAGCGCACACGCTCGTTCTCCTTGCTTGCGGCCGCGAGCGCCGCGTCGCTCTCGTCGGTGGCTTCGACGGCTTCCCACGGATCGCGCCGGTTCGTATAGAGGCGCACGTAGCCGCGCGGATTCGCCGGGCCGCCAAAACCCATCGCATTCCAGGCCAGCGGGTGCGACCAGTACGCGGCGCTCACGTCGTGCAGCACGCGCTTGGCGAAGAACACGTCACAAGGCATGCTGTGCCAGGCCTTGCTGTGCAGTTCGCCACGCTGCATGTGCGTGACGAGCGCGCGCCGCTGTTCGTCGTCGAGACTCGCGAAAGGCGCGCGCAAGGCCGCCACGCTTTCCGCGTCGAGTGCCGAGAGCCCCGTTTCCCATGCCTCGCGCAACGGCGGCAGGCGTGCGTCGCGAAAGCCGTCGCGGCGATCGTCGAGCAGCTTGCCTTCCACGAGCGCGGCAACGGGCACGCGCGGGGCGTGCGCGTCGTTAGCGTTCGCGGGTTGAGGGACGATCGTGTCGCACAGCGCCTTCAGGGTTTGCCAGCGCGAAGGGGCGAGATAGCGCGCCTGGTCCGGCGTGTTCCGGCGCGCGTCGATTACCGCGCGCGTGGGCGCATCCCACGAAGGCGTATCGCGTTTGGCGAACACGTCGTAGCCGGGGTACTGCGGCAGGCGTTTCATCGCTCGGTCTCCCGCAAGCGCAGCGCGGCGAGCCCCGCTAGCGCGAGCGCGCTGAACGAGGGCGGAGCGGGTAAGGGCGGCCCCGCGAACAGGTTCTGCGACCAGTTACGCCAGCCGCCCTGCGCGCGCGCCACGCCGTTCGCGTGAAAGCCGAATCCCGCAAAGCCGAGCGCCGCCGTGAGCCGCAGCCAGAAGCGCGCGAACACGCTCGCGCGGGCCGCATGGCGGGGCGGGGCCAACGCCGCATGCGCGAGCAACGCGCTGTTCACAGGCACGATGGTGACGGGGGCATACATCGCCGGATGCTGGAACGCGCCGCGAAAATGCAGCAGCGCCGCTTCGGCCGCCGTGCCGAGCAGCCCCGCGCCGGCCACCAGCGCGAGCGCCTTGCCAGCGGGCATGCCAAAGAGCTGCGGGTCGTCCTCGGGCTCGTCGCGCAACTGCTCGGCGAGCGCACCCAGCACCCCGGAGAGCACCAGCGCGAAGGGCGCACCCCGCCGGCGCGCCGTAAAAGGCGTTATGCCAGCTGAAGCCTCCCGGGCGCCTGGTCACGTTGTAAAGATGGAACGCGGTACCCGCGGCGCCCGTGCCCGCGCTGGTCAGCTGGATCACATGGCGCAGGCGGTGCGAGGCCGCGCGCGGGTCCGCTCCGCCATGCAGCGACGCGCCCAGCGCGCAGAGCGCAACCACGGGCGGCAGGTACATGGCACGGTTTTCGAACGAGCCGCGATAGTGCTCCATGGCGCTGTCGGCCAGCACGGAGAGCGCCAGCAGGGCGGAGCCGTGATTGAACGCGCGCGCGGCCGCGACGTGTTTGCCGGGCGCAGGCGCGCGCTTCGCCTCGCGTAGATCGCGTGTGGACCAGATCGCGAGCGCGGCGCCTGCGGCGATGCTGGCGATGCCGGCGGCACCGCGGGTGGTGTGTGTCATCGGCGACCCTCCATGTGCGGTTGGCGCGACGCCTTCAGCGTCACCTTCGGCCTCATGCAGTGCCCGCCGCGGCCGACAGCGTGGAGATCAGCTCCGCGTTGAAGGCGGGCAGGTCGTCGGGCTTGCGGCTTGTAATGAAATTGCCGTCGTGCACCATGGTTTCGTCGACCCATTGGCCGCCCGCGTTGCGGATATCGTCCTGTAACGACGGCCAGCTCGTCATCGTGTGTCCCTTGACGATGCGGGCCGACACCGGCAGCCAGCCGCCATGGCAGATCACCGCAATGGGCTTGTGTGCGTCGTTGGCCGCGCGTACGAACGCCTGCGCTTCGGGGATCAGGCGGATGGCGTCGCTGTTCACCACGCCGCCCGGGAGCACGACCGCGTCGTAGTCGTCGGCCTTTGCGCCGCCAAAGGTACGGTCGACCTTGATCTTGCTTCCCTTGTCGACGTGACGAAAGCCCTGAATCTCGCCGCCTTTCTGTGAGATCACGTCAACCTGTGCGCCGGCCTCCTTCAGCGCGCGGCGCGGTTCGGTAAGTTCGACTTCTTCGAATCCATCCATGGCAAGGATTGCGACCTTGCAGTTGTCGAGAATGTTAGCCATTGCGATCTCCTGGTTTCGATGCCATGAAAATGCCGTCGATGAAAAAATCGGCTTGCGTGCCGTTTCGACACAGCAAACGGGATGCCGCGTGATGCCCGCAGCGCAAGCGCGCAAAACCAACGCGGGAATGCCGTCTGCGCCGACAGGCGAGTGCGTCCCCACCGAGCCATTTACCTCTTGTCATGAAAGCCGGCGAGCCCTCTCGGCCGCGACGCTTGCTCGCGAACCGAACCCATCGACGCAGCCGTGGCGAACTCCCGGCGCACGCATGGGCCGCGGACATCGGTCCGGGCCTGGGCACGATTGCGACGGACAATGACCCCGGCGGGATCCTGACGTACTCGCTCGCTGGCGCCCAGTACGGCTTCGACCTGCTGTGGGTCTGCGTGCTTTCCTGGCCTTCGATGGTGGCGCTTCAGATGGTGGCCGCGCGCGTGGCGGCCGTCACGGGCCGAGGCTTGACGGAAAACATGCGCGAACACTATTCGCGCTGGTTGTTTATGCTCGCGGTGCTCCGTTTTCTCGGCGCCAATACCGTGAACATGGCGGCTGACATGCTGGCGATGGGCGAGGCCGCGCAACTGATATTCCGGGGATCGGTCCCGCTCTTCACGATCCTTTTTGCCTGCGTGTCGCTCGCGCTCCAGTGGTGGCTGCCTTACGCGCGGTATGCGCGCTACCTCAAATGGCTTGCCCTTTCGCTGTTTTGCTACGCAGGCGTGATGCTGGTGGCGGACGTGCCATGGCGCACCGTGGCCTGGCGCGCATTCGTGCCACACGTTGCCTGGTCGGAAGCTTATCTGGCAATGCTGCTCGCGGTGCTCGGCACCACAGTCAGCCCGTATCTGCTGTTCTCGCAGGCCGAACAGGAAGTCGAAGAGCGTTCGCGCGAGGGCGCTCAAGGCAGCCGCCGCGCACCGTCGGAAGCCATGGGGAGCCAGTTGAAGAAAATGCGTCGCGACACGCTGCTTCGCAGCTTGATGTCCAACTTGTGTGGGGCGCTCATCCTCTGCGCGTCGGCTGCGACGTTGCATGCGATCCATCCATCGTTCGTGCCGCCCGTCACGGCCCGCGAAGCCGCGCAGGCGATCGCGCCCGTTGCGGGCCGCTATGCGCAGACGCTGCTCGGCCTCGCGCTCCTTGGCACCGCATTGCTCGCGCTCCCGCCGCTGGCCGGTTCGGCTGCGCACGCCGCGGCCAGTTCGTTCGGCTGGCCGCAGGGCGAGCACCGGGACCGCCGGATCGCCGGCATTCTGGTGTTGCTCATGGTGGCGAGCGCCATCATCGCCTTGCTGTTTTGCGTATTCGGCGTCGATCCGCTCAGGGCCTGTTACTGGAGCGCGCTCACCAACGGGATGACCGTTTCCCCGGTGTTGATCCTGCTCGTACTCCTGAGCGCCCGCCGTGCGGCGGTGGGTGAGATGAAAGCCCACTGGTTCACGCGCACATTGTGCTGGCTCGCAACCGCCATGACCTGCGCCGCGCTGGGCGCTCATTTCGTACTGCAGGTCTTTTAGCTGCGTCTCAGCGCGTGGTGGCACGTCCGTTGCGCATCGGCTTGGGCTCTTGCCGGATATCCGGTTCGCGCGGGTTTTGCGCGTTGGGTAGGCAAACTCACTGGGAGAGAGACATGAACATGGGAACAACGAAGGCCGAAGGCACGATCCGCGAACTCGCAGGCGACGCGCAGGAGGCAGTCGGGGACATGCTCGATGACGCCGGCATGCGGTTGTCGGGCAAGGCAAAGGCGCTATGCGGCAAGTCACAACAGCTTGCGACCGACGCGGCGGTCGTGACGCGCGAGGCGATTGCGGACAACCCCCTGGCGACACTAGGCCTCGCCGCGGGCATCGGCTTCGCGCTCGGAGCGTTATGGGCCGCGAGCCGAGAATAGGCGCAGCCAGACTCGAAGGCTGTTGCGAGCACGCCGCATGTGCGAGGTGGGCCATGACAATTCACGCGAAGCTCGACCGCTGGCACAACGTGTTGCGGTTCCTCGCTGCCCGTACGACGGACTATGGGGAACTGCTCTCGCTAGAATTGTCCGACGCCCGCACCTACGTGACGCGAGAACTCCTCGCACTCGTGGCCCTCGCTGTCAGCGGGCTATTCACGCTCTCATTCTTCTGCGTCGCACTGATCGCATCCGCCTGGAATACGCGCTATTTCCTCACTGTCATATGGAGCATAGCGGGGATCTGGTTGATCGCTTCGATCACGGCATTGCTTGTGTTCCGGGCGCAACGGCCGGTACGTTCATTCACAGTACTAAAAGGCGAATTGCGAGCGGATCTTGAAACGCTCAAGGAGGCGCTCAAATGAGCCGCCGTGCCCGGCTGAGTCGCCGCACATCTGAAGCGGTCCTGCTCAGCCATATGGAACTGACGCGCGCGCAGTTGCTCGTGGCCAACGTTGGCTCGCGGTCGGCCGAGTGCGCATCCGCCCGCGCGAATTCGCTTAGTGTGGCGAACGTTGGCCGGGCGTTGATCGCCGCGCCTAACGTCACCATGCTCGGGTCCCTTTTGCTCGGCACACTGCTGCTCGGCCCAAGACGCGTCGTGCCGGTCGTGCTGCGCACCGGTTTGACTGGCTGGATTGCACGCAACGTCCGGATCCTTTTCGCACGTTGATGGGGGGCAAGGCGTGCGAACGCGATTTCGGTCGTGCCGGACGCTGACTGCACCAGGAACAAACCATGCGGAACGGCGGGCTTACCTGAACGAAGAAGGAGACACCACCATGACGAACCGGGACCCGAAAACTCACGACGCGAGCGCACGCAATCTGACCACGCCAACTGACCTTGGAGCGGAAGCTCGCAATGCGGTCTGCGCCGGGCTCACGAATCTTCTGGCTGACGTCTTAGTGCTGTTCGTCAAGACCAAGAATTTTCACTGGCACGTGAGCGGACCGCACTTCCGCGACTATCATCTGCTGCTCGACGACCAAGCGGCGCTCGTCTTTGCGATGGTCGATCCCGTTGCCGAGCGGGCGCGCAAGCTAGGCGGTACGACTTTGCGCTCGGTGGGACAGATTGCTTCGCTCAAGCGCCTTTCCGACAACGACGCTGCGTTTGTTGCGCCGGAGGACATGCTCGACGAATTGCGTCACGACAATGAGGCGCTTGTGAAATTCATGCGCGAGCTTCATCAGCTTTGTGACGAAAAGGAAGACGTGGCGACGGCGAGCCTTATCGAAAACTGGATCGACCAGACGGAAGAGCGTGTATGGTTCCTTTTCGAAACGACGCGTCACGCTCGCTAATGTCCCACGCTGAGCTTCAAATGCCGCTGCGCGACGCCCGCCTGCCAACAGTCATGCATCGCCGCACGCGGCGCTTATGAATGAACGCATCAGGCGAACGCTGGCGCACAGCTTGCGCGAACCTCCTGGATTCGAAGCGCAGCCAACCTCGGACGGTGCGCGTCGTCCGCGCCTGAGACTTTAGGGTGCTGTAACGTCGCTTATTTTTCACGATGCCAGCAAGCGCTCTCGGAACAAGATCAGCGCGCCGACTTGCGGCGTGGCACACGCCATGCGTTAGGCGTCGGCGCAACTCTTGGCTTTGCCAGAAGCCGCCCCACTCATCTCTTTATAGGTGAATTGTGAGTCGATTTCTGGAGCAATGACGTTCCGCGCGTTCCTCTGCACCGCTTCGCAGTCGAACGCGGCGTTGAATGGCCGCTGTATAGCGGACGCGGCAGGCTCAAGGACTGTTGTAGATCGCTAACCGGGGGCGAAAGCCGAGCAACAGGAGGTGCAGGTGAGAGAGAAACGCTGAGCAGGACACCGAGCGAGGAGGCTACTCCGCGGCGCAGGTGAGCAACTTCGAGGAGCAAGTGCGCAAGCTACGGAACGAGGCCGCGAGACTCAAATTCGATTTGGGGTATCTTGCGGAACAGCTCACAGCACCCCGTGCCACGATGTTTGCTCAGCAGGGGCTCGACGAATTCCCGGGAAGAATCGTTTAACGAATCATTGCTCGCTCCATCATCAGTTCGGTTGTGGGTATGCGCTCGATGCCTGGCAATCCATACGATCGGCCCACGCTGGGTGAGCTGGAGCAGGCTACTCCCGCGCTCCGCCACGCCGGAAGTCGCCGTCGCGGAGCGCGGCTACAAGGGTGTCGCGGTAGCAAACCGGCCGCGCAGACCGACGCGGTAATGACTTGACGCCGGCGCTCGCGAGCGCCGGCCGATCGCTCATTGCCCCTGCGCGGGCGCCGGATGAGCTGATCCGGTGCCCGCGTTCCCCGCTTTCCTTTCGGCGTTCTGGATGTCCTGGGGATAGTTGGCGTCGTTGCTCGTTGCCGGATTGTAGCCATTCTTTTCGAGCTGTTTTAGCTCCGCGTTCCGTTGCGCACGCGCCTGCTTGCGCGCTTCTTTACGTGTCTGCTTGCTCTGCGCCCTGGTGGACTCGGCGCCGTTCTGCGTCCCATTTTGCGCGCCGATTTGCGTGTCGGCTTGATGCCCTGCCTGCGGGACGCTGGCGCCCGGCTGCGCCTGGGCGCTGGTGAGGTTTGGTACGAGCACCAGCGATACCGCGCTCAGCGCGACCAGAACCGTTCGATGCATTGTCGTCATGGTCTTCCTCTGTATAGAGCTTTCCAACATGTGGCCGTCCGCACCGCCTGTTCCTGACAGCACGCATCGAGCCCGCCGCATTGGTTTGAGTTCACACTAGTTTGCGCTCAAAGCGAGCGCTTGCGCTTGCCGCTCTGGTCGACGTCCTTCCTCTCGCGTGCTGCATTTGAACAACATCGAGTTGCGCGGTCTCGTCGGGCGCGTCGGCCACGACCTTTTCGAGGCCCTCGCTGTGACTTTCGTCTATTAAATCGAGGTCATTGCCGCCGGCGTGCGGGCTGCCACCTGTCCGCCGCTCTCTTTTCGCGTCGTTTCCGTTTCGACTCCATCAGGATGGCGTCAAGGTGGTCCGCCGAGTCGTCACCATGCGCGCTGCGAGCGGCAAGCCCGAAAGGCTTCGCGATCGCCGGTGGGAGGCACCTGCGCTGGTTCGCCGTTGCAGTCTGGGCAGCGATGGTCGCCGACTTCAGCGCAGGAGGCCCCCGCTTCATCCGCCGCAAACAATGGCGGTAAGCAGCAGTGGAACGACTGAACGCACTGTTGCGTCGCTATTGGCTTCGCGAACGCGCGTGCGCACCGATTCGACGGGACCCTTGACGACCACCCCGTACAACGGCGACACAACCTTCGCGCCAGCGCCGCGCTCGAATAAGGGATCGTCAGGCGCGTATCCCAGGACCACATAAATCGAAAATCCGAACGCGCTCGGGTGCGAGTGATCGACCGGGCGAAAAGCGTTCACGGAGTTGGCTTCGACGCGATTCGGCTGCGCATTGATCCATCTGTCGCGGATCAGCGACGACACGAATTCATGTGGAGTGGATTCGCAATCGAATTGCTCATTGCGCGGGGCCGCTTCCGCGTGCGTGAAAAGACTTAGGAGCGTGACGGCGATGGCGACGCAAAGCCGGGGCACGTAGATCCCGCCACCCCGAGTTCGGCGATCCGCGTGAAAACACGAATGCTTCGGAAACACGGGCGCCCCCGCTATGGACGAAGATCCTGTGTCCCGCATAGCGTGTGCCCAAAGCGCCGCAGGCGCCTGTTTGGGAAGAGATTACCGACACGCGTGACAATCGTCACTTCTCTCTCGACGCCTGGGTGCTGGTTCGGGAATCGGGTCCGTCCTTTGCTCTCATGCCAGTCATCACGGGTGCACGCCGTCAGGCGGTCCGCCACGGGCGCTGGCCGCGCGTGCGCAAAGACGAGGGTGCCACTTGAGCAACTCCCACAATCCGCGTGGGCGCGCGTTTCGCTTCGTTTCGGCACACCCGGTCCGGTTCCTGATTCTGGCTTGCAAAGCATTTCGCAGCAACCAGGGCTTTCTGCTCGCCGGTGCGATCGCGTACTACGCGTTACTGTCGATTGTGCCGCTCCTGATCCTTGTCGCTATTGCGTTCAGCCAGGTTGTCGGCGAGCAGTTGCTGCTCGATACGCTCGCGCATCTGCTCAGATGGCTGATTCCCGGACAATCCGAAGCGATCGTGGGCGAGCTGGCGAATTTTCTGGCGCATCGCGCTGTGATTGGCTGGTTTCTCGTCGTCACGATGATTTTTTTCAGTTCGCTCGCATTTACGGTGCTTGAGAATGCGCTGTCAATCATCTTCGTGCATCGGGTCGTGATCCGGCGCAGGCACTTTCTGCTGTCGGCGATCCTGCCTTATCTGTTCAGCCTGTCTCTCGGTATCGGCGTGCTGGTGGTGACGATTGTGTCCAGTGGCCTGCACGCGGTGGCGAGCGACAGCGTCGTACTATTTGGCCATTCGTTGTCGTTGACGGTGCCGACTCGTGTCGTACTGTATTTATGCGGTTTTGCAGGTGAAATTCTCGTGTTGACCGCGATTTACCTGGTTGTACCGGCCGGGCGGACGACCTTGCGTCACGCGCTCGTCGGCGCTATCGCGGCCGGGGTGCTATGGGAAATCACGCGGCGCGCACTGGTCTGGTATTTTGCGACGCTATCCCAGGTAAGCGTCGTCTATGGCTCACTGGCAACTGCGATCGTTGTGC
Source organism: Paraburkholderia guartelaensis (assembly GCF_004353905.1). GTDB lineage: Bacteria > Pseudomonadota > Gammaproteobacteria > Burkholderiales > Burkholderiaceae > Paraburkholderia > Paraburkholderia guartelaensis. Next base: position 46,596 of record NZ_SMOD01000044.1, on the reverse strand, counting down.
TTTTCAGCCTCGAAGCGCTGGCTACGCTGATGCTGTTCGGCGCGCAGTTGATCGCGGAGTATGAGTGCCTCGATACTCCCAACGGCGACCCGGAGCCGCGGCCGCTCGTGACCGGATGAACAAGGGGAGGCGCCGCGATCCGAGGCTGTCCAAACTGATTTTCATGTAACCGCTTCATAAAGGGTCTTGACGTCACCTGGGTGCCGCATCTGAAGGGTGCGAACGCGCATCCCGCGCCCGAGAACAAGACTGAGTCGAGGGGAGCGGGAATTGATCGCGCGCATTTTCGTCGCGTGTGACGCCGGCGGTGCGAACGAATACGCGACGCACAGGACCGGTCAATGCGACCCAGCCGGACCGGGACGCAGCACGTCGTTACGGGTACACGTCTCATTCGTACTCGTTTTCGGGAGCTGATAAAGAGATGCTTCAGGCCGAGCGTTTTTTATGCTGCGGGTACGCTTGCAAGCCACTTGCCTAGCGAAGAATCCGAACACATCGTTTGTCCGCTCGCGTGTATAGCCATTTCTCAAGTCATCTACGCGCCCGAATGCAGCACTCCGGTTCGACTCGAAGGAGGGCGACGCAATCATGGTCTGCAATTACAGCTGCCCCGTAGCCAGGGCAGTACGCGAAACGCCATGCGTACATCGAGCAGTCGGCGTACTTTCCCGAGGCGACCGGCTGTCCGCTCACAGAACACTGCTTACGGGAAGGCCGGCTGATCTGCCAATATAGGATTGCCAGGAAGTAGCCGGGCCGTCTTTTTCGCGCCGGGTTGCGCCGGGTCTCGATCTGAAACCTGTTTAAGGACCTGAAACGGAGGTCGAACTCCGCGTGGGCGAAAAACGCGGTCGCCAGGAAATCAATGATTGAAGTTTCTGAAGGAGGGGCGCGCGGTTGAACGGTTGCCACCGCCGGTAGCGCATCTCGTTGCCGACTGTTTGTCAGGCTGACTAAGTAAACCGCGCGCAGTTGGGGCGAACTCGCGCGCCGTCTTGTTCTGCGACAGTCGCGGTGCGCGTAGAGGGCGACCGCAGATGGACCACGACTCTGTGCACCGGTACCACTGATGGGGTAGTCGCGAGGTCCGCGCTCGCCGTGGACCGGTGTACGTTCCCGGGCCCAACACATACGTGAGCGCAAGTAGCTTTGCTCCGCGGCGGGGGGAACTAAATTTCGTCGACGCAGTGCTCTTCGACCCAGTCCGTTGCCCGTTCGCGAGCAAAATTCAGAGCTTCGTTCTCGTCGATGAAATTATCATCCAGGCGCAGGTCGTATACATCATCGTCGAATGAACCGTCTGACGCGGGGACGAAGATTCTCGCATTCGCCACAATTCTCCCGTCATCGATGCTTGCGCTCAGGCTGATCAGGCAAGACTGGAAAATGAATTGCATGGCTCGCTCCGGTAGCTTCTCGAGTGACGAAAAGCGGCCGCGCAAATGTCATGCCGTGCCTTCGTCCTGACGTGCGGAATGAAAAGGGTGTGCGGAATTGAGTGTGGTCTTGGGAGCGCTTCTTGCCCACATCGTAGTCGCCGTGAAAACGGAGAATTGCATTGTCCCAGTCTGCGGAACAGGGGACCGGTTGGGAGAAAACGCTGGTGTTGCGCGTATGCGAGTATGGCAACTTTCGTCTGACAGAAGCGGGCGTCGTCGCAAGCTGGAATCTTGGCGCGCACGCATCAAGGGATACAGCGATCAAGGGATACAGCGCCCACGAAATCGTTGGCCAGCACTTCTCCATCTTCTATTTGCCGGAAGACCGGGAAGCGGGCGTCCCCGACGCGGTGCTGAGAACCGCGCGCGACGATGGCAAGCGCGCATTCCGGCTTTTCCATGAAACTGGTCTTCCCCGCACCCACCACGAGGCGAGCATAACGCGACTCCGCGGCTTTCGGCGAGCCCTGCGAGCGTACTTTACTCTTTGACTCGATGCAGGAGCGTGCAGCCGGGGAAAAGATCGGCTGGCTCGTTCCCAGCAGTTCAGGGTCCTTTCGCGGGATCGCACCTGCAACCTGCGGACATCATGCCGTGACCGCTGCGTTAATGACCCACGACTGGGCGTTCAGAAGCAATGTGACGTCGTCCAGCTCAGCGGGAGATACGGAATCCAGCGTCACTGTCAGTTCATCAAAATTGCGTTTTCCGCTGAAATGGACGTGACTTCGCCTCGCGTGCGCCGCGTGTTGCCCGAGAGCCTGCCAGACCCCGATGATCCTGAGTTGGCCGGGCACCGAGCGAACGGTCAGGCACACCGGATTGCCGGCATGGAGGGGGGGGGAGGAGATAGGCCATCTTGCATATCCTCCGGGAGAACGAATTCTGCGTTCGGTCAGGTGGCTCAGGCAAATGAGGCGCCCGGGCGAAGCTTACAAACAGAAGGGCGTGGGCCACGCGGCAGCGGGCCAGCTTATCGTGGGTTCGTGCGCATCACGATTCAGGATATTACGCTTCGCACGGACGGGGCGCCTTTCGCGTCGCGGGCGATCACATGAGGGCCACTAGCGCATGGTTGGGCCAGGTTGAACGAAGAATATCCGCGGTCGTTCCGGCGTGGCAACCCAAGGTGCGCTTCAGTAATGGCCGTGTCAGAGTTCAAGAACGCCCTGCCAGAGCGGACGCGCTTACCGGGTGTCGGCGATCCAGGGCCTCAACGCTGCACAATCAGCGTCACGCGCCGGTTCAGCGCGCGGCTCGTGGGGTCGTTGCCTGCCACGAGCGGGAAAATCAGATTGCATAAACAGCCCGTGTGGAAAGCGTGTCGTAAGCCAGTCTCGCGGTCTGTCCATGGCCTCCACCTCCCGGCGCCAGGATGAGGCTCGCTCTGCGCAGTTGCAATATGTATCGGTAGAAAAACGTACATGCGCGTGCCTGCTGGCCGAGCGGCATAGAGACGCAAAACGGGCGACGACATCGGTCGACTGGGAATCAAGGACGTTCGCCATGGGGGATGGCACAAGACTGGGCGCTGTCAGTGCAGCGAGGATTCGACAACTTCCACTTCTGGCAGGCTCGCACTTTCTCTTTCTCGGTCGCCGGTCTCGCTACTCGCTTTTATGGCGACAGGCCTCCTTTCTTGGGCGACTTTCCTGAGTCGGAACATGCTATACCGGCCTGCGGTCGTTTCGGTTGGTTTTACCAGCCGTCCACTTTGTGCGCATTTACTATACATCTTTGTAAGGCCTTTGGGCCGGGCCGCCCCATCCGAAATCGGACGTCTCCGGCTTCATGGTGGGTCTCATGGCGCACTATCAGTGATCTAGCATCGCTGCCCCGGTGTTCCATCGAATGGCATCGTCACCTCACCATATGATTAGTATAACGATTGATGTGTTAACCAATAACGCACCGGGAATGAGCCACTTGTCGAGTGTCACCGGTGGTACCCATATCGCCGGTCTACAGGCGTCTTGATCAGTTTTCCTTGAATGGGGCATTGTTCTCTCGTGCCAGATGTTGCGACCATATGGGAATGCCAATGCGTGTAGACTGAGGGAGCTCGACAGGGGCAGGATCCCTACGGGGACTTGGGTTCACGTGGGCGTGCGCCGGCACCCCGCAGGAGACGACAACCTGTCGAGCCGTTCCTTCTTCAATGCCCTTTGCGCCGCGTTTCGCCCGACGCGTCGGCAGCTGCCGTGCGCAACGTCCGGGTTTAGTACATCCTTTTGGGTCTGACCGCGGACTATACTTCGAGCGCTTCGCGAAGCTCAGGTCGTACTGTAATAATCGGCGCATCAGGCACTCTTTGCCATCGGCCCAATGGAGTTAAGCGCAGGCCGGTGCTTCGCCGCTTCCTGGCGCATCGTTGAAAAGCAGGGAGAATGAAATGATTACCGACCCGTCACATCTTTGTGCGTCCTGCAATCTGCTGCTGAGCCACCCCGATTTCGACGTTACACACGTCCTGCGCGATGTCGGCGATACGGCATACCTCGGAAGCGTACGCATCCAGTACTACGTCTGCCCAGGTTGCGAGGCTCAATGGTCCTGTTGCCGCAGTGCTTTGGAGAACAAGGACGTTCATTGGACACTTCGCTGACATCTCAACGTCCTGGGCCCGAAAATCGCGATATTACCGGTCGTTGCGGTCACCACGAGTAGCGCAGCCCGACGTCACCCCACACGCCCTTCTGACTGCGGGTAGTCGTTGAACTGATCGAGGACTGGTAGCAGAAACTCCAACGCGAGTCGAGCTTCGCGGTTACGCCTGCTGCGAAGTCAGGACCTGCTGTGCGAGGGGGCGGCCTGGTCCACACCCGCGTAAGTCGTCGTCGCGTGCGGATGACAGTCGCGTCAAATATTGGCGCGCAGATAGGGCTGCCGCACCTTTCCAGCTTGAAGTTCGGTCCGAGCGGAAGGTGAAACGGATAACCCGCTTCGAGCGACTGATGGCCCCCGAACCCGGGACGGGCAGGCGCACAAACCGGCCCCTCGCGTCGCCGTCGTAGTACGTGGCTCGCAGCACCGCGTCGACATCCCAGCCGCCCGGCGCGTTGTTTGTCCAGTATGCGCGCCGGAATATGCGTTCAGGTTCACCTTGCCGTAACCGGCGCGTATTGCTGTTCAATCCCACATACTGGGGAAACTCCTGATCAAGATGTAGCAATAGCGCTGATTGAACAAAGCTAGAATCAAGGCTCCAAGCGAGCGTACCAAGGACCATCCGGCCCGGACGGCCAAGCGTGTCACCGGCCGCAGTGGCGACGGCGAGCCCGCGTCAGCGAGAAACTGGGGAATTCCGTGAGTATTCCTGAACAGATGTCTTTTGCCACGACGCACGAAGCCAGCGTGATGGATCTTACCGCCCTGAGCGGGCCGGCCCTTACGAGCTTCTTCGAGCTTGGACGACTGAACATGAACATGTGCAGGTCGGTGTTCTCGGGCGCCGTCTTGCATTGGGAAAATGTGCTGCTCTCGCAGACACCCGAGCAGCTCGTCACGCGTCAGGCCGAAACCTTGCCGTGGCTCGCCATCCAGATCGCCGGGTACACCCGTGGCTGGATGGACATCGCCGCGCAGGCAACAGCGGAGTTGAGCCAGCGTGCGAGCGATGATGGACATGACGAACGTGCGCGCCACCTGAACATGACGCTTGATGGAATGGCCAGATGTGCGCGGGGAGTCGATGCGATGTTAAGGGCGCTGAATCCGCCTTCCTTTGAGACGGATGGTGTCCCGGACCGATCGCTTGCGGACTCGCAGCAAGTCGCTCGCGCAGATATGGATCGTGTCTCTGGGGCACGTGCCTCTGCGTGGCAGCGAAGTACATCCCCCGCGCGTCGATAGTCACCCAGGTTGACCACGCTCTCCCTTTCCCCGTGTCCGCTTTCGCCTTGCGCTGCAGCCGTCGGACCGGATTCCCTGTTCATCGCACCGATCCCCTCCCGGAGGGAAGCGACATGTTGAGCCCCCATGAGTTGGCCACGTTGATGCTGGTCAAGGACGCGCCTGAGCGGATCGAGGCCGACCGTGCCGAACTGGGCGCGCTTCGCGCGCTCAAGCTGATTGCGAGCGATCCACCGGAGCCGGGCTTTCCGGTTCCCCGCGTTACGCCGCGTGGCGACGCTGTTCTGCGCGCCGTTGCGCGTGTGCGCTGACCAACGCTCAAGGACAGATTGCCTGTCATTCGGACGGCCCATATTCGTTGGGCGCGCTGCCCGCGCAAGAGGGCAGCGAACCGGATGACCCTGAGGAGGCTGACGTGGACCAATCCTGGCTCGGTATGGCTGTCGGCATGATCGCGCTCGTGATCGCAGCATTGGGTGTCGCGGCTCACTATCGCCGTGAACGGCGTCGCGCCGATCTTCTGCGCAATCTCGATCACCACGAGTGGTGTCGCTGGACCCGGACACGACACTGAGTGCTGGTGCAGAATATTCGCACGGCGCGGTCTAAATCAGGCTGGTTTCAGACCTGGGACGGCAGAGACGAGCAGGGCGTTGCACTGGCGGACAGATAACGGGGAATCCATCGTGGGCTACGGTTTTGCAGCAAGGGATCTGGCGCACTTCCACAACGTGCTCAATTTACTCGGGCGCTCCCCCGGCAGCGCACGCGCGTATGACAAAGGGCATTGATCAACCTGCACTACAGCGGGCCCGGAAGGCGTCCCGCGCGATTGCTGCGCAGGAGAGTGCGGCCCTCCTTCCGAAAGACGATGCGGATCTGCACCGGCTGTTCTCAAATGTCGGGCGCTTGATCAGGGCAATGGGTGCGAAAAACACCGGGCGGCGCGACCCTCTCCAGCACGTCAAGTTGCTGCCGTGGCCGGTAGCCGTGTCGCGACACACGGCGCGGATGAATGTTGGCCACGAAGCGGAGTGCCTCAAGCATTGCCAGCTCTGCGCGCTTCACCAGTCATCTTCCAAGCTCGCGCCGATGCGGCGAAGGCCACGCGGGGGCGGATGACCAAAGTCGCGCGGCAAGGTCGCGATTGACGACTGATCGGCTGCGCAAACCCTTACGCTGCCGCCCAAGGCGGCGATCCTTCCTATCGCTTCCGGGCTTCTGGGATTTCCCGCACTGGTGCGTCCTGCCTCGTTGTTCCTGTCATTCAGACCTCACTGCACACGTGTTTACGGGGTGGCTCCCGCCCGGAACAGGCTATCCTTTAGTGGTGTGCCAGAAGGCAAGTCGGCCTGCATTGGTGTGATCAAAGAGGGCAGCGATTCTATGCCAACACGGTTCGACGGTATTTCACTGGGTAACATCGCCGCCCGGGCGGCAAGAAAGCCGGACTATGAGCGCGAATGTCCCGCTCTGCTTGCACTCGCCAGCGCGCAAGCCGATTCGCGTGATGCCCTCCTGCAAAAAACAGCCGACTTTGCCATGGAGTTGTGCTGCGCGCAGACGGCGGGCATCAGCCTTCTCGAGCGCGCCGGAGAAGAAAACGTCTTCCGGTGGCACTCAATTGCCGGCAGGCTCGCGCATCTGAGAGGATTGACCACCTCATGGAGCGAATGTCCCTGCGCGGTGGTGATTGAAGCCGGTGAGCCGCTGCTGTTCACAGCCCTTGCCGCAGACTTTCCTGCTCTCGCGAGCACGTGCGGCGGCGTGCACGAAGCTCTGATACTGCCCGTCGTATCCGGCGACCGGCGATTGGGAGCGATGTGGGTAGCGTCGCTTAAAGAGGACTGCCGGTTTACCCAGGAAGACCTTCGCGTGCTGACGGACCTGGCATCCGTAGCGGGCGGTGTGCTGGAGCTCGTGCGGGCACGAGACCGCAGCCGCCGCGAGACGCAGCGCTACTCCGAGGTAATCGCTGTCCTCGCCCATGAGTTTCGCAGTCCGCTCGGACCGCTCGGGAATGCAATCGACGCGATTCAGGTCGTCAACGAAGGCCGGGAGCCGCTCAGCGGCTATCTCGCTGTCGCTCATCGGCAGATCCGGCACCTCGAGAGGTTAATGGACGACTTGCTGGACGCGAGCCGGCTGGATCACAACAAGCTCGCCATCGCGCCAGTCGAAACTTCCCTGAAGGACGTTCTTGCCGATGCGGTGGCCGCTGTGGAGGAGCGCCGGCTTGAGCGGCATCACACGCTGTCCGTAAGCGCTCCCCCGGAGGGCCTGTGCCTGATTGCCGATCCGGTTCGCCTTACGCAGATCATTGCGAACCTGTTGTCGAATGCAGTGCGCTACACCCCGCCGGGAGGAAACATTGCCGTCAGTGTCGAACGCCTCATGCGAAACGGCGAACCTCACGTCGCGGTCGTAGTCCGCGATGATGGCATGGGCATCTCGCAGGCGTCGTTGCCGCACATCTTTGAGCCTTTCGCCCAGTTCGCTCGGGCGCGCACCGGGAAGGATGGTGGCCTCGGCATCGGGCTTGCGTTGGCCCAGCGCTTCGCTCAACTTCACGGTGGCGTAGTCGACATCACCAGCAACGGCGCCGGCCGGGGAACGAAAGCCCGCCTGACGATTCCATTGCGTCGCAGCGGCGGCGTCAGCGAATGCGCAGAAGGGCCGGCACGCAGTCAGCCGGTTCGGCGGCGTGTACTGGTGGTGGACGACAATGCCGACGCCCGTTTTGCCCTCGGCGGCCTGCTCGAACTCGAATGCCACGAGGTCCGGTCTGCCGCTGACGGCCCCCAGGCGCTGAGGATTCTCGATGAATGGCAACCGGAATTCGCCCTCATCGATATTGGGATGCCTGGCATGAGTGGCTATGCCCTCGCGACCCGCATTCGGTCACTGGAGAACCAAACCGAGCTTCGACTGGTCGCCCTGACTGGTCACGTCTCCAGTCGCGACCGGGCCGCCGCCATTCAGGCGGGCTTCAACGCGCATCTGGGCAAGCCGGTTGATCTCGAACAGCTTAGACACCTTCTGGCATCGTGACAGGGCGGCGTGACCGGCGCCGCTGGCATGTCGCCGCCATTCATGGACCATCCTGCATCGGGGGCGTGGCGTGATGAGCCGCGCTACGACGCAAGGGCTGCTTTCACGTGTCGGCCGGGTTGCTCACGCAGCATCGACCCCGGAGGCCTCGTCCCTCGCAAGCTGGCGAGTACGCCGGCTATCGTAGTGTCACGGCTAGCCGCGTGCCGGGTCTGCCATGAAGGGTCAATGGCCCTTGCCGAAAACGACATCGTCCTTGATGCACTGGCCGGGATGTCAACCCTGAGGCGCTGCGCCGCGGTGTCCGGGGTAAGTGGCCGCCACGGAATCGCGTGTGGGGGTTGCCCGTATGTGCTGCAACACGCACTGGGGCACTCCGTATGCCGGGCACAGGCATGAAGCCACGGACCGCGATGGTGCGGCAATGCGGGCCGACTCCGGACTCACTGGCCATCGGCGCCATCGGGTCCCAGCCATGAAGGCCTCCCGTTACGGTCCGCAGGTGGTATTCACGGGTGCCCATCTCGGCGCCCCCAGGTACTGGAATCTGCCCGCGGCATGGCGGCAGCGGGAGCGGGCGACGGTCAGACGCTCCGCGATATATGCATCTACGGCCTCGATCAGCAGGGTCACCTGCACTGGTTTGCGCAGGAACCGGGACCAGCACCGGGGGCACCCCTCGGGCTCCGGCGCAGCAGAAAGCAGCACGATGGGCAACCCGGAGAAGACGGGCCAGGCTCGCACCATCTGGCACAGCCTGATGCCGTCAACGTCCGGCATCTGGTAGTCGGTGATGAGACACTGAACGAATTCCCGCCGCATGAAAGCCATCGCAGCACCAGCGTCAGTGACAACGCTCACCCGGTGACCCTGACTTTCCAGCGCGAGCGCAAGTGGCCAGACGTTTTCCGGATCGTCGTCAACGAACAGAACGTTGGCCATGGGGATACTCCGTCGAATTCATTCGCAACCAGTGTTCGCGCGGCAGAGAAGTCCAGGGCACCGCTGTCGCTGTTTCGCTCCCGCAACGGACGTGCCGTGAGGACAGCAGCGTTCCGTATAGGGCGGCTGGCCTCATCGGCGGAAGGATGTCAGCGCAGGGCTCGCACGACGTTTGCCTGCTTTCGGGGCGATCTCCCGGCGATTGGGCGCAATCGGGTCGACCGCACGCGGCAGCGTTATCTGGCGTGCCATCGGCGGGGGACATGTAGCGACGTTCGCCCGACTACGCGCCGCTGGGGGAGATGAGCGTTCGGTGCCCGGGTTTTCCCCGCGGCCCAGGCTGGTTTAGGCCGCCTTCGTCGGCCAACGGTCGAGGCACGGGCGTTGCTGTGCCTTTCACGACGTTCCCGAGCACCAGTTGAGGCGGCATGGCTGAAAGAAAAGTCACGAACGGAAAAGGCAGCCCTGACGGCAGGGGAGGCGGCATGATTGAAACGACGATGGAAACCGCTCAAGCTTGCCCTGAGGACCTTCCGCCCGGCCTGCGCTATGTGGACGACTCGCGTCGCGGCTACACCCGACAACGGAACGATGACGCTTTCACTTACTTCGACCCGGAGGGCAAGCGCATTCAGGACGAGGCCGAGATTCGCCGCATCAACGCGCTCGCGATTCCTCCGGCCTACACCGATGTCTGGATCTGCGCGGACCCACGCGGCCATCTGCAGGCGACAGGACGGGATGCGCGCGGTCGCAAGCAGTATCGCTATCACCCGGAATGGCGTGAAACGCGCGACGCCAGCAAGTACGAGCGCATGCTGGCCTTCGGCGCGGCGTTGCCGAAGCTGCGTTCCCGCGTCGCACGAGACCTTGCGCTCGACGGCATGGCGCGAAACAAGGTATTGGCCACCGTTGTCCGATTGCTCGATACCACCCTGCTCCGCGTCGGCGGCGAGGAATACGCGCGTGAGAACCGTTCGTACGGCTTGACGACGTTGCGCAAGCGGCATCTCAAGCTCTCGCCGGGGTCGCTGCGCTTGAAGTTTCGTGGCAAAAGCGGGATTGAACACGATGTCGCCGTTAGCGATGCGCGCGTCGCGCGGATCGTGAAGCGCTGCATGGATCTGCCCGGACAGGATCTTTTTCAGTATCTCGATGCGGATGGCAAGTGTCGCTCGGTCAGCTCGTCGGATATTAACGACTATCTGCGCGAGGTCACGGGCGCCGATTTCACCGCGAAGGAATATCGGACGTGGGCGGGCAGCGTGTTCGCGCTCGCGGCGCTTCAAAGACTCACATGGGAGACGGTCACGGAAGCACGCAGTCACATCGTCGCGACGATCCGGGCGGTCGCGCAACTGTTACGCAACACGCCTGCGGTTTGCCGCAAATGTTACGTGCATCCGGCCGTGATCGAGGCATTCGAAGCGGGTGCCTTAGCGCAACCCATTGCCGCCGCGCGCCGCCGTGGGCTCAAGTCGGACGAGTCAGCCCTGCTGATCTTTCTCGAGAAGGACGCGAGGCGCCGGGCGCGAGAGGCGCAGCGCGAGAACCGCAAGCGCGCGATGTCGAACGGAGCCCAGCTCGCCGGCTCGCCGCGCAAGGCGCGAGGAGGCGGATCGCAGCACGGCAGGCAAGCGCCAGCGGCGCTGCCGCTCGAACCTGTCGCGCGCCGGGCGGCGCGAAAAGCCCCTGGCCGATCACGACGAAGCGCCCCGGGGCCGGCTCAACGCCACGGGTGACGGGCTAGCCTTCGCACGCGGCGGAGTTTGACGGGAACATTTTCAGGTCTCGCAACCCTCCGAGTTCGGAGGCACGCGAGTGCCATGTCACGCTCAGGAAGAAGGCGCGGGCGGGGGGCGCCGAAGCCGCGCGGCCTCGCGCATCCGCCCGAAGTCGGCGCGCCTAGCCGGGAATGAACATGCCGGCGGCCGCGAGCGCCATGAATACTGTTGCGATCCATCCTCCAGCTTTCAGCAGCCCGGTGATCGCGAACCTGCCCATCAGCCGCCTGTTCGTACCCATCAGCCGCCTGTTCGTACCCATCAGCATGACGACGACCATGACAGGCACGGCCGCCAGTCCGTTGACGACGGCGCTCCAGTACAGCGCCTTGACGGGATCAAGATGGAAGAACGTGATGGCAGTGCCGCCGAGAATCGCCACGACAATGACAGCATAGAACTCGCGCGCCAGCGTCAGGTGCAGCGAGAGGCTGCTGCGCCACCGGAACGCGCCGGCAGCTCCGTATGCCGCCGAGCCGGCCAGAACAGGCAGCGCGAGCAACCCCGTGCCGACAATGCCGGCGGCAAAGACGTATGCCGCCAGATGGCCTGCAACCGGTTCTAGGGCCCTCGCCGCGTCGGCGGACGTCTGGATTTTCACGTGATGGGCGTAAAGCGTCGCGGCAGCCGTCAGCATGATGAAGAACCCCACCCCGTTGGAGACGGCCATCCCGATCCAGGTGTCGGCCGTGATCCGATCGATCTGACGGTAGGCCCGGAAGGAGGATACCCACCGCAGCGGCCGCTCCCCCGGCTTCGAGCGCATTTCCTCAACTTCCTGCGAAGCCTGCCAGAAGAACAGGTAGGGGCTGATCGTGGTCCCGAGTACAGCGACGACCGAGGTGAGATACTCGCCTGAGAGCTGGGCCCGCGGCCATACGAGCGAGACGGCGATCTTTACCCAGTCGACCGGAACGACAAAGGCCACCGCGACGTAGGCGAACAGCACCAGGGTCAGCCATTTGAGAAAGCGCGCGTAGCTCTCGTAGGGCAGCGAAATCTGCAGGAGGGCTGAGAACACGCCAATGGCAACGACATAGAGGTGCTCGGGGCCCGGAACAAGAAGATGGATCGCTGCGCCCATCGCGGCGAGATCCGCGGCGATGTTGATGGTGTTGGCCACAGCCAGCAGCAGCACCAGCAGGACGACGAGCCATTTCGGGCCAAACGCCCGCATGTTCGAGGCGAGCCCCTTGCCCGTGACGCGGCCGATCCGCGCGCTGGTCATCTGGATGGCGACCATGAGCGGGTAGGTCAGCAGGAGGGTCCACAGCAGCGTCAAGCCGAATCGCGCACCGGCCTGCGAATAGGTGCCGATGCCGGACGGATCATCGTCCGCGGCGCCCGTCACGAGGCCGGGCCCCAGGCGCGACACCCAGGAGCGTTCCGTCCGATCCGTGACAGCGTGTTCGGGCTCGAGGTTCTGGTCGTGCGACACGGAGCGGTTCTCCATTGTGCGACCGCAGTGCGCGGCATGAGGCCCGCCGGGACACACGCATACAAGGCACGCGGGTTGCTGCTACCTCGCAGCGCGGACGCTCTTCCGACTCTTCAGGATCGTTTGCGTAACGGAAGAGAGCGCAAATAGAGGAGGTTGCCATGCTTTACTATGCGGTCGTTTTCCTGGTGATAGCGATAGTCGCGGCATTTTTTGGTTTCGGGGGCATCGCGGCAGGCGCGGCGAGCATCGCCAAGATCCTCTTCGTGATCTTCCTCGTGTTGTTCATCGTCAGTTTGCTATACGGCTACAGGCGGCGTTGAACGGCCGTCGGCGCCCTGTAGTGCGCGGCGAAATCGACTCCTCAGTGAGACGTCTCTGCGTCGCACGGCAATCGCCGGCCTCGTAGAAGGTCGAGTGGTGACGTTATTCACAAACCCTGAGATTCGATAGAGCTGGAGACGTCGCTTTCTTTGCGCGCGAGCCGCCGTTCTCCAAACAGGACATGACAATCGTTTCCCGGTGTGGCATACGGCATGCGCTTGAGGTCATCGCAACTCTTAACGGAAAGGAGCGCAATCATGACTATTCTTCATCCCCAATCAGGAGGCACCGGTGCACAGATCGTCGGCGGGGGCACCGGTGAAGGTCCTGGCCCCGAGATCATGGCCGCGGCCACGCTCGACGGCAACAAGGTGATTTCCGCTGACGGCGAACATGTCGGCAAAATATCGGACATCATGCTCGACGTGCGTAGTGGTCGCGTCGCGTACGCAGTTCTGGCCGAAGGTGGATTTCTCGGCATGGGCAACACCCTTCACGCGATCCCCTGGAACGCACTGACGTTGGACACCGACGAGGAGTGCTTTCGTGTCGACATTCCGGCCCAACGTATAAAGGACGATCCCGGCTTCGATAAGGATCACTGGCCATCAATGGCGGATTCGACGTGGGGCACGCAGTTGCATGACTACTACAACCGCCGTCCGTACTGGCTGGCGAGCGGGGGGGGCCTCCGGAACGTGATCCCGGAATGAACAATCCGGTGGACGTCTGAAGGCTATCGGGTTGTATGCAGTTCGTAGCCGTCTGTAAAACGGTACCCTGTGCGGCCACTTGGGCATCGGCTTCCATCGGCCGATGCCCCTTTGTTCCGCCAGGGCTCCCATTTGATAGGTTCTATTCCGTCCGCGCTGCTCGCGCAGCAGCCCCGCACGCCGGTTAAACGCACGAAGACCGGACGGCGGAGCGTGCAGCGGTTGCCGTGAACCCGGTGCGTCTCGGTGGGGCGCCTTCGCGCGCGCCCGCTAAGCCAAGGCCAGGTACCTGGATGCGCAGTCTCATACCCGGTGGCGGGTACGGTCGGAGGGGCGTACCTGGATCGGACCGAGCATGGTCCCGCGACAACGTCTGCTTCCGCAACGACACGTGTACTCACGGATCGAATCGTCGTGCGCTTTCGGCGGGATCTCAAGCGCGTAGTCGATCAAGAGTTCCTCGCCGGGCTGGATGTCCCTGAGCGTGTCGATGTAGACGCGGCCTGATTCCTCGATCGCCTCGCAGTTCGCCATACACGCATGGTTGAGCCATCTCGCGCCGTTTCCTCCGCGGCCACCATCGATCACGTGCCCATCCGATAACCCGAAGAGAAAGGTGTGCCCGGCGTCGGTGCGCCGCGCACAGGCGCGGGTCGCTTCGCGCCAGGTGGTGACAAGCCCCTTGTATTCGAAGATGCGTTCGCCGGCGGAAAGTGCCCGCAGGGCGAAGACACCCTTTCCGTGGATGGGAGACTGCCGTACGGAGACGCGTTTCATGCAGGGAGGATTTGAAGGAGGGAGGTCCGGAGTATAGCCGCAGAAAGGGCGCCCAACATGTGGCCGCGGACCGTTACGGGCTAGCGGGTCATGAGCAGGCGCATATGGTCCCCAGCCACTCACTTCATCCTGGCAAACGCGTCAGCGGTCTGCTGTGCACGTTCGACGTCGTCGGTGTGCAGATGGTTCGAGAAGGTGGTCGGGACAGAAGCGCGTCGCAGGTTGCCGCCGACAGTGGTAAGTTCCGCACTGCGGCCGAGCGCGTGCGTGGCATGCGTGTGGCGCATCCAGTGCGGGCTCGCTCGGCACAGCTTTTCCGCAAGAGATGCATGATCGGCTTCAATGGCCTGGGCGGCCAGCAGGAAGGAGCGCCGCAGCACGTCCCACAAGCGCACGCTGCTGCTGGTCGCGGTGGAGTTGCCGCGTACGCATCGTCGTCTTCGCATTCGATCCGTAAGAGGTGCTCAGTGCGGCGCGGAAAGCCGTCTGAAACGCCTCCATAGCTTGGTCATTGTCCGATGATCGGCCGCGACGCGCGAAGCGAGGTAGCCTCGGGCGAAGGCGGCGCCTCGAGCCGCTTCCGGGAACGTGTTCGGCAACGTCTGAAGGAACCGCTCAGCGACGACGGCGTCATTGCGCCATCCGAGGTCATCCTGAAGCGCCGTCAGCGCATCAACGTAGCGCTGCACAGCACGTTTCGGGCATAACGACGCAAAGAACTCCGTCGCATACCGAACTTTCTTCGCCGCGATGCGCGCACGATGTCGACGATGATCATCGAGATCGGCAAGCCGCTTGCCGCGCTTGATCAATTTGCGGTGCCGTTTGCGCATGACTTCTGCAGCGAACTGCGAAGCGGGCTTTTCGACCTCCGCGCGCGCTTCGTTGGTCATGGTGTCGCGCCATTTTTTTGTGTCCAGCCATAACGTGAACTCCAGAGCCAGTCTGGTGTAGCGCACCGATTCGATTGCGGCTGCGGCACGCTGCCGGTTTTCACTGGCGAGCTGACCGCATGCCTGCCGCACAGGCTTCAATTCTTCTGCGTTTGCGTCCGCTCCGGCCCGGTCGAGCGTGGGTCCCGCGAGCACTTCCCAATCGCGCGCGGCGCCCAGCTCCGATGCGACCCAGCGCAGTTCGTCGTCGAGACCCTCGTATGCGGGTATCACGTTCCCGAACAGGCCGAGCGCCGAGCGCAATCTCCGGAGCCCCACCCGCATCTGGTGGACACACGCTGGCTCGTGAGCCGATACGACGCCGCGCTCGTTGGCATGCACCTGATCGAGGCAGTTGTGCGCGATTGCACAGAACGCTTCTTCGACCGAATCGCGCTTCCCGAGCTGCACAGCCTGGGCTTTTATGCATTCGGCGTGCTCCGCGACGAGTAGCCCATAACCCACATCGGCCTTGCTGCGGCGGTCGATGCGTAGCGGCGCCGTCTGCAGGAGTTCGAGCGCAAGGGCATAGAGTCCCTGCGGCTTGCCACGCTTGAGTTCGAGTTCGACGGCGGCAATGGGTGCGGAACCCGAGGGAGCGTCAATGGTTCCCTCGTCCAGCGCCACTTCGATTTCGTTCTCTGCCGACGTACGCAGCGCGATAGTTGACCGGTTGATCCGTGTGACGAAGATCGGCGCGAGGTTCGCCGCAACGGCTTCATCTCGAACGAGCTGGCCGCAATCCGTATCGGCGGATAGCGCATCACGCAACAGCGTCAGGTCGGGCGTGTCACGATCGATGGGTGCCTCGAACTCGCCCCTCTCGAACATTCCGGCCTGAACCGGGCCGCCAAGCTTCAGTGTCTGGATTCGCTCCTGACCGACGCCACGCACTCGAAGCGATGCTCCGCACTGGTGAAAGGCTAGTTCCGGAGTATCAAAGTAGGTACTGGACAGCAACTTCACCGGGTTGGCGCCGCGCTTGCCGCGTGCGAGCAACGACGCTCGGCGCAGTTTGGCGAGATCCCTGGAGGTGATTCTCAGTTTGAGTTCCCGTTCCATCGCGTCTCCTTTTCACGGCTGCGCTCTTGACGACACGTTAGCAGCAAGTTTCAGTCCGGCTCCGTGCTCATGCCAGTGCTGCCAGGATGCGCATGACGCCGGGCGCAACGGAGCGCGCGCCTGCACCTCCCGCTCGGCGCCCCCGCGTGGTCCATGATTGCCGGTGAAGTTGACTTCGGCCCCGAACGGCAGGACGCAGCACTGCGTATAGAAGTAGCCACGTCCCCACGAGGGCGAAGTACGCACGGAAGCAAGGCACATTTGTATGCACTTTCTGTGGCCCGGAACATCCGAACCAATAGGTGATCCGGGCGGCGACTGCATGGCGCGGGCCCTCACTGCAGTAGCCCGGATCTGCGCGCGAGGAGAGCGCGGCGACGGTATCGACGAAGTCTCTGACGCGGTTGATCTGCAAGGCGATTGTTGAAGAGGCGCGTTGGTCGAGATGTCCGGTAACAGTGCCGAAACGCGGGTCACCATCTACTGTCGTGTCTGCTGGCGCCGGCACTCCTGCTGTTTCATCTCCACATACTGCGGCCGGTCGATTTCATGCAGTTGCCGGGGATATTGCTCACTGGCGCTGAACCAGTCGTTAAGGCGTCGTGTCAACTGCGTGTCGGGCACGCCCGACGGCACGCTGAGATAAGTGTCGATGGCCAGGTAGTAACGCATGGTGTTGCGTTCGACGAGACCGCGCATGCCATCAACATATTTTGTTTCTGCAGCGGACGGGTCAGCGATACTGGTGAAGCCGACCTTGCCGCGACCGAAGGTCGCCAGATAGCCTTTCATGGCAAGGCGCCCGATTGTGCCATAGCTGTATGCATAGGTCAGGTGCAGGAAGGTGAGGTCGCTTCCGAGCGCCACGGCTTCCAGGACGATCTGATAATCCCGGGTGTTCAACGGCCCGCTGACGGCATGGAGTTCTAGCCGGAAGTATCGCGGGCTTGTGGCCGCCGCCTCGTAATCGAATCGCAGGAGGTATGTCGATGAGAGTGCTTCGGCGGCCTCCTTTTGGCTGACGTTCACGCTCAGCGTGTTACCGCTATCGTCGGCAGAGGCTCGGCAGTACTTGACGTTGGGGTGCAGGATCAGAACATTGCACCAGTTCGCCGGACCCCGGGACGGGTCATTGAGGACCGCGTTGACGGTCGCAAATGGGTGGTCCATCACGGCGTAGATTTCGCCGGTAACCGTGGACGGGGACTCCCAGGAATCAAGGTACAGTCTCCGATGAAATGCATTGTCGTTGAGTTGCGGCTCGAGATTCCTGTACGTGGCGCGCAACCTGGTGGCATCGTCAGATGGTTGAGCCGACAGTGCCGGGGGCAGTATGTAGCCTGTTACAAGAAGAATTAGCGCGCAGACAACGCTGTACGCCCGCTCCCTGGATGGGCTTCTGTGGGGCCGGCGATATTCTCCGTCAATAAGATGGGACATGGCATCCCTGAAGTTGGACGGCTTGCATGCGTGGAAGTCATGCTTGCTCTTGCGGTTTGTTCGCAAGAACCGTACCCCGATGGCGGATGCCAAGGCTTGATGTTCACGAAAACCATTGACCGACGCGCCTTGTCCTTGCCCGATGGTGCTGGGGCGTCCGTCTGCAATCGCACCGCCAAAAATCATCGTTTCAACAGTCAGGAATCCAGACTGCTGCGCTTCCGGACCAGGCATTTGAACAGTTAGGAATTCAAACCGCTACATGTCAAATGCAGGCGTGCGACGTAGACGGAAAATAGGGCCATTTTCGCAAAGGCGGCAACAAACGCGACCTCATTTGAGGGCGGCCGGTGAATCGCGCCGTCGCGGTACCCAGTAAGCGCGTCGGCGCGGGCACGCAGGAATTCTGTGTTGCTGTATTCCTCACGGGGAGCAAGCGCTCGAATCGCTCTCAAACGCGTCGGCGGCGGGTGCCGCGAGAACCCACGCGTGGCGCGATAGCGGAGGTGTCTCGGCTACGGGCTTGCAGATTGTCTGCGAATCAGGCTGACTTCACCCTTACGCTCGAGAAAGGCCGCCTCGACGTCCTCTAGTTGCGTCGCATGGAGTTCCTTTCGGACCGTCTCAAGTACGTCCGCGCGCGTGATGAGGGCAGCGGACATCTGCGCGCGGTTGAACGTGCCGTCGCGGTAGAGCTCCCTTTCAACACCGACCACCAGCGTTTCCAGCCATCGGTAGCGCACACACAGCCATCCGAGCGCCCGATGCATGAGTACGAGCACCAGCGACGCCGCAAAGGTTGCTACCGCGGGCGAGGCGCCGACAATGAAGCGGCTGAGTGTCGCGCCGAGCAGAATCGCGACCACGTAGTCAAAAGGCGAACGCTGGCCAAACGAGCGTCTGCCAGATATGCGGATGAGTGCAAGTGTGCAAACGAACGTAAGGCGTGCGCGCAATGCCATCTGCAGCGAATCGAGTTCCTTTCCGGCGCCGAACAGCGCAACGAGAACATCCATGATTCTCTCCCATCGGCTTGTTGAGTCTCTAACTGCTGGTCCGAGACTCCTGGATTGATCCAGGGACGCTTCCGTCATTCCGGTCGGAATGTGCCGCCGTCGCTCAGGAACGCTGATGAAAATCCCGAGACGACGAAAACGGATCGGTGAGGTGGTGCTTCAGGATGTGGCGTGCGTAGTGAGCATACGCTCCTTGCATTGGACGCCGAAGGGTGTGCCACACTCGGACAGGAACGTTTCGAAGTGCGTGGTTTCGAGTGGAGACGGGACCCCGAGCCGCGAGTGCAAGTGCGCGAACGCGCGCCCGTATCGTTCGAAGGTAGCGAAGTCGCACGGAAAACGAGCCGTATCGACGCCCGCGAAGCGCCCCGACCGTTGCTCGCTCCAGCAGCGATCGCCAGCGAGTAATCGGCGCGAGTCTGATGCTCTGCGTACCGTGCGAAAAGAGCGCCATGTCGATCTCCTCGAACTCCGGTCCGGCATTCAGAAAACGTGCAGCGTGTCTGCGGAAGGCTCGACGCCAAACAGCCGCGAGAACGGTATGGCATGGAGTTCGAGCGTGATGAATCATGGCGCCGTTTGACGAGCCGACGAAGACGCACCGCGAGGGCACCTGTGGGTAAAGCGCGCCGATCCATTGCGTGATGCGTTCGATGTCGAGACTGCGCGCGCGCCGAGGACCGATGGCCTCACTCATGCCGCCCACGATATAGGCCCATTCTGGCCGGGGTGCGTCGCGCAGGAAGTGGCTCAGCCGCCGCCGATTCCAACATGACCTTCCGTGTGCCGCCGCACACGGCACAGCACTTGCCCTCCACGAGTCCGGTTCCGTGGCAGGCGCCGCACAGATCCTCGCCTACACCCGGTGCATCCCGGTGACCTTCGTCGCCCGGATTCAACCGGGCTTCGTTCTGGGCGGATGCCGGCCTTGAAGGTTGCATGACTAGCCGCTTGATGTTGGCCCACGGAGCGCAGCTGACCGTTCTGGATTTCACGCTCAGGAACGCTAGCAAGAGTGCGCAGCCGCCATGCCCGGATACGGACTTGCGTGTGCGGGTCAATGCCAAAACAGCGCGATAAGAATGATGATCGGAATCGGAACGCCAAGCAGAAAAAGAAGAATTGAGCGCATGTTTGCCTCCTCTCAGATCGAAGGTAGTCGGGATTGCCGCGCCGTCAAAATTCGCGCATCCTGCCGCCGATCGTAGCCATGAGGCTGGCGGAGAAGGCACCCATGAGCAGCGCAATGAAGAGCCACAACGTGACGCGGATGGTGGCCTTGCGAACCGCGTCGACGGCTGCGCGCGCCGCGGTCTCCTCGGCATTGAACTTTTCCTGCAAGCGCGACCACGTGGTCGTGACGCGTACGCGTGCAACTGCCGGGGCGAGCCCGGTTTTTTCGGCCACGATGCGCGCTACGTACTCGGTGTCCTCGGCGGAAAGCGCCCCGCCCGCAGGCAGACTGTTGAGGAAAATTCGCGCGATTTCCTGCTTCTGCTGCGCGGTCTCGAGGACCTGTTCGGCATGCAAAGTATTCACCGAACTCGAAGCACCCGAGGCACCCCACGCGCCGGACGCGGCGGCGTCCGCAACCGGACGTAGCATGCCGTCGATCAGATAGCCCATGGGCCAGGTGCCGTATGCGGCTGGGGCGTTGCCGCGATTGAGCGCGGTCGGCCCGCTCGCGGCGTGCGCAGCGTTCTGTGCGCCCGTACTCACGCCCTCTCGGGCCAGCCCGGACATGGCCGAGGTGAACAAGATGGCCGAAAGGAGCGTGGCGAGCGCCCAGGCGAGAAAGCCATGTGCGGTGTCGCGGAAGTGGGTCTCGTCTGTGCCAATACCGGGCCAGTGCCGACGCAACCGCCCCGCGAGATAGCCGCCAAGACCAGCAGACATCACCTGCGTCACGCAAATCCAGATGACGGCCGCCACGCCGAAAGTCTTTGCGTGCGCGCCACTTCCAGGCCAGGGCGAGAGCGACGAAAGCCCGAGGCCCGTGCCGAGCATAAGCAGAATGAGGGCGAAGGCCGCCATGCCCACGGCACCCGCCACGACAGCGCTCCAGGAAACGGCCGAGCGTGGGCGTCCATAGGCCGGCTCTGCAGCGCGCGCTGCAGCGACATCACTTCCCGGTCGATCGATCTCATCCATGGCTCACCCTCGTTTCGGTTGGGACCCTGCATGCGAAGCCACGCAGTGGCAGGCGGGTCAAACGCGACACAGCACGAAGCGTGCCGCACGCGCGAACGTCGGAGACTGGGGGAGGAGGGCAACCGCGGGAACAGTATTGGCGAAGTGCGAAAACCCGCCGACTCCTTCTGGAGGACGCAGTTGGGACCGCACCGCATTCTTTTTTCCGGCACGCGGAGAAGCCCAGCGCCGTGCCGGGCGGCGGCGTGGACGCCCATGGTCAGCCCGACGAAGACAGCCTTGCAGTGCGAGGCTGGCAGCGCGCCGGTGCGCTCGCGCGAATGTTTTCGGCGTCCCGGCACGAGCGCAACGGGCGGTTGCGGCCCGCAGCGGTGTTCGCCACCGGCAGTGGAGCCAGACAGCAAGAGCAAACGCTCGATGCAGATGGTCGAGCAGCTCGCCGGGTTGTTGCGCGAGAGCGCTCACGTGAAGTACGAAACGGCGCATTCGAAAGACGACGGCGTGGCGCTCATGGCCGAGGTGCTCGCGCAGACAGGTGTCGTCCACATTGCGTGGGAACACAAGGCCGCGCGCTTTACGACGGCCGCCATAAATGCCAGAGTGATGCGGCAGTTTTGCGCCTTGTGGTTCGGCTAGGCGTAATGGGAACGATCCGTGCGAGTTCCCGCATGGGCGGCAAGCGGGGGGCGCTCCCATGGTCACTACAGATGCAGACAGGGCAGACGGCGGCCGCCGGTTCGATACTCGCGGGCGGCGCGCGAAGGCGCTTGGCCAGTATGCGAACAAGCCCGTGCGCCTTCTCATGCGCTACGTTTGGGCACACCCGTATGGCCACGCCCTCGTCGTCGCCAGCCTCACCGCGGCTGTGGGCTGTGCGCTCGGGGCACAGTTCGCGATCAGGGACCTCATCGATACATTACCCACCGGTCACGCGCATCCCGCTCGCGTGCTGGATGCGTTCTTCGTCATCGTCGCGCTTCTGTTCGCGGATAACCTCTTCTGGCGTCTCGCAGGTCTTGCCGGAGTGCGAACCTTCGTCGCAGTAACGGGAGACGCGCGGCGCGAACTCTTTGGATATCTCATTGGGCATTCGCCCACCTACTTTTCGAACGCGCAGCCGGGAACGCTGGCAAGCCGGATCTCGGCGACCGCCAATGCCATCTTCACCATTGAAAACACGTCGGCATGGAGCGCGATTCCAACGTTCCTCACGGTGGTCGGATCTGTCGTGCTCATCGGCTGGGTGAGCATAGGGATGGCGTTCGCGCTCGTCGTCATTTCGGCTTTCATGACGGCGTTTCTCTTCTGGCTCGCGAGGAAAGGCAGTGAGCGCCATCTGCATTTTGCTTCGCGGGCCGCCTCCGTAGACGGAGAGCTGGTCGACCTGCTCGGCAATATGCCCACGATCAAGGCCTTTGATGCAACGGCACGCGAATGCCTGCGCTTCGGCAACTTTCTCGATAACGAAATCCGCTCGCGCCAGTCCTCATTGCGTCACCTCGAAAAGCTCAGGCTGGTCCACGCCGTGATGACGGTTGTGCTGTCCTGTTTACTGCTAGGCTGGGTTGTCTGGCTCTGGTCCGGGGAACGTGCCACCACCGGGGACGTCGTGCTGGTGAGCTCGCTTGGCTTCGCCATTCTGCATGGCACGCGTGACCTTGCCGTGGCGCTGGTGGACATGACCCAGCATGTCGCGCGGTTAGCCGAAGCCGCGCAATTCCTGCTCGTGCCGCGGGAAATGGAGCAAAGGATGGGGGTGCCCAACCTGGAGGTTCGCGACGCGAATATCGATTTCGAGGATATCTCGTTCTCATATCCCGGCCGACGTCGCGTGCTGGATCACTTCAGCCTTCATATCGACGCTGGACAGCGCGTGGGTCTGGTTGGGCCGTCCGGTGCCGGGAAAAGCACCGTGCTCGCGCTGCTGCTTCGCTGGTTCGACCCTCCGCCCGGCGCGGGCGCGGTATGCATCTCGGGTCAGCGCTTGCCGGACGTGAGCCTGAAGAGCCTGCACGAGGCGGTGAGTGTCGTGCCACAGGATATTTCGCTCTTCAACCGCTCGCTGCTCGATAACCTGCGCTACGGGCGCCCTGAGGCGACGGAAAAAGAGGTGTTGCAGGCCTGCGAGCACGCAGGCTGCCTCGACTTGATCCGTTCGTTGCCGGATGGTTTGCACACCGTGGTCGGTGACCGTGGCGCGCGCCTTTCCGGCGGCCAACGACAACGTATTGCGATAGCCCGCGCCTTCCTGAAAGATGCCCCGATCCTGTTGCTCGACGAGGCGACCTCAGCGCTCGACAGCGCGTCCGAAGCGGTGGTCCAGGCTGCGCTGGACAAGCTCATGAAGGGGCGTACGGTCGTGGCTATCGCTCATCGTCTTCCGACACTGCAAAACTTCGATCGCATCGTCGTCATCCAGCGCGGGAGGTTAGTGGACGATGGCGCGCCCGGGGACCTCGCGCGCCGCGCGGGCATCTATCGCGATGTGCTGCTTCGCCGCGAGCGGCGCGACGCCGGCAGAACCGCGCGGATCGTAGACAGCTAAACAGGCGACGTGCCGTAGCGGCGCTGACCACCGCGATTGCGGGCGTATGCGACAGCGGAGTGCGGCAGCCGCCGTGTGCGATTGCGCTGGAGCGAAGGCGTTGAGTGCACGGCCCGGCGCGTGAAAGATTTCCTATGCGCGCCGGATCCGGCCAAGTTCGCGCCACGCTGACCGCGCGCGGCAAAGCAGGGGTGTGGCCACACGTGTAATCCTGGTGGGCGAAGCGTGAAAGAGTTTCGGTGTTCATCCGGCCAGCATGGAACTCGTTTTTAACGACTTATTCGGAACGGCGCGACGCCACGGCATCCCCGCGCGGGTCGAGGATCCGGACTTCATTTTCCTTTGCGCCCGACGCGACCGGTGGGCCGCTCGCCCGGACTATTGAGCTGACATCGGTTGCGGCGTCCCCCAGCGCAGCGCTCAGCGCCATGAAATTCCTGTTCAGGCAGCCCTCGGCCTCGTTCACCGCGTCAACCACAGCGTCCACCATGATCTCGTTGACGTGCCGCCAGTATGCGGCGGCTTTCGCCGTGCCTGCAAGCGCGAAGCTCGCCTGCAGGCGCCACGCGCCGAACGGTGATCGCTCGTTGGCAGTTTCAAGGGATACCGCCCGTTGTTCGTTGATCGTCGTATCGATCGCGCGGCTGTTGAGTTCGGCGATGCGCTGCGCCGTTCCCACACAGATCTGCGCCAGATCGCTCATTTCGGCTGTGAGCCAGGGCGTCTGGGAGGGTTCTTTGCCCCATGCGGAGTGGGGCAACACGATGGTGCTTTCGGTCATGGTCGACTCCTTTGCGGTTCGTCGTCGCTGCTTTGCGCTTCGACACAGTTACGGTTGCGGCATCTATGTGCTGCACTGCCGCAACGTCCGTTCCCGCGACCCCGCTAAGCGGAGCACCGCTTGCGCTGCGGTTGACCACTGCAACGGAGGCTCACATGGCGACGAAGGCGACGGAACAAAAAAGCGCGGCTCAAGAGTCGGAAACCAAAATCGACAACGCTGTCGAGGGGACCTTTCCGGCCAGCGATCCACCGGCGATTGGCGGTGCGACGAGGATAGAAACGACGCCTGAGGAGAGTGACCGGGAAGAGCGCATCCGGCGGCGTGCGTACGAGTTGTGGGAGGAAGCGGGATCTCCCGAGGACCACACCGACGAGTACTGGCATAGGGCGAAGGCAGAGATTTTTGCGGAAAAGCCAGACCGCGCGGGAGAGTCTGGTTCGCAATAGCGTGTTCGGAGCGCCACGAGGGACGACGCGCAGCGTGCATTGGGACGGACATTGACCGAAAACGCGGCGGAATTCCACCAGCGTCACTACAGAGGAGCCGGATGCCGGCGCGGTTGCGTCGCGCGCAGCAGATGCCGGTGTTTGCCGAACCCAGCGTGTCGCCACAATTCGATATCGTCGACGAACGCGAGCGCCGCGTGAATATTCTGGCCCGGTCCGACCGCTTACTCCAGACTGAGCCGGCGAAGTTGGCAGCGGCGCGCCATCTGAGCAAGGATGCATTTGTCACGAAATGACTTCTGCGCGTTGGGCCACTCGCTGGAATGCGTCCAAAACGGCATCCTATGCGTGATCAGGGTGCGATCCAGCTGTAGACCCAGATGTCACCTTGACGAACATACAGCGCGCGTTGGTGACAATCCGCTGCCGAAAGGTCTAGCCATTCCAGGCGCGCAGGGCGCAGCTCGACGACGCCGAAATGCTTGAGACCTTCGCCCGGACCAGGAACGTGCGTTTCGTCAAGCTCATCACCCACGTTGCGCATGGGAGTGCCTGGCGCAAGGCGCGTCCGGTAGGCGACGAGATCACGGTCGGGACTGGACCTCCACGCATCAAGTCGCACTTGCCCGTCGCGAATGATGCGGGTTTCGCCCAACACGCGCACCTGCAGGTTGTGAACGGTGTCGACGCCGACGAGCGCGATGCGCGGCTCACGGCTGAGCTCGGCAATCTTCTGCGAGCGCAGATCGGTATGGAAAGTGAGCAGGTTCTTCGTTTCACTGGCACTCCGAAGCAACACTGTGCGCGCGTTCGGGGCACCATCAAGGCTGATCGTCGCCGCCTGCATGACCTTGAAAGGGTGATTGTCTGCGCGCACCGCGGCAGCGAGGCAATCCCAGATGCGGGCATAGAGCTGCTCGAGGTTCCTTGACATGGCACCCTCAGCACTCGCCCGCGAGCGCATGCGCACGGCGCAACGCCGCAACCATCTGGGCGCACGCCCGTTCGCGCGCACCGGCGCTCGGGGCGCGCAGCACGTACGACGGGTGCCAGGTTGCGACGACCATCAGACCGGCGACATGCGCCGCCTGTTTCTGTTCCATGTATTCCTTCAATCGCGCCTTTGGTTCGTGCAGCAACGCACGCAACGCGGTCGCGCCGAGCGCGGCGACAATTTTCGGCCATATCTGCGCGAGTTCGCCCTCCAGCCAGCAGGCGCATGCTTCGACTCCGCGCTGCGCCGGAGTCTTGTGCCGACGGCGGTAAGCGTCCAGGCGAGTGGCATGTCACTCATCCCAGACAATCCCCGACTGAACTGCCCGACATTGGGTGCTGACGAGCTTGGGCCACGTGACGCGATGAAGGGGGCTGCACGCGCCGGAAGCGTCCCTAATCGCTAGCCGGGGTGGTTAGGGGACCAGGCGACAGGCTCATGCCTCGGGTGGTGTGTGTTCCGCCGCGGGAAAGAACGCGTTCCACGCCGCCCGTACGCCCTGCGCGGCGGCCGCCTGCGCGTCGATGTGCTCGCTGTCCGGCGAGATCCCCGGATCCGCATTCAGGCCTCGCCAGTGCGTGAATACGAGCACTGGCTGCTCAGTCCAGTGCCCGTCGACGAACCGGCAGAACGCCGTATCACCGCTCGTGAGCTTGACTTCGTACCAGCCTTCCCGTGCCGGCGGAAATTGGTCCAATGGGAACCACCCGGTGGTCTCGATTTCCATTTGCGCCCCCATTTTAAGCCGTCACACAAGCGAAGCCGCACGTGGCGTACCCGTGACAGACACGCGCCGTGCCGCGGAGCTTACAACCCAGGCGGGGAGCCAAAACAGAGCGGACGAAGTCGGACATACGAAGTTCGGTCTTCGCGTAGGAGATAGTACCCAATTTTATAGCATAGCGGATTTTATAGCATAGCGGATTGAGTGATGAGGACTGCAGATATTTTCTGCCTGCACAATTGTGATCAACATAACTCCCAAAAGAATACCCGCTTCTCAGCTGTCGCCTCGCGGAGCAACGCGGCGAAAAGGAAGTCCTGACATCTTGAGTCTCTGCCCCTACGTGGTGGGGATCAGCGCTAGATCTCGGCGAGCGCTTTCGCGATCTGTGCGATTGCGTCCTGAAGATCGCCCGGCCACATCACATTGCGCTCCGACTTGTTCGCCATGTCTTCGGCCACGGCTGCGATCAGGCGCAGCTTCACTGCGTTTGGGTTGCTCATATTCGTCTCACGATTGAATGGTTAGGGGCGGGCGATTCGTGCGGTAACGCACATAAGTGGTGGTTCCGCGCTCCGATGAGCGTGCTACGCTTTTCGTTCAGCTTGAGAGGAGGCTCCGATGAAAAGCCAACTTTCCGAGTACAAGCCGGGAATTGAGATACACGCGAATGTCTCGAATCATCCGGAGCAAGCGACCTTTACCGGCTGGATCGTGATCACCGACAGGACCAAGAGCGATCAGGTTAGGGATTCCCGGGTTACACCGCGGTGGGCAACGCCCGCAAAGACCCACGAAGAGGCGTGCCGCATCCTGATTCAATTCGGCAGAGACGTGCTCGAAGGCCGCGCCACTGGCGGCGATTTCGTCAACAACGGTTGAGACCATATCCCGTCTTGCGTAACCAAGGTGTCGCGCACTTCGTCGCCGTTGTGACTGGCAAACTTCGTGCGCGTCGATTGAATAGCTGCAAGTTCAAGCTGCTTTCGGACTGCTGCAGCGCGTGCCTGTGAGCAGCCTAGAAACCTGGCGTATCTCAGCCACAGTCGCTCGCAGAATTCCAGCCGCGATCGCCACTGTGACTCGGGTAACGTGGTCGGTCTGCTCGACGACGTGAAGCTGAAGTATCGGAGCAGGTGCGGCGGTGACGGGCTCCGTGAGTGTCATGACCGGTGCGACGGTGTTACTTTCGGTCGTGACTGAAGGTCGTACTTCGCCATGACCGCCTTGCTGGGCGGCGGTTGGCGCGATTTCAGTCACAGCAGCGGGGCGCAGCGGCAGCAGCCACCAGAAACACACGACGGCTTCGAGTGCGGCGGCGAAGACAACGCCGGTCACGAGTTCGGCGCGCGGTGCGGCACGCCGAAGGCGGTCAGGGCGCCACTCACCGGGATCAGCCAGGGCGGCGGCGCGGGCGGCCCTGGCACGGTCCTGCGCTGCCTCGGCGCGGATCGCTTCGGCCTTCTCGATGTCGATCGCCTCCAGCTTCGCGGCGAGCGCCGTGCGCTCAACCCGAAGACTCGTGCAGGCCTCGATGCAGCGGGTTCGGGACGGCAGATGACGGACCCAGCGGGTTGCGGACCGCAGCCGAAAGCTCGCCTGACGTCATCCTCCTCGATATCGGTCTGCCCGGGATGAACGGCCTCGACGTCGCGAGGGAACTTCAGGCATTGTCACCAAAGCATCCTCTGGTACTCTTCGCCCTGACAGGGTTCGGAAGCGTCGAAGATATGTCGCGATCTGCTGAAACCGACTTCAGCCGCCATCTGGTCAAGCGGGTGGACCCGGACATGCTGATTGAACTGTTGCGTGGGATCGGCGCTTCCCGATATGCAGAGAAAGACGCCCGATAAGATTGATTCAAACAGCAGGGCCCGTAAGGCGAGCACCTCCCGCCGCCGGCAATGCTGTTCGGGGACGCTACGAATGCGGGCTTTCCTTGCTGATGATGCTTACCTCGCCGCTCCGCTCAAGAATGGCGGCGGCAACGTCTGACATCGTCCGCGCCCCGAGCGTCTGCCGCACGCTTTCCTCGATATCCGTCGCGGTCAGGAGTGCTTTCGCCATTTCCCGCTGGTTGAACTGTCCGTCCCTGAAAACCTCCCGCTCGATACCCACGACCAGCCGTTCGAGCGCCCGGCTGTACATGCAGGCCCACGCCAGCAAACGATGAAGCAGCACAATCACGCCCGAAGCCACGACCGTAGAAATGAATGGCGATGCACCCACGACCGCGCGGCTCAAGGTCGCGCCCAGCAATATGGCGACAACATAGTCGAAAGCCGAACGCTGGCCGAACGAACGCCGGCCCGATATACGTACGAATACCAGGGCAATCGCAAATACGACCAGCGCCCGCATGCCCATCTGCAGCGCGTTCAGATCCTTTCCCTCGCCGAACAGCGTCGCGATCGCATCCATCTCGCCCTCCATGTACGGGCCGTTATGCGCCGAACAGGTCCCCTGGAGTCCTCATTGCGAAAACCGGCCCGGAGCCCGAGAACTCGCATCGGTTCGGCGGCATTGCGCAACCGGCCTGCTGCGGGAAAGCGTCTCGACTTACCCCTCAGGGGGCGCTGACCGGGGCGGTGTTGTCATGTCCGCTCATCCGAGGCGTCCGACAGTTTCTCCAGCAACTGGGCTTTGCGCTCCGCAAGCCGTTGCCCGAGGCTGGCCAGATCAAGCCCGGACCCGCACAAGGCCGGGAACAGTTCGGACTCCTCCTCCTTGACATGGTGTCGTACGCTCTCGGTCATCACCCGGATGGCGGCGTCAAACCCGTCGGCACCGGGCTTGAGTATCGCGAACTTCCCGATCAGCGTCTTCAAGAGGAAATGTTCCACGTACGCCTCGTCGACGTCCTGCTGGGAGTCTCCGGACAGCGCTTTGTGCGCGTCCGGGCAGTTCCTCCTCGATCATCGCGTGGATCGTCAAGGCCTCGCAGGCCTGTCTTACGAGGGCACCTTTTGCGGCGAGGTCATCCCCGGCAGCCTCTTCGAACGCTGCAAACAGCTTCTCAACCGCGCGATGGTCGGACTCGAGCAGCGTGATCGCGTCGGTTGCCGGCGCACCTGGGGCCTCGCCCTGGCCCGTCTGACTACGTTGCCTGTCGTGGGCACTGGCCAGGATTCCTCCTTGCGTTGAAGTTGAATACGGGCCTGCATGAATGAGCAAACCGCGCGCCTGGTGTTGGCCAACGCCGCGCCGCCAATGCGAGGGAGCGGGCATGGTTTGCGCTTCTGACGATGAACCGAGCGCATGCAGGCGACAGAGGGGACCCATCGTGGCAGAAAAATCCCGAAAATCCGGGCGCGTTCCGGCTCCAGACCAGAGGCAGCCCGTGCTCGCCGCAAAGCGCAACGAAAAAATGGCGCGGTCCGCACACGCTTACGTGCGCGGCAGCGCAACCCGCTTTTACGCGTGGCTCGACAGCCGAAGCGCGGAAACCTTACCGCAAGGCCCGGCCGTGTGGATTTGCGGTGATTGTCATCTCGGTAACCTTGGCCCGGTCGCAGACGCCGCCGGTGATGTGGCGATCCAGATCCGTGATCTCGACCAGAGCGTGATCGGGAATCCGGTGCACGACCTGATCCGTTTGGGGCTGTCCCTCGCGACCGCAGCGCGTAGTTCCGATCTCCCCGGCGTGATCACCAGCCGCATGGCGGAAGCACTCATGAACGGCTATGAACAGGCGTTTGACGACGCCCGCAGCGATGAGACGAGAAGCGCGCAACGCCCTGCAGTCGTCCGGATTGCCATGAAAGAGGCGCTCCACCGGTCGTGGCAACAGCTCGAGCGGCAGAATATCCACGACACCAAATCCCGCATCCCGCTCGGCAAGCGCTTCTGGCCGCTATCAACAGACGAACGGAAGGCGATCCGCGCGCTCTTCGAGTCCGACGCGGCCGAGCTTATCCGCGCCGCGCTGAGCCCGGCGGGGAGCGGCGACGTGACGGTTGATGTCCTCGACGCGGCATACTGGGTCAAGGGCTGCAGCTCGCTCGGCCGGCGCCGCTTCGCGGTGTTGCTGGACATCGATGGCGCATGCTCTGGGGGCGGCCCGCCCTGTCTCGTCGATATCAAGGAAGCCGCTGCCGCGGCTGCGCCACGATACGGAGGACATCGCATGCCGCGCGACAACGCCCGACGCGTGGTGGAAGGCGCGCGGCACGTGGCGCCACTACTTGGCAACCGCATGAGTGCAGTGCGGCTTGACGGCTGCGCGGTCGTTGTGCGCGAACTGCTGCCGCAGGACCTGAAGTTCGATGCC
The DNA here is from genome assembly GCF_004353905.1 of Paraburkholderia guartelaensis. Classification (GTDB taxonomy): domain Bacteria; phylum Pseudomonadota; class Gammaproteobacteria; order Burkholderiales; family Burkholderiaceae; genus Paraburkholderia; species Paraburkholderia guartelaensis. The sequence goes on along the minus strand of NZ_SMOD01000044.1, from coordinate 15,909 downwards.
GAACGCCTGACGGAGGCGGATGCGATGAAGGCGGCACAATTCCTGGCCCTCATCGTTGGTCAGGCGCACGCCCGCCAGTTGGACGCTTCGGCCCGCAGGAGCTGGCTCAAGGAGCTTCGGGGAAACCGGCCCAAGTCGCTCGACGCTCCGTCGTGGCTGTGGCGCAGCATCGTTGAACTGATGGTTGCGCACGAAGCAGAATATCTCGAGCACTGTCGGCGTTATGCGTTGGAGAGGCCCGTCGGCCAGCTCGAATGACCGACGGGAGGGAGACGCCCTGAACGAGGTCTTCTGATGGATTCAAGGCGACTTCAAAGGTAGATCAGCACGAAGGGGCATCCATTCGACCCCGCGGAGCGCTTGGCGTAAGAAAAGGTCCATTTCTTGAGGCCACTCCATATAGGATATCCACGGTCAGACAACGGTTATCCTGAACCTCTGCGCAGACAGGTGTGCTAACCCCAGCACCCGTGATATAAGCCACGGGTGCCGAGAACCGGGATAGGACCGAACATAGCCCGCCGGCCTCCCCTATTTTTTGGGAGTGCGCGAGAGCCGGCCTGCCGTCAGGGCGGCTATTTCCCAGGGCACACGCCTGCCCACCGAAGCAGCACACGGACACTCACGAGGGACTTCGCCAATGCAATCGAAGATCCAGACTCGACTTTATTTCCCGGGTGCCTGGGGCGTGTCGCATTGCCGTGTCACGCATCGCCAGAACGCGTGCTCGTGCGGTGCGTTGTCGAAGAAGCCTGGCGTTGCCTGCCACAAGGAGGCACTTTGAATTCGCCCTTCCGGAGTTTTGCAATCGTCGGCTGCTTGCTCAACCGATTTCGCTGCGCCATCAAGGCACCGCGGATCACCTTGTGAGCACATTGCCGCGGCCTCTTTTTCGCAGGCAGCGAAAACACAACCCGCAGTGAGACACAGCGCGGCTGCCATTATTTGCGCCGCAATTTTAATCGGGAAATGTGTAAAAGGACGCGGGTCTGAAACAGCCCGCCGGTGCGTGGTCTGGACGTTCACGGTAGACTCCCTCGGCGTATCCGCCATTCACTGCATTAACAACGATGGGGAGAAAAGACCTAAGTAGTCCGGCGATGGCCTGACCGTTGAGCATGCATGGGACAGGCTGATTGTTGGTCATCCTAAGTGGTTACGGTCGTCTAGTGCGCCGTGTTTACGTATCAATTAAACTGAAATTTACGGATAGCGGCGAACGCACTGGCCGTGGTCTTTCCGCGTTGCGGGGTTGTGCCGAAACTCGCCAGGGGTGAGTACACGCTCGATACCGTTATCGAAGCCGCCCGCGAGCGAAGCAGGAAGATGTTTCAGTACATCATGGTGCAGGGCCGGGCAGCAACGGTCACTGCGGCACGGCTGGCCCAGTGACCGACCTCTGAAGCGCGAACGGGTACGTCAGATTGGTGAAGCGCCATCCACCGGACCGAAGCCACCGCACCGCGAACGTTGCGCGAGTAACGAACAAAATGGAGAAAAGGATACGGCCATAAACACGTGTCTTCGACAGCATGACCGTCCAGAAAGCGTCAGTGAATCTCGCTGTCATCGTTCAACAGCCACGACGGGATATCGCGCTTGCCGTTAAGCACGCGCCAGACTTCGACGTGATCCGTGCGCTCAACGTAAAAGATCACATGCGGGTAGCGATCAAGTGGCCACGATCGCAGGCCTGGTATGTCCAACTCGTACGCGTAACGAGGAGATCCAATGTTAGGGTGTTTAGCGAGATGAGCGTACGCCTGCTCGATCTCCGCGATGAACCCGAGTGCTGCGTGTTCCGAGCCTTCGTCTACGAGATAGAAGGTCAGCTCGTCTTCCACGTCCCCCCTGGCCAGCCTCGTCGGTATGACGGGCTTTGCCGTCATTTGCGCGACGTGCGCACGCGGGCGCGCAGCGATTCGAAGTAGTCGGAATCGACCGGATCCGCGAGGCCCGACGCCGCCCCCTGCAGGATAATTCCGCGCAGGCGCTTGCGATCCTGATCCTTGCGGATCAGTTCGCGGACGTATTCGCTGCTCGTGCCGTAGCCGCACTGGCCGACCTGCTCGTCGACGTATTCCTTCAGCGAATCGGGGAGGGAAATGTTCATGGTGCCCATGCAGATCAGTCTATCATGCTTGGCAAATTTTGCCAAGACGAGACCATTGTGCAGATGTGTCACCAGTCCGATGGTCTAAACAGGCGTGGCCTTTCGGGAATCAGCAGTGGTGGCGGATCGTCCCCTGCTCAACTCACTCCCGCCCACCTGGCGCCTCAGCTACGCTGCGCTGACCCTGCGCAAATGCGCATTGCCCAATATCGCTGGGTAAGTGAGGATCCTGCCGGGGATCACCGATCCGGTCGCGTTATTCCTCTGGAACAGCTTCCGCCAGTTTGCTGACGCAAGCGAAATACCGGTACGTCGCCTCGTTGAGTTCCGTCACCAGCGCGAGCATCTCACCAGGTCCCCAGAATCACCGGCGTTTTGAAGAGATCGCACAAGTCGGCCTCGTGCAGCCATCATGGTCCGGTATGCGACACAGAATTCCTCCAGTTCGCGGCTCATCAGCTCACCATGCACTATGACACAAGGCGTTTTCTCTGACCTGCAGGATGATCGTCGGCGCCACGCAATGACAATATTCGTCAGCGAGCGGTGTTGGCCGGAATTTGGCTTCGATTGCCTCGGCGATTATTGTCCGTCGAATGAAACATCTCGTCCCGGGCGTCACGTCACCCTGATGATCGTCACCATGGGCGGTTAGCGGGGAGCCCGATCGCGCGTTCGCCGACCGCTGCCGTGCGTTAAAAGCGTGCGAAGATTGAGTCGCCCGAAACCGCGCCGTTGCCAAATGTCGAGGGCGGAAGGCAGCCGGAGTCGCGCGCTTGAGGCGCGCCATCAGGCGCTTGACACGGGCAGCATTCGCATCAAGCATTTCATCGTCAAGCAGTCGGAGGATGACCCCGATCTCGACGACGGGCAGATTGCCCTCGAAACCGCGCCCGGCGTCCACGGATGCCGGCACGATAAATAGGTGGAGGCGAAGCATGACGCGCAGCTACGACTACGAAGGCTACACGCTCGAAGTTTCCGTCCAGTCGGACTTCAGCATTGGTGCGGGCAGGCTCGCGCAGACGCGGCCGGGGTATGTTGCTGTCGTGCGGATCTTTCAGGCGGGCACGCCCGTCGCCGTGTTCTCTCCGCTGCGGTTCGGCGAAGCGGGCGGGCGGCCCTTCTCGACGGAGGCCGACGCGCTGATGGGCGGGTTGAGTGCGGCGCGCAAGATCGTCGACGACCTGTTCTGTCATGACCGACGTTGAACCGGCATCGATAGTCTTTCAGCCATGGGTCGGTCGATGTTGGGCGCCAGGCGATCCTGATTGCGCAATTGCAGTTTTCCTGAAGCGCCGGCACAACTCCAGATAGTCCTTGCCGTCGACAGCGGCGGACCGACAGTAACGCACGACCGACCCCGGCGGGTAGCACCCGGCATGGTCGTGATCGTGATAGCCGCGTACGGCGTTGCGCGCCTATACGATTGTTGAGAACGCCGTGATCAAACAGAGAGAGATATACCATGCAGCCGGGCAGTCCGCACGGATGCCGGCGGTGCAATTTGCTCAATGCCCGCCGCTTCACACCGGCGCCTGTTGGCGAGGAAGTCCTCGATCGCTGCGATGCCTGGTCAAGCGCGCTCAAAGGCGCGATAGCCAGCTGCCCTTGCCTGACGCGCATCGGCGTCCGTGACGGTCAGCGCTCGGCCGCACGGCGTGATCAACGATGGACGCGGCCCGGCTCCCGGCCACCGGCAGAACGGGGCAACGGGGGCATTTCTTCGCTCGCAAAGAACGCACTGGCAGCGCGTATGCGAGAGCGGTCAACTGCCTGCAACCGCCAGTGCCAGTCTGTACGGCGCCCGGGAACCGCTTCCGCTGGAAAGGAGGCGACACCGTCCGCACTTTCCACCTCGTTGTGGCGGTCGGGAACGAGTCCCAGAAGGGCGCACACAGGTTCCTCGGGTGACGACGAACAAAGGAGCGTCGACGCGTCGGTTTGGCGAAGCTCGCCCCATTCGGGCAAGGCGAGACCAGAATGCGCCTCACGCGACCAGCGTTGTTCGTCGAGGTCCAGCCACAGGACTGCGTAGTCGTGGTTGACCGTCGGATCGGGACCATTGATGAGAATCGTCAGGCGCATTGCAATCGCGTCCATGGACGCCCGGGAGAGGGAGAGGGTTTTCGCAGATGAGCAGTTGTAGTCTAGGTGCGAAGCGGTTGCCTCGCAAGCGAAAACCCAGATATTGGGAATATCGGTGGACAGCGTTTCAATGCCATTATGGTCCGGCGGTATTTCACTTGGCAGCGTCGCCGGCCGGGCGGCAAGAAAGGCGGAGTATAAGCGCGAGTGTTGCACCCTGCTTGTGCTCGCCGGCGCGCAAGCCGACTCGCGCGGGGCCCTCCTGCATAAAGCGGCTGACTTCGCGATGGAGTTGTGCTGTGCGCAGACGGCGGGAATCAGCCTGATCGAGCGGGCAGGCGAAGAAGACGTCTTCCGGTGGCACATGGTTGCCGGCAGGTTCGCGGACCTGCGTGGGCTGACTACCCGCTGTAATGAGTGCCCCTGCGCTGTCGTGCTTGAGGCCGGCGAGCCGCTGCTGTTCACCGCCGTTGCCACAGACTTTCCGTTCTCGCGAAGGTGTGCAGCAGTGTGCGCGAAGCTCTGATCTTGCCGGTTGTGTCCGGCGGTCGACGGCTGGGGGCGATGTGGGTGGCATCGCTCGAAGAGGAATGCCGGTTTTCCGGGGAAGATCAACGCGTGCTGACGGACCTGGCATCCGTAGCCGGCGGCGTGCTTGAACTCGCTCGGGAGCGCGACCGCAGCCGCCGCGAGACGCAGCGCTACTCCAAAGTCATCTCCGTCCTTGCACACGAGTTTCGCAATCCGCTGGGCCCGCTCGAGAATGCAATCGACGCGCTACAGGTCATCAACGAAGGCCGGGAGCCGCTTGGCGAGTACCTGGCAGTTGCCCAGCGCCAGATTTGCCATCTGAAGCGGTTGATGGACGAATTGCAGGATGCAAGCCGGCTGGATCACAACAAGCTCGCCATAGCGCCTGTCGACACGGCCCTGAACGGGGCACTCGACGACGCGCTTGCTTTTGTGGAGGAACGCCGGCTTGAGCGGCATCACACGCTGTCCGTGAGCGCTCCCCCGGAGGGCATCGCGAACCTCCTGTCGAATGCGGGGCGTTATACCCCGCAAGGGTGAGACATCGCTGTCACCGTCGAACATCTCGTCCTGAACGGCGAACCCCATGTCGCAGTCGTTGTCCGCGACAACGGAATCGTCATTTCGCAGGCGTCGCTACCGCACCTCTTTGAGCCTTTCACCCAGTTCGTGCGGGCGCGCACCGGGAAGGACGGTGGCCTCGGAATCGGGCTTGCGTTAGCCCGGCGCTTTGCACAACTGCACGGTGGGGTAGTCGTACTTCTCGTGCGAATTCTGGCGGTTTGAGCTAAGAAGGGCTGTTAATCAGTGACCTGAAAAACCTTCGATTGTGCGAAGTGCGCGGATCCGCAAAGCCTTGCTAAGGCCGATTGACATCCTGCTACTGCCATTTTCTTGGCCCTGCTCCTGGTGCCAGCCGCAGGCGCTTTTGCGCAAGGCACCGCGTACCCTGACGGAGCCACGATATCCAGTGCAGGCGACATCGAGCAGCACGTCCCCGGCAAGGCGTTTGACATCAAGCTGGCCGACGGTAGTACGTGGCGCCTCCAGTATGGTAGGGCGGTGGTGATTAAGACTTACTGTAAGGTCGAGCAAGGAATTTGCCGACCATGGCGACCGGGCGCAGAGGACGGCAAGATATGCAGCAAAGGCAGCAGGATGCCCTACTCGTGCAACGATGTGCGCGTGAAGGGCGACGACCTGTTCCTCAGGCGCGATAGCGGCGAGATCGTGCAGTTCGTCGAGGCGCTGAACGTGACCGCGAACGGCATGGTGGTGCACTCGGGCGCCACCTGAAACAGCGGGGCTGCCGGCTGCTTACGATCGCAGTCCCCGCTGATACAGATCACGCTGCCGGGGCTGTGGACAGCGCAACCTTGTTTCGACCGGTCGCCTTCGCGTTGTATAGCGCTTCATCAGCGGCCCGAATGACTGCGGTCACGTCTTCGTCCTCGTCTGGCGTCCATGCTGCCGCACCGATACTGGCAGTGACGCGACCATACTCGCTGCCGGCATGCTCAATGGCAAGATCGCTGATCGCCGCCCGGATCTTTTCGCCGATCGACGCCGCGCCTTCCGGGCTGGTGTCTGGCAGCACGACCACGAACTCTTCACCGCCATAGCGTGCGGCACTGTCTGCCGGCCGGCGAATGTTCTCGCCGATGCATCTGGCGACAGCGGCCAGGGCATCGTCTCCGGCCTGATGTCCATATGTGTCGTTGTACGCCTTGAACCGGTCCACATCGACAAACAGCAGCGAAAACACACTTCGGGTGCGTCTCGCGTGGCGCCACTCCCTGTCCAGAATCTCGCCGAGCGTGCGGCGGTTGTTCAGTCCGGTCAGGCCATCCGTGCGGGCCAGCATCGCCAGCTCGGATTCCGCGCGCATCCGGCGCCGCAGTTGTGCGCCCAGCGCGAAGGAAAGGCCGACGAAGCCAAGGGCGCACACCGCCATCAACGAACCGATCGTCAGCGCACGATGTTGCCATGCCGCGTAGATGTCCGAATGCGCGCTAGCCACCATGATGATGAGTGGCAGATGCGGGAAGTTCCGGAAGTAATACAGCCGCTTCACGCCGTCAATCGTCGCGGTGTCCGAGAAGCTGCCTTCCGGTGCTGCGATGAACTGCCGGAACGTGCTGGCATCCCGGATATTGCGGCCAATGAGGTGCCGGTCGTAGGGTTGCCGCATGATCATCGCGCCGTCCCGGCCGATCAGCGCGACCGATCCGTGTGAGCCCAGCGACAGTCCGGCAAACAGGTGATGGAAATATTCGAGATCGACCGCGACCATGGCCACGCCCGCGAACGACCCGTCGGGTCGCGAAATCCTGCGACTCAGCGCGATGCTTGGCGAACCGCCACGAAGCCGTGACAGATAAGGATCGCTGATGTAGAGGCCCGCGCTCGGGTTATCCCGATGCACTGCGAAGTATTTCCGGTCGGCGAAGTTGGCCTTGCGTGGCACGTCGCTCCCGGAATCGATCACGATATTGCCCGCAGCGTCGAGTACCAGGATCGATCCCAGATAGGTTGCCGTTGCGGCACGATCGAACAGCATTTCGTGCCGTAAACGCGGCACCGACCGCATGACCTCCGGATCGTTGACACCGTCGATCACCGCCTGCAGTGACAGCGCGTACAGCTCGAAATTACGCTCGATGTCCCGCTGAGCCATGACGGCGAGGTTGCGCGATGTTTCCGTTGCGCGCGCCATGGCGTCCAGCCGGCTCTGGTAAAGAGACGCAGCGCACAAGGCAGTCATAAAAAGGGCCGTTACCATCCCGGATGCAATGACGATGGACGGCACCGAGAGCCAGCGATAGAACCGTTGCGCCGAGAGCCGGCGGGATGAGCGGTTTTCGTTCTTCGGCATTGATCTAGACACTCGCGGCTGAGCTGTCACTCATCACGATGCGGCCTCGAAGGATATCCGGTCCCGTCGGCAACGGCACGGCCCCGCCGCACACGGGAAAGCCGCATATTATCGCCGGACCTCGTTTAAACGCGGTTTCCCAGATAGAAACAGTCAACAATTCGTCGGGAACGGCGACCTGAAAGCCACCGGTCCAGGCGTAAGGACGGCCTTCCAGCTAACCTGGCTGCGCTGATCCTTCCGTCAGGCATGCGAATCCGCCCTTGTCCTTATGAGCGCACGCCTGCGTGAAACGCGGTAAGCGCCGCGCCGGTTCGATGCGGCTTCGCGAGCCCGCAGTCACGCTTGCCGAAGCACATCCGTTCGTTCTCGCATGGCGGCCCCAGACTCCCGGGTATGCGCATTGCTACTTTCGCCAGATTAATCGGGGACTCGATTGACGACCGTACTTCTGATGGACGACGACCCGCGGCTGCTGGATGCACTGGCGGCGCTTGTCGAGTCGGACGGCTTTCACGTGATCAAGGCGCTCGACGGGGCGCAGGCGCTGCGCTGCGCCCGCGCAGAACAGCCGGCCATCGTCGTGACCGATTACATGATGCCGGTCATGGACGGCGAAGCTCTCGTACGCGCGCTGGCAAGCGACCCAGGCCTTGCCGGCGTGCCGGTGGTGCTGAGCTCGGCGGTGGCTGCACCGCCTGGAACGCTGCATATCGCTGCATTCCTGCGCAAGCCGTTCGCAGCGGCGAGACTTCTCGAACTGCTCCATCAGTACACGGCAACCGGAAGCTGAGCGCAGCGGCGCGAAGCACCGGAAGGCTGCTATCGGCTGGCGCATCGAGGCTCAGTGATGGCCGGCTCGCGCATGGACGGTGCACGTCCCGTCTACTCCCGCGCGGCGGCCCGTGTGCGCCGGCGACTCCTCATGCCTTCTGCATAAATTGCGGACGACCGCAGCGGGCGGCAGCTATTGAGTGCTGGAGAGGCCGTTGGCCCAGTATCGATGCGATACTATCCCGCCGACCTCCCGGTTGAAATGCGCGATGATCGATCTGCAAACACTGCTCATCTGCAGCGCTTTTCTCGGCATTGCACTGCTTTACGCCAGCGCAGGCCAAGCCGGGGCTTCAGGATACATTGCCATCATGGCACTGGCAGGATACGAGCCCGAAAGCATCAAGCCCACCGCGCTTGTCCTGAACATCCTGGTCTCCTTGGTGGTGAGTTGGCGCTTCATTCGGGACGGGCATTTTAACTGGCAGTTGTTCTGGCCATTTGCACTCCCGGCCGTACCCATGGCGTTATTGGGTGGCTATATAACGCCCCCAAAAGCATGGTTCGAATATCTGCTCGGCGCTCTGCTGTTAGTCGCTGGAACACTGTCGCTGGTCCGCAGAGAGTCGAAAGACGAGATTGTGCGGCCACCCAGCAAGCCTGCCGCGCTGGCTTCGGGAGCGATTATCGGCCTGGCGTCGGGGCTGACCGGAGTCGGTGGCGGCGTCCTGATAACGCCGCTCCTGCTCTTTTGTCGTTGGTCTTCGATGCGCGCGGCTGCATCGGTTGCGGCGCTGTTCATCCTCTGCAATTCCATTGCCGCGCTGGCAGGCAACTGGAGCGCCACAAATCGCCTTCCACCCGGAATTGGTCGGCTAGCGTTGATCGTGGTCGTGGGAAGCTGGATCGGGGCACGCCTGGGAAGCCACTGGCTATCGCCGCGTCAGATTCGTGTGTCGCTAGCCATTGTGTTGATCATTGCCAGTTTGAAGCTGCTCCTGCCCATTTAGATCAGGGTAGCTCAACGGCTTGCTTCACTCGCCAGGTCGCAACGTAAAGGCCGATGCGTGAATTGCCGTTGTTGTACACGCAAGCGACGTGCGGAGGCCTTGCTATTCCCAAGCCGGTGAGTGACCGTTGGTGGTTGACCACTTTCGCTGGAAGCGGTTGCTGCACGCCAACGCGATTCTGCGGGACCGTGCGGATGAGCTCACGCATCGAACGCCCCCATCAGCCGATGGAACGCGATCGGGATGGCGCATGTCCAGGGCGCGATGCTCGCACTGCGCCTGAGAGGATCGAAAAATCACCAGGTTGCCGGGGCTAACGGAACGAACCGCCGCAATCATCAAGCCCATGTTATCGGTGCTGTACATGACACATTGTGATGTCCGCAATTCCGAGTTCATCGAGCAGTACGAGCATCTCGCGAATGTGCTTGCCGTGCCTGATCATTCAGTCGTTATGTTCGGACTGCAAACGACAGGACTAGCCGCGAATGCGGTCCTCGATATGCGTGCGAAGGTACATGTTTAAATTGTTGAGTCCGGTTGTGCCCTTACCCTGCGCATCCGGGAAATGATGCCTGGACAGGGGGGCACAGTGCATCTGCAAGTCGGCGAAGTGCAAAAAAAGAGGCCCGCCGAAGCGGGCCCGAATTTTGTGCCCTGCTTGAGGTTGACCCGGTTCGACGGACGGGCGGGACCATTAGAGGAAGACCGACGAGAAGGGAATCCATCGTGACCTTCGATCTTGCAGCGATCAGGCCGTGCAGCACGGATGGGTGCCGCGCTCAGTCGGCAGCCGTGCTTGAGGGACGCTTAAGCGCGCGTTAAGCTACGGCCATCGAAAATGAAGGCGATACGGGGGAAGTTGCACCATGCGCCTGCTGCTGGTGGAGGATGACAGAATGCTCGCCGAGCCCGTGGTCGATGCCATGCGGCGCACAGGCCATTATATCGAGTGGGCGCGTGACCGACGCGAGGCCGAATCGTCGCTGAACGATGGAACGTATGACCTGCTCATACTGGACCTGGGTTTGCCGGGCGACGAGGGGCTCGGACTGCTGAAACAGTATCGCAGGCGCGGCGGCCGCACCCCGGTGATCGTCCTGACGGCGTGGGGCGCGGTAGAAAGCCGTATTGATGCACTCGACACAGGCGTGGATGATTACCTGATCACGCCCTTCGATCTTGATGAACTCGCGGCACATGTACGCGTGCTGATGCGTCGTCGAACCGGGCAGGCAGCGGGCATTTACACACACGATGGTCTTGTGCTGAATCAAGCTTCCCATGAGGCGACCCTGCATGGCGTGGCGCTCGACCTCGTACCACGCGAGTTCAGTCTGCTGAGAGCGCTCATCGAAGACCCGGAACGGGTCTTCACCCATCGTGAACTTCTGGCGAAGGTCTACGGCCCGGACGACGAAATCGACAGCAACGCTCTCGAAGTCCATGTACACCGCCTGCGGCAGAAGATCGGCACAGAGCGGATCGTGACGGTGCGCGGCGTAGGTTATCGCTTGAGGAAGCTCACATGACGGTGGGATAGACAACATCGGCGCCGGTGAAAACGCCGCAGCGTCAAACGCGAGCACTTGCATGCCCATTGCGCCTCGCCGCGCTGTTACATCTGAAACGTAAATCGTTACCGTTTCGGACGTTCCCCTACAGCCTGCTTAAATCTCGTCCGGGGCTCGCTCGCAGGCCCCATGCGCGCGTCACTTCGATTTCGGTGGCCGGCCCGTCTTGACCGGGTCGACCGCCTTGACGGCTGCAAGGAGGCGTTTTGTCGGCCCAGATGCCAGCAGAAGCAGCCCCGCACGCACGAGTTCACTTTTTTTCACGGCCACGCCCGCTTCGAGGCACCGTTGTTTGAGTATCGTGAACTGTTCGTAATCCCCCCTGGGCATCGTGAAGGTGTCGCGCACGACCTTTTCCCGTTTGTCAGGCTCCCTGCGATGGCGTGCAACGCGTCGGGGCGGGTCCTCAGCAGGCGTGGGCTTTCGGCCCTGTGGCTTCGACGCCGGCGGCGGAGCCTTCGCCGCCTTGACTGCCTTCCCGCTGGCCACGGCCTCGCTGGTGCCTTCGCCTGGCGATGCGTGCGATCGCTTGTCGCTCATGTTCCTGGTACCCTGTGGCTTCATGGTTTTTTCACGTTTCACAAACCGTGCAAACAGTTTATCGTCTTTCTGGTAAGGGAGAAATTATCTATGTCAGACAAACACATTTCCAGCCAGTTCGATGCCGACCTGGAACACCTGTCGTCGAGATTCTTCGAGATGGGGGGGCTGGTTGAATCTCAGTTGACCGATGCGATGGAAGTGCTCAGCCGCTTCGACATGGGTCTGGTCGAGAAGGTGATTGATGAGGAGCATCGACTCAATGCGATGGAAGTCGAGATCGACGCCGAGTGCAGCAACGTCATCGCGCGGCGCCAGCCCATCGCGTCTGACCTGCGTCGACTGCTCGCCTTCTCCAAGGGCATCAGCAATCTCGAGCGTGCAGGCGATGAAGCACGCAAGATCGCAAAGCGCGCGAGGAAAATCGCGACTGACTCTGCGGGCAGGAACATGAATATCGCGGAGATCCGGTCGTCCGGTCAGATGGCGGGGACCATCTTCCATAACGCGCTCGCTGCATTCGCGCGGCTCGATACGGTTGAGGCAGCCCGGATCATGCGCGAGGATGAGGCGATCGATGAGCAGTACCGTGCATTTGTGCGCAAGCTGCCGGGATACATGGCGGAGAATCCCCGCGTCATTTCTTCTGCGCTCGACTACGTGTCCATTGCGTCGGCCATCGAACGGATCGGTGACCATGCGAAGAATCTGGCAGAGCTCGTCATTTATGTTGTCAAGGGCAAGGATGTCCGCCACATTTCGCGCGACCGGCTTGAGCGCGAGGCCCTGGATGATTGAGACGAGTCCATTCAGTCCATTGCGCAGCCTGGCGGGTGTCGGCCCGGTGCCATCTTCGAGATGATCACGGGCTCCCGCGACAGCCCCGTCGCGGCTCGCCGCGCGATCTGGCGGTCTCCAGTCGCCATTGGCAGAGCCGACCATGCTCGCGCGTCCGCGCGTCAGGGACGTCGATCGCCACGCCCCATTGCTTCTCAACGCCTCAGGCGGGTCGCCCGTTGGGCCGCAGACGGAAAAACGCAACTACGTCGCTGAGTTGCCGCCCCTGATCCTGAAGTGAAGCGGAGGCCGCTGCGGCCTGCTCGACCAGCGCCGCATTCTGTTGTGTTACCTCATCCATCTGGGCGACGGCGAGGTTCACCTGTTCAATGCCACGACTCTGTTCACTTGATGCTGTTGCGATTGCGCCCATGATCTCGGTGACCTTCGCGACCGCTGCCGTGACTTCGAGCATTGTGTCACCAGCCTCGGATGCGAGATGCGTCCCATCCTGAACCTTTCGCACGGACGTCTGGATCAGATCCTTGATGTCCTTGGCCGCACTCGCTGAACGCTGCGCGAGGGTTCGCACTTCGCCTGCGACGACCGCGAAGCCGCGACCTTCTTCGCCGGCCCGTGCCGCTTCGACCGCCGCGTTGAGCGCAAGGATGTTGGTCTGGAACGCGATGCCCTCAATGAGGCCGGTGATTTCGGCAATTCTGGCGGAGCTCTCGCTGATCTCTTCCATGGTGGTCACAACCTTGCCCACGACCGTACTGCCCCTCTGCGCAACGTCGGCTGCACTGCCGGCCAGGGCATTGCCCTGCTGGGCGTTGTCGGCGTTCTGCCGGACCGTCGCCGTCAGTTCCCCCATGCTGGATGCCGTTTCCTGCAGGGAACTCGCCTGCTCTTCGGTACGGGACGACAGATCCTGATTGCCCGCCGCGATCTGGCTTGTCGCGGTCGCCATGCTGTCGGTGCCACTGCGCACACGCCCGACAACCTGCAGCAGGCTCTCGTTCATGTCGCGTAGGGCACGCAAAAGGCGACCAGTTTCGTCGGCGCGGCCACGCGGAATATCCTGGGTGAGATCTCCACGCGCCACGGCCTCGGCGGCGGACACGGCAACGCCGATCGGCACGGTAGTGCTGCGCGTGATGAAGAACGCGAGCAGCGCTGCCGCGGCGAGTGCCGCCGCCGTGACGACGACGATGGTCCACTCAGCGATCGTGGCCAGGCGCGTCACGGTCGCCCCCTGTTCGACGGTGCGCTGCATACCGATCTCGATCAGCGCATCGAGTGCCTTGCCGATCGGCTTGTCGGCTCCTGCGACGCCGCGGTCACGCGCCTCGATCGACGCGCCCGAGGCAACGAGCGCATCCAGGCTGGCCAGCGACGCACGATATCCGGCGGTCGCTGCGGTGAGCGCCGTGACCGCATCAGGCTCGTCTGGCGCGAACCTGCCCATCTCCAGCGAGGTATGCGCGGCCCGGTCGATTTCGTCGAGGTTGCCGATAACCTTGGTGCGGTAGTCGCCGCCGCGCAGTACGTAATCCTTGTAGTTGTGAACTGCATCGCCGAACACATCCTTCGCGTGCTGGAGTAGCCGCAGTTTCGCGAGCGTCACCGATTCGTATCCCTGCCACTCAGCTGTGATGGCCGAGAGTCGCGCGTAGGCTACGGCGCCGAGCAGGGCTGTGAGCAAGGCAGCGATCAGGAAGGCGATGGAGAGACGAACGGCGATGCGCAGGTCGCGAAAATTGGGGAGCATGAGGTTCAGTCCTTCTGTTGACGCCGGGAGTTCGGGGCACCAGTCCCAGTCACACGAACGCGATGGAAACCTGGTATTCCCCGGCTCAACGGCAACCGCCCGGCTTTCTGAAGGCCTGAGGCCTTGGAGTTTTCCCGAGGGTTGCGCAGACGATATATGACCCGGCCCGTTAATACCGGTCCTGCTTCGCTCGGGAACCGTAAACCTAAAATTATTCACTGGGAGGACGTTGAACCTACACGTTCCTTCCTGAAGTATTCGATTCCTGCCAGGGATCTTGGTCTGGGCGTGGACGAATGGCCTCTGTTCCTCGAAACGAGCATGGGTAGCGGGAAGCCATTCGAGCGCATGCAGCGGCTGGAAGAGGGTACCCTGTACCGGCAGGGCAGAGATCTCGTCCTGCTTGTGCTTGACCGTAAGGTCTGGTCAGGTCCCTTCCGGGAGAAAGTCTTCTCGATGGTTGTTTCTTAACGAAACAGGCTAAGCAGTCTTTATCTCGCACTCCTCAGAGCAATCCGCCGCACGGATCCTGGACCAGACCATCAGCCTGACGAGGAGCGCAGGAGAGGCACGAACTCGCCAGAAACTGGAGCCGCACCATGAACACTGAAGCCTACCAGTCCTGCATCGACGCATGCGATGCATGCGCCGCCGCATGCGACCGATGCGCATCGGCGTGCCTCGAAGACCCGGGCGTCGCGGCGATGACCAAGTGCATTCGACTCAATGCCGATTGCGCATCCATGTGCCGCTTCACATCCGCCGCGCTATCTCGGCAGAGCCATCTCGCCCCCGAACTTTGTGCACTATGCGCGCGGATCTGCCATGAGTGCGCAGAGGAATGCAGCCGGCATGCGCCTGAGCACTTTGGCACATGCAGTGATGCTTGCCGCGTATGCGCGGAAGCCTGCCGGGAAATCTGATGTCCTCGCTCGCCGAAGGCTGGCGTGAGGTATGTGTGACTGTTCGTCAGCTTTGAACTGCCCCTATCGCATGCCGAACACGCGTTGGCAGCAGGCGGCGCACTAAGCACCTTACGGGAGATCGGCCTTGCGGCCGTCGGACTTCGAACGATCAGGAAGGACAGTGGACGACCCTCTCCGGACCGTGGACCCGGCGTCACCTCTACGGCCGCTTTGAGATGTTCAACGACAATCCACTCAGCGAGTCTGGCAAATCGTTGCCCATGACCGTTATTCGCGGTTTCGGGAAAACCGGTTGAATCTCGCCAACTCGAATTTTCGGACCGACCGTGCCTTAGCGCGGGGCTACGATCAGCGTGGCTTCCGTGCTAGCGTTCGGACGCTGTCAGTCTTCACCATTCCGGAGCCCATCGGGGCGCAATTCTGGAAACTCGACGTCCCTGGAACTAGGCCTCATTGACCGGCCTGAAGTTCAGGTGTCTTATTGCATCGGGAAGGTTCACGGGTCCGTAACCTGGGCCGTGCCACTGGAGCCTCCCCCCTGACCTGCAGATTCAGTTTATCGAGCGGGTTGAGCTCGGCACCGATCTGGACTCAACCCGCGTGACCAGACAGTACTGGAATGGCAGATCAACTCGGCCCCCGATGGGCAGTTCAAACTCCTCCACTTGTGGGCGGCTAAATTCCCCCAGGCAGGACGAGCGGATTATGCGTCGGATTCCTCAGTGACGGCAAGCCTGGCAGCGGCTTCACGGAGACGATAGCTCTTGCCTTCAAACTCGAGGAGTTTGGAGCGATGCAGCAGACGGTCAAGGATCGTCGAAGCCATGGTGCTGTCGCGAAGGTAGCGCCCCCAGTCCTGGACGACGCGGTTGGACGTGACGAGGATGCTGCGGCGTTGCTTGTAGCGTTGATGGACGAGGGTCTGCAGCA
>NZ_SMOD01000043.1 GCF_004353905.1 Paraburkholderia guartelaensis | reverse complement strand
GTGATGTTGCCGGCCGTCCCTTGCGCGACACGAAGCTCTCGCTCATTGCCACGCCCAGCCGATCCCAGTTGATCAGTTCAGCCAGCCGCACCAGCGGATGTTTCAGATTGATCTGCTCACGCAGCGGCTGCCGGAAGAAATCTCCTTCTGTCACAGGCGTCTTCGGACCCATCCGCACCTCGTCAGGATTTGCAGGATTCAAGCGTCAATATGCCTGGTCCCTGCAATTCCCACAACACCAATTCGGCCTCAGAGCCTTGCCGCATAAGCCTTCGCGGATTGTTCAAGGCCGACTATCGACACATTGCACGGCCCCAAGCGCGATAGCGGGCGCAGGCGCATCGTCCCCGCTCCCGGGAGCGTGCAGGGCCAGCAGATCCTTGACGACGTCGGTCGCGGCCTGGTAGCGCTCCTGAGGCTCCTTGGCGAGCAGCCGCAACAGAATGGGCAAAAGCTGCGGCGCAATGACTGAGGCGGCGCTCCCGTCCATCGGGCGCCTTGCGATATGCGCGTGAATTTCTTCGGACGGCGCGAGATTCGGAAAAAGCACGCTGCCCGTGAGCATCTGATAGAAGATGCACCCGAGCGAATACAGATCCGAGCGTGCGTCAACGGGACGGCGCAGCCGCCCTGTCGCTTCCGGCGCGACGTAATGCACGCGCTCCGGGTCGACGTTCGCGAGGATGTCGCTGTCGAACGCTTCGGCGTCCGGAACGGCGCGCAGCGCGCGAAAACCCGTGAGCCATGCGCGGCGCCCTTCGCTGTGCACCATGAAGTTTGCAGGCGTCAGCGCACCATGCACGAGCCCCGCGGCATGCGCCGATGCGAGAGCCAACGCCATACGCGCCGCGTGGCGCATGAATGCCTCGAGCGGCATGGCCGCGCCGACGAGCCCGTTCAACATCTGCCCCCGCGGGTCGTGCAGCAGCATCGCGGGATTCTGGTTGTGAATCACGAACTGGATGGGACGTAGCGCAAACCCGTGTTCGAGCCTGGCACGGATGCCGTATTCGTGACGCAGTTGGGCCAGCCCGGCCTCGGGCGCCGGCGACAGCGGGATGGCGGCCAGCACCGACGATCCCTGTTTTTCTACTCGATAAAGCTGCACTGCGCCGTCGCGCAACAGCATCAGCTTCGCATCGATCAAGCTGGTTGCCAGATCGGACGAATTGGCCATATTCCTGTCCGCAACCATGCCTTCCCTCCTTTTGTACGCTGTGGACATGGAAAATATCAATTCAGACCTGTTGGATTCAACCGGCAACGCAGCGTGCAATGCGCGCGATATTCGAGCAGCAAATGATTGTTCGAGAATTCTTTCCTAAATCATATCCGAATGACCTGATGCATTTATTTAGTTTTTTGTACAAAACCAATCGCACCTTCCTGGCTTGCCTTGCGTCTGGAATAGCGCGAATGGGTCAGGTGTTTTGATGGCCTGGTACGTTATCGGCGCCGAGGTCGGTTCATTGATCGTCCATTGCGCCCGCGCGCAGGGAACGTGCCGTCCCTCAACCCAAACTGGCCTCGCCGATGAATTCCCTCAATTCGCCTCAAATTCCCTTTGTGCCGCACCGCCCACTGGCGGGAAGCGATCACCGCACGCTCACATTGGCTGCGCTTGGCGGCGCACTCGAATTCTATGATTTCGTCATCTACGTATTTTTTGCCGCCACCATTGGCCAATTGTTCTTCCCGCCCGCCATTCCCGACTGGCTGCGCCAGATGCAAACGTTCGGCATTTTCGCAGCGGGCTACCTCGCGCGGCCGCTCGGCGGCGTGATCCTCGCGCATTTCGGCGATCTGGTCGGCCGCAAGCGCATGTTCACCCTGAGCGTGATGCTGATGGCGCTGCCCACGCTCCTCATGGGCCTGCTGCCGACTTTCGGGGCCATCGGCATTGCCGCACCCGTCCTGCTGCTGTTGTGCCGCGTGCTGCAAGGCGCAGCCGTGGGCGGTGAAGTACCCGGTGCCTGGGTGTTCGTTTCCGAGCACGTGCCGCCGCGCTATATCGGCTACGCGTGCGGCCTGCTCACCGGCGGCCTGACGTTTGGCATCCTGCTTGGCTCGCTGATCGCCTCGGGCGTGAATCATCACTATTCGCATGAGGAGATCGCCGCCTACGCATGGCGTATTCCCTTCGTGATCGGCGGCCTGTTTGGCATTCTCTCGGCCTTTTTGCGCCGCTGGCTCAACGAAACGCCGGTGTTCGTCGAAATGAAGGCGCGCCGCTCGCTCGCCACGGAAGTGCCGCTCAAAACCGTGCTGCGCGAGCATGGCCGTGCCGTGATCGTGTCGATGCTGCTCACGTGGACGCTCACCGCAGCGATTGTCGTCGTGATCCTCATGACGCCGACGCTCGTGGTTAAACGTTTTCATATCGATCCCGCCACCGCATTGCAGGCGAATTCGGCTGCGACGCTCTGCCTGTGCATCGGCTGCGTGATTGCAGGATCGCTGGCCGGGCGCATCGGCACGCGGCGCACGATCTTCGTTGGCAGCCTGCTGCTCGGCGCATCGTACTTCGCAATGCTTCGACACCTCGCCGCCGATCCGGGCGCGCTGCTGCCGCTCTATGCCGTGTCGGGTTTCTTTGTCGGCGCCGTGGCGGCCATTCCCGTCGCCATGGTCAATGCCTTTCCGCCCGCAGTGCGCTTCTCCGGCATCTCGTTCTCGTACAACGTGGCCTACGCGGTATTCGGCGGCCTGACGCCCGTTTTCGTATCGCTGATGCTGAAATGGAACCCGTCTGCCCCGGAACTCTATGTGGCCGCACTCTGCGTAATCGGCGCGCTGACGAGTCTCGCCTTGCCCCGCGCGTCCGGCGCGACGGCAAAATAACTTTCCATTCCGAAACTATTCGAAATGAATCGCTAGAAGCCTGCGCGGCCTGCACGCCCATCACGTGTGCCGCGCAGCGTTCGCACGCGCACTCACCTCCCAAATGGTTCATGCGTGCGTGCCGGTGTTGTAAAAATTCACACCCGCTATACAAGCGTATGATTCCGCCCGGCGAATTCCGTCATTACTATCAGCGCTGTCGACCCGCGCTGGCGTTTTGCTCCGGCGCGCCGTTGTTGTTCAGGAGATCATGCGTGTCCGCCGCTCATCACGTCTGTGTGGTCGACGACGATCAGTCGGTTCGGCTTGCACTTGCCAGCTTGCTTCGTTCGCTCGGCTACGAGGTCGAAACCTTCGAATCGGGGAACGACGTCCTGCGATGGCTTGCGCACAATCGCACCGCGTGCGTCGTCTCCGATCTCCAGATGCCGGGCATGTCCGGCCTGCAAATGTTCGAAGGCATGCTCGACATGGGTATCGATGCGCCGTTCGTGCTGATCACCGCGTATCCGGCCGCCGAAGTCGAGGCGCGGGCCATGTCGATCGGCGTGCGCGCGTTCCTCACGAAACCGGTCAGCGCGCAGGCACTGGCCATGCACGTCAAGCAGGCGGTCGCCCCATCCGGCTGAGTTTCAGGGCTGCATCTCGTCCGGCGCGGCGAACGCTGCGGCGAGTGAGAAAACGAAGCGCGCGCCGTGCGGCGTGTTCGGCTCGAACTCCAGCGTGCCGCCATGGCGCTCGACGATCGAGCGGCAGATCGACAGGCCGAGGCCCATGCCCGTCGCCTTGGTCGTCACGAACGGCTCGAACAGCGAACCCTCGACGCACGCCTGCAGCCCGGGGCCCGAGTCGGCCACGGTGATTTCGGCCCTCCCTCCCTCCACATGGCGACTGGACAGTTCGAGCACGCGGGCGCGCGAATCGACGCTTGCCATCGCCTCCACCGCGTTGACGATGAGATTGAGCGCGATCTGCTGGATCTGCACGCGGTCGCCTTTGACGAAAAACTCCGGCGCGATGCCGTTGTCGACTTCGACGTGGTTATTCTCGACCTCGGCGCCCGCGAGCAGCAGCGCTTCGGCAACCGCGCTCCTCAGGTCGAACACGGTTAGCGTGGGCGGTGCGTTCTTCGCCAGCTCGCGTATGCCATGAATGATGCTCGAGGCGCGCAGGCTTTCGCCCGCCACGAGCGCAAACAGCTTGCGCGCCTCCTCGAGCGCGGGCGGATCTCGCTCGAGCCAGTGCACGCCTGCCGAGGCAGACGAATGAATTGCGCTGATCGGCTGACTGATTTCATGCGCAATGGATGCCACCAGTTGGCCCATGGTCGTGAGGCGCGTCACGCGCGAAAGCTCGGCCATGGCGTTGCGCAGTGCTTCCTCCGTATGTGCAATCCGCTGATTCTGCTCGACGACATCTTGATAGAGGCGCGCGTTTTCGAGCGCGATGGCGGCCTGTGCGCCGAGCACGGAGAGCACCGCGATCTTGTCCTCGGTAAATGCGTTTTCGCTTAGCCGGTTCTCCAGAAAGATCACGCCGACCAGACCGCCTTGCTTGAGCAGCGGCAGGCAGAGCACCGACTTCGCCTGAGTTCTTCGCACATAGTCGTCGCGCGTATAACCGCCCTCTGTCGCCGCGCTGCCGAGCGCGAGCGGCTTTCCCGTGCGGATGACCGTTCGCACCAGCGTGAGCGGCAGGTCCTCGCTCGAAATCTCGCGCCGCACGACATTGACTTCGGCGAGTTCGGCGCGGGTCTCGGCCTCGGCGTGAATCTGCAAGCCGCCCTCGTGGTTCAGCGCGAGCACGCAACGCTGGGCGCCCGCGTGTTCGAGCGTCACGAGCGCGAGCGTTTCGATCAGACGGCTCAGCACGATCTCGCTGGATAGCGCGCTCGAAGCTTTGATGATCGCGGCAATATCGAGTTGCTGTGAGGGATAGTCGAAGGCCGGCATCGGCGCGCTGGCCGCGGCCTCCGTTTTGAGGCCGCGCTCCGTCATGGCGCGAACCTTGGCGTTCGCGCCCCACCATGCGTAGGCATGCGAAGCATCGCGCAAGTAGGCGTCGGCAATCGCGCCGCGGCCTTGCTGGCGATGAAATCCCGCCGCGAGTTCGCACGCGATCGCCTCGACATGCAGAATCCGCCGTTCGTGTGCGTGACGAATGGCCTTGTTATACAGGTGCTCCGCCTCGCGGGCGCGGCCGTCGAGCCGTGCGATTTCGGCATCGACGAGCGCGGCCCGCCCCATGAGGTTCGCGGGACCGACATGCGCCCACGCGGCGAGCGCCGCGCAATGCGCGTCGAGCGCTTCACGGTGCACGGCCCGTTCGTGCGGCGTGGCCGCTGTTTCACACTGCTTCGCTCGCATGAGTGCGCCAAAGAAGCGATATTCGATCAATTCGAGGAACATTCTCGATGCGCTGATCGACCGTCTTGCTGCCACCTCTGCCTCGAGCGCCGCTTCGAAATCGCCGGAAATAAAGCTCGCCTGAAGCATGCACGTCCAGTAGGCAAAGCCGACGCTCGTGTTGTTCGCTCGAACCGCTTCGATATCCCGCTTGTAGCCCTCGTCGCAGGGTTGCTCCGCGGTCTCGCGCCGTCCCGCATCGCCCAGTTGTTCGACGAGCTGGATCTGCGCGCGGAAAACGCCCGAATACAGATAGAAGCGAGACAACCTCGCGACGTTCAGACCGTTCTTCGCCTCCGCCAGCACTTCGTCCAGCGGCCGGCCCGCGAGCAGCAGCACGCTTACGACATTACGCGCGCCGGACACGTCGAATACCAGATCGCCGTCCTCTCTCGCCACCTTCTTCGCTTGCTCGATATAAGGCATGGCGTCCTGGGCCGGGCGGCTCCAGGGAATCACGAGGCTGCCAAAGCGCATGTAAATGCGCGCCTTGTAGCGTGACCGTTTGCAACGATCGACGACATCGACGGCCAGCTGCGCGAACTCGTAGCCCGTCCGGTAATCGCCGTAGCGTTCCGCAAAGACGAGATTCAGACACACGAAACCATATGCCGCGGAATCGGAAAGACCGTGCCGCAAACTCAGCAAGGTCAGGTTCAGCAGAATGACGTCGAGCAGGTTGGCGTTGAAAAAGAGCGCGGGCGGAATGAGATCGGCGAGCACATCGAGCGCGCAGCGCCACACCGGGTCTTCGACCCACGCGTGATCGGCAAGCTGCGCAACCGTTCTATCGCCTAGTTCGCCGCGCAATTGCCGGTAAAGGCGGTCGACCTCGCTGTCGGAAGGACGCTCTTCGACGTTCACGCCAAGCCGGGCCAGAAAATCGAGTCCCGTGGTCAGCGCCTGAATCTGCCGGTTCTGGGCCGTTTGCAGGCTCGCCGTCAAGCGCGTCAATTCCGCCCGCAACGCCATGCTCACCGGCTTGCGCCCGAGCGCCACGAGCCGCGCCTCGGCGGGCGCGAGCGTGCCGATCAGGCATTCCACGTCGGCCCGATGGAATTCCGTCCACTGCGCCGTGTCTTCGTCGGTGCTTTCGTCGATCAGCGCCGCCGCCGTTTCGAAATAGACGAGCGCCGACGTGTACGCGGTCGCCACCTTCGCTCTTTCCCCTGCGAGCAGATTGAGGTACGCAAAGCGCTTGCGCTCCTCGGGCGAGACGATCCGCGATGCCCCGCGATTGATCTGGTTCGCGACGACGAAGAGTTCGTCGCTCGGCTCGTCCTCGCGCAAGCGCATGGCGAGTCTGCGCCCGATGTCGAGGTGCAGGGCCGCCTTGTCGTCTT
This sequence comes from Paraburkholderia guartelaensis, assembly GCF_004353905.1. Classification (GTDB taxonomy): domain Bacteria; phylum Pseudomonadota; class Gammaproteobacteria; order Burkholderiales; family Burkholderiaceae; genus Paraburkholderia; species Paraburkholderia guartelaensis. The sequence continues at coordinate 60,159 of NZ_SMOD01000043.1, read as the reverse complement.
CGCTCATCGACCCGTACGCGGCCTCGCGAATGCGGTCGTGCTTGAAACGCAGCATATCCGCGTCGCGGTCGATGAGCGAAGCGTTGAACGCCTCGCGCAGACTCGCTTCCAGTGCCTGCTGCGTGAGGCTCGCTGCCGCCGCGAGATCCCCGAGCTTCGCGGCGCCGCCGAGGCTGGCAAAGACCTGCAAGGCGTAACGCGCGCCCTCGCCCAGCCGTGCGAAACGCAGCAGCATGAGGTCCGCCACGTTGTCCGAATACAGCTTGGCGCGAATGCGATCGACGTCCCGCAGGCGCAACGCGCCCTTTTCCTCGAATTCAATCAGCCCTTCGCTCGCGAGTTCCGCGGCAAGCTGAATCGTGAAAAACGGATTGCCGCCCGTCTTTTCCCGAATGATGTCGATCACCGGCAGCGACGCGTCGAGCTTGCAGCCCAGCGTATCGCCGACGAGGCGCGCCATGTCGCCGCGTTCGAGCGGCTCGACAGCAATCACCTGATGACGGTCTTTCGCCTCGGCAATCAGCCTGGCGAGCGCATGTTCCTGCGTCACTTCGTTGCTGCGAAACGCCGCGATCAGCATGACATGCGAGAGCTCGCCGTCACGGGTCAGATAGTCGAGAACCGTTAGCGTGCCTTCATCGACCCACTGCATGTCATCGAAGAACAGCACGAGCGGGCGCTCGGGCGGCACTACACCTTTGAGCAGATCGGCAATCGTGCGCAAATAAAGCGCTCTGTCTACGTTGAACTCTGTTTCGGTGTCGCTCGACAGATCGCCCAGTATCAGTTTCAGGTCGGGCAACAGGCCATAGAGAATCTCCGCGCGCTCGCCCATGCGTGCCACAAGGCGCTTGCGCGTCGCGGTGAAGCTCGCGTCTTCCTGGCCGAGAATCGGGCGTATGAGCCGCTCGAGCGCACGGGCCAGCGCGCCATAGGGTTGCGTCGAATCGAGCTGCTCGCACGTGCCCCGTGCGTACGAGATCGAATTCGTGCCGATCGCGCTAGCCCACTGATCGACCAGCGAAGATTTTCCGCTGCCCGAATATCCGGCGACGAAGACCAGTTCGACCGCGCCGCTCGCGCTCACGCGGCGCAAGGTAGCGTCGAGCACGTCCATCTGGCCGCGGCGGCCATAGAGCGCGCCCGTATGCCGGCTGTTCGCGACGCTCGCGTGCAGGTCCAGGGGAAACAAGGCGGGCCCGTTGCGCTCCGAGCCGGCGTTCAGGCAGCGCGTCAAATCGGCGTGCAGCCCCGCCGCCGACTGATAGCGGTCGTTGGGATTCTTGGCGAGCAGTTTCATGATGACCGCTTCTACCTGACGCGGCAATCCCGGCGCATAGGAGGAAGGACGCATGGGCTGCTTGGCGAGCTGCGCATGCGCGAGCGCCATTCTGTCCACACCCGTAAACGGCAGCACGCCTGTCAGCATTTCGTAGAACAGACAGCCCAGCGAATACAGATCGGCGCGGCAGTCCAGCATGCGCTCCATCCGTCCGCAAAGCTCCGGCGCCATGTATTCGATCGATCCGCTGCTGGCGTGATGCAGATTCGCTTCGCGATCCGAGCGATTGGCCATCATCGCGTGGCTAAAGCCAAGGAGGCACGCCGATTCTTCGGAATTGTCGAGCAGGATATGATCGGGATTCAAATCGCAATGAATCAGCCCGGCTCCATGGAGCGATTCCACCGCGGCGGAAATCGCTATCGCGGCGCGCAGAAAGCGCTCGAGCTTTTGCGTCGAACGCCAGCGCGCGCGCAAGAGCGTGCCGCCGGGGTCGCGCAACGCGAGCGCGAAAAAGCCGTTTTCGCGCAATAGCGCATAAGGCCGTGCAGCCCACGGCTCGGCGAGACGCGCGCGCAGCGCATATTCGTGCTCCAGCTGCGCGCGCCGCTCGTGCTCCTTCGGGCCGTCTTCCGTCACCACGAACAGCACGCGAGCGCCTTCCTTGTTCACGCCGCGATAGAGCGCTGGCGGCCCCGCCACCAATTGGGTGACATCGTAATCGGCCAGTTGATCCAGGATGGTTGTGGAATGGCTCATGCGGCTATCCCGTTCACGTGTGCCGCGACAACGTCGCCAGTGCCGCTTCCAGCCGCGCAAAGCTCGAAGCAGAACGTCGCGCCCGCGTCCTGATTGTTGAATGCCCAGATCGAACCGCGATGTTCCTCGATGATCGAGCGGCAAATGGACAGGCCTAGTCCCATGCCGTCCGACTTCGTCGTGAAGAACGGCTCGAACAGCCGGTCGACGATATCGGCAGCGATACCCGTACCCGAATCGCACACACACACTCTCACGGACTCCGCGCCAACGAGTTCCGCCGAGATTTTCAGCACCCGCGTACTGCCTGGGCACTTCAGGATCGAATGCATGCCATTGAAGATCAGGTTCATGATCACCTGCTGAATCTGGATCTTGTCGGCGGCCACTCTGGGCAAGCCGTCTTCGGCCACGACGCGCAGGCGAATATTGTTCTTCTCCATCTCCTGTCGAACGAGCGCAATCACTTCGGTGACCGTTTGCGTCAAATCGATTGCAGCGCGATTCGGGCGTTCCTTGCGCGCGAGCGCACGCAGGCGGTTGATCACTTCGCTCGCGCGGTCGGCGTCGCTCACGATGCGCGCGAGATTGTTGCGCGCTTCCGCGATCGAAGGCACCGCGCGGTCCAGCCAGCGCATCCCCGCCTCGCCATGCGTGATGATCGCCATCAGCGGCTGTTTTAGATCGTGCGCGAGCGAGGCCGTCAGCTCACCGAGCGTCGACACGCGCGTGACGTGCGTGAGTTCCGCCTGTGCACGCAGCAACGCGTTTTGCGCCTGGTGAATTTCGGTCATGTCGGCAAGAGCCCCGACGTATTCCACGGCGCGGCTGGCGGATTCGATCGGCCTCGCCATCATGCGCAGGTACTTCACCGCACCCGTCTCCACGCGCACGCGATACTCGGCCTCGATGATCGACGCGCCTTCCTCCGCTTCGCGCAGCGCGCGCCTCACCTGATCGACGTCGTCGGGATGAATGCGCTCCAGCATGAGATCCATGTGCGGCCGTGCGGGCTCGTCCATTTCGAGGATCCGGTAGGTTTGCGCGGAACACGTCATGTCGCGCGACTCGACATTCCAGCCAATACTGCCGATATTGCTGAGCCGCTGCGCTTCGGAGAGATACATCTCGCCGCGCCGCAAGGCGTCTTCATAGGCGCGCCGGTCCGTAATGTCGATCGTCGCGCCGATGTACTCGCGCGCGCCGCTCTCGTCGCTCGACCACGGGCGGAAGATTACCTGCAGGCGGCGCAAACTGCCGTCGTCCTGCACGGTCGAAAATTCGAAGCTATGGGTCGCGTCTTCGCTAATCGCTTTCACGAAGACTTCCTTGAAGCGCAGATGATCGTCGACGTGCACGCGTGCAAGACACATCTCGATCGTCGGCCGCTCGCAGGTGAAATCCACGCCCCACAACGCGTAGTTCTCACGCGACCACAGCAACTCGTTCGTGATCGTGTTCCAGATGAAGGTGCCCGTCTTGCTGATACGCTGGCCCTCTTCGAGGAACGCCTCGCTGCGTCTGAGCCGCGCTTCGGTCTGGCGGCGCTCGACGTTCTCGCGCTTGAGCGCGGAATAGAGTCTCGCGTTCTCGATGGAAATGGCGGCCTGGGTCGCCAGCATGTTCATCAGGTTGATGCGCGCGACATCGAACACGTATGGGGTGACACCGTTCTCCATGTACAGCACGCCGACCAGCCCCCCGTGCCGCAACAGCGGCAGGCAGAGAAGCGAGCGGCAGCGGCCTGTACTGAGGTAGCGGTCGTCGCAGAAATCGTTCGGCTCCGCGCCGTCGTCGATGACGACGTTCTCTTGAACCCTCATGACATGCCGAATGACGGTAAGCGGCGCCACGGTCTCACACAGGCCCATGTCGCGTGCCTCCACCGTGATGCCGTTCTGCGCGAAGCCGGCCTCCGCCACGATGCGAAAGCTCTCGCCCGACCACAGAATGAGCAGCGCACGCTGCGCGCCGCTGTGGCGCACCGCAATTTGCATGAACGCCTGCACCAGCTTGTCGAGGTCGATTTCACTGGAAACGGCCTGGGACAGTTGAACCATCGCCGCGACATCGACCGTGCCCAGTGGCGCGGCATGGCCGCCCGAGTTGAGCGCCGTGGACGCGGAATCACGCAGGTGATGAAACGCCTGCTCCAAACTGCGCACCTTGGCGTCGGCGCCCCAGCGCGCGTAGGCGTCCCGAGCCGAGCGCAGGCACGCGTGGGAAACCGCAGTCAGACCGCGTTGCAGATAGAAGTGCGCCGAGCATTCGCGCGCCATCGCCTCGTAATGCGGCTGCCCGTTCTCACGCGCCAGTTCGATGGCACGCTCGTATTCCTGCTCTGCCTGGACGTAATCGCCCACGAGCCGCGCATATTCGGCCGTGACGAGCGTATAGCGGCTGCCGAAGTTTTCTGGCGCGCTTTGTGCCCATGACTTGAGCCGGTCGATGGCGTCGATGAGTTCGCGCTCCATCAATTCGCGCGCGGCTTCCTGTCCAGCTTCTTGCCGCACTTCGTCGATCACGCGCATGAGCGCAAGCGCGCGAAGAAAGTAGTAGGTCACCTCGATCGGCATTGCCATCACCGCGCCCAGCAGCGGCTCGATCTCGCGCGCGCGTACAACGGTGGAGGCGAAGCGGCTGTGCAGAAAGTCCAGCTTCATTTCCATGATCGCCGCAAAGGCGATACCGCAGCCAAACTGGCTCTCGCGCACGACTGCGACGAGCGCTTCATGCGTAGAAGCCATGCCTTGATCCGCCGCATCGACGCCCTGCAAGCTCAGCAGGAACATCAATTCGAGTTCGATCGTGACGGAGATGGGCTTGTTGCGCAGCTCGTTCGCAAAACGCAGATTCTCGCGGCACAGGCTGGTCACCTCGTTGAGGTGCTCGCCGCGCTCATAGGCCTGCCAGATGCTCTCGAACGCGATATAGCCGGCGTAGATGAAGTCGCCCGCTTCCACGCACTGGCTCATCGCGCGGCTGAGCACGGGAATCGCCGCGCGAAACGGACGCCGCCAGATCAGGATGTGGTCGCCGTGCAGGTGCTGCAGCGTGCCGGTCAGACGCGATTCGCCATAACGCTCGTTCACGGCAAGCGCAAGTTCGGAAAAGCGCAGTGCGAGATCGAATTCGCGCGTGGTCCCGACCAGCAGCAACGCGTAGATGGCGTAGACATAGCCTGCCAGACGTGTGTTGCCGTGCGTCAGGCACAATTCGGCTGCCTTGAGCACGAGTATCGGGAACAGTTTCTGCACGCCGATATACGCACTCGGAATCGCATCGATGATGAGGCCGATCACGGCATCGTGCATGGGGTCTTCGAGGCAACCGCGCGTGAGGAGCGCCGCCACCTGATGCGGTGGGCACAGTTCACGCAACTCCGCGAGCTTTTGCGCGACCAGCGCATCGTCGATCCCTTCGCCCTGCACCTCGACGTTCAGCAGCGCCAGCGCCATGAGCGTCGTGTCGATCGCACGCCGGTAATCGCCCGACGCCTGGTGAATGCGGATCTCCATGCGCAACGCGGCGGCGCGTTTGAGCAGGCCGCCCGCGCGGTTGAACGCCTTGTGCGCCGTTTCGAGCGCCTGGCCGAAATCGCCCGTGAGGGACTCGCATTCGGCCATGTCGAGCAGTAGCCGGAATACGTCGATACGCGCCTCGCTCACGCCATACTGCACGATGAGCTTTTCCGCCTGAGCGAAATACTCGCGCGCGGAACTCCATGCGGCTGCCGCCTTGGCCGCGTTTCCCGCCTGCACGTCGAGTTCGGCAAGCCGCGCGCGGTCCGCTTGTGAAAGGATGCGCTGCGAGCGGTTCAAATGCCCGACCACCTCGAATACTTCCGCCGTGCTCGGGGCCGTTGGCATGGCGAACAGCAGATTGGTGCCGATCTGCGCGTGCGCGAGTTCACGCGCGGTTTCGCCCAGCATCGCATACGCGGCCTCCTGCACGCGGTCGTGCGCGAAGCGGTAGGCCTCTCCCTTGCGCGAGACGAGGCCCGCCGTCTCGGCTTCCCGCATCGTCGCCAGCACGCGGCGGCTGTCGGTGCCGAGCACGCGGGCCAGCGCGCCGACCCGCGCCGTGCCCCCTACGCAGGCAAAGAACGCCAGGACATGCTTGGTCTCGTCGTTCAGGCGCGTGAGACGCAGCGTGAGCAGATCCACCACATTGTCGGTGTAGCCCTTGTCGCGAATCTTGTCGATGTCCCACGTCCAGCCCACGCTGTACGCATCCGGCACGATGAGCCGGTCCTGAATCAGCTCGCGCAGGAATTCGATCGTGAAGAAAGGATTGCCGCCCGTCCTTTCGAAGATCACCGAAGCGAGCGGCGCGACGGCCTCGGGCGGCTCGACCAGTGTCTCGGCGATCAGCATCACGACGTCCGCGAGCGTGAGCGGCAACAGGCCGATTTTTTCGGTCACCTTTCGGCCGAACAGAATGCCGCTGAGGCGTTCGCTCGCCACGCGCGAGCGGCCCAGCTCGATGCTGCGATGCGCGAGCACCAGCAGAAGATTTTTTAGTTCGGCATCCGAAGCCAGCCCATCGATGAGTTCGAGCGTGCCGGAATCGAGCCATTGCACGTCGTCCAGAAAGAGCACGAGCGGCCGCTGCTTGTCCGAAAACAGCATGAGAAAGCGCTTGACGACCAGCAGAAAACGGTTGGTCGCCTCTTGCGGCGGCAGTGCTTCGATGGCGGGCTGCGGTCCCACCATGGCGCCGATCTCCGGCACCAGATTCACGATCAGTCGCCCGGCCTTCCCCACGGCGTCCTCGAAGCGGCCTTTCCATAGTGCGACTTCCGGGCCGGTCTGCCGCAAGAGCGGACGCACGAGCCCGCGTAGCACCTGGACAAAAGCCGCGTACGGCACGTTGTCGTTGTACTGATCGAACTTACCGAGCGTGAAATGAACGCCTGCCGAACCGATATTGCGCTTGAATTCCTCGATGAAAAACGTCTTGCCGACGCCCGGCTCGCCCTCGACGATCACCGCCATGGCGTCGCCGGTCTGGCGCACACGCTCCAGCGCGCCGTGCAGCTGTTCGAGTTCGCGCTGCCGCCCGTACGTACGCACGGGAAACACGGCTTGCGGTTGACGGTCACCCCGGCCGAGCAGCGCGGGCGAAACCCCTGTGCCCTGGGTCATTTCATCGAGGCAAAGCTGCAGATCGGCCTCGACGCCCGCGGCGCTTTGATACCGGTCGTCGGCGGCTTTGGCCAGCAGCTTGTTGATGACGAATTCGATCTCGGGACGGATTCCGGGAACGAGATTGCGCAGCGACCGCGGCGTGCTCACGAGATGCGAATAGATCCATTCGTCGCGCTCGCGCGCCTCGTACGGCATCTGCCCGGACAGTAGCTGATAGAGCAGCACGCCGAGCGAATACAAGTCGCTGCGCGGATCGCTGCGCTGGCTCACAGCACTGGTGCGCTCGGGCGCGAGATAAGGGAGCTGGGTCATGGGCACGAGGCCGAGTTCACCGCCACCCGCGTAATTGCCCTCGAAACCGCAAGCGCTGCCGAAGCCCGTGATCCACACGCGCTGTTCCCAGTCCGCAAACAGATTGGCGGGGCTCAGGTTGTGATGAACGAGCCCGTTGGCATGCATGCCCTTGAGCGCCGAAGCGAGCGACACGGCGAGCGCAAGAAAGCGCTGCGGCGAGCGGCCGAGCGCGATCTCGCCGCCGAGCGACACGCCCTCGCAATTGTGCAGCGTGAGGAGAAACTGGCCGCCCGAACGAAACAACTCGCGCGGGCGAATGCCCCACTGAGTGTCGATCGACTCGCGCAGGCTGTATTCTTTCTCGAACGAAGCGAGGAGTTCGCGCGACGCGCGCTCCTCGAACGGCGCCTTCACGATGAGCGGCTGCTCGCTCGCGTCGGTGATCACGCGGTACATCACCAGGTCGTCTTCGCGATGCAGCCGCTCCGCACAGACGATGCACCCGTGAGTTTCCGCGGCGCCCGTCACCTCCCAACCCGGGATATCGGCGGTCGCATGCCGGCCCGCTCTAGCTGCCATACCTCTCCCCATCCTTGTCGCGCCTGCCTCGCTGGCGAGCCGTCAATTGCGCGCTTGCTCCGCGGCGCTGATGACCTCCATCTTCCTCACGAGATCGGCCACCGACTGTGCTTCGAGCTTGCGCATGGCCGAGCTGCGGTGAATCTTGATCGTGATTTCGCTCAGATTCAATTCGCCCGCAATTTGCTTGTTCAGCAAACCTTCCACCACATACGACACGACTTCTCGCTCGCGCGCCGTCAACTGGTCGTAGCGCGCGCGCAGCGTCGCCTCCGAGCGGGCGCGTTCGCGCCACGCGGCATGGCGCGCGATGGCCGTCGAAACGGCGTCGATTACGCGCTGCTCGCGAACGGGCTTGGTGAGAAAGTCGATCGCCCCCGCCTTCATGGCCCGCACCGACATTTCGATGTCGCCGTGCGCCGTCATAAAGACAATGGGCATGTCCACCTCGTAGCGGTGCGCACTTTGCTGAAACGTCAGGCCGCTCTCGCCGCGTAGCCGCACGTCGAGCAGCAGGCAGCCCGGCACATCCTCTTTCGGCGCCAGCAGAAATTCGTCGATTCGCGTAAAGGTACGGGTTGCGAAACCGGACGAGCGCAACAGGCTGGAAAGCGCCGCGCAGATCGACTCGTCGTCGTCGATCACATAGACCACCGAGCCTTCGACCGCTGGCGCAATACGAACTGCGTTCTTCTCCATTACCGTTCCCCATGCAGCCATGCACGTTATTTCCGCCGGATTCTTCAATCGCGGGCAAGCGGATCGTCCGTCGCCCCGGCATCGCCTTCGATCTGCAGCGACCGGACTTTCCGCACCAGTTCCGCCGTCGTGCGCACGGCGAGCTTCTTCATCGCTCTCGCGCGGTAAATCTTCACGGTCATCTCGCTGAGTTCCAGCTTGCTCGCGGCCGCCTTGTTCATATATCCCGCCGCAACGAGCATGGCGATATCGCGCTCGCGCGGCGTCAAGGTCGAAAACTGCTCTCTGAGCGTGCTCGACTGATTCAGCTTCAGCAAACGCGCCGCATCGCGCTGCAACGCCTCGGTCACGGACTCGATCATGTCCTGCTCGCGAAACGGCTTGGTCAGAAAATTAATGGCGCCGCCCTTCATGGCGCGCACCGACATTTCGATATCGCCATAGCCGCTCATGAAGACAATCGGCATGACGATTTCATTTTCCGCCGCCCATTCCTGAAACTCGAGTCCGCTCTCGCCTTTCAAACGCACGTCGAGTATCAGACAGCTCGGAACGTCGGCCTGCACGCGCTGGCAAAATAGCGCCGTCGACGGGAAGGTTTCGACATGAAACCCTACCGATTCAAGCAGGCTCTTGAGTCCTTCCCTGAGCTTTTCGTCGTCGTCGACGACAAAAACCTTCGACGCAGCAGGTTCCGCGCACACGCGATTCGCGCTGTTCGCATGGTTCATTGCATCAAACCTGAACGGCGACATCGATCCATTTACACCGCCGCTCATCGCCTGGCGTCCTGATTCGCAACGATCATGAGAGCCTTTGCCTCGGTGGCCTTGGAAAAATACCGATGCGGCAGTGCCGCTTCGAAGTAGAAACTGTCGCCCGCGTCAAAACAGAACGTATTGACGTTTGCGTCAATCATATTTTCGAAATACACGGACCTGCGCTCGCCACGATCGCTCTCGATTTGGTACATGCCAGACTCCACCGGTTGCTGATTTCAGGCGTCAAACCAAAGGGAATGCCGCGCGCAAGACGCGCGATTGCGCAACTATTTTGTGAACGTTGTCTGCTGTGCGAGAGGTCGTGCGGTGGGTGAACCCTCAAATCCCCTTTGCATCTTACCTACGGATTGCGGCAAACCCTATCTATACCTCCGTATGATTCCGGCGGCTGGAGGTCTCCTGTAAGCTTGGGCCGCGTACACGCGACGAATCACAGCCATCTTGCCTTCCAGCACGCCACCGGAGATATTCATTGTGTACGCCACTAGTCATCTGGGTGGTTGACGACGACCCTTCGGTCCGCTCCGGCCTCTCCAGCTTGCTACGCTCACTCGATTACGATGTCGTGACATTCGAATCCGGCACGGATCTGCTGGCTGCCGCTGGCGCCCGCCATCCGCACTGCATCATTTCGGACGTCCAGATGCCCGGCATGACCGGCGTCGACATGTTTTTGCGCCTGATTGGCGCCGGTATTCGCATACCCACGATTTTCATCACGGCCTACCCCATGCCCGAACTCGAGAGCCAGGCGCTGGACAATGGTGCAAGCGCATTCCTCATCAAGCCCGTCCGGGCCAGGGACCTCGCCGCCGCCGTTGCCGCGGCAGCCGCTACCGCCGCGTAAATCGTCATCGCCGTATCCCGCGGTATAGGACACCGTTGACATTCGTATAGGGTGAGAGCCACCCAACGTCTGATAGAGCCAGGACGACCTGCGGTCTATGCTTCCCACCGGGCAAGACCCGCATTGACAACTCCTCGTTCTCTCAACGTCAACAGGTGATTCCATGACGCTTCGTTCCAAGGCGCTTACGGCCGTATTCGCCGTGCTGCTCTCTTCCGCCGCCCTCGCACAAACCACGACGACCGACGACACGCCCGCGCTCACCAAGCAGCAGATCCGCGCGCAAATGCATGCCGACCGCGCCGCCAACCACGCGTTGGCGAAGAAGGTTCACGAAGCCCTCTACAAGAACCGCGACCTGAACGACACGGACATCGCCGTGTTCGCCAATACGCGTACGGGCAAGATCATTCTGGCCGGTACGATTCTCGACGAATCGCAGGACCAGGTCGCTCAGGACGTCGCATCGAAAGTGCCGGGCGTGCAGTCGGTCGCGACCAAGCTGACGCTCTACGCAGCGCCCTGATGCAAGCGGTTTCACCGTAATCGGGTGCGCCGGCCACGCCGGCGCACTTCTGGATTACCCTGGTCGTTGAATCAAACGGCAACGGCCTCGCTCAGCACGGCGCTCACTTCGTCGAGCAGTCCGGGCATGACAGTGTAGCTCGCCTGCGTAAGACGGAGCACGCCCCCTTGTGTACAGACGCCCACGACCTGGTCGTCCGCGAACCCCGAACTCACGATCGGCCCCCACAGCGCCTTTAGTGCGAAGCCGTCGTACGTGGAAGCGACCGGCTCGCGGCCCAGGTTCGAGAGCAGCACGTCGAACGCCAGCATGTGCGAAAGAAAACCCGCTGTATCTTCAACGGACGGATTCGACGACATGAACGCATCCAGCGCTTTCGTTTCCTGCACGACCGCAGCGAGCGTTTGCGCGGGCGCCAGCGATGCCTTGACCTCGCGGGCCGCATGCCAGAACGGCGCGCCGCGCGGACGATCGTCCACTGTCACGGTCTGCGTGATGTACACGCCGTTGGCCTGGCCCATGCCGCCCACGGTTCGGCGCACGTCGATCGGCGACACAGTACGCACGGGCCGCTCGCGCCACACCCGCGACAAGCGCCGCCCCGCTTCATGAACCGCCGCCGCGACCGCGCCATGCACCGTCGTGCGCTCGATGCGCGAGCGCTCCACAACGGCGCGCGTGAGCTGCGCGCCGAGCGCCAGCGCGGCGACCTCGGCGCGCGCGCCCGCAGCCGCGCGGAATATCTTGGGTTCGGGCGCCGGCGCCATCGCGCCGGATACGGTGGTTGTGGCCATTTTCGCTCTCAGCAGGCTTTCGAGCGGCTGCACGAGGGGCAGGCTCATGAGCGAGCCACCCGCGAGCGCGCTCAGCAAGTCCTCCATCACATAGGCGCCGCCCATGCCGTCCAGCACCGAGTGATGGGCGGCGAGGATGATGGTCGAGCCGCTTTCGCCCTGCAACAAGGTTGCGCGCACAAGCGGTGCAGTCGACCAGTCGAACGGCATGTTCATTTCCCTTGCCGCCTCGACTTCCCACGACGCCCGCGCATGCTCCACTACGCGCAAGGGAATCCGTGCGTCGGGATCACGATAAAAGGCGGGAACCCCCTCACCGTCGGCGACGATACGCGCAGAGAGCAAGGGATGCCGCTTCTGGAGCGCAAGCAACGCCGCGTGCCAGGCGTCGGGCGCGAATACGCGGTCGATTTGCGCGACCAGTGCGAAATGAATCGCGCGATTGCGGTCGAGCAGCCAGAACAATCGTTCGGTAGCGCCAAGCGTCCGCACCAGGTCGGGCGCCTGTTTCAGGTTGTTTTCGATATCCGTTTGCTGATTTCGCATCTGAATTCCGTGTTCTTCGAAAGGGAGGGAAACGTTGAACGCAATCGCTTCCTCACCCAGAACACCTGTGGAGCGCTGCGCATTCCATCTTGGATGCGCAATTCAGTACGACGATTTGTGTCGCAATTTGTCTGGTTTCCGGCATTGATACAAAGATTTTCAATAGTCGATTCGCCAGACATATGACAGATACCTTCTCTGGTTTTAATTCGTTGTGTCTCCTGCCCGCGTCGTGGCCGGCTCGTCTTGAAGATGAAGACAGCTGGAAATAGTTGGCGCGTACGGAATTTTCTTCGCCTGCCAGGTGTTCTGGTCAAGGCGACGGTTTTGCCGTCTAACCCTATCGTCGAAAAATGAAATCTACCGAGACGATGACTGTCGCCGAATTGTCCGCGCTGCTGCCCGCCATGCTTCCACGCTTGTGGGCATTCGCGCTGCGCATTTCGGGCGATCAGCACGATGCCGAAGATCTCGTGCAGCGCGCGTGCGTGCGCGCACTCGAACGTGCGCATCAACTCGAACCCGGAACGGCGCCACTCAGCTGGATGTTCTCCATCGTTCAGTCCACGTGGCTCAACGAACTGCGGGCCCGCAACGTGCGCAACCGTTCGGGCATGGAATGGGATGACGGTTTCCTGGAAACCGTTCCCGATCCCTCTGCAACGACGCCTGAAGAACAGGCCATGAACGGGCAAATCATCCGCGCCGTTCAGCAATTACCCGAGGCACAGCGCACTGTCATGCTGCTCGTTGCGGTAGAAGGGTTAAGCTACAGTGAAGCGGCTGAGGTGCTGGACGTGCCGATCGGCACGATCATGAGCCGGCTTTCGCGGGCACGCCAGGCAATTGGCGCCCTGTTCAACGACCCGAAAAAAGAAAAGTGCGCGAAAGGCGCGGCGAACAGCAAGGAAATTGGGGCATGACTATGGATGACATCCTGCTCATGGCTTATGTCGACGGCGAACTCACGCCGCGCGAGCGCGAGGACGTGGAGAAGACGATCAGCGCGTCGCCCGAGGTTGCGGAACGCGTTGAGCTATACGCGGCCTCGGCGCTACGGTATCGGCATGCTTTTGCGCACCAGAAGCTGCCGCCCGTTCCCGAGCGGCTCACGCGCACGATCGCCCAGCTCAGCCGCGCGTATTCCGAGGTGCCAGAGGCTTCGGCCAGCACTCGACGCAGCGCTGCTGAACCTGCGGGCTTTTCGCGATTCTTTTCGCGCTTGCCTTTTCGCTTTCCTCTGAACTTATCGCTGCCGGGCCTCGCGATGACGTTCGCGGCGGGCGCACTAAGCTGCGCGCTGGTGTTGCGCTACGCGACAGATTGGGCTCGCAACGACCACGGAGCAAGCGCCAGCGCATTGCACGCTGCGGCCGCGAAAGTCTCGCCGTGGGTCGCGGCGGCGGTGAACTATCAGCAGCTTTACACGCGCGACACCGTAGCCTTCGACGCACTCACGCCGGAAGTGGCCTCGCAGGTGATCGCGCAGATTCACAGCGTCGATGGCGTACCGATCCACGTGCCCGACCTGCGCCCGGCGGGGCTCACGTTCACGCGCATTCAGCGCCTGCGTTTTCACGACCGGCCGCTCGTGCAGATCGTGTACCTGCCCAAAGCGGGATTGCCCGTGGCCTTGTGCGTCATGAAGGACGAAAAACCGGACGCAAACATGACACATGAGCGTGTCGAGAGCATGAACGTTTTGACGTGGCGCCGCGCCAACCTCAGCTACGCGTTGATTGCGTCGCTCGACGACGATCAGCTGCTGGCAATCGGCAAACAGATTGCCAAAGGACAGGCAGAAGAAACCGTGGGTCAGGTTGCCCCGCACGGCAGCGCCGCTGGTTGAATGACTTAATGAATTCGTTGTTATTCCGTATTCCGAACTATGGCGGAATATGATTTTTCCGACGGGCCATCGCGGCGTAACGCGACCCAGTACACCGTTGGGAATAAACACCGATAACGGACTGTTCTGATTGCGCGGCCAGACAACTCGCCCTCCGGGGGCGAATGTGCTGGCCGACTTTCATGTTCAGTCAGGCGCCGCCAGCGGCTCCGTTACGTTATCGGCACATCATGTCTTCCTTTTCCCGCATGTTGCTCGTGTATGACGGCACGAGCGAGGCCCAGGCCGCTCTGCAACGCTGCTCGCAGCTCTCGCTCGCCTTTTCCGCAGCCGTCGACGTGGTCGCCGTTGTCGATGCCGAAGCGGTGAACGCGACCTCCGGCGGTCTGCTTACCGACGTTGCCTATACCCACCTCGAGGAAATCGCGCGCAACACGCTGAGCGATGCCGTCATGCAACTGGCCAATATCGGCATTGCCGCGAACGGCTACGTAAAATACGGGCGCATCGCCGATGTCGTGGCGCGCCACGCGCAAACGTTCAACCCCGACCTCATCGTGCTCGGTCACCGCGCGCGAGCGAGGCGCTCACGGTGGTGGAGCGAGCGTCCCGCTCATGCGGATCTCGCCGAGCGTTTATGCGGAACGACCATCGTGACCGTCACGCTGGCATCTGCTTAGTCATGCGTAACACAGCGTCGATGGACCGACGATTCGACCTGCCAGCCTCACGTTGCCACGAGCGGAAGCGTGAGGCGCGCTTCCAGGCCGCCTGTGCGCCGATTTTCGAGTTCGAGTTCGCCGTGCATCGCGAGCGTGAGGCGTCGCGCAATGGCGAGCCCGAGACCCGATCCCGAAGCCGATGCCGCCGTTTCGGGCGCGCGGTACCACGCGGCGAAGACGGCTTCCAGGCGGGCCGGAGCGATTCCCGGCCCCGAATCAAGAACGGCCAGCACGAGACGCTGCGCCTCGACCCTTACGCTCAAGCGGACATCCACGCCGTAGCGCAGCGCGTTATCGATGAGATTCACCAGCACGCGACGCAGCGCATGCGGGCACGTCACCACGGGACGGCCCACTCGCCCCTCGAGTTCGACGGTGCGTCCGGCGTCGCGATAGTCGTCAATCAGCGCGCCGAGCAAGCTGTCCGCATCGACGGACCGCATGGGCTCCTGGGCGCTGCATTGCATGCGCGCGCAGGAAAGACTGCCGTCGACCAGCTCGGTCATCTCTGCAAGATCGCGGGCGAGCGCGTCGCGCACCGACGCGTCCTCGACAAGTTCGGAACGCATTGCCATGCGCGTGAGCGGCGTGCGCAAATCGTGCGCATAGGCGGCAAGCACATGAAGCAGTTCGGCCTGGCGCCGCGCGCGATGGTGCACACACACATTGAACGCGCGAGCGAGACGCGCAATGGCAGCGGGCCCCATGTCTTCTGGCAGGACCGCGTCAGCGCCTTCGCCGAGGCTGCGCTCGGCCATGGCCTCCATGCGTTGGACGTACGCGTGCAGTTCGACGAACTTCAATGCCGCGAGCGCCGCTACGAGCATGGCGGGCAGCACCAGGGGCAAGCCGGCGCGCGCAAGCACCGCCCACGGCACGTCATGCGTTGCGTATGAAGCGTAGGCGCAGGCCGCCGCAAGCAGCACCCATATAGGCCGCAACCACGCCTCGAAAGACTGCCTCGCGCCTTCAGGCGGCGATGCGCGCCCGGCGTTTGTGTGCAAGGAAGCGTTAGAGGTATTCGATGAGTCGATAGCGTGCGCGTTCATATTCGTTCTCCTGTACTGGCCGGGCCTTACTGGGCCGCTTTGCACCACAGGGGAACGCGCATTTGACAGACAGCCGGTATCTTGTCCGGAAACATCTGTTTTGTAGTGCGCCCTGCCCGGCAGCGCCAGAATAGGGCACCCCACACGCACGGCGCCATTATATGAACGTATATGTTCAAGCCTACGGATGGGTAAAGCCGCAGGTCTCGCGCCCCGCACGCTGAAAAAGTTCAGCGTGCGGGACACGGCGAATTTTATGCGAGCTTGCGCATCGGTCTGAATCCGGCGCGAACCTCCTGCGCGAACAGCAGCGGTTCTTCCCAGGCCGCGAAGTGGCCGCCCTTGTCGACCGTGTTGAAGTAGACGAGATTGTGATAACTACGCTCGGCCCAACTGCGCGGCGCCTGATAAATCTCGCCTGGAAACACGGTAATAGCTGCCGGCAAGCTGATATCCACCGCGTTGAAGTTGTTCGAGTGATCCTCCCAGTAAATCTGGGCCGACGACGTTGCGCTGTCGGTAAGCCAGTAGAGCGAAATATCGTCGAGTATTTCGTCGCGAGTCAGCGAGCGCTCGGGCACGCCGCCGCTATAGGTCCATTGGGAGATTTTGTCGTACATCCAGGCCGCCTGGCCCACCGGCGAATCGGCCAGGGCGTAGCCCACTGTCTGAGGGCGCGTCACCATCATCGCCGAATAGCCGCAGTTGTCGCGATAGAAAACATTCAGCTTTTCGTACGCGCGTTTCTCGTCCGGCGAGAGGTTCGCGGGCGCGGGCTCGCCCAGCGCCAGCAGCCGCGCAATATCCGGCGGCACGGTTGCCGGCATGTTCACGTGAATGCCGATCAAGCCCTTTACGTGCTGCATGGCCATGCGGTGCGAGACGACCGAGCCGCAATCCCCGCCTTGGGAAACGAAGCGTGTGTAGCCAAGGCGCGCCATCAGTTCGCCCCACGCCCGCGCGATATGATCGGAGCCCCAGCCCGGCGTCGTCGGCTTGCCCGAAAAGCCGAAACCCGGCAAGGACGGCACGACCACATGGAAGGCGTCGTCGGCGCTCCCGCCAAAGGCGGTGGGATCGGTCAGCGGTTTGATGGCCTTGGTCAGTTCGAGAATCGAGCCGGGCCAACCGTGCGTCATGATCATCGGCAGCGCATTCTCGTGGCGCGAGCGCACATGAATGAACTGAATATCCAGCCCGTCTATTTCCGTGACGAACATGGGAAATTCATTGAGTTTCGCCTCGCCTTTGCGCCAGTCATAATCGCTGCCCCAATACTGGACGAGTTGTTGCATGCGCGCGAGGCGAACGCCTTGAGATTCGTCGGCCACGGTTTCCTTTCCGGGCCACCGCGTATTCGCGAGACGCCGCCGCAAATCGACCAGCGCGGCTTCCGGAATATTCGCCTTGAATGGACGGATTTTCGCGGTTTGCGTGTCGGCGTAAATCGCTTTGGGAAAGAGCGCAAGCGCGCCAACCGCCGCCGTTGCGGCGAGCAGGCTGCGTCGCGTCGGGGAAAAATCGTTTGAAGACATTGCTGGCATCCTGTTCATAAGGGAGAGTCAAATGGACGCGGCGATTCGGCAACGCGTGGCCTTCACGCTGACGATCGTTTCCGGAAGTCGCCCCTCATTAAAGGCAGGCAATGTATCTCGAGTTTGTCGACTATGTAATGTTTCGTAGGTCGCGCATAAACGTCTTTATTCATCTATATTCTCGTTAGGGCCGGAATATCGATATACGAAGGTATGTGGCCCCCTATCCTTAATCATCTGTCGCCTCAATCCAGAATGGCATGGTCCGATCGCCGGCTTCCGATTACGCTGCTGGCAGCGGCAAATAAGCGCCGCTGTCCCGCTTATGACGATCATGGAAAAAATCGATCACATACTGGTTGTCGACGACGACCGCGGCATACGCGAACTGGTTGCCGGTTATCTCGAGCGAAACGGCATGCAGGTCACGACCGCGTGTAACGGAAGGGAGATGCATGAGTATCTGGGAAGGCATACACCCGACCTCATTCTGCTCGACCTGATTCTGCCCGGCGAAGACGGGCTCGCACTCTACCGCGCGTTGCGCGAGAGTCGCCATCGCGCGCTGCCCGTCGTGATGCTTTCGGCGCGCTGCGATGTCACCGACCGCATCGTCGGGCTCGAAATGGGCGCCGACGACTATATGGCCAAGCCATTTCAGGCGCGCGAACTGCTCGCCCGCATCCGGGCCGTGCTACGCCGCACGCGCATGCTGCCGCCCGACCTGCAGCCCGTGGACGACACACCGGTGCTTGGCTTCGGGGAGTGGCGCCTCGACACCACCGCGCGCCATCTGCTCGAATCCGACGACACGGTCGTCACGCTCAGCGGCGCAGAATATCGCTTGCTGCGCGTGTTTCTCGATCATGCGCAACGCGTATTGACACGCGACCAGTTGCTCAATCTCACGCAGCGGCGCAATGCCGATCCGTTCGACCGGTCGATCGATTTGCTGGTGAGCCGGCTCAGGCAGAAGCTCAACGACACGGCGCGCGCGGCCCGTTACATCAAGACGCTGCGCAACGAGGGCTACATTCTTTCCACGCCAGTGACGGTTCACCACGACGCGCGCGAAGCCGTGCAGGCGAGCCGCGCCTGCGTAGAAAGCGAAGCGCTCTGTTTCTAGCGGCCACGGCATCGTGGCGCGGCTTCGGCGTCCGGGACTTTTGTAGCCCAATGTATCGAGCGCGCAAGACGAAACAACGGCTTACAAACCGCCTGTTTCTGGAAACAAGCCCGATACGTGCGCGGGTTCTAATGACTTCATGCAACGGCGATTCAAAACCGCTGCCTGGATTTCCCCCGATAAACCTGACCTTGTGGAGAAAAGTCATGAAGCTCGTTCGCGCCCTCTTCGTCTCGGCTCTCGTCGCCGCACCCGCACTCGCCTTCGCACAATCGCCGGACACGCCGGTCACACGGGCGTCTGTTCGCGCGGAGCTGGTGCAGCTGCAACAGGCGGGCTACAACCCGGCCAGCGACACCACGCAATACCCGAAGAATATCGAAGCCGCCCAGATGCGCCTCAACGCTCAGCAAAACGCGGCATACGGCGGCGCACCGGCCAGCGGGACGGCATCGGGTTCGCGCAACGAAACGGCGCAAACGCCGGCTCCGCAGCAGGACGTCGTCGGTCTCGAGCCGATCTACGCGCACTCCTGATCAACGCCGCGCGTGCCCATCGGATATGGAAGCCGCGCCACGACGTGCAAGCACTGCTGATACGGCTCGCCGGCAGGTCGATCGAACGGTCCAGTAGATCGGCCTGACGCCCCTGTGTGAGGTTGTTGAGTTGGCCGCGCGTGAGCACGCGGTTGGGGTAGACACGAACGGCTTCCAGTTTTCGCAGCATAGTGCCCGCGATCGTGCGGCGCGGTATCATCGCAGGCATCGCGACGCCTGCCGACCGCACGCTCCACACACTCGTCAAGGTGCTGTAAGCGAAACCTGTCGCTCACGCCTAACTGTCTCGCACGCCCATGCAATTTTCCGACTTCTCCTCGCCCGCCTTCTTCGCCAATCCTTACCCCTTCTACGAAAAGATTCGTGCAGCAGGGGCGATTTTGCCGGTGGGGCCCAAAGCGTTCGTGACGGGGCGCTTCGAGATCATCGACGCCTTGCTGCGCGACCCGCGCATGGGCAAGACCTATCTGCAAAGCGTGGCCGCGCGCTATGGCGAGGCGGCGACCGCGCAACCGGTTTTCCAGTCGCTGAGCCGGACCTTGCTGATGATGAATCCGCCTGCGCATACGCGGCTGCGAGCCTTGCTGATGAAGACGTTCAACGCGCGCGGCATCGAGAAGCTGACGTCGATTGTCGAGGCGACGACGCATGAACTGCTCGAATCCGTGGGCTCGCGCGCCGAGTTCGATCTGGTCAGCGACTACGCGTTCCCCTTGCCGGTGCGGATCATCTGCCGGCTGCTCGATGTCCCCGTTGCTGACGCGACCGCCCTGGGCGGCGCGGCGAGCCAGCTCGTCGCGGCATTCGATCTTGCGCCGCTCGACCAAAACGGCTTGCACGCAGCCGACGAAGCCGCGCTCACGCTCGAGCGCTACTTTCACGGCGTAATCGAGCAGCGCCGCGCACAGCCCGGCGACGATCTGATTTCCGCCATGCTCAGCGTGGAAGATGAAGGTGTGCGGCTCACCGACGAAGAAGTCGTATCGAATGCCGTGCTGCTGTTCATTGCCGGCCACGAAACGACTTCGAACATGATCGGCAACATGATGATCGCGCTCTTTCGCCATCCGCAGCAGATGGAGGCGTTGAAGCAGGACCCGAAACTGTTGCCGCAGGCGATCGCGGAGTGCATGCGTTACGACGGTGCGGTGCAAATGCTGGTCCGTACGGCGCTCGAAGACATTTCGCCTGGAGAGGTCTCGCTCGCGCGCGGCTCCCTGGTGTTCATGCTGATCGGATCGGCCAACCGCGATCCTTCCGCATTCCCCTCGCCCGACACGTTGGACTTCGCGCGCAACGCGAGCACGCCTTCGGTCGCGTTCGGCGCGGGCATTCACTATTGCCTGGGCGCGCGGCTCGCCGCACTCGAACTGGATGTCGCGATGCGGTCCCTGCTTGCCCGCTTCCCCGCAATCCGCCCTGTGGATCTGGACGGGCTGGCCTGGCATCGGCGCAACAATCTGCGCGGCGTGACGTCCTTGCGCGTGTACACGCGTTGATTCCGACGCGCCATTGCCGCGTGCAGGGTCTTATTGCTTCGCGTCGTCGGGGCTATACGTCACGTATAGCTTCGTATAGCCCTCTGTGTCGAATTGGCCCGTCCATCCCTTCGGAAGCGTCACGGCTTCGCCAGTGCCAACATTCAGCACCGAGCCGTCCGACGATGTGAGCTTCACGCCGCCCGAAAGAAAATACAGAAACTCGGTGTATGCGAGCCCTTGCGGTCCTTTGATGACCTCGTGTGACGGCCCCGACTTGAAGACACCGGTTTGATAGGCCTTGTCCGGCGACGTAAAGCCGACCACGTCGGTCATCTGCGTTCCACCTTCGACCGACTTCTGTGCGTCCTTGCGGTTGAATACGGCGCCGCCGAGATCGGCTTTCGAAAACTTCACGGGTTTGGTCGTTTGCGTTTGCGCCTGCGCGTATGGGCATCCAAGCGAGCAAACCGCCAGCGCCGCAGCGAGAGCGGATCGACGAGCCTTAGTCATTAACATGAATCATCCGTTGAATTTGCCGCGGATCGCTTCGAGATCTTCGGCTGCTCGAGTTCATTGAGCAGCCACGCCACGCGCGCACTTCTCAACCCAGGGTAGTGATGCAGACGCAGATTGTAAATAGCCTTCAACGGTCTCTACAGATGCTGAACCTGCAGCATGGCATCCGCAAACGCCTTGGGCGCTTCTTGCGGCAGATTGTGGCCAATCCCGCCGCTGATGTCGCGATGCTGGTATTTGCCCGTGAACTTCCCGGCGTAAGCCGCCGGCTGCGGATGCGGCGCGCCGTTGGCGTCCCCCTCCATCGTGATGGTGGGCACCGAGATCGTGGGCGACAGTGCCAGCTTCTTTTCGATGTCGTCGTATTTCGCCTCGCCTTGCGCGAGACCCAGCCGCCACCGATAGTTGCGGATCACCACCGCGACATGATCGGGATTCTCGAAGGAAGCCGCCGTGCGATCGTAAGTGGGATCGTCGAAATGCCATTGCGGCGAAGCGAGGCGCCAGATCAGCTTGTTGAAATCGTGGCGGTTCTGCTCGTAGCCCGCCACGCCGCGCGCCGTGGAGAAATAGAACTGATACCACCAGGCCAGCTCGGCCTGCGGCGGCAGCGGCTTCGCGTTGGCGGCCTGGCTGCCGATCAGATAACCACTCACGGAAACGAGCGCCTTGCAGCGTTCTGGCCACAGCGCCGCGACGATATTGGCCGTGCGCGCGCCCCAATCGAACCCGCCGATCACCGCCTGCTTGATCTTCAGTGCGTCCATGAACGCGACGATATCGACGGCGACAACGGCTTGCTGCCCGTTGCGCGGCGTATCGGCTGAGAGGAAGCGCGTCGAGCCATAGCCGCGTAAATACGGCACGAGCACGCGATGCCCCGCCGCCACCAGTATCGGCGTGACCTCGGCGAAGGCATAGATATCGTAGGGCCAGCCATGAAGCAGCACGACGGGCGGCCCGTTCTTCGGCCCGGCATCGACGTAGCCGATGCTCAAGCCATTGGCTTGAACCTGATGAGTCTCGCCGAATGCGGCCGCTGGCGCAGACTGCGCGCGTGCCAGTTCGCTCAAGCCCGTACCCACGAGCGCAGCGCCCGCGAGGCCCGTTCCCAGAATACGCCGACGACGTTCGTTGATCTGTTCCGACATGATCCCTATTCTCCTGACAATCGAAGTCAAGTGAAGATTCATGTGGGTTTTACCATCGCGGCAGAAACGGCCCTATACCGACATCGGTTTAGCGCACTATACGCAGGTATATTCTGCGCGATGCATGACTAGCGCTTGCGATCGCGCTGCGCCGGCAAGCGGAGTCTTGCCGCCATATTGACGAGTTCCGGCAGCGAATCCGCGTTCATCTTTTGCATGACCTTGCCGCGGTGCATCTTCACGGTAATCTCGCTGATACCGAGTTCGCCGCCTATCTGCTTGTTGAGCAAACCCGAAACCACCAGCGCCATGACTTCGCGCTCGCGCGGCGTGAGCGTCGTATAGCTGTCGTGAAGCGCGCGCAGTTCCATGTGGCTGTCGAGGGCTTCGCGGCTTCGCTCGATGGCGTCGCGAATGGCCTGAAGCAAAGTCTCGTCGTTGAACGGTTTGGTCAGGAATTCGACCGCGCCGGCCTTCATGGCTTTTACCGTCATGGGCACGTCTCCGTGCCCTGTGATGAAGATGATCGGCATGTCGGGCCGCTCGGCGGCGATGCGCTGCTGCAGTTCCAGACCAGTGACTTGCGGCAGCGATACGTCCAGAACCAGACAGCTGGGCGCGAAAACGCGCGGGTGAGCGAGAAAATCTTCGGCGCAAGCGAATATGTGCGCGGGCAGCCCTGCGCTGCGCAGCAATAGTTCCAGCGATTCGCGAATGGAAATGTCGTCGTCGATGACGAACACAATGGGCTCGGCTTGCGAACCGTTCGACGGCATGACGCCCTGACCTGCTCCACCTGCTCTACTTTGAGGCACGTTATTCCTCTTTATCGCCCCGAAGCACTGAAACGCGTTCAGTTCTCGCCGAGCGCCGTCTTGAGCGCCGCGAGAAGTGCAGTATCGCTAAAGGGCTTGAACAGGCAATCGCACGCGCCCTGCGCGATCAGGCGGTCGCGAACCGCTGCGTCTTTGTGAGCGGTAATGAAAACGACCGGCACATTCTTGCCAAGACGCTTCAACTCGCGAAAGAGCCCCAGGCCGCCCATACCGGGCATGTTGATGTCGAGGACCAGACATTGGGTTTGATCGACAACTTCGGACGCGAGAAAAGCCTCTGCAGATGAGAACACGCTCGCGGCATATCCGAACACTCTTACCAGATCTGGAAGCGACTCCCGCACTGCTTCGTCATCATCGACCAACGTTACCAGCATGATTGCCCGCAATCAAGTCTCGTTGAGACCGCTACCCCGCTCGCTGAGAATGCACGAAGCCGGTTGGCGAAACTACGATACCTTGGTATCACTCGAATAAATAATCTGTCCGCAGGGCGGCAGAAACCCGCCACGCCCCGCGTCAAAGCCGCTGTGAAGCGTCGGCCGCCGACCGCCGGCCCCTCGCAAGCACCCCGCCTGGCTGCCACGCAGCCTGAGCCTGCGGGCAAACCTTCGAGGCCATGATCACGAGTTCCGGCAACGAACCCGCCTCCATTTTCTCCATCAGCCTGCCACGGTGCCCCTTGACTGTGATCTCGCTGATGCCGAGTTCTGCCGCCACCTGCTTGTTGAGCAAACCGCACACCACGAGCGTCATCACTTCCCGCTCGCGAGGCGTGAGCGCGGCATAGCGAGCCTGGAGCACGCGGTTTTCGCTCTCCTCGTCGATTGTCGCGCGGCTGCGCTCGATGCCGTCGCGAATCGCGTCCAGCAGCGCTTCGCCGTCGAACGGCTTGGTGAAGAATTCAATGGCGCCGGCTTTCATGGCTCGCACCGTCACGGGTACGTCGGGATAGCCCGTAATGAAAATGATCGGCATGTCCGCACGGTCGGCCACGATTTGCCGCTGCAAATCCAGACCGTGCAGATCCGGCAGCGAAACATCGAGCAACAGGCAGCTTGGCCCGCAAACGCGAGGGTGAGCGAGAAATGAGTGCGCGGCGCCAAACACCTGCGGCTGCCATCCCGCGCTGCGAATCAGCAATTCGAGCGATTCGCGCACGGACACGTCGTCGTCCACCACGTACACGACAGGAAGCGCATGCGAGACGTTCGCGGCCATCTGTCGTTGAGTTTCGCCAGGTCTTTGCATGGCATGCCTCGCTAATATCCGTCGCCGATACCCGCAAAGGCGCCAGACGCCATCGGAGCAAACACCGCACGATGCCCGATGCCGTCGCACTCGTCCATCATACGGAGGTATGTATACGCGCCGTGCGAGGGGCGCGTGCGCCTCATTTACGCGCCGTACACGGGAAGCGAGAACGAGAAGATCGCGCCGGGACCATCCACCGGAATCTCTGCCCAAAGGCGCCCGTTCAGGCTTTCGATGATCGACCGGCTAATGGCAAGACCAATGCCCATGCCGTCTTGCCTCGTCGTATAAAAGGCATCGAAAAGCCGCTCCGCATCTTGCGGGTCAAAGCCGATTCCCGAGTCACGCACGACGAAGCGGACCGTTTCGTCCGACCCGGCTTCGGTTGTCAGCGTCACGCGCCGGGGCCGGTCGTCCACCGAACTCATGGCTTCCGCAGCATTGCGCAGCAAATTCATGATGACCTGCTGCACCTGTACGCGGTCGCAGCCCGCAAAAGGCAGGCCGTCCGCGAACTCCATGCGCACGACCACGCGTGCGCGGTCGAGGTCGCTCTGCATGAGGGCAATGATGTCCCGCGCGGTGTGGCCGAGATCGACCGGTTCGATCGTGGCGCTGCGCCTCGTGAAGAGCGCGCGCAGTCGCGTGATGACGTCGGCGGCGCGGTTGCCGTCGCGGATCGTGCGCCGCGCCGTTTCCTGCGCGCCTTCGATATTGGGAGGCACGGCCGCCAGCATGCGCAGGCAGGTGCTCGCGTTGGTCACGATACCCGCAAGCGGCTGGTTGACCTCATGGGCAATCGAAGCCGTCAACGCGCCAAGGCTCATTACCCTCGCGACATGCGAAAGCTCCGCGCGCGCCTTGTCGAGCGCCTCTTCCGAACTGCGGCGCTGGCTGATGTCGAGCGCGGTGCCGCTATATTCCTTGCGGCCGGGGCGGTCCGTCGTGCGGTGCGCGATCAAATGCAGATGCTTGACGCTCTGGTCCGGCATCAATAGCCGGTGCTGGCATTCGATATCGCTTTCGCCGCGCCGCCCCTGCTCGATGAACTGTGCGACGAAGCCGAGATCTTCCGGGTGAGCGCGCCCGGCGATACGTTCCAGCGTAACGGGCGTGCCCGGTTCGAAATCGAAGATGTGGTAAATCTGCTCCGACCAGGCGATCTCATCCGTATCGGCATCCCATGAAAAGTTGCCCATTCTGGCCAGCGCCTGACCTTCGGCGAGGAACGCCTCGCTGCGCCGCAGTTCTTCCTCCGCGCGCTTGCGATCGTCGATATCGATATTGACGCCATACCATTTGACGACGTTTCCATCCTGGTCCCGCAATGGACTCGTGCGAAACAGAAACCATCGGTAGTGGCCGTCGTAGCGCTGCATGCGCGCTTCCGCGGCACCCGGCATGCGGCTCGCCATAATATCGGTCCATGCGGCCATGAGCCCCGGAAGATCATCGGGATGAACCGCCTTGGTCCACTCGTGGTCCTGCACCTGCGAGAGCGTTCGCCCGAGATAATCGAGGTAGAACTGGTTATAAAACTCGCCGGTGCCGTCCGGGCGCGCCGACCAAACGAGCGCGGGTAGCGCGTTAATGGTCTCGTTGAGGTGGCGCTCGCTCTCCGCGAGCGTGAGTTCGGCTCGCTTCCTGTCTTCGATATCGATGCACAGGAGAAACCAGCGCAGAATGCTGCCGGCGCCATCGCGCAGCGGAAATCCGCGCACGTTGACCCAGCGGTACACGCCGTCTGCGCGACGATGGCGGCTCTCGACGTTGTACGTTTTGCCGCTTGCAAGCGAGGCTTCCTGCGCTGCGATCGCCGCGTCGAGATCGTCGGGATGAACGATTTCGTGGCTGCGCCAGGCCTTGAGTTCCTCGAACGACTTGCCGAAATAATCGAGCGTGAGCTGGTTTTGACCTTCGACTTCGCCCGTCGGCGAGGTCACCGTGACAGGCACGGGAATGCTATCGACGATCAATTGCAGGTCGAGAGCTCGCCGATCGAGCGCATCTTCGGCGCGCCGCAAGTCGTCGATATCGTTGCACGTCCCGCACCAGCGAACGATTTGGCCGGCGGCGTCGCGAATCGGGTTGAGTTGAATGTCGAACCAGCGCTGCTGACCGTCGCAACGACGCAGACGCGCCGTGATTCGCCCGGGTTCCCCGGAAGCGAGGATGGCGCAGCGACGCTCGAGCAATTCCGGCAGGTCGTCGCGGCTTACCGCTTCCTGCCACTGCGAACCGGATGACGCTGCGAGGCCAAGGCCCGTATATTCGGACCATTTTCGGTTGACGAAGTCGACCCGGCCGTCAGGCAGCGCAGTCCACGCAACAACGGACAACGCATCCAGCACGATGCCGGCATCAAGGGCCAATCCCATCATTTTTCTGATAATCGTGAGCAGGCGTCAGAGCTTCAGACATGCGCCAATGCCCGCACTCAGGTGCGTTTTCCGTGAGTTGTCCGGTCTGACCAGAGAATTTTGCGATTATTGCATGCGAAAACAGGTGTCGCAACCGCGCTTTGCTTTTGTAAAGGCGCGTGATTTCGTTGCGAACGCATCGGATCGATGCCACGCTGCCCAGCGCAGCATCGCCTTCGCAATGGACTGACTGCTCAGTCGGCGATTTCGACGATCAATTCGATCTCGACGCAGGCATTGAGCGGCAACTCCGCGACGCCCACCGCCGAGCGCGCGTGCACGCCCGCCTCGCCAAACACCTTGGCGAGCAATTCCGAAGCGCCGTTCGTCACGAGATGCTGCTCGGAAAATCCCGCCGCCGAATTGACGAAGCTCGTGAGCTTCACGATCTGCTTGACAAGATTGAGATTGCCGACTTTCGCGTGCAGTGTTGCGAGTAGATCGACAGCGATCTTGCGCGCGGCCTCGCGGCCCTCTTCGGTGCTCAGCGTGGCGCCCAGCTTGCCGGTCACGATCGCGCCGGCATCGCGCGGAAGATGGCCCGCCAGATAGACCGTGCCGCCGCTGCGAACGCTCATGGTGTAGGCCGCGGCCGGGGAACTGACCTGCGGCAACTCGATGCCCATGGTCTTGATCGTCTCGTAGACGTCACGCGTTTCCATTGCACTCTCTCCAATTGGGTTATTTCATGAGGGAGTGCAAAAGATAACCGCAAAGGCGCGAAACAAACGCTAGATCATGGGGTGATGATCGTATTCAAAAGATTGGGGAAATCTAAACCCTGGTATTAACTCAGCCCCGATGGCTCGACACCGAGCGCAACGATTTTGCGCACCAGTTCGGCAACGGAGCGCACGTTCATTTTTCGCATGGCCTGACCCCGGTGGATCTTGACCGTGACCTCCGCAATGCACATTCTCGACGCGATCTGCTTGTTCATCAGCCCCGCCGCGACGTGGACCAGCACCTCCCGCTCGCGCGGCGTCAGTACGTCCCAGCGCTCGCGCGCCTGCACGAGCGAGCTGTCCGCTTCGAGACGTTGTGCGTCGCGCTGCAGCGCGGCAACCACGGCGTCGATCATGTCCTGATCGCGAAAGGGCTTGGTGAGGAAGTCGATTGCGCCCGCCTTCATCGCCTCGACCGTCATGGCGATGTCGCCGTAGCCCGTCATGAAGACGACCGGCATAGCCGAGCGTTCCTGCGTTCGAAGTGACTTCTGCAGCGCCAGGCCGCTTTGACCGCGCAAACGGACGTCGAGCACGAGACACGACGGCCCCGGGCTCTTCGGCGCCGCGAGGAACGCTTCGGCGGAGTGAAAGGCGTGGACGTCCAGGTCGATCGAGCGCAGCAGGCTCGCTAGTGCGCTGCGCACCGAATCGTCGTCATCCACGATATAGACGACGCCGGCAGGGGTACTGGCGCAGGGGGCAGCCGACCAGGCGGTCACGGTGTTGAGCATCTACGATAGCGTTCTGCAGTGTTACGTTGTGCGAATTGAACCATCACAGACGCCGCCCAATACCACTGGGACGCCAATGCCTGACTCACCCGTCCTGGCGCCGGCCGCAGGCGGGCCGCGCATAGATTGCGCAAGCCTTGCAACGCCGCGCCCCTGAAGCTTACATCGCGCGTTCTTGCAAGGCTCTAGTACTTTGGTATTGGGGAGTCTGGCCGCGTCGATGCGGCCCGAGCGTTTGGCGGGAGAAGCCGAAAGGGATCGGGAAATCCCAGATAATGAGTTTAAGCGCCGCAATTGAGTGTCTTTGCGGCGCCATACGTGGCTATTCCTGCTATTCGGGGTCGGCCAGGCGGGCGTCCCACGCATCCAGCGACACGGCCAATATCATCGCCCCCGAATTCAAAGGGACCTTGTAGCGCCGCGCCAGCGGCCGGAAAACCGCATCGCCCCGCTTGATGGGCTGCCCCGACAGCACACAGATGCCCGACCTTCTGGCGATTGCGCGCTTCCAGACCTGCTCGCGGTAACTGCAGCGCGTCGGGTCGCTCCACGAGAGCGTGAAGGACGAATTGGCGAGGCGCTCTTCTATCGTCACCGTGCAGCTTGCGTAGGTGCTGTGATCCGCGGCCCGCAAATCGCTTCGCGTGCGCACAGCCGGCGCGCGGCGCGAAACGCTCGTCCTCGAAGCCGGCGAGGCAAGCAGGCCCGAGACCACGTGCGCCCACGGATTGCGCGGACAGTCTTGCGCTACGGCGGTTACATCATCGTCCGGAGCCTCTGTTTCATTGTCGGTTTCACCGGCGCCACGGGGCTGCGCGAGGCGCATGCTCTCGCCAGCGCCGCCACCATCGAGTGCGCCTCCCGCGTATGTCGACCTCCACGAGTCCAATCTCACCACGGCTAACTCCCATGTTCTGGATGAGCGTGCATGTCACGCGTGCCCTGTCGCCCGAAGCCGGAACGTCTTGTCTATTGGGTCCACTGATTTCGGATGACAGAAGCTTAAGGAGAATTACTGCTGGCCGGTATTCTTCCCACGCATAGACCGATAGACGCTTTGGGATGGCGACCTTATACGCAGGTATACGTTCGAGATTCAGTACACACTGAAAAGCGGCAAGCGGATTACCATGTTTGCCTCGCCGCTCGACGGCAACGCACGAGATTCTTAGAGGGCCTGTCAATTCATCGACAGCTGCGCGAGGCCCCTGCGCCGATTTATGTACCGTCTTTCGTTTTCGCAACTTCTTGTCAGATACGCATTCATCGCGCTCACGCTCGCGGCCTCTGCCGCGGCGTTCGCATGGGCCGCGGGCTGGATACACTGGCCCGGCCAGGCCGCGCTCACGCCCAACCGGCTCATCGACGCATTCGAACGCAGCGCCGGCAAGCATCCCGGATTTCGCCGCAACCATGCTAAAGGCATCTGCGTGAGCGGCTATTTCGACAGCAACGGCAACGGCACGGCGCTTTCTCGCGCGAGCGTATTCGAGCGCGGCCGCACGCCGTTGATTGGCCGCTTCTCCGCGCCCGGCGGCAATCCCGCTGAAGACGACGCGGACACGACCGTGCGCAGCTTTGCGTTGCTTTTCGCGATGCGCAACGGCGAGCAATGGCGCACCGGCATGAATTCCGCACCCGTATTCGCGGTGCGCACGCCGCAAGCGGTCTACGAACTGCAAGAGGCAATGCAGCGCGACAGGCGCACGGGCCGCCCCGACGCCGCCAGACTCGACGCGTTCTTTGCGAACCACCCCGAAACCAACGCGCTGCGCGACTGGCTCGCAGCACACCCGCCGGCTTCCGCGTTCTACAATGCGCGCTACTACAGCATCGATGCGTTTCGCTTCACCAACGCAAGCGGCAACATGCGGTTCGTGCGCTGGAGTGTCGTGCCCGATGCGTCTTACGCGCCGCTGGACACCGAGAATCCGCACGCGAAAGACCCCGACTTTCTCGCGCACGACCTGGAAGTGCAATTGAAATCGGGTCCAGTGCGCTGGCACCTCATGCTGACGCCCGCGGATGCGGGCGACCCGGTGGACGACGCCACACGCGCCTGGCCCGCCGAACGCGAGCAGCATCGCGTCGATGCGGGTACGATCGTGATCGAGCATGCGCAGTCGCAGATCGACGGCCCCTGCCGCGATATCAATTTCGACCCGACGGTGCTGCCGGCGGGCATTGCGCCCTCTGATGACCCGCTGCTCGCCGCACGGGCCGCCGCTTACGCGGTGTCGTTCGACCGGCGCACGAGCGAAGAAGCGCTCGCGGCCCTGAAAGGCCGATGAAGGCCGCCGCGAGCGCAACCCAAACGAAAGCATGGAATAAAGCGCGCCGGCCAGGCGTTTGGTTTCAAGTTCACCAAAATGGCTCGAGCCGTGCGCCCCCTGGCAGACGGTCGAACACGACCGCGAAGCGCGCGCCAGTCCGGATTGAACGGGGATCGTGGAGAAAAACCTTCGATGAGCGGTACAGACTTACCGGGCATGCTTCCCGCCATGATTCCGCGGCTGTGGGCGTTTGCGCTGCGCCTGTCCGGGGACCAGCACGATGCCGAAGATCTCGTGCAGCGCGCCTGCCTGCGCGCGCTCGAGCGCGCACATCAGCTCCAACCCGACACGGCCCCCCTGAGCTGGATGTACTCCATCATGCATTCCACATGGATCAACGAACTGCGAGCCCGCAGCGTGCGCAAGCGCGCGAGCTTCGAATGGGATGACGATTTCCTCGAAAATCTCCCAGATCCCGTTGATAATGGCCCCGAAACGCAACTCATGCACAGCCAGATCATCGAGGCGGTCGAGCGCCTGCCCGAAGCCCAGCGCGTGGTGATGCTGCTCGTCGCGGTCGAAGGCTTGACGTACCAGCAGGCCGCCGACGTGCTCAAGGTACCCATAGGCACCGTGATGAGCCGGCTCTCGCGAGCGCGGCAATCGGTCGGCGCCATGTTCAACGGTGCAGCGCCCAAGGCGCCGCCCGCTCCGCAGCAGAAGGACTCACTCGCATGATTGCCGACGACGCACTGTTACTCGCCTATGTGGACGGCCGCCTGTCGCCCGACGAGCGCGCCGCCATCGAAGCGCAGTTGCGCGAGTCCGCCGAGGCGCGCAAGAAGGTCACGCTGTTGCGCGCCTCTCAGGTCGATTTCGCCGGTGCCTTCGCCCAGCAAACGCTGCCGCGCGTGCCCGAATCGCTGCGCCTTGGCATCGACGAAATGGTACGCGCGCAAACCGCGCAAGCCGCGCAAAGCGCAGAACCCGCGAAACCCGCGCAGCCTTCGGCGAGCGCGAACGATGCGGCAATGCCCGCCTCGGAACAACAACCTTCCGCGCCCGTGAAATCGCGCCTGCGCCGCGTGCCGGTCTGGCTCGCGGCAGCCTGCGTGGTAGGCGCGTTCGTGGCCGGCCAGTTCGTGCGCTTCGACTCGCTGTCCGGGGCTGGCGGTCAGGGCTCCGGCTCCTCGCAGCTCGCGAGCGCATCGGACCTGTCGCCGTGGGTGAAGGCGGCCGTCAGCTACCAGAAGCTCTATACGCGGGAAACCGTCGCGTACCGCCAGGACGATCCCGCACTCGCCGCCCGGGTCGTCGAAGACATTCGCCGCGACGACCGTCTCGCGCTGCGCGTGCCCGACCTGAGCAGCGCCGGGCTCACCTTCAAGTCGGTGCAGCGCCTGCGCTTTCGCAACAAGCCGCTCGTGCAGATCGTTTATCTGCCGCGCAGCGGGCCGCCCATCGCGTTGTGCGTGATGAAGGACGCGCGCCCGGACGAAGCGGTCGCCTCGCGCACCGTCGATTCGATGGGCGTCACCACATGGCGGCAGAACGAGCTGACTTACGCGCTCATCGGGCAGGCGGGCGATGTCGATCTCGCCGCGCTCGGCAAGCGCATCTCCAACCTCGATACGGCCGCGCTATTCAGCGAGGCGCAGGAAGCCGTACCGCCGCATAACGGATAAGCGCCAAGGCCGGCGCGGAATAATATCGCCGCCGGGCTGTTGTGTTGAGGAACCCTCGATCAATGGCTCGGCATGATTCATCGATTGCACATCTGGGCAGCGGGCGTCGTCATCGCGGCGGCGCTCGCGTCGCCCGCGCAGGCCGCCTGGCGGCTCGCGAGCACCGATGCACCCGTCGGCGTCGTGCGCGGCGCGAGCGTGACCTCGGCAACAACGGGCGACACCCTGCGCGACGGGGACCTACTCGAATCGCGCGATGGCGTTGCGCATCTGCAGGACGAGCACGGCACGCTCGTCGCGCTTGGTCCGCAGACTCGCGCGATGCTCATGGCCGACGGACATGTCGCCTTGCTCAGCGGCTGGCTGAAGATCGCGGCTGCCGCGTGCGCAAGCGCGCCCTGTGCCCAGGTGCGCGTGGACATGGAACCGGGAGCGCTCGATATTGGAGCGAGCGCGGCAGCGATCATCGCAGCGCCCGAGAACGCGCAAACGGTCAACGTATTCAGCGAAACCGGCACACAGACCTTCGCTGCAAAGCCGCCCACGTCGATATCAAACGGCCGCTTCGCGAGCTTCGACAGCACTGGCCATGTGCAAATATCGGCACGCCCCACCAACGCTTTCGTCAAGAACATGCCGGTCGCGTTTCGCGACGCCTTGCAGCCGCTCGCCGTCGCCAGGCCCGCACACATTGCGCCGCCCTCGCACGCCGCGACTTACGACGACATCGCGCCGTGGCTGGACAGCAAGCTGCCCGCGCGCAAGAGCTTCCCAGCACGCTTTCGCTCGCGTCTGACCGATCGTGCATTTCGCCACGATGTTCAAGCGCATCTGAACACCCTGCCCGACTGGCGCGCCCTGCTCTATCCGCCGGCGCGCCCGGGCGTTCACAACGTGCGCTATCCATAAGGCTCGACCCTTCACTGCCATGAAGCCCGGACTCTCGCTCAGCGTCAAATTCAACCTGGTATTCCTGATCATCTTCGCGATCGCGCTGGTGGTGATCGGCGTGGTCTCCGACCGTCTGCTGCAAAAGCAGGCGCTCGAAGAAACCGCGCACGACGCCAATATCCTCGCGAGCGCCGCATCGTCGATGCAGAGCTACACCGCGGCGCACGTCACGCCGCTGCTCGCCACGCAAATCAAGTACAGCTTCGTGCCCGAATCGATCCCCGCGTTTTCGGCCATCGAAATGCTCAAACTGCTGGGAAAGGACTTCCCGAACTTCTCGTACAACGCCACGATGCTCAACCCGACCAATCCGCGCGACCGCCCGACCGACTGGGAGACCGATGTCATTCGGCATCTGCACGATCATCCGGAACTCAAGGAACTGACCGGCCAGCGCGAAGCGCCAGGCGGCCGTTCGTTCTTCCTCGCGCGGCCCAGCAGCATTACCGACACTGCCTGCATGCAGTGCCATAGCACGCCGAACGCCGCGCCCGCGACGATGATCGAGAAGTACGGCAGCTCGAACGGCTTCGGCTGGACCATGAACGAGGTGATCGGCGCGGAGTTCGTCTCCGTGCCGATGGCGCAGCCCATTGCGCGCGGGCGAGCCGTCTGGCGCACGTTCATGCTTTCGCTCTCCGCCGTGTTCGCGGTCGTGCTGATCGTCATGAACGTGATGATGCACATGCTGATCACGCGTCCCATTCGTGCGCTGTCACGCGCCGCCGACGAAATGAGCCTCGGTAAGCTCGATGCGACCACGCTGCCAACGGGCGGATCGGACGAAATCGCATCGCTTGCGGTGTCCTTCGGACGCATGCGGACCAGCCTCATCGAAGCGTTCCGCATTCTCGACGAAGAGCAGACGTAAGCGATGTCCCACTCCGCCGACATCCCCGCGACCTTCGACCGCTACGTGATCGAGCGCGTGCTCGGGCGCGGCGCAATGGGCGTGGTGTATCTGGCGTTCGACCCGCGCATCGAGCGCAAGGTGGCGCTCAAGACTATTCAGCGGCCTGCGGGCGGCGAAGCGGATCACGAACTCACCGCGCGCTTTCTGAACGAAGCGCGCGCCGCGGGGCGTCTCGCCCATCCGCACATCGTTGCGGTGTACGACTATGGCGAAACGGGCGACACCGCTTTCATCACGATGGAATATGTGCGCGGCGAAACCCTCGCTGCGCATCTCGCGCAGCACGCGCGCGCGGGTACGCGGATGAATCCGCTGGCCGCCCTACGCTGGTTCGCGCAACTGCTCGACGCGCTCGACTACGCGCATGGCGCAGGCATCGTTCACCGCGACGTCAAGCCCGCCAATCTGCTCATCTCGCCGCGCGGCGAATGCAAGGTCACGGACTTCGGCATCGCGCAGCTCGACACGTCAACGCTCACGCAAACCGGCACGCTGCTCGGCACGCCGAGCTATATGTCGCCGGAGCAGTTCACGGGCGACGCCGTCGACGCACGCTCCGATCTCTTTAGCGCCGCAGTCGTGCTCTACGAAATGCTCACCGGCATATGCCCGTTCACGGGAACGCCGGGCGCCGTGATGCACAAGATTCTCGATGAGATGCCACCTCCCCCTTCGGCGCTCGTACCCGGCTTGCCTGCCTACGTTGACGAACTGGTGATGAAAGGCATGGAGAAGCGCCCACAAGGGCGCTACGCCGGTGCCCGCGAATGGCGCGATACGCTGCTTGCGGCACTCGCTGCCGACGTCCATGAGGATGCCGAACGAACCGTGCTTGTGCAGGCGGCTCTCGAATCGCCGTTTCCCGCGCCGCCAATGCAGACCCAGCTCGATCCAGAACTCGTCGCGCATCTGGAGAAGCGCCTGGCGAGCCATGTCGGGCCCGTGGCGTCGCTGCTGGTACGGCGAGCGTGCGTAGGGGCGACGAACATCGATACGCTGCGCGAACGCCTGAGCGCCCACTTGCCCAACGACGATGCGCGACGCGACTTCGATTCGCTATTGATTCCGGTAGGCGCGGGCGCGCCGCGCACGATCGGCCCGCAGACAGTCAGCGCCGAAAGCGTGAACGAAGCCGCCTCGCGCCTCTCGACGCTGCTGGGCCCCATCGCCCGTATCGTGGCGCGCCGCGCCGCCGCCCGCGCCACCGATCTGCGCACCTTCCACACGCAACTGCTCGACGCGGTGCCGGAGCCGCACCGCGAAACGCTGCGCCGCGAATGGGATGTCGACAGCGACTAGCGTGCGATGTCATAGGCTTCGAGCAGATCCAGGAACAAGCTCGCATCGAGCGCCCCCTCGTGTCGATGCGTTGCGCCATCCTCCTGAGTCCACCACATGCTGACGCCTTCGCACGATGCCAACGCGACTGGCTGCTCGTGCAGCGTAGCAAGTTTCGACTCGAACGCCGTTAGCGAAAACGAAGGCGCCAGCGTCGAGAGGGCAAGCGCACATGCCTCGACGTGCCAGCGCGAATCGACGGCACGCGCTGCGCCTTCGATCTGCCGCGCGATCACGAATGGAAAATAGCGCCCCACGGCGTCGATGCCTGGCATGAGCACGCCGGTGCACGCGCAGTCGTCGATCACGGAGGGCGGAGCCGAAAAGCGCCACACGGGCATCTCCAGATAGCGATCGAGCCAGCCTCCGGCATGGCGTTCGCGCGCGGCCAGCAGACCGCGTTGCAGCCACGCGTCCCAACGGCCGACGAAAGCGGCGGAAAGGCCGCGCCCGACGAAATCGCCGTGCGTGCGGACCTTGCCGTAAAAACCGGCGTCGATTCGAGATGCTGCGTTCATAGCGAGGCCGGACAACGAAAGCCAGTGAGCACGCCCGCGCGCAACGGATTCTCCACGCTGCCGGCGACCAGCGCGAGCTTGACCTTGCCGTCGTCGAACGTCGCGTTGAAATGATCGGCCTGTCCGGCCTGCTCGATACGCGCGGCGTCGAGCAGATGGAACAGCGCCCAGGGTCCGTCCGCGCGAGGCGGCGTCGTCGTCGCGGGATCGAGTTCGACATGCGCCTGCCCCGTGCCCTTCCCGCTCGGCCACTGGAATGCGGCGGTGGCGTTGGGCGCATCACTCGTCGCGCTCAGTTGGGTACCGTCGATATCGAGCACGAAGCGCTTCAGCGAAGGATCGAGCGAAACCACCTTCGCCGAGAAATGCACGGAAACGTCGCGGCCGCCATCGCGAAACAAAGCGTCCCGCAACGTCGCCGCACGCTGGAACGCCACCGGCACGTCGTCGGACATGCCGAGGGCTTTCGCTTCGGGCCGCCACTTCCACACCGCGCCGGACGTATCCACCCGATTCTGCAGATTCTTCTGGAAGAACGCGTCGATCAAGCCGCCAGGCGCCAGCACGCGCGCGAAGTCGTCGGGCGCGGCGTCGCGCGTCGAGGTCCTCACGAGCGGGTAACGGCCGTCGAGCGCCTGCTTGCACGCGGGCGCGACGGTCGTGGCCCAAAGCGTTTGCAGTTGCGCACGCTGGCCCTGGATCTGCACGGTATCAGCATTGCCCGCTACGCCTTGCAGCACCGCCGCGAGCGGTGCGGGCGCGTTCTGCGAGAGCAGCTTCAGGCGGTCGAGCGGCCCCGTGGCGGGCGGCGGCAGCGCCTGCCTGCGCGCCGTGTCTTCCGCCTGCAGCGTCGCTGCTGCGTCCTTGAGCGCGTTGATGTACTCGTCCAGCGCCGCGCCCGCTAGATCGTGCAGCGCCTGAAAATGCGTATCGACGGGTGTCGGCGCGGCAGGCTGCTCCGCCCCCGCGCCTATGCGCTTTTCGAGCGCGTCGAGCTTGCCGGGTGCGGCGGCAGGCGGCGTGAAGGTCGTTTCGCGCGCGACGGCCTGAATCAGCGCGCGCAACGGCGAAGTCGCCGAGCCGAGCAGGTTCGCGATGCGCGCGCCCTGATCCGGCGCGCTGAACGGCACGACGGCGATATCGGCAAGCAACGCGTCCCACTGGCGGATCGCCTCCTCGCTGTAGAGCCGCGTGAGCGCCGCGCGCAATGCGTCGGTGCTTTGCGCATCCGTATGCGTCTGGCCCGCGCCGAGCACCCAGTCGTCCTTCGACAGATTGGCGAGCGCCTCTTCGCGCAAGCGCACGAACGCCTCGAAGCCCGCACGCGTGTAGGCGCCCTCTATACCTTGCGTGAGCGGCGCACCGCTCTTTCTCACGAACACGATCTGCCCGCTCGGCCCCGCCGCTTTCGCCACGCTGAAATCCGGCAGGCGCAGTTGCGCGAGTTGCTGGTCGATACGGCCATCCAGGCGCTGCGCGAGCGGCACGCGATTGAGCACGGCGCGCGCCTGCGCGATCAGGTTCTGATCGAGCGGCAAGTTCGCATCGAACTCGCCACGTCGGAACAAGGCCTGCAAATGCTGCTCGATGTCGGCGCGCTGCGCGTCGCTCGCGTCTTTCATCGAACCCGTGCGCCAGGTACGCAGCGCCCAGACCTGCAACGCGTCCGGGTCGAAATGCGTCGGGTCGCCCAGCATCAGGTACGCGCGCAGGGCTTCATAGAGCGTGGCGGGGTCTTCCGTGCTGCCGCGGCGAAGCTCGTCCTCCATGCGTTGCACGACGATCGGCAGCAAGGTCTGCCGCAGCAGGCGCTGATACAGACGCTGCGCTTCGAGACCGAGCTTCTGGCGCTGATCGAGGCCCAGGCCCGCCCACCACAGCGTGTCACGCGAAGCGCGCTCCGCTTCGCCGCCGGGCAAATCGCGCGCGGCGTCGAGCAGCGGCAGGACCGCAAGCGGACTGTCGCCCGCACTGGTTTTCTTCGCAAGCTCGGCGAGCGCGGCGATCTGCTGACGGCTTTCATCGACGAAGCGGCGATTTGCGCGATCGCTCGCGATCAGGGCGATCAGTCCCGCCGCCAGCAACACGGCGATGCCTGCGATCGCCGCCTGCTGAAAGCGCGTGCGTCGCCGCACCGCGCGCGGATCGCTGCCCGCGATGCCCTGTTCGGCGAAGATCACGTCGCGCAGCAGCCGCTTGACGAAATACGCGCGGCCGCTCGAGGCGTCCGCCATCACCACCTCGCGGCTCAAGCCGAGCGATGCGGCCATCGCGCTCATCATGCGGTCGAGTGGACGTCCGCTCTGCGTGCCGCTCGTGAAGTACACGCCGCGCAGCGACGGCGCGCGAGCGAAACGAGACTCGCCGAATGCCTCTTCGAGAAACCGCCGCAACGCGCGCTCGATGCCCGCGAACTGCTGCGGGAAGGCATAGATCAGCGCGCGACGCCGCGGGTCGGTTTCCTGCTGCATCCGTTGCAGCACGCGGCCTTGCAGTTGCGCGTGCAGCAAGCCGAACTCTTCGGAGAACCGCGCGAGCGGCGCACTGCCTTCGCCCGCCTCGTTCTCCGATGCGAGCGGGAACGTCATACCCCACACCTGCTCGCGCTCGTCGCGCCCGAAGTCGTCGAAATACTCGGAGAAGCCTGCAAGCATGTCGGTTTTCGTCACGACGACATACACCGGCAAGTGCACACCGAGTTGCTGGTTCAGTTCGGAAAGACGCTCGCGGATTGCGGCGGCATAGGTGGCACGCTCGGCGTCGGACTGTTGCAGCAGATCGGCGGCCGAAACCACGGCCATCACGCCGTCGAGCGGACGGCGCGGCCGGTACTTGCGCAGCAGCCCGAGAAAGCCGAGCCATGCGCCGCGATCGGCCTGCTCGTGGCTGTCTTGCGTGGTGAAGCGGCCCGCCGTGTCGAGCAACACGGCGTGGTCCGTGAACCACCAGTCGCAGTTGCGCGTGCCGCCCACGCCGCCCACCGCCTGCGCGCCAAGCCGGTCCGCGAGCGGGAAGCGCAGCCCCGAGTGCGCAAGCGCAGTCGTCTTACCCGCGCCTGGCGCGCCGACGAAGAGATACCACGGCAAGTCGTAGAGCGTTTCGCGGCGAGGGGCGAACCACGCGAACATGCGCCGCATGCCGCGCGCGCCGCCGGCAGGCGCGCGCGAATCGCGCAGTGTCTTCAGCGCCGCTTCGAAGCGCGTGCGCAGTGCCGCGACGTCGGCGTCGGCCGCCTTGCGCGCGGGGTCGGGTGCGTGCTTCGCCGGGTCGAGTGCATCCGCAACGAGGCTCTGCACGAACGTCGAACTGGCGATGCGCGCTTTTGCAAAACGGATGCCCCAATAAAGCGCCCAGCACGCGAGGATGAGCGCGATCACACTCCAACGCCTGGCGCTGCTCTCGAGCGGCGCCGTGCCGTTGAACGCCACGAGCGGCCCTTCGAACCAGACCAGCGCACAAAGCGCCAGTACGCCCGCAAACGTGACGACAGCGGGCTTTCTGAACCACTGAATCCACTTCATGGCGCGGCTCCCGGCGCAAGAATGGCGATGGTTACGCGGCGGTTGCGCGCGCGGCCCGCAGCGGTTTCGTTCGATGCGACCGGCTCGGTATCGCCGCGGCCTTCGGCGCTCACGCGCGCAGGGTCCGCGAGGTGCGCGGCGAGAATCGCGCGCACCGTCTCCGCACGCGCCTGCGAGAGCGCGACGTTGGAGGGAAAGCGCGCCGACACGATGCGCTGGTCGTCCGTGTGCCCGATCACGACGACATTGCCCGGCTTGTCCGCCAGCGCCTCGCCGATGCGCTGCACGAGCGGCACAAAATGCGGGTCGAGTTCGGCGCTGCCGGACGCGAAGATTTGCGTGCCTTCGGCGCTGTTGTTGATGGTCACGGTCGTGCGGTCCCCCGATTCGCCCACCGTGACCAACCCTTGCGCGATCTCCGGCGCGAGAAAGCCATCGAGCGCCGACGCGAACTTCGGCGCGGCCTGCATCTTTGCCGCGAGTACGGGCGCAGGTGCCACGCGAATGCCGCGTATCGCCTCGAACACCGGGTCGGAGAACGCGTTGATACGCAGCCCGAGCACGAGGCTCGTGGCCATCAACACGAGGGCTGCGAACGCCAGCGCGACCCACAGCGGCACGAAACCCAGCGTCCGCTCGCGCGCGTGCTCAGCGGGCTGCCAGTGCGGCGACAGCGCGCGCTCGACGGGGCCGCGTTGCGCGCGGATCATCTGTTCGAGGCGTTCGCGAATCTCGTCGAGCTGCCGCTTGCCGCCTTCGATGAGCCGGTAGCGCCCGTCGAAGCCAAGCGCGAGGATCACGTAGATCAGTTCGAGCAGGTCGATGTCGGCAGCGGGTGTTTGCGCGAGCCGCTGCAGGATGACGAAGAGCCGCTCGCCGCCCGAAGCCTCGTTGTGAAACGTCACGAGCAGGCTCCTGCGGCCCCAGACCCCTGCGCCCCACGGCGTCGCTGCAATGGCCTCGTCGATGAAGGTGCACAGGCAATATCGCGCCGGGCCGAGCTGCGTGTCGGGCACGCCGAAGGCTCGGCCGTCGGCCTCGAAGCGGCGCACCATCTGGATCAGTTGCGCGCGCAGCGTGTCGAGATCCGGGTGGCTCGGCAGGCGGCGCAGCGGCAGCGCCAGTTCCAGCAGCGGATTGGCCGCCCGCAGCAGCGGGTTGCGCCCGGCGATCGAGGCATCGAGCGGTGTGAGTGCCGGCTCGGCGGCTTGCGGCTTGGGCTGCGGCGTGGCCTGCGCTTCGGCGCCGGCCGAGCGTTCGCGCTTGCGCCCCGGCATCGGCATGCGGATCGTGCGCGCAGCGTCGAGATAGTCCGCATCGTCGAGCGGTGCGTTCGTGTTATCGGTCATGGAAAGAGTTCCTCCACGCATGGCTTCAATGACGGATGGCCCAGAGTTCCATGGCGAGCCCGGGGAACTCGCCCGCCACGTGCAGCGCCATGCCCGCCGAAGCGGCAAGCGTCGCCCATGCTTCGTTCTGGTCGTCGAGTTCGAAATAGCTGTAGCCCGCGTGGAACGGCAACTGGCGCGGCGCGACCGCCAGCGCGCGCAACGCGATGCCTGGCAACTGCAAGTTCACGAGATCGCGGATCTTCTCGATGCTGCCGATCTTCACCTGGCTTGTGAACGCGGAGATCAGCGTGCCGGCCGGCACCTGCGCCCGCACCGCAAGCACGAAGGTCGCGCCGGCAAAGAGCGTGCGGTCCGCGACCCGCGCCACACGCAAACCATATTTGCGTTCTTCGAGCGCAATCGCCACGACCTGCGGATCGGCGACGTGCGAAAGCGCGAGCCGCAGCGCGTCGATCACAGGTTCGAAGGTCTCCTTGAGCCGGTCGTGCCGGTATGCCGCGAACGTCGGTGGCCGCCGCCCAGCCTGGCTGAACGTGGCAAGCTCGCCCGCCAGCGCGATGCACGACTGATAGAACGCTTCGGGATGCAAACCATCCATGGCATTGAAGTGAGTGACGAGCGGCTGCGCGCGATTGACGATCTGCAGCAGCAGGAAATCCGCGATTTCGGCCATACCCGCGCCGTCGGGTTGTGCGAGACGCCCGGCGAGCGCTTCACCGCGCTGTTGAAGGAGCCCGCCCAGCTCGGTCGAGAAACGCGCAAGGCGCCCCGCCACGCGATAGTCGAGGCACGGCGCGCAATAGTCGTCGTCGAGCACGACGCGGCCGTCGCTGCGGCGCTCGATCACGTGCACCACGCCCGCGCATGCATGCGCGTTGGCAACGTCGGGCGCGAGCGCGAGACGCAGACGCAGCTTGCCGATCTGCAGCAACGTGCTGGGCGCGTCGGCGTCGTTGCTGTCGTGCACTTCGAAGTCCCCCGCGCCGTAACGCGCGAGATCGTCGGCGTGCCCGTCGCCGCCCGATTCGGGCGCGCCGGCGCGGCGCACCGGCAGCGCGAGCATGACGGTCACGTTCGCGGCGTTTTCGGGGATATCGAGCGGCTCGGGCAGATCGTCGTCTGCGGGCAGGTTGAACGGCGTGCCGTCTGGCAGCACGCCTGCCGCCGCGCGCAACGCCAGTTTGCCGAGCTTGAGCAGCGCCTCGTCGATCTCCAGCGTCGTAAACCCCCAGCCGTAGGCGCGCAGGCCGTTCACGCGCCCCGAGAGCAGCGCCTCGACGTGCCGGTCGTGCTGCTGGAGATGCTGCGGCTGAAGGAACATGCCCTCCGACCAGATGACTTTGTTGTTCCAGTACATGCTGTGACTCAATCCTTGGGAAATTGCAGCGCGTCGAGCTGCGCCTGATAGGCCCGGCCGAACGGTTCGCCGAAGCGCTGCTGGAAATCGTCGCCCGCGTCGCGCGACACGTGCTCCCACGTCTTCACGAAGCGCAGCCACAGGCGCGCCCGGCGATTGCCGACGAGCGCCTCGAGGCCGGAGGGCGCGTCGAGCGAGCCCTCGATCGCGTCGGGGTCGAGGCGCGCCATGGCGTCGTCGAACGCGGCGCGCATGCCGGCGACGAGTGCGAGTTCGTGCGCCTGGATATCGCGGTACGCGGCGCGCAAGGCTTCGTCCGGCGCGAGATAGCCGCGCCCGCGCGCGCCCAGCATTTGCGTCAAGGCGCGGTCCGCGTCGGGAAAGAACTTGAGCGGGTTGTTGTCGCGCGCCTCGATCATCGTCATCGCCATGCGGGCCTCGCGACGCGCCATCGCGCGCGAGCGCAGCACGCTCATCGTGCCCTGGGTGGCTTCGCGCAACAGCGCACCGGCGAGGCGCGCGATTTCCTGCGCGCTCAGGTGGGCGACATCGGCAGGGGCGATGCCGAGCCCCTCCAGCAATGCGTCCAGCACTGCCGAGTCGTCCGCGCGCGAAGCCGCGGGGCGCGTCTCCGGTGCCGCCGCACGCGACTCGTCCAACCGGTGCGCCGGAATCGCAGCCACGGCTTTTTCCGGCGACACATGCTCGAAACTGCGTGACGGCGCGGCCGGTTCGCGCTGCGCCGGCGCGGGAGCGTCGCGTAACGGGTCGGCGGAGCCCAGCACCTCCATTAGCGCCCGATTCGATTCGCCGCCGAAATGGCCCGGTTCGCGCAGCAATGGCGTCGCGGCGAGCGGGTCGGGCGTGAACGGCGCTTCGTCGCGCACAGGCTGCGGCGCAGCGGCAGCGCGTGGTGCGTCCCAGTCGTCGGGGATGAGCGGCGCGCTCGGCGGCGCCTCGAACTCCGGCGTGCCCGGCAGGCTCGCTGCGAGTGGCTGTGCAGGCGGCGTGGGTTGGGTCATCAGCGTTTGATCGAATGGCGCCCGGCTTTCCTCGTCCTTTTCGATGGAAACCGCGAGCGTATAAGCGCCAATCCGGATCTGGTCGCCATGCGACAACACCGCCTCGTGCGCGCCGTTCAGCGCCTCGCCGTTCAGCAGTGTCGGATTGCTGCCGGCATCGACCAGCACATATATGCCGTCACGACGCTCGATGCTCGCCTGCATGCGCGAAATACCGCGCTGCGCGTCGCTCAGCACCAGCGTACTTTCCGGCGCGCGGCCAATCGTTGCGCGATCGTCGATCTCCATCGTGCGTGGCGCGGCGTGCTTACCGGCTTCGCCGCCCTCAACAGTCAGCGTCAATCTCACGGGGCCTCCTGATTGCGTATCTTGCTCGTGCCGTCGTCGGCGTCGCGGGGTGGCCGTGGCGGCGCGGGGGGCACGGAGAGCGGCACCGGCGGCACGCCCGGGCCGAGCGGAATCGGGAAGCTCGACATCTCGATCGTTTCCGGACCGATGAGGATGTACGACGCCCCCGCACGCAGCGCGATGGTCGCGCTCGCCTCGATTTCCACCGCCGCGCCCGCCTTGATATGCACGGCTGCGCCCGCGTCGAGCGAATACGCCTCGCCCACGAACTGCTCGTGCGTCGTCATGCTGGCCACCGAAACGGGGCCAACTACGCGCGACGTGCTGCTGCCCAGCACCGAATCGTTACGCGCGCCGCGTGTCTCGCGAAACTCCTCGCCGCCGATGCACAGATGCCGTTCGCCGGTGACGTTCATCAGCGCGTCGTGCTTGACCCACGTTTCGTGATCGCGCTCGGCGTGAAAGAACATCTGTTCGCCGCCCTTGCGGTCGTCGAGACGAACTTCGTTGTAGCCGTTGCCGCCCTTCGTCGACTGGCTCTTGAGCGTGGACACCGCGCTTTGCGCGGGCAGGTCGTACGGCGGCATATTGGTCGAGTTGTAGACCGCACCGACGATCACAGGCCGGTCGGGATCGCCTTCGATGAAATCCACCAGCACCTCCTGGCCGATGCGCGGCAGGCACATCGCCCCCCAGCGCCGGTTCGCCCAGCCCTGCGCCACGCGCACCCAGCAGCGATCGAGCCGATCCGTGCCCCCTGCCTGCGAAAGCTGCTC
Organism: Paraburkholderia guartelaensis; assembly: GCF_004353905.1. Taxonomy (GTDB): domain Bacteria; phylum Pseudomonadota; class Gammaproteobacteria; order Burkholderiales; family Burkholderiaceae; genus Paraburkholderia; species Paraburkholderia guartelaensis. The sequence goes on along the minus strand of NZ_SMOD01000043.1, from coordinate 15,892 downwards.
CCAGTGAAACTGCACTTTCACGCGTCCGTATTTGTCCGTGAGAATCTCCTCGCCCGGCGGCCCGATCACGACCGCCGTCTGCGGGCCCGCAGTGTGAGGAACGGGCGTGATGCGCGGCGAACGGAACGTGTTGTCGCTGCGAATCGCAGTGAAACGGCAATCGAACATCGGCTGCTTGGGGTCGCTCGTGGATACATAGGCATCCGATACGATTTCGGCCTGATTCTCGATCACGAGATACTGACGGTTCTGCGCGCCGCCCGGATGATCGCGCAGCCGGAACAAGCCGCCCGCTGCGATGCCGCGTGAGGTGGTGCGCCCTTCCATTGCGTCGTTCTGCGTTTGATGGATCTCCACGTTGACGCGCGCCAGGCGCTCGCCGTCGCCCGCTTTCAGATGCCCGCTCAGATGCTCCTGCATCAAATAGCGCGGCGGATCGTAGGGTGCGCTGCGTGTCGCGCGCGAAACGAGCCCTTCGCTGTTGCTCACCGAGGCCTTTTCGAAGTCGTAGTCGTTGACTTCGTAGCGCCCCGTTTCGAGCGTCGCGCCCGCATGCCAGCGGTATACGCATTCTTCGTCGGGTTCAGGCGTGTCCCAGCCCTGAAACGGCACCGACTCATAGTGCGCGATGGGACGATGCTCCGCGCCGGAATCGGCCAGCACGAGCGTATGCTTGCCGCCTGTGTGCTCGAAGAAGTAATGCATGCCTTCGCGCTCCATGAGGCGGCTCACGAAGTCGAAATCCGTTTCGCGGTACTGCACGCAATGGTCGAGCGCCGGGTAGCTCGCCGTGCATGCGTTGCGAAAGTCGATGTCGTACGACTCCAGCACTTGCGCCACGATTTGCGGCGCCGTGCGCTGATGAAAGAAGCGCCGGTGCGAGGCGCGCGTGAGCAGCCACAGGCGCGGATGCACGACCGCCTCATAGCGCGCCATGCGATTTTTCGTGGTGTCGCCGGGTGCGAGCAGACGCAGCGTCGTGACGATGCCGTTGAACTCGCGCGACCCGCCCGCTGGATAATCGAGCGTCACAGAAAGGTTCTGCCCGAGCACCGTGCCCGGGTCGATATCGTTGTGCAGGCTCAGGAACGCGATCTCGAAGCGGCTCAGGCGTCCCAGCGCCTCGCTCGCCGACATGCGCAGAAACACCGCGTCGTCGCCGAGCGCCGCACAGGTCATACGCACATGGCGACTAGTCGAAGGCATAGCTGAACTCCTCGCCCTCGACGCTCACGTGCACACGCTCAAGCGTTCTTCCGTCCATCACGCGCGAAAGGAACTCCGTGCTGATGCGCGGCAGCACGCTGTTGGTGAGGATCGCGTCGATCATGCGGCCGCCGCTTTCCATGCGCGTGCAACGCCGTGCGATTTGCGTCACCACGCTCTCGTCATAGGTGAACGGCACGCCGTGCGTGAGCGTCACACGCTCAGCCACGCGGCCGAGTTGCAGCCGGATGATGGCGCCCAGCATCTCATTGGAGAGCGGGTAATACGGAATGGTCACCATGCGTCCGAGCAACGCGGCCGGGAACGTCTCCAGCAATTGCGTGTGGAGCTCGCGTTCAATCACCTCCATCGGCGGGCTCGTTCGTGGATCGCGGCACAACTGCGCAATGCATTCGGTGCCCGCATTGGTCGTGAGCAGAATGAGCGTATTGCGGAAATCGATGGAACGGCCTTCGCTGTCGTCCATCCGGCCTTTGTCGAAGACCTGGAAGAACAGCTCGTGCACGTCGGGATGCGCCTTCTCCACTTCGTCGAGCAGCACGACGCTGTGCGGCCGCCGGCGCACCGCTTCGGTCAGCACGCCGCCTTCGCCGAAGCCCACGTAGCCCGGCGGCGCGCCCTTGAGCAGCGACACCGTGTGCGCTTCCTGATACTCGCTCATATTGATGGTGATGAGGTTCTGCTCACCGCCATAGAGCGCCTCGGCAAGCGCGAGCGCCGTCTCGGTCTTACCCACGCCCGAAGTGCCCGCGAGCAGGAACACGCCAACCGGCTTATTCGGATCGTCAAGGCCGGCGCGCGAAGTCTGCACGCGCCGCGCGATCATTTGCGTGGCATGCTGCTGGCCGATGATGCGGCGGTCGAGCACCTCGTTCAGCCGCAACACGTTGCCGATCTCGTTCTTCAGCATGTTGAGCACGGGCACGCCGGTCCAGTCCTGCACGACCGCGGCCACCGCGTGACGGTCCACGCCCGGCAGCACGAGCGGCGCGTCGCCCTGATGCTCGGCGAGTTGCGCCTGGCGTTCGCGCAACGCGGCCAGATCGGCGTCCGGGGCGCCTTCCCGCAACGCCTGGCGGCGCGCGAGGATGTCTTCGACCATCTCGCGCTCCACATTCCAGCGCGCGTGCAGATCGGCAAGGCGCGCGGTTTCGGTTTGCAATGCCGCCGCCGCGGCTTCGCGACGTGCCGCCGTATCGACGCCGATCGCCGCCTCGCGCCCGATCACCTCCAACTCCGTGTTGAGCGCATCGATGCGCCGTTGCGCGTCGTCGACTGCGGGCGGCTTGGCGTGCTGGCTCACCGCAACGCGTGCGCACGCTGTATCGAGCAGGCTCACCGACTTGTCCGGCAACTGCCGCGCGGGAAGATAGCGATGCGAGAGCTTCACCGCCGCCTCGATCGCCTCGTCGAGCACCTGCACGCCGTGATGCGTTTCCAGCGCGGCAGCGAGTCCCCGCATCATCGTCACGGCGCGCGCCTCCTCGGGCTCGTGGACCTGCACGACCTGAAAGCGCCGCGTGAGCGCCGGATCTTTCTCGATGTGCCTGCGGTACTCCGACCACGTCGTCGCTGCGATGGTGCGCACGCTGCCGCGTGCAAGCGCGGGCTTGAGCAGATTCGCCGCGTCGCCGGTGCCCGCCGCGCCGCCTGCGCCGATCAGCGTGTGCGCCTCGTCGATGAAAAGGATGATGGGATGGAACGCCGCTTGCACGGCTTCCAGCACCTGGCGCAAACGCGCTTCGAATTCGCCCTTCACGCCCGCTCCGGCTTGCAGCAGTGCGATGTCGAGCGCCCGCAGGCTCACGTCGCGCAGCGCGGGCGGCACGTCGCCCGCCGCGATGCGCAGTGCGAGGCCTTCGACCACGGCCGTCTTGCCGACGCCCGCCTCGCCGGTGAGGATCGGATTGTTCTGCCTGCGCCGCATCAGGATGTCGACGACCTGGCGAATCTCCGCATCGCGGCCCACCACGGGATCGAGCCGGCCCTCACGCGCCTGGGCCGTGAGATCGACGGTGAAGCGCTGCAACGCGTCGTCGGTGCGATGCGGCGTGTCGGGCTCCTGCGTCACGACAGGCGCCTGCGTCGATGCTTCCGGCGAACCGTCGAGCACATCGGCGAAGTTGGCGACGAGGTCATCCAGCTTTACGCGATCGAACTCGCGCGAAATACCGCGCAATGCGTTGCGCAGCACGGGCGTCTGCAACACGCCGACGAGCACATGCGCGCTGCGCACCTTCTGCGCGTCGAAAAGCAGCGAGGCATAGACCCAGCCGCGCTCCACGGCCTCTTCCAGCTGCGATGAAATATCGCTGACCGAGGCCGCCCCGCGCGGCAGCCGGTCGAGCGCATCGGTCAGATCGCGCGCGAGCGCGGCGGCCTCGATGTGGGCGTGCCGGATGACGTGATGCAGGTCCGAATCGGGCAACTGCAGCATCTGATGCAGCCAGTGCGCAAGCTCGACATACGCATTGCCGCGCAAACGGCAGAACGTGGTCGCGCTCTCCATCGCGCCGAAGCTGAGCTTGTCGAGTTTGCCGAACATGACGGCGCGGCTGATGTCTGCCATTGCACTAGTCCTTTGCATGAAATGGGATCAACGGACGAAGCTTCAGTTGCGCCGCGTCGGCCGTGGCCGCGCGCGCGTGCAGCCACGTCGTGTAGCCGAGGCGCTGCTTGCGCCCCAACGCGAGACGCGGCACCTGTGCGCGCCGCAATTGCAGGTTCACGTCCCATTCGAGCGGATCGTGCACGTACAGACGCACCCAGTCGGCGAGCCGTGCGAGGCTCGTACCGCCCGGCAGGAAGCGCTCGTAATCGCCCAGCGAAAGCGGTCCGAGCACGACGCGAAACTTGTGCTGCCGATCGAACACGCGGCCTCCGAGCATCGTGCCGACACCCATGCGAGCGTTTTCATCGCGTGCGCCGAGGTGCGTCAGCGCAGCGTCGGGCAGCTTCATCCAGTGCCCCACGTTCTGCACGACTTCCACTGGCAAGCCAAAGAAGCGCGACAGCACGATCCGCAAACCCGCTGCGTGGCGCGTGGGCGCCGCAAGCAGCCCCGCGAAATGCAGCTTGGCGAAATCAGGAACGCTGTCGCGGTTGTGCAGCGCCGCTTCGTTGAGCCCGAACACGGTGCCCACGTAAGCGGAGAATCGGTCGTTGTCGTCCCGATCGAGACTGACCACCGGCTGCGCCGTGGCCCACGCGCGATAGAACAGCGACGCCATGCGGTGATGAAACACATCGAGAAAACGCGCAAAAGTCGGATCGCCCGCGTTACGCGCGCGGTGACGCACGTATTCGGTGAGATGTGTCGGCATCGGGCCATTCGGGCCGAGCAAACCGAAGAAGTTCACGGCGAGCTTCGGCGCGGCGTCCTGCTTGTTGGCAAAATGGCGTAACGCAGTCGGAAAGAAGATCAATTCGGGTTCCTGACCGAATCGCACTGCGTCGTCGCGCGGGCGCAGCGAAGCGCCCACGCGCGGCAACCCGCTATGCGCACATTCCACGAGCCGCACGGCCTGAAAGAAATCGAAGCGGTTCGCATCGGCGGAGAAGCGCTCGAACAGCATCACAGCGTCCGGCATTGCCCGCTCCCCGGCGCCCAGCACATGATTTCACCGCGAGTGGTCGAGGACACACAGGTTTCGGTAAACGAATTCATCGACACGTATTGCTCGAAAAAGCGCGCGAGCACCGCGCCGAACAGAAACGCGCTCGCACCTTCGAAACCGCTCTCGTCGAGCAGCACATCGAGCGCGAGGCCGCGGCCGAACACGATCGGCCCGCGCGACGGCAAGCGGCGCGTGACTGCGCGCGAGCCGATGGAGCGCAGACCTTCGATCTGCCGCGCGGCCGCGCCGTCGCCTTCGGCCGCGTAAAGCGCGAGCAGGTCACGCATGGCGCGCGCGCCGCTCCCGTTCGCGTCGTCCACGAGGGACGCATAGTTGAGCGACAGGTGACTCAAGAGACGCCACGCCACTGCACCTTGCGCATAGGAAGGCAATGGGCGGCTCGGCCCGGCGACACAGCGCACGCCGGACACCGGCGCTTCCAGCTCCAGGGTGAAGTCGGTTTCGCCGCGCCCGAGCGGCAGAGTCAGCGTGAGGTCGCGGTTGGTGCACAACACACTCACGCCGAGTTGATGCAGATCGCCGGGATACGGCGCTTCGTGCGTATCCACTAGCGCGATATAGGTTTCGCTGCCCGAATACGACGAACGCGTGCCGCGCTCCTGCTCGCGGGCGGACGGCAGACGCTTCTCGCGCCGCACCTGATAAAACGCCGTGTCGGGGTCGCCTGCGCTCAGATCGCGCATTCGGTAGAACGGCTGAAACTCGATCGGCGCACCGCCGCCCGAGCGATGGCCCGTTACGCTTTGCACGCGATAGACTTCGAAGTCGCGCGGACGCGTGCGGTCCACCACCACGTGATGCTCGAACTGCTCACCCGTCACCGCGATACGATCCGCGCGGCGCGCAAATAGATTGATCGCGGGCGTGCAATGCAGCGCGAAGTTTTCGTGGTCGACCCGTTGTTCGAGTGTGGTATCGCCCTTCGAAAGCAGTACCACAAGCTCGATTTCGTCGCTTTCGCAGCGTGCGAAATGCGAGCGCAATCCATCGATGCCGACGAACATGAAGCGCTGGGCAAATGCGAAATATTCCTGCAGCAGCCGATAGCCGGGAAACGATTGATCGCTCACGGGCAGCAGGGCCTCTTCGTCGGAGAAGCCGAGCGGGCGCAGCGACGAAGGCGGCAGCACGCCACCGGGTGTCGCAATGCCAAGCGTCGAGCCGACCAGCAGTTCATAAAGTTTCGCCGCCGTGCCGTCGCTGCCGCGCAGGTAGATGGGCAGATGATCGATCGTCAGATCGCCGATGGTGCGCTCGCCGAGCGCGCGCAACTTGAGGCGCAAGCCTGCCTTCACGCCGCGCGGCACGGCCGCGACGCCGGGCAGCGCGCCGGTGTGAGTGAATAGCCGCGCCTCCACCAGTTCGAGCGGGGACAAAGTGAGCGCGTGCGCCGTGCGGAACTCGCAGCGCGTCGCACGCTCGCCATCGAACCGGCCCTGCAGGGCCGTACCGCGCGGCACGGCAACACCGTCCGCAAGCGCGGGGTGAGTCTTGTCGGGCTGCAGTTGCACGACGGTCATCGCGGGCGTCGGCGCGAGATAGTGCGGATACACCAATTCGGCGAGATGCTGCGTGAAGCGCGGAAACTCCGCATCGATCTTCATCTGCACGCGCGCGGCCAGAAAGCCGAATCCTTCGAGCAAGCGCTCCACATAGGGATCGGCGCAGTCGAAACCTTCAAGGCCCAGCCGCCCCGCGATCTTCGGAAACGCCTTGGCGAATTCGCCGCCCATCTCACGAACATGCTGCAATTCGCGGCTGTAGTACTGGAGGAAGTCGGGGTTCATCTGGGCGTCACCTCTTCGTACACGTTTGCCTTGCCGGCTTCCAGATCGAGTTCCGTGCGCAAATAAAGCCGCTCGGGTACAGGGTGCGCATGGAGATCGCCTTCGACGATGAACGCCAGCGCGTTGTGTGCGATATCCACCCCACCGGACTGAATGGCGCGCACGCGCAAGGTGCCGCGCACGATGCGCGGCTCGAACGCGCCGATCGCCTCGGCAATTAGCCGTTCGATCCGGCTTAGCTCCACGTCCGACGCGCTCTTGCCCGCCAGCTCCGCGAAACCGAAGTTGAGCACCGAGTCGGCCACGCACGGAAAGCGCGCGATCTCCTGCGCCGACGCGATGCCCCGCGCATTGAGGAGCCAGCCGATATCGCGCATGACGCTCAAGCGCTGCGCACGCGCCGAACTGGCCCGATGCTCGCGGACTTCGCTCGTCGCTTCGGGCGCGTGGTCGGTCAGCCGCTCCAGCAGCGAGGGCTGCACGCGCTCGGCGTTTCTCGTGCGCATGATCCACTTACGCCGTTGCGCTGGCCGGAATGTTCCACTTGCACTCGACCACGCCGCCGAGCGCCGAGCCAGTGGTCGGATCCTGCTGCTGGTAGGTCACGTGGAATTTCTCGAAGTTGAGCGTCACCGTTTCGGTGAAGCGGTCTTCGCCGTCCGATCCGCCTGTCGCGTAGTTCGTGACGAGCACTTTGTCGAGGTCGATCGTGTAGTACTCCAACGGTTTGTTGCCGCCCGCCTTGCGCACGGTGAGTTTTCCGGTGGGGAAGTGCTTGCCCGTTACGCACGCGGTCATGATGGCCGGCGTGGCGTGATCCGTGTACTTGGTGATCGAAAGATCGTGCACGTCGACCTTGCCGCCGCCACCGCCCGTGCCGAGATGCATCGTGCCGGACTGATCCATGCTCCAGCTCCACGAGAGCACGTCGATTTCGTCCTTGTGAGTCTGATCCAGCGACTCGCCCGTGACCGTGCCAAGTTTCAGAAAAATATCGACTGCCATTTGGATTCCTTATTGATCGGGTTCGTACAGGTTTGAAAAACCGTGGCGGTTCAGGCCGCTTTGGTCGACGGCAGCCGCGAAACGAGCCGCAACGAGACGGTCAGGCCTTCGAGCTGATAATGCGGACGCAGGTAAAACTTGGAGGTGTAATAGCCCGGATTGCCCTCCACTTCCTCGACCACGACTTCCGCCGCCGCGAGCGGCCGGCGCGACTTGGTCTCTTCCGACGAGTTGGCGGGGTCGCCGTCCACGTACTGAAGAATCCAGTCCTGCAGCCAACGCTGCATGTCGTCCTTCTCCTTGAAGCTGCCGAGCTTGTCGCGCGCAATGCACTTGAGGTAGTGCGCGAAACGGCTGCAGGCGAACAGATAAGGCAGGCGCGCGGCGAGGTTCGCGTTCGCCGTGGCGTCCGGGTCTTCGTATTCGATCGGCTTGTTGAGCGACTGCGCGCCAATGAATGCCGCGATATCCGAATTCTTCTTGTGGACGAGCGGCATGAAGCCGTTCTTCGCCAGTTCGGCTTCGCGGCGGTCGCTGATGGCGATTTCCGTCGGGCACTTCATGTCGACGCCGCCGTCGTCGGTCGGAAATGCGTGGACCGGCAGATCCTCCACCACCCCGCCCGACTCGATGCCGCGAATGCGCGAGCACCATCCCCAGGTCTTGAACGAGCGATTGATGTTCACGGCCATCGCGTAGGCCGCATTGGCCCACGCGTACTTCGACGCGTCCGCGCCCGCGGTGTCTTCCTCGAAATCGAATTCCTCCACGGGGCTCGTTTTCGCGCCATAGGGCGTGCGCGCGAGGAAGCGCGGCATGGCGAGGCCGATATAGCGAGAGTCCTCGGAATCGCGAAGCGAGCGCCATGCGGCGTGCTCGGGCGTTTGAAAGATTTTCGTGAGATCGCGCGGATTCGCAAGCTCCTGCCACGAGTCCATCAGCATGACGGCGGGGTCCGCGCCGGCGATGAACGGTGCATGCGCGGCAGCGGAAATCTTGCCCATCTGCGTGAGGAAATCGACGTCGGGGCCGCTGTTGTCGAAGTAGTAATCGGCCACCAAGGCGCCGTAAGGCTCACCGCCGAACTGGCCGTACTCTTCCTCGTAAAGCCGCTTGAAGAGCGGGCTCTGGTCCCACGCCACGCCCTTGTACTTGCGCAGCGACCGGTGCAGGTCGGCCTTCGAAATGTTCATCACGCGCAGCTTGAGGCTCTCGTCGCTCTCGGTGTTGGTGACGAGGTAGTGGAGCCCCCGCCACGCGCTTTCGAGCTGCTGGAACGGCTCTGCATGCAGGATCACGTTGATCTGCGCGCTCAGCTTTTCGTCGATGCGCGCGATCAGCGCTTCGATGGTCGCGAGTGCATCGTCGGACACGCGGTGCGTGTCGAGCAGCGCCTGCTCCGCGAGCGTGCGCACGGCGCTTTCCACCGCTTCGCGTGCTTTCTCCGTGCGCGGCCGGAATGCCTTCTGCAGGAGTTGTTGAAACTCGCCGGAAGGGCTCGCCGCGTCGGCTTCTTGCCTTTCCGGCTGCGCGAACGCGGATGGATCGAGTTGGGTGTCTGCCATCTTGGGTCCTCTATTCGGAGTCGGGCGCGCCCTCGGGCTTCGGCGCGGCGGCGAGCGCATTCATCAGCGCAGGGTCTTCGAGCAAGCGGGCGACGAGCTTTTCCGCGTCGGTCTTGCCGTCCATATAGGTCAGCAGGTTCTGCAACTGACTGCGCGTTTCAAGCAGCCTTGCGAGCGGTTCGACGTTGCGCGCGATCGCGGCCGGCTCGAAGTCGTCCATGCTCGAGAAGGTCATGTCCACGCCGATCTTGCCCTCGCCGGTCAGCGTGTTGTCGACCTGCATCGCGACGCGCGGCTTCATGGAGCGCAGCCGTTCGTCGAAGTTGTCGATGTCGATCTCCAGAAACTTGCGTTCCGCAACGGGCGGCAGCGCTTCCTGCGGCTGCCCCGAGAGATCGGACAGCACGCCCATCACGAAGGGCAAGTTGACCTTCCTTTCCGAGCCGTACACTTCCACGTCGTACTCGATCTGCACGCGCGGCGCCCGATTGCGCGCAATGAACTTCTGACTGCTCTCCTTGGCCATTTGACCGTTCTCCTGGTTGAACTGCGTTGCAGTGCGGCTTGGATCATTCCACCGGCGTTTCGACGGCAGCCGTACCGACCACCTGGGTAAGTTGCGCGAGCCCTTCTGGTGCGAGGTCCTTCAAAAGATCGACAAAAGACTTCTCGACGAGGCCGCGCGCCCTTTCGAGCAGTAACGGCACCGGGCTCGCAGGTTCGTGTTGCGCGTACCAGGCGCAGATCCGCTGCAGCGTGGCGGCCACGTCGGCGCGGTTGCTGATCGCGCTGGAGGATGCGTTGCCGATGGCGGCGGCAGGCGACGCGACACCGGGCTCGTCTGCGTAATGCACTTGCGCATCGTCCGGGTGCTCGCCCACGCCCGTTGCAAGCAGCGTCGAGGCGCGCTCCAGCAATGCCTTCAACGAAGCGAAATCGAGCGATTGGGTGGCGCCTATCCGTTCGGCAAGCGTCGCTTCGATTGCGCGGACGCCGTGGTGTGCGGCATCGAACGCCTTCTTCGCGCTGCGCGCCGCATCGGGCGACACGGCGATCGACGCTTCGATCGCCGTGAGACTCATCATCGTGTGCCCTTCTGGCGCGACGGCTTCGCCATTCGCATACGACCACTCGCGCAGCGTGACCGGAGAGCGGCCTTGCAGCAGCGGGCTATCCATGAGACCGGCGAGCACGCCGCCGGCCTCCGTCCACGCGGCAAGCGCGTTGATCCGGGCCGTCGCGTCGTCGCCGTCGCTGGTGTCGAGTTGCGGATGCACGTGCTCCCAGTGGCGTTCCAGCAGTGCGGCGGTCAAGACGAGGCCGTCCGCGAGACCGGTAATGCCTTCGCGAACCCAGCGCGCTCGCGCCAGATGCATCACCACGCGAAGGTCTCGCGTGCGGGCCATCAATGCGGTGCCAAGCGCGTCGGCGGCTTCCCAGTCGGGCGGGACCGCAGCCACGAGCGTGTCGCCATACTCGGCTTCCGGACGTCCGCTGACCGCTTCCTCGAGTTCGCGAAATTGCGCGTCATATTCGAGGTCTGGGCCGCACGGCTGTGCTTGCGTGAGGGGTTCGAGCCACTCGGTCCAGTCCTGATGCGTGATGAATTCGATGGGCATGGCGCTTTGACTGTTTTAAATTCGCATTCCGAATTAATTGACGGCGTACCGTTCCAGAGAGACCGTCCTATGATCTGTCTTCTTACTTATAAAAGATGTAAGTCGCGATATAAGGCGAGCTACCCGACTCGTGCTCGACTGTGCACGGCGCGGCCGGCTTCACGCCGCCAACCGTCCTGACCCGCTGCACGTAGCGCACAGATGCGAGCATGCCCGGTGATCCGGCGGAGTGCGCCTCGAGCAGCAGTTGCGGCACGCTGCCGGGCGTATCGCTGGGTTCCTGCGCGACGACCTTTCCCTCGATGCGGCTGCCATCGCGCGCTTGCCACGACGGGCCGGCCGAATGCTCGATCACCTCGGCGCCGTGCGCGTCGTAGAGCGTGGCGCGCGGCTGCCGGAAGACCCAGTCGAGCGTGTGATCCGCACCGTACTCGCAGACGTAGATCTGCACCCCCGCTGCGGTCGTTTTCAGGAACGGCTGCACGCCAGGCACATCGATCGATTCGGCCTGCGCGGAAGGCCCACTCATCATCGAAATCAGCCCAGCCCCAATCGCAATATGCTTCCCGCGTGAGAGGTGATTCATGGAGAAGCTCCTTTAGCCCAACGGGTCGATCCAGTTCGATCCGCTCTTCCACAACAGCCCGGCGAGGAGAACTATTCCATTTGTTTTTTGCAGCCTGTCGCCGGGCATGGGAGGGAATATCTGGAAACGTTCAGCTGTTATCGCTGCATCCCGAATTGCACAGAGGTGAGCCATGAAAGCCCGCATGACGATTTCCAATCTTGCTGTGCCCGTGGAGCGGATCAAACCCATTGGCGGGCGCTCTTCCACTGCCACCGCCGGTCATCAATTCGACCTGACGTTTCGCGCCGAGGTAAAGGCGCCCATGCTCGGCAAGCTCATGGCCGATGACATCGAATGCCCCCAACTGGAGTGGAACGAGTGCATCGAATGGTTCAGGTTCGACACCGTGACGCAGCAATGGGACTTCGAAGGCAAAATCGAGAGAAACATGTATGCGCACAATCGGGAGTCGAATACCTTCAGGAATTGGCACAGGTCGCGCTATACGATCGCGACCGATGTGACCAACCATCCGCCCGCTGCGCTCATGGCCACGAAGCGCGAGGAGGATGCAAAGAAGTGGATCGCGCGCAATGGCTTCAGCTGGAATCTCCACATACGGGATATTCCCCAAATGGGTGTCCTTGGCGGGTCGGGCGGCGGGGGTGGCTTGAGCCTCGTCATCGGGGATACGCGTCGCCGCGTCATCTATTTCGATCTGGGCTTCAAGGGCCAGCAGGAGCGCGCACGGCTAGTGCAGATCCTGGAGACGCAGCAGGGTCGGCTCACGATTCATCACCTGATTCGCGGCGACATCGAGAAGAAGACCGTGGATGAACTCTCGAACCTCGAGCGTTGGCGCTTTCAATTGCGCACGAGTCACGGTTAATGCCCGCGAGGGCTCCGGGTTCTTTCAGGCGTTAGTCTTCCGTGGGGGTAGTGCGCGTATAAACCGAATACCAGCGGTGCTCATCCTTCGTCTTCCAGTTTGTTGGAGCCGGCACGCCGTTCTGGTCCTGGTCCTTCGTGTAGACATCGAGCCACGCCTGCACGAATCCCAGAACGTGTTTCTCGTACGGACGAGATATCTCGTACACGCCGGCGTTCGGGTCGAAAAAATAGAGCGTGCCTCCCCGGCTCTTGTAAAACGCAACGGCGTGCCCGAGACCACCAGCCTCTTGCTTCAAATCGAGCACGATTGCATTGCCCTTGGGTAACTGCTCCCCGGCTCCGGCAATCGTGGCGTCGTCCACGCGCTCGGCTACGAAACTCTCCTGCGGGCGGTTTGTGCCAGCATTCTGCTCGACATGCTTTACCTTGCGCGTTTTTTCTTCTGGCGTATATCCGCCCTGATCGAGCTTGAGCTCAGCGACCAACTCGTCAGTGGTCTTGTAGCGGTAATTCTCGTGGGTCTTCGCGCCCTCCAGCATGGCCGCTTCGTTGCGCGCCCCGCTCTTTCTGCCGCGTGGTTGCCCGGCTTGCTTGCCCATGAGTTTCCCCAGCACGGAATCCGTGGGCGGGGAGATGCCGTTGCGAATGCGAGAAAGGGGATTGAGTGGATTTGAAAAATGCTTGACGGCCGGATTACGCAGGGGACCATCAGGACGAAGCGGTCCCCTCGAGGTCGACAACTTCTCCTTGACCCAATTCAACACGACGCCCATGCACACCCCGCCATCCATAGCTGTCCCGTAGGTCTCGCTGACCTGACGATATGAATCGGCCTGAACGAATTTGTATTCGCGATGAGCGTGCTTGTTCAGCGCGCTGAAATCCCTTGCCATGTCGAGACCTTTCGGGCAATTGCCGACAATAGAGCAATGTGAAGCGACCTGTATTCAATAACAGGTCACTTCCGGGATTATTCCGTGCGGGCGCGCGTGGCCGTACCTTCTGTGCGGCGTCGTGACGGCCAGCCATACTCGGCCGCCTGCCAGGCAAGCAGGCCGGGCAAATAGAACATCAGATCGCGCACGCGTCTTGCGCCCGCGAGCGCGAGGCATGTGGGCGCGTCGAACCCCAGCAGTCCACCGATCACGACGAAGCCGCCCTCCTGCACGCCAAGGCCGGCTGGCACGAGAAACGCGATGCTGCTCAGCATCTGGATCAGGGCTTCGATCACGAACGCCTGCACGAAGGTCGCGTCCGTGCCGAGCACGCGCAACGCGATCCAGATCTCGAGCGCGTAGCCGAGGCATTGCAGCGTTTGCCAGACGAGCACGTAGCGCACGATCACGCCGGTCTGCCGCCAGATCAGCTTGAGGGATAAATCGACGCGCGCGGACTTGCCCACGAGATCGACGACCTTGCCGCTCGTCACGCGGTTGAGCGTGCGTGCCGCGCGCTCGAACGGCCGCGCATGCTGCACGAGTGCAAACAGCACGAGCAGCGGGATGAAGCCCGCCAGGCCCCATGCGAGCCGCCCCACGATCCGCGCGGTATCGGAAGAGGAATGTTCGAGCAGATAGCCGGCTGCGAGCAACGCAAACAGCACCTGACTGATCAGCGTGAGTTGCATGTCGGCGATGAGGCTCGCCACCGCCGTGGCCGGCCGTACGCCCGCACGGCCAAGCAGCCGGAACGAAACGAGTTCCCCGCCCACGCGCGCGACCGGCAGCAAGCCGTTGATCGACTCGCGAATCCACACGAGTTTGAGCATCGTCGTGAACGACGGACGCTGCGCCGCGCGAATCAGGCTGCGCCAGTCCCACGCATTCGCGCACATCGGCATGATATGCACGGCCGCCGCCAGCACGAGGCCCATGCCCGCGCCGCGCAACAGTTGCAGCACCGCTGCGGGATGCTCGCGCCATACGAGCCACACGGCGATCGCGAGACCGACCAGGGCGGCGATACGTCCCATGTGCTTCATCTGCGGGTGCTCTCTAGTGGATGCTCCCGTCTCATTGTGCCCCCCATCTACTGTGACGCTCAGGTCTCGTGGACTGGCGAAAGCATGCCATTCCTGTCGACGCGAAAGCGCGTGCCGCGCCAAACGACGCCAGACGAACAAAAGCTCGCGACATAGATCGCGAACTGGACCATTTCCCAAAGGGGTAAGCATAACAGTCCGCTGGACTTGTCGCCGGTCGCGCGATCGGTCCTCCAGATCAGCCACGCCCGCGCGCACAGCGCCACGGCGGCCAGTATCCACGCGGGAGCTGCGCCGCCGGACAACGCCACGGCAAGCATGGCGAGCGCGAACGGATGCATCAGCACGGCGCCCAGATGTCCCGAACGGTCCGCCGCGCGAACGGTCCGGCTCCAGCGCAATTCGTGCGCAAAGAGCTTCGCGAACGTATTCTCCACACACGCGTGTCGCACGAGAATGGGCGGAATAGACACTTCCGCACCGGCGCGGCGCACGGCTTCACCAATTGCATGGTCTTCGGCGAGGTGATGCGCGAATTGCGCCAGACCGCCGATGCGGTCGAGCATTTCACGCGTCATGGCGATGGACTGGCCAAAGCACGGCCGCGCGCGGCCGATGGCGAGCCCCGTGACGACGCCGGGCAGGAAATGATAGTTGGTCAAGGCCGACGCCACGCGCGGCCAGAATCCGGGCGCGCACAGGCCCCGATAAACCGCGCTCACGAGGCCGACGCCCGGTTGCTGCAGCGCCCCGACCACCTGGCGCAGATAGTTCTTGTCGACGAGCACGTCGCTATCGGCGAAGCACAGCACGTCGTGCTCGGCCTGTTCGAGCATGTTCACGAGATTCGCGATCTTGCGGTTGGGACCGTATAGGCGCGAATCGGCGACGACGGTGATGTGTGCATCGGGATAACGTGTGCGTAGCCGCTCGATCGCATTGAGCGCTTCGTCACGCGCATCGTGAACGCCGAAGAGATACTGGACTTGTCCGGGGTAGTCCTGCTCGAAAAAGCTGGCGAGGTGCTCCTCGAGGTGCCATTCATCGCCGTGCAGCGGCTTCGCGAGCGTGATGGCCGGAAAGTGCCGCGGCGTCGGCACCTCGCGCGCGAAGAACCGGCCGACCAGCACGCTCGCCGTGCAGGTATAGATGATGCCGACCACGGCGCAAAGACCGCTCAGGACCGCGAGCGCATCGAAAAGCAGATGCGAGAACCCGGGCAATTCAACACGCATGACTTCGATTGCCGCAGAAGCAACGGCAAGCACCGTCACGGCCATCGCAACGATGGCGCCCGTTCGCCCCGTCGCGTGCGAGCGGTCCATCATGCCTCGTGTGCGCGCAGGAAGCGGAAGAACTCCACGCCTTCGCGCAGACGCCGCTTCATCATGTCCCAGCTCGTGAGCATCTCGCGCACGATCTCCCAGATCTTCGACGGCCGGAAATAGAACTGGCGATAGAACTGCTCCAGGTGGTGATAGATCTCGTCACGCGACAGATGCGCATAACCGATCGCCGCGAGCTGCACGCCTTCCTTGCTCACCAGGTTGATGGTCTTGTTCTCTTCCATCCAGCCGTTTTCCACGGCCTGCTTGTACAGCGTCGTGCCCG
>NZ_SMOD01000042.1 GCF_004353905.1 Paraburkholderia guartelaensis | reverse complement strand
GGCTCGCAGCAACTTCTCTGGCGCGATGCTCGGCCGCCCGCCCTTTATGTCCGCTTCGTACATCTGGGCGAACTGTCGATCCATCTTCGCCAGCGCTTCATTCGCCATCACGCGGATCGAACGCAACGGATGCGACTTGGGGACGAAGTCGTCCAGCTTGCGCATGGAAAACAGACTCTCGGTGAATGTGTCGGCGCCGCGCATGATCTCCAGGGGACAAGTAGTGGTCCATCTATCAACGCCTCACGAGCTCTGCGCGATGACGTGTTTAAGCGGTATTTCAGCGGCCTGCTAAGCCAACCAGCAACGCCCCGCTCGTGCTGACGTAAGGGATAGCAACGGGTTTACCAGTTTGCACGGCGGCCTTGTACCAGGGGCGGCTAGTTGGATCGTAGCTGGATGGAGGGTTCGGCCAGTCGTTGAACTTTGCGGTTTTGTCCGGATAGCCGACGCCGACGTCAAAGAACCCGCCCGCGACGGCGATCTGCTGAAGCATGGGCAAAGGATCAGCCATCAGCACAATGTCCTGGAGCGACGAGATCATTTGAGTTTTCCCGGCGATCCATTCGCCGATGCCACCGGCGTGTTCACTCGCGGACGACGTCAAGTCGTGGTCGATGGCAGCCTCCATGCTCGACTTCGCGATCGAATAGTCGGCCGCAGTGCTGGAGATGACGGAGAAAACTACCAGCGCTACGCATGCGAGAACAACGCGTGCACGAATGGACGATAGCATTTTGTGGTCTATGACTCTTATGACTGAACTTGCATCGGCGTGGATACCCCGATGCCGCGCACGGAAAAACACTCACAGACACTATTAACCTGCGGGCGTGATTAGCGGGCGATCGACGGCCTTATGCCATACGATAAATGGCAATACCTTTGCGACATGCTCGCGACTTTCCCAGCTGCACCGCGCTCCTTGCTCAACGAGGAAAATGTCGCCGCGCGAAAAGGTCGCGGGGCGCCCTGTCTCGTCCACGAACGTCACGCTACCCTCGAGCAAATGCATGAGTTCGTAATGACTGTAAGACATTGCGAGCCGGTGATAAGGCGTGGAATCCCACGTGCCGCAGGTGAACTTCCCGTCGAGCGAACGATGGTCAGTCTGATTGCGGCAATGCGGAGTCGGGGTGAGCAGCAGTTCCGCGAGAGGCGCGCCCGAAGGCTCAAGTTGCGGGGCGCTGTCGATCGGCACGATGGTGCCGTCGGTACCCTGGCCGCCATGCGGCCAGCCAGCGGCGAGTGACAGTGCATGCGCGGCTACGATGTCGCAGGACGTAAAGGCTCGGTAGGTAGGCGCCTTCTCGACGGGTGGTTCGGACATGAGAGCTCCTATAGCGGCACGCTTGACCTCAGTAAGGTCATCATCGCCAAAGCCGGTCAGTGGATGCCAGATGCCAATAGCTACTTGCGTTTGGCTCTGAGTTGTGGAGGCGGTTAGGCCATTGAGGTTTTCGACCGCCTTCCAACCGGTCGAATTGGTGTCTAAAGCACGTTACCGAGCGCCCGTTTCAGAGCAGCGACACCGCTGCGCAGGCTAGACAGCACTGGAACGCGCATGCCGTCCAAATGCGGCACGAGCCGCGCCATCGAGACCTGCGCCAGCACGACCACATCGACCTGCTGCGCCAAGGTCGAGATAGCGCTTTTGAGGATATCATCGTGTCGCGCGATGTCCCCCCTGAGGAGAGCCTCGAAAGCGCCCTCGGCAATCCGCTCCGTAACTTCAACGGTGCGACCGATTTCGCTGGCCTTCTTTTTGACCAGCCGGACGGTGGGATCGAGTGTAGTCGACACAGTCGCGACCACCCCAATGCGACGGCCAATGACGCTCGCCTCTTCTGCCATCGCTTCATCGATTTTCACTACTGGCGTACTAACGAAGTTGCGCACTGAGTCAACGGCTTCGCCCACGGATGAACAGGCGTTCAGGATAATATCGACGCGCATGGCCTGCGCATTGGCCATGTACGAATGGATCCGACTCGCAACTTCTGGAGTCAGATGGCCGGCTTCACGGACGTCATTGAGCAAGCTGTCATCGATGATGTTGACAACACGCGAGTCAGGGATTTGCTCGCTGATTTGCACCTTTATCGGTTCGACCGTGACCGGTGTAGTGTGAATGACGGCAATCGTAGTCATAGTTTGATTCGACTCGTAATGAATGAGGCCATTGGATGTGACCTGACTTTGCACTTCATCCGCGGCTTGGCCGCATACCCATGGCCAGCGCCAGAACTTCGGAAACACCAGACGGAAGATCCCGGTGTCCTCCGCCTTTTTGCGCCCCACCGGACCTTCTTTCGCTGGTGCAGCTATCGCGCAAGTGGCCAGCAATCGTGAACAGCGGATTTTGTCCGCACGATTCGACTCTCCAACGCATCTTGGGTGCGACCTAGAATTCAGCGACCTTGCCCCACGCGGAGTCGTCGAATCGGCTGGGCTGATACGGTATGGGGTCCACGATCGGTTCAGCACCGGTGGCAAGATCCGCTATCAGATGGCCCGCGCCCGGGCCGATGCCAAAACCATGTCCGGAAAAGCCCGCGGCCAGGATCAATCCCGGCATGCCCGGCACTTCGCCGATACCGGGCACACCGTCCGGCGTGCTGTCGACGAAGCCGGCCCACGCGTGCGTGATCTGTGCCTCGCCAAGTTCCGGCAGCAATTCGACGGCGCGGCGGTGAGTCTCCTTGATAGTCGGGATATCGGGCTTCGGATCCAGAATTCGCACCCGCTCCATGGGAGTCGGCGCATCGAGCCGCCATCGCTTCAGCGTTTCGTGGCCACCTCGCATGCCTTCCAGGCCTCCTGGAAGAAGGCTGCGCCAGCGCTTGGCGAACATCGGTACGAAATGTGGGGCGAATCGCATGAACTGTGGCGTTACGTCTACGCGCGCGCGGCCGCTGATGGCCAGCGCATAGCGCCCGTCGTTGCGGCGCGTCACGGACACGCCTGCGGTAAACAGGGCGTCCGGCAACCGATGTTCCACCGGAGACACGCTAAGGATGGATTGGCGGATCGAGGCCTGAGGAAAGCGGATGCCGAGCTGGCGGCAGAACGAAGACGCCCAGGCGCCACCAGCGAGCACGGCGATTCTGGTCTTGATGACCCCGGCTTCTGTG
The DNA here is from genome assembly GCF_004353905.1 of Paraburkholderia guartelaensis. Lineage (GTDB taxonomy): Bacteria > Pseudomonadota > Gammaproteobacteria > Burkholderiales > Burkholderiaceae > Paraburkholderia > Paraburkholderia guartelaensis. The sequence continues at coordinate 63,968 of NZ_SMOD01000042.1, read as the reverse complement.
ACGACGCCGCTGACCCGCCCGCCCTCCAGCTCGATGCCGCGAGCCGCGCAGTGTTGGTTGACGCTGCCACCGAGCTTCATGAGCGCAGCGGCCACGGCTGGTGCAGCCTTGCCCGGATCGGCGGTGCCGTCGCTGGGCGAGAAGACGCCGCCTTTCCACTGTCGCCCAGTCGCCTGCCCCCGCTGGGTAGCTTGCCGGCTATCGAGCATGTACGTTGTCACCCCGGCGGTCTTCGCAAAGTCGCCCCAACTCGCCCACCGGGACAGTTCGGCGTCGTCGTTGCTGAGGTACAGCAGCCCGCAGCGATGAAAGCCCGTGTCTTCGCCCGTTTCGGCGGCAAATCGTTCCCACAGATCCAAGCTTTTGCTCGCCATCGGCAATTCGCGAGCGTCGCGGTTCTGCTGCCGGCACCAGCCCCAATTGCGGCTCGACTGTTCGGCGCCGATCCTCCCCTTCTCGACGAGGGCGACTGAAACCCCGCGCCGGGCCAGGTAGTAGGCGGTAAAGACGCCGATGATGCCGCCCCCGATCACGACCACGTCAGCGGCGGCCGGCAACGTGGGTGAACTTTGGATGTGGTTCAGCGGAGGGGACATGATTAATCTCGGCCTGTTGAAGCGTGGACGCTTTGAACAACGTAGAACTTCGCCACCCGCTCGCTGCTTTCCCACCCGATCGGCGCGCCCTGGGGCACGAAAAGCGCGTCGCCAGCGCCCATCGACAGCACGCTGCCGTCGGGCGCCGCGAACCGCACGCCGCCGGCCAGGAGATGCATGAATTCGTTCATGCGATGCGGGCGGACAATCCGGTGGTAGGGCGTCGAATCCCACGTGCCCGCCTTGTACTCCACGTCATCCTCGGTGAAGGCATTGTCGCTGCGACATTCGGGAGCCGGCCCCAGCAACACGTCCGCCGGCAGGGTTGCCGTTGGCTTGAAATCGGCGTCGGCGCGTAACGGGGCGAGCCCAGTCTTCGTCGGCCGCTTGCAAGCGGCGGCGCAGAAAACAAAACGCGTGCGAGATTCCGCGCTCATGCGAAGCGCTGTGCCGCAACCGACGACGGCGCCCGCTCCTGGACCGAGCACCAACGGGGCCTGTCCAGCCGTTTCCAGAGTGAGCTCTCCCTCTACCACGACAATCGTTTCAATGTGGGGAAAGCTCGCGATGCGGTGCTCACCAACAAGGCTGACCCGACCCGCGATCATCGAGTCTGGTCCTTCCCACGCGATTTCACGATTTCGCGCAAAGGGGTCGTTCTTGCCGAAGGCAGCCCTGCGGAACGAGGTTGAAAGTGGTGCGCCGTCGGCGCGGTGCAGCACGAGGGCCACGGTCATTTTTTTGCTCCAGCGCATAGCGCGATGATTTTCACGGAAAACCGAAAGGTAGTAGTACTTAGCCTCGGGAGCTGGAAACCGAGAATGGCATTGGTTTCCAGATTGTCCCAATCCCTTCTATTTCTTATTCGCGTCCATTTCCCGACCCCTTGTATCTGCCGAAGGCGGCATGGGGTCCAGGTCGGATAGTCGCAAAGGTCTCGCGGCCCATCTCCGCCGCCCTTCCAAAGGGTGCACTCATGCGGCTACCGTCCCGGTAGTCTGCGTGCGGCTGAGTTCCGCTGCCGAGTGGTGACAAAGAATCTCGGCGCCGGATGGCAGTTTTCTTAGCGGCGGCGGCGTGACGTTGCACTGGCCGTCAATTCGCATCCGACAGCGGTCGCGAAAGCTGCACAGCTCACTGTTTTCGCCCGATGGTCCCATTGCGGGCAATTGGGCAAGCGTGAGCGCGCGCCGCGCATCGAGCCAGCCGGGCCGCAACGCAGGTACCGAGTCGACCAGCAGGCCGGTGTACGGGTGATAAGGCGGCGCCGCGAGAACGTCCCGCTGGCCCGCTTCCACGCGCCGTCCGGCGTAGAGCACGATCACTTCGTCACAAATCGCGCGTACGGTCGAGATATCGTGGCTGATGAACATATACGACACGCCCAGTTCGCGCCGCAGCTCTGCAAGCAGATCGAGCACCGCCGCACCGACGACCGTATCGAGCGCCGAAGTGACCTCGTCGCACAGGATCAGCGCAGGATCGGCGGCGAGCGCGCGCGCCAGATTCACGCGCTGCTTCTGCCCGCCCGACAGCCCACCAGGCTGGCGCTTCGCGATAGTGGCCGGCAGTTTCACCAGATCCAGCAGTTCGAACATGCGTTTTTGCGCCGCCGCACCGCGCAGGCCGTGATAGAAGTTCATCGGCCGGGCGAGGATGTCGGCGATCGTGCGACTCGGGTTGAGCGCCGTGTCGGCATTCTGGAACACGATCTGCACGCGACGGAATTGATCCAGCGTGCGATCGGACAGCTTCGACGGCAGCGGCACGCCGTCGAGCAGCACTTCACCGCGCGCCCGTTCGACCAGACCCGCTACCACGCGCGCGAGCGTCGTTTTGCCCGAGCCCGACTCGCCGATCACACCGAGCGCGGAACCGCGCGGGATCGTCAGACTTACATCGTCCAGCACGCACACGGCCGGAACGCCATCGCGACCGATGCGGCCGTAGCCCGCGTGCAGCCCGCGGATTTCGAGGATCGGCGGCGCGGCTTCTTTCGATGCCGCAGCGATCTCAGGCTCGGGCCGTCGCGTCGCGGCCAGCAACTGACGCGTATAGGCGTCGGCGGGCGCATCCAGCACCTGCGCGGTCGTGCCGTTCTCGCGCACGGCGCCGCCGTTCAGCACGACGATGCGGTCCGCCATCTGTGCGACCACTGCAAGGTCGTGCGACACATACACCGCCGTCGTACCGAGCTCGCGAATCACCTTCTTGAACGCCGCGAGCACTTCGATCTGCGTGGTCACGTCAAGGGCGGTTGTCGGTTCGTCGAATACGACCACGGACGGATCGGTGATCAGCGCCATCGCCGCCATCAAACGCTGCAACTGCCCGCCCGAGACCTGATGCGGATAACGCGCACCGATCGTCTCCGGCGAAGGCAGCGCGAGAGAACGAAAAAGATCGACGGCTTTCTTGCGCGCCTCGGCGGGTCTCATCAGCCCGTGCAGCAGCGCGGGTTCCGTGACCTGATCGATGATCGTTCTGGACGGGTTGAAGGCAGCGGACGCGCTCTGCGCCACATAGGCCACCGTGCGCGACCGAAGCGCGCGGCGTCCGCGCGCATCAAGCGACAGCACTTCGACGTCGCCGATGCGCACCGATCCGCCAGCAAGCGAACAGCCCGTCCGGGCGTGCCCGAGCAGCGACAACGCGATCGTGGTCTTGCCCGAACCGGACTCGCCGATCAGCGCGAGCACCTCACCCTTCTTCACGGAGAAATCGACGCCCTTCACGATCTCGACGACCGGGTCCGGCGCCGCGCCCGCGACGACGCGCAGGCCTTTGACTTCGATCATGTTCATTTCGCGGCTCCCTGTCCCCGGCCACCACGGCGCCGCAGGTTGTCGATCATGAGGTTCACACCGACGGTCAGCGTTGCAATCGCGATGGCCGGCATCAGCACGGCCGGCGCGCCTTCTGCCAGCCCGCCAATGTTCTCGCGCACGAGCGAGCCCCAGTCGGCATTGGGCGGCTGCACGCCGAGACCCAGGAAGCTCAGGCCACTCAGCAGCAACACGATGAACACGAAGCGCAGACCGAAGTCGGCGAGCATCGGATGAATCATGTTGGGCAACACTTCGACGCGCGCGATGTAGAGAAGCCCTTCGCCGCGCGCTCTCGCGACCTGCACATATTCGAGTGTCATCAGATTGACGGCTAGCGAGCGCGAAATACGAAATGCACCGGGAATATAGGCGAGCGTGGCGACCCCAATCAGTATCGGAATCGACGAGCCGAACGCGGCGACCACAACGAGCGCGAGCACCTTGCTCGGAATCGAGATCACCGCATCAAACAAACGGCTCAGGACCTCGTCGACCCAGCGTCCCGACACGGCGGCGAGCAGGCCGAAAAAGGTGCCGATGGAGCTCGCAAGCACGGCTGCGGCGAGAGCGAGCCCCACCGTATAGCGCGTGCCGAAGATCACACGGCTCAGCAGGTCGCGGCCCAGATAGTCGGTTCCGAGCAGATGCACCGCGCTATATGAGCCGAAAGTCTCGGTCGACGTGATTGCCCCGCCCTTGTACGGAGCGACGAGCGGTCCGAGAAACGCGACGGCGAGCCAGAAGACTACGATCACTAGTCCGAGCAGGCCGAGCACCGAGAAGCGTCCGACGAGACGATGCAGCACACCGCGCCGCTTGACGGTGACTTCGGGCAACGGTTCCTGCAGGCTGGGGTCGCCTTGCGGAGGGTCGTTCTGTGAAACCGCGTAAAGGGTAGTCGCGGCATGAGACTGGGTGGTGGGTCGGTTCATCGTTGACGCAGCCTCGGATTGGATACGATTTGACACAGGTCGGCGATCAGCACGAGCGCCAGATACGCCGCGCAGAACACCATCACGCAGCCCTGCACGAGCGGCATGTCGCGGTTCGTGACGGCATCGACCATCAGGCTGGCAAGGCCGGGATAGTTGAAGATCGACTCGACGATCACGACGCCGCCGAACAGGTACGACAGGGACAGCGCGACTGCGTTGGCAATCGGCCCGATCGTATTGGGCAGCACATGGCGCAGCACTACGCGCATCGGCGACGCGCCCTTGAGGATTGCCATTTCGACATATGACGCGTTGAGCTGATCCAGTACGGCCGCTCGCGTCATGCGCGCCATCTGCGCGATGATCACGCAGCACAGCGTCATCACCGGCATCGCATAGACACGCAGCAGCGCATCGAACGACGACACGTCCGACAGATACGACAGTGCCGGCAGCCAGCGCAGCTTCACGGCGAAGATCAACACAGCGATCGTGGCAACCAGGAACTCGGGCACCGCGACGGTCGACAAGGTCAGCACATTGAGCGCGCGGTCGAGCAGCGAGCCCCGGAACATCGCTGATGTGATACCGATCGTGAGTGCGATGGGCACCGATACGAGCGTCGTCAGTCCGGCAAGTACCAGCGAATTCGGCAGGCGCGTAGCGATCAGTTCGCGCACCGGCAGGTTGTTCGACAGCGAAGTGCCGAAGTTGCCGGTCAGGGCGTGCATCAGCCACTGAGCGTAGCGTTGCACGGCAGGCTGATCGAGGCCGAACTGGTGACGCAGCGCCGCGACCTGCGAGGGCGTCGCAGCCTGCCCGAGCGCCTGTTGCGCCGCGTCACCCGGCAACAGGCCCGTGAGGGCAAACACCATCGCGGACACGATCAGCAGTGTGAGCAGCGCGAGGCCAAGGCGCGCGGCGATGAGTCGTTGCGCGTGTGCTTTCAAGATTGCCTCCTGGGCTAAAACAGATGGCGCGAACACGTGACGCGCCATCGCATCAAACGAACCGCTTCACGCTTCGAGCCACACGTGCTCGGCGAACATGCCGCCCATCAACCCCATCAGCGGAATCGAGCCGAGGCCCTTGAGCTTCGCTGTGTGGGCGTCAAGCGAACTGTCGAACTGCGCAATGCCGACGCCGCCGCTTTCATGCACCAGCACCTGCATGTCGCCGTAGATCTTCTTGCGCTTCGCGTCGTCGGGCTCGCCGCGCGCGGCCAGCAGCATCTGGTCGAACTTCGGGTTCTTCCAGTTTGCTTCGTTCCACGTCGCGTTGGACTGGAAGAACTGCGTGAACACCACGTCCGCGCTAGGCCGCGCGTTGATGTTGCCGTAACCGAGCGGATGTTTCATCCAGTGATTGGACCAGTAGCCGTCCGCCGGCACACGGCTCACCTGAAGGTTGAGGCCCGCCTGCGGAGCAACCTGCTGCAGTAGCAACGCCATGTCGACGGAACCGTCCGCGGCGGGCGACGCGAAGACCTGAAGCGGCGTGCTGCCTACCTTAGCCTTCTGGAAATAGAACTTCGCCTTGTCAGGATCAAACGTACGCTGCGGCAGGCCCGCGAGATAGTATTTATTGCTCGGGGCAATCGGTTGATCGTTGGCAATCGTGCCGTAGCCCCGGAACACCGCACGGTGGATCTGCTCGCGGTCCAGCAGGTACTTCATTCCGCGGCGGAAATCCTCGTTGCCGGTAATGCCACCTTCGTCGCGCATGATCAGGTCCGTGTAGGCGCCCGTCTTGGTCTCCACCACCGCGAAGCCGGGCGTGCTCTTGATGCGCGCGGTTGAGTTCGGCGCGACCACGTTGATCAGTTGCACGTCGCCCGACAGCAGCGCGTTCACGCGCGACGGTTCGTCGCCGATGCCGATCAGTTCGATCTCGTCCAGATGTGGCAGACCGCTCTTCCAGTAGTTCGGGTTGCGCACGACGACCGTCCGCACGCCGGGCGAGAATTCCTTCACCTTGAAGGGGCCGGTACCGATAGCCGTTTTGAAGTCCTTCGTGCCATCTTTGACGATGAGGAAATGCGAGATCGCGAGAATCACGGGCAGATCGGCATTTGCGCCCTCGAGCGTAATCGTGACTTCGTTCGGGCCAGAGGCTTTCACATCCTTTATCTGGTCGGCAAGCGTCTTTGCCTTCGATGCAGTCGCCGGGTCCTTGTGGCGCATGATCGAATAGATGACATCTGCGGGTGCGAGCGCCTTGCCGTCGTGAAACTGTACGCCCTTTCTCAGCTTCACCACCCACACGATTGCATCCTTCGTCTCCACCGATTCGGCGAGCGCCATCTTTGCGCCAAGGTGTTCGTCCAGTTCGGTCAGCCCGTTGTACACCATGTTGGCGCGAACGTAGTCGGTGTTGTTTGCACCCTTCGCGGGATCAAGCGTGTCGGCGGACGATGCAGACTGCGACGCCACGCGGATTTTGCCGCCCTGCCTGGGCGTGCCCTGCGCGAGGGCCGTGCCGGTCTTTGCGAGAAGGCCCGCGCCAGTCAACGACATCATGCCGCCCGCGGCGAGGGCGCGGAGCACATCGCGCCGGGAGGCGCCGCGCTGCGTCAGTTCTTCGAGCTGCACCAGGTGCGATTTATCTGTTTTCATGATCTCCTCCGGATTGGACCGCCTTTGGAATTCGACAGCTGGAACGCTGCCTGTCTGGTCAATAAAATACATCTTTGATCTGGTAATAAGCGCCCACGAGCGGTAGAAACCACGGCTTGCCCGTATGACCCGGAATCGCTGGCCAATCGAAGTCGCGCCAGGGGTTCGCTGCTGCATCGCCGCCCATCACCGCGGCCATGACCTGGCCCATGTGCGTCGACATCTGCGTGCCGTGGCCGCTGTAGCCCATCGAAAAGTAGATGCCGTCGTGCTGGCCTGCTCGCGGCAGGCGGTCCGCCGTGATGTCGACCAGCCCGCCCCAGCAATAGTCGATGCGCACATTCGAGAGGCTCGGGAACATCTGCGCGAGGTTCGCTTTCAGGATGCGCCCGCTCTTCGCGTCAGATGGTTGCTCCGATGCCGTGAAGCGCGCCCGTCCCCCGAAGAGAAGCCGTGAGTCCGGCGTCACGCGAAAGTAGTTGTGCATCAGGCGGCTCGTTACATACGACCGACGGTTCGGCAAAAGCTCCGCGAGATCCGCCCCCGGCAACGGTTCGGTCACGACGATGAACGAACCGACCGGCGCCATGCGCCGCCGATACCATCCGAACGGTCCATGGCGAGACGGCCCCGTCGCGATCAGTACCTGGCTCGCGCGCAGTTCGCCGCGCGCCGATACGATCCGATAGGCGCCGCCTTCCTTTTCGATGCGCGTCACTTCTGCGCCGTCGAAAAGCCGCGCGCCGCTGCGGGCGGCCGCATTCGCCAGCCCCACCGCGAACTTGCCCATATGCATCTGGCCGCCGCGCTTTTGCAGCAAGCCGCCGTAGAAATTGCCCGAGCCGACCTCGCTGCGAATGCGATCGCCGCCGATCAGTTCGACATCAGCATCGACCTCACGACGGATCAGTTCGGCGGTCTTTTCGAGGCGGTCCAGATGATGCGGCTTCGACGCGAGTTTCAGCTTGCCTGAAGCGAGGTAGTCGCAGTCGATCTGTTCCTCGCGGATCAGACGCTCCACCGTAGAGACCGCTGCCGCATACGCCTGATAACAGCCACGTGCGCGCTGCGCGCCGAGCTGCGCATGAAGCGCGACGTAATCCTGCGCCACGCCGGTGTTGCACTGGCCGCCGTTGCGCCCCGATGCGCCACCGCCGATACGGCCCGCCTCGAGCACGGCAACCGCCGCGCCGCGCTTCGCGAGCGCCAGCGCCGCCGAGAGGCCCGTAAAGCCGCCGCCGATCACCGCGACATCGACGGGACCTTCGGCCGGTCCCTCGCTCACCCCTTGGCAGGCTGGCGCGGTGTCGAGCCAGTAGGAATCGAGCTTCATCGTGTGACCTCCGTATGCGATGGCGTGCGCAGTGGCATTCTCGAATGCGTACTTAGAGACCAAGCAGCGTGGCAAGACCGCCGATGTCGTTGACCTCGTAGTAGTCGTAATACGGCGTGGACGGTTCGTGGCCGCGGTTGATGAACGCCTTGTGCTTCACACCCAAATCGTGCGCGGTCATCAGGTCGTAGCGCAAGCTCGACGACACATGCAGCACGTCTTCGGGGTTGCAATCCAGCTGGTCGAACATGTACTCGAAGCCCTGCATGCGCGGCTTGTACGACTGAGCCTGCTGCGCGGTGAACACCTTATGGAACGGCGCACCGAGCTTGTCGACGTTGCTCTGGATCTGGTCGTCCGAGGCATTCGACAGAGCCACGAGCTTATACTTCTTAGCGAGCCGCGAGAGACCTTCCGGGACGTCAGGGTGCGGGCCCCAGGTAGGTACGGCCACATAGAACTTCTCGGCCTCACTCTCGTCGAATGCAACGCCCATCCGCTGACACGTGCGGCGCACCGAATTGACGACGACATCGCGATACGGCTTCCATGCACCGAGCACCTCATCAAGCCGATAGCCGGCGAAGAAGGTGACGAACCGCTCCAGCTGCGCACCTTGCAAACGGTCCCCGTAAACCTCGCGAGCCATCTCGGCCATGCGGAACTTCGTCAGCGTGCCATAGCAGTCAAAGGTGATGTACTTCGGCTCGAAATCGATCATGATGATAGTCCTATCGTAAGGTGAACGTTGAAGTTCGGTGGCGAGAAGAAAGCTTCTTCCTGTCGAGTATTTAACCAGCGCAAAAAGTCAGGGTGTCGCTGATTTGAGTGGGCAAAAAGCACAACGCATCTTTTATTAGTGACCCTAACAGCACAGTCTGCGGTGAATGGCCCAAGACGATTGCCGTGTCGGGTTTGTACTAAGTGAGGATTCCATCACTACCGTCGAACGCACTGCAAGTGCCCGGGCAAATCACGTTGAATGAGCCATGGCTGCTAGTTTTCCGCCGTCTCTCGAACCACAGCACCGGATGACGGCCGAATGTCGATTAGCACACTCTTGAAGCGCAGGTTCGCTTCGTAAGCCTGCCGACCGAGATCCTTGCCGATACCGGAGCGCTTGTAGCCGCCCGTCGGTATGATGAAGTCGCTGGTTCGTCCGTAGCGGTTGACCCACACCGTGCCCGCTTCGATGCCACGCACGAATCGCAGCGCGCGACCGATGTCGGCGGTATGCACGCCAGCCGCGAGACCGTAGTCGGCGTGCCGGGCGAGTTCGAGCGCCTGGTCATCCGTATCGAAGGTTTGCACCGTGAGCACGGGCCCGAACACTTCCTCGCGCACGGCTTCGGATTGCTGCGTGACGTCGGCAAGGATCGTCGGCGAGTAGAACGCGCCGGGCATTCCGCCGTCCACGCGTTTACCGCCGTAGCACAGAGTCGCGCCATGCTTTATGGTGCGCTCCACAATCGCTTCGACGCGCGCTGCCTGCGACTCCGAGATGATCGGCGCGAGAGTGGTGTCAGGCCGCCAGGTCGCGCCGGCCTTCAACTGCGCGAACACCCGCTGGATTCGTCCGGTCAGTTCGTCCGCAATCGAGCGTTCGACCAGCAGCCTCGAGCCCGCATTGCATACCTGACCTGCGTTGCCCGAGATCGCACCGGCGATGCGGCGCGCGACCTCGTCAAGGCGCGGCGCGTCGGCGAAAACGAGTTGCGGGCTCTTGCCGCCAAGCTCGAGCGTAACCGGCTTGGTGCCGCTCTCGGCGCATGCGGCCATGATTGCCGCGCCCGTGCGGGTGGAGCCGGTGAACGTCACCTTCCCGATGCGCGGATGCCGCACGAGCGCGTCGCCCGTGGTGCGGCCGTTGCCCTGCACGACGTTGAAGATGCCCGCCGGCACGCCCGCCGCGACCGCGAGCTCGGCCAGGCGCAGTGCCGAAAACGGCGTCATCTCCGAGGGCTTGAGGACCACTGCGTTGCCCGCCGCGAGCGCGGGGGCGATCTTCCACGACGCCATTACCAGCGGAAAATTCCACGGCGCAATCGCGGCGATCACGCCATACGGCTCGGCGATCGTCATGCCCAGATGGTCGTGATCGGTTGCTGCGACGTCGCCGCCGATCTTGTCCGCGAACTCCGCGTAAAAGCGGATGCCTTCGGCTGTGAACGGCACGTCCCAAGCGACGGCATCACGGACCGGGCGTGTCGAGCCGAGAGCTTCGAGCGGGGCGAGCGTGTCAGTGTCGGCGGCAACCAGGTCCGCGAAGCGGCGCAGGATGCCGGCGCGCTCGCGGGGTGCCATGGTGGCCCAGCCGCTCGTCCTGAACGCAGCCCACGAGTTCTCTACGGCACGGTCGATCATAGCGGCATCGGCGAGCGGCACTGTGGCATAGACGACGCCATCGGACGGCCGCGCCACGTCAATCCGCTGAGTACCTTCATCGACATATCGCCCGCCGATGAAGTGTCCCCCGCGCACCACGATCTTGCCCGGATCGAAACTGTCCATATGAGTCTCCCCTTCCCTTGATTCATGCTGTGAATGTTGAAGAAATCATATGCCCAGCGGGTCTACATATGTCACTGACAAAAAGCGCGATTCAGCAGATCGCGACGGTTTTGAATGCCGCAACAGCGCGTTTTGCATCGAATTTGCGCCAACCCAGTCAAGGTCGTAGACAATGCCGCATCGGAATGCGAGAGTGGCGGCGTAATTTTTTGCAAGGAGGCCGGCATGTCCGACCCGACAGAAACCCGCATGGAGAAGCTCGCGCTCTCCTATCGGCCCTTTACCGACAACGACCTCGCCGCGGCCTATGCGCTATCGAGCCAGATCAACTGGCCGCATCGCGTGGATGATTGGCGCTTCGTCGCAAAGGCGGGCGAGGGGTTCGTCGCCGAGGACGCGAGCGGTGTCGTTGGCACGGCACTGTGCTGGAAATACGGAGGCGACCACGCTTCGCTCGGCATGGTGATCGTGTCGCCTGAACGCCAGGGGCACGGCATCGGGCGCAAGCTGATGGAACTGCTGCTGGAAGCACTGGGCGACAGAACCACGCTGCTTCACGCTACCGTCGCCGGCGAGCCGCTGTACGAAAAACTTGGCTTCGCGAAGATCGGAACGATCAATCAGCACCAGGGCGCCGCCTTTCAGCCACCACTGGTCTCACTGCCGCCGGGCGAGCGGCTGCGCCCGCTCGGGGCGAACGACACCCCCCAGCTGATCGCGCTCGCCTCGCGTGCGAGCGGCGTCGATCGCAGTGCGCTGCTGCCGTCGCTGCTGGAACTCTCCGACGGCATCGCTCTGGATCGCGACGGCGAACTGCTGGGTTTCTCGTTGTTCCGGCGCTTCGGACGCGGCTACGTGATCGGGCCAGTGGTCGCGCCCGACTCCGAGGATTCGAGCCGCGCGAAGGCCCTCATCAGCCATTGGCTCGCGCGCAACGAGGGAGTGTTTGTGCGCATCGATACGCCGGGCGAAAGCACATTTTCCGAATGGCTTGATGGGCTCGGCCTCATACGCGTCGATACCGTGGCGAAGATGGCGCGCAACGGTTCGCCGCGCGCCGATGATGACGTGAGGCAATTCGCCATCATCAATCAGGCGCTCGGCTAACGCGGTGACGTTTCTCTACAAGGCCGATCCGGCGCGCGGCCAACAATGGGCGCGACTCTTTGCGCAGAAAGCGCCGGAAATCGAGTTTCGCCTGTGGCCCGACATCGGCGACCCGGCTTCGATTCGCTACCTTGCTGCTTGGCAGCCGCCAGAAGACCTGAAACGCACGTTGCCCAGTCTCGAAGTGATGTTTTCCGTCGGCGCAGGCATTGATCAGTTCGATCTGTCGCGTGTGCCGCAGCATCTGCCAGTCGTGCGCATGATCGAGCCGGGCATCGTCGAGGGGATGGTCGAGTATGTGACCCAAGCGGTGCTCACGATCCATCGCGATCTGTTCGACTACACGCAGCACCAGGTGGCACGCGAATGGCGCGAGATGCCGGTGCGCGCGGCCGCCTCGCGGCGCGTCGGCGTGCTCGGGCTGGGCGTGCTCGGAACCGCCGTGCTGGAACGCTTGCGACTCTTCGGCTTTCCGTGTGCGGGCTGGAGCCGCAAACCGCGCTCGCTCGACGGCATCGATTGCTATGCGGGAAGCGAAGCGCTCACTGCGTTCCTCGCGCGCACGGATGTGCTGGTCTGCCTGTTACCGCTCACCGAGGCGACGCGCGGGCTTCTGAACGCGAAGCTCTTCACTGCGTTGCCGCGAGGCGCGTCGCTCGTGAATGTCGGGCGCGGACCGCATCTGAACCAGGACGATCTGCTCGCTGCGCTTGCGAGCGGCCAGCTTCGCAACGCAATCCTCGACGTCACCGACCCCGAGCCGTTGCCTGCCACGCATGCGCTGTGGGGGCATCCGCGCGTGCGCATCACGCCGCACATCGCGAGCGCGACGCGGCCTGACACCGCGGTCGATGTGGTGCTCGAGAACATCCGCCGCCATTGCGCCAGCGAGCCGCTTCTGGGTGTAATCGACCGCAGCCGCGGCTATTAGATCCGCCAGCACGCTCGCAGCAGAAAATGCTGCGAGCGCATCATAAAACGCGGCATCCGCGCTTTTATAGCGACGTTTTGGCAGCACGTTCACATGCGCTCACTCGGTATGATGGAATCCTCCACAGCCCGCCCCAAAACGGAACCAACCATGCCGATTCAATCACTCATCGACGCTGACCGCAAGCATCTGATCCACCCGGTAGTCAGCTATCGCGCGCACGAAGCGCGTGGCGTAACCATCCTCGATTCTGCGCACGGCGTGTTCCTGCATGATATTCAGGGTAACGAACTGCTCGATGCGTTCTCAGGTCTGTGGTGTGTGAACGTCGGTTATGGGCAGGAAAGCATCGTGAGAGCCGCCAACGAGCAGATGGCGCGCCTGCCCTATGCGACCGGATACTTTCACTTCGGCTCCAGGCCTGCAATTGAGTTGGCCGCCAAGCTCGTCGAACTGTCGCCTGCTTCGCTGCAGCACGTGTATTTCACGCTGGGTGGCTCCGACGCCGTCGATTCCGCGCTGCGCTTCATCACTCACTACTTCAATGCGACAGGCCGTGCATCGAAGAAGCACATCATCGCGCTCAAGCGCGGCTATCACGGCTCATCGTCGATCGGTGCGGGCTTGACTGCGCTGCCGGTGTTCCATCGGAACTTCGATATGCCGCTGCCGAATCAGCATCACATCCCGTCGCCCTATGCGTACCGCAATACGTTCAAGGATGACGCCGCGCTGATCGCCGCGTCAGTCGCCGCCCTGGAAGCGAAGGTTGCAGCGCTCGGCGCCGAGAACGTCGCGGCGTTCTTCTGCGAGCCGATCCAGGGCTCCGGCGGGGTGATCGTGCCGCCCGTCGGCTGGCTCAAGGCGATGCGCGAAGCGTGCCGCAAGCTCGACATTCTGTTCGTCGCCGACGAGGTCATCACCGGGTTTGGGCGAACCGGCCCGTTGTTCGCGTGCGAAGCCGAAGACGTCGAGCCTGACCTGATGACAGTCGCGAAAGGTCTCACCGCCGGCTATGCGCCAATGGGCGCGGTGCTGATGTCCGATGCTGTGTACCAGGGCATCGCGGATGGCGGCGATGCGTCGGCGGCGATCGGCCACGGCCATACCTATTCCGCACATCCGGTGAGCGCCGCGATCGGCCTGGAAGTAATACGGCTCTACCGCGAGGGCGGCCTGCTCGCCAACGGCGTGGCACTGGCTCCGCGCTTCGCACAGGGGCTCGACGCACTGCTCGCGCATCCGCTCGTCGGCGATTCGCGTCACCGCGGGCTGCTGGGCGCGCTCGAACTCGTGTCGGATAAGGGGACGAAGCAGGGCTTTGATCCGTCCCTCTGCCTGCCTGACCGGGTCGCGGCTGCCGCCTATAAGAACCGGCTGGTGTTGCGCGCGTTCGGCGACAACGTGCTTGGCTTTGCACCTGCGCTTTGCTATTCGGAAAGCGATTTCGAACTGATGTTCGAGCGCCTCGAGAGAACGCTCGACGACGTGCTCGAGCAACCCGACGTGCGTGCCGCATTGCGATCCCGCCCCGCGGCCGCGACCCGCACGGTTGCGTGATAAGATCGGGAACAACTTCAAAATGCGGCATAGAGACCATCACCATGAGCACCGGCTGCAAGCTCGATCGCCTCGATTTACGGATACTTTCGCAACTGCAAAAGAGCGGCCGTATCACCAACGTCGAGCTTGCCGACGCGGTGGGTCTATCGCCGAGTCCGTGCCTCATTCGAGTGAGGCGGCTGGAGCAAGCGGGTTATATCGTTGGATATGGCGCGCGGATCCAGCTGGAAAAGCTCGGCGACGTGCAGGTGGTGTTCACCGAGGTCACATTGACGGACCATCATCGCGAGGACTTCATCGAATTCGTGGCGGCAATCCGCAATGTCGACGAGATCGTCGAATGCCATCTTGTGAGCGGCGGATACGATTACCTGCTCAAGTTCATGACGCGCAGCGTCAGTCATTATCAGAGCGTTATCGAAGAACTGCTAGAGCGCGATATTGGCATCGAGAAGTACTTCAGCTACCTGGTCATCAAGTCGCCGTTCGTGAAGACGGTCTACCCGCTCGAGACGCTCTTTTCGCGCGAAGATCGGTAAGGCGTATAGTTCGGGCCACTGGCGCTGTCCTTGCGAAACCCCGCGTCATTCCTCACAGACCGTGCGAGCCGCACGGCAATACCGCTCATGCCTCAGTCTTTCGCGAAGGGCGTGCCTCGGCGTGCAGCTGCCGGGTAGCCGACGCTTGCCCGGTTCCCTCGCCTTGTAGGCGACAAAATGAATGGCGCGCAAATCGGCTCGCTTGGGCACTCTATTCACGACAAGCAATGACTTTCGGCAGATCCGTAGTAATGCTGATCGAAGGCGCGAACCTGACTTTGTTGAAATTGATCTCTTGCGACTTGAAGCGGAGCCTCGCATGAATCGCAAACCATACCGTATCGCAGTGATTCCCGGCGACGGCATCGGCAAGGAAGTAATGCCCGAAGCATTGCGCGCCCTCGACGCCGTCAGCCAACGTTTTGGCATCGGGCTCGAATACACGCATATCGAATGGGCGAGCTGCGACTACTACGCACAGCACGGCCAGATGATGCCTGACGACTGGAAGGCGCAACTCGCGAACGCCGATGCGATCCTGTTTGGCGCAGCCGGCTGGCCGGACACCGTGCCCGATCACATCTCGCTGTGGGGCTCGCTGCTGAAGTTCCGCCGGGATTTCGACCAGTACATCAATCTGCGTCCCGCGCGTCTGTTCGACGGCGTGCCGTCGCCGCTCGCCGATCGCAAGCCGGGCGACATCGACTTCATGATAGTGCGCGAGAACACCGAGGGCGAGTACTCGTCGGTGGGCGGGACGATGTTCGAAGGCACCGAGCGCGAAGTCGTGATGCAGCAGTCGATCTTCACGCGCAAGGGCTCGGAGCGCGTGCTGAAGTTCGCGTTTGATCTCGCACGGCGCCGCGAGAAGAAGATCACGGTGGCGACCAAGAGCAACGGCATCTCGATCAGCATGCCGTGGTGGGACGCGCGTGCCGCCGAAGTGGCCGCGGTCTATCCCGACGTGGCGTGGGACAAACAGCACATAGACATCCTGTGCGCGCGCTTCGTGTTGCAGCCGGACCGCTTCGACGTCGTCGTGGCGACCAATCTGTTCGGCGACATCCTCTCGGATCTCGGCCCCGCCTGTACGGGCACGATCGGCATCGCGCCCTCGGCCAACCTGAATCCGGACCGCGCGTTCCCGTCCCTCTTCGAGCCTGTGCATGGATCGGCACCGGACATCGCCGGTAAGAATATCGCCAACCCGATCGCGATGATCTGGTCGGCGGCGATGATGCTCGACTTCCTCGGCAATGGTCAGGGCGCGGAGCGCGAAGCCCATGATGCGATGGTCGCTGCGATCGAAGCCGTGCTTAAGGAAGGGCCGCACACCGGCGACCTCGGCGGGCGCGCGAACACGACAGAAGTAGGCGAGGCAGTTACCGCACGGCTTGCCGGACATTGCAAAGGAGCTTCTGATGAGTAAGACGTACGCATTGAGCGATCTGGTTCGCTCCGATAACTTCATCGACGGTCGATGGATGCCCGCCGCAAGCGGCAAGCGTTTTGCGGTGACCGACCCGGCCACCGGCGAACAGATCGCCGAGGTAGCCGACAGCGGCCCCGTCGACGCGCGCGTCGCGACAGACGCCGCCGCGCGGGCCTCCCCCGCATGGCGCGACGCGCTGCCGAAGGAACGCGCAGCGGTACTGCATCGCTGGCATGACCTGATGATCGAGAATGCCGACGAACTCGGCCGACTCATTTCGCTCGAACAGGGCAAACCGCTCGCGGAAGGCCGCGGCGAAGTGCTGTACGGCGCGTCTTATGTTGCATGGTTCGCCGCCGAAGCAACGCGGGTCTACGGCGACATCATTCCGAACCAGCAGCGCGGCAAGCGCATGACGGCGGTGAAAGAGCCCGTGGGTATTGTCGCGGCGATCACGCCCTGGAACTTCCCGCTCGCGATGATCGCACGCAAGATCGCGCCCGCGCTGGCGGTGGGCTGCACCGTCGTCGGCAAGCCGGCCGAAGACACGCCGCTCACGGCGCTCGCGCTCGTGCTGCTCGCCCATGAGGCTGGGGTGCCGGCGGGCGTGCTGAACCTGATCACGGCGTCGCGAGAGAATACCGTGCCCGCCGTGGCCGACTGGCTCGCCGATAGCCGCGTGCACAAGATCACTTTCACCGGCTCGACGGTGGTCGGCAAGTATCTGGCACGCGAGTCGTCAGACACGCTCAAGAAGCTCTCGCTCGAACTCGGCGGCAATGCGCCGTTCATCGTCTTCGACGACGCCGACCTCGACGCGGCCGCAGCCGGTCTTATGGCGGCCAAGTTCCGCAATGGCGGACAGACCTGCGTGTGTCCGAATCGCGTTTACGTGCAATCGGGCGTGTACGAGAAGTTCGCGGACCTGCTTACCACGCGCGTGGCGGCCCTGAAAGTTGCGCCCGCCACCGATCCGGCCGCGCAGATCGGCCCGATGATCAACGCGCGTGCCATCGACAAGATCGCCCATCACGTCGACGACGCCGTGAACCGCGGCGCGCGGGTGTTAACCGGCGGCAGGCGACTCACAGAACTCGGCCCGAACTACTACGCGCCTACCGTGCTCGCGGACGCAAACGCGCAGATGCAGCTCAGCTGCGAGGAGACGTTTGGGCCGGTGGTTCCGCTTTTCCGCTTCGAGACCGAGGACGAAGCCATCGGCGCCGCCAACGACACGCCGTTTGGCCTCGCCTCTTATTTCTATAGCGAGGACATGCGCCGCATCGATCGCGTCGCGCAGCGACTTGAAGCCGGCATCGTCGGCATCAACGAGGGCGCGCTCGCGAGCGAGGCCGCGCCGTTCGGCGGTGTGAAAGAATCGGGTTATGGCCGCGAAGGGTCGAAGTACGGGCTCGACGACTACCTGTCGATCAAATATCGCTGTCAGGGTGGTCTTGAATGAACACGCACCCCTATCCGATCGAAGTCGTATTCCCCGATATCTCGATGCACGAACGCAGCGGGACCGGCATTCCCTACCTGCATACCTTTGGCTCGGGCGTGCCCGGAGCGCATGTGATGATCAATGCACTCACCCATGGCAACGAAGTGTGCGGCGCGATCGTGGTCGATGAGCTGCTGCGCGCGAAGTTGCGGCCGCGTCGTGGGCGTCTTACGCTCGCCTTCGCGAATGTTGCGGCCTACCGGCGATTCGATGCGGCAAAGCCTGATGCCGCACGTTTCGTCGCCGAGGATTTCAACCGCGTGTGGACGCGTGCGGTGCTGGACGATAGATCGAGAACCTCGATCGAACTGGAAAGAGCCCGCCAGATGCGTCCGGTAATCGATACGGTCGATCTGCTCCTCGACCTGCATTCGATGCACGAAAAAAGTGCGCCGCTCATCGTCGCAGGGCTACTCGACAAGGGTGTCGAACTGTCGTTGAAACTCGGCGCGCCCGCCACCGTGATATGCGACGAAGGCCACCGCGAAGGCCGTCGTATGCGCGACTACGGAGAATTCGGAGACCCCGGTAGCGAGAAGAACGCCTTGCTGATCGAATGCGGCCAGCATTGGGAAGCGAGCGCCGTTGCCGTCGCACGCGACGTTACCGCGCGCTTCCTTACGCTCTCGGGCGTGGTCGATGCAGAAGACTTACCGCAACAATGGTTTGTCCCGCTGCCCGACGAAATGCGCGTTGTGCGGGTGACCGAGGCGGTTGTCGCCGACAGCGTCGACTTCAAGTTTGCGGGCGACTACACCGGTCTCGAAGTGTTCGAGAACGCAGGCAGCGTGATCGGCTGGTCGAACGGCGAGCCGGTGCGCACGCCTTACGATCATTGCGTCCTCGTCATGCCCTCGCTCAGGCAATTGCGCCCTGGCGTGACGGTCGCGCGGCTCGGCAAGATCGAGCAGGGCACCGCGGCTTCGCAGTGATCCTTTACCTATCGTCTCGAGTAACCCAACACCGGAAATACAGCAGGTAAAGCAAAGCATGGCGTTAACGCGACTCAGCGACTGGGGCGCGGTGGAATTGCCCGGAACGACTTCCGTCAAGGCGTCGGCGTACAGCGCCTGATCCTCGCCGCGACGCGATCGATACAGGCGTGTTTTGGTACACGGCTGGCATCTACCGGCGTGCAGCTGGGCAAGTGGAAGTCATGCATATTCTCGCCGGTCGCGCGCGCTCTACGCCGGATGGGAGGACACGATTCACTTCGCTGGTGGTGATACGCTTTTCCTCGAGAGGGACACGGAAGGTGCGTCGGAGAGACGAGAGACGATGCGCAAAATCTATGTCATTTTGTAGGTTGACGAACAGTTACGACGTATAGCTATTTGCAACGGCAAAGGTCCGGAGCGCTGCAAGCGCGAACGTGCACTGCATGCGGATTGACTCCGCGGAGGGGACGAGCCCGACTCGGCGGTTCAAATCCTCGCGCTTGGTCGCGCGCTCGCGGCGGAGGCGGTGTGGAAAGCCGCGATGCGCCTCAGCGTTGCCGACATCACGTCGATCGACGCGGCGCTCGCCCGAATCGAACCGGCGTTGCCGATGGCGAGGACGGCGTCGCGTACCATCGCGCCATCCCGGCGGCCACCGCGAATCCATGTTTGCTCAAGACGCTCACGTTCCTGAACCACTACATGGAAACCTGCACGGTCGTCACGCGTCGCAACGAAGCGTTGCTCGGGGACTTCTCTTGCCAGGTGTGCGTAGACGTGGCCATCGCCGCCGCGATTCGCGCGCGATCCGATGTCAGCGCGCAATGCGGCGTAACACATACGGACAACGCCCCGCGGCGGCACGCGGAGGCGGGTATTTACTGAGGTCGAGCGGGTAACGCGCAGATGTGTCCGGTGAACTCACGGGCTCGTCGGGCGCAACAACTCATAACGAATTCGTGGAGGACAAGCATGTCCAGAAATATCGGTGTCACCGGTCTTGGTGCAATGAGCGTAGGTATCGCGCGCTCGTCGTTGCGCGCGGTTTTTCGGGTGCATGTGTCGGCGGTCGACATTTTCGTCCAGGACCTGGGCCTCGTGCTCGATACCGCGCGCCGCTCGAAATTCCCGTTCCCACTGTCGGCGACCACGCATCAGATGTTTATGATGGCATCGACGGCCGGGCACGGCGGCGCAGACGTTTCTTCAGTGATCGGAATTTTTCCCGGCATCGACGTGCCGGCGGCGAAATGAGCGGGAGATGCTATGACGGCTACCAAGAAACGCGCGCTGCTCGGCTGCATCGCCGACGACTTCACCGGCGCGACCGATCTCGCTAACATGCTGGTACGCGGCGGCATGCGCACGGTGCAGACGATCGGCGTGCCTGTATCCAACGAAACGATCGAAGCCGACGCGCTGGTGGTCGCGCTGAAGTCGCGCACGATTGCGGCCGCCGACGCGGTCGTGCAATCGCTCGCCGCGCTCGACTGGCTGCGCGCGCAAGGCTGCCGCCAGTTCTTCTTCAAGTACTGTTCGACGTTCGATTCGACCGATGGGGGCAATATCGGCCAGGTGACGGATGCGCTGCTCGATGCGCTGAGCGCCGACGGCGCTAACCAGAGCACCTTTACGATCGCTTGCCCAGCATTTCCCGAGAACGGCCGCACGATCTTTCGCGGCCATCTGTTCGTCGGCGACGTGCTGCTCAACGAGTCGGGGATGGAAAATCATCCGCTCACGCCAATGCGCGACGCGAATCTTTTGCGGGTGCTGCAACGTCAGACCCGGTCGAAAGTCGGGCTGGTGCGATATGGCGCGGTGGCCAATGGCGTATGGAGCGTGCGTGCGGCGTTCGACGCGTTGCGCAACGACGGCGTGCGCATAGCAATCGCCGACGCAGTGTCCGACGCCGACCTCCACACGCTCGGCGCCGCGTGCGCCGAGTTCCCACTGATTACGGGCGGTTCGGGCATCGCCCTAGGCTTGCCGGGCAATTTCCGCGATGCGGGGCTGCTCGACGACCATGCCGACGCTGCCCAGTTGCCGCCCGTGGAAGGCTTGTCGGCAGTGCTGGCCGGTAGCGCGTCGAAGGCGACCAACGCCCAGGTAGCGACATGGCGCGAGACACGGCCCGCGTTTCGCGTCGACCCGCTCGCTGCGGCGCGCGGCGAAGCGGTGGTCGAGCACGCACTGGCCTTTGCTCAGCCCTACCTCGAACGCGCCGAGCCGGTGCTGATCTACGCCACCACAACGCCCGACGAAGTCAAAGCGGTGCAGCGCGAACTCGGCGTCAATCAGGCGGGGCATCTGGTCGAGTCAACGCTGGCCGCGCTCGCGCGCGGCTTGCGCGAGCGCGGCGTGCGCAAGTTCGTGGTGGCGGGCGGCGAGACATCTGGCGCGGTGGTGCAGGCGCTCGACGTGCGCACGCTGCGGATCGGCGGGCAAATCGATCCGGGCGTGCCGGCCACCGTTGCGACAGCAACCGATTCGGAACCGCTCGCGCTCGCGCTGAAATCCGGCAACTTCGGCTCGACCGATTTCTTCGCCAAGGCGTTGCGTCATCTCGACGGAGGCGCGTCGTGAGCGGCACGGCCGGTCTGCTCATCACGAACGAAGCCCGCGTGCGCGAGGAGATCTGCGTGACCGGCGCGAGTCTTCACCAGCGCGGCTACACGGTCGGCACGGCCGGCAATATCAGCGCGCGGCTTGACGACGGCTGGCTGATCACGCCGACCGACGCCTGTCTAGGCCGGCTCGATCCGGCCGACATCGCCAAGGTCGATCTGGACGGTCACGCGGTGTCGGGCGGGCAGCCGTCGAAGACGTTGGCGCTGCATCGCGGCATCTATGCCCGCAATGGCGAGGCGCGCGGCATCGTCCATACGCATTCGACGCATCTGGTCGCGTTGACGCTGGCGGGAGTCTGGAGCGAGGCCGACGTGCTGCCGCCGATCACGCCGTACTACGTGATGAAAGTAGGCCATGTTCCGCTAATACGCTATGGGCGTCCGGGCGAACCGCGAGTGGCCGTCCAGATCGCCGCGCTCGCCGACACCGTTCGCGCGGTATTGCTCGAACGCCTCGGCCCGGTGGTGTGGGAGCGTTCTGTCGCGCAGGCCGCCTTTGCGCTAGAAGAACTGGAAGAGACGGCGCGCTTGTGGCTGATGACAAATCCGCCGCCGACACCGCTCGACGGAGCGGCACTCGAAGAACTGCGCGCGGTCTTCGGCGCCCGCTGGTAACGCGCCGGCTATTTTTGCCCGTCCCCCGAAATATCCACCGTCGATTCGGTCCATTCTTGAGAAACGGCGAGAACATGGTCACGCCGACGAACCCGCCACAATCCACGATGAACCGAAGTTCCTCGTCGGACTTGTTGATCAGGGGCATTACACGCTGTCAGTCTCCGATTCAGACACACGCACCTGCTCTTTCGCCTGCATCGATGCGCCGCACGTCGATGCCTTCTGGTTCGAAACCTACACGATTTAAAAGCAATTTGTCGCGACCTGGAGTTCGATAGTTCTACTGGTCAAGAAGAACGCCGGGGCAGCGGGAGTCGACTGCATAAGCGTGAAGCGATTCGCCCAAGCGCGAGATCGATACCTCGCTGAACTGGCGCAGGCATTGCAGGATGGCAGCTATCGCCCGCAGCCGGTGCGGCGCGTCTACATACCGAAAGGTAAAGGACGCCGCCCGCTCGGCATCCCCGCTGTCAAGGACCGTGTCGTCCAGGCGGCCCCGAAACTGGTGATCGAGCCGATCTTTGAGCATGAGTTCGAACCGCGAAGCTACGGCTTTCGCCCGGGCTTGGGCTGCAAGGATGCGCTACGCGAAGTAGACCGGCATCTGAAAGCGGGCTACTGCTGGGTGGTTGATGCCGACCTGCAAAGCTATTTTGACTCGATTCCGCACTCACCTCTTCTTGCGAGGGCGAATCTCGGACGGCCGGGTTCTGGAACTCATCCAGTCCTTTCTCAGTAAGCATCTGATGATGGCCGTCTGGAAAAGGTGACGGTGGTTGTCCAATATGGTGCCCGCGAAATAATTTGCGGGAGCAAAAATGGACAGACCTGACGATGTGGTGACAGCGGAGCCGAAACGGGCGAACTTTCCAGAGGCATTTCGCAGAGCCATTGGAGAGGAGACCTTGAAACCCGGCGCATCGGCGTCGCGCATTGCGCGGGAGCACGATCTGAACGTCAACATGGTCTTCAAGTGGCGACAGCGCTACCGCAAGGAGATGGAGGCGATTGCGGCGCGTATTACTGGCCCGGACGACGCTGGGACGGCATTGTTGCCGGTGAACATTATTGACGCGCCGTCGCCGCCCAGGAGCGAGCCGTCCACGACGCCGAGTGCCAGTTGCGAAGTGGAGGTTGAAGTTGGCAAGCGACGCGTACGCATCCGTGGTGTATCGCTGGACTTCGCCGAGCGGTTTCTGCGGGATTGCCTGAAATGATCGGATTGCCGGGCAATACGAAGATATGGATCGCTGCGGGCGCAACAGACATGCGTTGCGGGTTCAATTCTCTGGCGGTGAAAGTGCAGACAATGCTGGATCGGGATCCGTACTCCGGTCATGTGTTCCTGTTCAGGGGCCGCCGCGGCGATCTGTTGAAGGCGCTTTACTGGTGCGACGGCGGGCTATGCCTGTTCGCAAACTAGCTGGATTCATACTGCAACTCCTATTCGCGGATCAGAGGGTTTTAGATGCTACGCTCGCTCGCGCCGCTTTCGCACGGTTAGTGAGTCGATCCCATCGGCTGCTGTGCTTCACAGGCGGGTGGGAATCCGGGACTTCATAGAGGAACGCATAATCGTTATAGGCGTGTCGTTTGATAAGGCCGTATTCGACCCACCTGGTGAGTGTTGCTTCGTGGATGCCGAGCCGAGATGCAGCCTCCAGTTTCGTGAGCATGCCGCGGTCGCGCAGTCTGTCGCGACGAGAGCGGAGGCCGTTTCGTTGAGCCAGATATGAGACGCGCAGCGCATCAAACCGGATGTTTGCCTTACCTGGACGGACACAACCGCCGGGACGGATGCCCCGATCATTAAGGAGCTGCGCAATCTGAGAGCATGTATGGTCATCGAGAAGCTTGTCGATGAGCTCGAGGACCTCTGGCTGGGTTTTGACCTGTTGGGCAGATGTTTTGGGATTCTGCGCCGTGAGCGTTTCAGTCTTGCCGGCCTTGAAGCGAACGTGAATCTTTGTTGTCCCTTCGTCTGGAAGTTTGACCAGTGTGACGTCCTCGACGATGTAGGCTA
Source organism: Paraburkholderia guartelaensis (assembly GCF_004353905.1). Taxonomy (GTDB): domain Bacteria; phylum Pseudomonadota; class Gammaproteobacteria; order Burkholderiales; family Burkholderiaceae; genus Paraburkholderia; species Paraburkholderia guartelaensis. The sequence goes on along the minus strand of NZ_SMOD01000042.1, from coordinate 39,865 downwards.
GCAGCCGCTTTCGCTCTCGATTCGCCAGCGATGGATCACGCCAAAGTGTTTTGAAGTCCGCTGTCATTGCGATGAGCCGGTCGCGGATCGCATCGTCGAGTATGAGACGCTCCTGCTGCTGGCTACGCTCCCTTTGTTCTCTCGCGTCGGCCAATATGCGCAGCTTGTCGTTCCATTCTTGCTCGAGTGTGTCGGCGACCAGTCGGTTACTTGGGTCGACCAGCATGAATCGCCGTTGCGCAAGATCTGCATCGAACCGGGCGCGTTCGATAGCGCGCAGGCGTAATCGGTCGGCTTCATCGTGACGCGCTTCTATTTCCCTGCGTATCTCCCATGCCAACTCAACGGCAGCCGGAGTCATCGACGCGACGATCAATGCGCCAACTGCCTCATCAATCGGCGCTCCCGCAATTGACTGGCAGCAAGGTTCTCCACGAGCGCCTTGTGCTCGATCGCAGACATACCAGGCTTCCTGTCGTCCGCGTCGCGTAGCATACCGGAGCCGGAGGTACCGACCACAACGACCGCAGATGGCGCGTCCCTGCAGAAGAGCAGCTCCCTCGCGAGGCGGCGACGATCGCGCAACTTTGTACCCGCGACCATTCGTCTCCAGAACCGCAAGGTTCTGCTGGAACTGCTCCCATGTAATGTATCCAGGGTGGGCGTCCGGAATACAAGCAAGCCAGTCATTGCGATCGCGCTTTCTCGGCACCTTCCGCCCGTCTGCAAGTCGGCGATAATGCCGCCGGCCGTAGGCGTAAGCACCTGCGTAACGCGGATTGTTCAGAATCCGAAGAGCCGTCGACGCGGTGAGGTGCTGGAAGACTAAGAACTTCGCGTTGCGCATACGGGACGGGAACAGGAGGCCTTCCTTCTTGAAGACCTTGACCGTCTGGCTGGCAGAGCCGACTCGCAAGAATGTCTCGAAGAAGTAAGTGATTGTCTCCCTGACCTGGGAGTCCGGGTCAAGCACTACGTTACCAAGGTCGTCGTACACGAAGCCGGTTGGTAGCAGGCACCGATACTCACCGCGATTGACCTTGTTCAGGATTCCGCCTCGTAGTCGCGCTTTGAGAACATGGAGTTCGGCTTCACTCATTGTTCCCTTGAGCCCAAGCAGGAGCCGGTCATTGAAGCTCGCTGGATCGTATATCCCGTCTTCGTCGAGAATCAACGTATCAGCAAGCGCGCAGATTTCCAGGAGCCGATGCCAGTCAGCATTGTTTCGGGCCAGGCGTGACACCTCCAGGCCCATGACGATGCCTGCGCGGCCCATGCCCACGTCAGTGACCAATCGTTGAAACCCCTCCCGCCAGGACGCCGATGCTCCAGACTCCCCCTGGTCGCTATCGATGGTGACGATCTGCTCGTCGCGCCAGCCGAGCGCCTTCGCGCGTCCACGCAGGGCATATTGCCGCTTCGTGCTCTCGACATTCTCGAGGACTTGCCGCATCGACGACTGCCGGACGTAGAGGTAAGCGCTCCGTTCGAGGTGGTGAGTCTGAACTTTAAGGGACGCGTTCACGGTGTCCTCCGCTCATTGACCGTCACAGCCATGCCTGCGAGTACGTAGATAAAGCTCTGGCGCTCGATGGGCTGAGCGTTCGACGATGACCGGGTAATGCTTGTTTCGGGCGGTGCATGCCCTGGAACCATCATGCGTGCCCAAGCCCACATCCCTCGCGTAAGAAAGACGTTGAGTCCGCGCCGGGCTTCTACGGGCAGGACCTGACCAAGAGCAGCGGAACGCATCACCTCGTATTGCGCGGCGATCGGCGACGAAACCGCCGACGGCCAGGCACAGCATCCTGCTATTCCGCCGTTTTTTTTACACCGAACGCTCGCTCGATCGTTCTTGGATGCACATCGAGACCAAATTCCTTGCGAACCAGCTTTGCCAGTTCGCGTGCCCGAAGCGGTTCTCCGGGGGTGAGTTGCAACTTGAGAAACGCCAACACCTCGCCCTGGATCTTGTGTGGACCGTGCGGCCCTCGTTTCCTCGGGACCAGCCCTGCGATCCCTCCTTGCTCAAAGTCCGCCCGTGCCTGATAGAAGGTTGGCCGCGAAACACCATATTCGTCGGAGATCTGCGTTACTGAGGCCTTCTCAACGGAGACGCGTCGCAACATCTCGTACTTGACCTGCACAGCGTCATGGGGATCGAAGAATCCACCCTCGTGGAACTTGGCATCGAGAACGTTCGACGGCGTTGGATTCAACGTACCGTCCTCCGCGAGGACATCCGTCTTCGAGCGCTTGCGTTCATTGGGCGGCACATTCACTCCAAGTAGTTGCATCTCAGTGTAACCAAATTATGCCGCATAACAGGCTTTGTCAAGCTCTAGAATGTTGAGTTTTTTAGCCTTACAATAGCTGACATATTTCGATTTTTTAGGACATGCCCATAGATATGGCGGCGTTAATTACCTTACATGCACGGCAAAAATTCCTTTACGGTCAAGTACCGCTTCCGGCACGCCTGTACGAAAGGCGTCTCACGAGTAGCGCAAGCTCCATCAAGTCGTTGACCGTGAACAACGCGCGCTCTCGTCCCATAGAGATCTCGGGATCAGGCTCGCTCATATCGGTCCACTTCGGAGGAACGGAGCAATAACTCTTGTCGTCGATGCGCAGCAGGAGACGTCGGCCAGACCGGTTATAGCGCTCACCTACGCAGAGAAGTTGCTGTCCGCTGAACGGGTGGAACGGGTGAGTGATGCGGACAAGATGTTCTGTGGCAACCCCAGAGCCTGCATTTCGAGGTATGTTACAAGCGCCTTGAAAAAGGACGTTTCGCGTGGCCGCGTGCCGATGGCGGCGTCGTTGCGTTAACAACCGCACAGCTATCCCTCCTGCTCGAGGGCTTCGACTGGCGTCAGCCAGTCGAAGCAGTGCGCCCGCGCAGCGCATTGTAAACGGTCTTGTTCGTCATCAATGTCGGGGGGCCGCGGTGTGCGTAAACTGCCTGCATGGACCTTCGCGCGACAGACCTCCCCGACGACATCGACGCCCTCAAAGCGATGGTGTTCGCTCGCGACGAGATGCTTCGCGAACGCGATGAGATCTTGTGTAAGCGCGACGCACATGTTGCTGAACTGCAGGAGCAGTTGTCGTCGCGCGCCATCGAAATCGAGCACCTGAAGCTCACCATCGCGAAGCTGCGCCGCATGCAGTTTGGCCGCAAGTCGGAGAAGCTTGATCGCCAGATCGAGCAGCTTGAGCTGAAGCTTGAAGACCTGCTGGCCGACGAAGGGGCAGCAGCTGCGGCGGCGCCGAAGAAAGCACGGGCGCACCGCGAAGCCCCCGTTCGCGAACCGCTGCCAGCGCACCTCGAACGCGACGAGCGCGTTCATCTGCCCGCTGAAGAAGACTGCCCGGAATGTGGGGGCGTGCTCAAGCCACTGGGCGAGGACGTGGCCGAGCAGCTCGAATACGTGCGTGCGCACTTCCGTGTCATCCGTCACCGCCGGCCGAAGCTGGCCTGCTCGTGCTGCGACTGCATCGTGCAGGCGGCCGCGCCCAGCCGTCCCATCGAGAGAGGGCTTCCGGGCCCGGGGCTGCTCGCGCACATCGTCGCAGCGAAGTTCGTATATCACCTTCCGTTCTACCGGCAGTCGGTCATGTACGCGCACGACGGCGTGTCGATCGAGCCTGGAATGATGGGACACTGGCTGGGCAGTCTGACCTGGCTGCTCAATCCGCTGGTTGATGCGATACGCCGCTATACACTGGCCGATGGCAAAACGCACGCGGACGACACACCGCTGCCGGTTCTGGCACCGGGCAACGGCCGCACCAAAACCGGTTACCTCTGGGTATATGTGCGTGACGATCGCAACAGCGCATCAAAAGAACCGCCGGCAGTCTGGTTTGCCTTCTCCCCTGATCGCGCTGGCGAACATCCGCAGCGACACCTCAAAAAGTTCAAGGGCCTGCTTCAGGCGGACGCCTTCTCCGGCTACCAGGAACTGTATCGTGACGGACGGATACAGGAAATTGCCTGCTGGGCGCATGCGAGGAGAAAAATCCACGACCTGCATGCCGTTCGGCCCAATGCGCTGACCGAAGAAGCGCTGCGGCGCATCGGTGCGCTCTACGCCATCGAGGCGCAGATACGCGGCAAGCCGCCGGACGAACGTCGCCGTGTGCGTCAGGCGCAGGCGGTGCCACTGCTTGAGGACCTCAAACGCTGGTTCGAGGTGACGCTCGCCACGCTCTCGGCAAAGTCCGACACAACCAAGGCGATCCAGTACTCGCTAAATCGCTGGCCTGCGCTCGTGCGCTACTGTGGCGACGGTCGTGCGGAAATCGATAACCTCATCGCCGAGCGCGCGTTGCGCGGAGTAGCTCTTGGTCGCCGCAACTTCATGTTCGCCGGCTCTGACGCAGGAGGCGAACGGGCGGCTGCGATGTACTCGCTCATCGGGACTGCACGTTTAAACGGTCTGGATCCCGAAGCGTATCTCGCCTACGTCATCGAGCGCATTGCCGATCATCCGGCCAACCGCATCGACGAACTGCTGCCGTGGAACGTCGCGCCGCATCTGCCCGCAGCCGCCAAAGCAACGCCCATCCGATAGTCGTTCTCACTGCGTTCGTCAACTACTTGGTCTACGGCCTCGTTCGGATGCTTACCTTTCTCAAGCAAGACATCATGGAAGACATGACGCGTTGGACGCCGACTTCCGGCAGTCCGCAACGGGCGGTTATCAGTCCCCTGTTGGCAAATCTGTACCTGCACGAGCTTGAGGTGGGAATGCGACAGGCAGGGCTGGTCATGGTGCGCTACGCGCATGACGCCGTGGTGTTATGCCGTACACGTCAGGAAGCAGTAGCTGCGCTCACTCGCATGCGGGCTTCGGTGGATGCGATCGGCTTGACACTGCATCCCGACAAAACCCACGTTGGGGATTGCCGGCTGGAGGGTCACGGGTTCGAGTTTCCGGGTTACCGGTTCGAGGCAGTTCAACGCTGGGTGAGCAAGAAGAGTCTAATTGGGCTGCGGGATAAAATCCGCGCCCTGACCCAGCGTCACAGGGGCGATTCGATCGAGATCATCATTGCGTCGCTCAACCCGACCCTGCGGGGCTGGTTTGACTATTTCCAGCACGCCCCCCGCTACACCTTCTCGTCCGTCGACGGCTTTGTTCGTCGCCGCGTACGAGCGATCCTGCGTCGACAGCTTCACCGTCCGGGTCAGGGTCGATGCCTTCGCGATCACACCCGATGGCCAAATGCCTTCTTCGCTGATCTTGGGCTGTTCACGATGTGGCGCGCCAATCCCGATGTGGAAACAACTGACTGGAGAGCCCGTCGCGATATGTGGCGTTGGCACAAATGTGATCTTGAGGCGAGGCTTGCGATCCAAAATTGCCAGCGTCGTGCCAGCGACGAACGGCAATCTGATATGGCACGACGATGCATCTGAAGCGCTGGTCTTGATTTCAGTCACCGGCCATTTCCCCGAGCGTGACCGGCTTGATTGGGGGGCGGATGCGGTAATAGCCGACTGTCTCCGGTGCGACGTTGCGCGCGCGAGCGATGATTTCAGTCACCGTGAGCCCGCACATGCGCCCCTGGCACGGCCCCATCCCGCACCGTCCGAAGGATTTAGCCTGATTCGGCCCCAGACAGCCGAGCGAAACGAAGCTGCGCACTTCGCCCGCGGTTACTTCTTCGCAACGGCAGACTATCGTGTCGTCGGCGGGGATACGGTTCGCGTCGCGCGGGCGGTACAGGCTGTCGAGAAAAGGGCGGATGCGCGTCATGTCCGCGAGTCTGCGGCGGTGCAATGAGGCTTCGCGGTCGCGCGTCGGCAGGTCGATCGCGCCGAGCTGTTCAGCAACCGCGAGCCCAGCCAGTGCGCCTTCGCCGGCCGCCGCCTGCGCGCCAATTATGCCACCACCGTCACCCGCGATGAAGATGCCGGGCACGTCGAGTTCGCCCCAGAGATCGGTGACCGGTGCGAAGCACAGTTGCGCCGCGTCCCAATGATGCTGCGCTCGCAACGAAAGCGCGAACTGCATGTTCGGCACGACTCCCTGGTGCAGCAGGAACACGCTTGCGTCAATTCGATGCGCGTGCCCATGGGTCGTAAAGCTGAGCGCGGCGGCGCGCTCGACGCCGTCTTCATCGGTCTTCGCATCGATGCATAGATCGTCGGCGGCTTCGTGGATCGGCACGCCCGCTTCGCGCAGCGTGCGTATCAGTTGCAGGCCCTTGCTGAGCAACGGCCACGCGCGCAGAGCGGACAGCACGTGACGTTTCGCGCGCCAGCGGTCTTCGTTGCGCGTCGTCTCGACGAGCGCGCGGATCGGCACTCCGGCCCGCACATATTGCCAGCCAAGCAAATAGAGCAGCGGCCCGCAGCCGACCAGCACGGGCGGCTCCGCCGGCACTTCGCCCGCGCTCTTCAAGAGGATCTGTGCGGCGCCCGCCGTGAATACGCCCGGCAATGTCCAGCCCGGAATCGGGAACGGGCGTTCCAATGCGCCCGTCGCGAGAATCACGCGCTGTGCCTGAAAGCTGCCGACCTTGCCGTCCTTCAGATAATGTACGCCGCGCTCCCGGGTCACTTGCCACACGGATGCGTTCGCGACGTGACGCGCGCCCGAGCGCGTGAACGCGTCGGCGATCGTGGCGCCTGCCGCGTAATCGGGGCCGAGAATGTGCTTGCGGCCGGCGTCAGCATGGCCAATCCCGCGGTAAATCTGGCCTCCGACGGCGTCCTGCTCATCGAGCAGCACGACCGAAAGCCCAGCGTTCGCCGCGCGCGCGGCGGCCGTGAGCCCCGCCGGGCCCGCGCCGACGACCACGACATCGACAGGCTCGTAGTGGAGTTCAGCAATGTGTTCAGCGGTCATGAACCTGCTCCGGCGATTGGGTGACGACAGGCGGCAGATTACGCGCGCCATCCTGAGAGCGGACGCGCATGCCGTCGCGCACCGCCACCATGCAGCTCTGGCGGCTCGGCACGCCGTCGATTTCCACGAGGCAGTCGAAGCACGCGCCCATCATGCAGTACGGCGCGCGCGGCGAAGCGGACACATGCGTCGCACGAAACCGCGAGACACCTGCTGTTAGCAGCGCGGCGGCCACCGAGCGGCCGCCGGGCACGCACATCGGCTGATCGTTGAAACAGATGCGAACGGGCGCATCGGCGCCGTGCAAGGTCTTGAATAAAGGTGTGGAAGTCATGACGTGATCAATGAGCTGGGACCGGAAGCGCGTCGGCGGTGGCAAGACCGAAGCGGTCGCCGGAGAATGCGAGCAGTTCGTCCGGTATTGCTGCGCCGGCGATCCACGGTGCGACGCGCGTCGCGTGCGCCGCGGCCAGCGTCACGCCGCTATGACAGGTCACGACGAACGCGCCTGGATAGTGCGCTGATTCGTCATAGATCGGAAACCCGTCCGGGCTGTAGACGCGCAGCGCGGCCCACATTCGCACCAGCCGCACGTCCTTCAGGAATGGGAAGGTGCGAACGCCGCGACGCGCGATGTCGGCGAGCACGCCGGTTGTCGTGAAGTCGTCGAAGCCTACTTCTTCCCTTGAATCGCCCAACTGCACGGTGCCTTCATCGGTTTGCCGCACGTTCTGCGTTGGGTAATGTAGAAACGGCGCGACGCGCTCGCTGACGAGCACCTGTCCGCGAATCGGCGCAACCGGCGCGTTAAGTCCGACCTGTGGCGCGAGCGCGCGGTTGCCGAGTCCCGCTGCGAGCACGACCTTGCCCGCGCGCCACGTGCGGTGCGTGCCATGCACCGTAAAGCCGCCACGGTCTGGCGCGACGCGCGACACGTCCTCGCCGCTCACGAGCCTAACGCCGCGCCTCTGCATGCCAGCATGCAGCGCGTGCAGTAGCTTCAATGGGTTGACGTGGCCGTCCATCGGGGAATAGCTCGCACCGACCACCGCAGGCCCGACCGCAGGCAGGCGCTCGCGCACTTCGCGCGCGTCGAGCAACTGATAAGGATAGTCGCCGTCCAGTTCGCGCTGCAGCGTCGAAAGGCGCTTCTCGCGTGCTGCCAGCTCTTCCTCGGAAAAGCAGAGGTAGAATCCGCCGGGCTGACGGAGGGCGACCTCGATGCCGGTTTCTTCGGCGAGCGCTGCCGCAAGCATCGGCCAGCGCGCCGCGGAATTGCGCGACCAGCGCGCATACGGCGTTAGGTCGTAGCCCTTTCCCTGGACCCACACGAGCCCGAAGTTGCCGCGCGATGCACGGAATGCGCCGTCGTCCTGGTCGAGCACGGTCACGTTCGCGCCTTCGCGCGCAAGCCCGTAAGCAACGGCAGAGCCGACCAGTCCTCCGCCGACTACCAGCACGTCGGCGCTGACGGTAGCTGGGTGTTTCATCGGACATCTCCTATCAGAGGGTGGTTCGACCGGAGCATCCGGCCGAGCAGGACGTCAATACCACGTGGCCGAGGATCAGCGCCGCGGATGCAAAGCGGCGAGCGGATCGATCGCCTGCGCGAATCTTTTCAAGGTCTATTGATCACTACCGCATCAGCACTGGGGACGGAACGGACGCACTGCGTCGATCGTGCGGATACCTAACTGACGCATTGTCACAGATGAGCCTTCCGTCACGCGCGGCGGCCTTATTCGAACTGAAACGGTTCATTTGCGGCGACTTGCTAGGACATCGCTGACAACATGATAAATCTATCTATAAAGCAATTTAGCGGGAAAGAAGACGAAATTCAGCAGTTCGGATGCGTTGTGGGCCGAAAGACAAGCGGTTTTGCATTGGCTTTTTGTTTGCCTGAGTTTTTAAACGCGGACGGACAGGTCCCGCGATTTGTCTGTGCCCGTCGCGTTTGAGAGATGACGGGATCGGACGCAACGGCGATCGCCCATATCCTCGTGCAGTACGGTGCAGCGACTGACGTCTTGAGCCGTGCCGAACGCGGGCGCCTATCGACCGCATATCCACGCGGTAGTCAATCCGACGCGAGCGACGGTTTTCATCCTACACCTCGGCGTACCTCTCAGCCAGGCTCACCCTACCCGCTCGAAACCCCACGCCTTTTTACAGGCCTTTCGGGTCGGACGACTTTGTGAAATTTATCGCCATTGCTGGAGGAAAAGGTGCCAGCGCGGAAGAGTTGGCGTTCACGGTGAGCAAGATGCCGACATCCTTGCACTGAACGCGGCGGCCGAAGCAGCACGTGCAGGTGAGCAAGGGCGTGTAGGAGAATGCTTTCAATGGTCACTTACGGATCGTCGAGTCCCCTTGGGGCAAGGTGGCAAAGCGAGCGTTGTTGGGCGCTAACGCGCTGGCTGGCGGGTCTGGAAGTAGTGCTGTGCCAGGGTGATCCAGTACTGGACGCCGGCGGGAATGATGCTGTCGTTGAAGTCGTACTTCGGGTTGTGCAGACCCGGTGCAGTCCCGCCGACGTCGGCATTCCCGATCAGCATATACGTGCCGGGACGCTTTTCGAGCATGAAGCCGAAATCTTCCGACGTCATGTTGGCTGGCACGTGGGCGTGCGTACGTTCGTCGCCGAACGTCTTGCGAATGACCGCTTCGCACAGTTCGGTCTGGGCCCGTGTGATGGTCGCGGAATAGTATTGGAAGAAGGTGACCTCGACCTGAGCGCCGTGAGCGATAGCAAGCCTTTCGCACATCAGTTCGAGGTCGCGTTGCAATTGTTGCTGCAACACGGACGACGGCGTGCGGATCGTTCCACGCAACTCGGCGCTGTTCGGGATGACATTGTCAGTGTCGCCCGCGCGAATCATGCACACGGAGATCACGGCGGGATCGACGGGATCTTTGTGACGCACCGCGATGGTCTGACAGTGCAGGACCATCGAACAGGCCAGCGGGATAGGATCGATGCCCAGATGCGGCTGCGCGGCGTGCGCGCCCTTACCAGTGAGCGTGATCCTGAAGCGTGAGCCTGCGGCCATGATCGGGCCAGTGCGCAAGCCGAAATGAGCGCCTGGCAACCCAGGCCAGTTGTGCATACCGAACACCGCCTCGGTGGGATATTGCTCGAATAGCCCATCGTCGATCATCTCTTGCGCGCCCCCGCCGCCTTCTTCACCCGGCTGAAAGACGAAATGAACGCTGCCAGGTAACTGCGGCATTTCCTTCAGGATGCGCGCCGCACCCAGCAACATCACCGTGTGTCCGTCATGCCCGCACGCATGCATGATTCCGTGCGTGCCTGCTGCTTCGCCCTCTAATAATTTTATCTAAAAAAATTCATAAAAAGTGCCAAGTCCCTTTTTGAGGGCGGACTTGTAGAGCATAGCGACCGTTACATTATCTTGTATCGCCATACCAACTGAATCAAATACTGTTATTTCTTCTGGGTTTTCGCGGCCCGCCTTTTTCCCCAATAATATTTCACCAATTTCGGCATGAATATCGGCCTGCTTTATTGATCCTTCTCGAATGGCATGGCATGTATCACCATACTTCACGCAAAGTTCAACAGAGTCGTTTACCACTTTTGCGTTTTTAAATATATCGACATCAAGCTCCTGCTTGCCTGGCATATCGGCTCCAATCGCCACAATATGCGTGCCGGGTTTTAGCCATTGATTTTTTACAACCGGGCCTCTGCGGCCCCTTGTGGCGGTTACAACAACATCAGCCTCCCGTACTGCTTCCTCGGCAGTTCCACATCGCCTGATGTTGAGTCCTGTTTCTGCAGTCATTTCCCGAACATAGTCGTCAAGTGCTTCTGAAGACGCATTCCACACCAGGATCTCGGTAAAATTCCTCACCCTAATGATTGCTCGAAGCTGTCTGCGAGCCTGATTGCCCGCGCCTATAATGCAGAGTTTTTCTGCATTCTCTCGCGCAAGATACTTTACCGAGATCGCACCTGCAGCGGCCGTGCGACAGCCGGTAATCCATGTTCCGTCCATAATGCACTTGAGCGCACTGGTGCTCGCATCAAAAAGCAACACTGTGTTCATGCCCGTGGGCAGTCCGAGTTCAGGGTTTCTTTTGTATCCGCCGGAGGAGGCTTTAATGCTGATATATCCCCCATCCATGTCAAGGCCGCCTTTAAAATCAATGCCTTCATGTGTGTCCGGTGATTCTATGCAAATAAAATCCGGCTGAATAACTTTACCTTTATTGAAGGATTTGTAGCCGCTCTCGACGGCTTCAAGCACTGCATCCAGGTCAATGAGCATCCCTACTTCATCTTTATTCAGCAATAAAGTTTTCATAGTGGCCTCCTCTTCAATTATGTTATAAGACGCCTTCCACATGTTCCTTCTTAAGGATGCTCCCGATCCTATCGATATCCCAATTCCCAGACGTAAGGACAATACATACTTTTTCATCTGGGCGGGTACTTACGGCGCCTGACAATAAAGCTGCTATCCCTACACAGGACGAAGGCTCTGCAATAAGCTTTGCATCATTTGCTACCGCCCTTACTGCTTCCTCAATTGCTTCTTCCGAGACGGTCACTATTTCATCCACATACTTTTCGATAATCGGGTAGGGATTATTTCCTGGAAAATTGCATGCGAGGCCATCAGCAATTGTGCGCATGCTTGCGGCCTTGGTTCGCTCCCCTGCCTGACGGCTCATATAATAAGGACAACAGGCAGCAGCCTGGACGCCAATCACCTTAATATTAGCGTTTGACTCTTTAATTGCCGTGGAAATACCAGAGATCAGCCCGCCCCCGCCTATCGGGACGAGAATAGTATCTACGTCGGCCAAATCTTCGATAATTTCCAATGCGATTGTGCCTTGACCAGCCATTACATCAAAATCTTCATAGTTGTGGACGATGGTGTAGCCATGCTCCTCAACCTCCGCATGGACTTTCTTCCAACGTTCCTCATAGGTGCGATCCCATAAAATTACATCCGCACCCATTGATTTGGCATTTTCAACCTTTAAGTGTGGTGCGTCGTTCGGGACTATAACAGTGGTATGGATGCCGAGCAGTTGGCCTGCGTAAGCACACGCTTGACCATGATTGCCTGAGGAGCTTGTGATTATTCCTTTGTCCAATTCTTTTCGGGTTAATGACAAGATCTTATTCAAAGCGCCTCGAATCTTGAAGGATCCGGTCACTTGAAGCATTTCCGGTTTGAGATAAACATGGCACCCCAAAGATTTATCCATCTTGCTTTCTCGAAGCAATGGCGTGTGGGTTATGTACGTGCCGATTCGCGCTGCCGCGCTTTTTATATCCTGGAGCGATAGCGAAGTTTTGGTCATATACTTTCCTTGTGTTCTGTGGCCGAAGAAAAAAGAGAATTAGTAAGTGTCATTTGTCCCGGTTCCGGAAGCACAGCTCGCGCTGTGTGGCCTGGCCATATCGATGACTACCGTATGACCTATTGTTTGCGACGACCGTGTCCGGGTTTGCGTGGGCAGAGACGGCCATGGTAAGTTCGTCGATTTTCACGATTGGAGTGCTAATAAAATTACGCACCGCTTCTACATCTTCGCCGACGGACGAGCAGGCGTTAAGGATGATGTCGACGCGCATCGCCTGCGCATTGGCCAGATATGAATGAATCCGACTTGCAACTTCCGGAGTCACATGGCCGGCCGCGCGAACGTCATTGAGCAAGCTGTCATCGACGATGTTGATCACCCGCGCATCAGGAATTTGCTCGCTAATTTGCTCCTTGATCGGTTGGACCGACACGGGTCCTGTGCGAACCGCGGCGATGGTTGTCATAGTCTGATTCGAGGCGTAAATGTCATTGATTAGGAATTGGATGGCTCAGTTGTGACCTAGAAATCGGCGACGTTACCCCACGAGGAATTGGCGAATCGGCCAGGCCGATACGGTATAGGATCAACGATCGGCTCTGCACCGCTGGCAAGGTCCGCGATCAAGTGCCCCGCGCCCGGCGCGATGCCAAAGCCGTGGCCCGAAAAACCCGCAGCCAGGATTAATCCCGGCACATTCGGCAACTCGCCAATACCCGGTACGCCGTCCGGCGTGCTGTCGACGAAACCGGCCCACGCGTGCGTGATGTCGGCTTCGCGAAGTTCGGGCAGCAGTTCGACGGCGCGGCGGTGGGTTTCGGTAATCGTCGCCTGATCGGGCTTCGGATCGAGAATGCGCACCCGCTCCATCGGTGTCGGCGCATCGAGCCGCCACCGCTTCAACGTTTCATGGCCGCCGCGAACGCCTTCCAGGCCGCCCGGAAGAAGACTGCGCCAGCGCTTGGCGAACATAGGGATGAACTGCGGCGCGAACCGCAGGAACTGGGGCGTCACATCTACGCGCGCCCGCCCGCTGATGGCCAGCGCGTAGCGTCCGTCGTTGCGGCGAGTAATCGACACGCCCGATGAGACCAGTGCATCCGGCAAGCGATGTTCTACAGAAGACACACTCAGGATCGATTGGCGGATCGAGGCCTGAGGAAAGCGGATGCCCAACTGGCGGCAGAAAGCGGACGCCCACGCGCCGCCTGCAAGAACTACCGTTCGGGTCTTGATGACGCCGGCCTCCGTAATGACGCTGCATACTCGCCCGCCCTCCAGCTCGATGCCGCGAGCCGCGCAGTGTTGGGTGACGCTGCCCCCGAGTTTCATGAGCGCAGTCGCCACGGCGGGCGCGGCCTTCGCGGGGTCCGCCGTGCCGTCGGTGGGCGAAAAGACACCACCTTTCCAGGCCCGGCGCGTCGCCTTGCCCCGCTGGGTAGCTTGCCGGCTATCGAGCAAGTACGTTGTCACCCCGGCGGTCTTCGCAAAGTCGCCCCAACTGGACCAGCGAGACAGCTCGGCCTCGTCATTACTGAGATACAACAGCCCGCAGCGATGAAAGCCCGTGTCTTCGCCCGTTTCGGCGGCAAATCGTTCCCACAGATCCAAGCTTTTGCTCGCCATCGGCAATTCGCGAGCGTCGCGGTTCTGCTGCCGGCACCAGCCCCAATTGCGGCTCGACTGTTCGGCGCCGATCCTCCCCTTCTCGACAAGGGCGACTGAAACCCCGCGCCGGGCCAGGTAGTAGGCGGCAAAGACGCCGATGATGCCGCCCCCGATCACGACCACGTCAGCGGCGGCCGGCAACGTGGGCGAAGTTTGGATGTGGTTCAGCGGAGGGGACATGACTAATCTCGGTCTGTTGAAGCGTGGACGCTTTGAACAACGTAGAACTTCGCCACCCGCTCGCTGCTTTCCCACCCGATCGGCGCGCCCTCGGGCACGAAAAGCGCGTCGCCAGCGCCCATCGACAGCACGCTGCCGTCGGGCGCCGCGAACCGCACGCCGCCGGCCAGGAGATGCATGAATTCGTTCATGCGATGCGGGCGGACAATCCGGTGGTAGGGCGTCGAATCCCACGTGCCCGCCTTATACTCCACGTCGTCCTCGGTGAAGACATTGTCGCTGCGGCATTCGGGAGCCGGCCCCAGCAGCACGTCCGCCGGCAGGGTTGCCGTTGGCTTGAAATCGGCGTCGGCGCGTAACGCGGTGAGCCCAGTCTTCGTCGGCCGCTTGCAAGCGGCGGCGCAGAACACAAAACGCGTGCGAGATTCCGCGCTCATGCGAAGCGCGGTACCGCAACCGACGACGGCGCCCGCTCCCGGACCGAGCACCAACGGCGGCTTCCCGACCGTTTCGAGAGTGAGCTGTCCGTCCACCACGACAATCGTTTCAATGTGGGGAAAACTCGGGACGCTGACCTCACCAATGAAGCATGCCCGACCTGCGCTCATCGAGTCGGATCCTTCCCACGCGATCTCGCGAATTCGGCCAAAAGGGTCGTCAGTTCCGAACGCCGCCCTGCGGAAAGAGGTTGAAAGTGGCGCACCGTCGGCGCGGTGCAGCACAAAAGCCGCGGTCATTTTTGCTCCTGCGCATTGCGCAATTATCGACTGAAAGAAGGGAATGCAGTATTGAGCTGCTGGCCGCGCGGGCCTCGATGCATATGATCAGTTAGGAATTCAATGTACTTGCCCATCGAAGTCGACCATGGAAAAGTCTTATCGTAGAAACTTTAGTCAAGTGGCTAGAGTCCGATCCTGTCCTACCAAGCCTCCCGTATCGAGCATTTAACCAGTGTAAAAAGTCTCGCGGGCACTGATTTGAGCGGTAAAAAAGCACAATCCAGTTGTTCTGGAATCCAGAACAGCACATCCTTCGAGTGAATCTCGCGGACGACAGCTCTCGCCGGACTCGAAATCCGTATCCCGCCTTCAGACGCCCAAACAGCAACGTGCCGCCTCAGGAGACGTCGACGGGGCGTCCATCCACGCAATCCGGGTGGTGCGCTCGCTCTCCGCCGCGCATGCGGCATGAGTGCTCATGCCGTCACCGGATTGGTTTTCTGTGCGAGCTCGAGTTCCGTAGCGGAGTGGTGGCACAGGATCACGGCGCCCGAGGGCAGCTTCCTGACAGAGGGAGGCGTAACGTTGCACTTGCCGTCTATGCGGACCGGACAACGCGCCCGAAAACTGCACAGTTCAGTGGAGTCGCTAACGGGCCCTATCGAAGGCAATGCGGTCCCTGTGAGCGCGCGCCGCGCGTCGAGCCAGCCTGGGCGCAGTGCGGGCACTGAATCGACCAGTAGCCCCGTGTACGGGTGATGCGGCGGTGCGGCCAGTACATCGCGCTGGCCGGCTTCGACGCATTGACCGGCGTAGAGCACCATTACGTCATCGCAGATCGCCCGCACCGTCGAAATATCATGGCTGATGAACATGTATGACACACCCAGTTCGCGCCGCAGCTCCACGAGCAGGTCAAGAATCGCCGTACCAACTACGGTGTCCAGTGCGGAGGTCACTTCGTCGCAGAGAATCAGCGCAGGGTCAGCCGCAAGCGCACGTGCCAGGTTCACGCGCTGCTTCTGGCCACCCGACAGACCGCCCGGCTGACGCCCGGCAATAGACGCCGGCAGCTTCACCAGATCCAGCAGTTCGAACATGCGCTTCTGTGCCGCCGCGCCGCGCAGGCCGTGATAGAAGTTCATCGGCCGAGCGAGGATGTCGGCGATCGTGTGCCTCGGATTGAGTGCTGTGTCGGCATTCTGGAACACGATCTGCACGCGGCGGTACTGATCGGGCGTGCGCGCGGAAAGTTTCGCGGGCAGTGGCTTGCCGTCGAGTAGCACGTCGCCCCGGGCACGATCCACCAGTCCCGCCACTACGCGCGCGAGCGTCGTCTTGCCTGACCCCGATTCGCCGATCACACCGAGTGCGCTGCCGCGCGCGATCCTCAGGTTCACGTTGTCGAGCACGCACACGGCAGGTACGCCGTTCGCGTCGATCCGTCCGTACCCGGCGTTCAGATTGCGGACCTCGAGCAGCGGTGGCAGCGAATCTGTGTCCGCGATCGCGAGCTCCGGCTCTGAACGGCGTGTCGCCGCGAGTAGTTGCCGCGTATAGTCATCAGCCGGCATATCGAGTACCTGCCCGGTCGTGCCGTTTTCGCGCACGGTACCGCCGTTGAGCACAACAATACGGTCTGCCATCTGCGCGACGACGGCAAGATCGTGCGACACATAGACGGCCGTGGTGCCCAGTTCGCGGATCACCTTCTTGAACGCGGCGAGCACTTCGATCTGTGTCGTGACGTCAAGCGCGGTCGTCGGTTCGTCGAAAACGACGACGGCGGGATCGGTAATCAGCGCCATCGCCGCCATCAGCCGCTGCAACTGTCCGCCCGACACCTGATGCGGATAGCGCGAGCCGATCGTTTCCGGCGCAGGCAGCGCGAGCGACCGGAACAGTCCTACGGCCTTCTCGCGGGCCGCGGCAGGCGTCATCAACCTGTGCAGCAGCGCAGGCTCGGTCACCTGGTCCATGATCGTGCGCGCGGGGTTGAAACCCGCCGACGCGCTCTGTGCGACGTAAGCGACCGTGCGCGCGCGCAACCCGCGACGTCCGGCTGCATCGAGTGACAGCACTTCGACGCCGCCGATTTTCACCGAGCCGCCAACAATAGAACAGCCGCCTCGCGCGTGCCCCAGCAGCGATAGCGCAATCGTCGTCTTGCCCGAGCCTGACTCGCCAATCAACGCGAGCACCTCTCCCTTCTTCACGGTGAAGTCGACGCCCTTCACGATCTCGATCGCGCCTTCGCGCACGCTGCCAGCGACGATGTACAAGCCTTTCACTTCGATCATCACGTCGCTCATTTCTGGCCTCCCTGGCCGAAGCCCGCATGGCGGCGCAAGCTGTCGATCAGCAGATTCATCCCGACCGTGAGCGTCGCGATGGCGATCGACGGCATCAGCACGGCGGGCGCCGCTTGCGACAGGCCACCGATGTTCTCCCGCACGAGCGAGCCCCAATCCGCGTTCGGCGGTTGCACGCCGAGGCCAAGGAAGCTCAAACCGCTCAACAACAGTACGATGAAGACGAAGCGCAGACCGAAATCAGCCAGCACGGGATGGATCATGTTAGGCAGCACTTCGGCCCGTGCGATATAAAACAGCCGCTCGCCGCGCGCTCGCGCGACGAGCACGTATTCAAGCGTCATCAAATTGACCGCGAGCGAACGCGAGATGCGAAATGCGCCCGGGATGTACGCCACCGCCGCGATCATCGTCAGCATGGGAATCGATGATCCGAACGCCGCGATGGCGACCAGCGCCAGCACCTTGCTGGGGATTGAGATCAATGCGTCGAAGAAGCGGCTCATGGCTTCGTCCACCCAACGAGCGGAAACGGCAGCCACGAGACCCAGGCAGGTGCCGATACCGCTCGCCAGCACCGCCGCCCCGAGGGCGAGCCCAACGGTGTAGCGCGCACCGATCAGGATGCGGCTCAGCATGTCGCGGCCCAGATAGTCGGTGCCGAACGGATGCGCCCAGCCATAGCTCGCGAAACTGAACGGCGAGGCGAGCGCCCCTTCCTTATAGGGGGCGAGCATCGGCCCGAAAACGGCCATCAACAGCCAGAAGCCGACGAGCGCGAAACCGATTCTGCCGAACCACGACATACGGCCCCGTGGCGCGCGGCGCGAACGCTTGACCGCTTCAGGCGCCGCCTCGTCGCAGATCTGGGTGCCGGGATGCGGAATCGAGGATCGAGCGGGGCGATTCATCGTTGACGAAGCCTCGGATTGGAAATGATCTGACATACGTCGGCCATCAATACGAGTGCGAGATATGCTGCGCAAAACACCATGACGCAGCCCTGAACGAGTGGCATGTCGCGGTTGGTCACCGCGTCCACCATCAGGCTCGCGAGTCCAGGGTAGTTGAAAATCGATTCGACGATGACGACGCCGCCGAACAGGTAGGACAAGCTCAGTGCCACGGCGTTGGCGATCGGACCGATCGCGTTGGGCAGCACGTGGCGCAGGACGATGCGCACCTGTGACGCCCCCTTCAAGGTCGCCATTTCGACATAGCCCGAATTGAGCTGGTCGAGTACCGCCGCTCGCGTCATGCGCGCCATCTGCGCGATCAAAACGCAGCACAGCGTCATCACGGGCATGGCGTAGATGCGCACCAGATCGCCGAACGAAGACACCGACGACAGATACGACAGCGCAGGCAACCAATGAAGATTGACGGCGAAGATCAACACGGCGATGGTCGCGACGAGGAACTCGGGGACGGCCACCGTCGACAGCGTCAAGAGGTTCAAGGCGCGATCGAGCCACGAGCCGCGATACATCGCCGACGCAATCCCGACAGTGAGTGCGATCGGCACCGCCACGACTGTCGTCAATCCGGCCAGCATCAACGAATTCGGCAAGCGGGTTTCAATGAGTGCGCTCACGGGCAGACTGTTCGCCAGCGACATGCCGAAGTCTCCCCTGACGATATGAAAGAGCCACTGCAGATAGCGCTGTAGCGCCGGTTGATCGAGGCCGAATTGATGCCGCAAGGCGGCGACGGCTTCAGGCGTGGCGGCCTGGCCGAGCGCCTCTTGCGCAGCATCGCCGGGCAGCAGGCCGGTCATCGCGAACACGATGGCCGAGACGATCAGCAACGTCAGCAACACCAGCCCCACGCGGCTGGCGATGAGCCTATAGGCTTGTCGTTTCATGGGCGTTCGTCTCCTCGGTCAAGCTTTGCGTCCTGTTTCCTCACCGGTGTCCGAAGGAACTTGTCATCCAGACACCGGCGCGTGCTTCGATCAAGCCTCGAGCCACACGTGCTCGGCGAACATGCCGCCCATCAACCCCATCAGCGGGATCGATCCGAGACCTTGCAGATTGGACGTGTGCGCATCGAGAGAGCTCAGGAACATCGGGATGCCGATACCGCCCTTCTCATGCACGAGCACTTGCATGTCGCCATAGATCTTCTTGCGCCTGGCTTCATCAGGCTCGCTGCGCGCCGCGAGCAGCATCTGGTCGAATTGCGGGTCCTTCCAGTTCGCTTCGTTCCAGGGCGCGCTGGACTCGAAGAATTGCGTGAAGAGCATGTCGGCGGTCGGCCGGGCGTTGATGTTGCCGTAGCTGAGCGGATGCTTCATCCAATGGTTAGACCAATAGCCGTCGGCGGGAACTCGCATCACCTGCAGATTGAGGCCCGCTTGCGGCGCGGCTTGTTGCAGCAGCATCGCCATATCGACCGAGCCGAGGGCGGCCGGCGAGGCGAACACCTGCAACGGCGTGCTCCCAAGGTTCGCCTTCTTGAAGTAGAACTTCGCCTTGTCCGGATCGAACTTGCGTTGCGGCAAGCCGGCGAAATAGTACTTGTTGGTCGGATCGATCGGCTGATCGTTGCCGATCGCACCGTAACCCTGGAAGACGGCCTGGCGCATCTGCTCGCGGTTCTGCAGATGCATGAGCCCGAGGCGGAAGTCCTGGTTGCCCGCGATGCCGCCATCGTTGCGCATGATGAGGTCAGTGTATTGCCCCGTCTTCGTCTCGAGCACCACAAAGCCGGGTGTACCTTTGATGCGGCCGGTCGACTGCGGGCTCACCTGGTTGATGAGCTGCACGTCGCCCGAGAGCAACGCATTGACGCGAGCCGCTTCGTCGCTGATGCCGATGAGTTCGATCTCATCCAAGTGCGGCAGGCCAGGCTTCCAATAGTGCTCGTTCTTGAAGACGACCGTATGCACACCCGGCGTGAATTCCTTGAGCCTGAACGGGCCGGTGCCCACGGCCGTTTTCGTGAAATCCTTTGTGCCATCCTTGACGATGAGGAAATGCGCGTCGGCGAGGATGGCCGGGAAGTCGGCGTTCGGCCCCGACAGCGTGATGGTTACTTCGTTCGGTCCGGTTGCTTTGACGTCGCTGATCTGATCGGCGAGCGTCTTGGCCTTCGATGCAGTGGCCGGGTCCTTGTGGCGCATCAGCGAATAGACCACGTCGGCTGGCGTCAATGCTTTGCCGTCGTGAAATTGCACGCCCGAGCGCAGCTTCGCGACCCACACCTTCGCATCTTGCGTATCGACCGACGAGGCGAGCGCCATGGTCGCGCCCAAGTGCGAATCGAGTTCGGTCAAACCGTTGTAGATCATGTTGCAGCGCACGTAGTCCGTCGCAAGCGCGCCTTTCGCCGGATCGAGCGTATCGGCTGTCGACGACGATTGGGTGGCCACGCGGATCTTGCCGCCCTGCTTCGGGGTCGCTTGCGCGTGGGCTGCCATGCTGGTGACGAGCAGACCACCGCCCGTCACGCTCGCGAGGCTGGCAGCGACGAGTGCACGCAGCGCGTCGCGGCGCGAAGCACCCTTCGCTGACAACTGGTCGAGCGTGGTCTCGGACGCAACGGCACCGTACTGTGAGGTGTCCTTTTTCATTGCACTTCTCCGCGATGTAAGCCAAGGGTGGCAAAAATAGTTAACGGCTGGTTAGCTCGATGATTCACTGAAGGTCATGGTTCGACGAAGTCCGTCCTGGACTAAACCGTAGCCATCACATTCACTGATCCGGCGGAGCCTCGTTCGCCGAGCCCGACCTCTGCTCCGCTGATCGATGGCAATATCAGACATCCTCCATCTGATGGTACGTGCCGACGATCGGCAGAAAACATGGGCGTTTCCGCACGCCCCGGGGGCCGACCACTGTTCCGTCGCCGGCCATATTCACGGTCCGAATTCGTTCGTCGCAGGGAGCGCCCCCCCGGCACTTCCGAGAACAGATCGCCGCCACGGCGTCGAAACCGTCGCACGCACCGTGATCCCAGTTCTCGACGCAGTTCGCGCAGTAGTTCGAGTACTGCTTCGCCCGCGGCCGCGTCGAGCGCCGAGGCCGCCTCGTCGCTCGACGGCCCCCACCACGACCCGCTCGAGCGCGGTCTTACCCAAGCCTGACGCGCCGATCAGGGCCAACACTTCGCCGTTCTTCACGGTATAGTCGAAGCCCTTCACGATCTCGCTCATGCCTTCGCTCGCACTCCCCGCGACGATTCTTTTGCTGGCAGCAACCGCTACTACCGTGGGTTGGCCGATGAGAAACGTCCCTAGTCAATGCAACCAATCCTGCCACCGATAGTAAGCACCTATTACAGGCAGGAACCACGGCTTGCCGAAATGGCCGGGGATCGCTGGCCAGTCCAGGTCGCGCCAGGGGTTACGCTCCGGTCGGCCACCCATCACCTCGGCCATCACCTGCCCCATATGCACGGACATCTGAACACCGTGTCCGCTATATCCGACCGAGTAGTACATTCCGCGACGCTCGCCCGCGCGCGGTAGGCGGTCCGCGGTCATATCAACCAGCCCACCCCAGCAGTAATCAATGCCCACACCGCGCAGGTCAGGGAAGGTCGCTTCCATCGACTCTCGCAGGATGAGTCCGCTCTTTTCGTCCGAGCGCGGATTGGACATTGCGAAGCGCGCCCGTCCCCCAAACAGCAGGCGATTGTCCGGCGTGATGCGGAAGTAGTTGCCAATATTTTTCGTGGTGGCATACGTCCGGCGGTGCGGCATCAGCCGCCCGAGCAAGGCCTCGTCGAGCGGCTCCGTGGCGATGATGAAACTGCCGACAGAGATCATTCGCCGCCGGAAGTACCCGAACGGCCCTGTCCGAGAATTTCCCGTCGCTAGTAGCACTTGTCCTGCGTCGATCACACCGCGCGAACTTGTGACACGGAACGTCCCGCCCGGGAGTTGCTCGAGTTGAGTTACCGGCGCTTGTTCGTAGATCCGCGCCCCGTGTAACGCCGCGGCGTGCGCGAGCCCAACGCCGAACTTGCCCATGTGCATCTGCGCACTAGTCTTTTGCAGCATACCGCCGAAAAAACGATCGGAACTGACCTCTGAATGGAGAGCCGACTGCGGCACCATCTCGACGTGCGGATCAACCTCTCGGCGAAGCAGATCGCACGCACGCGCAAGCTTGTCGTAGTGTTCAGGCTTGGCCGCCAGCTTCAACTTTCCGCCGCGCACGAAGTCACAGGCTATGTTCTCCTGCACGACGACCGCCTCCACGGTGTCGACAGCGGCGTCATACGCCCGGTAGAACGCGCGTGCCTTCGCGATGCCAATGTGCCCGGCCAACGCGGCGAAGTCATGCGCGAGTCCGCTGTTGCAGTGGCCCCCGTTTCGGCCGGACGCCTCACCGACGACACGGCCCGCCTCGAGCACAGTCACGGACGCCCCCTGCCTTGAGAGCGCGAGCGCCGCGGACAACCCGGTAAAGCCCGCACCGACTATCACAACATCGGTTCGGCCTACGGCCGGGCTGGGTACCGCACGGGCAAACGCAGGTGCAGTATCGAGCCAGTACGATTCGAGCTTCATCACATCCTCCCAGCCTGCCAGGCTTCCGCGCGCATACCCGTCACGCTTAGAGACCAACGAGCGCGGGCAGACCGCTCAAATCCTTGATTTCGTGACAGCCCCACACCGGCCAGCTCGGCTCGTGGCCACGCGAGACGAAGACCTTGTTCTTGATCCCGGCGTCGTCCGCCGATAGATGGTCGTAGCGCATGCTGGACGAGACGTGGAGAATGTCGCTCGGGCTGCAATCGAGCTGCTCGATCATGTACTCGAAGGCACGCAGACGCGGTTTGTAGGCTTGGGCCTGCTGCGCGGTATAAACGCGGTGGAAAGGAGCACCCAGCTTTTCGACGCTATACGGAATCTGCGCGTCCATCGCATTGGAGAAAATGACCAGCTTGTATTCCGCGGCAAGGCGCGCCAGCGCGTCCGGCACATCTGCATGCGGCTTCCAGGTCGGCACGGCGTTGTAAAACTTAAGACCCTCGTTATCGCGGTATTCGATGCCCCAGCGGCGACAGGTCCGCTGCACCGAATTGCAGAGGATCTGGTCGTATGGCCGCCAGTCACCCATGACTTCATCCAGGCGGTAGCGCGCGAAGTCCGTCGTGAACTGCTGCATGTCCTTGGCAGCGATGCGGTCCGCGAAAAGCTGACGCGCAAGGTCTGCCATCTGAAAATTAATCAGCGTTCCGTAGCAATCGAACGAAATGTACTTGGGTCTCAGGCTGGTGCTCACGTCAATGTTCCTCTGTTTATCGAATGTTTGCCCGTCGATACGGGAAGATCGCAGGAAGGTCGGCTGGCGAGTTAGCTGCGGATCTACGCTCGCCGTGTTTGATGCACGAGATCTGAGCAGTGCCGTTTTGCGCCTCGAGCAAGCAGAGCATTTCGAGACATCGCTGCGCGTCGGCTGCAGAGAATTGTTGAACAATAGCGCAAAGAAATCGGCGGCGCCAGATTTTTCCCCGAAACGCGGGATTTCCCGGATAGGACCGGATGGCCGTCCGTCTAGCAAGACGCTGTCCCGCACTCTGGAGCCCGCAACAGACCGTTCCTGCCGCCGAATTGCCTATTCTGCGGCGTTCCGGCGTGCGAGACGATCTTCTGGCCGGAAGCACATCAAATGGTTTTCTCAACCAGTGCGCAACGCCCGCTGGGAACAGGTGCTTCATGTAACCGACGGCCGTCCTTGTGCCAGCCGTATTTTTTGTTCTACAATCCTAGCCAAGCCGGACTTCCACGGCTGCCAAACCGAACCTCTGGAGTTGTGGAATGGACAGCCCGGTTTTTGTTCTGCGCAGACAGGCGTGTGGCGAGAAAGCGTGCACGTCTCCGTCATGCCACTCGTCATACACGGCACTGCTCATGCCCTCTTCGATTCGAATCTCGTCGTTAAACACCGCATCAGAAGGGTTGCCGCTCTCCCACGCCGGAGGCCTGGCCACAGGATTTACCCATGTCGATGAGGAAGAATCCATTGCCATCGGCAAGGAGGTATTTGGTCTGAATGGCAGTGTCGTTCGCTTTCCGACTGAAAAGGACGACACGTTCCGCTTCGATGGCCACGACGGTCGCAAATGGATTCTTAAGATTGCGAACCCCAACGAAGACTGGGATGAGTTAAGTCTTCAGGTTGAGCTGCTTGCGCATCTCGAACAGGTGGCAGCAGACCTGCCCGTGCCTCGGGTATCGCCGAGTGTCAAGGGCGCGATCTTGCCGAAGGTGACAACAAGCAGCGGTGAAGATCGATATGTCCGCCTTCTCTCGTACATGCCCGGTGCGCCGTTGGCAGCCACGACTTCAACGTCGCAAGACCGAGAAAAGATCGGCGAACTTCTAGCCGCTCTGCGGCACGCGTGCAGTACCTTCTCCCACCCGGGAGACTCGCGCACGTTGGCTTGGGACGTGAGGCATCTGAGCGATCTTCGCCACTTGTTGGATTACGTCGACGACAGACGACATCATGCGCAGATCGAAATGGCGCTGGAGCGCTTCAAGACCATCGAGCCCCAACTCGCGCTCTGCCGTACACAGGTCCTGCACAACGACTTCAACACATCGAATATCGTCGTCGACCCAACCGACGAACGTTTCGTCACCGGAATCATCGATTTCGGCGACACCGTGCGCACGGCTATTGCGATCGACGTGTCGACGGCGCTGATGAACCAACTTCCCGGCCAGCTCGATGACGCCAGACAAGCCGATTTTTTTGGCCACGGGAGAGACGTCTTACGCGGCTATTTGCGCGGTGCGGACCTGACCGACGGCGAATTGATGTTGATCCCTCATCTTGCAATGGCCCGGGTTGTCACGCGCGCATTGCTCACCACCTGGCGAGCAAGGCTTTTCCCGCAAAACAGCAGGTACATCCTGCGCAACACCGCCGCGGGATGGGTGCAGCTCGAATGGTTCCTCGAGCGCAGCTTCGACGAAGTCTCCCAGCTTCTGCTGCCCACCGCCCGGTAGTTTCGGGATATCACTGCAAGGATTGGAAATGAGTACATTGCCAAAGGGGTTTCGCGGAGATATGGCCAACGGCTTCGATCCCGCCTCCGTCGAATCTCTCGACAGCAAGACGCGTGAACATATCGAACACCGCTCCCGCCTGCTCGGACCGGCGTATCGCCTGTTTTATTCTCAACCTCTGCGAATCGCGCGTGGCGCCGGCGTGTATCTTTACGACGATGCGGGCGATGAGTATCTCGATGCTTATAACAACGTGGTATCCGTGGGCCATGCGCATCCGCGTGTAACCGCAGCGATATCCCGGCAGCTCGATACGCTCTGCACTCATACACGCTACATGCAAGACGGTATCCTGCGTTACGCCGAGAAGCTGCTGGCTACTTTCGAGGGGGAGATCGGTGCCGGCCATACCATGTTCACGTGCACCGGCTCCGAAGCCAATGACCTGGCGATGCGAATTGCTCGCCATCACACGGGTAACGAGGGCGTCATCGTCACATCTGAGGCTTATCACGGAAACTCCGCTGCCACAGCGAGCTTTTCGCCGTCGCTTGGAAAACGGTCCGCGCTTGGCCCGATGGTCCGTACGGTGCCACCGCCGGACTCGTACCGTATCGTGCCCGAACACATCGGCCGATGGATGGCGGACAACGTCGCGCAGCAAATTGAGGACATCAAGCGTCATGGCGGCGGCCTTGCTGCCTTCATCGTCGATTCGTTGTTTTCGTCTGACGGGCTCTACTCGCACCCTGTCGACGTACTCAAACCTGTTGCCGACGTCGTGCGCAGTGCCGGAGGCCTATTCATTGCGGACGAAGTGCAATGCGGCTTTGGGCGCAGTGGCACCCACATGTGGGGTCATCGACGTCATGGCGTAGATCCGGACATTGTTACGCTGGGCAAGCCGATGGGTAATGGTTATCCGGTAGCGGGCGTCGTCGTGCGCTCGGACGTCGTTGCAAGCTTCGGACGCGATATGCGCTACTTCAACACGTTCGGCGGAAACTCGGTCGCTATTGCGGCAGCGGAAGCTACTCTGGATGTCATTCAGGACGAAGGATTGATGGCCAATGCGACAAGGGTTGGCAAGATGATTCTTGACGGTTTGACTTCCATCGCCGCAAAGCACGAACAGATTGGCGACGTGCGAGGGACCGGTCTTTACTTCGGTGTCGAGTTGGTCAAGGACCGGAAAACGAAAGCATCCGACATCGATACCGGACTCGCAATTGTCAACCGGCTCAGACAGCGACGCGTGCTGATCTCTGCCACGGGTGCCGACGCAAACGTGCTGAAAATCAGACCGCCTCTCGTCTTTAGGGAAGCGGATGCGGACCGTCTGTTGACCGAAATCGAAGCGTCGTTTGCGTCGCTTTAAGCCCGGACACCGACCCGATTCCGGCGCGCAGGGAGCCCACGCCGAGCCCCCGGTTCCAAACTATAATATGGCGGGCCCCGAAGCCCCGCCCCCGAGGCGCGTGCGAGTCCTAACAATCCTGCAGGCGAGTGATTGCTATCCCAATTTCCAGTTGCCATGATATTGACCACGAAAGCGCACCACAGCGGCGAACCCGCGCGAGGGTCGGCCGTTGCTGAAGTGGCCGACAAGCTCAAAACCCACATTTTGAACGGCCGCTTCAGACCTGGCGAATTCCTGCGCGATATACGCATGGCAGAGGAATATCAAGTCTCCCGCCACACGTTCCGCTCGGCTGCGCAACTTCTGGTGAGTAACAGGATCCTCCGGCAGGCGGCGAATCGCGGGTTTTATGTGCCCGAGTTCGGCCCGGATGATATCGTCGATGTCACTCGATTACGTGCCGTCCTGGAAGCAGAAGCCGTCAAGATGATTGTCCTCAACGGTAAAATTCCCGACGACGCGATAGAGGCGGTGGAGAGGCTACGCAGTGCACCACCCGAAGCTCCGCGTTCTCTGCAGGTCGCGGCGGACCGGGATTTCCACCGCGCAATCATCGTCGCAAGTGGCAGTCCGCGACTGCTGCGCTGCTATGAAATGCTGGAATGCGAAATTGAGCTTCTCTTGGTTCAGCGTCAGGAGTTCTACGAAGATCCGAAGACGATAGTGCGCGAACATGAACACCTGATCGCGTGCATGAAAAGCCGCGACTTCGAAACCGCTCGTGATGCATTTCTGGAGCACTGGGATGATTTGCGCAACAAGCTGCTTCGTTCGGAAGCCGGAAAATTGCTAGGGGCTGCCCACATTCTCACCAGCGGTCCGAAGGCACAGGCAAGCGAAGCGAAGGCGAAATAGCTGCATGCGAGCTTGTCGTAGCAAATGGCGACACGACGGAAATGTTTGATACGACTGAAAAAGCGTTCCGTTGCAGGGCATCGATTCGCATGCTCGTTAAGCGAACCGCATCGCAGATCGATTGAGCAGCAGGTCCGCTGCGGCGCAATGCGCAGGTGATCTATCAGGATATGTCGGCCGCTTCTGCTTTGCAGTCAGCGTATCCGTCAGCAAATCCCGTCTTGAATGCGCATAAGCGCGATGCGAAGGTATTGCCATCGTAACGGCGGAGCAAGGCGATGGACAACGCGAAGGGCGGGACAGCTGGACCGACGGGCACACGTCGCCCCCGGCAAGGCGAGGCATTCTGGCGCGAGATGGTCATGACATGGGAGGCGAGCGGCCTCGGTGTGCGACGTTGTTTACGCCGACCGAAAATTGAGCCGCGTAGAGGCCTTTGCGAGTCAGATTTCCGTTATGAAGGGTGTGCTGCTTGTGGGCGCGGCACACCGGCCGTCGCTCATTGCGAAGACGCAGTTGCCCCGTAGCGATGGCGCCCGCTTCGTCGCCTGGGACGATGACTGGCAGCATGAGATCGCCAATCTCAACGGCGGCCTAGGACCTGATGGCGGTCCGATTGACCGGGGTCCGCGCTAATTCGCGGCACAATGACGCTCACTGTCAGATGGCCCCGATGCCGCCGAACTTGCCGTCGCGCATTCGTCACTTGAATGCCTGCTCGTGCTTAACGCGGTCATACGCCAGCGCTCGCTTTCCAGAACGGGCTGCGCGTCGGCCGAACAGACCCAGAAGCGGTGCGACGAGCTACGCCCCCCCCCTCCTTGACTTGTGCCAAGTCCTGGACCGTTGTCCCGTGGGAAGACTCGTGGAACAGGATCAGGTAACACCAGCGGCAACCTGTTTGACTCGCTCCGACTCCTCTCGTTGACTACACTTGTTACCAGTGCCGACGATGTGATGAGGTCGTCATGGTTGCACCACTGACCGCCATATGTCCGAACTGCCAAACTATTAATCCGCTTCCCGCCCGCAACAATGACGGCGGCACGGCGTTCCGCTTCGGCCCGTTGGCGAACGGGTCCGAGGGATGGATTTGTGTTCAATGCAACCTGGGCCACAGCCACTACAACTGCATTGGTTGCGACATGATCCCGGCTTCCAGCTTTACGAACGCTGGCCGTGAAACGGCGCGCGGGATCCTGGAAGGCATAACCGCTTACCTAGGCGGCCCCATCAAATCGAGCGGCGGCAGCAACTGCTTTATCGCGACCGAGTTGTACGGACGTGAATCAAGCGAGGTACGCACGTTACGACAGTTTCGAGACCGCTTCCTCATACCTCGGCCAATCGGAAGATTGTTTGTCGCCGCGTACTACCGAACGTCACCGAGCATCGTGCTTGCGATTCGCAGATCGACGGCGCTCCGTTACATATTCCATATAGTAGTGTCTGCAATCGTCGACTACGCGCTTGAAGTCTCGGCGAAAGCGCGCGATTCAGCCAGCGAGTACACCTGTCGCTGCGGCGCCAGGCGTTGCCGCGGCACCATGCTCGCTCCGGTCTAGGTTCGCTCCGCCGACGGTTTCCGTCAACCGAGTACGCGGTGACTGAGGGAGCCAGTGCGTCATGGCGCGCAAGACTTTGGCCCATCAGCCACTCCAAACTACGTCCAACGGCCGTAGTCCGAATCGAACGCACCGTTGCGACATTAGTGCCCAACGCGCCGCTGCCGAACTACCGGTGACGGCCATCTACGGACGTTCGCGAACGCTTTCACACGGTCGGTCGACCGTCGGCTCCGCCCCGGGCAGCGGCCCTTCGAGCGCGGAAGATGTCAGTCGGGTTGTCGGCCGGCTTATATCGGGGCGGGCGGCTCGCTTCTACGTCGGCAATACTGCGAATCGTTGACCACGGCGGCATAGAGCAACTCGACAGCAACTTCCCGCATCAGCGAATTCGCGCTCTCGATCTGATGCAGGAGCCGGTCAAACAGAATTCCGATTGGTGGCTGTCGAGTAATACTGCCGCCAACTGGAGCTCCCGGAACCGGGCGCTTTATGTCACGTCAAGGAGAAATACGGGCGCGCTGGTGTATCGGAACGGGGCAAGCCCATCATTAGGCGGGCCTCAGCGGGTGTCGCGATTTCATAGTCCATTTCGCGAAGAATACGTACGGTTCGCTCGACAAGTTCGACATTGCGAGCGAGTTGCCCTTGCCGGTAGTAGAGATTATCCTCGAGCCCAACACGGATGATCTGGCCGCCCAGCAAAAGTGAGTTTACGCTCGCTGGCAGTTGCGCCGGACCGATTCCGCTCACGCAGAAGATGCTTTTCTCCGGGAGCAAGTCGACCATGTACTGCAGAGATTTGGGGTTATACGGCATCGCATTCTGGAAACCACGGTGCGCGTTCATCACCATATTGATCACATAGGGTGGCTCATCGAGCCCCAACTGGATAAGGGTATTGACGTCCTGTACGATGTGCGTGGGGCTGAAAACCTCCCATTCTGGCTTGATACCCCGGTTTTTCATCTCTTCGGCGAGGTATCGGCAACGCGAAGGTGACGTATTTAGCAGCACTTCCTTCCCACCGAAGCTGGCAACAAAAGTGCACGCGTCCAGGGTGCACATCTCAGCGCCAGCTCCCATGCCCTTAAGACGCTCCTCCCAGACGGTGTCCCACATGCCGCCTTCGATCGGTCTGATCATGTCACCGTGAACACCACCGCCGGTCGAATTGTTGATAACGATGTCGCATTTGGACCGAATCTGCTCATTGATGCTGCGATAGATCTCTGCGTTGCATGTGGCTTCATCGTTAGGTAAGCGCGCATGTACCGCGACGACACTGGCCCCAGCGTTGTAACAGTCATAGACATCCCTAGCGATTTCATCGGGCTGCGTCGGAAGATGCGGATTTTGCGATTTGAACGCCATTCCGCCCGTCGGAGCGACGAGAACGATCACTTTATTTGTAGCCATGCTAAGTCTCCGTGAAGTGCCTGGTTGATTCCTGCATGGGCTCACCGCGGCAAAGCCATGCAGATTTAAACTTCTTCTTGACCTGCTGCCGCCTATTCAGAGGCGAAGAATTTCCCAATGCGACGCCGAAGGTCTTCGGAGATGGACACCGGTGCGCGGCGCTCGAGTGAAAACAGCACGATCACCTGTTCCATGCGCACTCGCAGTTCATCACCTGAGAACGCCATCAGCGAGAGAGCAACGGAGGTCGTTCCGACTCTTCGCACCGCGAGGCGAAGCTGGAGCGTGTCGCCGATCGTGCTCGGAACGATAAAATCGCATTCCAGTCGAACAGTGGGCACGCCTAGCCGCTGTACGGCGATCAGGTCGGCATAGTTCACTTCCAGTCCGCGGTTGAACCAGTCTTCTATCAGTTCGTGGAAAAGCACGAAGTACTGTGGATAGAAGATGATTCCCGCAGGATCGCAATGTTGAAATCGGACCCGTTTTTCCGATTCGAATGCTCGCTTGTTATCCATCTCTCGTTTCCGTTTATCCTTGTGCGGGGTTTCAAACCGGCGCGCCACCTGGTCAAGAGGGGCGCCTCAAACGGTGTCAAAAGAGTGTGCGCAGGCCGAGTGTTGCGCCCGTCTGGTTAGACCGTCCACCGAAGCTGCCCACCGGACTGTTGGGGTCCGTCACGGAAGCGCCATTCAGGACGGTGCGGTCGAGTTCCGCGTAGATGTCGGTGCGTTTCGACAGGTGGTAATCGACGAGTGCGACGAGCGTCTTCAGCTTGCCGCCCTCGCTTCCCGCAACTCCGGCCACGTTGTCGAACATCAGACTGACGCCTGCGCTTAGCGCGGGGGTTATGCGATAGTTAAAGCCGACGTTCACGTACGAGTCGCCACGACTCGCTGTCTGGGTATTGACGCCTGCCGCGGTATTGACATTGGACAACATGCTTGTGTTGGCTAGCGGCGATCCTGTCGTAGAGCCCACCGTAAATCCGGCGTCGCGCCTGGAATAGATGTAGAGCCCGTACAACGCCACCGGTCCGAGCGTATAGTTTGCGCCGCCGCCGAACACGTTCGCGTGCCGGTCCGCTGCGTCGCTCGATCGTTGCGCAATGGCGCCAACAGCAAGGCCATTGCCGTTGTAGGAAAGCGCGACGGCGTCAGTCGAGCCGGCCTGGAAGTCGCCCGGCTGGCCGCCGAACGAATGCTGCAACTGCAGGGAAAAACCGCTGCGCGCAATCGAATACTTCATGGAGTTATCCAGCCGCACGCCGAAGAAGCGCGTCTCCCAAGCTTCCTGCAGATAGTTCGGAAAATTGAACGTGTCGTAGTTGGAAAGTTGCCAGAACGGGAGGCTGTAAATGCGGCCCATCTGCAAGGTGCCGTAGGTCGCATTATCGATACCGACCCAGGCCTGACGACCAAATAGCTGCCCCTGTTGATCGAATGTGCCGGTGGTGGGTAGGAAGCCGTTCTCGAGCACGAACTTTACGGCGGTACCTCCGCCGATATCTTCACTGCCCTTGAGGCCGAAGCGGCTCCCCATCAGCGCACCTGAGCCGAGCGCCCAACTGGTCGCGCTTTTTGCGGTGGCGGCGTTGCTGGTATAGCGCAGGCCCGTATCGATCGCACCGTACAGCGTGACGGACGATTGTGCGCTTGCAACACCGCAAGCAAGCATCCCGGGAACCAGTGCGAGGGTTGTGATTTTCATGGCGTTATCTGGAAAATTTGCAAAGAAGGCTTAACGAATGCAGTCGTTGACGTGGGCTGCGTCGCCGCAAGTTTTCGGCGCAACGAGGGGCGAGGTGGACGGCGCCATCGCGCCAGACGGATCCCTGCCGCTATGCGCGCGGCAGTACCACAAAGCGATCAGACTGACGAGCGCGCCAAACGCGACGTAGTACGCGGGTGACAGGTTGTCGCCGGTCTTCCCGATCAGCCAGGTGATGATGAACGGAGCGAAACCGCCGAAGATCGTTACGGCAAAGCTGTAGCTGATAGACAGACCGGTTGTGCGCGAGGCGGTTGGAAACAGGCGCCCCATCAAAGCCGGGACGGGCGCGAAATAGGCGGCGAGACCAATCCCGAGCACCAGTTGCATAGCGACGAGGCGCGTCACGCTGGGCGCTGCATCGATGAAGACGAGGGCCGGATAGATGCCGAAGCCAACAAGGAGCCCGCCAGGTGCCATCACGCGTGCCGCGCCAACACGATCCGCCAATGCACCGAAGCATGGTGACAATACGAGCTGCACGAGGCCGGCGGCCATCACGGAGTAGTACGCGAGCGACGGCGTCAGATGCAACTGACGGATCGCGTAGGTCGGCATATACAGCAGCAGGACGTACGAGCCGATCGTCGACAGCACGATCAGACCGGTAGCCGGCACGAGACCGCCCAGACCGCTGGCGAACCTCGGCGCTGCGCCGCCGGCAACCTTTTGCGCCTCGGCGACGAACTCCGGTGTTTCCTCGACCTTGCGACGGATGTAGAAGCCCACCGGTCCGATTAGCGCGCCAAACAGGAACGGCACGCGCCAGCCCCAGGAGAGTTGGGCGTCGAGCGGCAGAAGCGTCACAAGCATGCCAAACAGCGCAGCGAGCAACGCGGTCAGGCCCTGACTTGCGACTTGCCAGCTTGCATAGAAGCCACGCTGTCTTTCAGGCGTGTGTTCGAGCAGGAAGGTGGTCGAGCTGCCGAACTCGCCGCCTGCGGAGAAGCCCTGAATCACGCGCGAAACAACGATCACGAGCGTCGCCCACGGGCCGATCGACGCGTACGTCGGCGCGAATGCGATAGCCAGGGTGCCGACCGTCATCAACAGCATCGACAACGACAGCGCTGCCTTGCGGCCAGCGCGGTCAGCATAGATGCCAAGCACGATCGCACCGATCGGCCGAACGAAGAACGATACGCCGAACGTCGCGACGGTCATCAGCAACGAGGTCAACTCGTCTTTAGCCGGGAAAAACAGCTTCGAAATGGTGATCGCGAGAAAGCCGAACACAATGATGTCGAACCATTCGAGCGCGTTGCCGATCGTGGCCGACACCACCGCATGTCGCCGCCGGGCGGCAGAAGTATTGGTGCCTTGTGGCAAAGAATTCATGGGCGATTCCCTAGTCGAAAAGTGAAGTCCGGCCGTGCTCATGAAGGCACGTGACACGGCATGAGACGAACAGTAGAAAGTCAAAATTGTGTCCGCGACGCGCTTTACCGATTAGTTGATATTCATGAAACGAATATCCGCGCAAAGCGTCTGCCAGCATGCCTTTGACGGCAGATAGGGGAAACGCCGACGTGGGTTTAACGCGTGTCTACGGCCGTCGATATATCGGAGCTCTAATGAAAAAAGCCGCGTTGCCCGAAGGCGACGCGGCTTCACATCTTCGTTGAAAGACGATGGCATGCGCTGCGCGGTGGCCCGCGCACGTACTACGCGGCTCGCGAGAGCGCTGTATCTTGAAGGCGTTTCGGCAATGACCTCATGCGAGCAGGCCCTCGCGATCGAGGTCGCGCTCGAAGTCGGCAAGTGAGCGCTCGAGCCGTACGACCAGTTCATCAATCTGCGGCTCCGTCACGATCAGCGGCGGCGCAATCAACTGGATGTCACCGAACTGACCGCGGTTGGCGCGCCGGTTGTACAGCGCGATGCCGTGCGCGAGGCCATAGTTGGTGAGTCGCGCGGGGGCGTTCATGGTCGCAGGCAACTGCCGTTTCGTGCCGGGGTCGGCGACCAGTTCGATTGCCATCAACAGCCCCTTGCCGCGGACATCGCCTATCAGCCGGCAACGCTGCTGCAGATCGCGGAGTTGCGCGTCGAGGTAATTGCCCATCCGTCCCGCTCGCTCGACCAGTCGCTGGTCCACCACTTCGTCGAGCACAGCAGCTGCAACCGCGCACGAGAACGGGTTCGAGAAATACGTATGACCGTGAACAAAGCCGCCTTGGTTCGCAATGGTCTCGACGATGCGGTTCGGTGCAAGTACCGCGCCGAACGGCGTATATCCCGCAGCTAGTCCCTTGGCCAGGGTTACGATGTCAGGCCGCGAACCTTCCCAATGCTGTGAAGACAGGAACGCGCCGCTGCGACCGGCGCCGCTCATGATTTCGTCGTGAATCAACAGGACGCCGTAGCGGTCGCAGATTTCTCGAATTGAACGGTAGTACGACGCCGGCGACACGAGCGCACCGCTCGATAAGCCTCCGATGGGCTCGACGATGAAGGCCAGAACCGTCTGTGGCCCTTCTTCGAGAATTTTCTCTTCCAGCGCCCGGACACAGGCCGCCACGTGATCGGCGGCGCTCACGCCCGGTGGCAACCGATAGGTCAGCGGCGCGGGAATCTTCGGCATGGCCCTGTACATTGGCCCATAGATGGATTCGGTGAACGAATCGCCGGTGACGGCCATCGCGCCCATCGTCGAACCGTGATAGCTGGGATCGCGCGAAATGACCTTGTAACGTGTGCCTTCGCCGCGCGCGACCGCGTATTGCCGCGCGAGTTTGAGTGCCGATTCATTTGCTTCCGAACCGCCCGAGACAAAGAAGGCCCGCTCGAATCCTTCGCCTGCGAGGCCGGTCAGCCGGTCGGCGAGACGCACATTGTGCTCGCTCTCGAAGAAACGGGGATAGGCGAACGTGACACGCTGTGCCTGTTCCATCATGGCCGCGATCACGCGTGGATTCGAATGGCCGAGATTGCTGACGACTGCACCGGAGGTGGCATCGAGAAACTGCGCGCCGCTTTCGTCGTAGAGGTAAATGCCTTCGCCGCGCGCAACGCGAGGCGGGCGTGCTGAGCCCTTCGGCAAATAGAAGCTCATCACGCTGCCGCCATGCGGCGTATCTCCGACGAAGCGGGCGGGAAAGTGCTCGGACATATCAGTTCACCTCAGTCTGTTCGATTGCGGGCGACGCATTGACATTTGCATCGCGCACGTGTGAAAAGCGGACGAGCACGTTGCGTAGCAGCGTACTCACGTCGTTCCGGTAGTCGTTGTGTGAAAGCGCGCCACAGAAGGTGATCGAACCGACCGAGAACACGGCGCCGCCATAGCCGGTTTCGTAGTAAATGATTTCAGATCGAATCAGTGTGTCGGGCGTTTTTCGGGCGCGTGTCGTCGTGTGCGAGAGCAGGGCGTCGAGCGCCGGCCCGAAGGCTGCGCTATGGCCTTCGGAACGCGCGAGGATCGTAACACCAGCCGGGGTGCCATCGGCAGGTTCGGTCGAATCCAGTTCGAACCCGGCTGCACCGCCGCCGGACAGGCCATAGCCGCCGAACAGCGGCCCTGAGATGTCCTTGAGCAGCGACCCGCCAGCCAGCGTGCGTGCGGCGTCGAGCACGCGATAATGCGAACCTTCGAACGGTCCCTGTGAACTGAAGCCGACGCCGACGAGCTGCTGTGGAGGTCGTGCGTTGCCGCGCCACAGTCCACCGTATTCGCCGTCGAGCGCGTGGAAGTACTCGCCGGGCTCTGCCGCCCATGCCCGCACTCCGCCTTCGGTGCGCCGCACTTCGAGCGCGCCCGGCACGCGCGCCGAACAGCCGACGCGCCAGTAGAAGCCGTTGCCGCCCAGATAGGCCAGGTTGCCGCCGCTGCGTTTGTAGCCGGCTAACGCGTCGAGCGTCGCGGCCGTGTGGTACTCGGGGTGTGTGCCCGTGAGCACCGCGGCATACGGCTCGAGCAGCGCGGCGCCGAAGCGCTCCAGATCGTCGTCCGTGACCACGTCGAATGCGAAGCCTTCGTGCTCGAGCCAGTCGAGCAGATGCGAGTCCGCGATGTAATGGCGGCAGCCAGATCCACGCGGATCGTCGAAAGTCAAAAAGCCCGGGCGCATTGTCAGCATTGGGCGCAGGCGTGATGAGAACGTCACGCCGCTGCCATCCGAATGCAGGTTGTAGGTCGCGAGGCCGACTTCCGGATGGTCGTCGGGATTGTGTGGATACGCGCCCCATCGCTCGACCTTGTCGCGCAATGCAGCGTCGAAGTTGCCGCGCGCATAGTTCGCATACGCCTGGTAGGTGTAGGTAGCCGCGACGAACACCAGTGGGGCGCCCGGCCGGCCCAGCTCGGGGCGAACGTAGAAGGGCAGGTAGTCAGTGGCGCTTTCGACGCTCAACCGCATCGCATAGGCGCCGCTTTTCAGCGACGCAGGCACGGTAAACGTAAAATCGGTCGCCCAGCCGGCGTCATGCAGATCGTCGTCGTGAAAATGGATTGCCGCGTAGTGGCCCGGCGCCGAGCGCCAGCAGCGCTCGCGGCCGCTCCATGCGCTGCTGCGCACAGCCCGCGTCGGCAGGTTGTGCAGTGAACCGTGGCGTGCATGCGGCGTCGTATCGGCGATCTCCAGCGTGTCGATGCCGTGTGCGAAATCCCACGCGGCGAAAAGCACATCCGCGTGGAAGTCACTGGCACGCGGCACGGCGTATTCGACCGTTGTTGCTTGCCTTGCGAGTGATGGCGGCGTGTTGGCGACGAATGGCGCTTCGATCTTGCCGTTGAAGTGCGCGCCGCGGCCGGCATCGTCCTCGAGTGCACCGATCAACAGATCCGCGGCGGCTTCGTGGTGCGGCGCGCGCCATCCAGCGTCGAGCGTTTGGAGCGTTCGGCACCGCAACGGCTTCGCGACACTGTCGTCGACTTCGGCGACGCCCACCTCGATCCGGTTCGATGCGGCGTCGATCGCGAACCAGATGTCGTACCATCGGACGTCGAGCCGCGCCGCGCATAGCACGCGCACCTCCGTCTGGCCCCGGCCTGCGCCGAGCCTCAGTTCAATGCCTCGCTCACTTACCAGCAGCGCGAAACCTGCTTGTCGTGCCGTGTTCCATTGCGATAGCACGCACTGCTCGCCGCGACCGAGCGCAGTCGGCTGGATCCGGGCGCCGGCCGTGAGCCCGATTGCCGAGCCCACCGCCGGCACGGCACTCACACGCGCAAAAGAACCTTGTTGTAATGGCTTGTCGACCGACGCGAACGTACCTGCAAACACGTGGCCAAGCGGCTCAAAGCGCATGCCGGGGCCAGCGGGATGAGGATCGGCGTGAATCACTCGCACCAGTTCTGCGGTGAAAGGGTGTGGCGACTTGCTGGAGACCTTGAATTCGACGGTTTCCCCCGGTTCGGCGGAGAGAATGTCGCTGTATCCGGTGATTGTAATCATGCTTTGCTCTTACCTCGATGCGCGACGCTGACGCGGACGCGAAGTGGATTGACCGGTGTAGCCGGTCGCCGTGTCGTTACGAAACGGCTTACGCAGCAGTCTAGGTCCGTCGTATTTTTTCCAATACACGGCGGGCGTTTGATCGTATATTCGTGTCATGAATATCAACGATATCGATCTGAATCTGCTGCGAATCTTCGATGCGGTGTACAGCGAGCGCAGCGTGAGCCGGGCGGCGGTCAGGCTCAATCTGTCCCAGCCGCGGGTCAGCAACGCGTTGGTCACCTTGCGTGAGCTGCTGGGAGATCGCCTGTTCGTCCGGACCGGCAGCGGCGTCGCGCCGACTGAGCTGACGACCGTGCTAGCGCCGCGTATCCGCGAGGCGCTGACCTTGCTCGAAGACTGCCTCGTGCAGCGTTTCGGCTTCGAGCCGGGTGCCGCGCAGCGTACCTTCCGCCTCCATATGAGCGACAGTATCGAGATCGTCGCGGTGCCGTCGCTCCTGCAGCGTGTTGAGGAGCTGGCGCCGCGCGTGCGGCTCGAGACGACCCAGATCCCAACGCAGCGTATCCCGCAGGCGCTGCAGGCCGGCGAAATCGACTTCGCGATAGGTAGTTACGGCGCGCTCGGCGATGACATCGTGCGTGAGCATCTGTTCAACGACCCGTTTGTGCTCCTTGTCGCCCGTTCGCACGCGTTACCGCGCAATCCGTCGCGCGAAGCGTTGCAGCAGGCGCGGTACGTGGTGGCTGGCGAATCGCCTGACGTCGAGCAATTGATGGCGGACCTTGGCTTGACGAGACTGGTCAGCGTGCGAACGTCGTATTATCTGTCGGTGCCCGAGTTGCTGCACGGCGGTGACCTGGCGGTGTGGTTGCCGCGCAGTGTTGCTCGCGCCATTGTCGCGATTGGCAAATACAGGATCGTCGCGCCGCCGATCCAGCAACGTGCGGTTGCAGTCAATCTGTTTCGTCACCCGCGCGCGGCGCTTGACCCGGCGTTGATGTGGATGAGTGAGCTTGTCCGTACGTCGCTGAGCAGTTCGCGGGAGGCGCGATGAACCGGCGCGCACAGACCAACGAGGCGCGCATCGATCTGGCACTGCTCGAAGTGCTGGACGCCGTCTACGTAGAACGCAATATTGGCCGCGCGGCGCTGCGCCTCGACGTTTCGCAGCCGGTCGTCAGCGGCGCTCTTACGCGTCTGCGGCTGCTGCTCAAGGATCAACTGTTCAGGCGCAGCTCCGGCGGTGTCGAACCCACCGAGCTGGTGAAGCTAATCGCGCCGGGAATTCATCGCTCGCTTGGTGAAATCCATGACACGTTGCAGGAAGCCGGCACATTCGTGCCCGAGCAATCCGATCGCACGTTTGTCATCAGCATGAGCGACAGCGGCGAGCTTTCATTCCTGCCCACTTTGCACCGGCATCTGGCAACGATCGCGCCTAACCTGCGACTCCGCTCGGTCAGGATCCCGCTAGGCGAACTCGCGAGTGCGCTCGAAACTAATGCCGCGCATATCGCCTTAGGGCAGTTGCCCGACATGGGCGTCGAATTCGAGCGCGCGCACTTATTCGATCAGGACTATGTGCTCGTCATGGGCGAGCATCATCCGCTTGCGGGTCAATCTGTCACGCGCGAACTGTTGGCACAGTTTGAGTTCGTGCTGGTGGGCCGCTTTCCGGATGTTGAACAGCTGATTGCCGAGCAGGGCCTGTCCAACCAGGTCCGACTCCGGGTCGCGCACTATCTCGCCGTACCCATAATCCTCTCAACGAGCAATCTCGCTGTGTGGTTGCCGCGTAGTCTGATCGCGCCCCTTGCGTTGCTCGGACGTTACCGGGCCAGCAGCGTCGGCACGTTGGAGCGAAGCTTTTCATTAAGTGCGGTCCGGCATCGGCGTAGCGCCAGGGATCCGGGCGCCCAATGGTTCTGGGAGCAGGTGACGCGATTAATCGCCGGTGACGATCGACGATGAGGTCAGCGGGGGAGCCAGAAGTGAACCGGTTTGTAGCGGCTGGCGGGAATCAGACGGAGGCGGCGCGGCTCCTCTGCTGTGACACTTTCCATGCGCATCCACGCGGGTGCGAGCAATCGTCAATAGTGGTGTACGCGGGCGGGACGGCATGATCAGGCGGCCAGCGCTTGAGGAGCCGGTGTGCTATCAATCACCGGGGTTCCGTCTTTGAAGGGAACACCCTTCAGAAGCTGATCAATTTTCTCGGCACCGCGAATCTTCCTCCAGCCCTGCTCGGCCGCTTCAATCAGCTTGAACGCCATGGCGAGGAAGGTCGCGCGCGACAGACAGTTACGCGTGCGGCTCGTGCGATGGCGTACCGTCGCAAACGTCGATTCGATTGGATTCGTGGTCCGCACATGCTGCC
>NZ_SMOD01000041.1 GCF_004353905.1 Paraburkholderia guartelaensis | reverse complement strand
ATGGCTCGCAGCAACTTCTCTGGCGCGATGCTCGGCCGCCCGCCCTTTATGTCCGCTTCGTACATCTGGGCGAACTGTCGATCCATCTTCGCCAGCGCTTCATTCGCCATCACGCGGATCGAACGCAACGGATGCGACTTGGGGACGAAGTCGTCCAGCTTGCGCATGGAAAACAGACTCTCGGTGAATGTGTCGGCGCCGCGCATGATCTCCAGGGGACAAGTAGTGGTCCATCTATCAACGCCTCACGAGCTCTGCGCGATGACGTGTTTAAGCGGTATTTCAGCGGCCTGTTAGGTCTGCACGCTGCTGAAGAGGCTGGCTATTACTGGATTATTGACGACACGGGCTTCCCGAAGAAAGGCAAGCATTCGGTCGGCGTAGCGCGGCAATATTGTGGGCAACTGGGCAAACAGGATAACTGCCAGATCGCGGTGAGCCTGTCGATTGCGACGCAACGCGGCAGCCTGCCAATTGCCTAGCAGCTGTATGTTCCCAAGGAATGGACTGACGACCGGGAACGAGCGCGTCGCGCGGGCATTCCTGACGATCTCACCTTCGAGACCAAGCCACAGATTGCGCTGGCCCAACTTCGCGAGGCTATAGCATCCGGCATTGCGCCGGGCATTGTGCTGGCCGATGCCGGGTACGGCGACGAAACCGCTTTCCGGGAAAGCGTAACTGAACTGGGTTTGTTGTATGCGGTAGGGATCCGGCCGGGCACCTCTGTGTGGGCGCCCGGTACGGCGCCGCTGCCACCCAAACCCTGGAGTGGGCGTGGTCAGCCACCGAAATTGTTGCGCCGTGCGCCCGGCCATAAACCGCTCGTGGCGAAGGAACTGGCCATGCAATTACCCATGAACGCCTGGCGAACCGTAACCTGGCGGGAAGGCAGCAACGCAGCACTTTCCTCACGCTTCGCCGCCGTACGGGTTCGTCCCGCACATCACGACTATTGGCGAAGTACCGTTCGCGACGAAGAATGGCTGCTTATTGAATGGCCTGATGGCGATACGGAGCCGCTCAAATATTTTCTCACTACTGCACCCGAGGAGGCGACCCTCGAGCAGCTTGTGTTCGTGACCAAAATGCGCTGGCGCATCGAGCGCGACTATCAGGACCTGAAACAGGAGTTCGGGCTCGGTCATTATGAAGGGCGAGGCTGGCGCGGCTCTCACCATCACGCCACACTGAGTATCGCTGCGTATGGGTTTCTGATGGCTCAGCGACTAAGAATGCAATCAGATGGACGTGGTAAAAAAACTTCCTTGAACGCGCGCTGCCTGTCCTTCCCCCGGATTACATCCCCCGGGGCAGTCCAGCGCGCTCAACGCCACGTTCCTGATTCCATTACTACGTTGCGTATCCTACTCGGTCAAAGGCTCATGCAACGATGGCACTCTTCCTGTACAACAATAGAGCGCGCAACAAGTTTTATGACACAGTGAGACTAAGAAGGCGCGAACCAATGCCCGTAACTGGCCGAACACGGTCCGAGGCGGAAGCCAGCGACGGGACCATCACTGATCCGGCCGCGTCGGGCAGAAGCCCACAACCCAGCTCGGCCACTCGGGTCCTTCGCCAGCAGTGGCCGCTCTATGATCGACTTCGGTCGCCAGAGGCATTTATGCCGGACGCTGGACTTCCTCAGCAAGCCAGTCGCGCAGTGCGCAAACCTTAGGATGATCTCGACTGCCTATGCGATAGACGAGATCGTAGCCGCGCTCCGCCTTGAGCTTGAAATGCGCGAATGGCGCTACGAGCCGTCCCGCCGCAATATCATCGGCGACCAGCACACTGCGTCCCAGCACGACACCTTCCCCCCGTATCGCCGCTTCGATGGCCATGCTGCCATGGCTGTACGCTGGACCCCGGCCCGTGCGGACCTTGTCTACCTGCGCAAGCGCGAACCACTGTTCCCAGTTCGCCAACATCCGGTCCTCGTGCAGCAGGGTACAACTGGACAAGCTGTCGACGGATGGCAAACCATCCATCCTGGCCTGATACTCCGGGCTGCATACGGGCGTGACGGTTTCATCCATGATCCGCTCTGCTAACGCGCGCGGATAGCGGCCACTGCCGTAGCGGATTGCCACGTCCACCTTTCCATCTTCCAGGTCGACGTTTAAGTCCGTCACGTCCAGATGAACGTCGAGTTCCGGATGGAGTGCCTTGAAGCGGTGCAGCCTGAGCGCCAGCCATTTGCTTGCGAACGAGACACTGGTGCTGATCGTCATGCGCGCGACGCTATCCTGGGCGCGAAGGCGCTCGGCTTCCCTGGTGAGTTCCCCCAGAAGACGGGTCACAGCCAGCAGCAGTTCGGCGCCCGACTCCGTCAACACAAGCCGTCGGGTCAGTCGCTGGAACAAGGCGACCCCGAGATCGTCTTCGAGTGTCTTGATATGGTGACTGACGGCACCTTGCGTTACATGCAGTTCCCGCGCCGCGAGCGTCATGCTCAGTAGCCGTCCTGTTGCCTCGAAGGCGCGAAGCGTTTGCAACGGCGGTAGTCGGTCGAACATGAGCACCTATGCATGAGTTTAACTCATGCATTATATGACGATAAATGGTTTGTCAATCGTCTTTGCGGACGCCAACATCTGGGACCGGTTTGTTCTGCTCGGAGTGCCCAGGGGGAAACATGCAGTTCCATACATGGCTCGTCTTCTTTGTGACCTCCATTGGCATGTCACTGGCTCCCGGACCGAACGGGCTTCTCGCGCTGACGCACGGTGCGATGTACGGTAGCCGCAAGACGCTCTTTACCATTACGGGCGCTGTGGCGGGTTTCATCGCTGTTATTGCGCTCTGCATGTTCGGCATCGGCGCGCTGATCAAGGCTTCTGTGATCTGGCTCACCGTCCTCAAGCTGGTTGGCGGAGCCTACCTCGTCTGGCTCGGCGTCCAGGTGTGGCGGTCGCCCGCAATCGCCGTTGCGGCCACGCCGGCCGTCACGAGTGAGGCGCGCTCATGGTCGCTCGTGCGGCAAGGCGCGCTGTCGTCTGCCACGAATCCCAAGGGGCTTCTGTTCTTCAGCGCGTTCCTGCCGCAATTCATCGATGCTCAGCGAAGCCTCGTCGTCCAGTTCGTGATCGTGGCCGCCACATATGCGGTCACCGAATTTGCTGCCGAGTACGTCTTTGCAATCGCCGCTAACCGAATCCGTCCGTGGCTCAGTCGAGCTGGGCGGCGCTTCAATCGCGTCTGCGGCGGCATCTTCGTGGCGATTGGTACCGTGCTACCGCTCCATGTGTAAATCGGCGCCGGTTGGCTCCCGTCAGGAGTGCCAATCGAGCTATTCTTCGTTCAGAGTTCTGATGTCCAGCCAAAGCTCTTTATCTCCCGCGGGAGCCGGAATCTATCAGGATGCGTCCACCCAGAGGACGGCCGGACTGACGTTGAGAAACCTAAGCGCCATGCTGCTGCTCGCAGTGATGTGGGGACTGTCCATTCCGGTGACAAAACTGGGGCTTCAGACGTTGCCGCCGTTGACGCTGACAGCGTTCCGGTTTGCCGTGGCGGTGCCTCTACTGCTGGCCTTTGCCGTGCGGCGTCATGCGCTGCCCTGGCGGGCTGTGCCACGAGTAGCTGCGCTCGGCGTTCTCGGCATCGGTGTGGGGCAGGTTGCCCAGACCTTCGGCGTTGCCGGTACGTCGGCGTCCGTCGGCACGATCATTTCCGCAACCATTCCGGTATTCATCGTTTTCTTCGCAGCCGTACGGCTCAGGCAGCACGTCTCAGCCTTACAGCGAGTCGGCCTGCTCGCCGCATTTGCAGGCATTGCGCTCGTCGCGCTTGGGCATGGTCATGGTGCCCCGGCTACCGCGACTACGACACTGGCCGGAGCGGGATGGCTTCTGTTATCCGCTATCGCGATTGCGTTCTACTACGTCTGGAGCGTGGAACTGACCAGTGCGTACGGTACCGG
Organism: Paraburkholderia guartelaensis; assembly: GCF_004353905.1. Classification (GTDB taxonomy): domain Bacteria; phylum Pseudomonadota; class Gammaproteobacteria; order Burkholderiales; family Burkholderiaceae; genus Paraburkholderia; species Paraburkholderia guartelaensis. The sequence goes on along the minus strand of NZ_SMOD01000041.1, from coordinate 65,864 downwards.
CACGGTGGCGGCGTGGAGCACGCTATTCGGTTTCATCGCGTTGCTGCCCTGGAGTATCAGTGAATTCAGGCACGTACCGATCCACGTCACCACGGAAGGCGTTGCGGCTGCCGTGTATCTGGGTGTCGTGGTGACCGTTGCAGGTCTATTCCTGTGGTTGAACCTCTTGCGCGTCGTTCCGGCGCGCGTCGCCGCGAGCGTTCAGTACCTTCAGCCCTTGGTCGGCCTCGTCGCGGCGTCTGCGATGTTCGGCGATACGCTCGGGGCGTCATTCGTTGGCGGCGCGTTGCTCGTTCTGGCCGGACTCGTGCTGACGATGAGCACGAGGCAAACATCTCGTTAGTCGGGTCCCCAACCGGACGGCCGCAGTCTGACGTTGAAGCGACGCCTCAGCGTCGCGACTCGTCGGAAACGAATGTCCCAAACTGGCCGACACCGGCGGTTCGGATCCGGTGGCGTGGTGACACTTTTTATGGCGCAACGGTGTCAGAATTATTGCGGTCTACGGCTCAGGCCGGATATTTTCCGGGCGCCGGCTAACTGTCCGGCCTGCGCGCGGCCGTGGTGTGTGCCGACACAGAGTCCCGACGACCTTCGTGTCGCTAGCCCGTTTCAACGCCGGGTGGCCGGACGCGTGAGCGACACCCTCGCGCGCGTGCGCGAAACGCCTGCGCCGGATGGGTCCTGGATCGCGTTCGGCGCGAGCGCACTGGCGGAGGGCGACGATCCGTGGAATATTGTCACCGCGTGCGAGGGGCTCCCAACGATATCGACGTCCCGGCTCGCGCCTGTTACAAGTCCGTGCGGCGGAGGTTGATGCGCGTCTACGCCCATGGACACCACGCGTGCATCACGACCGCTGCGCGCCATCTGGCGTGGCCGCTGGCCGCCTGCGCGACGACGCCGTTCTGTCCGGTCGCACATGCGTTTTTGCGATGGCACTGCAAGTGGGAGGGCGCGAGCACGCCGGGTTGCCTCTTGCAGCGTCCCGCGCACGGAGCGCTCGGCCTGGGCATCTGGCTCTCGATCGATGCACCGGTTGCCCCCGCGCCCTGGAGCAGGGCGGGCCAGTCAATGGCTGACGTTGCACCTTCTCGTACAGGCCTGCGTCGACAGCTTTCGCACATTCCCTTTCGGAAGCCCAGGACGCTGGTGAGCACCGCCGTCCACTCTGGCTGCCGTTTCCAGCCCACGATTTCGCCCGTCGAACCGTCGTCGTTCGCGGTGGCATCTATCGCAAGGAAGCCGCGGAAATCCAGATTCTCGCGCTGCCGAAGTTACATCGCGTTTTTCGGTTGCAAAAGATTTCGCGCGATATTGACCATCGCCGCAGGCATGAACTCCGCCTGTACCAGAACGGCAGGCCGGTACAAGACCAGCAACGCTCTGCGCTGCAATCATGAAATTATTATTGTGGAGTACAAATTATATGGAGTATAGAAAGATTGCCGAGAAAACGAGGCCATGGGCTTACCCGCCCTGGCACGGAACGCGGGCACGACCGCTGACCATGGGGGAGAAGTACCGGTGACCCGCGCGCGATCCAGGCGATTGTCCGGGTCGATAGCCGGATCGCGCATATGGCGCCTGTCAATGCAGTTCGGTCGTCGCGATGAGTCGCCCCGGCCCGTCACCGTACAGCCCCTCGAAGTGAGCGCAACAATACCGTCAACGTGTCGGCCTTACCGGCCTGGTTAAAACGCAGCGACGATCCCGGAAGGAACGGTCAGGCGCGCCGCATGGCACGCGCGAGCTCCGACAGTCGGTACGGCTTCGTAATGAACACGAAGTCAGCCAGCGCACTTCCGTCTTTCTGCCGCGACGGGCCGAGATGGCCAGACGCGATCACGATGCGCAGTTCAGGGTACGTATCGTGTGCGCGTCGTGCCAGCTCGATGCCATCGAATTCGCCCGCCATGACGATGTCCGTGAAAAGGAAGTCGATGCCTGGATTTCTCGCGAGGACACCTAACGCCTGCTGCGCGTTCGCGGCGGTCACGACGGCGTATCCGATGCTCCGGAAGAGCTCCGCGGTCGCTTCCAGCACCTCGCTCTCATCATCGACGACGAGAACCGTCTCTGTCGCCAGGTCGGCGACGGGATGCGTCGTCGGCCCGTCCGCGGCGAGCGCCGGCAGATAGAGGCTGACGGTGGTGCCGGTGCCGGGGCAGCTGGCGATGTCCATCGCGCCTCCGGACTGCGTGATGAAACCATACACCTGGCTTAGCCCAAGGCCTGTGCCCTTGCCGGGCTCCTTGGTGGTAAAAAACGGCTCGGTGGCACGGGCGATGACTTCCGCAGGCATGCCGCATCCCGTGTCCGTGACCTCAACCAGAACATATGGGCCGGCGGCCGCCTGAGCTTGACCTTCTTGCAGCTCGGCAGTCCGGATGCGAATGATGATCTCGCCGTCCGTGCCGATGGCGTCCCGGGCATTCACGACCAGGTTCAGCAGTGCGGCCTCGAAGCGGATGATGTCCAGTTTCACGCGTCGTTGCGTGGCCTGGCAGTCGATGCGTAGCTGGACCGACGACGGGATGGCCCGCCCAAGCATGGACTGGAAGCCTTCGATGACCGCCGCTATGTCGCAGACTTCGGGGTGCAAAGGCTGCTGCCGGGCGAAGGAAAGCAGTTGCTGGGTCAGGGTGGCACCGCGCGTCACGGCGCGTCGCATCGATTCGAGCATCTTTGCGGTGACGTGTGCGGGGGGGTGGGCAGCGACGACGTCGAGACCGCTGGAAATGACTGCGAGCAGGTTGTTGAAGTCGTGGGCAATGCCGCCCGTCAGTTGTCCGATAGCCTCGAGCTTCTGCGCCTGGAAAAGTTGCGCGTTCGCCCGTTCCAGCGCCTCGGCGGCCTGCCGCCTTTCCGTGACATCGCGTGTAATCTTCGCAAAGCCGAGCAGCCTGCCTTGCGCGTCGCGGATGGCGTCGACGACGACGTGAGCCCAGAACCTGGTTCCGTCCTTGCGGACGCGCCATCCTTCCTGCTCCGAGCGGCCCTCCGCCGACGCGCGGATCAGTGTGGCTGCCGGCTTCCCTTTTTCCCGGTCTTCCTCAGTGTAAAAGCACGAGAAGTGGCGCCCGACAATTTCGGTTTCGGTATAGCCCTTGATGCGCTGGGCGCCCGCATTCCAGTTCGTCACGATACCCTCGGGCGAGAGCATGAACAACGCGTAGTCCGTGACGCCCTGCACCAGCAGCCGAAAGCGCCGTTCGCTTTCCAGCAGGGCTTCCTGGGCGGCCTTGCGCTCCGAAATGTCGCGCGTGATCTTGACGAAACCGACGTGCTCACCTGCCTGGTCGAAAATCGGGTCCAGCACGACGCTGGCCCAGAAGCGCGTGCCGTCCTTGCGCTGGCGCCAGCCTTCCTGCTCGAACTTGCCCTCGACAAGCGCGGTGCGCAATGCGCGTTCTGGCAGGCCCGCTTCCCGGTCTTCCTGGGTATAGAAGACCGAAAAGTGGTGGCCGATGATCTCTTCCGCCCGGTATCCCTTGAACCTTTCTGCCCCCGCGTTCCAGCTGCTGACGTGGCCGCCGGGGTCGAGAAAATAGATAGCGTAGTCGCGCACGCCACCGATCATCAGTTCGAAACGGCGCTCGGGGGAAAGGCCAGTGTCCGTCTGCCCGGCAAGCTGCATCGAAAATGCTCCTCTTTGGGATCAGCCAGATTCGCCGCGGCACCCGCGGCCGGAAAGCAGGCTTGGCACGCCGGTTGCGGTCGGACAGGGCAACCGGTTGCGAGCCATGGAGAAGCCTGATCAAGAATCCTTTCCCGCCCGCCAGGCCTGGTTCACAAGACGTAGCGTGCGCACCGATGAACAGCCCCGTGTCGTCGTCGTGGATGACAATGCGGCCGCTGCGGACGCAGTATGTGTCGCGCTCGGCCTGGCGGGTTACCAGACGTGCGCCGCATACAGCGCCGCACACGCCGTCGCCGAGTGCGAGCGGGCAAACGCCCACGTCGTCCTGCTCGACATCAACATGCCCCAGGTAGACGGTCACCAGACGGCCGGGATGCTACGCTCGCGCGCAGCGACGCGGGAGATCATCATCGTCGCGTATACGGCGCTTCCACTGGAAAGCGTCGCAGCACGGATCATGCCCGGCTCCTTTGACGGCTATTGTCGCAAGGGAGCCGCGATTGCGGAGCTTGTCACCTGGCTGGCCAGCTGCTTCGAGGTGTAGTCGGGTCGAGGCGAACCGGCGCCAGCGGCCATGGCCACTGGCCGCCGGGACGGTGTCATCCCTCGTACCGGTCTGCGGGAACGGACATCACCAGTTCCAGAAGCTGCTGTGGCTGCAGCGGCTTGACAAAATAATGGTCGAAGCCCGCGGCGGTGCTGCGTGTACGGTCCGCTTCCTGCCCGTACCCGGTTAGCGCGGCATAGATGCGCGGCCGGCCACCAGGCAACGAACGCAGGCTTCTGCACAGTTCATAGCCATCCATGCCAGGAAGGCCGATGTCGAGGACGACGATATCGGGATCGAACGACGGCGCCGCCTTCAGGGCGGCCGCTGGATCGTGCAGTGCCTCCACGACGTGCCCGCGGCTGCGCAGCCATTCAGCGAGCGCGAGAGCATTGTCCACGCTGTCATCGACTACCAGAACCCGCCGTGGCACATCCGCCGGATTGGCGGCCCCGCACACCACGCCGCGGAGCTTATGTAATTGCCTGATGACCGGCCTCGCATTCCCACGTGGTAATTCCACAACAAACTCGCTCCCGCGTCCGCGCCCGTCACTTTGGGCATGGACCCGGCCGCCGTGCAGTTCGACGAGATTCTTTACCAGTGCGAGCCCAAGCCCTAGCCCACCGGCACCGCGTCCGTCCTCCGGCTTGCCGCGATAGAACGTATCAAAGATACGCCCGAGGGTCTCGGGAGTCATGCCGATCCCGTTGTCGCGCACCCGGATGGTTATCCACCCGCCTTCGCTGCGGGCGAGCACCCGTATGTCGCCGCCCGGGGCATCGGTGTAGCGCGCGGCATTGGTGAGCAGGTTACTGATTACCTGGGCGATGCGGGCGGGGTCCGCCTCGCAGGCAATGTCGCCAGCGACCTGCACGTCCAGCCTGTGGCCGCGCTGCCCGAGAAGTGGGCCTGCCATTTCGACAGCCCTGTCGATTGCCTCGCGAATGCTGACCGTTTCCTTCTTCAGTACGAGGTCGCCGCGGGCAATCCGGGAGACGTCGAGGAGATCATCAACGAGACGCTCGAGGTGCCCGACCTGTCGCCGGATGATCGACTGCTCGCGGGACGTGCCCTGCGCGCCATGCAGCTGCATCAGTTCCAGCGCGGTGACAATCGGTGCGAGCGGATTGCGCAGCTCGTGGCCGAGCATGGCGAGGAATTCATCTTTCGCGCGGCTCGCATTTTCCAGACCGGCAAGCAGCCGTGCACGCTCGGCGTGCAGGTTTTCCAGGCGTTCCCGCGCGAGGACGTGCTCGGTCACATCAATGGCCGTCAGCATGACGCTATCGACGGCCTGCCCACTTGCCGGACCCAGGGGGCTCATGTGCAGGGTGACGATCCGTCCCTGTTCCCCGGCGCAAGGGGTGCCGTGCCCACGGTATTCTTCGAGGACCACAGGGTTACCGTCCTTGAGGACCTGTCCAAGCCCCTCCATGACACGTGCTTCGTGCGGGTAAACGTCGACGTAACGGGAGCCGGCGAGATCGTCGCGGCCGGCCATTGCCCGAAAGGCCCGGTTGGCCAGCCAGAAGCGGTGCTCCGGACCGACGAGCAGGGCCGACGCCACCGGGGAATGCATGAGCATGTCGTCGCGCTGCCGCTCGGTACGCTGCCGCCGTAGCATTTCCGCCTCGAGGGCGCCCGCCTTCTGTCGCCAGAGCGCAGCCAGTCTGAATGCGTCCGTGGGCGGGGCGTTCGTGAACACATCGTCTGGCAGCACCCGCGTATGTGCCGCACATATGTCCTGGAAAATGGCCGTTTCGTCGTTGGTGGGAAAGAGCCGTCGAGGGTAGCCGCACATCAGCGAAAACCTGTAGTTCGCGCCCAGCGCACTCCACAGGCGTTCAAGGTGGAGCGCCGCCGCCTGACGTCCGCGTTCGCAGAGAAGACCCACCATTTCCCCAAAGGCGTGGACCGGGCCTCCGCGAGCAGCAGCCCGCGCAATGGCGGCGCCAACCGTCGAATGAAACCGTTGCTCGTCCGGCCAGTCATCGACGCTCAACGCGGCGAGTGCGGCGTCAGCGTCCATCAGGACGAGCGGACCGGGATCCGTGTCCGAGCTGTCTGAGGATTTTCCCGGAGAGACCCGGTAATGGATGCCCAGGCGGTCTTGCAGCATGGCCAGATGCGGCGCAGTCGCGATGACGACTGCGCTCCCACCGGCGCGAAGCGCCTGTTCCACGTAGTCTGCCACGCGCTGGACGAGCGGTGCATCCTCGTCGTAGAAGTGGACGAAGTGGCCGGCGTTTTCGTACGCATCCGTGGCCAGATGACCAGCAGGTTTCATTGACGGCACCCGAACAGTTTCGCTCCCAGAGGCGCGGCCGAACCGGATAACACGGGACGATGGCTCGGCCGCGCCAGTCGCCTTGACGATGGGACGGTTCAAAGTGGACCAGCGCAACCTCTTCGCAGCTGAACAGCGAAGAGTGCACGAAGCTATTTTATGCAAAATCGCGAGGGGCGCAAACGCCCGGACAGATCCGGCAGCAGTTGAGCCCGCATGAAACCAGATGCCCACCCGCGGATCGCAGTGCCCCCGGGCCAGGCGCAAGAACCCGGCCGACGTTCCGCACTCCCGCGTCGCGTTGCGGGACAGGGATTTAATCGTACAAAACGACGCGGCTCAACACCGCTAGCGAAGCGCGGAGCACGATTTCCACATTGCGGGCGCACCCGGCGGTCGCGCGGTTTGCAGCGGCGGCGGCCCGGATGCCGCCCTGTCCCGGACCGTCAGCTCGCGCACGGGACGCTCTACCGGCTCAGCGAAGGGAGCCAGGCCCTGCCGAAGCGTCCCGTTCCCGGGTGGCGCGCGAGCCCGTTGCCGAAGCAGTCATTGTGGCGCCGGCCGCCTCTTGAAAAATTCGATAAGGGAAGCTAAGTTATATTCGGCTCAGTCAGGCAGTGTGCAACATCCGCCCCGGCGCACACTGCGGGTTCGGCTGTGCTGGACAGGGTTGAAGGAAGGGGTTTGCCATGAAAAAGCAGATCTGGGCGTTTGTGGCGGTGGTAACCCTTGCTGCTTCGCCAAAAGCAGCCGTAGCGGCCAGCGAGCAAACGCTGCCACTCCCGGGCGGAGGCGGCATCGGATACTGGATGGAGCCGCGCAGCAGCGGGCCGGAAGCACGCGATGGCCTGCCGACGGCCACGCCGAGCCCGTCGGCCGTGACGTCCTGCAGGCGAGCGGCCATGGGCGACACCCACGCTGACGCAACGCGGCTGCGTGTGCATTCACCACCGCTCTTTCAGCTGAATCAACGTGTGTCTGCCACGAGTCCCGTAACCTGCCCGGGTCCGGTGGCGCGCCCTGCTCCGCAACCGGACGTTGTGTTTCCTGTCGATTGAAAGATGTATGTTGGTTGCGCGCGCAACGAACACGGCTGGACAAATTGTGCGCGATTGATGCATTGCCAATGCCAGGAATCTTTTGACCAGTGACAGCGGCCGGAGCGACGGGGGCGGTCGGCGGGGCGTGTCTGGGACGGCTTTGTGAAGAGCATCCGGCACAGTGTTACGCCCCGTTTCGACCGCCGACGCGATTCAGGTAACGAGCCGGGGACGGGGCCCGGACTCTGGCGCGTCAACACGCATTTTCATAGCGTCCTGCGCTGCCTCGCGCCCGCAGCACTGCGCGGAGGAAGTTTTGCGTCAGTTCTTCGGCGCGATGAGTTGGTGGTGGCCTCGTCGTCATGGACACCGGTCACCACCCGCCTGTCCCACGTCCCGTAGCCGAGCGCGAACTGCAGGGGCTGCGTGCCTGCTGCGAACGGCACACGGGCGAACGAATCGGCCATTCGGGGGGCAACGTCGGGATGCCAGCAATGGCTCGTGGGAGCGGTCATCGGGCGGATGGCGGCCAGCCGACGTGTTGAATCAGTCACTTCCGTAATGGTCCGAGGCCTGAGTCCATCGCGAGGCGTGTCGCCAGGCGTCGTCTTTGGTGCCCGGTTCGATTTCGCACCAGAATTCCTGGTGGCGCGCGCCCAGACGGCACGCTGCCTCGTAACGGTGAAGATGACTGGCGAGCCAGAACTGGCATCCATCGAAGAAGACCTTCATCGCTGGTCGCGCTGCACGCATGGTCCCGCAGCGCACGGCGCACATCGCCTGACGCAGCGCGGAATCGTCGATAACCTGGCCGGCGCGAATCTCGTCACCAACCGAAAGTTGCAGGAACGTGAGGAAGTCGCGCCCGAGGATTCCGGGGGGAAGCTTCGCCATGGCCGCGCAGGCACAAGGGTCACTGGTCAGCCATGAGATGGCGGATGACGAGCGCGGGGTCGGCGATGTCCAGGATCAGCCGGCGCAGGATGCGTCGGCGCATGTGTTCCTCGTCGAGAATCCAGGGCTCACCCTTCGCGCTCAGGTGGCGCGCGAGCGCGTCCCGGTTATCCTCGCCCGCTGGCAGGTCGAGCCGTACGGCCAGCAGTCCCGCCACGACGTCATCGATCTCGATGTCGAGCGGCCTTGAATCAATGCGAAGTTCGAGTTTCATGGCAGTCCCGGGAAAAAGCGGCACCGCCCCCGCGAAGACAGAAAGAGCGGTGCCGAAGGAAACGCACCGCGGGCCAGGTGAGCGGTGCACACAGCAAGACCGATGCGGTCAGTATTCCAGTTCCGGCGCACTCGCCAGCACGGGCTTTTCGTCCTTCGGTGCGTCGGCGATCGTCGCATCCGTCGTCAGGATCAGCCCGGCAATCGACGCCGCATTCTGCAGCGCCGTGCGCGTGACCTTGGTCGGATCGACCACGCCCGCTTCGACGAGGTCACCGAACTCACCGGTAGCGGCGTTGTAGCCAAAGTTGCCCTTGCCTGCGAGCACCTTCGCGATGACCACAGAAGGCTCGTCACCGGCGTTCGCGGCGATGACGCGCAGCGGCGACTCGAGCGCGCGCTGCACGATGCGGATGCCCGCGTCCTGATCGCCGTTGACGCCCTTAAGAGTGGACACCGCCTCGCGCGCGCGCAGCAGCGCAACGCCGCCGCCAGGGACGATGCCTTCCTCGACAGCCGCACGCGTGGCATGCAGCGCATCGTCGACGCGGTCCTTTTTCTCCTTCATCTCGACCTCGGTCGCTGCACCGACCCTGATGACGGCCACACCGCCTGCAAGCTTCGCCAGACGCTCCTGAAGCTTCTCGCGATCGTAGTCGACTGTCGTATCCTCGATCTGCCTGCGGAGCGACCATACGCGCTCCTGGATGCGCTTCTCGTCGCCTGCGCCGTCGATGATGATCGTGTCGTCCTTGCGGACTTCCACACGTTTCGCACGTCCGAGATCCTCGAGCGTTGCCTTCGGCAGCTGCTTGCCGGTCTCTTCAGAGATGACCGTTGCGCCAGTGAGGATGGCGATGTCCTCGAGCATGGCCTTGCGGCGGTCGCCGAACCCTGGTGCCTTGACGGCCGCGACCTTCAGGATGCCTCGCATCGCGTTGACCACGAGCGTGGCCAGTGCTTCGCCATCGATGTCTTCCGAGACGATCAGCAGGGGCTTGCCGGCCTTTGAGGTCGCTTCGAGAACCGGCAGCAGATCCCGGATATTCGAGATCTTTTTGTCGTGCAGCAGGATCAGCGTGTCGTCGAGATACGCTGCCTGCTTTTCTGGATCGTTGATGAAGTAGGGGCTCACGTAACCGCGGTCGAACTGCATCCCTTCGACCACATCGAGCCCGTTCTCGAGCGACTTGCCGTCCTCGACGGTGATGACGCCTTCCTTGCCGACACGCTCCATCGCATCGGCGATGATCTTGCCGATCGCTTCGTCGGAATTGGCCGAGATCGATCCGACCTGGGCGATTTCGCGGTTGGTCGAAATCGGCCTGGAGAGCTTGCGCAGCTCGTCGAGCACGGCGGCCACGGCCCTGTCGATCCCGCGCTTCAGATCCATCGGATTCATGCCCGCGGCGACGTGCTTCATACCCTCCTGCACGATCGCCTGCGCGAGCACGGTGGCCGTGGTGGTGCCATCGCCGGCCACATCGGCGGTCTTTGACGCGACCTGCTTGACTACCTGCGCGCCCATGTTCTCGAAGCGGTCCTTCAGTTCGATTTCCTTCGCGACCGACACGCCATCCTTGGTGATGGTCGGCGCGCCGAAACTGCGCTCGATCAGCACATTACGGCCCTTGGGCCCAAGCGTGACCTTGACGGCATCGGCCAGCACGTTCACGCCGTTGACGATACGGGCGCGGGCGCTGTCGTGGAACCTGACGTCTTTTGCACTCATGTTGTTGCTCCGGGTAAAGTCGTTGACTCAACACGTCGCGAACGACCGGGCGGGTGTCCGCGACCGGTCGAAAGATCAGGCGGCCTTGCGGGCTGCACCCGCGTCGGCCTCGAGGACGCCCATGACGTCCTCTTCGCGCATGACGAGCAGTTCCTCGCCATTGACCTTGACGGTCTGGCCTGCGTATTTGCCGAAGAGCACCTGGTCACCGACTTGCAGCTGGAGCGCGCGCAGCGTTCCGTCCTGCAGCGGCCGGCCGCTGCCGACCGCAACGACTTCGCCCTGTTCTGGTTTTTCTGCCGCTGAATCGGGAATCACGATGCCCGAGGCCGTCGTCCGCTGCGTCTCGATTCGCTTGACGATAATCCGGTCGTAGAGGGGACGAATCTGCATTTCCATCTCCTGAGCGATTAAAGGATCACCAATAAAGGGAATCCGGCTGCGGGTATCGGGGAACGTGATTCGCCTCCGTGCAGCCGTGCCATGTCTGGCGGAAAGCGAAATAGAGGCGGCCATCTCGCTCTTCAAGGGCGCGTGATGATGTCTCTTTGTAACAAATTGTTTCAGCGCCGCAGCAGGATGCGATGGACCGCGCCAAGGCGATAGACCGTTCGGCCGCGCCCCTCGGGTCGGCGGGGCCGGGGCGACACGGGACAGGGCGGCCGGCGTCCGCCATCGACGTCAAGGGTGTCGTCCGGCTCGTTGAGCGTGCCCCACAGGCCGCCCTTGACGGGGCGGAACAGCCAGCGCATGTAGCCCCGACGCGCGGCAAGCTGCATCAGCTCGCCGCGATCGGTCTCGTCATCGAGAAGTTGCGGGTCGCGGGCCATGTCCTCTCCGTAGTCGCCGAACGCCTGCCGGCACGCGAGCGCCTCGGCAGCGCTTGCGCCGGTCACATTGCAGCCGCGCTGCTCGACGCGCTCGACATCCCATGCACCGGATTGCCAGGCGGCATCCAGAAGGATGGCGTCCACGGTCTCGAAGCTCTGCCAAGCCGCATCGAGCCGGACGGCCGAGCCCGGGACCGGTCGTGGCGGGATCTCGATGCCGGGCAGGACAAGCTGTGTCGCGCGCCGGAATGCGTGCCAGTGGAGTATCGCGAGAAGCGGCGTATTCACCTGCGCCGCCGTGAGCGTGACAGCAAAGAGCGGCAGGCGCACGCTGTCGATCTGTTCCTGAAGCGTATCGAAAAGAACCATAAGACTCCCCGAAAGACATGTTGCAGGGCCCCTTGAAATTTCCGTTCCTTGCGCTATTTTATTCATCGCTCAGGCAGTCGCGATTAGCGCTGCGTGTTTCGATTTGTTTGTCGGCGGGGCTATCCCACAGGCAGGCGGACTGGAGCGCGTGGTCCGGTTCGAAGCTTCGTGAGAGGCCCCGGTTTCAGGGAGCCAGTCATGAGCGATCTCTTTTTCAGCACCGATCTGCTGGGCGAATTCGACCGCCTGCAACGGCAGATGGCCAGCGTCTTCGCGGGATTTCCCGCGAGCCTGCGCGCCATGCGCAGCGAAACCTTTCCGCCCATCAACATAGGCAGTACTGACGACAGCGTCGAGATCGTCGCGTTCGCGCCGGGTCTGGATCCGGCATCGATCGATGTCTCGATCGACAAGGGACTGCTGACGATCAGTGGCGAACGCACGCCCCCGGAGACCGAAGTCGGGGACGAGGCGCGCGTCTATGCCAGGGAGCGTTTCATGGGCGCATTCCGGCGGGTGATCGAGCTGCCCCAGCACGCGGATCCTGACAAGGTTAGCGCGCGCTACGTGAACGGTTGCCTGACGGTCAGCGTTGGACGTTCCGAGGCCTCGAAGCCACGTGCCATCACTGTCCAGTAAGCCACCCGATACACAGGATCACGGAGGACATCATGAACGACAGCACTGAACTGGCCGCCCGTCGCGCGGGAACGGACGTTGCCTCGCGGGAGGGTGCCGAAGCAGCGAAGCAGCTCACCCGGATCGCGCCTGCAGTCGATGTATTCGAGGACAGTCGCGGCATCACGCTGTATGCCGACCTGCCAGGCGTGCCGCGCGAGAAGCTCGACGTGCGTGTGCAGGACGGCAGTCTGAACATCGAAGCGGAGGCGGTGATTCCTACGCCATCCGGGCTGCGCCTGCAGCACGCAGAAGTGCGCCATCCGCACTTCTGGCGCGCCTTCACGCTCAGCCCGGACTTTGACGTGTCGCGCATCGACGCACAGCTGCGCGATGGCGTCCTGAAGCTCACCATTCCCCGCCGGGAGGAGGCGAAGCCGCGGCGCATTGAGGTGAGCGCTGGCTAGACGGATGCGCACGAACGGCTCAAACCATGCGGCGCGGGCCGCCGGGCCTGCGCCGCCTCACCGGCCACGTGGAGGCACCCATGGAGAACACAGCAAGCAAAAGCTGGAAGGGTTTCACGATCGAGACCCGCGCATTTCCCGTATGGCACTGCGCGCTGCCCGGGAGCGTCCCGGACAGTTACATGGCCCTGGTCCGCATCCGGCGCGGCGAGCATGTGATCGCGAAGTGGCACCTGCCGCGCTACGCCCAGCACTGGGCAAGCGCGGACGAGGCGCACCGGCAAACGACGGAGTATGCGATACGCGCCATCAATTCGGGCTGTTTCGCAGGCACGGTACCGCCGGGGCTGGTCGCCTGAAGGTGCGTCGCTGCATCGCGGCGCGGCCCAAATGCGCTGTGCACCATGTGGCGTTTTTCTTCACCGCGCCCCTCCTTTAGTTTGAGGTCTTTCGGGAGACGGAAATGCTCAGTCCACACGAATTTGCGACCCTGATGCTCGTTCGCCAGGCGCCGGACCAGCTCGACATGAACCGCGCCGAGCTCGACGCGCTGCTGGAGCGCCAGCTGGTCATGCTCGAACATTGTGCTGCCGGCGCACGACGCGCGTATCTGACCGGCAAAGGAGAGACGTTCCTCCAGGCGCTTCACCCTGACGCCTCGCCGCGCCGGAGGCCAAAGGCCGCGACAGGCGGCGCTGACGAATCGGAGGCGCCGCCTCCGCGATCAGGCGAGCGCACGACGGATATGGAGGTGGATTCGCGCGGCTAAACGTGTCGCCGGCTGCGGCTTGCAATTGCAGCCGCAGCAGCACACGGGCACGAGGTTGCAGGGCGATCCAGCGAACTCTCGCCATGGTAGTTTTGCCGCGCGTTGACGGCGGCCCGGCGCGCCCGCGCGCTGCACGGACTGGCTGCGAGCCGGCGTCGCCGCGCCCGCGGATGGCGCGGCCCTGAAGGAGCGACATATGCATATGGCAAACGTCATGGAGTATCACGGCTGTGAGGTTCGGCCGGTCGTGACCAGGACTGGCCAGGGCCGCTACGCGGCAGCGGCCATCGTCACCGGCCGGGACGGCGAAGCCTGAACGCTCGGGGTTGACGCAGACTTCGCCAACAGCGACGAGGCGTGCGATGAAGCCCTGGAGGCCGCCGTCGCCTGGATCCAGCAACGTTCCGTTGGTTCATGGCGGTATGTTCGATGGAGCTAGCCCACCGGCCCCGAGAGTTCGTCTGTTTGTGAAGCGGGAACTGGGCGGTGCTGCCCACGGCGCGACCGGTCGTGTTCCGGTGCAGTCTGGCTGGCTCAAACGTGTTGCAGGGGAGAAGGGATGAGAGGGACGCGAGTTATGGATCCGTCTGAAGACGCGCTCTATCAACGCGTCCGGCTGATGCTTTTTAGCGCTGACCTGCCGGTACAGCGTCTGCAAGCCGACGTTGAAGACATCGGACGTTTCACTGCTCCGGACGTGCGCTCCCCGCACCTGCGCCTCGTTGAGGCGATGCCAGTGCTTACGCCGGCTGCCGAGGCGATTGTGCGTGCCATGATCCGTGTGTACGGCCACGAGCTTTTTGGTCCGGGCAGCGCCAGTTCGGGCCTTCGTGCGCTGTTAAAGGCCGGACCCGTAAAATTCGCACAGACGGCCTTGCTGCTTGGGCCTGACGCTCCGGTGCCGGAGCGCGCCCGTCCGCTCGTCGCGGAGTTCAACCGCATATTCGAGCGTCATCCCGGGAGCGGATTCGCCGAAGCCCGACGCCTGCTCTCGGCGATTGGCCTGCCAGTTGGCTGCGACGAGCCTCCCCAGACCAGTCGCTAGCGCGTCCAGAACGGGGCAAATCTGGACGAACGAGCCGCGCCGGACACTACGCCGCCCGGTCAAGTTTATGCCGCACAGGCCGTGCCGTTCAGACTATCGCGCGCGCGACACGAAAAACGGCCGCCATGTCGGCAGGGTGCAGCGGCCCCGAAGGTTGCAACCACCATGAAAAGCCGGGCAGGCGCTGGCCGTCCACTTTCCCGTGGATCGCCGGCGGCCACCGCATGGATCCTGTCGCTGACCGGCTCGCCCATCGGCTGCACCGTCAAACAGGGAATGAAAAAAGCCCGTCACATTCTCGGGAATGCGGCGGGCACAAGATCCGGGAGCCGTTGCGAAAACTCCCGAGGGCGGGGTGAGCGCGACTACCGCGGACCCGCTTCGAACCTTGGCAGGCGCGTTGCGGGGTGTCTTTACGGCCTGTGTCCGGGTGAAAGGCTGCCGGCATGATCTCCATCGGGCGGTCCGACGCGGTCCGTTTTCTTCATGGGTCGCAGGCTGGCGTCAAGGTGTCCTGATGACGCTCGTGTCATGAGCGGTACGCACGCAAAACGTATTCTTGATTCGAGCGGGCGATCTGCGCGAGGCCGGAACGACGATGCGCGTCGATCTGCACGACTCCGGATTGAAGGCTTCACGCCTGCGAGAAGACCGCGTCGCCTTGACCGGGACCGTCGCAGGCCAGCAATGGACGACACTGCGCAGCACGTACGGAGATACTGATGCGCATGCAGGTCAAAACCGGCCCGGCGTGGACCACCCGGATTCGTGGCGCCGTGATCCGGTCCAAAGGTCGGTCATGCGGTAGTGTGCCGGGAAACCGGCGCTTCGCCATGCCGGCGCGGGGCTTCGCCCCACGAGGCCAGGATGGGCCTTCAGGAACGGCAGGCCGAATGTGGGCCCGACTGGATTCGAACCAGTGACCAACGGATTAAAAGTCCGCTGCTCTACCAGCTGAGCTAACGGCCCCGCTCACCCGAAGCGGTGCGACCGGCTTTGTTTGGCGGCTTGTCCTAGCCGATATCAATCGGGCGACTCGCTGAGCGTGCGGGCTCCGTTTTCGGTACGGTCAATGTGAGCACGCCGTTATCAAATTTTGCGAGGGCGTGATCGGGATCGGCGTTCTCCGGCATCGGGATCGTGCGCATGAAGCTCCCATGGGCGCGCTCCAGCCGGTAGCAGCCGTTTTCCTCGCTGCGCACATCCTGCCTTTTTTCGCCGCGCAGCACGAGCGCCCCGTCCTCAACGCTCACGTTCACGTCTTCGCGCTCCATGCCGGGCAGCTCGGCGGTGATGCGCAGTACCTTCCCTTCGTCGACAACGTCGATGCGGGGCTGGAAGCGCGATGAACTGAAGTCGCCAAACCATCGTTCAAGCACGCCCCGACCCGCAAACGGGTCATGAAAAAACTCCTCGACGGCGCGCCACTGGTCCCGAGAGAACAGCCGCGGAATATCGGGCCATGAAGCCCGCCATTGATCGCCCGCCGGCTGACTTTCCGGGCCGTCCGCGTCGGACTTGCGTGCTGCCCCGCGAAGGAACTTGAAGGGATTCCACTTTTTGCGGTCGGTGTTCATCGCATCCTCCTCCAGGATAAGCCACGAACGATCAGCTCTCAGGCGCCGATGCCGAGATCCTTTCCTTGCAAATCCGCCGTGCCTGAATATGCCGCTTTCTGCGGTCAGATGAAGTGCCCGAAACATGTAGCGCGCGGAGATTGCAGCGGCGATCCCTGGGCGAAATTCAAGATAGGTCGCCGAGAGCAAATTTCAAGGGGTCTGCGCGTTTCGGGCGGTTTCAACGGCCTGTGCTTATGTCCGGGTCGACGGGTCCCTTTAGAGCGCGGGACCGCGTCGTTAAATTCAATTTATCAGTTGCCAGGCAATGGCAGCGCACGTGTAGCCGTTGCGCCGCAATCGTGAGGAAGTTCCGGAACCCGGCGAGATGCCCGACGTGCCCAGTCTCATAGACGACGCAGTTCGACTTCTCCATATTTTGGCGTTTCGCGGTCTTGCTGAGCGGACGCGCGTTGGTCCTTTGCCGGAGGATCTCCCGAATGCTGCTGCATTCCGTCTGCGGGTCGTGAGTTGGACGCAGGCGTGCGGGCAGTTTCGGACCACCCGCACGCGCGCGATGCCACGCTCGCCTTACTCGCGGTCCTCCTCGCGATCATCGGCGGCATCCTTCGCGGCGTCCTTCAGGTCGCCTGCCTTCTTCTGTGCTTCACCCGCCCCCTGCTGGACGTCGCCCTTAAGTTCCTGGGACTTGTTTCCGGTGACTTTTCCAGCGACTTCATTTGCCTTGCCTTTGAGCTTTTCAGCTTCGCCTTTCACGTGGTCCTTGTTCATGACACCTCTCCCGATATGTTCGCGCCGGACGCGCGCATCCCTTCCGCAACGGTCGTGCCTGATATCACCGGCAGGAGGGGCCAGTCAGGCAGCCGCGGCCCACCCGGGTGCGTTCGTGTCGGGAGGCATACGGCTTGCGGCTGTTCCGGTGTCCATCGGTCCTCCCTCGAGCCTCCGGAGCCATGCGATGAAAGGACGCTCCCAGCCTGTTCGCGCGCGCAGCCGCTCGAGCCTTCGCGTTTGCTGGGCCGTCGCATCGGAAGCAGTCAACCGTTTCGGCCGGGACCGCTGTTCGACTCTCGCGGCAAGCATCGGATTCTTTTCGGCTTTTTCGCTCGCCCCCACCTTGATTATTGCGCTCGCCATTGCGGGCCGGGTTTTCGGTGCGGACGCTGCCCGCGGCAGACTGTTTGCCCAGATCCACGACATCATGGGAAATGACGCGGCGGCGGCCATGCAGGCGATCGTCGCGCACGCCTCTCGCGGTCATCGCACAAGTGGTCCAGACCGCGTTGGCGTTCGCCGTTCTGGCTGCTGCCTTTGCTGCGCTTATGAAATTCATGCCCGATGCGAGGGTGCCGCTGAAGCATGCGATATGGGGCGGCCTGGTGGCGGCACTGTTGTTCTCAGCCGGCCGCCATATCTTTGGGCTGTATCTCGCACACGCGGGGACCGCCAACGAATTCGGGGCTGCCGGCTCACTCGCGGTGCTGATGATGTGGCTGTATTTTTCGGCCGCCACCTTCCTGCTGGGAGCTGAGGTGGCAGCGTCGATCGGGCGTGCCGGCGGGAAGGCTGCGGTGAGGCGAGAGGGTCGAAGGCCCCCGACGGGGCCGCATGCGTAGATTTCGCGCGTCATGTGCGGTCGATCAGTTCCCGGCATGCGGGGTTATTTCTCGGCGCCCTTTGCCATTTCTGAGCGGATTCAGGCGCTTCAGCGCACGATCTATCGCGGTGACCCGCCTTGCGACGAGCGTTCGTTCGGGCACACTACCAGCGCTTTTCACCTGTTCGCATCTCGCGGGATGCGGTCGGGAGACGGGCGCAACAGACGTGCCAGTGCTCATCTGCGCCGTGGCCGGAGGAACGCCATTTGCGGAGCTGTCCTTACTAGTGCAACGGAGGTCGAGATGGGGAAGACAGTGAGTGAGCAAAAGAGCGCGGCCGGCGTATCTGATCGCACGATTGATGATGCTGTAGAGGCGTCATTTCCAGCGAGTGATCCGCCGGCGCTTGGCGGAGCGACGAGGATCGATGAACCGCCTGCGGACAGTGACCGGGAGGCGCGCATCCGGCGTCGCGCATACGAGTTGTGGGAGGAAGCGGGATGTCCGGACGACCACACCGACGAGTACTGGTATAGGGCGGAGGCGGAGATTTCAGAAGCCGGCCCGTCCGGCCCGACGGAGCCTGGTCCGACGTAGGCACGCCGTGCCGCACGCGGTCGTCGTGCGTCTTGTTTGCCGCACCTCATCCTGCGTCTCAGCTTCGCTGCCAACGCCTGCCATCTGGCTCGCGTCCTGTCGACGAGAGGCTGCGCAGGTGGGGGGCACCGGGGGTGGGACAGTCGCTAAGGATACTTGTTTACACATCGGCCCGGTTTGCATCGGCCGCGTAGCCCTTGCGGGATCTCGCTGTATTTTCAGGTCAATTTCAAGGTCTATTGCAACGGAGGCAAACGTGAAGACAATCAAGGTGCAAGTCTTCGCAACGCTGGCGTGTCCGGCTCTGTCCGGCGGCGCGTTCGCGCGGGCGGCGGGCGGTGGGGCTGGAGGCGGCGGTGCCGGCGGCACGGGTATGAGCACACCGAACTCGCACGGATGCACCGCAACGACCTCGAATGCCAGGGGCGCAAACACCATGGGCGAGTCAGGAGCGTCTTCAACAACGCAGCGGCATCGCAAGGCGACGCACCCGGCAGCGGCTTCGTCAGTGCGCGCTCGCCTCGGGGCCTGGGGCGGGCCCATTTTTCGAAAGAGGTACGGCCTGTCTCGCAGGGGGACTGGAAGCGCGCGGACGGCGGGGATCTTGCCCGGCGCCCACAACCGGATCGGTCCGGCCGGGTGGACTCGGGCTGTTCACGACGGATGCGAGGTTGAGGGCACGTGAACCGGCCGTATAGGCGCAGAGGAACGGGGTGGCATTTGAGCAAGACCAGCAATCCGCGTGGGCGCGCCTTTCGCTTCGTTGCGTCGCATCCGGTCCGATTCGTGTTCCTGGTGTGCAGGGCGTTCCGGAGCAATGAGGGCCTGCTGCTTGCAGGCGCGATCGCGTACTATGCGTTGCTGTCGATCGTCCCACTCCTGATACTGGCAGCTATCGCATTGAGCCATTTCGTCGGGGAACAACTGCTGCTGGATACGCTCGCGCACCTGCTCGAATGGCTGATCCCCGGGCTGTCTGCAGCGATCGTGGCCGAGCTTGCAAATTTCCTTGCGCATCGCGCCGTAGTTGGCTGGTTTCTCGTTGTCACGATGGTGTTTTTCAGTTCGCTCGCGTTCACCGTGCTCGAGAATGCACTGTCAATCATCTTCGTCCATCGGGTCGCGATCCGGCGCAGACACTTCCTCCTGTCGGCGATCGTGCCGTACCTGTTCAGCCTCTCCCTTGGTATCGGCGTGCTGCTGGTGACGCTCGTGTCAAGCGGACTGCAGGCAGTAGCCAGCGACAGCATCGTGCTGTTCGGCCATGCTCTGTCGCTGACTGGTGCGACTCGCGTGGTACTGTATTTATGCGGATTCGCCGGCGAAATTCTCGTCTTGACGGCGATTTATCTAGTCATACCGGCGGGACGCACGACGCTGCGTCACGCCCTCCTTGGCGCAGTCGCTGCCGGTGTGCTATGGGAGATAACGCGGCGTGTACTGGTGTGGTATTTTGCGACGCTCTCTCAGGTAAGCGTCGTCTACGGGTCACTGACAACGGCGATCGTCGTGCTTTTCAGCCTTGAAGCGCTGGCTACGCTCATGCTGTTCGGGGCGCAGCTCATCGCGGAATACGAGCGCCTCGAGATGCACGGTGGCGATCCGGCACCGCAGCCTGTTGACACTGGTTGAAACCGGGCGCACAGCACCGCACGAAGCGCTGTGAGGCTTCGGCGGTCGTCCGCGGTGGCTGGCTTCTCGAACCACCGTTCAACCTTACGGCGCGAAACATTCGACAGGACGCTGCCCTCCATAACCTCATCAACCCCTAGGGCATGGACGAACTGCCCCGCGCTCCTGGTCGGCTTGCACGCCGCCGCCACGGGAGCGGAGTCGCGCGGGTTCGATCCCACTTTCGACTTGACCCATTCGCAGCTTTTGTCCCGCGCAAACGGCACGCGCTTCGACCCGCATGACCCGCGGAGCGCTCATCACGCAGCCCACACTTCACATTGCAAAGGTGTCCCGTCTTCCAGCCGTGCCGGGTTGCTCGCCGGTCACGAACCATACACCGGGAACAAACAATGCGCTGCTGCGCATTTTCCCGCACGACACAAGGAGTCACAGCATCGCACCCAGGGACCCCAAAGCTCACGGTGCGAGTACAGCGAACCTGACTACTCCCACCGATCGTGGAGCGGAGGCTCGCAACGCTGTTTCCGACGGGCTCACGCATCTGCTGGCCGATGTCTTTGCGCTATTCGTCAAGACCAGGAACTTTCACTGGCACGTGAGCGGACCGCACTTCCGCGACTGTCATCTGCTTCCCGACGACAAGGCCGCACTGGTCTTTGCGGTGGTCGATCCCGTGGCATGGCGGGCGCGCAAGCTTGGCGGACCAACGCTGCGGTCGGTCAGATTGCGTCACTCAAGCGCCTTTCCGACAACGACGCTGCGTTTGTGGCGCCGGAGGCGATGCTCGACGAACTGCATCACGACAATGAGTCGCTGGTCAGATTCATGCGCGAACTCCATCATGTCTGCGACGACAAGGAAGATGTGGCGACGGCGAGCCTGATCGTCAACTGGATCGATCAGACCGAGGAGCGTGTCTGGTTCCTTTTCGAGACGACTCATGCTCGCTGACGCCCAATAGCCTGCCGCCGCTGCGCGACGCCTGCCAGCAGGCCCGTGTCGCGCAGCACTGATCCTGGCCTGGAGCGCCATCACTCAACGCTCCCTCCCATGCGCCATCGTTCGCAGCCGTGTCCCACCACCGCTGCAGTCGCCTGCGGGCCCGGGCGTTCCTTTCTTCCTCGCGTGGCACGTGAGATGCGGAATCGTAAGCGGGGCACAGTACTTCTGGCACGGTGGGCGCATCGCGAGAGGGTGGTCGAGGGAAAACCGGCGAACGGGCGCTGCCACGACGGGACGCGTCGGGGTTGACGCTCCTGAAAGAGGTAGGGAGAGCTTTGTGGCGAACGTCCTGCTGGTTGATGATGAACCGGAAAATGCGTGCTCCCTCGCGTTGGCGCTCGAGCACAGCGGCCACCGTGTGCACATCACTGGCGACGCGCGGGCTGCCATTGATTTCATGCGGCGAGAAAGCATCGAATGTCTTATTACTGACTACCAGATGCCAGACATTGACGGCGTGCAATTGTGTCTGATGATCCGGGCCTGTCCTCGCCTCGCCGGAACGCCGGTGTTGATGCTCTCGGGTGCGCCAGAACCTGTGGAATCCGAATGGTGTTGTTCCCAGTTTTTTCGAAGCCGGTATGCATTGAAGAAGTCATCGAGGCTGTTGACGCTCATGTCGCAGCGCGGCTCACGGCTGGACTGCGCGCAGGGACATGCAGGGTTTCACTTCGCGCTGCAATGCGATGTGGGGCACCCGCCGCCTCACGATGGGCTCCGGTGAGATCCGCCTGCTGGCCTTGACCACAAGCGTGGATCGCCAGGTGCGCCCCAGACACGGCTCGCGCATACTGCTCGTTTTGTGGCGTGGCACACGGCATGCGCTGTAGTCCGCGCAACTCTTAACCGAAAGGAGCGCAACATGACTATCCTCCATCCCCAAACGGGCGGTACTGGCGCACAGATTGCCGGCGGGGGAGTCGGCGAAGGCCCCGGCCCCGAAGTCATGGCCGCGGCCACGCTTGACGGCAACAAGGTGATTTCCGCCGATGGCGAACATGTCGGCAAGATTTCCGACATCATGCTTGACGTGCGTAGCGGTCGCGTCGCATACGCTGTTCTGTCCGAGGGTGGATTTCTCGGCATGGGCAATACGCTTCATGCGATTCCATGGAATGCACTGACACTTGACACCAACGAGAAGTGTTTTCGCGTCGACATTCAGGCACAGCGTATCAAGGACGACCCTGGATTTGATAAGGATCACTGGCCATCGATGGCCGATCCGACATGGGGCACGCAGCTGCATGATTACTACAACTGCCGTCCGTACTGGTGGGCAGCCGGCGAACTTCCGGGACGTGATCCCGGTGTGAATAACCCGGTGGACGTGTGATGCCATTCAGGTCTTATGGACGTCACAGTGTTTCCAGGAGGATCGCCGCGCACCTTCAGTGAAACACTGTCTGAGCGGCAAGTTGGGCATCGGCTTGCTTCGGCCGATGCCCGTTTGTCCTGGCGGTCGTTACTGACTCCGCGGGTCGGTCGCGCGGCACGCTTTCTGCTCTGCCGGTGGCGCCTGGTGCATGTCCGGCCCGGGCCTTCGACCTGAGAGAAGAGGCTTCATGGGAGAGATGGATCTACGCGCGGATTTCGCGACGGCGCGCGGCACCCAACAGCCGTACGGGCGCGCGCGGCGCAGTTTCACGGGCTGCGATCCTCGCAGGCGCGGTCGCCATGGCCGCCTTTTCTCTCATCCTGCTCTCACCCGGCACGCGGCCCGGATTTTCGTCTCTCTCGCCGTGGCCTGGAAGCGGCGTGCATGCGAAGACCTTTGGGCTTGCAGCCGTTATCGTTATTTTCACGTTGCAGCCTGCACGAAGACAATCGCGCGGGGCAGTCGTCGTCACGCGCAACGCCGTCGGTTGGCATGGTCACCACAGGTCGCATGGTCGCCGCATTCGCCACCAATCTCATCACGAACGGACGCCGCGCGGGGGTGTTCGACCGCCGCATCGCCGCGGCTCAGGCAGTCTGGCACGGCGCCAGCGCGGCGGTGGTCACCTGAGCCTGGGACGCGCCCTCTGAGTGTGATGTCGTCATCAGCATGGTGCCGCACGACGACATCGCGCGCGAAGCGGGGCGAAGGACTTTCGCACGTGCGGGCAACCACGCGATGCACGATTCGATGAGCGCGATCCGTCCGAATAACGCACGCGAACTGGCAGACCTGCACAGTTCGCCTGGCCAGGGATCCCTGTCGGCGCCCGTGCTCGGCAATCCGGATCCTGCTGCCGCGCGCAAGCTTTCTATCCGTGTCTGGAGTCTGAGCTCCCTCGTGCCCGTGCCCGCAGGCACAAGCCACGGTAGCGCGCGTCCACGTCGGTACGGACAAAGGACCTAGATAAGTGGCGTGCCACCCGTCACGGCGACAGTTGCACCGGATATGTAGCTTGCCTCCTGCGACGCGAGCAGCACGTACGCGCCGGCCAGCTCGGCTGGCTGTCCCGGACGGCCCATGGGCGTCGCCTTGCCGAACTCGCGCACGGTCTCTGCACGCATGGTCGAAGGGATCAACGGCGTCCAGATCGGCCCGGGCGCGACACAGTTCACGCGTATGCCACGCTGCGCCACCAGCTGGGCGAGCCCGCCCGTAAAGTTCTGGATCGCGCCCTTGGTGGCTGCGTAGGCGAGGAGGGTGGGATTGGGCTTGTCTGCGTTGATGGACGCCGTGTTGATGATTGCGCCGCCGGGCCGCATCACGGCAATGGCTTCGCGTGAAATGCGGAACATGGCGCCGATGTTCGTATCGAAGGTGCGGTCCCACTCCTCGTCGCTGATCGCACCGATCGATTCGTAGGTCATCTGGTATGCCGCGTTGTTCACGAGCACGTCGAGCTTGCCCAGTTCCTCGACGGCCTTGCTTACGAGTTCACGGCACCAGCGGCGATCGCGGATGTCGCCGGGTAGCAGCAGGACGCGGCGGCCGGCGTCCTCCACCCAGCGCGCGGTTTCCTGCGCATCCTCGTGTTCGTCATAGTATGCAATGGCGAGGTCGGCACCTTCCCGCGCGAACGCGATGCAGACCGCCCGGCCAATTCCACTGTCACCGCCCGTCACAAGGGCTACCTTGCCGGCGAGTCGCCCCGAGCCGCGATAGCTCTTCTCGCCATGGTCAGGTGGTGGGTCCATGGGTGCGGTCCGGCCAGGAGAGCGAGTACTCCTCAGGAGCCACTAACAGGTTGCAGTACGCCACCGCCCGGCTCGAAAGCTGCTCCTGTCCGCGGGGCTTCCTTCCGACGTCCATCGGGACCTGTTCTTGACGCCGCGGAATGCGGCGCATATGCGCATGGCGGCACTGTGACGAGGTCGGAAGGGCATCGCGCCGGAGCGCGAGTTAACCCGCGCCGCGCGCCCGTAAATCTCCGGATGCGAGACGCACTACCTTTCCCGGAGCCTTCGCGTGGCCCGGCGACGGCTGGCGTGGTCGCGGGAATGGTGGTTGCGCTTCCCACCTCGCCCAACCATGGAGGCAATCATGAGCCAGAGAAAGACGGTCGACGACCTTTTCGTCCACATGCTGTCGGACATCTACAGCGCAGAAAAACAACTGACCCGTGCGCTCGGGAAGCTTTCGCGCACCGTTAGCGATCCTGAACTCGCGGAGGCATTCAAGACTCACCTGGAAGAAACGCGGGGGCAGATCGAGCGGATCGACAAGGTAGTCGAAGTGACGGGACTGCGCCTGAAACGCATGAAATGTGTCGCGATGGAAGGCCTCATCGAGGAAGGGGATGAACTGATCGAGGAAATCGAAAAGGGTCCCGTTCTGGACGCAGGGCTCATCGCCGCAGCACAAAAGGTCGAGCACTACGAGATCGCGGCATATGGCAGTCTGTGCGCGCTCGGCAAACTGCTCGGTCACAGCGAGGCGGTGAATCTGCTCAAGGAAACGCTTGAGGAAGAAAAGGCTACCGATCTGAAGCTCTCAAAGTTTGCCGAGACGGCAGGTAACGCCAGGGCGGCAGCAAAAGCGTAGCGAGCGGGCCGGGAATTCCATCCCCTGGTTTAAATCTGTTAGCAATCCAAATTGTCAGGTTCGGCAAAAAATACTGGAGAGCCTCATGTTCATGCATAACCGGAAGCTGCAGTACACCGTGCGCGTAGACGTAACCAATCCTGGTCTTGCCAACCTCCTCCTGGAGCAGTTCGGAGGACCTCAGGGAGAACTCGCTGCCGCAATGCGCTATTTTACTCAGGCGGTATCCGAGGACGACCCCGGTCGCAAGGACATGCTGTTCGATATCGCGACCGAGGAACTCAGCCATCTGGAGATCATCGGCACCATCGTGGCCATGCTCAAGAAGGGCGCGAAGGGCGAGCTTGCCGAAGCCACTGACGAACAGGCGGATCTCTACCGCAAACTCAACGGTGCCGGCAACGACAGCCATGTCACGCAGGTGCTTTTTGGCGGTGGACCTCCTCTGGTCAATTCGGCCGGCGTGCCGTGGAGCGCGGGCTACATTGACACCATCGGTGAACCCACTGCTGACCTGCGCTCGAACATTGCTGCCGAGGCACGCGCGAAGATCGTCTATGAGCGGCTGATCAATGTCACGGAGGATCCGGGCATCCGCGACGCCCTGGGGTTCCTGATGACGCGCGAGGTCTCCCACCAGAAGTCGTTCGAAAAGGCCCTGTACGCCAACCAGGGCAACTTTCCGCCGGGCAAGCGCCCGCCAGTGGCCAGATTCGCGAACGTCTACTACAAGATGTCGCACGGCGGTGAAGGCGACGCCGCACCGTGGAATAGCGGCAACGTCTGGAAATGCAGCAAGGCGAACCGGCGGTGGACGGTGGCGACGGCAACGCGTGGATCAACCTGGACGCGAACCAGCAGGCCGCGCTCACGGCCTTGAGCACGCGACTGGCATCGGAGACTTCAGTGGATCCGCAGACGGGCGCCGAGCTGGGGGAGGCACCCATCGAGCCTGACGTCGCCAGTCAGGCGCGGCGTAGCGAAGATGCGAAATGACAGCTTCCCGGGAACCGAGACTCAATGGCTGCATGCATAGGCGATCGAAGAACAGGCGGAAGACAAGGAATCGTGTGCTGCCCATACAGCGCGATCGCCGGAGCCTGCCGGGCGTTGGGCGTTGAGCAGGGCACAGGGGGGCGCGTTTCCAGCGCCCGCCTTGGCCCCGCTTCGACGGGCTTCACTTTGAGCGTGCGGCCCAGGCCGTAGCCGGTCGATTTCCAGTGTTTTCATGGTGCCCACGCGATTGAACATGATGGTCAAACAGCATACCCCGTAGCCCAGGCCAACGCGGCGCCCTCAACGGCGTGCGGCCGATGGTCACGCAGAGAAGGCGCTCTTATCGACCAACGAGCGCACGGACGTTGCGCGCGACCCAGCTCGTCAGGCTCGTGCGCACGACAACCGGTACCACGCGCCGAGGGCCGAGAATCAATGCCGCCAGCACGATCGAGCCCACCAGCGTAACGTGCGGGGCGGTGAGGAATGCGCGGGCAATGTTCGCGGTCGTTAGCGCCTGTGCGCTACGGACGTCACGCGTTAGATCTTCCCGCGATCGCCGGCTGAATGCCTGCAGTCGCGCGCGTGTCGCCTCCATGCGCTCGAGAATGGCGACTTCGCGGATACGGCGAGTATGCTCGGAAGGTCTCATTTCAACGCTTCGCGCAAAGTCTCAAGATCAGCCCGCATCTCATCCTTGACCAGGCGGAATGCCGGGGCGGGGCTGAGCGCGCGGAACGCGCAAAGAGCGACAAGGGAGAGAACCAGCCACGCGACTGCAATCCCCCAGACGACGTAAAGGAAGTAGGGCTTGCTCCATGCCGACGCGATGAGCGCGAGACAGAAAAATGAAAGCGTGAACAGCCCGCTAACAGTCAGTGCGGCCAGGGCGATGAATTCACGCAGCAGGCGCGCTCGCGCGTCCGCTGCCTCGATGGACAATAGTTCGGCATAGTCACCGAGTCTGCACAAGGCGAAATTCGCCAACATGCGCCAGCGGGCGAGTTTTGTCTGTACGGACATCGCACGTTCTCCACGACCCGTCTTTCAGAACTCAGTCGCGACGCCAGCCCCATAAGGCCCCGAGCGCAAAGCTGATCGCGGCTGTTACGCCGAGGACCCGCAAAGGGCTCTCCGTGATCGCATCGCGTGTGACTGCGACGGCGTCGGCGAAGAGCTGCTGAGACTCGCCGCACAGCTGCGTCGCCTTACTGGCGAGTTGGGACGCCGGGTCACCTGGGACGGCACCGGCCTTTTCCGGGGCTTGGGCAGCCACCTCGTTTGCAATGCCTTGCCCATCGGTCGAAGTCATGATTGCGCTCCTGCTTTTGCTATGCCTCGGTGCACCCGTCGGGGGTAAGTGGCGCCATTTCCGCGGCGAGCGAACCCAAGGGTACGCTCAAGCAGCAATCGTCGTGCCCCAAGCCAGCGACCGTGCCGACCGCCTCGTGGAATTCGCGCCGCGGCGCGTGGCGCCGGCTTGCCCGGAATAACGTTTTCCGGAGGGCCGCGCATGGCCCTGGTTCCACCGGGGTGAGACGCCAGGTTATCTTCTGAGCCGGCTTTGCCTCTCTTGGAACCGGGCACATCGATACCGATCACGTGAAGAATGAGCACAACCGCTCAGCGGTAGAACGATTGCGCTCGCAGGATCGCAAACGCCCGCGGCCGCGGTCCGTTCACCGCTGGCCCATCAATTCCGGGTTTCGTGTGAATGCGAGGAGAGCCTCACGGGCAGTGCCCTGATGGGACTCACACCGAGCCCGGCGAAGTGAGGGCTGGACGATGGTCTCAGGTCGCCGCGGACATAGCGGCATCCGGAACCTGACGAGGTCCTGCATGTTCATCTTGCCGGCCAGCGTGCCGACGACCGACCTGGACATCCCGGTACAACGCAGGTAGATGAGAAAAACGCTGGCCGCACCGGTGCCCAGCAGCGGCGAAAGCATGCGCCACGCACTTCCCGTTTCGGGGACCTCCAGGTGGACGAGCTGGACGGATCGCGGCGGCCATCGCGATCATCGACATGTTCAAAAGGTCAGGAATGCTGAGTACCACGATGGCTTCGCTATTTCAGAAGCGAACCAGCGCGGCGCGGTCCGTGGTGCGCGGCACTCTCGCTCGCCTACGTGCGAGGCCCAAATGAAGATAGATCGCGTGGCGCATGACGGTAGCGCACATAGTGACCACTGCGAGCGTCAATGTGCTGTCGCCCGGCAGGGAGCAACGGCGTAAATTGCGGCCGGCCGCCACTCGGCCTCGGTCTGCCCGACATGTCGGGATTCCATGTCGCCGCCCGGTTCGGACGCGGACGGAAGCCGGAGCTCGCCGTCTCGTCAAACTGGCCGCAGCGGAGGATATCCTGCGCCTCGCACGTCCAGGGCCGAGACGCGAAAGCGAGGACCGCTCCGTGCGGTCAGTCACCGCCGTTTCGGGCTCGAGCTTGCCGTTGGTGGCCACGTGCGTGCTCCGGGTCAGGAGTGGGATTCTGACGACGAAGGCATGTGCAATCGGCGTGCCCTTCGGGCGTCGCCGCCCAGGTTGGCAAGGAAGCAGTGCGATCTGGGGTTCGAATGCGTGTTCCTGCGCAAGCCGTACTCGCTCGAGCAGTTACGCGCACTCATTGAAGCCGTTGCGCGGCCTGCCGGCGAGAAGGGCTAAGTCGGGCTCACTTGGGCGGCCCGAACCGCTCCACTCTACTCGCCGTGATCGGCGTCGCGAAACGTCATACTCAGGCATAGCGGTTGCGTCGTTGCGTTCACTCAGCTTGCTTCATTCACGGTCCCCGGAGAAGTCGCGACTTATGTCCATGCCCATGCCACGCAAGATAGTCGTTGTCACCGGCGCAGGTGCGGGTGTCGGTCGCGCCGCGGTCGAGGAATTTGCGAGCGCGGGCTATGACGTGGCGCTTCTCTCGCGCGAGCCGGAGCGCCTAGAGCGTGCCGCTGCTCAACTGCGAGCGGCGTGGAACGTTCGCGCCCTTACCGTGCCTGTCGACGTCGCCGACGCGGTAGCCGTTGAAGCAGCAGCCGAGCGCATCGAACGCGAACTGGGTGAAATCGACGTTTGGGTAAATGTCGCGATGGCAACGGTATTCGCACCGGTATCGGCGCTTTCAGCACGTGACTTCGAGCGGGCGACGCAGGTGACGTATCTGGGGCAAGTGCACGGGACGATGGCGGCGCTTGCGCGCATGCGTGAGCGCAATCGCGGCGCAATCGTCAACGTTGGATCGGCGCTAGCTTCGCGCGCGGTGCCGCTGCAATCTGCATACTGCGGCGCGAAGTTCGCGGTGCGGGGATTCACTGACGCGTTGCGCTCGGAACTGATTCACGACGGCCTGAAAATACGGCTTTCGCTTGTCGATCTGCCGGCTATGAATACACCGCAGTTCGATTGGGCAGCCAACCGCATGGGGCGGCGAGCGCGGCCCGTCGCGCCCGTCTACCAGCCCGAAGTGGCCGCTCGCGCGATTCGCTTCGCGGCAGAACATCGCCGGCGCACGCTATGGCTCGGGTGGTCCACGATGCGCGCGATCGTCGGCGACATGCTGGCGCCGGGTCTCATCGACCGCTACCTCGCGCATGCCGGTTATCGCGGTCAGCTCACGGACGAGCCGCGCTTGCCCGACGCGCCTGACGATCTGTACGCGCCAGTCGCGGGAGACTTCGGTGCGCACGGGCGTTTCGACGACGAAGCGCGAGACGGGTACGTGCCGCTGTTCACGGAGCGCCACGTGCATGCCGCGATGGGTGGGGCGGTGCTTGGGCTCGTTGGACTCGCGATGGCGTTCGTGCATTTGCGCAGGCAGGCACGAGCGCATAGACGGTGATCACACGCCGTTGGTCGGGGCGCCCGTGCCGTGATTCATCGCAGCGCGGGCGGCGCGGTTCATCCGATCGCAAAGCGCTGGCCATCAACCTGCCGGAACGCCAGCCCGTTGCCTGGCCGCGTGAGGTCGGGTGTAATCCTGCCGCCACGCAGTTGCGGCGCGCCATCAAATAACATCGCCTCGATTCTCGCGTGGTCGTGAAACCACTCGATGTGTCGCAGGCGCCGCGCCGCGCATGCCACGTGCAGATGAAGCGCGGGCGCGCAGTGGGCGGAGAGCGGCGTATGCCAGGCGTCGCACAGTGCGTCGGCCTGGAGAAACCCGCTTATGCCGCAGCAGCGCGTGGCGTCGGCCTGCAACACGTCCACGGCATGTGTTTCAAGCAGTGCGCGGAAGTCGTCAGCGGTATAACCGTATTCGCCCGCTGCGAGCACCATGCCTGCGGGCAGCACCGCCCGCAGCGCCGTGAGGCCGCGGCGGTCGTGCGAGGAGACAGGCTCCTCGAACCATTGCACGCCTTGCGTCGCAAAGCATTCGGCAAGACGCTGCGCCTCTTTGACCTCGTAAGCGCCGTTGGCGTCGACGAACAGCCCCGCGCCGCCAATGGCCCGTCGCGCCGCCTCCACGCGAGCAGAGTCCTCGTGCGGGCACGATCCCACTTTCATCTTGACCCATGCGCAGCCATCGTCCTCCACCCAGCCACGCAGTTGCTGCGTCAGGGTGTCGATTTCGTAGCTCGTGAAGCCGCCGCTGCCATACACCGGCACGCTTTCGCGCTGCATGCCTAGCAGCACGCACAACGGCAAGCCAAGCGCTTTCGCCTTGAGGTCCCATAGCGCCGCGTCTACAGCGGAAATGGCGCAGGCCGCGAGTCCGGGGCGGCCGATGTTGCGCACCTCACGCTGCATTTCGAGGTTGATGCGGGAGATGTCGAAGATGTCATAGCGATGCACCGCATCCGCCAGCACACCGCTTATCAGTGGCACCGCGCCCGCATGCGCATAGGTATAGCCAACGCCGGTAAAGCCGACGGCGTCGATCTCGCACAGCACGAGCGTCGTTGAGCGCCAGGTAATGGTGCCGTCCGCCTCCGGACTGTCGGTGGGAATCGTAAAAGCGCGCGCTTCGACGCGCGTGACACGTGACGCACTCATGACGCCACCCGTGGTTCGTATTGCGAAGCATCTGGAGGAACCGTGTGCGCGAACTCTTCTGCGTCGCCCACCACGTCGAGTAGCGCCTGCCAGCCAAACAGCCAGCGCATCTGCTTGAAGCAATGGCCGTCTTCCGCGCTGATGCGCACGATGCGGCTGTCGGGATAGAACGACACGATCGCGGGCGCCCCCCGAATCGTGCAGCGCGCGTGATGGGCAACGTTGGCGCTCATGATATCGGCTCTCCTCTACCTGGGCGGTTGTGATGAAGGCTGTGGGGCGATGCGTGGTTCAGGCGAAAGCGCATGACCCATGCCCGCAGCGCACGGCCCGACGGGCACTGCAGTTGCGCTTGCGCTCACATGCGGCTCCCCGCGGGCCGAAGCAGGTTCATGCGCAACCGACGCGCAACCCCTAACGGCCCGAGGATCTCCATGATCGGCATCGTGATACCCGCGCACGACGAAGAGTGTCTGCTTACACCGTGCCTGCATGCGGCCATTGCTGCCGCACGACACCCGGCGCTTTCTGGCGAACCCGTGCGCGTGCTCGTGGTGCTCGACGCCTGCACTGACGCCTCGGCCGGCATCGCGCAGCGAGCCGGCGTGGAAAGCTTGGCGGTCGATGCCCGTAACGTGGGCGTTGCCCGCGCGGCCGGCGCGTTCTGGATGCTGGAGCGGGGCGCCCGCTGGCTCGCTTTCTCGGACGCCGATAGCCGCGTTGCACCGGACTGGCTAGTCATGCAACTGGCGCAAGGAGTCGACGCCGTATGCGGGCCAGTGACCGTCGACGACTGGAGCCGCCACCCCGCGCGCACGCTCGATGCGTGGCGAGCACGCTACCACGACGCCGACGGCCATCGCCACGTGCATGGCGCGAACCTCGGCGTTTGTGCTCACGCGTACCGGCGCGCGGGCGGCTTCGCGCCGCTTGCCTGTGGCGAAGACGTGGCGCTCGTGGAAATGCTGGGCGCGACCGGCGCGGTGATCGCATGGAGCGCCGCGCCGCGAGTGGTCACGAGCGCGAGGCTCGACGCGCGCGTGTGCGGCGGCTTCGGGGACACGCTCGCGGCATGGGCGCAGAGTGAGGCGCAAAACGAAGCGCGGGATGGCGAAGTAAGCGCCACCACCGAGACCGATTGAACTCAGACTGATCAATACACGGACGACCGCGATGGACAAAGATTGCCTGCATCCCGAAGCGGCGAACGGCGCGTGCCGGCTTTTCGTGGTCTCGCCGCATCTCGACGACGCGGCGTTCGGTTGTGCCGCGCTCCTCGCCACGTGTTCAGGGGCGTGCGTCTGCACGGTGTTCGCGGGATTCCCTGCACCTCCCCAGCGTACGGAGTGGGATCGCGCCGCGGGCTTCTACGATTCGACGCAAGCGATGCGCGAGCGCATGCGCGAAGACGATCGCGCCCTTACATACTTCGGCGCGCGGGCAATCCGTTTGCCCTTTCTGGACGGCCAATATGGCACGCTACCCGATATTGCCAGGCTTGCCGATGAAATTGCGAGAGAGTACGAGTGCGCGTGCACGGTCGACGCATCGCTCGTCGTGCCGCTGGGCGTGCGCCATCCGGACCATGTGCGCGTGGGCGACGCGTGGGCCCGCCTGCTGCGTACGGGCCGGGTGGCGTCCTGCATCGTCTACGAAGATGCGATTCATCGCTCGGCGCGCGGCGCCGTGGAAAAGCGTCTGGCCGAACTCGAAGCGGGCGGGCTGCACGCTGCGCCACTCGACGCATCCTGGCGCCCCGAACGCCTCACCGCACGGGCGCTTTCGATCAGGCGCCGCGCCATCATCGAATACGAAAGTCAGCTACGCGCCTTTGACGCGCGCTTTCCCGCCGATCTCGCGAGGCCCGAACGTTACTGGCGCGTCATGCGGGCATAGCGAGGCGGACCTAGCGACGGCACGCGGACCAAAGCGGATGCTCGCCGTGCTCCCGCAGCTCGGGCTCAAAGAATACCCACCGCGCGGCTGGAAAAGCGTCCTGGAACGCGTTCTCGATACGGTCAATGACGCGCACGAGTTCTTCGGCGTCGCAGTGTTCGGCAAGCTCAGCCTGGATGGCGACAAGCAGGCTGTCCGACCAGCGCAGCACCACGAGGCTCACGATATGGCCGATTTCGGGCCGCGCGTCGAGCCAGGCGCGCATCGCCTTGCGCACGCTTGGGCGCGCCGCCTCGCCAACGATCAATGACTTGATTTCCCGTAGCGACAACACCGCCGTCGCGATCATCACGAGGCCAACGCCGATGCTGCCGAGCGCGTCGAATCCCGGCCGGCCTGTGAGCGCGGCGAGCCCTGTGCCGGTGAGCGAGACGAGCACGCCCGCGAGCGCGGCGGTGTCCTCGCCTATCGAGAGCATGGTTTCCAGTTCGCCGGTCTCGCGGAACCAGCGCCAGAGGCCTCCCGCACGGTGCTTCCTCTCGATCGAAAGAATCGACGCGCGCAAGGCCGCGCCCTCGACCAGCGCGGAGACGAACAGCACGGCGACGGCGATCTCCGGGCGATCGAGGCCACTGCGATGCCAGAGACGCCACGCGCCGATCCCTATCGAAGCGAGACCACCGACCAGAAAGAATTGTAGCGCCACCAGCATGGCGTAGAAGTGCGTTTCACGGCCAAAGCCGAGCGGGTGCTCCTCGTCGGGGCCGCTGTGCGCCGCGCGCCGTCCCGTAATGAGCAGCACCTGGTTCAGACAGTCGGCGCTGGAGTGCACCGCTTCGGACAGCGTCGCGCCGGAGTTCGTGTACGCGGCCGCGGCGAATTTGCAGAGCGCCACCACGGCGTTCGAGGCGAGGGCGTAGTAGACGGCGCGGGGGACGGTGGCCGGCATCTTAGGCGCTCAGCCCGCGCGTTCACGGCGGGCCACGCTGAGCGGGTCCGCGCTCCACACATCGAGCAGAAAGTCGGCGTCTTCCGCGTGCACGACGCGATGCAGCGAGGCGCGCATTGCCTGGTTCGCGAAGATGCCGTGCACCCGCGCGCTATCGACCATCCAATGTTCTCCGCCGTGCCGCCAGTGGCAGCAGAGGAGCGTGCCGTCCGCCTCCAGCGCCGTCGCGGCGAGCGTTGCCATTGCCGTGCAGCCGGCTTCCCCCAGGTAATAGGCGATCTCGCTCACCACGATCAGGTCGAAACGTCCGTCGGGCCAGTCGGCAGGCATCGCGCGCCGCTCGATCTGCACATGAGCGAATGACGCGAGGCGCGAGCGGGCGAACTCCACAGCGCGCGGGGCAAAGTCTGCGCATAGCAGCCGGTCACAGCGCGGCGCGAGTGCTGCGGAAAGCTCGCCGCCCGCGCAGCCTGGCTCAAAAGCGCGGCGGTAAAGCGCGCGCGGCAATGCGGCGAGTGTGAGAGCGCGTTTGCGTGCCTCATACCAGCTGGTGCGGTAGCGCCACGGATCGGCGTCATGCGCGAACTGGGCATCGAAGTGGGCGGCGCGCGAAGTGTGTGGTTCCATGGCGTAAGCGCGGGCTCAGAGCGACCAGTCCTCGTTCGTTGAGGCATGCTTCGCGAGCGCTGCGAGATCGTGCTCGGCATGGCTCTGGCGCACGAACACGGGCAGGTCTGCCGCCATCCGGGCAAACCAGCGGTTGCGGCACAGCGGCCCCGCGCCCAAACCTCGCGTACAGGCGTGCAGCGTGACTTCCACCGCGCTTTCGACCGCGGCGCGCACGCGCAACGCGAGCGCCATGGCGTCGGCTTCTGGCGCGGCGTCGATTGCGTGCGCCGCTTCGCGCAGCAACGCGCGTGCAGCACTCAACGCGACGTCGGCCGCGCCCAGATGAGCATTCAGGTGAGGGTCGTCGCGTCGCCGGGCCGCTTCGCGCAGGCGCACCGCCAGCGCTGCCGCTGCGCCGTACCAGCACGCGGCCATGCCCGCGCCGCCGTGCCAGAAGCCAGGACGTCGCAAGTACGCGCCACCTGGACCCACGAGGGTGGCGTGCGCGTTTTGCACATCGATCTCGACGCTTTGCGTCGCCGCCATGCCGACCGCCTCCCAGCCGCGCGCCGTGACCGTCACGCCTGGCTGGCCGATGGGCAGTGCAGCGAGCCAGTCGCGATCGTCGCTGTCGACACAGGTCACGAGCGCGTGCGTGACGAATGCCGCGCCCGAGCACCACGGCTTGACGCCGGAAAGCAATACGTGACCGCTGCGACTCGAGGTGAAACGCAACTCGTTGCGTGGCGAGCGCGCGGCCCATACGCCCCATATCTCGGGGGCGGTGCCGCATGCCGCACTGTCGCGCGGCATGCGAGGCGCCGCGAGTTCCGCGTGAATGGCGAGCGCGTCGGCGTGCGCTTCGTAAATCTTGACGAGCGAGAGATCGTGGGCGGCGAGACCCGCGAGAAATTGCCAGCGCGCGAGCGTATGGCCGCCTCCCGGCTGGGGCAGCGACGGGCACGCGGCGACGAGCCGGCGTGCGGCTCCGGCAAGTGACTGCGCGTCGAGCGGCAGCATATAGCCTTGCAGCAGCGCTGCAAAGTCGAAGCGGCCATGCTCGCTGTCTCCGGCTGGTGCGCGAACGGCGAGAGATGCGTCGTAGTCCATCACAACCCAAGAATCGTGCGTGCTTCGTCGGTGGACAAGCGTTCGCGCATGCGTTCGCTGAGAAACGCCATCTCCCGCTCGTAGCCGCAGGCCAGCACGGCCTGCACCTGGCCCTGCTGGGAATACAGGATTCCGAAGCGTTCATCGCCGGGACGGCCCGATATCACCATATCGTCCCAGTTCCCGGCATGGCCCAGATAGTCGAGGCGCTTGTCATAGTGCTGGGTCCAGAAGAAAGGCACCCCCTCATAGCGCACATTTTCGCCAAGCAGGTTCAGCGCGGCGATACGCGCTTGTTGCTGGGCCACACGCCAATGCTCGATACGGGCCTTCTGCGCAGAGCCTGGAGAGCCTGCCATGCTGTCCAGCGGGAAGCGCGCGATGTCGCCGACGGCGTAGACATCCGGCGCGGCTCGCATGGTGGAGTCCACCGATACGCCGCCATCTTCGTCGAGTTCGATACCGCTCAGAAACTGCGTGGCGGGGCGCACGCCGATGCCGACGATCACCGCCTTCGCGTGAACCGTGCGGCCGTCGTCGAGTTCGACGCTTTCGACGTTACCGTCCCCCACGAAGCGCACGGCCTTGGCGCGGCGGAACACCACGCCCTTTGCTTCGTGCCAGTCGCGCATCAAGCCGCCGACGCGTGCGCCGAGCGCCCGCTGCAGCGGCAGCCCGCTGGGTGCGACGATGGTCACCTCCACACCGCGCTTGCGCAAGGCCGAGGCCGTTTCGAGGCCGATGAAGCTGTCACCGAGAATGACGGCGGGGTCACCTAAAGACAGTACTTCGAGGATGCCGCCCGCGTCGGCGAGCGTGCGCAAGGTGAAAACGCGGCCCAATTCTGCGCCAGCAATGCCGGGCCGAACCGGCACCGAGCCGCTTGCGATCAGCACGGCGTCGAACGCGGGCTGGCGGCCGTCGGCGAGCGTCACCTGGCGCGTTGGCACATCGAAGCGCGTCACTTCGCGGTGCTCAATTCGCAGACGCGGGTCGCGGGTCAAGGCCTCGGGAAGGATAGCCGGTACCTCGCCGGGCTTCATCTCGCCGGCCGGCACGAACTTGCTCAGACAGGTGCGGTCGTAGGGCGCTTGCGGTTCCGCGGCGAACATCGTCACCTCGCCCGTGAAGCCGACTTCGAGGAGCGTGGCGGCCGCCGCTGCCGCAGCGGCGCCCCCGCCGATGATCGCGATGCGGCGCTGCGGCCCGGGCCTGGCTTGTTTGGGGCCTTGCGGCGCGGCGCGCTCCGGCTCGAGGTCGACGAATACGGCATCGGACTCGACGCGGACCGGGTACGTTTTCAGCCCCTCGAGCGCGGGTGGTTCCAGCCATTGGCCGTTCTCGACGGCAAAAGCCGCCTTGTGCCAGGGGCAAACGATACGCCCCTCGCACAGCGCCCCCTGCTCGAGCGGCGCGCCCGCATGCGGACAATCAGCCGTGAATGCGCGCACTTGCGGGTCTTGCGGGTGTGAACTCGTTCCAGCGTTCACAAGCAACACCGGGACGCCTTCGAGTTCCACGCGCCGCATGCTTTGCGCAGGCAACGCCGCGACCTGCATTGCCTCGATCCATCTGGTCATCACGCGCTCCTGCCCGGTTGTTCTGACCTGGGCGTGCGCAAACAGCGTGCCGGAATGCGTGGACGGTCGTTGGACCACAAACCCCGCAGTGGCACATCGCTTGCGCTGGGTGAATGCCCATGCAGCCGCAGCAATCATCAGGAGCCCCCATGCCACACCGCAATCGCCCCCAAAGCAAGCACGCGCCCACCGACGCAAAATCGCAGAGCCTCGAACCGTTTCGCGCGCACGCGGATGGCGAGGCGTTGCGCAGCAACCAGGGCGTGAAGATCGCCGACAACCAGAACACGTTGCGCGCGGGACCGCGCGGCCCGTCGCTGCTCGAAGATTTCATCATGCGTGAAAAGATCACGCACTTCGACCACGAGCGCATACCCGAGCGTATTGTCCATGCGCGAGGCTCGGCAGCGCACGGTGTATTTCGCGTCTACGAATCGCAGGCCGAACTGACGCGCGCCGCTTTTCTGCAGGACCCAGCGAAGGAGACCCCGGTGTACGTGCGCTTTTCGACGGTGCAGGGTCCGCGCGGCTCAGCGGACACCGTGCGCGACGTGCGCGGCTTCGCCACGAAGTTCTACACGGAAGAAGGCAATTTCGACCTGGTCGGCAATAACATGCCGGTCTTCTTCATTCAGGATGCGATCAAGTTTCCCGACTTCGTGCACGCCGTAAAGCCCGAGGCGCCCAATGAAATGCCGACCGGCGGCAGCGCGCATGACACGTTCTGGGACTTCGTCTCGCTCGTGCCGGAGAGCGCGCACACGGTCATCTGGGCCATGTCCGACCGCGCCATCCCGCGCAGCCTGCGCACCATGGAAGGCTTCGGAGTCCATACGTTCCGCCTCGTCAACGCGAAGGGCAAGGCACGCTTCATCAAATGGCACTGGCGGCCCGTACTGGGCTCGTATTCGTTGCTGTGGGATGAAGCGCAGAAGATTGCAGGCAAGGACCCCGATTTTCACCGCCGCGACTTGTGGGAAGCGATCGAGCGCGGCGATTACCCCGAGTTCGAGCTGGGCGTGCAGGTCGTGGAAGAAAAGGACGAGCATAAGTTCGACTTCGATCTGCTCGACCCCACCAAGCTCATTCCTGAAGAGCTGGTGCCGGTGAAGATCATCGGCAAGATGACGCTCAACCGCAACCCCGACAACTTCTTTGCGGAAACCGAACAGGTGGCGTTCCACCCAGGCCATATCGTGCCAGGCATCGATTTCACGAACGACCCCTTGCTGCAAGGGCGACTGTTCTCCTACACGGACACGCAGATCAGCCGGCTCGGCGGCCCCAATTTCCACGAGATACCGATCAACCGGCCTGTATGCCCGTTTCACAACAACCAGCGCGACGCCATGCACCGACAGACCATCAACGTCGGGCAGGCCTCGTACGAGCCGAACTCGGTGAGCGGCGGCTGGCCGAAGGAAACCACGCCGCAGGACGGGGGCTTCGAAAGCTACCAGGAGCGCATGGACGGTGTGAAGATTCGGGTGCGCAGCGAGTCATTCGCTGACCACTTCTCGCAGGCGACGATGTTCTACAACAGCATGTCGGAGCCCGAGAGAGAGCACATCAAGGCCGCCTATACGTTCGAACTGGGCAAGGTCACGAAGCCGGAAATACGTGAGCGCGAGGTCAACGAGATTCTCGCGAATATCGACGCGGACCTTGCCGCGAGCGTGGCGCAAGCGCTCGGCCTGCCGAAGCCCAAAGCGGGCAGCAAGCCGGGCAAGCCGAAGACAGCCAGCTCGCCCGCGCTAAGCTTGCTAAACCGCGTGCAGCCCGGTATCAAAACACGCAAGATCGCGTTGCTCACGGCGCCAGGTGCCGATTCGACCACGCTCAAGAAACTGCGCGACGCGTTCGCGAAGGAAGGCGCAACGGCGCTCGTCATCGCGCCCACGCTTGAGCCAATCGGTGACGTGACGCCGGACGCGACCGTTACGGGCATGCCCTCCGTGATGTTCGACGCCGTGTTTATTCCCGGCGGCGAGAAGGCCACGGAAATGCTCACGCAATCGGGCGACGCGCGGCACTTCGTGCTCGAAGCCTTCAAGCATCTCAAGGCGATAGGCGCAGTCGACACAGGCCGGCTCGTCCTCGCTGCCGCGCAGTTGCCTGATCCGGCTGACGGCGTGGCGAGCGGCGACGAGGCGGATCTCAAACGCGCGCTCAAGGAGTTCATCGAGGCGGCGGGACAGCACCGCGTGTGGTCGCGCATGGCGCAAGCGCTGGCGGTGCCTGCCTGAGCGCGAGACGCAGGGGAACAGGTCGCTTCGCAGTGGGAGGGGAGATGGGCAAGGTGGAGGCAAGACAGGGCAACGAACGTAAAGACGCGCAATCGCAGTTCTCGCGCCACGCGAAGCCCTTAATCGACGAAGCGCTCGCCCGAGCTGGGTCACCGGGCTCCGATCCGGAAAAGCTGCACAAACTCCGCGTCGCGTTGCGACGGCTGCGCACGCTGCTGTGGGCGTGGCGGCCACTGCTCGGGCGCGAACGCGTCGAGCCGCAGCGTGCGTTGCTCAAGCGTGCGGCATTGGCGGCAGGCGAGGTACGTGACTGGGACATCGCCATTGCATTGCTCGACGGGAAGGCCGGCGCGAAAGGCGACCCGGCACTCTCTGCGGAGCGCGTCGAGGCTGCGCGGCGCGAGGCTCGCGAGCGCGCGAGGGAGACACTCGAAGCTACCGACCTCAAGCACGCGTTGCGCGACATGTTGCACGAACTGAACCGCGAGCTGAACACTTCCGCGCACCGCACGCCGATGAAGCGCCTCGCGCGCGAACGCGTGCGGCTGGCGCGGGGCGCGTTGCGCAAGCGCATGCGCCGGGCGCGACAGGCGAAACGCAGCGACTACCCCGCATGGCATGAGGTTCGCAAAGGAGCGAAACGGTTGCGCTATCTGCTGGAATTCTTCGAATCCACGTTGCCAGGGCGCGAGTCGCGGCACGTCAAAGCGCTCAAGAAACTTCAGGATCGGTTTGGATCGCTCAATGATGCCGTGACCAGCGAACGTCTGTTTGCCCAGCACCGCGAGGTGTTCGCCGACACGGCGAGCGCAGACGTCGCGCTTGCGGAGCTGAAGCGCGAGCGCAAGCGCCGCCGACGCGTGGCGGCCAAGCTGCTCGACTAGGGCGCCGAACGCGTCGCGCGCCAGGTTCGACGCTTGCGCTAACAGAGCATGTTCGGACCAATTCGCAAGGAGAACGTAAATGGCGACGACCACGGTGAGCGATTTCATCGTCGAGCGGCTGTATGAGTGGGGGGTGCGGCGCATCTTCGGCTATCCCGGCGACGGTATCAACGGCATGTTTGGCGCGCTCCAGCGCGCGCACGGCAAGATCGAATTCGTGCAGGCTCGCCACGAAGAAATGGCCGCGTTCATGGCGAGCGCGCACGCCAAGTTCACTGGCGAGCTGGGCGTGTGCATCGCCACTTCCGGTCCTGGCGCGAGCCACCTGTTGACCGGCCTCTACGATGCGCGCCTCGACCACATGCCTGTGCTCGCCATCACGGGCCAGCAGGCGCGCGCCGCGCTCGGCGCGCACTATCAGCAGGAACTCGATCTCGTTTCCCTGTTCAAGGACGTGGCGGGTGCCTATATACAGCAGCCGAGCGTGCCGGCCCAGGTGCGCCACGTGGTGGATCGCGCGGTGCGCATCGCGCTTTCGCGGCGCACGGTCACCGCGATGGTGCTGCCCAACGATCTGCAGGAGCTGGAATATGAGCCGCCCGCGCGCAAGCACGGCACGGCGCATTCAGGTGTTGGCTACGCCGAACCCGAGGTCGTGCCCCGCGAAGCGGACCTGCGGCGCGCGGCGGATGTGCTAAACGCGGGGCATCGCGTGGCCATGCTCGTGGGCGCGGGCGCGCTGCACGCCACCGACGAAGTGATCGCCGTCGCCGAGCGGTTGCAGGCGGGTGTCGCGAAAGCGCTGCTCGGCAAGGCGGCCGTGCCTGACGATCTACCGTGGGTGACCGGCTCGATCGGGCTGCTGGGGACAAAGCCTACCGACGAAATGATGTCCTCTTGCGACACGTTGCTGATGGTCGGCTCTGGCTTTCCGTACTCCGAGTTTCTCCCGAAGGAGGGCGACGCGCGGGCCGTGCAGATCGATCTCGACGCCGGCATGCTCAGCCTGCGCTATCCGATGGAAGTGAGCCTCGTGGGCGATAGCGCGGCCACGCTGCGCGCGCTCCTGCCCATGCTCGAACAGAAGAACGCCGCGAGCTGGCGCAACCGCATTGTCCATGCGGGCGAGCGCTGGCAACGCGTGCTGGAGGAGCGCGCGCTCGCCGCGACGGGTGGCAAGGTGAATCCGCAGCGCGTGGTGACGGAGCTTTCGCCGCGCTTGCCCGACGGCGCGATCGTGACGAGCGATTCGGGTTCCTGCGCCAACTGGTACGCGCGTGACCTCATGATCCGGCGCGGCATGATGTGCTCGCTTTCGGGCGGCCTCGCCTCGATGGGCGCGGCGGTTCCGTATGCCATCGCCGCCAAGTTCGCGCATCCAGGGCGGCCCGTGATTGCGCTGGTGGGCGACGGCGCGATGCAGATGAACAACATGGCCGAGCTCATCACGGTCGCGAAGTACTGGCGGCAGTGGGAGAGCCCGCGCTGGATCTGCGCCGTGTTCAACAACGAGGACCTGAACCAGGTGACATGGGAGCAGCGCGTCATGCAGGGCGATCCGAAGTTCGAAGCGTCTCAGGACATTCCCAACGTGCCGTATCACCGTTTCGCCGAACTGGTTGGACTCACGGGCATTTACGTGGACGACGCGGAGCAGATGGGAGAGGCGTGGGAGCAGGCACTCGCTGCGCCACGTCCCGTCGTCATCGAAGTGAAAACCGACCCGGAAGTGCCGCCGTTGCCGCCGCACGTGACGCTGGATCAGGCGCGCCATTTCGCGCGTACGTTGATGGAGGGCGACCCGGCGGAGGCTAGCGTGATTGCCAACACGGCGCGGCAAGTCATGGCGAGCGTCATTCCCGGCAAGAAGTCCTGAGCGCCGCGCTTCGCACACGCGGCGCGGCGTTCACACACGACCATGACAAGCACCATCGAAGACTACGCGCTGCTTGCGGACGGTCGCTGCGCCGCGCTCCTCGGCCGTGGCGGATCGGTCGACTGGCTGTGCTGGCCACGCTTTGACAGTGACCCCAGCTTTGCCGCCTTGCTTGGCAGTGAAGACGACGGGTTCTGGTCCATTGCGCCCGCTACGGCGCCGCGACGCGCAAGCCGATGCTATCGGGACGATACGCTCGTCATGGAAACCGGCTTCGAATGCGAAAGCGGCAGGGTGCGGGCTATCGACCTCATGGCTGTCGATACAGCGGCGCCGTGCCTCGTGCGCATCGTCGAAGGGTGCGAAGGGCATGTCGACATGCGTATGCGTTTGCGCGCGCATGGCGGTTGCGACGCTGTTGAGATCGCGCACGATCCGCTCAACGAAGCAAACTCGGCGCTCTTGCGAGCGGGCGTCGGCGCCATGATCCTGTGCAGCGACGTGCCGCTCCAGACGCGCGGGCAGTCGCTCATCGAGGCGGTGTTCACGCTCCACGCGGGCGAGCGCGTCACATTCACGTTGACCCACGGGGACACCCCCGCGCACGGTCCCGCGTCGCCCCTGCAGGCGCTGCACGACACGGAGCGTTACTGGCGCCACTGGATCGAGCGCTTCGACAACAACCGCACGTTGTGGCCGCAAGCGGTGCGGCGTTCGCTGCTCACGCTCAAGGCGCTCATCTATCGCCCGAGCGGCGCGATGGTCGCGGCGCCCACGACTTCGCTGCCCGAGACGCCCGGAGACAGCCTGAACTGGGACTATCGCTACTGCTGGCTGCGCGACGGGAGCTTCGCGGTCGAAGCGCTGCTCGAAGCGGGCTTTCACGAGGAAGCGCGCGCGTGGCGCGACTGGCTGCTGCGTACGCTGGGCGCCTCGCGCAGGCGCATTCACGTGATGTACCGTGTGGATGGGCGGCGG
The DNA here is from genome assembly GCF_004353905.1 of Paraburkholderia guartelaensis. Lineage (GTDB taxonomy): Bacteria > Pseudomonadota > Gammaproteobacteria > Burkholderiales > Burkholderiaceae > Paraburkholderia > Paraburkholderia guartelaensis. The sequence goes on along the minus strand of NZ_SMOD01000041.1, from coordinate 22,849 downwards.
GTTCCCGCCGAACGCATTGTCGAATCGCTGGCGGGCTGGCAGGGCGCGCGCCCCGTACGGTTCGGCAACGCGGCCGCCACGCAGTATCAGCCGGACGTATTCGGCGAAGCGCTCGATTGCCTCTATCTCACGCGCCGGGCCGGCATCGCGGCGGCCCCCGAAGAACCCGCGCTCGAGGCGCGCATCGTCGGCTGGCTGCTCGATCACAGCGCGATGCCGGGCTCCGGAATCTGGGAGACCCGCGGCGCTCCACGCCATCACACCCTTTCGCGCGTCATGGCGTGGGTCGCGCTTGACCGCTTCATCAAGCACCGGTGTGAAGACGGTCCGGGCCCGGGCGACGCACTGGTGCAACGCGCGGCGGGTCTTCACCGCAAGCTCCACGAGGAAGTCTGCACGCGCGGATGGGACACGCGGCGCGGGGCATTCGTGCGCAGCTACGGCGAAAGCCAGCTCGACGCGAGCGTGCTGCTCATACCGCTCGTGGGTTTCATGCGTGCCGATGACCCGCGCATGTCGGCGACGATCGATGTGGTCCGCGCTGAGCTGAGCGAAGACGGACTAATCCGTCGCTGGCGACGCGGGGAGAGCGAAGCCGCGCAAGAAGGCGCGCTTCTCGCCTGCTCCTGCTGGATGGCGGACTGCCTGTACCTGCGCGGAGACGAGAGCGCGGCGCACGCCCAGTTCGAGCGGGTGCTCGCGGTTGCCAACGACCTGGGTTTGCTCGCGGAAGAATACGACGTGCGCGTGCGCTCCCTGGTGGGCAATTTTCCGCAGGCGCTCAGTCATCTCGCCATCGTCAAGACGGCATTGCTGCTTAGCGGCTCGACCCAGGGCCACCGCAGCGGTGGCTGAGTTTCGGCGCGGCGCTGTGAAGCGCACGGGTCATCGCTCGATCGACCACGACGCCTCTTCATGCACCCGGGCGACAAGGCTGGAAAGCGCCACTTCCACGGCGTCGTCGCCGGGGCGGGCTCGCCAGCGAACTTCGAAGGAGGTGTCGAGACGCCGGTGTGCTGCAACGTCGGACGTCTGGTGCGTCACACCATGCAGCAAGATCCGGCAATGGCAGTTGCGCAGTGCTGCGTCGAGCAGTTCACGTGCGTTGTCATCGGCGTCGTGGCCGAGTGTGACCTGGGCGCGTCGGCCGCGCGGCAGGTAGTCTTCGAGGCGATCGAGCGTTTGCAGTACGACGAGCCCCAGCGCGGTTCCGGCAATGGCGAGCACGTACTGTCCACCGCCCGCGCAAAGCCCGATCACGGTCACGTACCACATCGTCGCCGCGGTCGTGACGCCTTGCACGAGGCCGTCCTTTCTCAGAATCGAACCTGCGCCGATAAAGCCCACGCCGGAGAGGATGCCGAGCGGCAGCCGCATGAGGTCGAGCGTGATGAACGAATCCTGAGTTCTTCCATCCTGTGGCAGCAGCACATTCACCTGAAGCATCGCAAGGCATGCGGCGAGGCAGACAAGCATCGTCGTGCGCAACCCGGCCGCGTTGCCCGACTCCCCGCGGTTCAGTCCGATCACCGCGCCGGCCATCGCCGCTACGACTAACCGTGCGACGAAATCGGGCCAGCTGACGGCAAGTGGCATCGGGTTCATGGATGTTGAATGAGTGAGGATCGATCCTCGCAAGGGCGCAAACCGCATGCCCCGCGAAGGAATGCGTGGCCGGTGTATGGCACGCCTCATGCGCTTACAGGCAATGCGTGCGGTGGTTTTCAGACTGGCCGCCCGCATCTCTTTCAACACGATGATGAGGAAAGCCAATCATGAAAGCACGTCACTACATCATGTCGGCGCTCGTGAGCGTCACCCTTGCCGCATCCGGCTTCGCGCTGGCCGAAGGTTCGGGCGGCGGAGCCGGAGGCGGTAGCAGCGGCACCGGAAACGCCGGCGCGACCGGCACGCAACCTCCGGACGCCGGGCAGAATTCCACTACCATGGGCACCACGCCCAAGCCTATGCATCACACACAGAAAAAGACCCACGCGAAGAAGCCCATGAACGATACGACCAACAATCCAGGGGCGGACGCGAGCAGCGACACCAAGGGGCACTAGGTCCTACAGGGTGAGTGGAGCGGCGGCAGACAGCCTTGCAAGCCGCCTGCCGCATCTGCCATATCTGCCACATTCGTCGTCAACGATGAATCGCCTCGCGCAGTCGCGTGACCTCGGGCGGCGCCACTGGCGCGGCGTTATTTCCCCATGCGCCGCGCACGAAACTCGCGACTTGTGCGATCTCGCTGTCCGTGAACTGTGTGCGAAACGCGGGCATCTTGCGTGGCTCGCCTCCCCCGCTGGTCTGGGGACTCTGGCTGCCTTCGACGATGAGGCGCAGCATGCTCGTCGGGTCCGATGAAAGCGCGAGCGAGCTGCCCGCCAGCGGCGGCGCTTTGTCGGGCGTGCCGACACCATCTGCGCCATGGCATTTCGCGCAGAACGAAAGATAAAGCCCTGCGCCCGGCCTCTCAGGCATGCCGCTATGCAGGGTCGTCATGGTCGAGGCGCGTACGGTGGCGGAATCGACATACTGCCCGCTCGCCTCGCGCGCGGGCAACGACTTCAGATATGTGGCGATGGCGTGCAGATCGTCGTCGCTCATGTATTGCGTGCTTGCGCCTATCACCGGCGCCATCGCGCCGAACGCATAAGCGCGATCATTGTGGCCGTCGCGCAGGAAGGCGGCGATTTCGTCCGCGCTCCAGCGGCCGAGGCCGCTGCCGGGGTCGCCCGTGAGATTTGGCGCGTACCAGTGGTCAGTCACACCGCCCGTGAGGTAGAGCGGGCTGTGCTCGGTGTAGCCCATTTCGTTGTAGGCAGGCCCGCGCGGCGTATGGCACGCGCCGCAGTGGCCAAGGCCCTGCACGAGCCACGCTCCACGGTTCCACTGCGCGGAGTGCTGGGGATCGGGCTTGAACAGTCCATGCTGCGCGAACGCGATGCGCCAGAACATCATGACCCAGCGCTGGTTGAACGGAAACGGCAGATGCGTTTGCGGCGTGGCGTTCGCCACGGGCTTCACGCCGTACATGAAATACTGGTAGAGGGCGTTGACGTCATGCGGATCAAGGGCCGCGAACGAAGGATAAGGCATGGCCGGATAAAGCCGCTTGCCGCCAGGCGCCGCGCCGCGCTGCAACGCCGCCGCAAATTGCGCGGGCGTGTAGTTGCCGATGCCATACGTCGCGTCCGGTGTGATGTTGCTCGCGTAGATGGGTCCGAACGGGGAGTTCACGGGCTGGCCGCCGGCAAAGGGTTCACGCCTCGCGGAGTCGTGGCACGAAGCGCAATCGCCGGCTTTCGCGAGTTTTTCGCCAAGCGCGATCTGGGCGGCATCGGGCGGCGGCTTTGCCGTCGCGAATTGCGGGTCGTGGTGGCACGCCGCGAGTAACGCGAGCGCCGCGACGTAACTCGCCCTATGCGCGGCCAGCATCGCTATCCTGTTTGCTCGCTCCTTCATCGCAGCGCCCCGCACAGGCGCTCCAGCGGTAACGCAAAGAGCACCGAGATCGTGAAGACGAGGGCAATCGTGAACGCTACCGCAACCGCGGTGCTGCTCCACGAGAGAAAGCGGAAGGTATCGCGCTGCGGCGACTTGAGCGTGGCGCTCGCGCGCCAGACATGGCGCGCCGACAGCGACCCGGCAAGCGCAAGCGCGAACGCCACGGCGGAAACCAGCGGAAGCACCCAATGCACGACTTGCCACGGCTGGGCATTGCGTTGGGGAACACCGCCCGCGCACGCGGTCGCCACGAGTGTCTGGCAAAACAGCACGTGGCCTGCCCACACGAGCGGCACGCCAAGCAGGCCATACCAGATAGCCACGTGCTGAAGGAGCGTGGGAGTGGTGCGCTTGCCCGGTGGGCTGGGCGTGCGAGTATGAGCTGCGGGCTGCATCATCGTCCTCGCATCCAGTACGGCGAGAGGTAGAGCACCGAAAATATGAACAGCCACACCACATCGACGAAGTGCCAGTACAGCCCGCCGATCGTGAGCGCAGCATCGCGCCTGCCATCGAAATAGCCGCGTGCGATCCAGAAGGCGAGACACGCGAGCATCACAATGCCGGCCATCACGTGAGCCATGTGAAAGCCCGTAATCGTGAAGTAGAGCGAACCATAGAGATTCGTGGCGAGCCCATAGGGCCGGTTGTGCCACTCGAAGAACTGGATCGTCACGAACGCAACGCCCAAGGCAATGCCGACCATCATCGACCAGAACGCGGGCCAGGATCGCGCTCGTCGCACGAACGCGCCGGCGAGCCACACGAACACGCTGCTCAGGATCAGCAACACGGTGTTCAGGCCGCTCATGCCGAGCTTCGGCAGTCCTTCGGGCGGCCACGGCTGCGCGCTTTGCGAGGCGAGGTAGAGATACGAGAAGATCAGATAACCGAACAGCGCGGTTTCCGTGACGACGAGCGTCAGCACGCCCCACCAGCCGCCCGCATGTTCGCCTGCGCTGCCCACGGGCAGGGCCAGCGTCTCGTCTTCGCTTTGTCCTGCGCAGGCAACGGTTGGCACCGCGTTTTGCGGTGCGAACGGTTCGCGCTGCCCGAGCGAGCGTTGCGGCCACGACCAGGCGATCAGGGCGAGCGCGCAGATCACGCCGGCGAGCACCGTGAGCGAATGCGAATGCAGCAGCAGTCCCACGAACACGAACGTGGAGGCCACGCCGAGCACGAGGGGCGCGTAGCTGTCCTCGGGCATCTTGAGGATAACGTCCGGGTCTCCCGTGAGGGGCGTGACGCCCAGCGCTTCGCGGCCGCGGTGAAGCAGGTAGCCCGGCCGTGGTGCATTCGCGTCGGGCTGCCAGAGCGGATCGCGTGACCGTACGCTCGGCAGTATCGCGAAGTTGTACGGCGGTGGCGGCGACGAGGTGGACCATTCGAGCCCCGAAGCATTCCAGGGGTTCGCGCCTGAGCGCGCGCCGCGCCGCACGCTCACGAGCGCATTACCGATGAACATGGCGATGCCGGCCGCGAACACGAACGCCCCGACACTCGTAAGCAGATTGGTGGTGTCCCAGCCCATGCCTTCGGGATACGTATACACGCGGCGCGGCATGCCAAGCAGTCCCGAAATATGCATCGGGAAAAAGCCGAGATTGAAGCCGATAAACGTGACCCAGAACGTCCATTTTCCGAAGCGCTCGTGCATGAGACGCCCGGTGAACTTGGGGAACCAGTACGTGAGGCCGCCCAGCACCGGAAACACGTTGATGCCGAGCAGTACGTAGTGAAGATGCGCCACGACGAAGTAGGTATCGGTGAGTTGCCAGTCGAGCGGCACGGCGGCGGTCATCACGCCCGAGACGCCGCCCACCGTGAACATCAGCACGAAGCCCGCGAAGTAGTAGAACGGCGTCTTGAACACGGGCTTGCCGGTCCAGATGGTGGCGATCCACGCGAACACGGCGATGGCGCTGGGTACGGAAATCACCATGCTGGCCGCGCCGAAGAACGCCAGCGCGAGCGGCGGCAACCCCGTGGCGAACATGTGATGAAGCCAGACTTCGAAGCCCACCAGCATGGTCGCGACCGTCGAGAGCGCCACGGCCGCGTAGGCGACGATGGGGCGGCGGCAGAACGTGGGCAGTGCGTCGGAGACGATGCCCATGGCCGGCAGCACGACCACATAGACCCACGGGTGCGCGAAGATCCAGAAGAGATGCTGCCAGAGCAGCGGGCGCCCGTCCGCGGTGGTGTCGAAGAAGTGCGTGCCGGCGTTGCGGTCGAGCCAGAGCATGAAGAACGCGAGGCTCACCGAGGGCACGGCGAGCAGGTTGGCGCCCGAGGCCGTGAGCGTGCCCCATACGAGTATGGGCAGCCGCGCGACAGACATGCCGCTTGCGCGCATGCGCAGGAAGGTGATGACGAAGTTGGCCGCGCCCACGGTGGTGGAGATGCCGAGCAGCACCATGCCGAGCGCGTAGGCGTCGATGTTGGGCCCCGGGTCGTAGGCGGCGGTGGAAAGCGGCACATAGTTGAACCAGCCCGCATTGGCGGCCTGGCCGGTGGGGAAGCTCGCATAAAGCAGGATGCCCGCGCCGAGAAAAACCCAGTACGACAGCGCGTTCAGGCGTGGAAACGCCATGTCGCGCGAGCCGAGCACGAGCGGCCACAGGTAGTTCGAAAAGCCGCTCAGCACGGGCAGCGCATAGAGAAAGATCATCGTCACGCCGTGCATCGTGAAGAGCTGATCGTATTGCTGGGGCGTGAGGAGCGTTTCATTGGGACGCGCGAGCTGCAGGCGCATGATGAGCGCCTCCACGCCGCCCAGGACGAGGAACACGAACGCGGTGACGAGGTAGCGCAAGCCGATGGTCTTGTGGTCCACCGTCGAGAGCCAGCCGCGCCAGCCAGGGCGCGTTTCCCAGATCTTTTCGAGGTCGCGCAGCGTCTTTTCGTCGAGCGGGGCCGTGCCCGTTTCGGGCACGCGCGAGAGGCGGCTCGCGCGTGGGCGCGCCGGCAGTCGTTCCGGACGCCCGGGAGCGTTATCTGACGAGGGGGACACCGGGATATCGTTCATGTCACTGGAGCGTGTCGAGCCACGCGCTGAGGTCGCTCGCCTCGGCGGGGGTGAGGGCAATGTCGGGCATCAGCGATTCGGGCTTGAGCTGCTGTGCATGTGCGACCCACTCGAGCCGGTTGGCGGGTGTGTTGGCGATCGTGCCCGCCGCGATCAGGCGGCGCGAGGCGAGGTGCGTGAGGTCGGGTCCCTGTGCACCGTCCGCCTGCGTGCCGCGAACGGTATGGCAGCCTGCGCAACGCGCCATGAAGAGTTTTTCGCCGCGTGTCGGCGCGCCGTCCGGCGCTGGCGCGGCGGCCTTTGCCTGGGCGTCGAGCCAGTGGGCGAAGTCGTCGGGTGGTTGCGCCACGACTTCCATCGCCATGTGCGCGTGCTGCGGACCACAGAATTGCGTGCATTGTCCGCGCCATACGCCGGGTTGATCCGCCTGAAGCCACTGATGGTTGGTCTGGCCGGGAATCGCCTGGGTTTTGCCCGCAAGTGCGGGTACCCAGAACGCGTGCACGACGTCGGCGCTTTGCAGGTCGACGCGCACGGGCTGGCCGGTGGGCATATGAATTTCGTTGGCCGTTGCGAAGCTCGCGCCATCGGGCGTCCTGTAGGTCACTTTCCACCACCAGTCATAAGCCGTGACCGTCACGGCGAGGGCAGGCGCGCTCGGCGGATCGGCGACGGCGGCCAGCACGCGCAACATGCCCACGAGCGCGCCCAGCAGCAGCACCGCGGAAATGGCGGTGCCGATCGCAATGATGCGGTTCGCGGTGCGCTCGTCCCGCTCGTCCCGTTCATCGGCCACGCTCGTTTGCGACGGAGCCGCGTCAGGCGAGGCGCTCTCGCGGCGCTTACGGCGTATCGCTGCGTAAAGCAGCACCGCGATGACGATGCAAACGCCCACGCAGAGCGCGGCGAGCGCCCAGTCAAGCACCCGCACTGGCCCGGACGCCGGGCCGGCACTGTGGAGAAAATAAGCGAGCGGAGTGCCGGCCAGGCAGCCGGGGGAGGCGGTTCCCAAGCTGGCGCACGCCACAAACCTCACCATGCTATACATGCGTGCCGATTGGCGTGGCGTGCAGCGCGTCATGGCAGCAGCGCCGCCCGCGGCGATCGCATGTGCGCAGCGTTAGCATGCCGGTCACCGGACATGATTGGGCTCCTCGATGGCGCTTTTTGTGCGCTTGCGGCCCGGTGCGCACCCGCCGTGCCCGGCAGCCCGATCGGACTGCGCCAGTTTTCCCGGCCTGGCTTTTACTTGTGATTCTTCTTCGGAATCTTCGCGCCGGACTTGCGCGCCTGATTGAGCGCGATAGCGACTGCCTGCTTCTGCGACTTGCCTTGTTTCACTTCCGTCTTGATGTTCTTCGAAATGGCTTCGCGCGATTTTCCCTTGCTGAGCGGCATGATGATCTCCTCGGAAAAAGTATTCGGCTTCACGCACGAGGTGCCTGTGTTGCGCTCGCATACGCTTCAAAGTTCACCGCGCGCGGCGAGCACCTGAATGCGGTCGGCGGTGCGGCAGGCAATCGCCTGGATCGTGAGGGACGGGTTCACGCCGCCTACCGTTGGAAACACGGAGCCGTCGCAGATCCACAGATTCGGGATGTCCCAGGAGCGGCAGTCGGCATTCACGACGCTCGTCTGCGCATTGCTGCCCATGCGCGCCGTGCCGTTGAGGTGGCAGGTGTCGTCGTCCTGCGTCCAGATCTCGCTCGCGCCCGCCGCGGCAAGCGCGCGGCTCATGTAGTCGAGGGCGTGGCGCACGAGCCGCCGGTCGTTGTCGCACATCGACCAGGTGACGCGCGCCACCGGCAGGCCGAGCGCGTCCTTCTCCTCGGCGAGCGTCACGCGGTTGCGCTCCTGCGGCAGCGTTTCTCCCACCATTTTCAGGCCTGCCTCGTGGTTGTACTTCGCCATCTCGCTCACGAGCGCGTCGCCCCACAGGCCGCGGCTCGATTGCGTCGCCGCCCACACGAGCGGCAATGGCCCCTGGCTCATGTAGCAGTAGCCGCCGTGAAAGTCCTTGCCCTTGTCCTCGTAGTTCCAGTGCTCGGTGAGGGCGAGCGACGGCGGCCCCTTGTACCAGCGGATTTCGTCTTCGAGCGTGCCCCATGCGGCCTGGTTTGCCTGCACCATCAGGTTCTTGCCGACCAGTCCCGAGCCGTTCGCCAACCCTTCAGGAAAGCGTCCGTTTGCGGAGAGGAGCAGGAGGCGCGGCGTTTCGATGGCGTACCCGGCGACGACCACGTTGCGGGCGCGCTGAAAGTGCCAGCGCCCCTCACGATGAAAACGCACGCCGCTCGCGCGGCCCAGTGTATCGGTCTCGATGCAGCCGACCATCGCGAGATCGCGGATTTCGGCGCCGGCGCGGACCGCGCGCGGAATCCATGTGACGAGCGCGCTTTGCTTGGCGTTGGTCGCACAGCCCGTCACGCAGAAGCCGCGATAGACACACTGATGCGCGTCGCCGCGCGGTGCGGAGAGCGTGGCGAGCGGCGTGGGCGACCACGGTATGCCCAACGTCTCGCAGCCGCGCGCGAGCACGAGCCCCGCCGCGTTGACCTCGTGTGCGCGATACGGATAGCGCGGGCGCTTCGGTCCCCACGGGTAGTTCACCGGCCCGGAGATGCCGAGCGCCTGTTCGACTTCGGTGTAGTAGCGCCACATCTCGCGCCAGTCGAGCGGCCAGTCGGCGCCGTAGCCGAGCTTCGTGCGCGACTGGAACCACTCGGGCCGAAAGCGCAGCGAGACCATGGCGAAGTGCACGGTGCTGCCACCCACGGCCTTGCCGCTGTTGTTGCTGCCCAGTTGCAGGGGGTTCTCGCCGTCGCAGATGCGTTCGTCGGTCCAGTAGAGCTTGGCCTGGTGCGTTTCGTCGGAGGCGAATTCCTCCAGCGGACGCCACCACGCCCCCGCATCGAACGCGACGACGCGAAAGCCCGCCTCGGCCAGCCGGCAGGCAAGCGTTGCGCCGCCGGCGCCGGTGCCGACGATGGCGAAATCGACCGCCTCGTCGAGCGCGTATTCGCGCATTGGTATCCAACCGCCGCGCCGGAATACGTCCGGCGCGCGGCCGTGCTTGCCGCGCGGCGCCGCACGTGCGTCAGGCGCGCCGTCGCTGCGCTCAGCGCACACGCTCGTTCTCCCGGCGCGCGGCTCGCTGTGCGGCATCGCTATCGTCCTGCGCTTCGACGGCCTCCCACGCATCGCGCCGGTTCGTGTAAAGGCGCACATAGCCGCGCGGATTCGCCGGACCGCCGAAGCCCATCGCGCTCCATGCGGCGGGATGCGACCAGTACGCCGCCGTCACGTCGTGCAGCACGCGTTTCGTAAAGAACAGGTCGCAGGGCATGTCGTGCCACGCCCTGCTGCGCAACTCGCCACGCTGCATACGGGAGACCAGCGTGCGCCGCTGCTCCCCGTCCAGTTGAGAAAAGCTCGCGCCGTACGCCCTCTCGCTTTCCTCGTCGAGCGCCGCGAGTCCCGTTTCCCACGCCACGCGCAACGGCGGCAGGCGAGCATCGCGAAAGCCGTCACGGCGGTCTTCCAGCAGCTTGCCTTCCACGAGCGCGGCGAGGGGCACGGGCGGGTTATCGGCGTATTCCCCCCGGCCGGGTTGCGGGACGATCGTGGCACACAGTGCTATCAGCGTTTGCCAATGCGAAGGGGCGAGATAGCGCGCTTTGTCCGGTGTGCTGAGCCGCGCGTCGATCACTGCGCGCGTGGGCGCGTCCCATGACGGCGTGCCGCGTTTGGCCAGCACATCGTAGCCAGGGTACTTCGGCATGGGCTTCATCGTTCCGTCTCCCGCATGCGCAACGCGGCCAGCCCCGCGAGCGCGAGCGCGCTGAACGAGGGCGGGGCGGGCAGCGGCGGCCCCGCGAACAGGTTCTGCGACCAGTTGCGCCAGCCGCCCTGCGCGCGCGCGACGCCGTTCGCGTGGAAGCCGAGGCCCGCGAAGCCGAGCGCCGCCGTGAGACGCAGCCACAGGCGCGCAAAGGCGCTCGCGCGGGCCGCATGCCGGGCCGGGGCGAGCGCAGCGTGGGCGAGCAGCGCGCCGCCCACGGGCACGATCGTCACGGGTGCATACATGGCCGGATGCTGGAACGAGCCGCGGAAGTGCAGCAACGCGGCTTCGGCCGCCGTGCCGAGCAGTCCCGCGCCCGCGACGAGTGCAAGCGCCTTGCCGGCGGGCATGCCGAAAAGCTGTGGATCGTGCTCGGGTTCATCGCGTAACTGCTCCGCGATCGCGCCAAGCACACCGGAGAGCACGAGCGCGAACGGCGCCCCCGCCGGAGCGCCATAGAAGAGGTTGTGCCAGGAGAGGCCGCCGGGACGCTTCGTCACGTTGTAAAGATGGAAGGCGGTGCCCGTTGCGCCCGTTGCCGCGCCGCAAATCTGGATCGCATGCCGCAGCCGATGCGAAGCCGCACGCTGATCGGCGCCGCCATGGAGCGCTGCGCCCAGCGAGCAGAGCGCGACCACGGGGGGCAGGTACATTGCACGATTCTCGAATGATCCGCGGTAGTGCTCCATCGCGCTGTCGGCCAGCACGGAGAGCGCAAGCAGGGCGGAGCCGTGATTGAACGCACGCGCCGCCGCGACGTGTTTGCCGGGCGCGCGCGTCCGTTTCGCCTCTCGTAGGTCGCGAGTCGACCAGATCGCGAGCGCAGTGCCCGCAGCCACGCTCGCGATGCCGGCGACGACGCGGGTCGTTTGTGTCATCTGAGGCGCTCCGTGTCCTGTTGCATTGCCCGGTTCAACCTACCTCCGGCCTCATGCCGTGCCTGCCGCGGCCGAAAGCGTGGAGATCAGTTCCGCGTTGAAGGCTGGGAGGTCATCGGGCTTGCGGCTCGTGATGAAATTGCCGTCGTGGACCATGGTTTCGTCGACCCATTTGCCGCCCGCGTTGCGGATATCGTCCTGCAGCGACGGCCAGCTCGTCATCGTGTGTCCCTTGACGATGCCCGCCGATACCGGCAGCCAGCCGCCATGGCAGATCACCGCAATGGGCTTGCGTGCGTCGTCGGCCGCGCGCACGAACGCCTGCGCCTCGGGAATCAGGCGGATGGCGTCGCTGTTCACCACGCCGCCCGGGAGCACGACTGCATCGTAGTCGTCGGCCTTTGCGCCACCGAAGGTACGGTCGACCTTGACCCTGCTTCCCTTGTCGACGTGCCGAAAGCCCTGAATCTCGCCGTCTTTCTGTGAGATCACGTCCACCTGCGCGCCGGCTTCCGTCAACGCGCGAAGCGGTTCGGTAAGTTCGACCTCTTCGAATCCATCCACAGCAAGGATTGCGACCTTGCAGTTGTCGAGAATGTTGGCCATTGCGATTCCCTCCTGGTGACAAAGACCTGGAAATGCAGCGTTTAAGGGTGTTTCTTCGACACAGCAAGCGGGATGCCACGTCATCGCGGGGCTATGGTCCCTGGACCCGGGAATGCCGTCTGCGTGAGCAACGGTTTTCGCACGCGCCATTTCCGTTTCCCTTTGCCATGAAAGCCGGCGAGCCCACCCGGCCGCGACACTTCTTCGCGAGCCGATTCGATCGAACTTACAAGCTGGCGGCGCACGGCTGGGCGGCGGATATCGGTCCGGGCCTGGGCACGATCGCCACAGACAACGATCCCGGCGGCATCCTCACGTACTCGCTGGCCGGCGCCCAGTACGGTTTCGATCTGTTGTGGGTCTGCGTGCTTTCCTATCCTTCGATGGTGGCGCTGCAAATGGTGGCCGCGCGCGTCGCCGCCGTGACGGGCCAGGGCCTGACGGCGAACATGCGCAAACACTATTCGCGCTGGCTGTTCTGGCTCGCGGTCGTCCGCTTTCTCGGCGCCAACACGCTGAACATGGCCGCCGACATGCTGGCGATGGGCGAGGCCGCGCAACTGATTTTCCGGGGGTCGGTGCCGCTCTTCACGTTGCTGTTCGCCTGCGTGTCGCTATCTGCAGCGTTTGCCGAACGATCCATGGGGCAACGCATATCGGTACCTCAATCCGGGCGTGCATGGTGAGATCGACGTGTTCAGCTACGGCGCCGACGTAAAGCAAGGCGGTGAAGGCGACGACGCCGATATAGGCTCGTGGGAATAGCCCGCCCCCTTTCACTGCGGACCCGATGCTTACAGCGGCGCTATCCGTATGTCCGAATCCGTACGTCCGTCCCGTGTTGTCAGCGGCGGAGGCCAACCTGACAGCGCGGCGCACCGCTCCTGGCCCGGCTGCTGCCCGATGTGGTCGGTTCAACTCGACCCTGTCCGGTCGTTGGAGGTACGAAGATGTATGACGGCTTTTCAAGCTACAACGGTCAGGCTCGCCGATTGCCGATTTTTCAACGGACAGCCCCGGGGTAGCCGATGTGAATGGTTGGAAGACGTACCGCCTGGCGCTACTCCTTTTCAAGCGCCGCGCGTATCTTTGCCAGCTCTGCGTGCTTCTCAGCGCTGGTTTTGGGATAACACAGCTTCAGTGCCTCAAGCGTATCGACGATGATCTGTGACACGATCAATCGCGCGTCTTCCTTGTCGTCTGCAGGAACGGCATACCATGGCGCATGCTCTGTGCTGGTAGCGCTAAGGCATTGCTCGTAAGCCTCCATATATTGCGGCCAGAATTTCCGCTCTTCGATGTCTGCAGCACTGAACTTCCAGTTCTTGCCCGGGTCGTCGATTCGATCAAGAAACCGGTTGCGCTGCTCTTCCTTCGAAAGATGCAGGAAGAATTTCACGACGCGCGTGTCATTGCGATATAGGTGATTTTCAAAATCCACAATGGATCGGTATCGCCCTTCCCAAAGCGCTTCGCCAGAATTTGCCGCTCCCGACAATCCTTCCGCGAGCAAGAGCTCAGGATGCACGCGCAGGATTAGCACTTCCTCGTAGTAGGATCGGTTAAAGATTCCAATATTTCCCCGTTCGGGCAGGTTGCGCGTGGTTCGCCAGAGAAAATCATGCTGCAACTCGGCTGCACTTGGATGCTTGTAGCTGGTGACCTGACAGCCTTGGGGATTGACGCCCGACATGACGTGCTTGATAGCGCCGTCCTTGCCTGCCGCGTCCATCGCCTGAAAGATGAAGAGAACGGCAAAGCGGTTGTCTGCATAGAGCAGGTTCTGCAACGCGCTCAGCCGTGCAATGTGATCGGTCAGGACCTTGTGATACTGTTCCTTCGATTTGTAGACCGGCTCGACGCGAGTCGTCCAGTCCTTGAGGGATACCTTGTCACCCGCCCCCACCCTGAATTCTTCCGTGTCGATCTTCATGGTGACCTCCATGCCAGCTTGCTAAGCTGGGATATCTGTGGCTGCCGGGCGCGCTTCGCCCATTTGGCGAGAATCGACCGCACAGGATCGCAAGAAAAAAGGAGGCTCAGGCGGCGCGGGCGCCCGACTGCGCAGACAGCCAGCGAGCAATCTGCGGCCAGCCCTCCTGAAGCGTGCGAGCGCCCATGAAGAGCCCGACATGTCCGCCCGGCACCGTCCGCGAAACGATATGGTCCGCCGGTGTGCCGATGTATTTCGTCGCGTTGAGGACCGGCTCGGGCGTCGTAATGTCGTCACTCGCGCCGGCCAGCAGGTACACGGGGCAGGTGATGTTTCGCAAATCCAGCTGACGTCCAAGTCCGATGAACTTCCCTTTGGCAAACCGGTTCTCCTGAAACAGTTGCTTGATTGCCTGCAAATACCAGCGGCCGGGCAGATCAATCGGATTTTCGTACCAGCTTTCAAACGTTTCCTTCTTCGCCAGATAGACCGGATCGTCAGCGTGTTCATACAGCTCCAAATGCTCCTGGACATAGTGTTCAGCCGGGTGCATGTTTTTCCATCCCTGCAGCATGAACTCGCCCTTCATCAGTCCCCCGCCAAGTTCAACCAGTTCCTCATAAAAGGATAGGGGGGACTCATGCACCATCTGCTTGATCGGTCCTTCGCCAGCATCGGTGTCGATCGGCGATCCGGCGAGCACGAGGGCGTTTACCTTGTCCGGAAAACGCGCGGCAATCATGGCAGATGTCCAGCCGCCCTGACACAGGCCGACCAGATTCACCCTCCCGCCAAGATCATCGATGGCGACAACCAGTTCGGCGAGATAGTTGTCGATTTCGAGGTCCTTCATGTCCATCGTGGCCGACTTCCAGTCAGTCAGGGCCACGTGCTCGATGCCGTTTGCGAGCAATGTCTGAACGAGGCTCTGGCCGTTGTGGTAATCGGCGATCATTGCCGTGTGTCCCGCGTATGGCGCGTTGACGAGGGTCGGCAAACGACGGGGCTTTCCATAGTCGCGCAGAACCATGGTGCGCAAGTCCAGACTTACGTTGTTCGGGGTTGCCAGAGTCGGTCTCAGCTCATCGTGGATCTTGATCTCCTCAGCGACGAACTTAAGGTTTTTCGCATACAGTTCTACGCTTGCTCCATCAGCGCTGCAGCCATCGTCACGGGCCAGAATGCCGGCACGCTCATCGAGGAAGCCGCCTGACCCGCGCCGGACTTTTGCGTCGACATGGTTCATCTCCTTGCCTTGATTCATTCACAAATTTGCAGACCATCAAACGGGTGCCAGCCCGTGTGTCGAAACACCGTTCGTTTGCGATGTTCCGTTCATGACGTTGCATGGTGCCGTAGCGACTGATTGAGCATGCGCAGACTGGCCGCCTGGCGCACGGTGCGATAGTCGACGATCCGCTCGGTCAGCAATCGAACGCCTCCCAGCGCGAACATCCAGGCGAGGTCATAGACCCACACCCATCCAATCAGGCCCCAGCGTATCGAGGGCATGAGCCAGCCCAAGCCGCACATCAACGCCGCTACGATCTGTGTCAGCAGAATCGCGACAACGAGGGGTGCTGCCGGGTACGGCGGCAACAGGAAGAATCGTTCCGTTCGTGTGACGAATAGCAGCAGGTGTCCGCCAACAACGAGTTGCAGGAACATGACGGTCTGCAACTGGTGCGAGTCGAACAGTCCGAAAAACTGCTGCAAATGTGAATGCGAAATGATCCGGATGCCCACCAGCAGCAACCCGAACGATTCGACAATCGAAAACAACCCGAGCACACCCGAGATGCCCAGGAGTCGACCCATTTGCCAGCGGATCGGCTTCGCGCTTACGGGCGTGTTGTCGTAGGCGATCGTCATGATGGGCACATCGTCGAGCAGCGACATGATCACGATCATGACGGCAGTAAGCGGTGCAAGATCGAGAAAGATCGTCGACAGCACAACGAGAAACATGATGTCCATCGTCAGGGCCACCCTGTAGATCGTGTAGCTGGTAACCCGCCCAAAAATCCGCCTTGCTTCATCGATTGCGTTGTTGATCACCGACAGGCCCGGAGCCGTCAGCACCAGCGCAGCCGCACCGCGCGCTGCGTCGGTGGCGCCGGACACGGCGGTGCCGCAATCGGCCTGCTTCAGGGCAGGCGCGTCGTTGACGCCGTCACCGGTCATGGCGACCAGATGTCCCCGGGCCTGCAAGGCCTTGACGATCGCATACTTGTGCTCGGGAAAGACGCGGGCGAAGCCGTCCGCGCGTTCTATCGCATCAGCGATTTCGGGCGGGACATGGTTGGGGTCCATGTTTTTCGGAAAGACGTCGGAGGCCGGCATGATATGTGTGCCGAGGCCGAGCTGTCGAGCGGTCTCGATCGCGATCGCCGTGTCGTCGCCTGTGATCATCTTGACGCTCACGCCTTTCGCGTTTGCCCTCTCGATGGTCGCCCTGGAATCATCGCGGGGCGGATCCGACATCGGCAGTATTCCCAGCAGGAGCCAGTTGCTTCCTCCGTCCTCGGAGCGCGCCACGCCCAAAGCCCGCGAGCCTTTCGCCGCGAGTTCATCCACGGTGTTCCTGGCTCGCAGCGCAATCTCGGGTGCCGGCTTTGCGAGCTCGACGATGACCTGCGGTGCGCCCTTGGTCACCACCATGGCTTTGCCACCGGCATCCGTGACAGTCGCCTCGGTGCGCTTGGTCACCGGGTCAAACGGGACATACTTCTGCTGGCTGAAGCCTTTCAGCCTCTCCTGATCCTTCAATGCGACGAGCACCGCTGTGTCGATTGCGTCGCGGTCTTCGATCTTCGACGCCAGGGCAGCCGCAAGGATGCAATCATCCGCGCTGTTCGCGGAAAAAAGAATCGGGTCACCCACGGTGAGCTGGTTCTTCGTCAAGGTTCCCGTCTTGTCGGAGCAAAGGATGTCGACCCCGGCCATTTCCTCGATGGCCGACAGTTTCGAAACGATGGCCTTCTCTTTCGACAGCGCAAGCGCACCCAGGGCCATCGTGATGGAAAACACTGCTGGCATGGCCACGGGAATCGATGCGACGAGCAGGACCAGAACAAACTGCAGGATGCCGAGCGCATCCTGCCACCCCCAGTCGTCGGCGACGATGATGTCGTGATGTACCTTGACCGACACCAGGATCAGCGCGAGCGTCACCGCGACCACGATCAGAAAGTTGCCGATCTGGAACATCGCCTTCTGGGCGTGGCTCACTGCGCCGGCACCTTCAACCAGCCTGGCCGTGCGACCGAAGAACGTATTGGCCCCAGTCGCAATGACGACGCCCTCCATTTCGCCTTGCTTGACCACACTGCCCGAGTAAGCCTCGTCGCCTGCTTTCTTCGCAACCGGTAGGGACTCCCCGGTAAGCGCGGCCTGATCGATCGAAGCGTAGTCCCCGCTCACGAAGCGTAGATCGGCGGGGACGATGACGCCCAGGCGTACCTTGACGACGTCACCGGGTACGAGCGTCTCCGCCTGAATGGTCTGCCACTGGCTATCGCGCAGTGCCGTTGCCTCGGGCGCCAGTCCATTCTTCAGCGCGGTCAAGGCATTGGAGGCCTTATGGTCCTGCCAGAACTCGAGCGCGGCATTGAAGAAAAGCAACCCGGTGATGATGGCAAAATCGTCCCAATGGCCGATGACCGCTGACACAAGCGCCGCGGCCTCGATCATGCAGGCGATAGGGCCGGTGAAATGCTGCAGAATCTTGCGCGCCAGACTCACGCTCTTTTCGACGATGGCGTTAGGCCCGTATCTGGCGAGGCGTGCGGCTGCCTCTGCGCTGCTCAATCCCTTGTCGGGCTGCACGCCGAGTGCCATCAACACTGTGTCTACCGGCGCTTTTTCGAGGTCCTGAGCGGCGGCGGCCGCAGCCGGTGCATGCTCATCGGTGGATTGCGAGGCAAGCGTAGCCATGCGTACCCCCATCGGTTGATGCTTGCCTATCCTTTCCCGTGTCGGGCCGCGCGCAAGAGGAAAAGACCCCTGCGCGCGATGCGCAGCGGCAAGGAATGGCGCAATACTGCCCCGCAGCACTGGAAAGCAGTGACCTCGCGACCACTCTCTTTCATTGTGCTTTCCGATGGGTGCGAGAGCCGCCTTCCGGCGTACGCGTGCGTCAAGCAGTATCGGCGTCGGTCACCCGGCGGTGCAATCGGACCTTGGTCCGATACGCTCGCGCCGCGCGCATCGGAAGAACCAGACCGCTTGCTTCCTGCCGGCATCAACGTCCGGTTCAATGCCCACTAAAGTCATTCAAGGCGACGCCGCGACCGTCGCTTCATGGCCGCTTACTGCCCGACGTGGTCGGCTGTCGCCGACCCTTCTGCGACCATCGCGGTTCCAGTAGGTGCGACTGCCTAAAAGTTGGTTTCGGACGGCCACCATGCCTGCGTCGCCGCACCTAGCCGACATCTGGGTTCGTTACGTGGATCGCGAGGAATTTAGTCATCTTGAGAATTATCTAACTTATAGAAATTGGGGTTGGGCGCTGCAGGCGAAGACTGTAAGGGTGATACGGGGTCGTCAAATCGCCATTGTTGCCGGATGCGTCGAAGGGTCCCGAACGCGGTCTCACGATCGCAAATGACCAGCATTGCGCGCCCATAGTCCGTTGCGTGCCGTGTTCCCTGATGCCCTAGCTCGTCTAAAACGGCGTCCAGCACCTCCCTTACGGCAGGTATGCGAGCAATAGAACTGACAGCGGCAGGCCCATAAACGCTTGCTTCTCGCATCGCGCGGATTACTTCGGCAGCGGCTATCGAGAATGTCTGTTCAGTGTTCACTATTCATCCGGGGCACTATCGTCCACCACGATTCATCTCTCGGACGATGGTACGCGCCCGTATTCGATGCTTAAGCGAGATGGCTCATGGCCGTCTCCGAGCAGACGATCGCCAATCTTCTCTGAGTGGCAGAAACCGGCCGATCACCGCCTTACCTCTATGCCGAGTAATTCAGCCACCCCGTTTCTCGTGCGGCCTCGTGTTTGCGATTGAGCGCCAAGGCACGTCTCCAGCAATTGCCGTGTACGAGGTTCGCCTCTCTGAGGATACCGTACTGGAAAACCCGACATAGGCTATCTGTATACCGCAGCCCATAACAGAACTCCATCGCCAATGCAGACATAGAACTCGGACGAGCTGTAGTCACACGCGAAATGGTCGCGTCTCTGCATACCAACCGTTTGATGTCGATCAGCTTTCCGCAGTACCGGCTACGGGTTTTGGCGTCGTGAAGTCGCACGTTCCGGGTCAATGAAATCGTCACCTTATGACGCACGCACCGTGTAACCATCGGGCCGCGAATCGCGGAGGCAAGAATTCGTGTTCGCTGAGTGTATGGATGCTTGGTGTTCGTCAGGCGTCGCCTGAACGTCTTGGGATTCGGACCATCAAGTGACTCATAATGGCCGAAGACCGCGCGATGCTGATGTCGCTGCTCGACCCCTTGGGGACCTAGAGCGCATAACAACCGCATCGGTGACTTTCAGGGTGCAGCGGTGATCCGATAGGCGTGCGCCGTAGCCCACTCAACGCATTCGTCCCGCCGGCATTCAGAGTCCGGCGACGCGCGCGGTCGAATACGCATGTTCGCCGATCGTGCTGCCTGCCGCCCGGGTCAACGAACGCCCAACCCGCCCGGCGAGGCAGGAGCGCGGCTCGATAGCCGTAGCCTTGATGGTCTCGTCAACCCCAATTTTCGGCGCCACGAGGCTGGTGCGGCCGCTGCGATCAGCGCCACCTCGCTGCTCAGTGTCTGGACGCCGTCGGCCTTCAAGATGCCAGAACTCATCGAAGGCCATCCTGGAAGCCCGACGTCCCTGACCTGTCGGACCAAGGTCTCATTGACCAGCCCGAAGTTCAGCTGTCTTATCGAATGGGGAGGGTTCGCACGTGCGGAACCTGGTCTGCGCCAGCGGGAACTCCACACGAATCTCTTGCTAGACCCGGCCGAACCCATCCGGGCACCGAACCACGAAAGCAACGGACGGTTCTATGACCGTCAGGAAAATCTCCTGGTCCGCGTCAATAAACCGCCGGAAGGAGTGGCCATGAATAACTGGAAAACCCGAGGGGTGAGAGCCTTATTCTTGTGGCTGGTTTTGCTGGCGACAATTTCGGCGTGTGCAGATCACGGGTCGGCGGGGCTTCCGCCATCGGGCCCCCCGACATTGAGCACCGCGCCATCAGCTCCCCCCTTATCGGCCACCGCCCCATCGGCCGCTGAGTCATCGGGCCCTGCGCCATTCAAACCAGAGGAGATCGATGCTCTCGTCGCGCCGATTGCTCTCTACCCGGACTCCTTGCTGGCTCAGGTATTGATGGCTTCGACCTATCCGCTGGAGATCGTGCACGCCGCGCGTTGGGTGAAAGCGAATGCGAATGTAAAGGGCGACGCCGCTGTGAAGGCGGTACAGAACGAGCCGTGGGATACGAGTGTGAAATCGCTGGTGGCGTTCCCGCAGATACTTGAGCCGATGAACGACAGGATCGACTGGACGCAGAAACTCGGCGACGCCTTTCTTGCGCAGCAAAAAGACGTCTTCGATGCGGTGCAGCGCTTGCGGGCACGGGCGCAGGAGTCGGGCAACCTCAAGTCGAACGAACAGCAAAACGTGATCGTCGAACAGGCACCTGCTGGCAGCGGGCAGACCATCGTGAAGATCGAGCCCGCTAACCCGCAGGTGATCTATGTGCCAGCCTATGACCCGGCTGTCGTGTATGGCGGCTGGGGCTATCCGGCGTATCCGCCATACTACTGGCCGCCGTATCCCGCCTACTACCCCGGTTACTATCCCGGCGCGGGCCTCGCCTTTGGCGTCGGCCTTCTTGCTGCCGGTGCGATCTTCGCGGACTGCAACTCGTGTTGGGGCGGAGACGACATCAACATCGACTCCGACAGGGCCAGGAACGTCGACCGTAACTTCGACAGTTCGAAGCTCAAGAACGGAGAGCGAGGCGGCCGCTGGCAACACGATGCAGGCCATCGTGAGGGCGTCGCCTACCGGGATAACGCCACCCGCGACAAGTTCGCCGGGTCGCCCGGGGCCGACCGGCGGTCCCAGTATCGCGGGCGCGGTGCCGAGGCAGGTAACCGCATGGCCACGGGCGCCGACAGGGGCGGCGCAGGCAATCGTGCGTCAGTGGGGGACCGGGGCGGTGTAGCCGATCGCAGCTCCCCCGGCAATATGAACCGCGTAGGTAATGGTAGTCGGGGGAGCTATGGCGGGGGATATGGCGGCGGGCGCGACGGCGCGTTTTCCGGCGTCGGGGGGAGTGGCAGCGCTTCGCAGCGCAACTTCGACAGGGGCAGCCGAAGCATGCAGGGTTCCGGCTTCAACCGGCCAGCGGGCGGCGGCATGCGCGGCGGCGGTGGACGCGGTGGCAGGCGCTAGGGAGTGGACCATGAACGTTCATCCACGAGGTGTGCAAAAGTTGCTGACGCTGACGTTCGCGAACCTTGCGGCGGCGGTTGTGCTGTCGGTCGCGACGGTGCCCGCGGCGCACGCACAGAAGAACTTCAGTTCACCGGAGGCTGCGATGAACGCCTTTGGCGACGCCGTCATCAAGGATCGGGAGGACCAGTTACGCACGATTTTCGGCAACGACTTTCGGGAGCTGATCCCGCCCGTCGGCGCCCCGGTCAGGGATACCTTCATCGCCGAGTGGGCAAAGTCCCACACCATCGAGCCAGGGGAGGCCGGGCAGGCGCACATCGTCGTGGGCGACAACGGCTGGACGTTCCCGGTCCCGCTCGTCAAGCATGACCAGGGATGGCATTTCGATACGCGGGCGGGCGCCGAAGATGTGCGCTTGCGGCGCATTGGCCGCAACGAGCTGGCCGTCATCCAGACGATGATGGCGATCTTTGACGCACAACGCGAATACGCGCAGACCAATCACGGCGGTGTTGGTGTGCTCGCCTACGCCTCAAAGATGGTGAGCTCCCCAGGCAAGCACGACGGACTGTACTGGCCAACCGGGCCGGATGACACGCCAAGTCCGCTTGGCGCGGCCTTCGTCGATGCGAGTTCGCGCAATGCGCAGAACGCCGGCTACTACGGGTACCACTTCAAGCTGCTGGAGTCCCAGGGGCCCAACGCACCCGGTGGCGCCTATAACTACGTCGTGAAGGGCAAGCTGTTTGGAGGCTTCGCGGTCATCGCCTGGCCGGTGAAGTACGGCGAGACGGGGATCAAGACGTTCATGGTGAGCCATTCCGGCGAGGTCTATGAGCGCGATCTCGGGCCAGAGAGCGCAGCGAAAGCGCAAGCCACGAAATGGTTCGACCCGGGGCCGGGCTGGAGCAAGGTTCCCGATCGCGATAGCGAATGAGGCGGCCATCTGCAAAGTACGTCATGGAATCGGGTGACTACGGGGGGCAATCGACGATAGGGCTGCCCCTTGCGTTCCCATCTACGGCCGGTCACACCGCTGAACCGCTGGAACTCGCTGTTCGACAACCGTTTGGCGTTGAATTTGAGGCGGAGAGCCGGGCAAGTGCGGACCGACTGATGTGGTCTAGGTACGCTCTACTCGTTGTGAAACCTGTCATTCGCGACGTCGAAGGTCCGGACGACAGGAAAGTAACTCAAACTGCCTTATCAACCGCAACCCCTGAGTATCAGCACTGGCGGACGCGACAGTATGGTGAGGCGTCTGCGAACGGCCGGAAACTGATCGAAGCCGACACCTGAGCGTCAGGTCAACGACAACAACGAAGGACTCTTCATGGCCGAGGCTGTGTAAAAACGCATCGATCGCCTAGACTGAATCAACCCGTTGTTGCGAGAGGCGAAGATGGGGCGATTTGTCGAAGGTGCGGACCGCAATCAGGCGACGCTGCTGCCGGAATGTCTCGAGGACTTCATCGCAGAAGACAATCCGGTCAGAATCGTCGACGCATTCGTTGAAGAACTCGATCTGGCTTCTTTGGGATTTGAAGGGGCCACGCCTGCGACCACAGGCCGGCCGTCTTACCACCCGGCAGTGCTACTCAAGATCTACATCTACGGCTATCTCAATCGCGTG
>NZ_SMOD01000040.1 GCF_004353905.1 Paraburkholderia guartelaensis | reverse complement strand
GGGCCGAAGTGGCGGGGCACGGAGGCGGGCGCGGGGCGGGCTGCGCCCGTATCGGCTGTGCCGTTCGCGCCGCCGGTGCCGCCGTTCACGGCGTCGGTTGCGGCGGGCGCATCGGGGCTAACGTTCTGGCGGGTCTTGCGAGTCTTGCCGGCTGGGCTGCTGGCGGGCGTGGGCCGCGCCGCCGCGCCGGAGGCGGCAGCCGCAGCGGAGGCAGGCGCAGCAGCGGCCGCGCCCGAGGCTTCCGAAGCCGCAGCAGCAGCGGCCGAAGCAGCCGCAGCCGCAGATGCCGCGCCGGGAATCGGCAGCGGCGTGAAGCCGGCGGCGACCCGCACGGGCTGTGCGGCCGGAATGGCCGGGGCAACGCCCGACGCGCCTGAGGCGGCTGACGCCGCCGATGCCGCCGATGCCGCTTCCGGCGGCGCGCCGATCACGGGCGCCGACGCCTCTTCCGTGGCCGAAGCCGCCGCACTGACGGCCGCCTGCTCGACGCCCGGCTTGAGCCGATCGACGAGCCAGTAATCGAGCACGCGGCGAGCGATCGGGCCTGCGGCCTGCGCGCCCCAGCCGCCGTTTTCGACGATCAGCGCGACGGCGATCTGCGGCTTCTCGGCCGGCGCGAACGCGATGAAGAGCGCGTGGTCGCGCAGATTTTCGGCGAGCGCATGCGCCTTGTACTTGCCGCCCTGCAGCGAGAAGACCTGCGCCGTGCCGGTTTTGCCCGCCGACGTGTACGGCGCATTGCGGAACACCTGGTAGGCCGTGCCCGACGGATTCATCGTCACGTTTTCCATACCGCGCTTCACGACGTCGATATCGGCCTGGCTCACGTTCAGGCGCCCGCTTTCGCTCGGCACCGTGAGCCGCTCCTGCTTCGTGATCGGATTCTCGATCTCCTTCACGAGGTGGGGCTTCATCAGAATGCCGTTGTCGGCGAGCGTGGCCGTGGCGTGCGCGAGCTGCAGGATCGTGAACGAGTTGTAGCCCTGGCCAATACCGAGGCTGATCGTCTCACCCTCGTACCAGCGCTGCTGCTCGGGCTTGCGGTACGCCTTGCGCTTCCATTCGGTGGAGGGCAGGATGCCGCGCGCCTCGCCCGCGATGTCGATGCCGGTGAGCTGGCCGAAGCCGAGCGGCTTCATGAAGTTCGCGATGTTGTCCACGCCCAGGTCGTGCGCGAGCATGAAGAAGTAGGTGTCGTTCGACACCATGATCGCGCGGTTCATGTCGATCCAGCCCTGGCCCGAGCGCACGTCGTTGTTGAAGCGGTGGCCGCCGAACATGTAGTAGCCGGGGTCGGAGAAGCCCCACTGCGGCGTGCGCTTGTGCAGCGTGAGCGCGGCGAGCGCCATGAACGGCTTGTAGGTCGAGCCCGGCGGGTAGGTGCCGTGCAGCGGACGGTTCAGTAGCGGGTGATCGGGCGAGTTGTTGAGCTCGTCCCAGGTCTGCTGGTCGATGCCGTCCACGAACGAGTTCGGGTCGAAGCTCGGTGCCGAGACGAACGCGAGAACGTCGCCCGTCGAAGGCTCGATCGCGACGAGCGCGCCGCGCTTGCCCGCGAAGGCCTGCTCGGCGATCTGCTGCAAACCGATGTCGATCGAGAGCACGAGGTTGTTGCCGGGCGTGGCCTGGGTGCGCGAGAGCGTGCGCACGGGGCGGCCGCCCGCCGTCACTTCCACTTCCTCGAAGCCGGTCAGGCCGTGCAGTTCGGTTTCGTAGCTTTGCTCGACGCCGATCTTGCCGATGTAGTCGGTGCCGTTGTAGTTGTTCGCGTCCAGACGCGGATCGTAGTGCTCGGGATCGCTGTCGTTCTTGTCAGAGAGGTCGTCGATGCGCTCCTGGTCGCGCTGCGAAATCCGGCCGATATAGCCGATCACGTGCGCGGCCGTGGGCCCGAGCGGGTACTGGCGGAACAGACGCGCGCGCACTTCCACGCCGGGGAAGCGGAAGCGCTGGGCGGTGAAGCGCGCGACTTCGTCGTCGGTGAGGCGCGTGCGGATCGGCAGGCTCTCGAAATTCTTCGAGTCTTCGAGCAGCTTCTTGAAGCGGCGGCGGTCGCGCGCATCGATCGGAATCACGGTCGAGAGTTCGTCGATCGTGTTGTCGAGCGTGTCGGTGAGCTTCGAGGGCGTGATTTCGAGCGTGTACGCCGAGTAGTTCTTCGCGAGCACGACGCCGTTGCGGTCGGTGATGATGCCGCGGTTCGGCACGATCGGCGCGACGGAAATGCGGTTTTCGTCCGCCTGCAGCGAGTACTTGCTGTGGTTCCAGACCTGCAGATAGAGGAAACGGAACGCGATCAGCCCGAAGCAGACGAACACGAACAGCCCCGCCGCCGCGACGCGCAGGCGGAACTTCGTGAGCTGCTGCTGGGTGTCCTTGAATTCGGTCATGCTGTCAGACCCAGGCTCCGCGGTTCCAGTCGCGAGGAACGGCAGGCCGGGGTGCGTAAGAGGTAGTCAAGCGAGTCTTCCAGCGGCGGGCGACGCGCCGCTCAAATGGGCCGGGTGTCGTCGGGATCGACGGGGCGGCGCTGCGGCAGGAGCAGCAGCACGCTCGCGATCGGCCAGAGGATGGCCTCGACGAAGCCGCTGATGAGATAACCCCAGCCAGGAAACGATGCGCCCATCAGCAGGCGGATCACGAAAGGCACGACCTGCGCGCCGACCAGCATGGGCGTGACGGCGAACATCTGCAGGCCGATCGACATCCACAGCACGCGGCGGTGAATGGTGATCGCGCCATACGAAAGCAGTGTGTACGCGAGCGCGTGCTCGCCGAGCAGGTTCGCGTTGTGGACGTCCATGAGGAGCCCGAGGAAGAACGCGACGCCCATGCCGACCTTGCGCGGCTGGTGAATGTTCCAGAACAGCAGCACGAGTGCGACGAAGTCGGGCACGCCGGGCAGCTTGCCCCAGGGCAGCAGGTTCAAAAGGAACGCCGCCGCGAGGCTGAAAACGATGAAGTACGGATTGACCGGCTGGAGAATGTATTGCGGACGCGGCATCAATGGCCCCCTTGCTCAACGGCCTTCGCTGCCTCTTCCCGCAGGCTCTCCTTGGGCCTTCTCTCGGGCTGCTTTTTCTCCGCCGGCTTGGTGTTCGCTGCGGCGGTGTTCGCTGCCGGCTTCGCCTGCTGCGCCGGGGCCGATGTCGCACCCGATGCGGCGGCCGCGGGTTTCGCCTTCGCGTCGTCGGCTTTTTTGTCGCTCTTCTTGTCTGCGGGCTTGGCGGGCTTCTTCTTCGCGTCCTTCGCCTCGGCGGCCGCAGCGGCTTCTTCGGCGGCGATCGGGTTGGGCGGCACCTGCGGCACATAGTGCAGCACGAGCACCTGGCGCGCCCCACGAACGGCGGCGATCGGCAGGCAGACCACGCGCGCGAACGCGGTGTCGGCCTGCTTGTCCACGCGCAACACCTTCGCGACCGGCAGCCCTTGCGGATAGATGCCGTCGAGTCCGCTCGTCACGAGTTCGTCGCCCACTTGCACATCGGCGCTGATCGGCACGAAGCGCAGATCGAGCAGATCGCCCTTCGCCGTGCCGTAGATCACGCTGCGAAGGCCCGTGCGCACGACTTCGACCGGCACGGCCTGGTCTTTGTCGGTGACGAGCGTAACTTCGGACTGCATGGGGAACACACGCGTGATCTGGCCGATCACGCCGTCCTCGCTCAATACCGGCGAGCCGTTCTGGATACCCTGCTGCGAGCCGCCGCCGATCACGACCTTCTGCGTGAACGGGTCGCGCGTGTCGTACTGGATGTCCGCCGGCGTGGTTTGCGCGCCGATGCGCTGCGAGAGCTGCAGCAGCGCGCGCAGGTGCGCGTTTTCGGCGGCGAGCGAAGCGGCCGCGTTGGCCTGCTGCGAAAGCTGGAGATTGCGCGCGTGCAATTGCGTGTTTTCGGCGCGCAGCGTCGAACTCGTCACGGCCAGATCGGCGGCGCCCATAAAGAAGTCACGCGGCACGAGGGCCGCGCGTTGCAGCGGGTAGAGACCCGCGCCGAGCACGCCGCGCACGACCTCGAGCGTCTTGAAACGCGCGTCGGAGACGAGGAGCGCGAGCGACAGCACGACGAAGAAAATCAGCCGTGCGAGTGCCGATGGGCCCTGTTTAAAGAGGGGCGGCGGACTGTATTCCATGGTCGGCGCCGGGGGCGTGTGCGGTTCGGTGAAACAGAGGGTGTAACGGAGGGCACAACGAAGTGTGAAACTTCGGCGCCCCGAAGGACGCCCCGTTGCGGACGCCGCAACGGCGCGCGCGCCGCCATGCCATCAGTGGCGCGGCGACGCCGAAGCCGCGCCGCGGGCGAGCGTAGCGGTGCGCGGCGCGCTTACTCGTACGAGAAGATGCTGCCAAGCTTGTCCATGCGCTCGAGCGCCATGCCCGAGCCGCGCACCACGCAGGTGAGCGGGTCTTCGGCCACGAGCACCGGCAGACCGGTTTCTTCGGCGAGCAGGCGGTCCAGGTCGCGCAGCAGCGCGCCGCCACCCGTGAGCATCATGCCGCGTTCGGCGATGTCGGCGCCCAGTTCCGGCGGCGTTTGTTCGAGCGCGATCTTCACCGACGAGACGATCTGGTTCAGCGGGTCGGTGAGCGCTTCGAGAATTTCGTTGCTCGAAATGGTGAAGCTGCGCGGAATGCCTTCCGACAGGTTGCGGCCCTTCACTTCCATTTCCTTGACTTCGGAACCCGGGAAGGCCGAACCGATTTCCTTCTTGATGGCTTCGGCGGTTTGTTCGCCGATCAGCATGCCGTAGTTGCGGCGGATGTAGTTGACGATCGCTTCGTCGAACTTGTCGCCACCCACGCGCACCGAGCCCTTGTAGACGATGCCGCCGAGCGAGATCACGCCCACTTCGGTCGTGCCGCCGCCGATGTCGACGACCATCGAGCCCGTGGCTTCCGAAACCGGCAGGCCCGCACCGATCGCGGCGGCCATCGGTTCTTCGATGAGGTAGACCTGCGAGGCGCCCGCGCCGTGCGCGGCTTCCTTGATCGCGCGGCGCTCGACCTGGGTCGAACCGCACGGCACGCAGATGATGATGCGCGGCGACGGCGAGAACATGCGCGACTCGTGCGCCGTCTTGATGAACTGCTTGATCATCTGCTCGGTGACGGTGAAGTCGGCGATCACGCCGTCCTTCATCGGGCGGATGGCTTCGATGTTGCCCGGAACCTTGCCGAGCATCTGCTTGGCTTCCTTGCCGACTGCCTGAATCGTCTTCTTGCCGTTCGGGCCGCCTTCCTGGCGAATGGAGACGACCGAGGGTTCGTCGAGGACGATGCCCTTGCCGCGCATGTAGATCAGGGTGTTGGCGGTGCCGAGGTCGATCGCCAGGTCGTTGGAGAAGTAGCTACGCAGAAAACCGAACATTCAAAAATCCTGTCTCGCTTGTGGCCGTCCTTCCAGCTTCGTGGGCGAGGGCGGCAGCGGAAAAATTAACAGCCTCAGGGCGACAAGCTCCGCCACGAGAGCACTCCGAAATCACGGCGGAGGGCGTCGCAAGGGGCGCCACGAGGGGCCTGAGACTGCGGGGATGATTACCGGAGGCAGCCTGGCTGCGCCGCCCGTTTGATCTTGTCTGGCCGCATTGTGTTGCGTACAGAACTGAAAGGCGGCTGCAAGGCGGTCCGGGTTTGGGTCGAACGCGTAATGATACCTTATAATTTTGCCTGTTTTGCAGGATCCGGAAGGCAGTTTTTGACCTCATCGAAGCTTTCCTCCACAACCGGATCCGGCGCGATAAACCGCTGTTGCAGCACCGATTTTCCGCACTGCCGCAGCTTCTTTTTCCGGTGACCGCATGGCCCTGACCCTGAACGATGTGAAGCGCATCGCGCATCTTGCGCGCCTCGAACTGGCCGACGCCGAAGCCGGCAATACGCTCGAACGCCTGAACGACTTCTTCGGCCTCGTCGAGCAGATGCAGGCCGTGGACACGACCGGCATCGCCCCACTCGCCCACCCGATCGAGCAGATCGAGGACGTCGCGCTGCGTCTGCGCGAGGACGCCGTAACCGAAATCGTGGACCGTGAAGCGCTTCAGCGTCCCGCGCCCGCGGTGCAGGACGGACTTTACCTTGTACCGCGCGTGATTGAGTAAACGCGCAGCATTTTTTCGCCATTTCGAAATCTTTCGAGTCGTCGGAACCGTTCGAAAAGGCGCGGACTCCCGAATTTCCGGGGTTTTCCGAGAAGCGGCCTACACGTTTGCCAACGTTAGTCGAGCCGCTTTCCGGACGGCGCAACGAACTGAATTCGATCACGCCGTGACGTTCTTCCAGGAATCACGCAATGCATGACAAAAGCTTGACCGAACTGCGCGCCGCGCTGGCTGCGAAGGAGTGCTCCGCAGTCGAGCTGGCCCAGCACTTTCTGGGCCGGATTGAGGCGCACCAAGACCTGAACGCTTTCGTCGACGTCAATCCCGAATTGACGCTCGCCCAGGCGAAGGCCGCCGACGCGCTCCTGCACTCGGGCCACGCGGGCCCGCTCGCGGGCATTCCGCTCGCGCACAAGGACGTGTTCGTCACGCGCGGCTGGCGCTCGACCGCGGGTTCGAAGATGCTTGCAAACTATGTGAGCCCGTTCGACGCGACCGTGGTCGAGCGGCTCGAGCGCGCGGGCATGGTCTGCCTCGGCAAGACCAACATGGACGAATTCGCGATGGGCTCGTCCAACGAGAACTCGCATTTCGGCGCCGTGAAGAACCCGTGGGACACGAAGGCCGTGCCGGGCGGCTCGTCGGGCGGTTCCGCCGCGGCCGTCGCTGCGCGCCTCGCGCCCGCCGCCACCGGCACCGACACCGGCGGCTCGATTCGCCAGCCAGCGTCGTTTACGGGCGTGACGGGCATCAAGCCCACCTACGGCCGCGTCTCGCGCTACGGCATGATCGCGTTCGCCTCGTCGCTCGACCAGGGCGGCCCGTTCGCGCACAGCGCGACCGACTGCGCGCTGCTCCTGAACGCCATGGGCGGCTTCGACGAGCGCGACTCGACGAGCCTCACGCACGAGCACGAGGACTACACGCGCTTCATCGGCCAGACGTGGAGCCAGGACGCCGGTGCCGACAAGCCGCTCGCGGGCTTGCGCATCGGCCTGCCGAAGGAATACTTCGGCGCGGGCCTCGCCGACGACGTGCGCGCCGCCATCGACGCCGCGCTGAAGACGTACGAATCGCTCGGCGCCACGCTCGTGGAAGTCACGCTGCCGAAAACCGAGCTGTCGATTCCCGTGTACTACGTGATCGCCCCGGCGGAAGCCTCGTCGAACCTCTCGCGCTTCGACGGCGTGCGCTTCGGCCACCGCGCCGCCGAATACCGCGATCTGCTCGACATGTACAAGAAGTCGCGCGCCGAGGGCTTCGGCCCTGAGGTGAAGCGCCGCATTCTGGTGGGCACGTACGTGCTTTCGCACGGCTACTACGATGCGTACTACCTGCAGGCGCAGAAGATTCGCCGCATCATTGCGCAGGATTTCCAGGAAGCGTTCAAGCAGTGCGACGTGATCATGGGGCCGGTCGCCCCGAGCGTGGCATGGGACCTCGGCGCCAAGGGCGACGATCCGCTGCAGATGTACCTCGCGGACATCTACACGCTTTCCACGAGCCTCGCGGGCCTGCCCGGCATGAGCGTGCCGTGCGGCTTCGGCGCGGGTGCGAACGCGCAGCGACCCGTCGGTCTGCAGATCGTCGGCAACTATTTCAACGAGGCCCGCATGCTGCAGGTCGCCGACGCCTTCCAGCGCGCGACCGACTGGCATCGCAAGGCGCCGGCAGGGGTATGAACATGGCAACACAGTGGGAAGTGGTGATCGGTCTGGAGACGCACGCGCAGTTGTCGACGGCGTCGAAGATCTTCTCGGGCGCATCGACGCAGTTCGGCGCGGCGCCCAACACGCAGGCCTGCCCCGTCGATCTCGCGCTGCCGGGCGTGCTGCCGGTGATGAACCGCGGCGCCGTGGAGCGTGCGATCCAGTTCGGCCTCGCGATCGGCTCGACGATCGCGCCGCGCAGCATCTTCGCGCGCAAGAACTACTTCTATCCGGATCTGCCGAAGGGCTATCAGATCAGCCAGTACGAGATTCCGGTCGTGCAGGGTGGCCAGATTACGATCCAGGTCCCGGCTAACGAAAAGGCCGGCAAGGAAGCGTACGAGAAGACCATCAATCTCACGCGCGCTCACCTCGAAGAAGACGCGGGCAAGTCGCTGCACGAAGACTTCGCGGGCATGACGGGCATCGACCTGAACCGCGCCGGCACGCCGCTGCTCGAAATCGTCACGGAACCCGAAATGCGCAGCGCGGCCGAAGCGGTTGCGTACGCGAAGTCGCTGCATACGCTCGTCGTGTGGCTCGGCATCTGCGACGGCAACATGCAGGAAGGCTCGTTCCGTTGCGACGCGAACGTCTCGGTGCGTCCGGTCGGCCAGAAGGAATTCGGCACGCGCGCCGAGATCAAGAACCTGAACTCGTTCCGCTTCCTCGAAGAGGCGATCCAGTACGAAGTGCGCCGCCAGATCGAGCTGATCGAAGACGGCGGCACGGTGGTGCAGGAAACGCGCCTTTACGATCCGGACAAGCGCGAAACGCGTTCGATGCGCAGCAAGGAAGACGCGCACGATTACCGCTATTTCCCCGACCCCGACCTCATGCCGCTCGTAATCGATGCCGCATGGGTCGAGCGTGTGAAGGGCGAGTTGCCCGAGTTGCCCGCGACGATGCAAACGCGTTTCGTCGAGCAGTATGGCGTCACGCCGTATGACGCGAACGTGCTCACCTCGAGCAAGGCGATGGCGGCCTACTTCGAAGCGGTCGTGGCGAAGGCGGGCGCGGCACAAGCCAAGGCCGCCGCCAACTGGCTGATGGGCGAAGTCTCGTCGCAGCTCAACCGCGAAGGTCTCGACATCGCCGACTCGCCGGTCTCGGCCGCGCAGTTCGCCGTGCTGCTTGCGCGTATCGCCGACGGCACGATCTCGAACAAGATCGCCAAGGAAGTGTTCCAGGCGATGTGGGACGAGAAGGCCGCAGACGTTGACGCCGCCGACCGCATCATCGAAGCGAAGGGCCTCAAGCAGATCTCGGACACCGGCGCGCTCGAAGCGATCATCGACGAGGTGCTCGCCGCGAACCAGAAGTCGGTGGAAGAATTCCGCGCCGGCAAGGAAAAGGCGTTCAACGCGCTGATCGGCCAGGCCATGAAGGCCACGAAGGGCAAGGCGAATCCGCAGCAGGTCAACGAGCTGCTGAAGAAGAAGCTGGGCTGAGCTTAGCCAGTTTGGGTAAAGTGCCTGATTCGGGCATGCTAGCGAGGCGGCGTCGTGCGTAGCAGTGCGGCGCCGCCTTGCCGCTTCAGGCGAGCGCCATGGCGCCAGCTCGCTTCGCCGCCCTCTGAAGCCATCCGTATTCACGAGAGAGAGGAGAACAACGCATGTCCCATGTCCCGAGTCTCGACGATTACCGCGTGCCGTACTTCAGCGAAAAGAAGCCGGGGACGTTCTCGCTCAGCGCGCTCGACCCCGCCGCGAAACCGTTCTCGAGCGGCAGCAAGGACGGCGACCGCGACCGTCTCTCCGCAATCGGCAAGAAGCTCGACGTGCTGCAGGAGTGTCTGCACGCGCAGCGCCATCAGCGCGTGCTGCTCGTGCTGCAGGGCATGGACACGAGCGGCAAGGACGGCACGATCCGCGGCGTGTTTCACGAGGTCGATCCGCTCGGCCTGCGCATCGTGCCGTTTCGCGCGCCGACGCCCATCGAGGCCGCGCGCGACTTTCTCTGGCGCGTGCACCTACAGGTGCCCGGGGCGGGAGAGTTGGCGATCTTCAACCGCAGCCACTACGAAGACGTGCTCGTGCCGCGCGTGATTGGCCAGATCGACACGGCCGAATGCGAGCGCCGCTATCGGCAGATTCGCCATTTCGAGGCGCTGCTCGCCGAGAGCGGCACGTCGATCATCAAGTGCATGCTGCATATCTCGAAGGACGAGCAGCGTAGCCGCATCCAGGCGCGCATCGACGATCCCACCAAGCACTGGAAGTTCGACGTGTCGGATCTCGAAGCGCGCAAGCACTGGGACGCCTATCAGGCCTCGTACCAGGATGCGCTCGCGGCCACCTCCACGGAATACGCGCCGTGGTTCGTGATTCCAGCGGATTCGAAGTCGCACCGTAACGTCATGGTGGGCGAGCTGCTGCTGCGTCTGATGGAAAGTCTGAAGCTCGAATATCCGCCGGCCAAGGCCGAACTCAAGGGTCTCAAGATCGACTGAGACCGACCGTATTCCCTCGCGCGGCGCAGCGCAGTTGCGGTTCGGCGCGCCTTGCGAGGCAACGCACAATCAAGAGGAAAGAAGACATGTTGCGTGTGATTACCGCGAATCTGAACGGCATCCGCTCGGCCGCGAAGAAGGGCTTTTTCGAATGGTTCGGCGAACAGAAGGCCGACGTGCTCTGCGTGCAGGAAATCAAGTGCTCGCAGGACGACATGACGCCCGAATTCCTCGCGCCGCACGACTTCACGGGCTACTTCCAGCATGCAGTGAAGAAGGGCTATAGCGGCGCGGGCGTCTATTCACGCCACGAGCCCGACGACGTCATCATTGGCTTTGGCAGCGAAGAGTTCGACCCGGAAGGGCGCTATGTGGAAACGCGCTACGGCAAGCTCTCGGTGATTTCGGTGTACGTGCCTTCGGGCTCGAGCGGCGAAGAGCGTCAGGCCGCGAAGTACCGCTTCATGGACGAATTCATGCCGCATCTCGCGGAACTCAAGCGCGAGCGCGAAGTGATCTTGTGCGGCGACGTGAACATCGTCCATAAGGAAATCGACATCAAGAACTGGAAGGGCAATCAGAAGAACTCCGGCTGCCTGCCCGAAGAGCGCGCATGGCTCACGAACCTCTTCGACGACGTGGGCTATGTGGACGTGTTCCGCACGCTCGACCCGCGCCCCGAGCAATACACGTGGTGGAGCAACCGCGGCCAGGCGTATGCGAAGAACGTGGGGTGGCGTATCGACTATCAGATCGCGACGCCCGGCATTGCGCACAAGGCGAAAAAGACGTCGATCTTCAAGGACATCAAGTTCAGCGACCACGCGCCGCTGACCATCGACTACGACTACAAGGTCAAGAGCTGACGCTCACCGCGGCGCGCTGTGAAACCGCTTTCAGGGCGCCGAGACCACCTTGCGCTTCTGCACGGCCGGGATGCCCTCGTAGTCGGGCAACTCGGCGAGCGGCTTGCCGATGGCCTTTGCATAGAGCGGCATCATGTCGGCGAGGCGCTTGGCGATGTCGGCGCGCCGGGCAGGCGTGTAGGGATGCACGTAGATGAAGCCCTGATCGCGGTCGGCGCGCGTTGCCACCGCGAGTTTGTCCCAGAGCGTGAGCGCCGCGCGCGGATCGAAGCCCGCGCGCGAGGCGATATCGCTGCCGATCACGTCGGCTTCGGTTTCGTCGGCGCGGCCGTAGTGCATCTCCACGAGTTGCGAGCCGATGCCGAGCGGAAACACGCCGAGATCCGCGAGCCCGAATAGCTGCGGCACGGAGCCCGATTCGATCTGCGCGGCCTGTTGTTCGCCAAGGCGCTCGCGCACGTGCTCGCGCACCGCATGCGCGATCTCGTGGCCGAGCAGCATGCCGAACTCGTTGTCGTTGAGCTTCACGCGGTCGAGCAGGCCGCCATACACGACGATCTTGCCGCCCGGCAGGGCGTACATGCGGATGTCGTTCGAGCGGATCACCGCCACTTCCCACTTCCAGTTCTTGACGCGATCGCTCCACTTCTGCGAGTAAGGCGCGAGCCGGTCGACGAAAGCCCGCACGCGCTGCACGTGCGGATCGCTTTCGGCATAGAGGCGGTTCGAATGGGCCGCGCCGCGCACGATCTCGTTGAACTCGGCCGTGGCCTGCGCTTCGAGCATCGGCGAGGGAATCAGGTTGCGGTACACGGCGGCGTTGCCGAAGCGCACCACGCGGCCCGTGTTCGGCGCGCCAGGGGCGACGCTTCCCGGCGTAGCGTTCGCGTTAGCGCCGCTGTTTGCTGCGCCGTTCGCGTTGTTCGCTGGGTTGGTCGCGCCATTGCCTGCGCTCGCGGCACTGCCTGCTGGCGGCGTTGCAGGATTGCCCGGCACGGCCGCCGGGGCGCTCGTGGCGGCCGGGTTCTCGGCACCCCAGGCGTCCCATGCGCAAAGGCTAGGCAAGGCAGCGGTCAGAGCCAGCACGAGCGCACGCGCGCGCGCGCCGCTGCGCTGCAGCGCACGCGGGCTTTGCGCGACGGTCTCATGCGTGCTCACGACCGGACTCTCCACGGGGCAATACGAATGAGCAGGAGCATACCCGGTACCGCGAGCACCGTGCAGACGATGAAATAGTCGAACCAGCCGATCTTCGCGACCACGTAGCCGCTCGCGGCGGAGGCCAGCGTGCGGGGCACGGAGGCGAGGCTCGTGAAGAGTGCGAACTGCGTGGCGGTGTAACGTGGATCGGTCGTGCTTGCAATATAGGCAGTGAACGCGGCGAGCGTGAGTCCGGTTGCAAAGGTCTCGAAGCCGTACACGAGCGCGAGTGCAACGGCGCGCGGGTCGAGCGTGAATTGCACGCTGGTGCCGAAGAGGCCTGCGGCCCACGAAACCGTGTGGCTCACGGCGAGCACGGCATCGTAGATGGAGGCGAGCGAGGGCGAGCCTGCGCCGAGCTGCGCGAGCCACGCGAAACCCAGAGTAGAAATCATTTGCAGGAAGCCGAAGATCCACAGCCCGCGCCCAATGCCGATCTTCACGAGCGCCACGCCGCCGATAATGCCGCCTGCGAGGCTCGCGCCGAATGCCGTCATCTTGGCGATCACGCCGATCTCGGTGCGCGAATAGCCGATGTCGAGGAAGAACGATGTGGACAGGGTGGTCGCCATCGTGTCGCCGAGCTTGTAGAGGAAGATGAAGGCGAGCACAAACAGTGCCGCGGCCAGACCGTCGCGGCGCACGAATTCGGCGAACGGCTGCACGATCGCTTCGCGCAGGTTCTTCGGCGGCGCGCCGTGCACTTCGGGCTCTTTCACGACGAGCGTCATGATCATGCCGGGAATCATGAACGCCGCCGTCACGACGAACACGGTGCTCCACGGCAGATGGTCGGAAAGAATCAGCGCGAGCGAGCCCGGCACGAGCGCCGCGATCTTGTAGGCGTTCACGTGCACGGCATTGCCGAGGCCCTGCTGCGTATCGGTGAGCAGTTCGCGCCGGTAGGCGTCGATGGAGATGTCCTGGCTCGCGCCGAAGAACGCCACCAGCGCGGTGAGCGCGGCCACGGTCCAGATCGAATCTTTCGGCGAAACGTAGCCGAGCGTGCCGATAGCGAGCGCCACGAGAATCTGCGTGACGAGCATCCAGCCGCGCCGCCGCCCCGGGCGCCAGCCGGGCAGACGCGGCACGTAGCGATCCATGAGCGGGGCCCAGACGAACTTCCAGGTGTAGGGGAACTGGATCAGCGCGAAGAGGCCGATCTCCTTGAGATTGACGCCCTCCGAGCGCAGCCACGCCTGCACGAGATAGACGAGCGTGAAGAGCGGCAGCCCGGAGGTAAAGCCGAGGAACACGCAGATCAGCATGTGCGTATTCAGATACGCACGCCAGCCGGGGTGGGATTCGTGAGCGGTAAGAGCGGGTGCCTCGTGGGGCGGATTCTGCATGTCGTCGTTAGCGGCGGCGGTGTTGGGTGCGGTTTTGGGTGAACCGGTCGGGCAGAAAAACACGCGACGCCGCGCACGGCGTCATTTTTTTCTCACGCGATAGACCGCAAGACTACCACGCCAGTTCACACCCCAACGAACGGTCTGACCCCCATGGAGCACGGCGCGGTCGAGAATTTCGACGCCCACTTCGGGCGCGAGCGCCTCGAAGTCCTTCACCGTGAGAACACGCACGTTCGGCGTGTTATGCCACTGGTAGGGCAGCGACTTCGAAACCGGCATGCGTCCGCGCAGTACCGAAAGGCGGTGCGGCCAGTAGCCGAAGTTCGGAAACGAGACGATGCACTCCTTGCCCACGCGCGCGGTCTCGCGCAGGATGGCGGCCGTCTGGTGAATGGTCTGCAGCGTTTGCGAGAGGATCGCGAAGTCGAAGCTCGCGTCCTCGAACAGGCGCAGGCCGTCTTCCAGATTCTGCTGGATCACGTTGATGCCGTTCTTCACCGAAGCGAGCACGCCCGCGTCGTTGATCTCGATGCCGTAGCCCGTGCACTCCAGCTCTTCGGTGAGCAGCGAGAGCAGCGAGCCGTCGCCGCAGCCGAGGTCGAGCACCTTCGCGCGCGGTTCGATCCAGCGCGCGATGGTGCGAAAGTCGGGACGGGCGGAAAGACTGTCGAAAGCGCTCTGGTTCATGCGCCCACCTCAGCAGCAATACGTTCGTAGTAAGCTCGCACCACATTGTGATAGCGCGCGTCGTCGAGCAGGAAGGCGTCATGGCCGTGCGGCGCATCGATTTCCGCGTAGGTCACCTGGCGCTTGTGATCGAGCAGCGCCTTCACGAGTTCGCGCGAGCGCGCGGGCGCGAAACGCCAGTCGGTCGCGAAGCTCGCCACAAGGTATTTCGCCTTCGTGTGTGCGAGTGCCCGAGTGAGGTCGCCGTCATACGCCTTGGCGGGGTCGAAGTAATCGAGCGCGCGCGTGATCAGCAGGTAGGTGTTGGCGTCGAAGTAGTCGGCGAACTTGTCGCCCTGATAGCGCAGGTACGACTCCACTTCGAATTCCACGTCGAAGTTGAAGTTGTATGCGTTTTCGGCGCCTTCCGCACGGCGCAGCGCCCGGCCGAATTTCTCGGCCATGTCGTCGTCGGACAGATAGGTGATGTGGCCGATCATGCGCGCCACGCGCAGGCCGCGGCGCGGCTTCACGTTGTGGGCGTAGTAGTCGCCGCCATGGAAGTCGGGGTCCGAGAGAATGGCCGAGCGCGCGACTTCGTTGAACGCGATGTTTTGCGCCGAGAGCTTCGGCGTGGAGGCGACCACGATGCAGTGGCCGAGGCGATCCGGATAGCGCAGGCTCCATGCAAGCGCTTGCATGCCGCCGAGGCTGCCGCCCATCACCGCGGCGAACTTCTCGATGCCGAAGCGATCGGCCACGCGCGCCTGTGCGTCCACCCAGTCCTCGACGGTCACGACCGGAAACTTCGCGCCATAGGGCTGGCCGGTGGCCGGGTCGATGCTCATTGGGCCGGTCGAGCCGAAGCACGAGCCGAGATTGTTCACGCCGATCACGAAGAAGCGGTTGGTGTCGAGCGGCTTGCCCGGGCCGACCATGTTGTCCCACCAGCCCACATTTTTGGGGTCGTCTTCGTAGACGCCCGCCACGTGGTGCGACGCATTAAGCGCGTGACAGACGAGCACCGCGTTGCTGCGCGCGGCGTTGAGCGTGCCGTAGGTTTCGACCACGAGGTCGTACCCGGCCAGCGCCGTGCCGTTCTGCAGTTGCAGAGGCTCGTCGAAATGCAGTGTTTGAGGAGCGACGATGCCGATCGATTCCATTCGTTCCGCCTTGGTTTTTCGGGCGGCTAAACGGTGTCGGCGGGCGCGGAGTGCGAAAGGGTTGGCGCAGCTGACGACCTCTTTAGCCGCATTTATATCGAACTCCCGGGCCCAAGCCTTGAGAGTTCACGCGCCCGCAATCGAGTCAGCAAATCGGCGCGTGGGTATTGCAAAAGGAACGCAGAGTATATCGGAAAAAGTGCAAAGCGACGCGGCACACGGGAAGAGCGGCCGGGGCGGCGCGATGCCGCCCCGGCGCTTTTGCACCGTCCCTTCACGTGCCCGCGCACCGCGCGAGGCCGCGAAGCGTTATCACTTAACGGGTGCCGAAGGATGCGCGTTGCGCCAGCGCCGCAGCTGCAAGGCCGCGATGATCATCAGGAGGCCGTAGAGGACCGCATAGGCGGCGATCACCCAGATCAGCGAGAGCGCGCCCGCGCCGGGGAACATCGCGAAGAAAAAGCCCACCGTGGCCGAGAGCAGCCCCGAAATCCCGACCGCCCACGGATGCGCGATGGCGTGCCGGTACTGGATCGCATAGACGATCTCGAAGATGCCCGTGAAGAACGCCCATACGCCGATGATCATCACGAGGACGATGGCGGTCTCGCCGGGCCAGAAGAACGCCACGAGGCCGGCGATCACGCCGATCAGACCGATGATGACGTAGGTCCAGCGCCGCCTGCCGCCGCCGCGGGCGCCGTAGATGAGCGCGAACGCGCCGTCGACGATGGCGTAGGCACCCCAGACGATGGCGAGTGTGAGCACGGTGAGGCCGGGCAGCGAGAAGGCGAGCACGCCGAAGATGATGGCGGCGATGCCTCGCGCGATGAGCCAGCCCCAATGAGCGGAGAGGCCCGTCAGGATGGGCGGCAGGCCGAGCGGAGGAACGGGACGGTTCATGTGACGGTTCTCCTTGTAGCGACGCGGGCAGCCGCCACGGAAAGTCGCCCCGCGGCCGCGCTATTGAAGAATGATGCGGATCTGCTCGTCGGCGTGCTCGCTCGGTGAGCGAGTGAAACCGCTTTGCGCATAGCGATGCCAGCAACCGATCACATAGCGCACGACCAGATTCGCACGGACCGTTGGATCGTATCCCTTGGCGGCAGGCTTCGCGCTGACATGGTCAGACCCCGAAATTGCCTTCCGCTCGGCCTCCTGAGCGAGGTCGACGCGCAGGCACTGGCGCAGCGACGCCTCGACGCGATCGAGCATCTGGTTCACGCGCTCGGCGAGGCGTTCGTGCTCGCCCACAAGGGCTTCGCACGTCAGGACGCGGGTCATGCCGGCGTTGCGCGTGGAAAAGTTCACGAGCATCAGGGCGATTGCACGCGCCTGCAGGACGCCGCTCGGCTCTTTTTCGACGATCTGGTTGATGAGTCCGAAAAGCGTCTGCTCGATGAAATCGATCAGGCCCTCGTACATCTGGGCCTTGCTCGCGAAATGGCGGTACAGCGCGGCCTCGGAAACCCCAAGGCGCGCGGCCAGCGCCGCCGTGGTGATTTTTTCGCCGCGCGGCGCCTCCAGCATGCTGGCGAGCGTCTGGAGAATGTGGATACGGCGTTCGCCCGGTTTCGGGCGGGGGGCGCGGCGGGCCGCGCCCGGCGAATCTGCTGCTTCGACTGCTTCTCGCGTTTCTGTCGGCTGCATGGATATCGTCCCTGGCGTTGGCCTCTGGGTGTGCGCTCCCCCGTTTTACTTCGAGCGTCCCGACTGCAGGCCTAGTTTCAGGGATTTTAGCGAACGAATGCGACGATCAACATAGTGTGGCCTGCCAGTCGCCGGCAGATGCGCTGGCAAATGCCCGGTGATCCATACAGTGCGGATGCCGAGGCGCCGGTAGCGCTTGAGGTGGCTGCGCGTGTCTTCGATCAGGATCGCATCGGCGAGCGCCACGCCCGCCCGGCGCAGCGTGCCGCGCAGCATCGCGCGGTCCGGCTTGGCGCGCCAGTGGGTGCGCGAGCGCATGCCTTCGATGGCGATCACGCGTTCGAAGAGCCGCTCGATGCCGAGCGCCGCGAGCACCGCGTGCGCGTAGTCCTCGGGCCCGTTGGTGAGCACGATCTTGCGCCCGGGCAGGGCGGCGAGCGTGCGGGCGAGGCCGCGCTCGGCGTGCAGCATGCCGTGCAGGTCGTCGAAGGTGTGCACGACCTTGAGGAAGTCGTGCGGGTCGATCGGATGATGGCGCGTGAGACCGAGCAGCGTCGCGCCGTAGCGGTGCGTGTAGCTCGTGCGCAGGTGATTGGCTTCGTCGCGGCTCACGCCGAGCGCGTCGATGATGTACTGCGTCATGCCGGCATTTATGGCCGGGAAGATCGCGCGCGACGCGTTGTGCAGCGTGTTGTCGAGATCGAAAAGCCAGACGGGGGCGCCATAGCTCGGGCCGCGTGAGGTGGGGCCGCCCGCTATGTGGGCGACGCGGCGCGGCCGGCGCCGGGCACGCCTGGCATGAAGGCTGGAGTCGGTCATCGCGGACGTGAGACGCGGCGGCGGCATGGCGCCACCGCCGGGAGGCAGGGGCTTAGTGCGAGCGGATCATCGTGCCGAACGGCTGTTCGGTCAGGATTTCCAGCAGCACCGAATGCTCGATGCGGCCGTCGATGATGTGCACCGAGCGCACGCCGCTCTTGGCTGCGTCGAGCGCCGACGAGATCTTCGGCAGCATGCCGCCCGAGATCGTGCCGTCTTCGAAGAGGGCGTCGATCTCGCGAGCCGAGAGGTCGGTGAGCAGATTGCCCGCCTTGTCCATCACGCCGGGGATGTTCGTCATCATCACGAGCTTTTCGGCGTTGAGCACCACGGCGAGCTTGCCCGCCACGAGGTCGGCGTTGATGTTGTACGAGAGGCCGTCTTCGCCGAAGCCGATCGGCGAGATCACCGGAATGAACGCGTCGTCCTGGAGCGCCTTCACGACCGCCGGGTTGATCGCCTCGACTTCGCCCACCTGGCCGATGTCGATGTACTGACCCGGGTTGTCACGGTCCGGCATCATCAGCTTGCGGGCGTGGATCAGGCCGCCGTCCTTGCCGGTCAGGCCGACCGCGTGGCCGCCGAAGTGGTTGATGAGCGTGACGATGTCCTGCTGCACCTCGCCGCCGAGCACCCACTCGACGACTTCCATGGTTTCTTCATCCGTGACGCGCATGCCCTGGATGAACGTGCCTTGCTTGCCGATCTTCTTGAGCGCCGTATCGATCTGCGGGCCGCCGCCGTGCACGATGACCGGATTGATGCCCACGAGCTTGAGCAGGATGACGTCGCGCGCGAAGCCCTGCTTGAGCCGCTCTTCGGTCATGGCATTGCCGCCGTACTTGATGACGACGGTCTTGCCGTGGTACTGGCGAATGTAAGGCAGCGCTTCGGCCAGAATTTCGGCTTTCAGGGTGGGGGCAATCTGCGAAAGGTCGATGGGCTCGGACATGGCGGCGGAGACTGGACGAAAAACGGACGAAACTCGCGGACGAATATCCGCGGACGAAAAACGCGGCCGCAAAACGGTCGAAACAGGGCGGATTGTACAGGACTGGCGCGGTGCAGCAGGGAAAACGGCGGGGAAAACGACGCGCATCGGGCGCTTCGCGAGGCACACGCGCAACACGGGCGCGAGCGCATCGGCAGCGCTGCAAAACGGGGCGAAATCGGCAGAGGAAGGCGGGCGGGAAAAGCGAGGCGCAGGACGCGCGCGCGGGCTGTGGCATCATCTTCTTGTCGCCAACCCATGGCTTCGAGAGGAGTGCGCGCCATGACCGCCTCCGCCGTGCCCGCCACCGGCATGAAAAGCGCCCGCTGCCCGCGCTGCGGCAACAGCTTCGACTGCGGCAGGAACACCGAACCCTTCGATTGCTGGTGCAAGTCGCTGCCCGCCTTGCCGGCTAGCGAGCTGGACCCGCGCGGGCGCTGCCTTTGCCCCGAATGCCTCGCGGCAGCGGCGGCCCCGGCAGCGGGAGCCTCGCCGAAGGGCAGGAGCGCTATGCCCTGACTTGCCCGCTGAATTGCACTCCGTGCGCGAGCGCCGCGAGATCGGCGCTCACTTCGTCGAGCACGGGCTCCCACTGTTTGAACGTCTTTTGACGATACAGCCGGGTATTCGGATACCACGGGCTGTCCCGCCGATCCAGCAGCCAGACCCAATGCGGATTGACGTCCAGCAGCACCCACGCGGGCTTGCCGAGCGCACCTGCAAGATGTGCGCTCGACGTG
Source organism: Paraburkholderia guartelaensis (assembly GCF_004353905.1). Lineage (GTDB taxonomy): Bacteria > Pseudomonadota > Gammaproteobacteria > Burkholderiales > Burkholderiaceae > Paraburkholderia > Paraburkholderia guartelaensis. Next base: position 50,224 of record NZ_SMOD01000040.1, on the reverse strand, counting down.
CAAACGGAAATCACCAGATCGAGCGCGTCGACGAACGCGGCGGTGTCGTCGAAGGTCGTCCACTGCGCGCTGAAATCGGCCACCTCGAAGCCCGCTTCGCGCGCCGCGGCGATGTCCTGCTCCGCGCCGGGCTGCAGCGAGTAGAACGCCACGCCCTCGATGCCGCCGAAATGCCGGGCGTACCGCTCGAGCCCGACGCGACGAAACGGATTGCGCTTGTGCGTGAGGCTGCCCGTCCACACGAGCCCGACCTTCAGGCGCTGTTCGCCCGCAAGGCATTTGCGCCAGCGCGCCGCCGCCTCGGGATCGGGCTTGAGATAACCGATGGGGCCCGGGATCGTCGCTTCCTCAGTGCCGAAGATGAGCGGCAAGCTCAACAGCGAGACTTCGCAATCGTAGGGCGGCAGGTTTTCGATTGGGCCGCCCGCGCAGTACAGATCGCAATGGCTGCCCAGGCTGCGCGAGAGCAGGGCGCCCATCTGCGGAAACGCATTCCAGACGAGACGGCCGCCTTCGCGATGCACGCGCTCGGCGAGCATGGGCACGTAGCGGCAGAATTGCAGCACGTCGCCCATGCCCTGTTCGCCCCATACCAGCAATGTGCGGCCCGCGAGCGGCTCGCCTCGCCATTCGGGCTTCGGGAACACCGGGCGGCCCATGGCCAGCTCGCTCGACCCCTGCCAGCGCATCTCGTGTCCGGGCCAGCCCTCGGCATAGTTGCCCCGCAGAAGCTGCGTCATCGACAGGTTCAAGCGTAGCGATGCGTCGTTGGGCGCATACTGGCAGGCGGCGCGCGCCGCGCGTTCAACCTCGTCCCACTGCTGCGTTTCCTTGCAGGCCATCGCGTGGTTGTTCAGGGCGAGCGGACTTTGCGGCGCGAGTTCGAGTGCGCGACGGCTGGCGTGGAGTGGACGCGCCGCGTCGGTATCGGTTGGGAACACGCGGGCAAGGTTGATCCAGGCGTTGACGTTGTCAGGCTCTTCGGCGACCGTTTCTTCGAGCAGCGGCAGAATCTCGCGGTCTCCAAAATTGATCTGCATCAAAGCCGTAGCAAGATTGTTGCGCAGATTTGGAAACTTCCGCGCGATTGCCAGCGCATGGCGGTAAGGTTCTACCGCTTCGGCGTGACGGTTTGCAAACTGCAGCGCGAGGCCCGCTGCGAACCATGCGGCGGCCCGCTGTGGCGCGAGCCGGGCGATCGCTGCGCTCAGGCGCACGGGTTCTTGCGCCAGCGCGCTATCCTGTGCGCGAGCGGCGATGAGCATGAGCGCGTCGTCGTCGAGGCCGCTCAGCGCGGCGTGCGTGGCGGCCAGCAATTCGTGTGCGGACGCATCGGTCTTCCTGGCGGTCCCACCGGCCACCGCAGCGTCGACGAAATCGAGAAAGAGATTGCGCACGGTGTGGAATACGTCAGGGGGCGAGGTCTGCATTATTCCGTTTTGCTTGTCAGAAAGCGCCGAAGTAAAAGTGTTCGGCGAATGACATAGATTGAAGCAAACCCTTTCAAGATGATGAATCAGATAAGTCCTAACCGGTAAACTGACAGCATGCATCGCATAACCGTCAGTGCTCGCGTCAATCTCAGCCATCTGTTCTGGCTGCGCAGTCTCGCCATCATCGGCCAGCTCTGCACGATCGCGTTCGTGCAGCTCTTCATCGGCGTGCAGTTGCCGCTGCCCGCCATGCTGTTCGTGATCGCCATGGAAGTGGCGTTCAACGGCGTGACCTGGCTGCGCGTCACGCAGGATCGTCCCGAGTCGAATCTCGAATTGTTCGGCCAGCTCTGGGTCGATCTCGGCGCGCTTTCCGCGCTGCTCTTTCTTTCCGGCGGCACGACCAATCCGTTCGTCTCGCTCTATCTGCCCTCGCTCGCCATTGCAGCCGCCGTGCTGCCGTGGTATCTCACCGCCTGGCTCGCGGCCTTCGCGGTGGCCTGCTACGTGCTGCTCGGCTTCGACAACGTTCCGCTCAATCTCGACAATCCCGCCAACCTGTTCGACTACTATCGCGCGGGCATGTGGGTGAACTTCATGGTGAGCGTGTGCCTGATCGTGTGGTTCGTCGCGCGTATGTCGCGCGCGCTGCGCCAGCGCGACACCGCGCTCGGCGACGCGCAGCAGCGCCTGTTGCGCGACGAGCGCGCCGTGGCGCTGGGCGTGCAGGCCGCCACCGTGGCGCACGAGATCGGCACGCCGCTCTCGACCATCGCCATGCTCACCGAGGAATTGCGCGACGTCGCGCGTACGGACAAGGGCCTCTCGCCGTATGCCGCCGACCTCGAATTGCTCGACAAGCAGATCTCGCTTTGCACCTCGGCGCTCGCACGGCTGAGGAGCCGCGCTTCGTCCGCAGGCGCGCGTCAGCTTGTGAGTGAATGGCTCGGGCCTTTCGTCGAGCAATGGCGCTTGCGCCATCCGCACGTGAAGTTCGAACTCCTCGACAATGGACCGAACGACTTCGCCCTCGACGACACTGTCGCCGTTGGCCAGATCCTCACCATCCTGCTCGACAACGCCGCGCGTGCCAGCCGCGATTTCGTGACGCTGCGCGCCTATGCGGCCGCGCGAGCCGGGTACGTCGATTTCGAAGTTTGCGATGCGGGGCCCGGCATTCCCTCATCGCTGCGCGCCTCGCTGGGCGCCGCGCCCGTGGACAGCACCCAGGGCGGTCACGGCGTCGGGCTGTATCTGGCGTTTTCGTCGGCGGCGCGGCTTGGCGGTTCGATCGAGCTCAACGACGTCACGCCGCCCGGCAGCGCGTCGGGCGAAGTGAGCGGCGCGGATGACGAGACGTCGGCTGGCGCCGCAACCGGCAGCGGCACGCGCACGCGCCGTCCACGCGGCACCCGTGCGGTGCTGCGCTTGCCGGCGAAACAGGTCAAGGCGGGTCAGGCGAACCCCGCGGCGGCGCGCGAAGGCGCAGCGCCCGCGGGTTCGGAGATTGGATCAGGCGAGGGGCCGACCCGGTCCGACGCCGCGTAACAACACGGAGAATTAGGCATGAGCGATATGAGTTTTCTGGTCATCGACGACGACGAAGTGTTCTCCGACATCCTCACGCGCGGCCTCACGCGGCGCGGCTTCGAGGTGAAGCAGGCACACAATGCGGAAGAGGCGATTCGCTTCGCCAACCAGCAGAAGTTCTCGCAGATCACCGTGGACCTGCATCTCGGCAACGACTCAGGCCTGTCGCTCATCGCACCGCTGCGCGAACTGCAGCCGGACGCGCGCATGCTCGTGCTCACGGGCTACGCGAGCATCGCCACGGCGGTGCAGGCCGTGAAGGACGGCGCGGACAACTATCTGGCCAAGCCCGCCAACGTCGAGATGATTCTCTCGGCACTCCAAAGCGATGCGAGCGCCGTGCAGGCCGAAGAGGCCATCGAGCACCCGGCGCCGCTCTCGGTCGCGCGCCTCGAATGGGAGCACATCCAGCGCGTGCTGGCCGAGCACAACGGCAACATCTCTGCCACGGCTCGCGCGCTCAACATGCACCGGCGCACGCTGCAGCGCAAGCTCGCGAAGCGCCCGGTGCGCCAGTAAGCACAGCTACGGCGCGGCAAAAGAAAAGGGACCCCGCGGGGTCCCTTTTTCATGCGCCATGCGTTGCGTTTAGAGCACGTAACGCGACAGGTCTTCGTCCTGCGCCACTTCGCCGAGCGCGCGGTCGACATAGGCGGCGTCGATGGTCACGCTCTTGCCCGCATGATTGCCGGCGGCGAACGACACGTCTTCCAGCAGCTTTTCGATCACCGTGTAGAGACGGCGCGCTCCGATGTTCTCGGTCTTCTCGTTCACGGAGAAGGCGATTTCCGCGAGGCGGCGAATACCGTCTTCTGCGAAATCGAGCTGCACGTCTTCGGTGGCGAGCAGCGCCTGATACTGCTTCACGAGGCTCGCGTCGGTCGCGACCAGAATCGCTTCGAAGTCCTTCACGGAGAGCGAATCGAGTTCCACGCGAATCGGGAAGCGGCCCTGCAGTTCGGGAATCAGATCGCTCGGCTTTGAGAGATGGAACGCGCCGCTCGCGATGAACAGGACGTGATCGGTCTTCACCATCCCGTATTTCGTGTTGATGGTCGTGCCTTCCACGAGCGGCAGCAGATCGCGCTGCACGCCCTGACGCGAAACTTCGCCGCCGCTGCCTTCGTTGTTGCGCGAGGCGATCTTGTCGATTTCGTCGAGGAACACGATGCCGTTCTGCTCGACGTTCTGCACGGCCTTTTGCTTGACCTCTTCGTCGTTGAGCATCTTGCCGGCTTCTTCGTCGGTCAGCAGCTTGAGCGCTTCCTTGACCTTCACCTTGCGGCGCGTTTTCTTGCCACCGCCCAGATTGGCGAACATCGAGCGGATCTGCTCGGTCATGTCTTCCATGCCCGGGGGGCCCATGATGTCCATGCCCGCTTGCGGCTGCTCGACGTCCAGCTCGATTTCCTTGTCGTCGAGCTGGCCTTCGCGCAGGCGCTTGCGGAAGGTCTGACGCGTCGTGTTGTCGCCGCTTTCGGCGTGGCTCGCCGCATCGGACGAACCGAAGCCTACCGGGCGCGCCGTCGGCAGCAGGATGTCGAGGATGCGGTCTTCGGCCTGATCCGTGGCCTTGCTGCGCACCTTGCGCATTTCCGTTTCGCGCGTCTGCTTCACCGAGATTTCGATGAGGTCACGCACGATGCTGTCCACGTCGCGGCCCACGTAGCCCACTTCGGTGAACTTGGTCGCTTCGATCTTGATGAACGGCGCGTCTGCAAGCTTCGCGAGACGCCGCGCGATTTCGGTCTTGCCGACGCCCGTCGGCCCGATCATGAGGATGTTCTTCGGCGTGATTTCCTGGCGCAGCGGATCCGCGACCTGCTGGCGGCGCCAGCGGTTGCGCAGCGCGACGGCCACGGCCTTCTTCGCGTTCGCCTGGCCGATGATGTGCTTGTCGAGTTCCGAGACGATCTCGGCGGGGGTCATGGTGCTCATCCTGATTCCTTCTCGTCTGTACGGTCGGTTGGCGAGTTATTCGATGGTTTCGATCACGCGGTTGTGATTCGTGTAGATGCACATGTCGCCCGCGATCTCGAGCGACTTTTCGACGATCTCGCGCGGCGAGAGTTCGGTGTTCTCCATGAGCGCGCGGGCCGCGGCCTGCGCATACGCGCCGCCCGAACCGATCGCGCAGATGCCTTCTTCGGGGTCGAGCACGTCGCCGTTGCCGGTGATCACGAGCGTGGTGGTCGCGTCGGCGGCGATCAGCATGGCTTCGAGGCGGCGCAGCATGCGGTCGGTGCGCCAGTCCTTGGCGAGTTCGACGGCCGCGCGCGTGAGGTTGCCCTGATGTTTTTCGAGCTTGGCTTCGAAGCGGTCGAGCAGCGAGAACGCGTCGGCGGTGCCGCCGGCGAAGCCGACCATGACCTTGCCGCCGTAAATGCGCCGGACCTTCTTCGCGCCACCCTTCATGACGATGTTGCCGAGGGTGACCTGGCCGTCGCCGCCGAGCGCGACCTTGTCGCCGCGCCGCACGGATACGATCGTCGTGCCGTGAAATTGCTCCATGTGCGTTCCTTTTTACCGTTGATGCCGGGTTGGATGCGAAGGTGGTGTGCCTGCCGCTTTCGGGTGGGCGCCGCGGTGCTCGCGCGCCGTGCACGCTGCGGGCGCCGCCGCCCTGATTCCGGTTGCGTTGCGCGCGCCTTGGGGCGCGCCGCGAGCGCATATCCATTGGAGTTTAGGGCGGCGGTGGGCATATCAAGGGCCGCGGGCGCAGAAAACGGCGCGGCGGCACGGTGGCTAGACGCGCAACGGCGCGCGCAAAAGAAAAAAGCGCACGGTGCTCCGTGCGCTTCGACAGGGAAGGCAAGTCACTCGCCGCGCAAACAGGGCTTCGCGGCCAGAATAAAGCTCAGTCGCCGAACAGCTTCTGGCGCAGTTCGCGGCGCTCTTGCGCTTCGAGCGAGAGCGTGGCGGTCGGGCGCGCGAGCAGACGCGGGATGCCGATCGGCTCGCCCGTTTCTTCGCACCAGCCGTAGTCGCCGGAATCGATGCGCGCGAGCGATTGCTGCACCTTCTTGAGCAGCTTGCGTTCGCGGTCGCGCGTACGCAGCTCGAGCGCATGCTCTTCTTCGATCGTCGCGCGGTCGGCCGGATCGGGAACGATCACGGTTTCGCGCAGATTCTCGGTGGTCTGGCCCGCATTGCGGAGGATTTCCGCCTGCAGCTGTTCGAGCCGGTTCTTGAAGAAGGCGAGCTGATCCTCGTTCATGTAATCCTTGTCGCTCATCTTCAGGATTTCGGCTTCGGTCAAGAGTCGTTTCGTCGTCATCTGGCTTGCTTCTTCAATGAGTGAGGCAAAACTGGCACATCTTGCCTGCACTTTTGTGTTGCCCGCAGTGGCCGCGGTGGCCGTTACCAACCTTTACCACTTTGCCAGGCGCAGTTACCGCGCCGTTATATGCGCGCTGGCGGGCACGGACGATGAACTGTCGTGACGCCCGAAGCGCCGCTGCGGGGCCGAACTCCTCTGGAAACCGGTCATCAGATGCTCCTGAGGCATATATCGTACCGACTGCGCGCTGCGACGCGATGCGCTGCCGGCGGGGCGTCCCTCGGCTGAATTCCGGGGCACCTCTCTTCCAGTGGGGCCGTATTGTAACCGAACCGCAAACTCGCGCCGCAAGCGGGAAATCCCTGCTGTGGCCCGCCTGTCACCAGACCGTTTGCGCACCGGTCGATATCCAGAAAATATAACGCGCCAATCGTGAAAAAGCGATGGTCGGGTACGTTATTTGACGCACAGAACCGGAAGGAATTCTTTGCGCAGGCGGCAAACTTGGCGTCGCCGTGCGCAAACTCCAGACGAAAACGCCCGGCAGCGAGCCGGGCGTATCGGGAAAAGCGGGGAAGCCGGTCAGGCGAGGCAGGCGTCGAGCCCGTCGGTGATGAGGTCCTGCGGCAGCTCGATGCCGATGAACACCATCTTGCTGCCCTTCTTCTCGATCGGCAGCCACTTGGCGGCCAGGTCGCTGCCCATCATCTGGTGCACGCCCTGGAACACCACCTTGCGGTCCACGCCCTTCATGTAGAGCACGCCCTTGTAGCGCAGGAGGCGCTCGCCGTAGATCTGCAGGATGCCGCCGAGGAAGTCTTCGAGGCGGTTCGGATCGAACGGGCGGTCGCTGCGGTAGACGAACGATTTGATCTTGTCGTCGTGGTGCGCGTGATGGTGGTGGGCGTGATCGTGGCCTTCGTGGCTGCACTGGCCGTGATCGTGGTCGCAATCGGCGTGATCGTGGTCATGCGCGTGATCGCGATGCGCATGAGCGTGATCGTCTTCGGCGAGGAAGTCGGGGTCGATTTCGAGCTTGGCGTTCAGGTTGAAGCCGCGCAGGTCGAACACTTCCTTGATGTCGGCCTCGCCGAAATTCACCTGGCGGATCTGCGCCTTCGGGTTCATGTGCAGCACGCGATGACGCAGATCGGCGAGTTCCGTTTCGTCGACGAGGTCGGCCTTCGTGATGAAGAGGCGATCGGCGAAACCGACCTGGCGCTGCACGACTTCGTGCTCGTCGAGCTGATGGTTGCCGTGCTTGGCGTCCACGAGCGTGATGATCGCGTCGAGCAGGAATTCGTCGGCGATCTCGTTATCCATGAAGAACGTCTGCGCGACCGGGCCCGGATTGGCGAGGCCGGTGGTTTCGATCACCACGCGGTCGAAGTCCAGCTTGCCGTCGCGCTTTTGCTGCGCGAGGTCTCCGAGCACGCGCGCGAGGTCGCCGCGAATCGTGCAGCAGATGCAGCCGTTGCTCATCTGGATGATCTGCTCGGTGCTGTCCTGCACGAGGATTTCGTTGTCGATGTTCTCTTCGCCGAACTCGTTCTCGATCACGGCGATTTTCATGCCGTGCTTTTCGTTCAGGATGCGCTTGAGCAGCGTGGTTTTGCCGCTGCCGAGAAAGCCGGTCAGGATGGTGACGGGAATCATGCTGGTTGCCATGCTGTCTGCCTGGTAGGTGTTCGAGGGGTACGTTCAGGCGCGCCGCTTCGTGCTGTCGCTGCCTTCGAGTGTTACAACATAACTTCCTATTGAAACATATCTGCGCCGCGCCCGCATGCGGCGGCCGGGCGCGAGACCCAATCGGGGCGCGAACAGAGCGCCATCAAGGCGTTCCAGCGCGCCGCCGAAAAGTCTCAAGTAAGGCCGTCTCAGGCGATTTGCAACAGCAGGCCCTTCAGATATTCGCCTTCCGGGAATGCCGTGAGCAGCGGATGATCCACACCGGCGCCAAGGCGCTTGAGGATACGCGCGTCCACCTTCGCGTCGGCAGCGGCGCCCGCAACGATCTTCTGGAACAGCGCCGAATCGATCGCACCCGAGCACGAATACGTGAACAGCAGACCGCCCGGACGCAGCAGCTTGAAACCCGTGAGATTGATGTCCTTGTAGGCGCGCGCGGCGCGGTCCACGTGCTCGCGCGAGGCCGCGAACTTGGGCGGATCGAGCACCACGAGATCGAAGCGCTCGCCGTCGTCGTAGAGGCGGCGCAGCGTCTTGAAGGCGTCGGCGTCGAGCCAGGTCGCGAGCGCGGCGTCGAAGCCGTTCGCCTCGACGTTCTTCTGCGCCGTGGCGAGCGCTTCGCCGGAGGAATCGATCGACACCACGCGTTTCGCGCCGCCCTTCATGGCCGCGAGCGAGAAGCCGCCGGTGTAGCAGAAGCAGTTGAGCACCTCACGCTCGCGCGCGTACGTCTGCACGAGCGCGCGGTTGTCGCGTTGATCCACGTAGAAACCGGTCTTGTGGCCGTTGCGCACGTCCACGTGATAGCGCACGCCGTTCTCGCTCGTGATGATCGTGGCCGGCGGTTCGTCGCCGGCGAGCAGGCCCGTGATCTGTTCGAGCCCTTCCTTCTCGCGGATCGACACGTCCGAGCGCTCGTACACGTTCGGGCAGCCCGTGGCCGACGTGAGTGCGGCGACGATCGCCTCCTTCCACGCCTCGACGCCCGCCGCCATGAACTGGCACACGAGCTGGCCGCGGCCGCTTTGTGCAACATCCCCGCCATCTTCGATGTAGTAGTCGACGATCAGGCCAGGCAGCCCGTCGGCCTCGCCGAAGATGAGGCGCACCGCGCCCGTGCCGCTCACCATCGCGCGGCGGTCGGCCACGGCGCGCTGCACGCGCCGCTTGAAGAACGCGTGGTCGATCGGCTCGTTTTCGTCGAAGCTCCACACGCGCGCGCGGATCTGCGAATGCGGGCTGTAGGCGGCGCGCCCGAGAAAGCGGCCGTCGGCCGAGCGCACGATGACGGTGGCGCCCGGCGTGGGCTTGCCTTCCACGTGGTCGATCGCGTTCGCGTAGACCCACGGATGGCGGCGCAGCAGGGATTTTTCTTTGGACGGCTTGAGGGTGACGATATTCATGATGGCTTCAATGCTGGGTAACGGCACGGATATCGCGCAGCGTTGCGCGAGTGCCGCGGCGTATCAATCGCGCTTCTTGGCGCGTGGATGCGCAGTGTCGTAGACCTTCGCGAGATGCTGAAAGTCGAGCGACGTATAGACCTGGGTGGCCGAGATGCTCGCGTGGCCGAGCAGTTCCTGCACGGCGCGCAGGTCGCCGCTCGACTGCAGCAGATGGGTGGCGAACGAGTGCCGCAGCACGTGCGGGTGCACGTTCGCGGGAATCCCCGCCGCGATGGCGGCGCGCTTCACGCGCTCGCGCACCACGCCCGGCGCCATGCGGTTGCCGCGCACGGAGAGAAAGAGCGGGGCGTCGTCGTGCTTCACGAAGGCGCTGCGGGCGGCGAGCCAAGCGTCTAGCGCGTCGAGCGCCTTGCGCCCGACCGGCACCATGCGGTGACGATTGCCCTTGCCCAGTACCTCGACTTCGGCGGCTTCGCGCTTGAGCCAGCCCGCCGATTCGTAGCCGTCGCGCTTTACGTAACGCACGTCAAGTCCGACGAGTTCGGCGAGACGCAGCCCCGAGGAGTAGAACAGCTCGAGCATCGCGCGGTCGCGCAATGCCTCCGGGCCGCCTTCTTCCGAGCCGGCGACGGCAGGCGCTTCCATGAGATGCGTGGCGTCGTCGACGGAGAGTGCCTTTGGCAGTGTCTTGGCGCGCTTGGGCGCACGCACGGCGGCCACGGGATTCGCGTCCATTTCGATGCGCCCCGCGAGCCAGCGATAGAAGGCGCGCCAGGCCGACAGCCGGTGCGCGATCGAGCGCGCCGAGAGGCCGCCCGCATGCGCGCGCGCCACCGCGCCGCGCACTTGCGCGGCGGTGACCGTTTCGAGCGGCTTGCCGTTGGCGAGCTTCTTCAGCTCGTCGAGTTCATGCGTGTAGCCGCGCAGCGTGTGCTCCGAGAGCCGCCGCTCGTGTTCGAGCATCGCGAGATAGTCGGCGATCGGATCGGTTGGGTTCACGTTGGGCGGCTTCGGTGTGTTTCAGTGCGGCAGCAGGCGCGAGAGCGCCGCGCTCGCCAGTGCACCGATCTGCGTGAGAAAGTCGGTGGCCATGCCTTCGTGGAAGCGGCGCGGGTCGGGCGAGCCCATCACCAGCAGGCCGAAGGCTTCGCCCACAGGCGCGTCGTTCGAGGCCACGGCGGGAGCGCGCAGCGCGATGATCGCGACCGATTCGGCGGCGCCGTCGCTCGAGTCGAGCCACTGCGCGGCCTCGAAGCCGGTGTTCGCGCCGCAATACGGCGTGTCGAGACTATTCGCGAAGATACGCACTTCCTCGCCGGTATGGCGCGCGAAATCGGCCTGGCTGTAGGCTTCGGCCACGTCCCACACGCGCAGCGCCGCTTGCGGCATGTCGAACACGTCGCGCAGGTTCTGCGTGATCGAGCGCGGCAGCGCGTACGGATCGCGCTCGGCGATCATGCGCGTGGTCCAGCGATTGAACTTCGCGGCGATCGAATCGTTCTCGTGGCCGTAGCGCAGCAGCTCAGAAAGACGCCGCTCGAGATGCTTGTTCTTCTCGCGCAGCATTTCCATCTGGCGTTCCTGCAGCGAGACGGCAGCCTTGCCGTGCGGATTGCCTAGCTTGATCGTCGCGAGCAGTTCGGCGTGCTCAACGAAAAAATCGGGGTGGGCGAGCAGATAGTCGGCAACTTCGCGATCGTTCATGTTGTGGACGCGTTGTAGTTGTGAAGCGCGCACGTCGGCGCGCAGTCTGTCATGCGGTTGATTGCTTTTGAATATTCACGCGGCGCGACGTTCTCTCATTGCGCGCGCCGCCTGAGGCCGATAGTGCGCGCTAGTCGGCCAGCTCGATCTCGCCTTCGAACACCGTGGTGGCCGGGCCCGCCATGGTGAGCGCGGCGGATTCGTCGCGCGCGCCGTCCCAGGCGATGGTCAGCATGCCGCCATGGGTATGCACCTTCACGGGCGTGTCGAGCAGCCCGCGGCGAATGCCCGCCGCGACAGCCGCGCACGCGCCCGTGCCGCACGCGAGCGTTTCGCCCGCACCGCGCTCGAATACGCGCAGCTTCACTTCGTGGCGCGAGACGATCTGCATGAAACCCGCATTCACCTTGTTCGGGAAGCGTGCGTGCGTTTCGATGAGCGCGCCTTCGGCCTTCACCGGATACGCCTCGACGTCTTCCACGACCTGCACCGCATGCGGGTTGCCCATCGAGACGACCGACACCCAGCGCCGGGCGCCGTTCACGTCGAGCGGCCAAAGCGTGTCGTTGCCTTCGCGGCGGCCTTCCAGGCCGTTCGCGTTGAACGGCACGAGCGCCGGTTCGAACTCGGGGCGGTCCATGTCGACCACGACTTCACCGTTTTCCTGCACGACGAGCGTGATCGTGCCCTTCTGCACCTGCACGCGCACCCGGTTCGAATCGGTGAGCTTGCGGTCGCGCACGAATTTCACGAAGCAGCGCGCGCCGTTGCCACAGTGCTCGACCTCGCCGCCGTCGCAATTGAAGATGCGATAGCGGAAGTCGACGCCTTCCACGGTCGGCTTCTCGACCAGCAGCAGCTGGTCCGCGCCGATGCCGAAGTGGCGATCGGCGAGCGCGCGCACACGCTCGGGCGTGAGCGCGAGGTCCTGGCTGTAGCCGTCGAGCACGACGAAGTCGTTGCCCGCGCCGTGCATCTTGGTGAATTTGAGTTTCATGCCGTCATTGTAAGCGAGGCCCGGGCGAAAACCCGGGCCTCGATCGTGTGCGCAACGCTCAGTTATAGACGCTCGGCTCGCCAGGCGGCCGCGTCTTGAAGCGCTTGTGGACCCAGTAGTACTGCTCGGGAATGCGCGGAATCTGCTCTTCGAGGAAAGCGTTCATGCGGCGCGCGTCGAGATCATCGTCACCGGTTGGATAATTTTCCCAAGGTTTGAACACTTTCAGCCGATAACCCTTGTAATTGGGCAACACCTCGCCGATGAACGGTACCACCTGCGCATGACCCACCTTCGCCAGACGTCCCACCGCAGTGAGCGTGCATGCCGGCACGCCAAAGAAGGGCACGAACGTGGAATTGCGCATGCCGTAGTCCATGTCGGCGCCGAGCATCACGGGTTTCTTGTCGCGCAGCCAGCGCAGCACGGCGCGCGCGCTGTCCGCGCGGCTCACCATTTCCGCGCCGAAACGGCTGCGTCCCGCCTTGGCCGCGGCTTCGAATTCCGGGTTCGAGAACGGCTGGTAGAGCGAGCCACACGGCCGGTGCAGCGAGTAGTTCAGAAACATGGAGCCCGCCTCGATGCCCACGAAATGCAGGCCGAGGAAGAGCGTAGGCGGCAGGTTCGGATCGGTGAGATCGATCTCGCTGTCGAGCTCGACGATTTTCTCGAGCTTCTTCGCCGAGGCGAACCATTGCACGCTGCGCTCCATGTAGCTGCGAATGGCGTGACGGAAGTGCAGCCCCGCCACTTCCTCGCGCTTTTCGTCGCTCCACTCGGGGAAGCACAGGCGCAGATTCGTATGAACGACGCGTTTGCGCCGGCTCGGGATTTTGTAGAGCAGCCAGCCGAGGCCGTCGCCCAGACGCGCGACGAAGCCATAGGGCAGGATCGCGAACAGCTTGAGCAAGCCGATGGCGAAACGGGAGCCGAGTTTGCCTATCATGCGGCAACTCCGCGGCAGGGCTTGCGAACTGTGGAAGGGGCGATGAGCGGCACGCGGGGGAGACTCTGCGACAATTTAAGGAAGTCGCTATAATAAGGGCTTCGCCGAGTTAATAGACAACTTGCGGGGCGAAGCCGGTGGGCTGTGAACTACGCGTGATCGAACGCGAATCATGGCAGCCGGGCAGCAATTCCGCTAAAGCGTCGCCGCTTCAAAGCTCCCGAAGCTGGCTACGTGAACTCAACCGTCACCAGCTACAAGGAGCTAGACAAGTGGCAAACGACTATTTCTTCACCTCCGAATCCGTCTCCGAAGGCCATCCGGACAAGGTCGCCGACCAGATCTCGGACGCGATCCTCGACGCCATCCTCACGCAAGACAAGTACTCGCGCGTTGCAGCGGAAACGCTCTGCAACACGGGTCTCGTCGTGCTCGCCGGTGAAATCACCACGACGGCCAACGTCGACTACATCCAGGTCGCGCGCGACACCATCAAGCGCATCGGCTACGACAACACCGACTACGGCATCGACTACCGCGGCTGCGCGGTGCTCGTCGCTTACGACAAGCAGTCGCCGGACATCGCCCAGGGCGTGGACCGCGCGCACGACAACAACCTCGACCAGGGCGCCGGCGACCAGGGCCTGATGTTTGGTTACGCGTGCGACGAAACGCCCGAGCTGATGCCGCTGCCGATCCACCTTTCGCACCGCCTGGTCGAGCGCCAGTCGAACCTGCGCCGCGACGGCCGTCTGCCCTGGCTGCGTCCGGACGCGAAGTCGCAGGTCACGATCCGCTACGTCGACGGCAAGCCGCACGCGATCGACACCGTCGTGCTCTCGACGCAACACTCGCCGGACATCGACCTCGGCACGCTGCGCGAAGCCGTGATCGAAGAAGTCATCAAGCCGGTGCTGCCGACCGAGCTGATCAAGGGCGACATCAAGTTCCTCGTGAACCCGACCGGTCGCTTCGTGATCGGCGGCCCGCAGGGCGATTGCGGTCTCACGGGCCGCAAGATCATCGTCGATACGTACGGCGGCGCAGCCCCGCACGGCGGCGGTGCGTTCTCGGGCAAGGATCCGTCGAAGGTGGACCGCTCGGCCGCCTACGCCGGCCGTTATGTCGCGAAGAACATCGTGGCCGCCGGCCTCGCGTCGCGCTGCCTGATCCAGGTGTCGTACGCAATCGGCGTGGCTGAGCCGACCTCGGTCATGGTCAACACGTTCGGCACCGGCAAGGTTTCGGACGCGACCATCACGAAGCTCGTGCGCGAGCACTTCGACCTGCGTCCGAAGGGCATCATCCAGATGCTCGACCTGCTGCGCCCGATCTACGAAAAGACCGCCGCTTACGGCCACTTCGGCCGCGAAGAGCCGGAATTCTCGTGGGAAGCGACCGACAAGGCGCTCGTCTTGGCCGAAGCCGCTGGCACGGAGCCGGTGAGCGCAGCTGTCGCGTAAGCGTTCGCATAAGCCGGCCTCGCGCCGGCTTAAGTGAAGAAAGCGAAGAAAAACCCCGCAGGGCGAAAGCCCGTGCGGGGTTTTTTGTTTTCTGCGGATTGCGCGGTGTAGGCCGCGCGGGCCTTAACGCATCGCGAAGCCGAACCAGCCCGCGCTGCTCGTGGCCATACGGCGCGGCTTGCGCGTGCTGCGCGCCACATGAACCGTGGAGGGCGCGGCGAGCGTGCGCAGCGGCGCGTTCGGGCGATAGAGCAGCGTGCGCAGCGAGAAGTGGCGCACGCCCGAGCGCAAGCGCAGCACGGCGAAGAACGAATGGAACCAGGTGCGCATGCTGTCGACGGGCTTCGCTTCGCGCACTTGTTGCGAGAGCGCGCGGGTACGGGCGGCGTGGTGTCGCAGGGCGCGCACGAGGTGACGGCGGGCGGGTCGTGCCGCTTTCAGGGCTGTGTGGGCGGCGTGGGTCATGCGTTGCGTATTGAAAAGGGTATGCATGGCGGTTGAGCAATCGGTTCGAGGTGCGCCTTGCGCGACGCTTGGCGTCGAGCAGCAAACGTGCCTGTCTTCCAGGGCGTCACGATCTGGGTGGACGGGAGACGGGCCGCATGGCGCGGTGTAGGACGCGACGCGACGGATTCTTCTGTTGGAGCGCCTTGAGTGGCAAGGCGTTCACGGCGATCCGTCCGTGCGATGAGAATTCGGCGAAGTGATACAACATGCGCGACAGGCTACACGCGAATCATGACGGCAGAAAGTCCGTTAATACCCGGCCCTGCGCGTCTTTGATGCACACGATCCCGCCCTTTGTCTTCATCGCGGTGCGCGTGCGCCATTCGCGTGCGGTGCGATCTGCGGCGCGTATGGAGCCACCTCGTGTGACAGCGTGGTCCTTCCCGCCGTGCCGGCACGCTTTACAATCGATGAGTCGGCGCGCGCCGACGCCGCTGCCTTGTCGTTTAATGAAGCGACGAACGCAGGCTGCGGCCCTTGCTCGCATCGAGATCGCATAACGGAAGTCCCATGTCAGTCCAGTCAAAGAAAGAACAGGTCCAGGCGCTGCGCGAGCGCGGCTTCGTGGTCGTGCCGGGGCTCGTCTCGCCCGAGCGCTGCGAGGCGATCAAGCGGGTTGCGCAGGAGCAGTTGCAGGCGGCTGCCGCGCCGCTCGAATTCGAAGCCGATTTGCGCTACCCTGGCGCGCCCGATTCGAAGGACGCCCCTGGCGGCCACACGGTGCGGCGCCTGCTCGACGCCTACTCGCGCCACGCGCTGTATCGCGAATGGGCCACGTCGCCGGAAATCGCGGGATGGATGGAGCTGTATTTCGGCGAGGAGCCGGTCCTGTCGCGCGTGCATCACAACTGCATGATGACGAAGCACCCGCACTACGGCAGCCTCACGGGCTGGCACCGCGACGTGCGCTACTGGTCGTTTGAGCGCGACGACCTCGTTTCGGTCTGGCTCGCGCTCGGGCCGGAGAAGATGGAAAACGGCGGCCTGTGGTTCGTGCCGGGCTCGCACGACGCGCCGTTCACCTCGGATAAGTTTGACGCCGCAAAATTCTTCCGCGCCGACCTGCCCGAGAACAAGGTGTGGATCGACCGCGCCATCGCTCCGACGCTCGCCGCCGGCGATGTGGTCTTCTTCCACTGCAACACGCTGCATTCGGCGGGGCAGAACCAGAGCGATCAGGTGAAGTTTTCGCTCGTGTACACGTATCACGGCGCGAGCAACGTGCCGCTGCCGGGCACGCGCTCGGCGTCGAAGCCCGAGGTGAAGTTCTGAGCCGGCGCAGCAGTGCTGGCGCTTAGCGTCGGCGCCCCGACATCGCGAGCCCGGTGATGCCCGCGAGCGTCGCAGCGATGCCGCCCCCAATCAGGAGGATCGTGCGGTTGGTGGGCGCGCCGGTGAAGAGGCGCGACATGTCGTTCGCGAACGAATGGAGCGACTGGCCGCCGAAGTACAACAGGACGACGCCACAGGCGATGAGCGCGATCGAAATCGCTTTGGCCATGAACAACCTCTCGCAAAGGATGGACGCCGCAGTGTAGGCGAGTGGCCGCGGCGCGTCCAGGGTGCGGCTTTTCCACCGGCCCGACACGCGCTGCCACGCACGTTCTCATCGCCTTTCCCGCATAGTGGGCATCTGCACGGCTTGGGCGGATTGGCTAACATAGCTGCCTCACGCGAGCGGCGCGCTTAACGGCGCGTCGCGCCCATCCCTT
Source organism: Paraburkholderia guartelaensis (assembly GCF_004353905.1). Lineage (GTDB taxonomy): Bacteria > Pseudomonadota > Gammaproteobacteria > Burkholderiales > Burkholderiaceae > Paraburkholderia > Paraburkholderia guartelaensis. The sequence continues at coordinate 33,497 of NZ_SMOD01000040.1, read as the reverse complement.
CGCTCACTTCCCGTTTTCGCCGAGGATTCAGACCATGGCTTACGAAGCAGCCTCAGAACGCTATTCGGAGATGCAGTACCGCTTTTGCGGCAAGTCGGGGCTCAAGCTGCCCGCGCTGTCGCTCGGTCTGTGGCACAACTTCGGCGACACCACGCCGATCTCGACCCAACGCGACATCCTGCGCACCGCGTTCGATCTCGGCATCACGCACTTCGACCTCGCGAACAACTACGGCCCGCCGTACGGCAGCGCCGAAACGAACTTCGGCCGCATTTTCAAGGACGATTTCCGTCCGTACCGTGATGAACTGCTGATCTCCTCGAAGGCGGGTTGGGACATGTGGCCGGGCCCGTACGGCCAGGGCGGCGGCTCGCGCAAGTACGTGCTCGCGAGCCTCGACCAGAGCCTGCAGCGCATGGGCCTCGACTACGTCGACATCTTCTATTCGCACCGCTTCGACGTGGAAACGCCGCTCGAAGAAACGGCGGGCGCGCTGGCCACGGCCGTGCAGCAGGGCAAGGCGCTCTATGTCGGCATCTCGTCGTATTCGCCTGCGAAGACGCGCGAAATGGCGAAGCTCCTCGCCGAATACAAGGTGCCGCTGCTCATTCACCAGCCGTCGTACAACATGCTCAACCGCTGGGTCGAAGAAGAACTGCTCGACACGCTCGAGGACCTGGGCACGGGCAGCATTGCGTTCACGCCGCTCGCGCAGGGCGTGCTGACGAACAAGTACCTGAACGGCGTGCCCGAAGACGCGCGCGTGAACCGCCCTGGCGGCGGCTCGCTCAAGAGCGAGCACCTGAGCGCCCAGAACATCGAGCACGTGCGCAAGCTCAACGACCTCGCGCTGCGCCGCGGCCAGAGCCTCGCGCAGATGGCGATCGCCTGGACGCTGCGTGGCGGGCGCGTGACCTCGGCGCTGATCGGCGCGAGCCGCGCAGAGCAGGTGCGCGAGAACGTCGCCGCACTGAAGAATCTGGAGTTCTCGAAGGAAGAGCTCGCGGAGATCGACCGCTATGCGACCGAAGGCGGCGTGAACCTGTGGGAGAAGCCGTCGACCGATCAGCACATCTGAGCGGCATGCTTCTGCCTGCTTCCTGGCGCAAAAACCGCCTCCTCGCGAGGCGGTTTTTTTATGCGCGAACGATAGGGCTTACACAGGCCAAGACCGCACGGCGCGCCGTTCTTCGCTTTGTCATGTGGCCCTGCTAACGTCGCGGCAGCCTTTGCCGCGAGGAATCACCATGGAGTTCTTGAGCGCCGAAACTGAAGCGCTTTCCCCGTCCGCCACCCGCGCTGAACCCGCCAGGCGGCCAACCCTGCCACCCCAGCCCGCAACGGCGCCTCGCACCAACGCCGCGCTGATCGCATTCGCGTTCACGGCGCTCTGCTACGAACTCATCGGATTGCCGCTTTTGCTGGACGCGGCGGGCGGCCCGACGCTCGCCCTGCTGGCGACGCTCGCGCCCGTCGTGCTCGCCACGCCGATTCACTGGGGCCTCATTCACGAAGGCATACACGGACAACTGGCGCGCGACAGGCGCGTGAACGAATGGCTCGCCCGCGCGCTCTCGATCGGTCTGGCGATGCCGTTCGACGCCGTGCGTTTCGGACACCTGATGCATCACCGCTTCACGCGCGAGCCGTTCGACCGGCCCGATGTGCACGATACGCACGACGCGAGCGGCCCGCGCTGGCGTCGTCGCGTGGCGTACTACGGGCGGTTGATGGGTGGCCTCTACCTCGCCGAATTGCTGCTGCCGCTTCTGGCGTTTATGCCGACGCGGATCGCGCGCGCCATCATTGCGCGCGGCGTCGGCGCGCATGGCCACGAAGGTGTGCAGGTGCAGCGGCTCTTCGCAAACCACGCCACCGATCCCGTGAGGCGCCGCCGTGCTCGCCGCGACTGGCTTGCGTCGCTCGCACTCTATGCGGCTTCGTTCGTCCTGTACGGCAAGGCCTGGCCCGTGCTGCTCGCGGCGATGTACCTGCGCGGACTGTGGCTGTCGCTCGCCGATAACCTGCCGCACTACGGCGTCGCGCTCGACGAACCGGGCCGCGCGCGGGATTTTCGCGTGCCGCGCGCGCTGGGCGTGCTGCTGATGAATCACCATCTGCATCGCCAGCATCATCTGCATCCGACGCTGCCGTGGACGGCGCTGCCTGCGCTCGCGCACGCCGAAGAGGCCGCAGGCGCAACGGCGCGAACCGGCTATCTGGCCGCCGCGCTACGTCAGTTCAAAGGGTTGCAGCCGGGTGTCGATCCCGGCTGAGATGGTTGGGGCGAGCGAATGGCGCGCGTGCGCGCAAGCCGCGGCGTCTCGAGCCGCGAGGATGGTGCATCGTCGCTTCGTTACTTCGCGCACCGGCGCATATCGAGCCGCCGTGCGTACGAAGCGTGCGGCAAACGTCCGCTACATCAGCGCCGGTAGCGTCTCGACGAGTGCAACGGCCGCGAGCACGCCGATCAGCGCGCCGATCACGCGCAGCGTGTTGTGTCTGAATTCCGTCGCGCACGGCACCGCGCCAAGAAAGAGCGCGCCAGCGAGGGCCATCGGGATGATCATCACGAAATCGCCGATCGTGAAATAACCTTCCATGCTCGTCTCCTTATCGTATGGGCGACGATGGCTCGCAGTGGTTGTCATTCTCGTCGTCATGCGAATGGCATGACGCTGCGGCCCCGGGCCTGAAATCGAGTATAGGTGAGGGCGGCGAGCACGGCGGCACGCGTGTGCGCCGCCAGGCTCGCGGTGAAGCAGATGCCGCGCCGCAAAAGCCCGCCAGAGGCGGAGCTCCGCTGCGGTGCGATGCGTGTAGCCCGCAAATCGCGAGTTGTCTGAATATTACGGACGCCTTTCGATTGCGGTGGCGCACAGCACACAAGTGCGCTGCTGCGCACGTTGCATGCCGCGTGAGCGGCTTCGCGGGTTCAGGCCGCTCCGGCGCGCTCGCGCCCGCGCAACGTGAGCGCCAATGCGAGCCCCACGGCCAGCAGCACGATCACGAGGCCGGCCACGCCGCCCCAGCCTGCCCCGGCCCAGAAGTGGCCGCCGATCGAACCCATCACGCTCGACCCGAGGTAGTAGGCGAGCAGGTAAAGCGCAGCGGCCTGGCCCTTCGCTTCGCGCGCGAGGCGGCCAACCCAGCCGCTCGCCACCGCATGCCCAGCGAAGAAGCCGATGGTCAAGCAGGCGATGCCCGCCGCAATCGCCGTGAGCGGCGCGAACAGCGTGAGCACGACGCCCGTGAGCATCAACGCGAGACTGGCGATCAGCACGCGTCCGCGCCCGAACGTGTCGGCCATGCGGCCCGACCACGGCGAGGCGACTACGCCCGTCAGGTAGACGAGGAAGATCGCGCCGATGGCCGCCTGGCTCATGTGGTAGGGCGCCGCGATCAACCGGTAGCCGATGTAGTTGTAGAGCGTGACGAAGCTGCCCATCAGCACGAAGCCCATCGCGAACAGCATGGGCAGGCCGGGTCGCGCGAAATGGCGCAGCAGCGCAGCGCGGTGATGCTCGAAACCCAGGCCGCTCTTTGGCGCGAAGTGGCGCGAGGGCGGCAGCAGCGAGCGGAACGCGAACATCGAGGCGAGCCCGAGCACGCCGATCACGGCCACGGCCGCACGCCAGCCGAACAGATCGGTGGCGATGCCCGTGATCACGCGCCCCGCCATGCCGCCGATCGCCGTGCCGCCCACGTAGAGGCCCATCGAAAGGCCGAGGCCGTCCGGGTGCATTTCCTCGGCGAGCCAGGCCATGGCCACGGCGGGCACGCCGCCGAGCGCGATGCCGAGGAGCGTGCGCAGCACGAGCAGCTGATGCCAGTGCGGCACGAAGGCGGTGGCGAGCGTGAGCAGCGACGAGGCGCACAGCGACGCGGTCATCATGCCGCGCCGGCTCCAGCCTTCGGAGACGAAGCCTGCGATGAAGATTGCGATAGCGAGCGCGGCCGTGGTGAACGAGAGCGAGAGGCTGCTCTGCGCGGGGCTGACGCCGAACGTTTCGGAGAACGCGGGCAGGAGCGGCTGCACGCAGTAGAGAAGCGAAAAGGTGGCGTAGCCGGCGAACAGCAGCGCAAGGCTTGCGCGCCAGAATTCGGAGGTGCCGCGTTCGATGTACGGAACGGCGGAGGGCGCGGAAGTGCGCGGGGCGCCCGGTGATGCAGTCACGACAGGATCTCCAGCAATATGGCAAAGGCGCAACGATACGCCTGTTGGGCAAATGGCGTTGTCGAGCGCCGCAGGCCGGGTGCCTGGCGCGATCGCGTGGCTGCTTAGCCCGGAGCGCGCGAGGCGCCCGGTTGCACGCTGCGAGCGGCGCTCGGCGAAGCGCCTTGCGGCCCGCTGGCGGGCTGCGCTTTTTGCGCATCGTCCGGGTGGACCAGCGCCGCATCGCTCGGCAAGTCCCCCGCGTTCCAGCCGCCGCCGAGCGCCTTCACGAGCGCGACGCTCGCCGCCATGCGCCGGCGCGAGATGTCCACGGCCTGGCGCTCGTTGGAGAGCGCAGTGGTTTGCGCAACCACTACGTCGAGATAGGTGATCGCGCCGCTGAGATAGCGATTGTTGATGATGACGAGCGTGCGCTGCGCGGCATCCACCGCGCGGTCCTGGGCGGTTGCCTCCTGCTCCAGCACGCGCAGCGCCGCGAGGTTGTCCTCGACCTCGCCGAAGGCGTCGAGCACTGTCTGGCGATACTGCGCGACGTTCTCGTCGTACTGGGCGCGCGCTTCGTTGCGCACCGCCTCGCGGCCGCCGAAGTCGATCAGCGTGCCCGCGAGCGTCGGCCCGAGCGACCAGAAGCGCGCGGGCGCGACGAGCCACTGGCTGAAGTTGGTCGCTTCCAGCCCGGCCGTGACCGCGAGCATGAGGCTCGGGAAGAACGCCGCCGTCGCCACGCCAACCTGCGCGTTCGCGGCGGCCACGCGACGCTCGGCGGCCGCGATGTCGGGGCGCCGTTCGAGCAGCGTCGACGGCACGCCCGGCGGGCTCGCGATCGCGCGCACCACGTAGGCCTCCTTCGGCGCGGCAGCGAGCGTGAACGTGGAAGGCGACTGTCCGATCAGGATGGCGATGGCGTGCTCGAGCTGCGCGCGCTGCACGCCGAGATCGATCGCCTGCGCCTCGGTGGTCTGCAGTTGCGTTTGCGCCTGGCCCACATCGGCGTCGGTGGCGATGCCGCCCGCGTAACGGTTCTGCGTGAGTTCGAGCGATTCGCGGTAGACCTTGATCGTGTCGTCGAGCAGTTGGCGTTCGCGGTCGATGCCGCGCAGCTCGAAGTAGTCGGTCGCGAGTTCGGCCTGCATGGAGAGCAGCACGGCCTGCATGTCGGCGGCGCCCGCCTGCGCGCTCGCCTTGGCGGCCTCGACGTTGCGCGCGACGCGGCCCCAGATGTCGGGCTCCCATGTGGCGTCGATGCCCACGGAGTAGTCGTTGATCGTTTGACCGGCCTTCGACGTGTACAGGAGATTCTGCGAGGTGCGGTAGCGCGAAAAGTCGCCGCTCGCCGTCACGAGCGGGAAAAAGCTCGAGCGTTGCTGCGCGACGTTCGCGCGCGCCGCGCGAAAGTGCGCCTGCGCGGCCTGCACGTTCTGGTTCGCGCCTTCGACCTGGGCTTCGAGTGTGTCGAGCTTGGCGTCCTCGTAGATCGTCCACCACGCGCCGCGCGACGCGCTATCGTCGGGCTGCGCAATCGTCCAGCCCGTGCCTTCGAGTTCCTTGAACGTCGCGGCTACGGGCATGGTGGGGCGCACGTAGTCGGGGCCCACCTTGCAGCCGCCGAGCGCCGCAAGCACGGCTAGCGTGGCGCACGATAACAGTCGAATACGCGCGTGCTTCATCATTCGCCCTGCGCTTGTGCGTTGCTGCCCGCACCGCTCGCGCCATGCGCCGCACCGGCCTCGTGCTCGCCGTGCGGCTGCACGATGCGCACCGGCGTGCCGTCGACGATTGCGTCCTGCGGATTGACGATCACGCGCTCGTCGCCCGTGAGTCCCGACGCCACCGCGACGCGCGTGCCGAAGTCGGTGCCGAGCGTAACCTTCACGAGCTTCACGCGGTCTTGCGCATCGACGGTCGCCACCTTCACGCCGTCGGGGCGGAACAGGAAGGCGTTGCCGGGCAGCGTCATCGGCGTGCCCGAGCCGTCGAGCGCGAAGTGGACCTGAGCATAAGCGCCGGGCAGCAGTTCGCCGCTGCGGTTGTCCACATCGACTTCGACAAGCATGGTGCGCTGCTGCGCGTCGACCGCGCCCGCCGTGCGCGCGACGATGCCGGGAAAGTGCTTGCCCTGTTCTTCGTTGAGCGTGAGGTACGCATGCTGCTGCACGCGGATCTGCTGCGCGTAAGCCTGCGGCACGTTCGCGTACACGCGCAGACGGTCGGCCTGCGCAAGATGGAACAGCTCCTTTTGCGAGGTTCCGCCGTTGCCCGCGTCGATGAGCGCGCCCACGTCCACGTTGCGCGCCGTGACGATGCCGTCGAAGGGCGCCGTCACGCGTTCGTACGACTGCAGTTGCGAGAGCCGCGAGACGTTGAAGCGCGCGGAATCGAGCGTGGCCTTTTTCGCCAGCATGTCGCCGACTTTTTCGTCGGTGTCCTGTTTCGCCACCGAGCGCGTCTGCAGCATCTGTGTCCAGCGGTCGGCCGTGGTTTTGGCGAGCGCGTAGTTCGCTTCGGCGTTGGCGAGATCGGCGCGCGCGGCGCGCAACTGGTCGTCCACTTCGGGCGCGTCGATTTCGGCGAGCAGTTGACCCGCCTTTACGTGCGCGCCGATGTCGAAGTACCACTTGCGCAGATAACCGTTTGTGCGTGCGTAGATCGGCGTGTCGAGAAAGGCCTGCACGTTGCCGGGCAGCACGAGGTCGAGTGCGCGCGTCGAGCGCTGCGGCGTGACTACCTGCACGGAAAGTGTGCTCGCGCTTTTTGCCTCGCGTTCGAGCGCCGCGTGCGCGCTATGGCGCGACCAGATGCCCTGCGCCGCGAGGCCGAGCACGATGAGCGCGGCGAGCACGATGGGCCAGCGCCGCGATTTGTGAGGCGACGGCTCTTGCGGCGAAGGCGTTTGCGAATGATTCGTCATGACAGGATATTCATGATTTGGGCACCACGTTTTCACTGGCGCGCTGGCGGCGCTCGCCGAGCTTGCGGTAGATGAGCGAGAACACCACGGGTACGAAGATCAGCGTGGCGAGCGTACCCACCGCGAGGCCGCCGATCACGGCGCGCCCGAGCGGCGCATTCTGCTCGCCGCCTTCGCCAAGGCCAATGGCCATCGGCACCATGCCGATCACCATGGCGAGCGCGGTCATGAGCACCGGGCGAAAGCGCGTGTAGCCCGCTTCGATCGCGGCGCGCGCCGCGTCGCCATGCAGGCGCAACTGCTCGCGCGCGAAGCTGATGACGAGAATGGAGTTCGCCGTGGCGATGCCGATACACATGATCGCGCCCGTGAGCGCGGGAATGGAGAGCGTGGTGTGCGTGAGGAACAGCATCCAGACAATGCCCGCGAGCGCGCCCGGCAGCGCCGTGATGATGATGAACGGATCGAGCCACGACTGGAAGTTCACGACGATCAGCAGATACACGAGCACGATCGCGAAGATGAGGCCGCCGAACAGTCCGGAGAACGAATCGTTCATCGTCTGGACCTGGCCGCGCAGCTTGATGCTCGACGTCTTCGGCAATTCGCCGCGCGTCTGGTCGACGATTTTCGCGATGTCGTCGGAAACGGCGCCCAGATCGCGCCCGTCGGCGGTGCCGTAAATGTCGATGGTGGTCTGCGCGTTGTAGTGCGTGACCACCGCGTCGCCCGACACGCGCTGCATGCTCGCGAGCGAGCCGAGTATGTTGCTGCGCCCGTTCGCGGTGAGCGGAATGTTGGCGAGCGATTGCAGCGAATCGATCGTGTATTGCGGGGCTTCGGTCACGACGTTGTAGCTCACGCCGTTGATCGGATTGAGCCAGAACGTGGGCGTGGTCTGCTGGCTGCCCGAGAGCGTGATGAGCAGGTCGCTCGCCACGTCCTTCTGCGTGAAGCCCGCCTGCTGCGCGCGCGTGCGGTCCACGTCGATGAAGATGCGCGGCAGGTCCGCGGGCTGCTGGATGCGCGCGTCGACGAAACCGGGCACGCCGCGCAGCCGCGCGAGCAGCTTCGCCGCGAACGCGCGGTTGCCGGCCACGTCGCGGCCCACGATCTGCACGTCGATGGGGGAAGGCATGCCGAAGTTCAGCGTCTGGCTCACGATATCGGCGGGCAGGAAGGCGAACTGCACGCCCGGGAACTCGTCGTTGAGCGTGCGCCGCAGGAGGCGCACGTAGCCGGCAGTCGCGTGATGGTCCTCGTTCAGCGAGATCAGCACGTCGGCGTCGGACGTGCCGATGGTGCCCGTGTTGCTGTACGAGAGGTTGATGCCCGAGACCGGCAGGCCGATGTTGTCGATGATCGAATGCAGTTCGCCCGGCGGAATCAGCGTGCGCACGCGCTTGTCAATACGATCGACGAGCACGGCGGTTTCTTCCACACGCATGCCGGTTTTCGCGCGCACGTGCAGCGCGATAGTGCCCGCATCGACCTGCGGAAAGAAGTCGCGCCCAAGGAACGGCATGAGCAGCAACGACGCGCCACAGCAAGCGAGAAACGCCACGACGAACCACACCGGATGCTTCACGCGCGCTGCGAGAAACCCGCGATAGCGCTCGCGCAGCCCCTCGAAGCCGCGCTCGAACGCGAGGTGCACGCGCATGAACGGATTGCGCGTCGTGCCATGCGCGTGATGCAGGTCGGCGGGCTTGTGATGATGGCGCATCAGGTACTTCGCGAGCGTGGGCACGAGCGTACGCGAAAAGAAGTACGACGCCAGCATCGCGAACACCACGGCTTCCGCGAGCGGAATGAAGAGGTAATGCGCCACGCCCGTGAGGAGGAACATCGGCACGAACACGATGCAGATGGAGAGCGTGGAGACGAGCGTGGGAATCGCGATCTGATGCGCGCCGTCGAGAATCGCCTGTTCCAGCGTCTTGCCTTGCTCCAGTTGCTGGCTGATGTTCTCGATCGCGACCGTGGCGTCATCGACGAGAATACCGACCGCGAGTGCGAGCCCGCCCAGCGTCATGATGTTGATGGTCTCGCCGAGCGCTGCGAGCACGATGACCGAGGTGATCATCGAAAGCGGGATCGAGATTGCGATGATGAGCGTCGCGCGCCAGTTGCCGAGGAACAGCAGGATCATGAGCGCCGTGAGCGCCGCCGCGATCAGCGCTTCGCGTAGCACGCCCTGCACGGAGGCACGAACGAAGAGGGACTGGTCGGCGACCGGATCGATATTGAGCGACGGCGGCACGAGATTGCGCAGCGTCGGCATCATCTCCTTGATGCGATCGACGATCTCCAATGTGGAAGTGTTGCCGCTCTTGTTGATGGTGAGAAGCGAGGCGCGCTGGCCGTCCACGCGCACGATATTGGTTTGCGGCACGTAGCCGTCGCGCACGTGCGCCACGTCGCGAATGTAGATCGTGCCGCTGTCCGTGGTTTTCACGGGAATGTCGTTCAGGCCCGCTAAGCTATCGGGGCTTGCATTCATCGTCACCGAATATTCGGTTGCGCCGATTTTCGCCGTGCCCGAAGGCAGGATGAGGTTCTGCGCGCTGATCGCGTTCACCACGTCCATGGGCGATAGATTGTGCTGCTGCAGCGCGCGCTGGTTGATGTCGACCATGATCTGCCGCTGCTTGCCGCCATAGGGCAGCGGCGCGGAGGCGCCCGGCACGGTTGCGAGCTGCGTCTTCAGGAAGTTGTTGCCGTAGTCGAACAACTCCTGCTCGGTCAGCTGTGGCGAGGAAAGCGACAGGCGCAGGATCGGCACCGTCGAGGCGTTGTAGCGCAAGATGAACGGCGGCTGGATGCCGGGTGGCAGCGAGCGCAGCTGCGCCTGTGACAGCGCCGTGACTTCGGCGAGCGCTTCCTGGATATTGGCATGCGGCTGAAAGAAGATCTTCACGACCGCAATGCCGTTAAGCGACGTCGATTCGGTGTGCTCGATATCGTTCACCGCCACGGAAAGGCCGCGCTCGTAGTTGAGCACGATGCGCTTTTCCATCTCGTCGGCAGGCAGACCCGTGTAGGTCCAGATCACCGAGAGCACCGGAATGTCGATGTTCGGGAAGATGTCCGTGGGCGTGCGCAGGATCGTCAGCGGCCCGACAATCAAAAGCAGCAACGCGAGCACGACGAACGTGTACGGGCGCTTGAGCGCGAGTCGAACGATCCACATGGAACGGCGGGTTCCTTCGCTGGTGGCGGAGTGTGGCTCGCGCGGCTGGTCCGGCCGCGGTGGCGAGCGTTCAGGTTATCGGTATCGTGGCCGGCTATTCTGGCGCGCGTGAGGTCTTTGCCTGTGCCGCGCCGGGCCTTTGTGGTGCACGGTTTGGACAGGACTATAGCGCCAGTCACCATGCATCAGCGTACTTTTTCAGGGACAGCCCTAGCAAGGGCGCGAAGAATGGGGTTTACCATCTGTTACAGTCAGGTTTTCGTAAGTTGCGCTCGCGAAGCGGGGCAGGGCTATGGCGGCACGAGGCAGCGTTTGCGCGCCGCCGTTGATACACCCCCCTATTTTTTCGCTTTGCTCGGGCGCTCAAACAAGCAACAATGGGGATGCCAAGGGTCCGGCCGTGCTTAAGCGCGCGGCAAGAGCGGGTCGCCCGAGGCGGGTTTGGATGCGCGCGCAACCGATGGTGCGCATCGGTTTTTTTGTCAGCATGCCGACCGGACTTCCTTCGAGGGAGCTGGCGAAGGTAGCGAGGTAACGGGGAAACATCATGCAAATCGGTTCTATCGTCCGTACCGTTCATATCGCCGTGCCACAGGGCGCGCGCGGCATCGTGATGCGCATTCTCGGCGACATGGCGATGGTGACGTGGTATGCCGGGGAGCCTGGCTCGTCGGCGCAGCTCAACACTGAGCCCTTTTTTCTCGAAGATCTGATCGATACGGGCGAGCACGTCATGCCCGCCGGCGCGCAGATCCACTGAGCCTGGGCCTGTGACACGTTGACGAGGCGCGCTTGCGCCTTGTCGCAGGGTTGTGCGCGGCGTTTGTGTTCATCGTGTCTGCCGTGCCCGTCGTGAATACGGCGCGCTCGCCGACACTGCCCGCAAGAGGCACAATTGCGGGTATGAATTACGATCCTTCTCCTGTCCCGGGCGGCCCTTCCGGTCCCGGCGACCAGCAAGCCGCGCCCTATGCGCGCCTCACGCCTGAATGCGTGCTCGACGCTGTCGATGGCGTCCTGATGCCTGCCAACCTCCGCACGGATGGCCGCATGCTCGCGCTCAACAGTTACGAGAATCGCGTGTACCAGGTGGGCGTGGAAGACGGGCAGCCGCTCGTCGCCAAGTTCTATCGCCCCGGGCGCTGGAGTGACGAGGCGATACTCGAAGAGCACGCATTCGTCGCCGAACTCGCCGCGCGCGAGATTCCGGCCGTGCCTGCGCTCGCCTTCGAAGGGCGCACGCTGCACGAGTTCGACGGGTTTCGCTTCTCGTTGTTCGAGCGTCGCGGCGGCCGCGCGCCTGATCTGGACCGCAGCGACACGCTCGAATGGCTCGGCCGTTTTATCGGCCGCATTCACGCCGTAGGCGCGACGAGGCCATACGAGGCACGCCCCACGCTCGACATTCAGTCCTACGGCTACGAGCCGCGCACGTATCTGCTCGAACACGGCTTCGTGCCCGAGGACGTGCGCGAAGCGTGGCAGGCCGCAGTGACGCTTGCGCTCGAAGGCGTCGAGGCGGCCTTCGAGCGCGCGGGCGACGTGCGTTCGTTGCGCCTGCACGGTGACTGCCATCCGAGCAACGTGCTCTGGACCGACGCCGGCCCGCACTTCGTTGACTTCGACGACAGCCGCATGGGTCCCGCTATCCAGGATTTGTGGCTGCTTTTGCCCGGCGATCGCGCAGGCGCTTCGCGTGCGATGGCGGATCTGCTCGCCGGTTATGAGGACTTCTGCGAATTCGAGCCGCGCGAGTTGCATCTCGTCGAAGCGCTGCGCACGCTGCGTCTCATCCACTATTCGGCCTGGCTTGCGCGCCGCTGGCACGATCCCGCGTTTCCGGCCGCCTTCCCGTGGTTCAACACACAGCGCTACTGGGAAGAGCGCATTCTCGAACTGCGCGAGCAGATCGGCGCGATGCAGGAAGGACCGCTCTGGCCCGTTTGAGCCTCATGTGCCGGCTCACTGCGCTCTCGCCGGACTATCCGGCGCGGAGCCCTGCGCAGACGGCTTGACGATCAATTGCGCGCGCAGGTCGCGCGCCATCGTCTCGAACGCCGGGCGCATCTGCGCAAAATCGTCGGCGCTGCATACGTCGCTTGCGAAATGCGTTTGACCCGTCCGCGTGACGCGCAACACATTCGCCTGCGGATCGAGCGCGTACTGCGAACTGAAATCGATGAAACGGTTGTCGGCGTGCTGCGCCATGGGCACGTCGAGCACGCGCATGCCCGGCGGCAGCACGATGCGCGCGCGCTCGGTCATCACCACGTTGCGGCACACGAAGGGCTGCGTGCGCCGCGGTTCGCCGAGCCAGTAGCGCAGATTCGCGTCGAGCCCGCCCACGAAGCTCGTGAGCGTGGGCACGGGCGTGGTCATCTCAGGATCGACGAAGCCGTCGAAGGTGCCCGTGAGCGTGAGCACGAGCGGACCCGCCGTGGCTTCGAGCGGGCTGGACGCGAGCGTGGCGTTGCCGCGCAGGTTGGCGTTGCGCAGCTCCCATTGCAGGGACTCCTCGCGCTGCGCGGGCGTTTGCAGGCGCAGCACGCTGCGCGTCTGTTCGGCGGACCAGCCCTCCGCCTGCAAGCGGTAGATGAAGCGCGCCGAGCCGTCGGGCGCGACCGTGATGTCGAGATCGCTTTCGCGCGTGGTCGTGGCAGTCGGGGGCGTGCGGACCTGCGTGCCGTCGCCGGCGAGCACGGCCTCGCGGTCCATGTCCGTCGACGGTAAATAGCCGAACTCGATGTTGCTCGCCGTGGAATCCGCGAACATCTGCAGATCGGGCAGCCAGGTGATGACGTGATTGATCACGCCGAAGCCCGGCACGCTCGGCAGCGTGTAGACCGTGCCGCTGTTCACGAGCGCCGGCGTGCTGCGGATGCCCACGGCGCCGAGCAGCGCACCGTAGAGCGCGACGTGGTCCTTGCAGTCGCCGTAGCGGTTCGCGAGCACGTCGGTCACGCGGTGCGGCTCGATTTCGCCGCGTCCGATATTCATCGCCACGTAGCGGATGTTGCGGCGCACCCAGTCGTAGAGCGTTTGCGCCTTGGCGCGCGCGGTGTCGTCGTGCTGCGTGAGCGTCTGCGCAAGGCGCACGATGGCCGGGTCGCGCACGGTTGGATCCGCCGACGCCTCGCGATAGACCTTCGCGAAGGCCGCGTAGTCGGGGAAGGTGGACACCATCAGCCGGTCGCCGTAGCTCACGTAGGCGACCGAGCCATACTCGAGGCGCTGGAAGTTCGTCTTGTCGTAGCGGTACTCGTAGCGCGTGCGGCCGTTCAGCGTGGCGGGCGGCAGCACGATGAAGCCGCGTGCGTCGGCGTAGAGCGGCACTTTCGCGGGCAGGTCGTAGATCACGCGAAAGTTGTGCGTGGGCGCGAGGTCGGGCGGCGTGAAGTCGCTGAACCAGCCAGGCACGAGCGGCACGCGCTGGATCTTGCGCCACGTGAGATGCACGCGCGCGCCCGGCTCCACAGCCGGGAACACGATGACCTTGTCCTGCACGTCCTGGAACATCGGGGCGTCGAACGAGCGCACTTCCTGCACGTCGCGGATCTGCTCGGGGCGCACGTCGTGACGCCCGCCCTGGGCGTCCTCGGTCCACGCTTCGAGCACCTCCACGTGGGCCATCTCGCGGTTGAACCACACGTAATACTGGCCCGCGCGCGCAATGCCGGCCTCCGTGTTCACGCGCAGCGTGAGCGAATCGAGCTTGGTGTACGAGCCGTCCGCATTGACGGTGAAGGTCTGCGTTTCCGATTCGTTGGTGTAGGGCGCCTGCGCGGCGCTGCCGGCCGGATTCAGCGTGCCCGCCTCGAGGGGCACCGGTGTGAGCTGCGCCACGCCCGGGCGCAGGTCGGCGGCGAAGGTTCCCGTGGCGGGGCCGAGCACGGCTAGGCAAAGAGCGAGAGCGAGGCGCATGGGGGGCTCGGCAGGTGTCGGGTCGCGGATGAGCGCTACTTCTGCCACTTAAAAGTCATGCAAGGCGCTTGTCAAGCGGATGGCCCGCACACAGCCCGCTGGGAGCCCTGTATCGAGCATTGAGTCTAATGCTGGGCCGCGCAACGACATGCCCGCCTGCGGCGTTCCCCGTGGCGTCATACGGCGTCCGCGCCGATTTGCTGCGCACGCAACAATCGATGAAACGCGGCGGCGCGCGGGCCGTTGTATGGCATATGTATGTTTACCTCATATTGCCAAGGCGGCGCCTGGGGACTAAGGTTCGTGCAGCCGTCAAGCGGCAATTAAGTGTTCTATGCGTTTGCGCATACAAAGAGCACGAAAGACCACGCCTACCAACAGCCATTTTGGATGGGACCAGAGCGAGCGTTCACCCCACGCTCTCAACCTCTGGTCGATTCGGGAGATCCCATGAGCAGCGTTGCAGATTCGACGCGCGGTGCGCAAAGCGCACCTTTCTTTTCCAAAGAGGCGACCATCGCCCCGCCGGGCTTTTCGCGCTGGATGGTGCCGCCCGCGGCGCTGGCCGTGCATCTGTGTATCGGCCAGGCCTACGCGTTTTCCGTGTTCAACGCGCCGCTCACGAAGGTGATCGGCATTACGCAGTCCGCGCCCGATGACTGGTCGCTCACCACGCTCGGCTGGATTTTCTCGCTGGCCATCGTGTTTCTCGGGCTTTCCGCCGCGTTCGGCGGCAAGTGGCTCGAACGCGTCGGCCCGCGCCGCACGATGTTTACCGCTGCCTGCTGCTTCGGCGGCGGTTTCCTCGTTTCCGCGCTCGGCGTGTATCTGCACCAGATCGCGCTGCTCTATCTCGGCTATGGCGTGATCGGCGGTATCGGCCTCGGGCTCGGCTACGTCTCGCCGGTTTCGACGCTGATCCGCTGGTTCCCCGACCGCCGCGGCATGGCAACGGGCCTCGCGATCATGGGCTTCGGCGGCGGCGCAATGATCGCCGCACCGCTCTCTGTCATGCTGATGAAGCATTTCGCGAGCGACACGAGCGTGGGCGTCGCCCAGACCTTCGTGGTGCTCGGCGTGGCGTACTTCATCTCGATGACGATCGGCGCCATCACCATCCGCGTGCCCGCGCCGGACTGGAAGCCGGCGGGCTGGACGCCGCCGGTCGTGGCCAAGAAGCTCGTGTCGAACCAGCACGTGCACATTGACCAGGCACTCAAGACGCCGCAGTTCTACCTGATCTGGCTCGTGCTGTTCCTCAACGTGACGGCGGGCATCGGCATTCTGGGCCAGGCTTCGGTCATGATCCAGGAAAGCTTCAAGGACACCGTGAGCGCCGGCGCGGCGGCGGGCTTCGTCGGCCTGCTCTCGCTCTTCAACATGGGCGGACGTTTCGTGTGGGCTTCGGCCTCCGACTGGGTGGGCCGCAAGAACACCTACTTCATCTTCTTCGTGTTTGGCGCGGTGCTCTATTACGCCGTGCCGCAGTTCGCGCAGAGCGGCAACATCGTGTTCTTCGTGCTCGCGTTCTGCCTGATTCTCTCGATGTACGGCGGCGGCTTCTCGACCGTGCCCGCATATCTCGCGGACATGTTCGGCACGGCGTTCGTCGGCGGCATTCACGGCCGTCTGCTCACCGCGTGGGCCGCGGCAGGCGTGGCGGGCCCGGTGCTCGTGAACTACGTGCGTGCGTACCAGGTCGCGCACGGCGTGGCGAAGGCCGACGCGTACACGATGACCGTGCACATCATGGCTTCGCTGCTCGTGATCGGCTTCATCTGCAATCTGCTCGTGCGCCGCGTGGACGCGAAGCATCACATGAGCGAGACGCAACTCGCCGCCGGTAAATAAGGAGGAACGCGCAATGTCTATCCAAGCCGCCCCGAAATCGTCGAACAAGGCGCTGATGGCGATCTTCTGGCTCTACGTGCTGGTGCCGCTCGTGTGGGGCGTGACCAACACGCTCTCGCAGGCGATGAAGCTGTTCGGCTGATGCCGTGACGCTCGAGTGAAGCGAGGCGGCGCGAGCCGCCCGCCAGAAACCCCTTGCTGCGGGCCGCCGACGAAAGTCGCGGCCCGCAGTTTTTTGGGGGCGCGTAGTCCGGCGCTCGAAGCGGCATCGTCCGCGCACCTTCGCGGCGATCCCTCCCCGCACCGCAGTACGATGCGTTTTCCTATGCGGCTGCCGGAGACGGGCGATGGTGCGGCTCATGATGATCCTGCTGGGCGTGGAGTATCTGCGCGAGCGCTGGCGCGGCGTGATGGCGGCGGGCGTGGTGAGCGCGCTCGTGGGCGCGGCGCTCTTCGTCGACGCGCTGGACGGCGTGCTGTTCTTCCCGATCGCGCCGTTCGCGTGGCTGCTGCTGATCGAGGGACTGGCCACGCTCGCGGTGGCATGGACCGGCATGGGCGGCCAGCGCACGCTGCGCTACGTGAAGGGCTTCGGCTTTTGCATCACGGCGGCGCTCGTGCTTTCGGGCTACCGGCACGCGTCGTTCATTCTTTCGATGGTGTTCGCCACGCTCTTTCTCGCCGATGGGCTGCTGCAGATCGCCTCGGCCTGGGTCGTGCGCTATCGCACGTGGCGTCTCGCGGTGGCAGGCGGCGTGCTGCAGATCGCCATCGCCATCTTTCTGTACCAGCCTTATCCCACGCACTACAAGGGCACGGTGCCATACTGCCTCGGGCTCATTCTGATGTTCGCGGGGTGGAACCTGCTGCTGCTCGCCTTGCGTGCGCGTCGGCTCGCCGTGAATCCGGCCGCATCGCAGGGCGGCGCGGCGGCGCTCGTGGCGAGCGCGGTGGGCGCTGCGAATAAGGCATGGCGCCCAGGCTTGAACAGACCGTGTTCGACGGGCCGCCCGCGCCGCACGAGCGCGCGCTTACGGTACACGTGTGGACGCCGGTGGGCAGTTCGAGGGCCGAGGCGCGACGTCAGCCGCTCATCGACCGCTATATTGCCGCCGTCGATCGCGATGGCGTGATTTCCACGGGCCACGCTGCGCTCGAATCGCCCGAGCGCGTGTACATCAGCCTCTATCCCGCTGTGGAAATCGATCGTTCTCCCGATGAATTCACACGCACGCTGCGCGCGACGCGCGAAAACGACGTTCCGGGTCTGTTCCAGCCCGACTACGTGACGGAGTCGAAGGCGTGGTGCCCGTCCACGCGCCAGGTGCGCATTCGCAACTACGATCCGTTGCGGCTGGAGAGTTTCTGGCAGCGCTACCGTGAGGACACGACTTATAACCTCACGTACCGCAACTGTTCGAGCACGGTTTCGCACGCGCTGGAGGCGGCGCTGGAAGGCGCGACGCCGCGCGTGTGGGGGCATGGATGGATCGCGTTCGCGCGCATGCTCACGACGCCGGAGCTATGGGTGGCCGCGCAGGTGCGCAAACGCGGCCAGACGATGGCATGGACGCCGGGACTCACGCTCGACTATGCGCGCGCGTTGAGCATGCTGGCGGATCCGCGGCCTTCGGGATGGACGCGCATGTTCAGATCGCTGCGCGCGTCGATGCTAAGACGCGAACGCCGGAAAGAGCGGGAACGCCAGCACGAGACGGACCACGACGGGCGCTCGCCTCACGCGTGAAGGCAGCCCCGAAGCGGCCTCACACATCGCACGTCGATCCCGCGCCCGCCGCCTGTTCGCGCGCGGCTTTTGCGCCTTCCACCTGGAGAATGGTCGGCAGCGAGACGCCGTTCTTGGCCGCCGTGACCTCCGCGAGGATCGACACCGCGATTTCCGGCGGCGTGCGGCTGCCGATATAAATGCCCACCGGCCCATGCAGTCGCGCGAGTTCCGCTTCGCTCAGGTCGAACTCCTTGAGCCGCTCGCGCCGCGCCGCGTTGTTGCGCCGCGAGCCCAGCGCGCCCACGTAGAACGCGGGCGTCTTGAGCGCTTCCATCAGCGCGAGGTCGTCGAGCTTGGGGTCGTGCGTTAGCGCTATCACGGCGCAGCGTTCGTCGAGCTTCATGTCGAGCACCGTGTCGTCGGGCATGGTGCGCACGAGCGCCGTGCCGGGCACGTCCCAGGTGTCGGTGTATTCCTCGCGCGGGTCGCACACGGTCACCTGGTAATCGAGCCCCACGGCGATCTGGCAGAGATAGCGCGAGAGCTGCCCCGCGCCGATCACCAGCATGCGGTAGCGCGGCCCGTGGATCGTGAGCAGACGCACGTCGTCGAAGTCCACGCCATCCGTCGCTTTCGCGGGGCCGAGTGTGGCGCGGCCGGTCGCCATATCGAGTGTGCGCGCAACGAGTTCGCCGCGCTCGACGGTTTCGAGCAGTTCGCGGATGCCCGAGGCTTCGGAGAGCGGTTCGAGCACGAGCTGGATCGTGCCGCCGCATGGCAGTCCGAAACGATGCGCCTCTTCCGCCGTGATGCCGTACTTCACGGCTTCGGGCTTCACGATCGTCACGCCTTCGCGGTGCACGCGGTCGATCAGATCGTCCTCGATGCAGCCGCCCGACACGGAGCCGACCACGAGGCCGTCGCCGCGCACCACGAGCATCGCGCCCTCGGGGCGCGGCGACGAGCCCCACGTTTTCACCACTGTCACCAGCAGCACGCGGTGCCCTGCGTCGAGCCAGCGAACGCTGGATTTCAGGACTTCGAGATCCACGCTGTCCATGATCGTTTCCTCTTCGGTGTTTCCTCTGAGCCTTCGCTTTGCGGCTCGCCTTCTGTATCGCTCGCGGCAGATGCCGCCGCGTCGTCGGTATTTTCCTGCGCGCCGCCGTCCAGCTGTTCCCCGAAACGCTTGAAAAACTCGCCGGCGATCTTGCGCGCCGCGCCGTCCACGAGTCGCGAGCCGATCTGCGCGAGCTTGCCGCCCACCTGGGCGTTCGCCGTGTAAGTGAGCGTGGTCGACTCGTCGCCGGCAGATTCGAGCTTCACGTGCGCGTCGCCCTTACCGAAGCCCGCTGCGCCGCCCTGGCCCTCGAAGACGATCGTGTAGCTGTTCGGGGCGTCGATATCGGCGAGCTGCATGCGGCCCTTGAAGCGCGCCTTCACCGGCCCCACTGCGGCGGTCAGTGCGACCGCGTAGGCGTTCTCACCGTCGGCTTCGATGCTTTCGCAGCCCGGTATGCACGCCTTGAGGATAGCCGTGTCGTTGAGCGCTTCCCAGGCGCGCTGTTGCGGCACCGGCAGCGTGTGGCTTTCGGTCAGCTCCATCGTGTTTCTCCTTGTGCCGGGCGCGCCTGCGTGGTGTGCAATGCGCGTGCCGGTTTTGGCAGAAGAGTCGCCAGATGCGTCGCTGCACGAGGCGCGGGCCCGATCGGCGCGGCTTCGCACAGGCTGCGCGCGAACGCTTCGAGGCTGTCGAGATTGTGGACGGGGTAGTGCGCGTCGACGTGGGGCAGCATCGCCTGCACGCCGCGCGCCTTGGGCGCGAAATCGCGGTAACGCAAGAGCGGATTGAGCCAGATCACGCGATGCGCGAAGCGGTGCAGGCGCGCCATTTCCTCGCTGAGCAGGCCGCATTCATCGTGATCGAGCCCGTCGGTGACGATCAGCACCGTCGCGCGGCCGCCGAGCATGCGGCGCGCCCAGCGGCGGTTGAATTCCGCGAGCGTGGCGCCGATGCGCGTGCCGCCCGACCAGTCCGCGACCTGGGTGGCGAGCTGTGCGAGCGCGACGTCGGGGTCGCGTTCGCGCAGCGCGCGCGTGGCGTGCGTCAGGCGCGTGCCGAACAGGAACACCTGCAGGCGTTCGCGCGATTGCAGCAACGCGTGGCAGAAGTAGAGCACCGCGCGCGAGTAGCTGCTCATCGAGCCGGAAATGTCGAGCAGCAACACGAGCGGCAGCTTGCGTTCCACGGGCGCGCGATATTTCCACACGGTCCAGTCGCCGCCCGCGCGCACTGCATGGCGCGCGCTCGCGCGCAGGTCGGCGTGGGTGCCGCGCGACGATGCCTTCAGGCGTCGCGTGCGAACAGTGGCGAGCGGCAGGCGGCGCGCGCGTATCAGGTGGCGCAGCGTGCGCCATTCGTCGGCGGTGAGCGTGTCGAAGTCGCGCTGGCGCAGGCGTTCCTCGGCGCTGAACGTGGCGTGTGCGCGCAACTCGTGTTCTTCGTGCGAGGGCGGTGGCTTCGCGCCGGGGCGATGGGCAGGACGCGCTGCGAGCGCATCGGCGAGGCGGTTGTTGCGGCGCGGCGGCGGCACGCCGCCTTGGACCTTCGGCAGCAACAGCGCGCGCAGCTTGCCTTCGAAATCCGGATCGCGCCAGAAGAGGGCGAATGCGGCGTCGAAGATCTCGCGCTCGTCGGGCGCGCTCGTGAGGAGCGCGGCGAGCGCGGCATGCACGTCGTCGCGGCGGCCGAGGTCGATGTGGCGCAGCGCTTCGATCGCGTCGACGGCGCGCGAAGGCGACATCGGCAGGCCCGCGCCGCGCAGCACGCGCACGAAATGCACGACGTTGCGCGCGAACACGGGCGCGAGCGTGGGCATGGCGGCGGCGGAGGTGGCTTGGGTTCCGGGCGATGATGAGACGGAGGGCATCGTGCTCACTCCGCAAGCGCGAGCGTTTGCGCGATGCGTTGCGCGTCGAGCTGCGCGAGGTCGTCCTGATACTTCAGCAGCACGCCTAGCGTGTCCTGCACCGACTGCGGATCGAGTTCCGTCACGGCGAGCGCGCTGAGCGCGCGGCACCAGTCGATCGTTTCCGCGATGCCGGGCGCCTTGAAGAGGTCCATCGTGCGCAACTGGTGCACGAACGCCACGGCGCGCTGCTGCAATTCCGGGGCGGTTTCGGGCGCGCGCGCGGCCACGATCGCGAGTTCGCGCGCGCGGTCCGGGTAGCCGAGCCATTGATAGAGACAGCGCCGCTTGAGCGCGTCGTGCACTTCGCGCGTGCGGTTCGACGTGATCACGACGAGCGGTGGCGTGCTAGCGCGCACGGTGCCATATTCGGGAATCGATACCTGGAAGTCCGAAAGGAGTTCGAGCAGGAAGGCTTCGAACGGTTCGTCTGCGCGGTCGATTTCGTCGATCAGCAGCACGCGGCGCGCGCCCGGGTTGTGCGGGTCGGGCTGCAGCGCTTGAAGCAATGGGCGCTTGAGCAGAAATTCGTCGCGATAGAGCGTGTCGTTGTGTGGCTTCTCGCCGGCGGCTTCGGCCATACGCAGCGCCATGATCTGGCGCGGATAGTCCCACTCGTAAAGCGCGCTTGCCGTATCGAGCCCTTCGTAGCATTGCAGGCGCAAGACCGTCGTGCCGAGCATCGCCGCCGCGGCCTTCGCGAGTTCGGTCTTGCCCACGCCCGGCTCGCCTTCGAGAAACAGCGGGCGTTCCATGCGCAGCGCAAGAAAGAGCGCCGTGGCGAGTTCGCGGCTCGCGAAATAGCCGCGCGCTTCGAGTTGTGCGAGGGTGTCGTCGATCGAGGCGGATTGCATTCGGGATTCTGGCAACGCGAATCAAAGGCGGCGAGCGCTCCCATGTTCACCTGGAAGCGCTCGCCATCGGGACAAGCCTAGCCGTTGGCCTTCGCCACCGCGCGCGCCGCGAGCACCGGTATGAGGTGCGCGCGGTATGCCGCGCTCGCGTGCAGGTCGGTGTTGAGGTCGTCGGCGGGCATCTTCACCGCGCGTGCGGCTTCGGGCGCGAAGTTCGTCTTCAGTGCGCTTTCCAGCGCGCCCGCGCGAAATACCGAAGGCCCGGCGCCCGTGACCGCCACACGCACGTCACCACCGTACTTCGCGACGAACACGCCCGCGAGCGCAAAGTGCGAGGCCGGATTGCGAAACTTCTCGTAGGCCGCACGTTCGGGCACCTGGAATTCGACGGACACGATCAGCTCGTCGGGTTCCAGCGCCGTTTCGTACATGCCGAGGAAGAAGTCGTCCGCTGCGATGCGCCGCCGGTCCGTCACCACCGTCGCGTTCAGCGCGAGCACCGCCGCTGGATAGTCGGCGGCCGGATCGTCGTTCGCGAGCGAGCCGCCCAGTGTGCCGAGCGCGCGCACCTGGCGGTCGCCGATCATGCCCGCGAGGTCCGCGAGCGCCGGCAGCGTGTTGCGGATCTGCGCGTTTTCGGCGACGTCGGCATGGCACACGGCCGCGCCCACCTTCACCACCTTGCCGTCCACCTGCAAGGCTTTGAGCTCGGGAATGCGCGTGACGTCCACGAGCGTGGTGGGCTGGGCGAGCCGCAGCTTCATCGCCGCGAGCAGGCTCTGGCCGCCGCCGAGGAATTTGGCGTCGGCGTCGGCCGCGAGGGCTTTCACGGCACCTTGCGCGTCGCTTGCGCGCTGATAGTCGAATGCGTACATGGAGCGCCTCCGCTCAAGGTTGTGAAGGGGCCTGCGCGGCCTGGATCGCTTGCCATACACGATGCGGCGTGGCCGGCATCTGCAGGTCCTTCACGCCTAGCGGCGCGAGTGCGTCCAGAATCGCGTTGATCACAGCGGGCGGTGAGCCGATCGCGCCGGCTTCGCCGCAGCCCTTCACGCCAAGCGGATTGTGCGTACACGGCGTGCCTTTCGCGGTTTCCACCGTGAACGAAGGCACATCCGAAGCGTGCGGCATCGCGTAGTCCATGTACGAGCCCGAGAGCAACTGGCCGCTCTCGTTGTCGTACACGCACTGCTCGAGCATCGCCTGGCCGATGCCCTGGCCGAGACCGCCATGCACCTGGCCTTCGACGATCATCGGGTTGATGACGTTGCCGAAATCGTCCACCGCGGTGAAGCGTTCGATGCGCGTCTCGCCCGTCTCGGGATCGACTTCGACTTCGCAGAGATACGCGCCCGACGGATAGGTGAAGTTGGTCGGATCGTAGAACGCGCTTTCATCGAGGCCCGGTTCGAGCGTCTCCAGCGGATAGTTGTGCGGCACGTACGCGGCGAGCGAGATTTCCGCGAAGGTCTTCGTGCGGTCGGTGCCCGCCACGCGGAACACGCCGTCGGCGAACTCGATGTCCTCGACGCCCGCTTCGAGCATGTGCGCGGCGATCTTCTTTGCCTTCGCCTCGATCTTGTCGAGCGCCTTCATGATGGCGGAGCCGCCCACCGAGATCGAGCGCGAGCCATAGGTGCCCATGCCGAACGGAATGCGGCCCGTGTCGCCGTGCACGATCTCGACCTGTTCGATCGGCACGCCGAGGCGATCGGCCACGACTTGCGCGAAGGTCGTCTCGTGGCCCTGGCCGTGGCTGTGCGAGCCCGTGAACACGGTGACGGAACCGGTCGGGTTCACGCGCACCTCGCCGGCTTCGAAGAGGCCCGCACGCGCGCCGAGCGCACCCGCGATGTTCGACGGCGCGAGCCCGCACGCCTCGATGTAGCACGAGTAGCCGAGACCGCGCAGTTTCCCCTGCGCCTTCGATGCGTCGCGTCGCGTGGCGAAGCCCTTCACGTCGGCGAGTTCCAGTGCGCGCCCGAGACACGCTTCGTAGTCGCCCGTGTCGTAGGTGAGGCCAACGGGCGTGGCATACGGGAAGCTCGTGATGAAGTTGCGGCGGCGGATTTCGGCCGGGTCGATGTTCATTTCGCGCGCGGCCGTTTCCACCAGACGCTCGACGACGTAGGTCGCTTCCGGACGCCCCGCGCCGCGATACGCATCCACGGGCACCGTGTTCGTGAAGACGGCCTTCACCTCGGCGTAGATCGCGGGCGTGCTGTACTGGCCCGCGAGCAGCGTGGCGTAGAGGATGGTCGGCACGCTCGAGGCGAACGTCGAGAGATACGCACCCATGTTTGCCGTGGTGTGCACACGCATGGCGAGGAACTTGCCGTCCTTGTCGAGCGCGAGTTCGGCTTTGGTCACGTGGTCGCGGCCGTGTGCATCGGAAACGAAGGACTCCGATCGTTCGGCGGTCCACTTCACCGGACGGCGGATTTTCTTCGCGGCCCACGTGAGCGCGACATCTTCGGCATACAGAAAGATCTTCGAACCGAAGCCGCCGCCCACGTCGGGTGCGACGATGCGCAGCTTCGTTTCCGGCAGCCCGAGCACGAACGCGGCCATCAGCAGCCGCTCGACGTGCGGGTTCTGGTTCGCCACGTACACGGTGTAGCTGTCGTCGTGCTGCGAGTAGCTCGCGTTCACGGCGCGCGGCTCGATGGCGTTCGGTATCAACCGGTTGTTGACGATGTCGAGCGTCGTCACGTGCGCGGCCTGTGCGAAGGCGGCGTCGGTCGCGGCCTTGTCGCCGTGGCCCCACGTGTAGCACGTGTTATTGGGCACGCCGTCGTGCACGAGTGGCTGGCCTGGGTCGGCGGCGTGCGCCGTGTCGACGGCGGCAGGCAGCTCTTCGTAATCGACCTCGATCAGTTCAGCGGCATCCTTCGCGGCCTTGACCGAATCGGCGATCACGAGCGCGACCTGGTCGCCCACGTGGCGCGCTTTCTCGTGCGCGATCACAGGATGCGGCGGCTCGTTCATGGGCGAACCGTCGATGCTGTGGATGAGCCAGCCGCACGGCAGGCCGCCCACGTTTTCCGCCGCGAGGTCCGCGCCGGTGAAGACGGCCACAACACCGGGCGCTGCCTTCGCGGCGTTGATGTCGATGCTCTTGATGCGCGCATGGGCGTGCGGCGAGCGCACGAACACGGCGTAGGTCTGTGCGGGCAGCACGACGTCGTCGGTGTACTGGCCGACGCCGGTGAGGAAGCGGAAGTCTTCCTTGCGCTTGACGGGTGCGCCGATCATGCGATTGGGTTCGGGTGCGTTCATGGTGGCCTCCCGAGTCACGCGGTCGTCGCGGCAGCGGGGGCGCCCGCGCGCATTGCCTGCGCGCCCGCGACCACGGCCTTGACGATGTTGTGATAGCCCGTACAGCGGCAGAAGTTGCCGTCGAGTCCTTCGCGCACGTCGCTTTCCGTGAGGTCGGGCTTGGCGGCGGCGAGCGCGGTCGCGCACATCACCATGCCGGGCGTGCAGAAACCGCATTGCAGGCCGTGGCATTCGCGGAACGCGGCCTGCATGGGATGCAGCGTGCCATTTTTCGCGAGGCCTTCGATCGTCGTCACCTCCATGCCGTCGCACTGCACCGCGAGCTGGTTGCACGACTTGATCGCGCGACCGTTCAGGTGCACGGTGCAGGCCCCGCATTGCGCGGTGTCGCAGCCGACGTGCGTGCCGGTGAGACGCTGCTGTTCGCGCAGGAACTGGACGAGGAGCGTGTGAGGTTCGACCTCTGCGGTCACGGGCGCGCCGTTGACCGTGAGGCTAATACTGATCGCCATTGATTTGTCTCCAATGTCGACCGGAGCACGGCGCTGCGTGTGGCTCCGGTCCCATACCAGATGATGGGATAGAGACCTGCCTGGGCCCGCTTTTTCACACTGAATCGACCGCCATAACCGCCCGCAGTAAAACTCGCCCGTCTAACGCATTGCGCCTCTTTGCGCGCGCAACGCAGAGCACCACGCAAACGTCGCGGGGCGCTTCGGGCGGATCGAACCAATACGGGTGGAGCGGAATCTGGGTCCGGCTGGTGCCTTGCTGTTCAGTGAAGCCTGGGGGTGACGCCCGGACAGTAAAGCACAATTTGCCGAATTTCGCTGCGCGGGGTTTTACCCTCCAGAATGCTTGCAGCGTGCAAAAAAACGGCCCGCCTCGATGACTCGGGGCGGGCCGTTGCGTTGCAGTGCAGCGATCGGAGGCTGATCGCTGCGCCGCGAACTTCACGCGCGCATCAATCGTGATGCACGTGCTCGTGCGGTGCGTGCGCGAGACGCGAGTGGCGGCGCGAATAGCCGAAGTAGACGATGAGGCCGAACGCGGTCCAGACCAGGAACGCGACCCACGTGAGCGGCTGCAGATTGATCATGAGGAACAGGCAAGAGCCCACCGCGAGAATCGGCACCACGGGCACGCCCGGGCAGCGGAACGCGCGCGGCAGGTGCGGGTGCGTACGGCGCAGCACGAGCACGGCGATCGACACCATCGAGAAGGCGGCGAGCGTGCCGATGTTGATGAGCTCGGCGAGCACGTTCAGCGGCACGAGCGCGCCGATCAGACCGAAGAAAATGCCGACGAGCCAGGTCGTGAAGAACGGCGTGGCAAAGCGCGGATGCACCTTCGAGAGCTTCGCGGGCAGGAGACCGTCGCGCGACATCGCGAAGATGATGCGGGTCTGACCGTAGCTCATCACGAGGATCACGGTGAGCATGCCGAGCACGGCGCCCAGATCGATGAAGCCTGCGACCCAGTTTTCGCCTGCCACCTGCAGCGCGAACGAGACCGGGTGGCCGACGTGGGCGAAGCGCGGCGAGGGCACGATGCCGGTCACGACCGCCGCCACGGCGACATAGAGCACCGCACACACGGCGAGCGAGGCGATGATGCCGACGGGCAGATCGCGCTTGGGGTTCTTCACTTCCTCGGCAGCGGAAGACACCGAATCGAAGCCGATGAACGCGAAGAACATCACGGCCGCGGCGCCGAACACGCCGCGCCAGCCGTTGGGCATGAACGGATGCCAGTTCGCGGGGGTGACGTGGAACACGCCCACCGCGATCACGAGCAGCACCACGGTCACCTTGATCGCCACCATGATGTTGTTGATGCGCGTGGATTCGCGCACGCCGACGGAAAGCAGCGCCGTGATCGCCATCATCACGAGGAAGGCGGGCAGATTAAAGAGCGTGTGCACGCCGGGCACGGCGCCGGGCGCGGCCGAGAGCGCAGCGGGCAGTGTGAGGCCGAAGCCGGAAAGCAGCGACTGCAGGTAGCCCGACCAGCCCACCGAGACCGCGGAAGTGGCGAGCCCGTACTCGAGCATCAGGTCCCAGCCGATCACCCACGCGGCCAGCTCGCCGAGCGTGGCATACGAATAGGTGTAGATCGAGCCGGCCACGGGA
The DNA here is from genome assembly GCF_004353905.1 of Paraburkholderia guartelaensis. Taxonomy (GTDB): domain Bacteria; phylum Pseudomonadota; class Gammaproteobacteria; order Burkholderiales; family Burkholderiaceae; genus Paraburkholderia; species Paraburkholderia guartelaensis. Next base: position 6,484 of record NZ_SMOD01000040.1, on the reverse strand, counting down.
ATGGTCGAGGCGAACTCGGCGTAGGCGAGCGCGGCGAAGCAGCAGGCCACAGCCGCGATCAGGAACGAGACCATGAGCGCCGGGCCGGCCTGCACGGCGCCCGTGCCGGTCAGCACGAAAATGCCGGTGCCGATGATCGCGCCGATGCCGAGAAAGGTGAGGTCGAGTGCGCCGAGTGCTTTTTTCAGGCCTGCGCCCTGGGCGCTCGCCTGCAACATGTGCTCGACGTTCTTCTTGCGAAAGAGGGACATTTGGCGGGGAACTCCACGTAAAACGCGCGAAGGCGAGGAGCCGGCGCGGTGTTTGATCCACGCCCGCCTGCGCCGGCTTCGCGTGCCGGATGTCTTTGGGGGAAACCCTAAATTTTAGCGGAAGTTGCGCGCGAAACCGGTCGAGCAGGGTCGGAAACGCTCGTTTGACGCGGACGATTCCGCCGCAATCGGGGACCCGCGAGCGCGATCCTTGCCGGGACCCGCGCAAACGGCGAAATTCATTTCCGGATCAACGGGTTATGGCGAGAAGGCCGCCTTGATGCCGCAGGGGCGCCGCAACGTCAGGCGCTGACGGTGGGCGAGAGGTCGACGAGCCGGTTGCTCATCACATAGAAGGTCAGCTCGGCGTTGTTGGTGAGCTTCATCTTTTCTAGCAGGCGCGTGCGGTAGACGCTCACTGTCTTCACCGAAAGCGAGAGCGCGTGCGCGATGTCGGTGAGACGTTTGCCCGAGGCGAGCATGCACAGCGTCTGGTATTCGCGGTCGGAGAGCTTTTCGTGCGGCAGTTGCTCGCCGTCCACCAGCACGTAGTCGGCGAGCGCTTCGGCCATGGCCGGGCTCACGTACTTGCGGCCCGCGGCGACCTGCTGGATCGCGGAGATCATCTGCGCGGCATCCACCGTCTTCGAGAGATAACCGGCCGCGCCCGCCTTCAGGGCACGCACCGCGTATTGATCCTCGCGATACATCGAGAACATCAGCACCGGCACGCGCGGCGCCTTTTTCTTGGCGCGCTTGAGCACCTCCACGCCGTTCATGTCGGGCAGCGAGATGTCGAGCAGGACCACGTCGCACACATGCTTCGCGATCGCGGCGAGCGCCTCGGCGCCCGTTTGCGCCTCGATTACTTCAGTGGCAATGCCGCGGTCGAGCAGCAACTGGCGAACGCCCTGGCGCACGACGGCATGGTCATCGACGAGCAGGATGCGATGGGTCATGAGCGGGCGCCTTCTTTCATGAGGAGGGGCGAGGCGGAATGGGAGACGCCGAGCAGCGCGTCCCACGCGAAGCGCGCACGCACGGTCGTGCCGCGCTGGCCGGCTTCCTGCTGTGCGTCGTCGTGAGGCGTGTGCGCGATGCCGCCCTTGACGGCGCGCAGCGAGCCGCCGAAAGCGACGCAGCGCTCGCGCATGCCGGCGAGGCCGTAGTGGCCGGAGCGGCTCGTGCGCTTGTCTGCGTGGTCGTCGCCATGACCGTTCGACAGGTTGCGGCGCATGTGGCCCGCGACGCGCGCGAGGCCGATGCCGTCGTCGGCGATGGTGAGCGTGAGGTGGCGCGCCGTGCTTTCGAGCCGCACCTCGGCACACGTGGCCTGCGCGTGGCGCGCCACGTTGGCGAGCGCTTCCTGGGCCACGCGGAACACGGCGAGCGCGGCTTCGGCGGGCAGGCGGGCGAGGCGGGCGTCGCCGCTGGCGTCGGCTACGCGTGCGGCGAGGCCCGTGCGCGCCGCGAAGCTGTGGACCCACGACGAGAGCGCGGGTGCCAGGCCCGCGTCGAGGTGCGGCGCGTGCAGGCCGTCGAGCACCTGGCGCATCGCGCCGGTGGCGGCTTCGAGCGAGCGGGCGACGAGCGCGAGCGCCTCGGCGCATTGCGGCGGGGCGTTGGCGGGCAGCCAGGTGTGGACGTTGGCGAGCGCGAAGTGCGTGGCGGCGAGTTCCGCGCCGACGCTGTCGTGTAGATCGCGCGCAAGCCGGTGGCGTGCGGCTTCGTCGGCGTGAATGGACTGGGCGGCGCCGCCGTGGGGAAGCGCCCGGCTCGCGCGCCGGCCTGTGCCGCGCGCTGACGCGGCAATTTGCCGATGCGCGCGGTCGAGGTCTTCGAGCGCGGCCACCGTGGCCGCCTCGTCGGCGGCAGCGGACCATGCGAGGAAGGCGAGACCGTCGACGCCATGAGCGGCGCGCGGCGCATCGCCGGCTGGCGTGCGCGCGTTCGGCGCGGCGTGTCTCGACGTATCCATCATTCCCCCGTTCAGGAACCGGTTCCTGCTGTCAGACGTCCGTCGGGATTTGGCCTCCCCGACGTGACGGTGAACAGCACGGCGCAGCGTAACGAAATTTACAACCAGTAACAACCTGGCTGTGCCCCTGGACACGATTGAATGTGTCCATGCTGCGCCGCGATAATATCTTAAAAAAAGAAAAACTTCAGGCTGGACAAGGGTTAGCGGCCAAACTTCAGGTGTAGCATGAGGTCGCGGGCCTTTGTCATGTAGGAAAAATACTGACAGGAAAGGTATCGTGTTTGTGTGACAACTGTAACCGCGTCAACAACAAAATAGAGGGCCAAAATAAAACGCGCAGGCGAAAAAAACCGGAGCGCGAGGCTCCGGTTCTTCGTGTCGCGAGCGACCTGGCGCGGGCGCTTAACCGACGAACGCCTTTTCCACCACGTAGTGGCCCGGCTGGTTGTTGCTGCCTTCCGTGAGGCCGGCCTTCTCGAGCAGCTCGACGGTGTCGCGCAGCATGTGCGTGCTGCCGCAGAGCATGATGCGGTCGCGTTCGGGCGAGAACGGCGGCAGATCGAGGTCTTCGAACAGCTTCTTCGTGTCGATCAGCTCGGTGATACGGCCGCGGTTGTCGAACACTTCGCGCGTGACGGTCGGGTAGTACACCAGCTTCTCGCGCACGATCTCGCCGAGGTATTCATGCTCGCGCAGTTCTTCGGTGATGAAGTCCTTGTACGCGAGTTCGTCGACGAAACGGCAGGTGTGCGTGAGCACGATCTTGTCGAAGCGGTCGTAGATGTCCGGGTCTTTGATGATCGACATGAACGGTGCGAGGCCCGTGCCGGTCGAGAGCAGCCACAGCACCTTGCCGGGCAGCAGGTTGTCGGCCACCAGCGTGCCGACGGGCTTCTTGCCGATCAGCACCTTGTCGCCGATCTTCAGATGCTGCAGGCGCGACGTGAGCGGGCCGTCCGGCACCTTGATGCTCAGAAACTCCAGATGCTCTTCGTAGTTCGCGCTCGCGAGCGAGTACGCGCGCATCAGCGGCTTGCCGTCCACTTCGAGGCCGACCATGGTGAACTGGCCGTTATCGAAACGCAGGGCCTGGTCGCGCGTGCAGGTGAAGCTGAAAAGCGTGTCGGTCCAGTGATGGACGCTCAGAACGGTTTCTTCGGTGAATTTGCTCATGGTTCCTGAAGTGCGAAACAAGCGCCGCCTGACTGCGGCGATCCTGCCGGCCTGCTGTCCAGTACAGCGTAGCTTTGACGATTGCTCGGGACCGGCCCGCGAGGCTTTATGCCCCTGCAGGCAAGTCCCGGTTATGGGTTTGCCAGCTTGCCCCGCTGCGAACGAGGCGGAATCCGCCATTTTACCGCGCTCCGGCCGCAAGGACCTGGTTGCCCCTGCTTGAAGTGCCTGGCGCTGCAAGGGAGGGTGGCTCGCTGCGGCGGTGTGCTGGCGTCCGCACGCGGGCATAGCACGCTTTCGGCGGGGTCGGCTGGCGACGGCACAAGGGGGGGCGGATAAGCCTCGCCCGGCCTCGCGAGCCGGACTGGTTCTTGCCAGGACCCGCGAGAGCGGGTTCTCGTGCCGCTCGCAACGCGCGCCAGATGCTGATGGCCCGATCGGCGCGTGCGAATTTTCCGCTAAATGATACCGGAAGGTCTGACAGCACGCAGCATTGACCCTGCTGGCGGGGCTGTTTCGGCGCGGGTTTTAGGCGCCGATGCGTGCGTAATGGCGCCATTTTCGATGCTGCGACGGCGCTGCGACCGTGCGCCGCGGCGCGCGACGTGCATGATGACCGCGCGCTAGCGATCGGCCACGAGCTTCACGCCGAGACCGATCAGCGCAGCGCCGCAAAACGCGTCGATCGGGCGGCACACACGGCGGTAGCCGCGCTGGGTGCGGTCGTCGGCGAACAGGAAGGCGAGGCTGCAATGCCAGCCGAACGACATCGCGGCAACCGTGGCGAGCGCGACGCCATAGAACCACAGCGGCGGATGCGCCGGAAACACGGCCGCGAACACGCTGGTCCAGAACACGCACGACTTGGGGTTCGTGAGGCAGGTGACGAGCCCCGAGCGCCACGTGCGCACCCACGCGCGCCGGTCGGCGACAGGCGGCGGTGCGACCGCGGCCTGCGCCGCCGCGGCCAGTTCGCGCCGCACACCGGAGCGCAGCAGCTTGAGTCCGAACCAGACGAGATAGAGCGCGCCCGCCACGCGCACGCCGTTGTAGAGCCAGCCAATGTGCTGCAGCACGGCGGCGAAGCCGAGCATGGCGAGCGCCGCCCAGAGGGTCGAGCCGACGCCCACGCCCGCCGCCGAGGCGACGCCCAGGCCGCGACGGCCGGCAAGCGAAAGCTGCGTGACCATGAAGAAGTTCGGGCCGGGGCTGATGAGCGCAAACAGATAGACGACAACGATCTGCAGCAACGTGGCGAGGTAATGCATCTGAGGACACCTGACGAAACGCGCGGCGCGCGCGACGCGACATATTAGCGCGGGGTTGCGCGCGCCGGTGGCCGCGATCGGGGGAGTGTCGCGCGGATGCTTCGGTGGAACCGCGCGCCGCGCGCCGTTGCCTGGTGCGTCAGTCTTCGAGCCGCAGGCGCGCCATGTACGGCAGGTGATCGGAGAGCCAGGCGGTCTCCTGCGCGGGCTGGATCAGCTCGACGGGCTTCAGGCCCCGCACGAACATCTTGTCGAGCGCGAGCGCCGGCGAGAAGGCCGGAAAGGTGCGCGCCGGCTCGCCGAGCAGCGTCGCGACTTCCTGCAGCCCATGTTCCGCGAAGAGCGGCACGGAGTCGTTGCGCCAGTCGTTGAAGTCGCCCGCCAGCACGAGCGGCCCCTGCGGCGCTTCCTTCACGATCCAGTGCGCGATCCAGTTCATCTGCCGCAGCCGCGCGCTGCGCGTGAGCGCAAGGTGCGCGCACAGCAGCGTGACGGACTGCCCGGCGACGTTTGCGCGCGCAACGAGCAACCCGCGCCGCTCGAAGCGGTGCGCGGAGATGTCCCAGCGGCCGCCCAGATCGAGCGGATGCGGAGAGAGAATCGCATTGCCGTGCCGCCATGAGGGCTTGAACACGTTGGGCCCGAGGGCGATCTGCAATTCGAGCGCGGTGGCGATTTCGGTGGCCTGGCAATGCCAGACGTCGTCGAGCGGGTCGCCCAGCTGCGCGCCGAAGGCCGAGGCGAGCACCGGTTGCGGCAGGCGGCGGGCCATCGCCTCCTGGAGAAACCAGGCGTCGGCGTGGGTGGACTGCACCCAGCGCCGCATGGCCTCCCAGGCCTCGAAGCCCAGCGGCGAGCGGCCCTTGTGCAGATTCCAGCTCACGGCGACGAAGTCTTTGCTCAGTGAGGTGTCGATGAGCGGTTGTTCGGGATTTCGCATGCGTTTTTTCTAACGGATTGGGTCACGCCGGGTCGTGCATTGAATCGGTGCGGTCACTGTGCGGATGCGGACGGTGGCGCGAGCGTTGCGCGCACCCGGTACGCAAGCGAGGGGTTCTGGTCGACGATCTGCCAGGTCACCCACTGCCCATCGGGCGCGATCAGGCCCGGATGGCTCGCATTCACCTGGCGCGGCTGCGGCGGCAGCCGGCAGCCTTCGGGCGTAGTCGGCGCGGCGTCGTTCTCGAGCGTTTCCTGCGCGTCGACCGAAAGCACGACCAGGTTCGCGCGCACCTGCAGCGGCGATACGGTGATCGTGCGCGACAGATCGATGCTGCCTGCCGGCTGATCCTTGCAGCCCACGCTGTGCGAGACGACCTTGTGATGTGTCTCGGTGTGCGCCTGGCCGATCGAGGTCGTGCCATTGAACGCGTCGATTTGCTGGCCGTCGCGCATCACCTGCAGCTCCCACTGGACCGCGCCCTGCGTGACAGGAGCGGGCGCACCGGCGGTCCCGGCGGGTGCAGTCGGCGGCGGGGGTGGAGGCGTCACGGCGCGTGAGGTCGGCGGCGGGGGAGGCGGCGGTGGCGGGGGTTCCGCCGGTGCTTGCGTGCCCGGCAGGATGGGCGGTTCCGAAGGCGTCGCATAACCCGGCTGCGCCGCGGTTTGCGCCAGCGCGCACACGCTCGTTCCCGCGAGGGCGGCGGACAGCAGCAGGGCGAGGCAATGTTTCCACAACTTCATATAGGAGGCTCCGTGCACGGCGCCGTGCGAGGCGACAGTGTCGGCAACGCTACGGCGGGGCGGGTACGTTCTGACCATCGATCCTATACCGGGTTCGCAAACCCCCGACCCCCGCGGTTCATCAAAGA
>NZ_SMOD01000004.1 GCF_004353905.1 Paraburkholderia guartelaensis | reverse complement strand
CCGCTCTTGCCGTTGCGCTGGTTGGTCGCGTTCTCGGGCCGCACGGCGCCGGCCGGATAGCCCAGATGGTGTCCAAGTTCGGCGCCCAGCGCCCGCTCGATCAGCGCCTTCTTGAACGCCGCTGAGGCGGCATGCACCGCTTCGGCCGTCATCGGCCCCTTCACGAACTGGTCGATCAGTTCCTTCGGAATGGACGGCAACGCCGTCAGGGCCTCGGGGGACGTCTTGGGTTTGCGTGGCATACATGCTCCTTGAGCTACATGTTATGCCTTACACACAAAATTTATGACAGGCCCCCGGGTCGAGCCCCATCCTGTCGCATCAGATCAAATAAACAAAAAGCCCGGCCTTCCCCGCCGGGCTTTTTGCTTTTCAACACACCACGAATTCACGCCGACCCAAAACCCTCACGCCACGAGCCGCAACGGCACGGGCTCCTCGGCCTCCTGCGCGAGAAACACCATACGGCGAAACTCGTTCGGATTCGAAATGCCGGGAATCGGCGTAGCGATCATCCCCCCGCCGCCCACGACGAGCGAGCCATAGTCGAATATCCGGCCGATCAGGCTTTGCTCGATCCGCACGCTCTCGATCTTCGCGAGCGTCAACTCCACCGTGTGACGGCGCACCGCGCCGAACCTGGCCACCACGCGCTTGTTGGTCACGGCGAATTCCGTCGTCCACCAGGCGAATAGCGACGCGCAGAAGAGTCCTATCCCTGCGGCAAAAAACCCCACCGCTGCGAGCGGCGATGTCCCCATGGTGCCGACGAGCACGCCCCAAACCATGAGCAGAAGGCTGAGTGTGATACGCGGCCCCATCGCCCAGAAGCAGGGGTGTCCCTCGCAGACGATCCGTTCGCCTGGCAGGAGAGTCGATTCGACGTATTTCACAATGACCTCCGTCAAGATTTGTGCAGTAATTAATCTGTAAGGTAGTCCATCTCGCGGCGCAGGATCCGTGGTCAAACGTCGCGGGTCGACGCCCGGCCGGCGCGTAGAGCGTGCAGGGGGGCGATGGATCCGCGGCGCAATAAAAAGGGCAGCCCGAGGGCTGCCCGTCAAACCGGATGAGCAACATCCGGCAATCGATGGTCCGGCGGTTTTTCGCGCTTAGAGTTTGACGTCGAGCGCGTTGGTCAGATCGCCCATCGGCTGGGCGCCGTTGCTCTTGAGCGCGGCGTCGCGGTTGGCAAGTCCCTGCAGCGTGGGCAGCGAGAAGCGGCGCGTGATGAGGCGCAGGATCGAGGTCGTGTCGTACTGCGTGTGGTCGACGTAACCCTTCTTCGCGTACGGCGAAATGATGAGCGCCGGAATGCGCGAGCCCGGACCCCAGCGGTCGCCCTTGGGCGGTGCAACGTGATCCCAGAAGCCGCCGTTTTCGTCGTAGGTGACGACCACGACCATGTTGTTCCACTGCGGGCTCTTCTGCAGATGCGCGATGACGTCCGCGATGTGCTGGTCGCCGCTTGCCACGTCCGTGTAACCCGCGTGCTCGTTCAGGTTGCCCTGAGGCTTGTAGAACGCCACGGCAGGCAGCGCGCCCGCGTCGATCGCCTTGATGAACGCCGTGCCGTCCATGCCGCCGTCGAGCAGGTGCTTCGCGCGCGCGTCGGTGCCCGGCGCGTAATTCGCGAAGTAGTTGAACGGCTGGTGGTGCGGCTGAAAGTTCGGCGCTGTCATGTTCGCGCCGTAGATCACGCCCGACGTGCTGTTCTGCGCCGCGCTCACGGCCGCACCCCATGCACCGCCGTACCATGCCCACGTCACGCCCGCGTTCGAAAGCAGATCGCCGATGTTCTGGGCCGTTTGCGCGGGCATCGTGGAGGCGTTCGACGGGTCGGCCAGGTTAGCGTCGCCGCCCGAAGCCGCTGCGTTGCCGCTCGGCTGATACGGCGGCTGCATGGTATTGACCGCGTAGAAGTCCGGCGTCAGATTGCCCGACTTCACGAATTTCGGCGCGCCATCGAGCGCCGACTTCGGCGAGTTCGATGCGAGCGTGAGCGAGACGCCGTCGGCGTCCACGGTCGAGATCGTCGGCTTGGCCGGGTTCGTGTCCGCGTTCGCGTAGTACGGCGTGCACGCGCAGATCAGCCACTGGTGATTCAGGAACGAGCCGCCAAACGCGCCCATGAAGAAGTTGTCGGCGAGCGTGTATTGCTGGGCGAGCTTCCAGAGCGGCAGCTTTTCGGCGCTCGTCGTGTAGTGGCCCATCACGAGACCGCCGGAATCGCCGTAGGCAGCGAACATGTCGTTCTTGCCGCCATGGATCTGCATCTGGTTCTCGTAGAAGCGGTGATACAGGTCGCGCGTCGTGACCGAGAGCGGCACGTTGTAGCCCTTCGCGTCGTCGATGGCGAAGGGCGCATTCGGCATGTTCTCAGTCATCGCCGCGGTCACGACGGGCGTGACGCCCGTTTGCGTGAGACCGTTCCAGACGGTCGGCAGCGTGGCCAGCACGGAGCCGTCGCGATCGAGCTGCTGCGCGCTTTGCGCGCTCGCGTTCTGCAGGCCGTTGGCGTTCGGGAAGCTGCCGTACAGGTTGTCGAAGCTGCGGTTTTCCGCGTAGATCACGACGATGTTCTTCACCGACGAAAGGCCGGGCTTGCTGTCGTTGCCGCCGCAAGCCGCGACGGCCAGTGCCGACGCCGCTACCGCGATTGGCGTGGCATAGAACCATTTTCTGTTGATCATTTTTCTCTCTCTCGCGTTGGGGGCCCGCATGGAGACCGGCGCGAATGACACTGGCCTTCGGGCGAGCCGCAGTGTCGCAATCGTTTTTGACAGCGATATGTAAAAAATTACATTTAGCTTTTTATTAGCCTTTGATTGTTTGACGTTCGCCTTACCGGATGTCATTTGAGCGTCACATCCCTGACATACGCTTTCGCGACTTCGATGCGCGCTTGAGCGCATCGGCATTCGCAATGCAGCGGCGCGACGGCACGCGCGCGCCGCGCTCAAGCTTCGGGGACCAGGCATGTTGCGTAGATTGGCGCGTCGTTCGGCGCGAACGGAAGGTCAGGCGCGGGATCGATCACACGGCGGCGCGCGCCGCCACGCGGGGCGCTTCATGATGGCGGCGGGGCTGTCGTTGCTGTTGGCGGCATGCGACGGCAGCACGCCCACGACCGGTCCTGCCGATGCCGATGCGGCGTCAGGTGCATCCGGCAGCGCCTCGCGCGCGCACGACGCCAACGCGAACGCTCGCGCCGTACAGGGCGCGAAGCTCATGAAGATCGCCGCGCCCGCGCAAGGCGGCCAGACGCGTGCCGAGGTCTATGCACAGGTGCGCCGCATGACGGCGCTCGGCAAGCAGATGTTCTTCGACCCGTCGCTCTCGGGCTCGGGCAAGATGGCGTGCGCGTCGTGCCACAGCCCGGACCACGCGTTCACGCCGACGAACTCGCTCGACGTGCAGATCGGCGGCACGGACATGCGACGCCAGGGCATGCGCGCCGTCCCGACGCTCAAGTATCTGCAGTCGGTGCCGGCGTTCGCCGAGCACTATCACGACTCCGATGACGAAGGCGATGAAAGCGTCGATGCCGGTCCAACCGGCGGACTCACGTGGGACGGTCGCGTCGATCGAGGCTCGGACCAGGCGCGCATTCCATTGCTCTCGACGTTCGAGATGGCGAGTTCGCCGAAGAAGGTCGCCGAAGCGGTGCGCGCGGCACCCTACGCTGGGGCGTTTCGCGAGGCATTCGGCGAACGCGTCTTCGCTGACGACGACGCAACGTTCAAGGCAGTACTGAAGTCACTGGAGACATTCGAGCAGTCGCCCGAGGTGTTCTATCCGTACACGAGCAAGTACGACGCGTACCTGGCCGGCAAGGCCACGCTCAGCGCCGCCGAACTGCGCGGGCTACAGCTCTTCAACGACGAGAAGAAGGGCAATTGCGCGAGCTGCCATATCAGCCAGCGCGCAAAAGACGGCTCGCCTCCGCAGTTCAGCGACTTCGGCCTGATCGCCGTGGGCGTGCCGCGCAACCGCGCAATTGCCGTGAACCGCGACCGCAGGTTTTTCGATCTCGGCGCATGTGGCCCGGAGCGCACGGATCTCGATCATCGCGCGGAATTTTGCGGGCTCTTCCGCACGCCGACGCTGCGCAACGTCGTGCTCAAGAAGTCGTTCTTCCATAACGGCATCTATCACTCGCTGGAAGACGTGCTGCGTTTCTACGCGCGTCGCGATACGAATCCGGAAGAGTTCTATCCGGTGGTGAAGGGCCGGGTACAGAAGTTCGACGACTTGCCGCGACAGTACTGGGTGAATCTCAACACGGATCCGCCGTTCGATCGCAAACCCGGCGACGAGCCGGTGTTCAGCAACGCCGAAATCAAGGATGTGATTGCGTTTCTCGACACGCTCACCGACGGCTGGCAGCCGGCCGCGCACTGAGTGTGGACTGGGCGCAGCGTCAGACGCCCGCGATCAGCAGGCAGGCGCCGGTGAGCACGAGGAAGGACGCGAGCAAGCCGACCGTGCCGATGCGCACCGTGGCGTCCGGCCAGCGCGGCGCGTGCTCGGGACGGAGCGTGAAGTTCGGGCCGGGCGCCCGCGATTGTGGCGCGTGTGTGTAGTGCGCGACGAAGGACATCAAGCCAATGCAGATGAGGGCTAGCAGGACCGCAAAGACCCTCAATGCGATGGCGTAAGTCATGTCGGATAGTCCCGATGGGCTGTAAGTGGGCGAGGGAGCCATCGTAGTGATCGGCTATCTCCTGCACCATCGGATCAATCTGAAAAGCGACCGGCCGCCGGCGCGTGGAGCCGGCCTTGCTGGACGAGCCGAAAAAAGGGCGCGTGTTATGCTTTTCGTCGATGCTTTCAGTCCGTCGAGGAGAACACATAATGTCCAGAATGCCCCGAACCCTTCACACGCTGAGCGCCTTGGGCGCGGCGCTCTTTGTCGCCGTTGGCATGGGCAGCGCGCATGCCGCCAACCTGGGCTTCCTGAACAACACGCCCATGTCGTTCATGACCCAGGCAGACTACAACTCGCTCCAGAACGCCGTGCGCGATGCCGTCGAGCACAAGGCCGATGGCGAGAGCGCGTCATGGTCGAACGAGGGCTCGCGCAACGGCACGCGCATCACCTCGACCATCACGCCGTCGAATACGCAAAAGGAAGGCGACAAGACGTGCCGCGATACGGAGGTCGTCATCAACGCGAAGGGCCAGTCGATGACGCTGCGTCCGCACTTCTGCCGCACGGGCGAAGGCGCCTGGGTTTTCCAGAAGCAGCACTGAGCGCGCGGTGAACGGCAAGATCGTTTCGTGCGGCATTGTGCTGCTCGATCCTGAAGGCCGCGTGCTGCTCGCGCACGCAACCGGCACGAATCACTGGGACATTCCGAAGGGGCAGGGCGATCCCGGCGAGACCGAATCGCAGAGCGCGCGTCGCGAGATGGTCGAGGAGACCGGCATCGAAGTCGCGGCGTCGCGCCTCGTCGATCTCGGGCGCTACCTGTACCGGCGCGACAAGGATCTGCATCTCTTTGCCGCGCGCGCGAGCGCCGATGAACTCGACCTCTCGCGTTGCGTTTGCGTGTCGCTCTTTCCTCGACGCGAGGACGGCGTGATGATTCCGGAAATGGACGCCTGGCGCTGGACGGTGCCCGGCGAAGTGGATCGCTACGCGAGCCGCAGTCTCGCGCGGCTCTTCAGCATGTCGCTCTCGCTTGCGGAACTGCATCGCAGACTTTGAGGCGACCCTGCTAGCCGCCGAAATGAAAAAAGCCCGCACGAATCCGTGTGGGCTTTTTGTTTGCGGGCAGGCGCGGCGCGAGCCTTACTTGCCCCAGCTGTCGCGCAAACCGACGATGCGGTTGAATACCGGCGCGCCCGGCTTCGAATCGTAGCGGTCGGCGACGAAGTAGCCATGGCGCTCGAATTGATAGCGGTCTTCCGGCGCGGCGTCGCGTGCGCCCGGTTCCAGATACGCTTGCACCACGCGCTTCGAATCCGGATTGAGCGCTTCGAGGAAGTCGCGGCCACCCGCGTCGGGCTGCTCTTCGCGGAACAGGCGATCGTAGAGGCGCACTTCCGCCGGGCACGCGTGCGCTGCGCTGACCCAGTGAATGTTGCCCTTGACCTTGTAGTTGTTCGCGCCTTCCGTGCCCGATTTGCTGTCCGGGAAGTAGTTGCAGTGCACGGCGATCACGTTGCCGTTCTCGTCCTTGTCCGCACCCGTGCATTCGATCACGAAGCCATAGCGCAGACGCACCTTGTTGCCCGGGAACAGGCGGAAATAGCCCTTCGGCGGCGTTTCGTTGAAGTCCTCGCGCTCGATCCACAGCTCGCGCGAGATCGGGAACGTGCGCAGGCCGCGCTCCGGATGATGCGGGTGCACGGGGGCCGTGCAGTCCTCGCTCTGACCTTCCGGATAGTTGTCGATGATGAGCTTGAGCGGGTCGAGCACGGCGGCCGTCCGCGGCGCCTTGTCGTCGAGGTCGTCGCGCAGCGCGCCTTCGAACACGCTCATGTCGATCCACGAATCGACCTTCGTCACGCCGATGCGCTCGCAGAAGAGCTGGATCGCTTCGGGCGTGAAGCCGCGGCGGCGCACGCCGACGATGGTCGGCATACGCGGGTCGTCCCAGCCTTCAACGTGGCCTTCGGTCACCAGTTGCAGCAGCTTGCGCTTGCTCGTGATCGCGTAGGTGAGGTTCAGGCGCGAAAATTCGATTTGCTGCGGCAGCGGGCGCGTGAACACGCCGGCGTCGGCCAGCTCATTGAGAACCCAGTCATACAGCGGGCGATGGTCTTCGAACTCGAGCGTGCACAGCGAATGCGTGATGTTTTCCAGCGCGTCCGAGATGCAGTGCGTGTAGTCGTACATCGGGTACACGCACCACTTGTCGCCGGTGCGGTAGTGATGCGCGAAGCGGATGCGGTAGATCACCGGATCGCGCATATTGAAGTTCGGCGACGCCATGTCGATCTTCGCGCGCAGCACATGTGCACCTTCCTCGAATTCGCCCGCCTTCATGCGGCGGAAGAGGTCGAGGTTTTCGTCGACGGAGCGATCGCGGAACGGCGAGTTCTTGCCGGCTTCGGTGGCCGAGCCGCGGTTCGCGCGCATCTCTTCCGGCGACTGGCTATCGACATACGCCTTGCCGCGCTGGATCAGCAGCTCGGCGAACTCGTAGAGCTTGTCGTAGTAGTCGCTCGCGTAGAAGAGGTATTCCTGATCTTCTTTCTTCCACTCGAAGCCGAGCCATTCGACGGCGTCGATGATCGAGTTGACGTATTCGACATCTTCCTTCTCCGGGTTCGTGTCGTCGAAGCGCAGGTGGCACACGCCGCCGTAGCTTTTCGCGACGCCGAAGTTCAGGCAGATGCTCTTCGCGTGGCCGATGTGAAGGTAGCCATTCGGCTCCGGCGGGAAGCGCGTTTCGACGCGCTGCGCCCACTTGCCCGAGCGGTTGTCGTCGTCGATGATGTTGCGGATGAAATTGGATGCCGCAGGCGCGTCCGTGCGGTCGGCGTCTTTACGTTCGGTATTCATGCGAAAAGGGAGTCGTTCGAGGGCGCCCGTCAAAAGGATAAAAGCGCGTAACTGGGCACCCGATGGTGTCTTCCATTCTACCTGACGCGACCCGCCGTGCCAGTCCCGGTGCCGGATCGTCGCGCGGACCACAACAAGCGAGGGGAAAACGTGACATCGAGCGAAACGGCTGTGCTGGTGCTGCCGGGCTACATGGATTCGGGGCCGGGGCACTGGCAGACGCGCTGGGAAGCCGCGCACGCGGGCTTTGCACGGGTGCAGATGCCCGACTGGATGCACCCGGACTGCGAGGCGTGGTGCGCGGCGCTGGAGGCTGCCGTACAACGCGCGCCGGCTGGCGTGCGCTTCGCCGCTCACAGCCTTGGCTGCCTGACCGTGGCGCACTGGGCCGCGCATCACGCGAGCGCGGCGACGCGCGCGAAGGTGGCCGGCGCGCTGCTGGTGGCGCTACCCGATCCGCACGGTCCCGAATTTCCGCGCGATGCGCGGGGCTTCGATCCGGTTCCGCTGCAAGCGTTGCCATTTGCGAGCGTTGTAGTCGCCAGCAGCGACGATCCGTATGGCGGCGTCGCGTTTTCGCAGCGCTGCGCGCAGGCGTGGGGCAGCCGCTGGATTGAGATCGGCGCGCGCGGGCACATCAATGCGGACAGCGGGCTCGACGACTGGCCGCAGGGGCTCGCGTGGCTGACGTCGATGGGGAAAGAGGGCGGCTGAGCGGCCGCCCGCGCGGGCCTTGCGTTACACCACGCCCTTGCTGCGCAACGCCGCCACGTGCTCGTCGCCGTAGCCGAGCACGTCGCGCAGTACCGCATCGGTATGCTCGCCGAGCGTGGGCGGATGGCTCGCCACGCGCGGCGGCGTTTCGCTCATGCGGATGGGGTTGCCCACCAGCCGCGCCGTGCCGCCCGAAGGGTGCGGCACGTCCACCTGCAGCCCGCGCGCGATCACCTGCTCGTTCTCGAACACTTCCGCAAGGTTGTTGATCGGCCCGCACGGCACGCCTGCCGCTTCGAGCGCGCCGATCCAGTCGGCTTTCGTGCGCGTGCGGATCAGATCGGCGACGATCGGCACGAGCGTATCGCGATGGCGCACGCGCGCCGGATTGGTCGCGAAGCGCTCGTCGTCGGCAAGCGCGGGCTGGCCCGCCACCTCGACGAACTTGCGGAACTGCCCGTCGTTGCCGACGGCGAGGATGATCCAGCTATCGCTCGTCTGGAACGACTGATAGGGCACGATGTTGGGATGCGCGTTGCCCCAGCGCGCGGGCGGAGTGCCGCTCGCCAGGTAGTTCGAATTCATGTTCGCGAGCATCGCGACCTGCACGTCGAGCAGCGCCATGTCGATGTACTGGCCCACGCCCGTGCGGTCGCGGTGCGCGAGCGCCGTCAGCACGGCAATGGTCGAATACATGCCGGTCATGAGGTCGGCGATCGCGACGCCGGCCTTTTGCGGGCCGCCACCTGGCAGCGCGTCGCGCTCGCCGGTGATGCTCATGAAGCCGCCCATGCCCTGCACGATGAAGTCATAGCCCGCGCGCGAGGCGTAGGGCCCGGTCTGGCCGAAACCGGTGACCGAGCAGTAGACGAGGTCGGGCTTCACCTCGCGCAGTGACTCGTAGTCGAGGCCGTATTTCTTCAACTGGCCCGCCTTGTAGTTCTCCAGCACGACATCGCTTTGCGCAGCCAGCTCGCGCACGATGCGCTGTCCCTCGGGCGTGGCGATATCCACCGTCACCGAGCGCTTGTTGCGGTTCGCAGCGAGGTAGTAGGCGGCCTCGGCCGTGTCCGCGCCATCGGGGGTCTTCAGGTACGGAGGGCCCCAGTGGCGGGTGTCGTCGCCGGCGCCGGGGCGCTCCACCTTGATCACGTCGGCGCCGAAGTCGGCGAGAGTCTGTGCACACCACGGTCCGGCGAGGACGCGGGTGAGATCGAGTACGCGGATATGGCTGAGAGCGCCCATGCTATGTCTTCCGATGTCGTTCTAAGGCAGGCCAAGAGCGCGGGTTGTGCGCTGGCCGATGCCGCCCATAGTAAGCGAAAAGGCGCAGCATGCGCCAATATTCGGTACAAGGTTCCGCAGTGCGGAACAAAATCGCTCGACGCATCGTGTCGCCGCGGGCCCTGTCGCGCCCATGCAAACCACGCCGGACGCGCCGCCGCGAGCGCGCGACGATCCCGTATAATCGTTCGATTCAGCATCGGGGTTTTCGTGAGCAAGATAGGCCCCGAGCGCGACCACGACAAAGTCTCAGCACCGTACGCCCCAGGAAGGACCCAACGCACGCCATGAAAGCCGCCGACATCCGCGAGAAATTCCTCAAGTTCTTCGAATCGAAGGGCCACACGATCGTGCGCTCGTCGAGCCTCGTGCCGGGCAACGACCCGACACTGCTCTTCACCAACTCGGGCATGGTGCAGTTCAAGGACGTGTTCCTCGGCACCGAAAAGCGCCCGTACTCGCGCGCCACGACCGCGCAGCGCAGCGTGCGCGCAGGCGGCAAGCACAACGACCTCGAGAACGTCGGCTACACGGCGCGTCACCACACGTTCTTCGAGATGCTCGGCAACTTCTCGTTCGGCGACTACTTCAAGCGCGACGCGATCCACTACTGCTGGGAACTGCTGACCAAGGTCTACGCACTGCCGGCGGAAAAGCTCACGGTCACCGTCTACAAGGAAGACGACGAAGCCTTCGACATCTGGGCGAAGGAAATCGGCGTGCCGGTCGAGCGCATCATCCGTATCGGCGACAACAAGGGCGCGCGCTACGCCTCGGACAACTTCTGGCAGATGGCCGACACCGGTCCCTGCGGTCCGTGCTCGGAAGTGTTCTACGACCACGGCCCGGAAATCTGGGGCGGCCCCCCGGGATCGCCTGAAGAAGACGGCGACCGCTTCATCGAGATCTGGAATCTCGTGTTCATGCAGTTCAACCGCGACGCCCAGGGCAACATGACGCCGCTGCCCAAGCAGTGCGTCGACACGGGCATGGGCCTCGAACGTCTCGCCGCGGTGCTGCAGCACGTGCACAGCAACTACGAGATCGACCTGTTCCAGAATCTCATCAAGGCGGCTTCGCGCGAAACGAACACGCCTGACCTCACGAACAACTCGCTGAAGGTCATTGCCGACCATATCCGCGCGTGCTCGTTCCTGATCGTCGACGGCGTGATTCCCGGCAACGAAGGCCGCGGCTACGTGCTGCGCCGTATCGTGCGCCGCGCGATCCGCCACGGCTACAAGCTCGGCAAGAAGGGCGCGTTCTTCCACAAGCTGGTGGCGGATCTCGTCGCTGAAATGGGCGCTGCCTACCCGGAACTCGCCGAAGCGCAGCAACGCGTGACGGACGTTCTGCGTCAGGAAGAAGAGCGTTTCTTCGAGACCATCGAGCACGGCATGTCGATTCTCGAAGCCGAACTGGCCGACCTCGAAGCCAAGGGCGGCAAGACGCTCTCGGGCGAACTCGCATTCAAGCTGCACGACACGTACGGCTTCCCGCTCGACCTCACGGCCGACGTTTGCCGCGAGCGCAACGTCACGGTCGACGAACCGGCGTTCGACGAAGCGATGGCGCGTCAGCGCGAGCAGGCGCGCGCGGCAGGCAAGTTCAAGATGACGCAGGGCCTCGAATACTCGGGCGCAAAGACGACGTTCCACGGCTACGAGGAAATCGCGTTCGACGACGCGAAGGTCGTCGCGCTCTACGTGGACGGCGCATCGGTCACCGAAGTGAAGACGGGCCAGGACGCCGTGGTCGTGCTCGACCACACGCCGTTCTACGCGGAATCGGGCGGCCAGGTGGGCGACCAGGGCGTGATCTCGAACGCGAGCATCCGTTTCGCCGTGGCCGACACGCTGAAGGTCCAGGCTGACGTGAGCGGCCACCACGGCACCCTCGAGCAGGGCACGCTGAAGGTGGGCGACGTCGTGAAGGCGGAAATCGACGCCATCCTCCGCGCCCGCACCGCGCGCAATCACTCGGCTACGCACTTGATGCACAAGGCGCTGCGCGAAGTGCTCGGTTCGCACGTGCAGCAGAAGGGCTCGCTCGTCGACGCGGATAAAACCCGCTTCGACTTCGCGCACAACGCGCCGATGACGGACGACGAAATCCGCCGCGTCGAACAGATCGTGAACGCGGAAGTGCTCGCGAACGCGCCCGGCATCGTGCGCGTGATGTCCTACGACGACGCGGTGAAGGGCGGCGCGATGGCGCTGTTCGGCGAGAAGTACGGCGACGAAGTGCGCGTGCTCGACCTCGGCTTCTCGCGCGAGCTGTGCGGCGGCACGCACGTCACGCGCAGCGGCGACATCGGTTTCTTCAAGATCGTGATGGAAGGCGGCGTGGCCGCAGGCATCCGCCGCGTGGAAGCGATCACGGGCGACAACGCCGTGCGCTTCGTGCAGGAACTCGACGCGCGCGTGAATGCGGCCGCGGCGGCGCTCAAGGCGCAACCTTCGGAACTGACGCAGCGTATCGCGCAGGTGCAGGACCAGGTGAAGTCGCTCGAGAAGGAACTGGGCGCGCTCAAGTCGAAGCTCGCTTCGAGCCAGGGCGACGAGCTCGTCGGGCAGGCCATCGAAGTGAACGGCGTGCACGTGCTGGCCGCGACGCTCGATGGCGCCGATTCGAAGACGCTGCGCGAGACCGTGGACAAGCTCAAGGACAAGCTCAAGAGCGCGGCCATCGTGCTGGCGGCTGTCGACGGCGGCAAGGTCAGCCTGATCGCGGGCGTGACCGCCGAGGCGAGCAAGAAGGTCAAGGCCGGCGAACTCGTGAACTTCGTCGCCCAGCAGGTCGGCGGCAAGGGCGGTGGCCGTCCCGACATGGCGCAGGCAGGCGGCACCGAGCCGGCCAACCTGCCGGCCGCGCTCGCCGGCGTGAAGGGCTGGGTCGAAGCGAAGCTGTAATACGCGCGTCGCGGCTTGAACGCCGCTTTGCGACGAAGAAGGGCTGTCCGTGAGGGCAGCCCTTTTTGTTTCCCGTGCGGCTTAGATGACGTGAAGGCCTGCGGTTGCGGCTGCAGTCTCAGCCGCGATTGACAACGCCGCGCTGCCCGTGCGTTGCGCATGCTCCAGCAGCGCATCCTTCAACGCGCCGAGTGCGGGCGAAAAGTGGCCGCGCCGCCAGGCGAGCAGCGTGTCGATCTGACCGAGCTTGCCGAGCGAATGCATCGTGACCTCGTCGGCGCCGCGTTGCAGTTCGAGCACCGAGCGCGGCGCGACGGCCACGCCCGCACCCGCCGCCACACACGCGACGATCGCGTGATACGAGCCCAGTTCCAGCACGCGCGAAGGCCGGATGCCGTGTTCCAGATACCAGCGCTCGACATAGGCGCGATACGCGCAGCCGCGCTCGAACGCGACGAGCGTGGACAGCGCGATGTCGCCGGGCTGGCGGATCGGCCGGTGGCCGCGCGGCGTGAGCATCACGAGTTCTTCGCGATAGACCGGCACGAGCTCGAAGACCTCGGAGTCCGGTACGCCGTCGAGCGGCGTGGCGATCAGCGCAGCATCGATTTCGTATTCGTGCAGGCGCTCGATCAGCTTGCCGGTCGTGCCGGTTTCCAGTTCGAGCGTGACCTCGGGCCATGTCTGGTGGTAGTGCGCGAGCAGCCCGGGCAGACGGCTTGCTGCAGCGCTCTCCATGGTGCCGAGCCGCAGGCGTCCTGCTGGCTGCCCGGCCTTCAGCGCATGGCGCGCTTCGTCGGCGAGCGCGAGCAGCCGCTCGGCGTAGGGCAGCAGGGTTTCGCCAGCGGGCGTGAGAATGAGGCGGCGGCCCTCGCGCGTGAAAAGCGGGGTGCCGAGTTGATCTTCGAGCTGCTTGATGCGCGTGGTCACGTTCGACTGCACGCGGTTGAGCTTGGCTGCGGCCCGCGTCACGCCGTTTTCCCGCACGACCGCCCGGAAAATCGCCAGTTCGGCGAGGTCCATAGTTCTCTCCTCGGAATGCATCGATTCATGATAATTCATTTTTCGTGAACGATAGAATCGCCTACGATGGTAGGCAGTTGCTTAATCCGCTGATCTCATGAACGACTACGTCCCCGGCACCGTCCACGTTTCCGAGCCACGTCCGCATGCCGGACGCCGCGCGGCACGGGCCTGTATGGTGACGCTCGCCGTCGCGCTCGGCGTCGGGCGTTTCGCCTTTACGCCGCTTCTGCCGCTGATGCTGCACGGTGGCGCGCTCGACCTGCGTCACGGCGGCTGGCTCGCCTCGCTGAACTACGCGGGCTACTTCGTTGGCGCGATCAGTTGCGTCGCGCTGCGCATGGCGCCCGCGAAGATCGTGCGCGCGGGTCTCGTGACCACGGTGCTTCTCACGCTCGCGATGGGCCTCACCCAGCAGTTCTGGATCTGGGCCGTGGTGCGCTTCGTGGCGGGCGCGGTGAGCGCGTGGACCTTCGTATTCGCCTCGCAGTGGGGCCTGCGGCGGCTCGCGCAACTCGGCGCGAACGAGTGGGGCGGCGTGATCTACACCGGTCCCGGCGTCGGCATCATCGCGACCGGGCTGTTCGTGAGCGCGGCAGGCGGTCTCGGCGCGCGCACGGGGTGGATCGGCTTTGGGCTGATCAGCGCGCTGCTCGCCGCCGTCGTCTGGTCGACGTTTGGAGAAGACATGCGCGCGCTCGCGCCGCGTCCCGCCGCGCGTGCTGCGGCAAGCGCCGCGCACGTGGAGCGCGACGGCCGCCGCGCCGACGCCTTCTGGCTCGTGCTGCTCTACGGCGTGCCGGGCTTCGGCTACATCATCACGGCGACGTTCCTGCCCGTGATCGCGCGCCACGCGCTGCCCGGCTCGGCCTGGCCCGATCTGTTCTGGCCGATGTTCGGCGCGGCGCTGATCGCCGGCGCGCTGCTGGCTGCGCGCCTCCCGCTGCATTGGGACAACCGCCTGATGCTGGCGGGCGCCTACGTGCTGCAGGCCGTGGGCATCGCGCTCGGCATCATCTGGCCCAACGCCGCGGGCTTCTCGTTCGGCAGCGTGTTGATCGGACTGCCGTTCACGGCCATCACGCTCTTTGCGATGCGCGAGGCGCGCCTGCTGCGCGGCGAGCATGCCGCCGCGTTGATGGGCTATGCGACGGCCGCCTATGGCGTCGGGCAGATCGCGGGACCGCTCGTGGCCGCGCCGCTCGCGGCGTCGACGGGCTCGTTCTCGCATTCGCTCTGGCTTGCGGCGGGTGCGCTCGTGGCCGGCGCAATCGGGCTCGTCTGGCGGGCCTGGCGCACGCGCGAGGCCGCACGCGGACTCCGATAGCACACTAGAATGGTCGCTTTCGCGGGCGCCGCGAGCGTGCCCGCCGGGCCGCGCGGCCGGTTCCCAGCGCCATCGACCCGTGTCTTTTCCCCCATGAGCGACTACCAGTTTTGCCCGCGCTGCGCCACGCGCCTGACCGAGCGCTCCGATCCCGCCCACGAAGGCGGGCGCGTGCGTCTAGCCTGCCCGGACCAGGCCTGTGGCTACGTCCACTGGAACAATCCACTGCCCGTCGTGGCGGCGATCGTCGAGTACGAGGGCCGCATTCTGCTCGCGCGTAACGCGGCCTGGCCCGAGGGCATGTTCGCGCTCATCACCGGCTTTCTCGAAAACGGCGAGACGCCCGAAGAGGGCATCGCGCGCGAAGTGCATGAAGAAACCGCGCTGCGCGCCGAGAGTGTCGAACTCGTTGGCGTGTACGAGTTCATCCGCAAGAACGAGCTCATCATCGCGTATCACGTGAAGGCGTCGGGCACGATCGCGCTCTCGCCGGAACTGCTCGAATACCGCCTCGTCGAGCCCGCGAAGCTGCGGCCGTGGCGCGCGGGCACGGGGCAGGCGCTCGGCGAATGGATGCGCCGGCGCGGCCTGCCGTTCGAGTTCGTCGAGCGTCCGGGCCAGTGATGGCTGCCCAACGATCGACGCTTTTCCGCGACGCCTTCCCTGGATCTCCTCGATGAACCGACCCGTCACCGTCGCCCGCTCCGGGTATCGTCATTTCCTGCCGATCGGCACGCGCTGGATGGACAACGATGTCTACGGCCACGTGAACAACGTCGTCTACTACAGCTACTTCGACACCGTGGTGAACGAGTATCTGATTCGCGCGGGCGCGCTCGACATCGAGCACGGCACGACCATCGGGCTCGTCGTCGAAACGCAGTGCAACTACTTCGCACCGCTCGTGTTTCCGGAGCGCGTGGAAGCGGGGCTGCGCGTTGCGCGTCTCGGGTCGTCGAGCGTGCGCTACGAGGTCGGGCTCTTTCGCGAAGGCGAGGATGCGCCCGCGGCGCAGGGTCATTTCGTGCATGTCTACGTCGATCGCGCGACGCGCCGGCCCGTGAGCGCGTTGCCCGACGCGCTGCGTGGGGCGCTCGAGCCGCTCGTCGTCGGCTGAACGCGTCTCAGCGCCTCAGCGCGCCACGCTTACGCGTTCGAGCGCCGTCATCGGGCCGAGCTGCGTGAGTGTCTGCAACTGCGCCGCATTGCGCACGAAGAACGAGCCGGCAAAGCCGAGCGAGTTCACCGAAATTCCTTCGACACATTCCGTCGTGCGGGGCACCACCAGCATCCACCGGCGTGTCACGAGCAGGTTGTACGGCGCGCCCTGATGCGCGACGCTGCCCACGTCGATAGCGGGCACGCCCGCCGCGTCCAGCAGCGCGCGATAGCAGCCGAGTGCGACTAGTGCGGCATCTTCCGCCGTGCCGAAGTCGGGGCCGAGATCGAGGCGCGCGAACGCATGCCGAAACGCGAGCCCCGGCACGATCGCTATGGGACGCGCGCCATGGACCGCCTGCGCGCCGCCGAGCAGCGCCTCGAGCGGCGTCGTATGAGGCGCATCACCCGCGAGCGGCAGCGGCACCATCTGCAAATGCTTATGCGGCTGACTCGCACCTGCGGCTGCGCCGCCGTTGTAGAACCCGAGTCCGTCGATTTCGCGCAGCACCCCGATCAGCGCGGCGAAGTCCGCTGCGTCGAGCAGCGCCTCTTGCGGCTCGTACCGGCGCGTCACGATCAGCAGATGCCGGTCGATCACATTGAACTTGTTGAGCAGCGCAACATGCGTGGGCGAGAGGTCGCCGACGAAGAGATCGGGCTCGTAAGGCAGGAACGGATCGCGCGGGGGCTGCGGAACAGACGAAGTCGAAGTCTGCGGCGTGAGCCGCGCCGCTTCCTTGCGCGCGAGGTTCTCCGCCACGCGCACGGAGAAACGCATGCCGCCATCGTCGATGAAGGTATGCGCCGTCTCGATGGGATGGAGCGCGCCGCAGGCGAGCGCGTGCGCCGTCTGCCGCTCGATCGCCGCGCGCAGCGTTGTCATCGGCGCTCAGGCCTTGTAGCCGATGGCGCGCAACAGGTCCTTGCGCCAGCGCACGTCGTCCTCGGCCTCGACGCCCAGCGGTGGCATGCCGTCCACCACGCCGACGATGCCGCGCCCCTGATCCGTTTCCGCGATCAGCACCTGCGTGGGGTTCGCGGTGGCGCAGAAGATGCGGCAGACCTCGGGCACGGCCTTGATCGTGTTGAGCACGTTGATGGGGAAAAAGCCGTCGCCGAGAAAGATGATGAAGCTGTGGCCCGCCGCGATGCGCAGCGCGTTTTGCGTCGCCATCTCGATGAGTGCGTCCTGCGTGCCCGAGCGCCGCACGAGCCGCTTGCCCGACGCTTCGCAGAACGCGAGGCCGAACTGGATGCCCGGCACGGTGCCGTAAAGCGCCTCGTGCAGATCCTCAACCGATTTGATGAAGTGGGTCTGACCGAGGATGAAGTTGGTGGCTTCAGGCTTTTCGATCTCTACCGTGGACAGTTGCATGGCGAACCTCGCGCGCGGGCGTCTCGAAAGCGCCGCCTTTCGCCAGGCCGAAGGGGCTCGCTGGCGGGCGGCGGCGGCCAACAACAAGCCTAGTACGAACTCGCGGCGAGGCAAAGCGTGTGCAGGCGCACAACGAACAACGGCCGGAGCCCCGAGGGGCGTCCGGCCGTTTTGCTGAGCGGCAAAGTGCGCCGCTGCGCTTATGCGGTTTTCTTCGCGCGCTTGCCTTCCACGTCGGGCAGCAGCACGGTGAGGATGCCGATGAGCGGCAGGAACGAGCAGACCTTGTAGACGAAGCCGATGCTCGTCGCATCCGCCAACTGGCCGAGCACCGCTGCGCCAATGCCGCCCAAGCCGAACGCGAAGCCGAAGAAGAGACCCGCGACCATGCCCACCTTGCCCGGAATCAGCTCCTGCGCGTAGACGAGGATGGCCGAGAACGCCGAGGCCAGCACCACGCCGATGATCACCGTGAGCACGCCGGTCCAGAACAGGTTGGCGTAGGGCAGGAGCAGCGTGAACGGCGCCACGCCGAGAATCGAGACCCAGATCACGTACTTGCGGCCGATGCGGTCGCCCACCGGACCGCCGATGATCGTGCCGGCGGCAACCGCGGCGAGGAACACGAACAGATGGATCTGCGCGGCCTGCACGGAGAGGTGGAAGCGGTCGATCAGATAGAACGTGAAATAGCTGTTGATGCTCGCGAGATAGAAGTACTTCGAGAACACGAGCAGCACGAGCACGCCGATGGCGCCCGCCACGCGTGAGCGCGAGAGCGCGACGTGCGGCACCTCGGTGCGCTTTTTCTTCATCGCGGGATGGGCCTTGTACCAGCGGCCGATCTGCGTGAGCACGACCATGCCCACGAGCGCCGCCGCCGAGAACCACGCGATGCTGCGCTGGCCGTGCGGAATGACGATCGCGGCGGCAAGCAGCGGCCCGAGCGACGTGCCCGCGTTGCCGCCCACCTGGAAGAGCGATTGCGCGAGACCGTGACGCCCGCCCGACGCCATGCGCGCCACGCGCGACGATTCCGGATGGAACACCGACGAGCCGCAGCCCACCAGCGCGGCCGCGACGAGCAGCACGCCGAAGGTCGGCGCGACCGACATCAGCAGCAGGCCGCACAGCGTGAAGCCCATGCCGACGGGCAGCGAGTACGGCAGGGGCCGCTTGTCGGTGAAGAAGCCCACCAGCGGCTGCAGCATCGACGCCGTAATCTGGTAGGTGAGGGTGATGAGGCCGATCTGCGTGAACGACAGCGAGAAGTTGTCCTTGAGCATCGGGTAGATGGCGAGGATCAACGACTGGATCATGTCGTTGAGCAGGTGCGAGAAGCTGATCGCACCCAGCACCGAGTAGACGGTGCGTTGCACCGCGCCCGCGGCGGGGGCAGAAGCGGCCGCAGACGAACCCGCGGCGGCGCCCGGCAGGGCGCGCTTGTCGAGACTGGTTTCCATGTTGTCGGTAGCAGCAGAGAGTATTCAGCGGGCACCACTCCGGGCGGGCAGCGGCGGCGGCATGAAAGGACATGTATAAGAGTTATGAGCGCAGTGTAATGTGTCTTGCTCGAACTGTACGGACAAGATTTGTCGAGAATCGGACATGCGCGGCGCGCCGTTACCCTGCGGCCCAATGCCGCAAGGGGCTCGAGCCAATACTCAAAATTGCTCCGGGATTTTTGGCATCTCATTTTGGCCGTGTATAAACCGCCGATATGCGCGCCCACGAGGTGCGCAAAACGGGGCTGGAATACGGGCCGCCCCCGCGCGCGAAGGCGTTAAAGAATGCGCGGCGGTGTGCCGTAGACCGGGGTTGAGGCGTAGCGCAAATCAGAACGATGGCGCTGAGCCTGACAACAATGCTGGAGACCAAAATGAAAGCAGTATCGCAAGGCGGCAGGCACGCGGGCTTCGTGCCGCAGGATCCGGCAGGCGGCGCGGCGAGCGCGCAGCAACGCAAAATGGGACGCGCCGGCGCGGCGACGCGCAGCTCGCGGCTTTCCGTGAAGGCCACGCTGCGCCTCGCCTTCGCGCTCGTGCTGATCGGCACGCTCGCCATCGGCGCCGTTTCGCTCGCGCAAATCAGCCGTCTCAACGGCTCGACGCAATCGATCTACGAACAGGGCTACGTCGCGAGCCGCGCCGCCGAGGAAGCACGCGGCCACGTGCTGCGCGCGAGCCGCGCGCAGAAGATGCTGCTTACCGCGACCACGGCGCGCGAGCGCGACGAACTGGGCCAGGACATCGACAAGGATCTCGGCGCGCTGGAGCGCGGCATGAGCCAGCTGCAGCAATACGCGCAGGAGCAGGGCGGCGACGCGCTCGCCCTGCAAAAGAAGCTCGCCGATGCGACCACGGCGTGGAGCGGCCACCTGCGCGACTTCGTGACGCTCGTGAAGCAGCAGCCGCTCGATCTCTCGCAGATGAGCTGGCAGGTGGGCACGCAGGACGTCTCGCTGCTCGTGGAGACCGGCAAGCTCGAAACGCTCGTCAACGACCTCGTCGCGCAGCGCGGGACGGCCGCGAAGGCGACCATCGAAAAGGCCGAGTTCATCTTCAAGTCGTCGTTCGTGATGATGGCCGTGGCGACCGTGGCCATGTTCGTGCTCGCGTTCTTCGTGAGCGAATGGGTCGTGCGCCGCATCGCACGGCAACTGGGCGGCGAGCCCGCGCACGCCAAGGCCATAGCGGCCCGTATCGCGGCCGGCGATCTCGCGCAGCCCGTCACGGTTCACGCGCGCGACGCGGCGAGCATGCTGGGCGCGCTGCGCGACATGCAGAAAGGTCTCTCGACCACGGTGGCCGAAATCGCGGCCAGCGCCGAGGCGATCGCCTCCGCCTCGGGCGAAATCTCGACCGGTAATCTCGACCTGTCGCGCCGCACCGAAGAACAGGCCATGGCGCTCGAGCGTACGGCGAGCAGCATGGAGGAGCTCACGTCAACGGTGCGCCTGAATGCCGAAAACGCCGAACAGGCCAGCACGCTGGCGGGCAACGCTTCGGCGATCGCGGAGAAGGGCGGCTCGGTGGTGGGGCGCGTGGTCGCGACGATGCAGGAGATCAACGACAGCGCGAAGAGTATCGCGGACATCATCGGCGTGATCGAGGGCATTGCGTTCCAGACCAACATCCTTGCGCTCAATGCCGCCGTGGAAGCGGCGCGCGCGGGCGAGGATGGGCGCGGCTTCGCCGTGGTGGCGGGCGAGGTGCGCAGCCTCGCGCAGCGCAGCGCGGCGGCGGCCAAGGAGATCAAGGCGCTGATCGGCGCATCGGTCGAACGCGTATCGAATGGCTCGACGCTCGCGCAGGACGCGGGCTCGACGATGGACGAAGTCGTGAAGGCCGTGCGGCGCGTGAACGACATCATCGGCGAAATTTCGGCGGCTTCGCGCGAGCAGCGCTCCGGCATCGAGGAAATCAGCCGCGCGGTCACACAGATGGACGCCGGCACGCAGCAGAACGCGGCGCTCGTGGAAGAGGCGACTGCCGCTGCGCAATCGCTCGACGATCAGGCGAAGGTGCTCAAGCGGCTGGTCGGGAAATTCCGGCTGGCTTGATGCGCTTGCCGTTCGTCGCTCGTTGCGGGCACGATGAAAAACGCCGCGTGGATTCGACACGCGGCGTTTTTTTATGGACGCGTCATTTCGCGTCGCGCTCGATGATCCACTCGTGTGCCGGGTCGTTGTGGAAGTGCCATTCGCGCGTCGGGCCCGCCATCACGTTCAGGTAGTACGAGTCGTAGCCATACGGGACGACGACCGGGTGGTAGCCGCGCGGCACCATCACGACGTCGTGATTTTCCACGGCCATCGTTTCGTCCAGATCGCGCGCGTCGGTGTACACGCGCTGGAACGCGAACCCCTGCTGCGGATTGAGCCGGTGATAGTAGGTTTCTTCGAGCGCGCTTTCGTGCGGCAAGCGGTCGGCGTCGTGCTTGTGCGGCGGGTAGCTCGACGAATGGCCCGAAGGCGTGCGCACCTCGACCACGAGCAGCGATTCAGCTGGCGCGTCTTGCGGCAGGATATCGCAGACGTAGCGCGTATTCGCGCCCTTGCCGCGCGTGGAGCGCTTCATCTGCGCCGGCTCGATGAGGCGAACGGGCAGCGTGCCTTTGGCGGGCGCGCTCGCCACGCCCACTTCGGCATTGCGTTTGGCGTGCACGGTCGCTTTCACGCCGGGCGGCACATAAAGGGCATACGGCGCGGCGTCTTCGAAGACGCTGTCGCGCGAGCCGAGGCTCGACCAGCGCTCACCGCCTGCCTCGATATCCACCGCGCCCGAGAGCACGACGATGCAGCTTTCGCGATCGGGCTCACTCACGTAGACGAGTTCATCCGCTTCGAGCCGGTATGCGGCGAAGCCGACATAGCGCCAGCCCGCGGTGTCGGGCGTGACGCGCGCGATCGTCTGGCCTTCGCGCGCGGCCTTGACCAGAAGAGTCATGCTGCCTCCTTCGATTGGGTGTCCGTCGCATCGACGAGCGTGCGCAGCGTACGGTAGCCCTTTTGCGCATACTCATACGACGGTGCGATCACAGGATCCTGCTCGGCTTCGACGACGAGCCAGCCGCGATAGCCGTGACGCTTGAGCCGCGCGATGATCGCGGGAAAATCGATGGCGCCGTCGCCCGGCACGGTGAACGCGCCTGCGAGCACGGCGTCGAGAAAACTCCAGTTGCGGTTGCGTGCGAGTTTCATGACGGCGGGACGCACGTCCTTGCAGTGCACGTGGCATACGCGTGCAATGTGCTTGTCGAGTTCGGCGACGGGGTCGCCGCCTGCAAACGTCATATGGCCCGCGTCGAACAGCAGGCCCACGGCGTCGCTCGTGCGCGCCATGAGCTTGTCGACGTCGGCGGGCGTTTCGACATAGGCGCCCATATGATGGTGGTACGCGAGCCGCACGCCGCGCGAGAGCGTATGGCGCGCGAAGGCGTCCACGCGTGCGGCGTATTCGTCCCACTGTTTGTCGCTGAAAAAGCGCGGGCGCTGATAAAGCGGACGCGGCGCGCCCTGGATCGAATCGGCGACCTCGCCGTAGACCATCACCGTTGCGCCGTTCTGCGCGAGCAGGTCCAGATGCTTCTCGACTGCGGCGATCTCTTCCTCCACGCTGCGCCGCGCGAGCATGCCCGAGTACCAGCCGGAGACGAGCGACAGATCGTATTGCGCAAGGAGCGCCTTGAGCGCCTTCGGCTCGCGCGGAAACTTGTTGCCTAGCTCGAAGCCCTCATAGCCGATCTCGCGGCCCTCGGTCAGCGCCTGCGATAGCGGCGTCTCGCCGCCGAGCGAGGGCAGGTCGTCGTTCATCCACGACAGCGGGTTGATGCCGATGCGTACTTCAAATGCGCTCATGTGCGCTCCTCGATGTCTATGTCGTCAGTCGCGTTGGGCGTTGCCGGGTTCGTCGTCGCTGGCGGCCGCATCTTCGCCGGCTGGCGCGCGTCCGCTGCGCTGCGCGACCTGTTCTTCATAGC
Organism: Paraburkholderia guartelaensis; assembly: GCF_004353905.1. Classification (GTDB taxonomy): domain Bacteria; phylum Pseudomonadota; class Gammaproteobacteria; order Burkholderiales; family Burkholderiaceae; genus Paraburkholderia; species Paraburkholderia guartelaensis. The sequence goes on along the minus strand of NZ_SMOD01000004.1, from coordinate 326,890 downwards.
GCTCGCGCGCCTCGCGCACGGTAGCGCGCGTGGACACCTCGGGCACGGCGACTTCCCACCACCAGCCGCCTTCCTCCGTCGTGCGCGCGGGGTCGGTGTCGATGGAGACCACGTAAGTGCGCGACGAAGCACGCGCGCGTTGCATCGCCGCTTCGAGTTCCGCAACGTTCGCCACGTGTTCGGCCTGCGCGCCGAGCGAGCGCGCATGCGAGGCGAAGTCGATACGCGGCGCGCCGAGCGGCCCTTGCGCGCAATCGTCGAAAAGGTTGTTGAACGGCGCGCCGCCGCAAGCCTGCTGCAACCGGTTGATGCAGCCGTAGCCGCGGTTGTCGAGCACGACGATGATGAGCTTCGCGCCCAGCATGACTGAGGTAGCGATCTCACTATTCATCATCAGATAGCTGCCGTCGCCCACCATGACGATGACCTCGCGATCGGGCCGCGCGAGCTTCGCGCCCAGGCCGCCCGCGATCTCGTAGCCCATGCACGAGTAGCCGTATTCGACGTGATAGGCACCGGGCTGGCCCGCGCGCCAGAGCTTGTGCAGTTCGGCGGGCAGCGTGCCGGCCGCGCAGACGACGATGTCTTCGGTGTACGAACGACTCGACGAGCGCTGGACTGCGCCGATCACATCGGCGTCGTAGGGCAGGCGGTTGCGTTCCTGCGGCGCGTGCGTAAGACGCTCGATGCTCGCGCGCCAGTCGCCCGCGAGACGCTGGGCGCGCGCGGTCCAGTTTGCGTCGGCGCGCCAGTTGATCAGTTCGTCGTTGAGCGCGGCGAGCGCCTGACGCGCGTCGGCCTGCACGGCGAGGCCGTCGTGCTTGAGCGCGTCGAAGCCGTTGGCGTTCACGCCGATCACATGCGCGTTCGCAAAAAGCGAGTTCGAGCCGGTCGTGAAGTCCTGCAAACGCGTGCCTACGGCGAGCACGCAGTCGGCGTCGCGCGCGAGTTCGTTGGCGGCGGGTGAGCCCGTCACGCCGAGCGCGCCGACGTTGAGTGGATCGTCCCACGCGAGCGAGCCTTTGCCTGCCTGCGTTTCGGCCACGGGAATGCCGCGCGAGGACGCGAGCGTCTGCAAGGCCTGCGACGCGCGCGAATAGAGCACGCCGCCGCCCGCCACGATGAGCGGGCGTTTCGCGCGATGCAGCTGCGTCAGCGCCGCGTCGATTTCGGTCTGCACAGGCGCGGGTGCGTGGAACGTCACTAGGCGCGGCGTAAAGAAGCTCGCCGGGTAGTCCCATGCCATCGCTTGCACGTCCTGCGGCAGCGCGAGCGTGACCGGGCCGCAGAGCGCGGCGTCGGTGAGCACGCGCAGCGCGCGCGGCAGCGCCGTGAGCAACTGCGCGGGATGCACGATGCGGTCAAAGTAGCGCGAGACGGGGCGCAGCGCGTCGTTCGCGGAGATGCCGCCGTCGTGCAGGTCCTCGATCTGCTGCAGCACCGGATCGGGTTCGCGCGAAACGAAAATGTCGCCGGGCAACAGCAGCACGGGCAAGCGGTTCACGTGCGCAAGCGCGGCCGCCGTGACGAGATTCGTCGCGCCCGGCCCAATCGAGGTCGTCACTGCCATCATGCGGCGGCGAAAGTGCGCCTTGGCGTAGGCGATCGCGCTGTGCGCCATGGCCTGCTCGTTGTGCGCGCGCAGCGTGGGCAACTCGTGCCGATGCTGGTAGAGCGCCTCGCCGATGCCGGCCACGTTGCCGTGACCGAAGATCGCGAACACGCCGCCGAATAGCGGCTCAGTGCGGCCCGAGCCGTCCTCGCTCGCCACGCGCTGCGCAGCGAGATAGCGCACGAGCGCCTGCGCCGCCGTGAGCCGCACGGTGCTCGCGGGCGCGGCGTTCTGCGCGCTTTCCTGCGAGGCGTAGTCGCCAGGAGCAATGCGTTGATTCATGCCGCCTTCTCCTCATGGTTGTCGTGCGTGCCCTGAGCATCGGTGCGCGCGGCGCGCCACGCGCCGATCAGCGTTTCGAATGCGCGGCGCGCGCGGGCGATCACTTCGTCGTCGCCAATTTCACCTGCGAGCCAGGCGAGGCTCGGCTCGTAGAAGATCGAGCGGCCCACCGTGAAGCCCCGGCACGTGTTCGAGGCGGCCGCCGCGCGGAAACCCTCCACGAGCTGGTCGATAGGCGCGGAGAGCCCGAGCAGTACGACGCCGCGGCAATACGGGTCGCGCTCGGCGATCAGCGCGTCGATCTCGCGCCATTGCGCGGCGCCCATCGGCTCTAGCTTCCACCACTCCGGGTAGAGACCGATGTTGTAGAGCCGCTTGAGCGCACGATAGACCGTATCGGGTGCATTCGGTTTGCCGTTAAGCTTCGGCGGAATCACTTCGAGCAGCAGTTCGTGGCCGCTCGCCTGGGTGGCGTCGTAAAGCGCGCGCAGCTGCGCTTCCTGTTCGAGACGCTGTTCGATGGGCTCGTCCGGATGGAACTGCACGAGGCACTTCACCGTGTGGTCGATGGGCCAGGACGCGAGCGTCGTGCCGATCGAGCGGCCATGGTCGAACACGAGCGGCACGGAGCCCGGCAACTCGACCGGGCGGCCGATCCACCAGCCGCGGCCGGTCGCGGCGTTGAGCGCATCCTGGCCGTAGCGGTCATCGATCAGGACACCGATGCGTCCTTGCAAACCGAGCGTGCGCTCGGTCTGCGCCACGGCCTCGACGAAGAGATTCTTCAGATACGAAATGCGCGCTTCGCTTACGCCGGTCTGCTGCGCGAGATCGAAGAACTGGTTGCGATGATCGAACGCGAAGCCGAGCACTTCGTCGTGCTGCTTGCGCGCGGGCGTCACGCGATGCAGGCGCGCGAGCGTCGCGTCGCGGTCGGGGCGGCGCATGCGCACGGGGTCCGCGGCCGCTTCGCGCAGGAAGTAGTCGAGTTCCACGGGCGTCGGCATGGCGGGCGCGCAGCCGTGCCGCGAGACGACGAGGGCGCCGCACGCGTTGGCCGAGCGTGCGCAATCCTCGAGCGAGGCGTCGCGCAGCCAGCCCGAAAGAAAGCCGGAGGCGAAAGCGTCGCCCGCGCCGAGCACGTTGAGCACTTCGACTTCGACGCCGCGCTGCATCGGCAGATCGTCCATCGAGACGGGCACCGCGCCTTCCACGATCTGGCAGCCGAGCGGCCCGCGTTTGACGAGCAGCGTCGCGCCCGAGACTTCGCGCACGCGCTTGAGCGCATCGACGAGCGATTCCTTGCCGCCTGCAATGCGGAACTCTTCCTCGGTGCCGATCACGAGATCGAAATGCGGCAGGATGCGCTGCAAATGCGCGCTCACGCCTTCGCTTGCGACGAAGCGCGTCTCGCCGTCCGCCTTCCCCGTGAGGCCCCAGAGCACGGGACGGTAGTCGATGTCGAGCACAGTGCGCACGTTGTTGCGGCGCGCGTACTCGAGCGCGGTGAGGCTCGTGCGGTTCACCTGCTCGGTCGAGAAGTGCGTGCCGGTAATGAGCAGCGCTTTCGAGGAAGCGATGAAGGCTTCGTCGAAGTCGCCCGAATCGACGGCCATGTCGGCACAGTCCTCGCGGTAGAAAATGAGCGGGAACGTGTCGCGGTCTTTGAGGCCCAGCAGCACGAGCGCCGTGAGTCGTTCTTGGTCCACGCGCACATGGCTCGTGTCGCAGCCTTCCTTCGTGAGCGTTTCGACGAGGAAGCGCCCCATATGGTCGTCGCCCACGCGCGTGAGCATGGCCGACTTCAGGCCAAGACGCGCGCAGCCGAAGGCGATGTTCGCGGAGGAGCCGCCCAGATACTTCGCAAAGGTGGAGACGTCTTCGAGCCGCGCACCCACCTGTTGAGCGTAGAGATCGACGCCCAGGCGTCCGAGGCAGACGATGTCGCGGGTGCGTCCGGCGGCGAAGCGGCTTGGAGTGGAACGAGTCAGAGCCATGTGAATTCCTGTTGAGTGCTGTGCCGTGCGCGCGCTCAGATGGTCGCGCCGTCGAGTTCGGCGATCATCTTCTGCATCTCCGCGCCGCCTGCCATCATGTCGAGCACTTCGTTCTTGCTGATCGTGTCCTTCGTATAGGTCCCGAGCGAGCGACCGCGATTGAGCAGCGTGAACGAGTCGCCGATGGGGTAGGCGTGGTGCACGTTGTGGGTGATGAAGATCACCGAAATGCCCTTCGCACGCGCGGCGTGAATCAGCTTGAGCACGTTGAAGCTCTGCTTTACGCCGAGCGCCGCGGTCGGCTCGTCGAGAATCAGCACGCGTGCGCCGAAGTGAATGGCGCGTGCGATCGCGAGACATTGTTTCTCGCCGCCCGACATCGTGCCGATGGCCTGATGCGGGTCGCGCACGTTGATGCCCATCCCGGCGAGGCGATCCTTCGCGATCGCTGCGCTCGCATCGAGATCCATCACGTTGATGAAGCCGAAGAGCTTCTTCTGTGGCTCGCGGCCCATGAAGAAGTTGCGCGCGACCGAGAGCAGCGGCACGAGCGCGAGATCCTGGTAGACGGTGGCGATGCCGAGATCGAGCGCGTCTTTCGGCGAATCGAACATCACGGGCTTGCCGTCCACGAAATACTGGCCGGAGGTCGGCTGGTGCACGCCGGCGAGCGTCTTGATGAGCGTGGACTTGCCCGCGCCGTTGTCGCCGAGCAGACAGTGCACCTCGCCGCGCTTCAAGCGCAGCGTGACGCCGTTCAGTGCGATGACCTTGCCGAAGTACTTGCTGACATTCTCGAGCGCGAGAATCGTGTCGCCGTCTGCGGTGTTTTGAGTGTCGGACATTTGAGCCTCCGGCTTACGATTGCGCGACGCGGCGGCGCACGTAGTGATTGAAGAGCACGGCAATGAGCAGCATCACGCCGAGGAACACGCGGAACCAGTCCGAATCGATGTTTGTGTAAGTGATGCCGATCTGCACGACGCCGAAGATGAGCGCGCCGAATGCCGCACCGATCACCGAGCCATAGCCGCCCGTGAGCAGCGTGCCGCCGATCACCGCGGCGATGATCGCTTCGAATTCCTTCTGCAGCCCACGGTCGGCAGCGGCCGAACCGATGTCGCACACTTGCAGCACGGCGAAGAGGCACGAGCAGAACGCGGTGAGCATGAAGAGCGAGATCTTCACGCGCTTCACAGGCACACCCACGTTCTTCGCGGCGTTGGAGTCACCACCCACGGCGAGAATCCAGTTGCCGTAGCGCGTCTTGGCGAGCACGAATGCGCCGATTGCCACGAGCGCGAACCACCAGAGAATCACCTTGGGGACGCCCGGCACGAGCGGCTGGCCGTTGTCGAGCATCTTGCCGATGCCGATATGCGCGAGCGCCACGAACAGGCCTTTGAACGCCGTGCCGTGAAAGAGCAGGTTGGTCACGAAGTCGGCTTTGGCCACGTCGCCCACGCCCGAGACGATCGTGCGGTCGGCGAACATGATCGAGAGCGCAAGCGTCAGGCCGCGCAGGATGAAGAGGAACGCGAGCGTGACGATGAACGAAGGCAGCCGCGTGCGCATCACGAGGTAGCCGTTGAGCGCGCCGAGCGCGGTGCAGCCCACGAACGCGAACAGAATGGAAAGCGCGATGGGCCAGTGGAAGTACATCGTGGGGATCGCCACCATCATGCCGGCGAAGCCGATCATCGAGCCGATGGAGAGGTCGAACTCGCCGGCGATCATCAGCAGGCACGCGCCGACGCTCAGGATGCCGAGGTAGGCGGCGACCTGGGACCAGTTCATCACACCGTCGAGATCGAACATGCCCGAGCCGCCCGCGCCGATCGCGAAGACGGCGAAGACCAGCACGGTGCCGGAAATCGCAGCGAATTCGGGGCGGCCGAGCAGATGGCCGAACCACGATTCGCGGCGCACGCGTTCATCGCTGGCGCCAGGCTGCGGCGTGGGCGCGTCTTGCGCGCCGCTCTCCGGAGCGTGCGAGGGGAAGTGTTTGCCGGCTACACCCATGATGTCTCCTATATCGACCAGAGTTGGTGCTTTAGCGCCTTACGCTGGTCTTATGCAAGGCGATCGGCCGTGGCAGGCGTATTCGCGTCTGCGTTGGCTCAAATACCCGAGCGCATTCCCTACAAGCGACTGCCTTGCAGTAGAAGCAACACGGTGAATGGCGCGCGGCGAGGCTGGCGAGAGGCGATGGGCATCGGAAGATGCTAGCCACCGCCGCGCGTGGCTGACGAAAAATGCTTAGCGATACTGACCTGCGTACTTCACGACCTTGTCGAGATTCTCCTTCGTGATGAAGCCCGGACCCGAGCGAATATTCTTCGGACCGTACGAGGGTTGCAGGCCATAGGTTTCAAGGCGCTGCTTGAACTTCGGATTCGCTTCGAGGATCTGGCGGATCTTCTGCGGGTCGGTGGTGTGCTCCTTCTTCACGATCGCGAGCACGGCCACGGGGATGTAGCCCTGCAGGTACGGCTGCTGGTCGATCGCGAACTGGATGGTGCCCGCGCGGATCGCCTTGGCGATGTCATCCGAGAAGTCGAACGTGCAGAAGTAGATCTTGCCCGCGAGGCCCATCTGGTCGATCGCCTTGAGCGTAGCGGCCGCCGGCACCGGGCCGAGCGTGAGGATCGCGCCCGTGTTCGGATGGTTGCGCAGATACGCGCTCACCTTCGACTGGATTTCCGTCGGGTCCTGGCCGGAGTCGATCGTCGAGGTCTTGTAGTCCACGCCGAGCGCATCGGCAAAGCCGCGGCAGCGTTCGAACGACACGGCGTTGGTCGCGAAGTGATTCACGCACAGGAACGACTTCACGCCGGCGGCCTTGGCCTTTTCGCCGGCTGCGTGGCCCGCTACATATTCAGGCTGACCCACGTGCATGATCGCGCCGAGCTTCGCGCTCTGTTCCTCGGTGCCCGAGTTGATCGTCACGAGCGGGATCTTCTTTTCCGTGACCTTGCCGATGGAGCTCTTGAGCACATCGTAGTCGGCGATGGTGACGATCACGCCGTCGTAGTTACGCGCGGCGGCCTGTTCGATCAGGCGCGACATGTCGGCGATGTCGCCGTTGGGTGGATTGCGGTAGTCGGTCTCGACGTTCCAGTCTTCGTCGGCCTGCTTGATGGCGTTCTTGATCGTGTTCCACCACGAGTCGGAATCGGGCGCGTGGCTGATCAGCACGAAATGCGCGTCGGCGGCTTGCGCCGTTTGTGCGCTGAGCACGCTCGCACCAGTCATGCCCGCTGCCAGCGCGAGCACTGCGGCCAACCTCCGGAGCATGGTCTTGCCCTTGCGTTGAGTCATTGTCTCCACCTTTCTCGGTCTGTCGTTCGTTCTTGGGGTGAATGCCGCAGCCGCGCTTTTGACATGCCGCTTGTTACCTGCACCAGCTGCCGCGCTCATCGACAAGAGTAGGACATCGCCTCGCGACTTGCAACGAAAATTTCATTGCAAATAAAAATGGAAAATCTGTTCCATTCGTGTGACACGCTGCCTATAATCGGCTCCGTCGGCATGCCGTGGAATCGAGGCCTGGTAAGGCTTTGCGGCAGTGCGGCAACCAGCCGAGGAAAACAATCATGGCGGATGACACAACCGACGCCGTAGCAGGCGTAGACGAATTGATGCAGCGCATCGCACACGATTACGAGGCGCTGCCGCGTCAGCTGAAAAGCATCGCGACCTACATCGAGCAGCACCGCGCGAGCGTGATGATGGACCGCACGAGCGACATTGCCGCGAGCTGTGGCGTGCATCCTTCGGCGGTGGTGCGCTTTGCGCAGCGCTTCGGCTTCTCGGGCTTCTCCGATCTGCAGGCGGTGTTCCGTCAGGCCTATGCGGGGCAGGGCGCCTCGGCCACGAGCTATCAGCAGCGCATTCGCCAGCTGATCGACGCCAAGGAGGGCGAGGCGAGCCCGGAGATGGGCGGCGCCGTGGCGCGTGAATTCATCGGCGCGTGCCGCAGCGGACTCGACGAACTCGAAGCGGGCCTCGACGGCGCGCAGTTCGACGAGGCCGTGAAGATGCTCGAGCAGGCGGACAACATCTACGTGATCGGCGTGCGCCGCTCGTTTCCGGTGGCGAGCTACATCGCCTATGCCTTGCAGCACACGCGCAAACGCGTGCACCTCGTCTCGGGGCTCGGCGGCATGTACCACGAACAGATTCGCAGCGTGAAGAAGGGCGACGTGGTGATCGCCATCAGCTTCGCGCCCTATGGGAAAGAGACGCAGTACTGCCTGCGCGTCGCGCAGCAGCATCACGCCAAAACGCTCGTCATCACCGACAGCCAGCTCTCGCCGCTCGCGCGCCACGCGAACGCGCAGCTCTATGTGAAGGAGGGGAGCGCGTTCGCGTTCCGCTCGCTCACCAGCACCTTCTGCCTGTGCCAGGCGCTCTTCATCGCGCTTGCGTACCGGCTCGAACTCAACGTGGAAGAATCGACCGACACCGGAGGATACGATGACTAGTGCAGCAAGCGGCGCAGCGAAAACGCTGGATGTGGCGGTATTCGGCGCGGGGCGCATTGGCCGCATTCATGCGGGCAATCTTGCGCGCCAGCCGGGCGTGCGTCTGAAGTACGTGATCGATGTCAATCGCGAAGCCGCCGCCGCGCTTGCCGCACAGCACGGCGCTCAGGTCGTGGATGTCGACGCCGCGTTCGGCGACGCTTCGATCGGCGCCACGGTAATCTGCTCGAGCACCGATACGCACTCCGAACTGATCCTCAAGTCGGCCGCGGCGGGCAAGCATATCTTCTGCGAAAAGCCCGTCGACCTGACCATCGAGCGCGCACGCGCCTGTGCAGAAGCCGTTCAGCGCGCGGGCGTCGTGGCCATGATCGGCTTTCAGCGCCGCTACGATCCCACGTTCGCCGCGCTCAAGACGCGCCTCGACGCAGGCGAGATCGGCACGCCGGAAATGCTGATCGTCACGAGCCGCGATCCGGGCGCGCCGCCCGTCGAATACATCAAGCACTCGGGCGGCATCTTCAAGGACATGCTGATCCACGACTTCGACATCTTCCGCTGGATCCTCGACGACGAGGCGGTGAGCGTGCACGCCACAGGCAGCTGCCTGTCCGATCCGGCGATTGCCGATGCGGGCGACATCGATTCGACGGCGGTGACGATCCGCACGAAGCGCGGGCGCCTTTGCCAGATCAACACGGCGCGGCGCGCGGCCTATGGCTACGACCAGCGCTTCGAGGTGCTCGGCAGCGAGGGCATGCTGCAGGCCGGCAACATGAAGCCGACCGAAGTGGTGGCGTGGTCGAAGACCGCTGTCGCGCAGGACGTGCCCGAGGCGTTCTTCCTCGAACGCTATCGCGCGGCCTATGCGCGCGAAATGGCGCACTTTCACGAAGCGGTGACGCAGGGCGTGCCGGTGCGCACGTCGGTGGCCGACGGACTGAAGGCGCTGGAGCTGGCCGAAGCCGCCTCGCTGTCGTGGCGCGAGGGCCGTGTGGTGACGCTGGGCGACTGAAACGAGCGCTGATCAAGCGAGGAGAACAGGGATGCAGGCAATCGATCGTGCCCAGCCGTTGCGCGTGGGCGTGGCGGGACTTGGGAGGTTGGGGCGGCGGCATGCGCAGAACCTGGCGTATCGCGTGCCGGGTGCAACGCTCGCGGCCGCGTGCAGTCCGCTGGAAGCGGATCTCGCGTGGGCGCGCGAGGCGCTGCCCGCCGCGCGGCTGTATGGCGAGTACGCCGACCTGCTGGCCGATCAATCGGTCGATGCGGTGTGGCTCGTCACGCCTTCGGCATTGCACGCCGAGCAGATCGTGCAGGCGCTCGAAGCGGGCAAGCACGTGTTCTGCGAGAAGCCGCTCTCGCTCGACGTGGCCGAATGCGAGCGGGTGGTGAACGTGTCGCGTCGTCATGCCGACCGGCAGGTGACCATCGGCTTCATGCGCCGCTTCGATCCGAGTTATCAGGATGCCTACGCAAAAGTGCAGGCGGGCGCGATCGGCAAGCCGTTTCTGGTGCGCTCGCAGACCTGCGACCTCAACGATCCCGAAGGCTTTTTCGTGCGCTTCGCGCCTACTTCGGGCGGCATTTTCCTCGACTGCACGGTCCACGACATCGACGTCGCGCGCTGGCTGCTCGGCAAGCCGCGCGCTACACGTGTGTACGCCGCGGGCGCAATCGCGCTGCACGAAGGCCTGCGCGAATCGGGCGACGTGGACAACGGCGTGGCGATCTGCGAGTTCGAGGGCGGTCGCCTCGCGATGTTTTACGCCTCGCGCACGATGGCGCACGGCAATGACACATCGAGCGAGGTGATCGGCACGGCGGGGGCGCTTGCGATCGGCCGCATTCCGCGCGCGAATCGCGTCGATGTCTATGACTCGACGGGCGTGCGCAGCGTTTGCACACCCACCTTCTTCGACCGTTTCGAAGAGGCGTTCCTGGTCGAAGCGCAGGCGTTCGTCGCGGAAGTCGCGGCGCGCAAGGCCGGTGGCGCGGAGAAGGGGAGCCTCGGCGCGACGCTCGAAGACGCGCTGGAGGCCACGCGCATCGGTCAGGCGCTGCGGGAGTCGCTGCATACGGGGGCGGCGGTCACGCTGTAAGCCGTGTTGCGATCGGGACGCAAGCGTGGGCTGGCGTGGCTGCGGTAAAATCGACGCTATTGCCAGCGCCGTCTCACGCCGCGACGGTGCGCCACCGAAGGATCCAACCCCGATGCAGATTCAGGTTCACAAGGAAGTGGATGCGCGCGGGCTGAACTGCCCGCTGCCGATCCTGCGCGCCAAGAAGGCGCTCGCCGATATGGAAAGTGGCCAGATCCTCAAGGTCCTCGCGACCGATCCCGGCTCGCAGCGCGATTTCGCCGCCTTCGCGAAGCAAACCGGCAATGAGATCGTGGAAAGCTCGCAGCAGGACAAGACGTTCGTGTTCCTGATGCGCCGCCGCTAAACGCATCGGCGGATAAAAAAATGGCCCGCATGAGAATGCGGGCCATTTTCATTTGCGCAGGGCCAAGGGCCCTAACCGGGGGCGCTTTAGCCTTCCAGCACCGGCTTGCGCGTACGCAGATACTCGTCGAAATCCGCGCCGACTTCCGGGTGACGCAGCGCGAACTCCACCGTCGCCTTCAGGTAGCCGAGCTTGCTGCCGCAGTCGAAGCGCGTGCCGTGGTACTTGTAGGCGAGCACTTGCTCGTCGGCGAGCAGCGACTGGATCGCGTCGGTGAGCTGCAGCTCGCCGCCCGCGCCCGGCTTGATCGACTTCAGATGCTCGAAAATGCGCGGCTTGAGCACGTAGCGGCCGACTACGCCGAGGTTCGACGGTGCGACTTCCGGCGCCGGCTTCTCGACGATGCCCGAAAGCTTGACGATCGAGTCTTCCCACTCCTTGCCGTCGACAATGCCGTACGAGCGCGTTTCCGAGGGCGGAATCTCTTCCACGCCGAGCACCGAGCTATGGTAGTGGTCGAACACCTCGACCATCTGCTGCATGACGGGCGGCGTGCCGTAGAGCAGGTCGTCCGCGAGAATCACGGCGAACGGGTTGTCGCCCACGAGCTTTTCCGCGCACAGCACGGCGTGGCCAAGGCCGAGCGCCTCGGGCTGACGCACGTAGAAGCAGTCGACGTTGTTCGGCTTGATGTTGCGCACCAGTTCGAGCAGCTTGGCTTTGCCGCGTGCTTCGAGCTCGGCTTCGATCTCATACGACTTGTCGAAATGGTCCTCGATCGCGCGCTTGCTGCGCCCGGTCACGAAGATCATTTCAGTGATGCCCGCAGCCACGGCTTCTTCGACCGCGTACTGGATGAGCGGCTTGTCGACCACGGGCAGCATTTCCTTCGGGCTGGCTTTCGTGGCCGGAAGGAAGCGCGTGCCGAGGCCCGCTACCGGGAATACCGCTTTTGTCACTTTCAGCATGTCTTTGTCCCTGTCCTGGTGCTCGTGTGACGCCGCGGGTGCGGCGTCACGCGTTACAGCCCTTGGCCGATATGGCGCTCAGGCCGGCAACCGCGTGAGTTGCGCGGTCAGCTTGTCCAGCGTTGCCTGGTATTCTGCCAGTCTTTTCTGCTCCTGCTCAACGACTGCGGGCGGTGCTTTTGCTACAAAACTCTCGTTTCCTAGCTTGGCCTTGCACTTCGTTACCTCATTGCCGAGGCGGGCGATTTCCTTCGACAGTCGTTCGCGTTCGGCGGCGACGTCGATCTCCACCTTCAGCACGAGCTTGTCCGTCCCAACGATAGCAACTGGCGCGCCTGCCGAGGCTGCGTCGAGCGTTGCTTCGTCGGCGATGATCTGGACCTCCGAAAGCTTTGCAAGCGCCTGCGCATAGGGCGCGAACGTCGCGAGGCGCTCGGCATTGCCCGTGGCGAGCAGCGGCACCTTCGTGGCGGGCGAGAGGCCCATTTCGCCACGCAGGTTGCGGCACGCGTCGATCACGGCCTTCAGGTCGGCGGCCCACTGTTCCGCGGCTTCGTCGATCTTCTTTGCTTCCGCCACCGGGTAACGCTGCACCATGATCGATGCTGCGCCTTCGGCGGCACCCTCGGGGTACGCGTCGGTGAGCGGCGCCACCTTCTGCCACAGCGCTTCGGTGATGAACGGAATCACCGGGTGCGCGAGGCGCAACACCGTTTCCAGCACGCGCAGCAGCGTGCGGCGCGTGGCGCGCTGCTGCTCCGGCGTACCCGTCTGGATCTGCACCTTGGCAAGTTCCAGGTACCAGTCACAGTATTCGTCCCAGACGAACTTGTATATGGCGTTGGCCACGTTGTCGAAGCGATAGTCCGCGAAGCCCTTCGCGACTTCCGCTTCCACGCGTTGCAGGAGCGAGACGATCCAGCGGTCGGCCTGCGAGAAGTCCGTGTAGCCGCCCGGGCCGCAATCGCCGGGCTGGCATGCGCCCGGCTTGCTGAAACCGCAGTCGTGGCCTTCGCAGTTCATCAGCACGAAGCGCGTGGCGTTCCAGAGCTTGTTGCAGAAGTTGCGATAGCCTTCGCAGCGCGCGAGGTCGAAGTTGACGTTGCGGCCGAGCGTGGCCATGGAAGCCATCGTGAAGCGCAGCGCGTCGGTGCCGAACGCGGGAATGCCCTCCGGGAACTCCTTGCGCGTCTTCTTTTCGATGGTCGCGGCCTGCTTGGGATTCATGAGGCCGGTCGTGCGCTTGGCGACCAGCGCTTCGAGGTCGATGCCATCGACGATATCGATCGGGTCGAGCGTGTTGCCCTTGCTCTTCGACATCTTCTGGCCTTCGGCGTCGCGCACGAGGCCGTGCACGTACACCGTGTCGAACGGCACCTTGCCGGTGAAGTGCGTGGTCATCATGACCATGCGCGCCACCCAGAAGAAGATGATGTCGAAGCCCGTGACCAGCACGGAAGAGGGCAGGAAGGCCTTCAGTTCAGGCGTATCCGCAGGCCAGCCGAGCGACGAGAACGGCACGAGCGCCGACGAGAACCACGTGTCGAGCACGTCTTCGTCGCGCTTCAGTGCGCCCGTGTAGCCCTTCGCTTCGGCCTGCGCGCGCGCTTCTTCCTCGCTCTTCGCAACGAAGATCTCGCCGTTTTCGCCGTACCACGCCGGGATCTGGTGGCCCCACCAGAGTTGGCGCGAGATGCACCAGTCCTGGATGTTCTCGAGCCACTGGTAGTAGGTCGTGGTCCAGTTTTCCGGCACGAACTTGATCTGGCCGCTGCGCACCACGTCGAGCGAGGTTTCGGTGATCGACTTGCCGGGGTTGAACGTGCCTTCGGGCGCGGGCTTCGTCATCGCGACGAACCACTGGTCCGTGAGCATCGGCTCGATCACCACGCCCGTGCGGTCGCCGCGCGGCACCATGAGCTTGTGCGGCTGCACCGAGTCGAGCAGACCGAGCGCCTCGAAGTCGGCGACCACTTGCTTTCGCGCCTCGAAGCGGTCGAGGCCGCGGTATTTGGCGGGCGCGTTGTCGTTGACCTTCGCGTCGAGCGTGAGGATCTCGATCATCGGCAGGCCATGGCGCAGGCCCACCTGGTAGTCGTTGAAGTCGTGCGCGGGCGTGACCTTGACGACGCCCGTGCCGAACTCGCGGTCCACGTATTCGTCGGCGATGATCGGGATCTCGCGGTCCGCGAGCGGCAGCTTCACGGTCTTGCCGATCAGGTGCGCGTAGCGCTCGTCTTCCGGGTGGACCATCACGGCCGTGTCGCCGAGCATGGTTTCCGGGCGCGTGGTCGCGACCGTGAGATGGCCCGAGCCGTCCGTGAGCGGATAGCGCAGGTGCCACAGGTTACCGTTTTCCTCTTCGCTCACGACTTCGAGGTCCGAAACGGCGGTGCCCAGCACCGGGTCCCAGTTCACGAGGCGCTTGCCGCGGTAGATCAGGCCCTGTTCATAGAGGCGCACGAACACGTCGCGCACGGCGGTCGACATCTTGTCGTCCATCGTGAAGTATTCGCGCGACCAGTCGATCGAGGCGCCCAGACGGCGCACCTGGCCCGTGATGGTCGAGCCCGACTGCTGCTTCCATTCCCACACGCGCTCGACGAACTTTTCGCGGCCCAGGTCGTGGCGCGAGATCTTCTGCGCGTCGAGCTGGCGCTCGACCACGATCTGCGTGGCGATGCCCGCGTGGTCTGTACCCGGCACCCACAGCGTGTTGTCGCCGAGCATGCGGTGGTAGCGCGTGAGGCCGTCCATGATCGTCTGGTTGAACGCGTGCCCCATGTGCAGCGTGCCGGTGACGTTGGGCGGCGGCAACTGGATCGAGAAATTGTTGCGGCCGGGCTCGAAGGTCGCGGCGGCGTAGCCTCGACGCTCCCATTCGGGGCCCCATTGGGCCTCGATCGTCTGGGGCTCGAAGCTTTTCGCTAGCGTGCTGTCGCTCATGGGTGGAATCTGCCGAAAAAAGGATGCGGAAACGTTCGATTATAAGGGGAAGTCCTGCCGGAGCCGACGCGCCAGCCGAGCTAGGGCGCTGGGCGGCCCATGGCACGGGCCGTCGTGCGGGCGTTGTTTGCGCAAGGCGTGCCGCCTGGGTTGCCCAAGCCGCAGCGTGCGTGCGCACTTATAATGGCGGTCTGCCATTCAACGACGGCGCGCCTGTGCCGCGCGCCACGTCCCCGGGGTCCCGCCCTGGGGTCACGCTCCTTTTCAGCCCATGCCCGAACTGCTCGCGAACCTGAACCCCGAACAACTCGCCGCCGTCACGTTGCCCAACGAACCGGCGCTCATTCTGGCCGGGGCCGGCAGCGGCAAGACGCGCGTGCTGATCACGCGCATTGCGTGGCTGATCCAGCAGGGCATGGCCTCGCCTTCGACCATCCTGGCCGTGACCTTCACCAACAAGGCCGCGCGCGAAATGATGGGGCGCCTCCAGGCGCTCTTGCCCATCGACACGCGCGGCATGTGGATCGGCACGTTCCACGGCCTGTGCAACCGCATGCTGCGCGCGCATTTCCGCGACGCCGGTCTGCCGCAGACCTTCCAGATCCTCGACACCGCAGACCAGCTCTCGGCCATCAAGCGTCTCATGAAGGGCCTGAACGTCGACGACGAGAAGTACCCGCCCAAGAACCTGCAGTACTTCATCAACAACGCGAAGGAGCAGGGCCTGCGTCCGAAAGACGTGGACGTAAGCGACGACTTCAACCGCAAGTTCGTCGAACTCTACGAGGCCTACGACCAGCAGTGCCAGCGTGAAGGCGTGGTCGATTTCGCGGAGCTGCTGCTGCGCTGCTACGAGCTGCTCGCGTACAACCCGCCGCTGCGCGCGCATTATCAGGGGCGCTTTCGCGACATTCTGGTGGACGAGTTCCAGGACACCAACAAGCTCCAGTACGCGTGGCTCAAGCTGCTCGCGGGGCCTGGCAACGCGATCTTCGCGGTGGGCGACGACGACCAGTCGATCTACGCGTTCCGCGGCGCGAACGTCGGCAACATGCGCGACTTCGAGAACGAGTTCCGCGTGAAGCACATGATCAAGCTGGAGCAGAACTATCGTTCGCACGGCCATATTCTCGATGCGGCCAACTACCTGATCGCGCATAACTCGCGGCGTCTGGGCAAGAACCTGCGCACCGATGCAGGCCACGGCGAGCCGGTGCGCGTGTACGAGGCGGCCACCGACTCGCAGGAGGCCGGCTGGATCGTCGAAGAGATTCGCGCGCTCATCAACCAGGGGCTCGCGCGCAACGAGATCGCCATCCTCTATCGCAGCAACGCGCAGTCGCGCACGATCGAGCACACGCTCGTGAACGCGGGCGTGCCGTACAAGGTGTATGGCGGCTTGCGCTTCTTCGAGCGTCAGGAGGTGAAGCATGCGCTCGCTTATCTGCGTCTCATCGACAATCCGAACGACGACACGGCGTTCGCGCGTGTCGTGAATTTCCCCACGCGCGGCATCGGCGCGCGCTCGATCGAGCAGCTGGCGGATGCCGCGCGCCTCTACAACTGCTCGATGGCCGCGGCCATTCCGTACGTCACGGGCAAGGCGGGCTCGAGCCTCGGTTCGTTCGCCAATCTGGTCGCGAAAATGCGCGCCGAGACCGCGCAGATGAGCCTGCCGGAAACGGTCGAGTACACGGTGCGCATGAGCGGTCTCGCCGAGTTCTATCAGAACGAGCGGGAAGGCCAGGATCGCCTCGAGAACTTGCAGGAACTCGTGACCGCGGCCACGGCGTTCGTGAGCGAAGAGGGCTATGGCCTCGACACGCCCGCGCGCTCGATCCCGCTGCGCCCGGGTGCGAGCGCAGTGCCCGAGATCGTCTCGCAGGACGGCGAGATCGAAGTGCTCGATGCGCCCACGATCACCGACCCCGCGCAGAACCCCGACGTCATGACGCCGCTCGCGGGCTTCCTCTCGCACGCGTCGCTCGAAGCCGGCGACAACCAGGCGCAGGCAGGCCAGGACGCCGTACAGCTGATGACGGTGCACGCGGCGAAGGGCCTCGAATTCACGGCGGTCTTCATCACGGGTCTCGAAGAGGGCTTGTTCCCGCACGAGAACAGCGCGATGGAAGCCGACGGCCTCGAAGAAGAGCGCCGCCTGATGTACGTGGCGATCACGCGTGCGAAAGAGCGGCTCTATATCTCGTTCGCACAGAGCCGCTTGCTGCACGGCCAGACGCGCTACAACGTGCGCTCGCGCTTTTTCGACGAACTGCCGCAGGAATCGCTCAAGTGGCTCACGCCCAAGGTCGAGGCGGGTTCGCGCTGGGGCGGGCGGTCCGACAACGCAGGCTGGGGCCGCGACTGGTTCTCGCGTCCGGGCGGCGGCAGTGGCGGCAGCAGCGAAGGCGGCCGTCGCGAGCGCGACGCCTATATCGCGGACAAGAGCCCGGCGCCCGCGTTCGCCAACGAGCAGCGCGCCGCCGAGACGGGCTTCCGCGTAGGCCAGGGCGTGTTCCACACGAAGTTCGGCGAAGGCACGATCACCGCGCTCGAAGGCAGCGGCACCGACGCCAAGGCGCAGGTGCGCTTCAAGCGGCACGGTGAGAAGTGGCTCGCGCTGGCCGTGGCCAAGCTGCAGCCGGTGGAGTGAGCGCACCTTAGCCTCAGACGACCCAGACGGAAACTATTCGAAGATGAACCTCTCGACCCAAGCGAGCGGCAGTGCCGCCCGTCCGCTCGGCGTGCTCGCCGCGCTGCCCCAGGAACTCGGCGATCTGATCGCGGCGATGCAGGCCGAATCGGGAGTCGTGACGCGCACGTTTGGCCGGCGCGACTATCACCTCGGCACCGTGCATGGTGCGCCCTGCGTGGTGACGCTCGCGCGCGTCGGCAAGGTGGCGGCGGCCGCGACCGCGAGCGCGCTGATTCATGCGTTCGACGTGGAAGCGATCGTCTTTACGGGCGTTGCCGGCGGCGTGGGTTCGGACGTCCACGTGGGCGACGTGGTGGTCGGCGAAACGCTGCTCCAGCACGACATGAACGCCGAGCCGCTGTTCCCGCGTCACGAGATCCCGCTGCTTGCCCGCTCGCGTTTCGACGCCGATCACGCGCTGGCGCAGGCGCTCGCCGCCGCATGCGAGCGTTTCATCGCGGAGGAGGGGCCGGAGTTGACCGCGCGCTTCAAGGCCGCGCTGCCGCGCCTGGAGACCACGCTGCCGCAGGTGCATCGCGGGCTCGTGATCAGCGGCGACCAGTTCGTGGCGAGCGCCGCGGCCGTGGGCGCGCTGCGCTCGCTGTTGCCCGATGCGCTGGCCGTCGAGATGGAGGGCGCCGCGATCGCCCAGGTCTGTTACGAATACGACGTGCCCTGCGCGATCGTGCGCACGATCTCCGATACCGCCGATGAACACGCGAGCACCTCGTTCTCGAGCTTCCTCACCGATATCGCGGGCACGTATTCGACGGGCATCCTCAAGCGCTTTCTGGCCGCGTACCGCCCGCTCGCGCGCTGAGCGGGCGCACGCGCGGGCCTTAACTGTCGCCTGCGCTTACTGCCTCGCGAATCGACTGCAGCGCCGAGGCATCCTCGATGGTCGGCAGATCGCCCGGGTCGCGCCCTTCGGCGAGCGCCGCAATCGCGCGGCGCAATAGCTTGCCGGAGCGCGTCTTGGGCAGCATCGGCACGAAGTGCACGCGCGCGGGCCGGCCGATCGCGCCGAGCTGGCGGTCCACCGTCGCGGCGAGCGAAGCCGCGAGCTTCTCTGCATCGGCGGGACTGGCGGCCGCGTTCGCGTCGCGCAGCACGACGAACGCCAGCGCCGCCTGACCCTTCACCGCGTCGTTCACACCCACCACGGCCACTTCCGCGACCGCCACGTGCGACGAGATCGCCTCTTCGATCTCGCGCGTGCCGAGACGATGGCCCGCCACATTGATCACGTCGTCGGTGCGGCCGAGGATCGTCACATAGCCGTCGCTGTCCTGCACGCCCCAGTCGAAGGTCGAATACACCTGCTGGCCGGGCACGCTTTCCCAGTACGTCTTCACGAAGCGCGCGTCGTCGCCCCACACGGTCTGCATGCAGCCGGGCGGCAACGGGTAGCTGAGCGTGATCACGCCTTTCTCACCCTGCGCGCAGGGCTCGCCCGTATGTTCGTTGCGCAGCACGAGGTCGTAGCCGTAGCAGGGCACGCCTGGCGAACCGAGCTTTTGCGGCAGCGGATCGACGCCGCGCTGGATCGCCAGCATCGGCCAGCCGGTCTCGGTCTGCCAGTAGTTGTCGACGACGGGCTTGCCGAGTGCATCGGAGATCCATTCGGCCGTAGGCTCGTCGAGCGGTTCGCCCGCGAGAAAGAGCGTGCGCAGGCTCGACAGATCGGCGCAGTGCAGCAGGGCCGGGTCCTGCTTCTTGAGCACGCGAATGGCCGTCGGCGCCGTGAACATCAGGTTGATGCGGTGCTGCTCGACGAGGCGCCACCAGATGCCGCCGTCGGGGCGCACCGGCGTGCCTTCGTACATCACCGTGGTCATGCCCGCGAGCAGCGGCGCATAGATGATGTAGCTATGGCCCACCACCCAGCCGATGTCCGACGCCGTGAACATGGTGTCGCCGGCGCGTCCCTCGAAGATGTATTCCATCGATGCCGCGAGCGCCACGGCGTAGCCGCCCACGTCGCGCTGCACGCCCTTGGGCTTGCCCGTCGTGCCCGAGGTGTAGAGGATGTACGAAGGCTCATTCGATTCGAGCCATTCGCAGGGAATTTGCACGTCGTAGTGCTGCTCGCGCAGCGGCTCGTAGTCGACGAGATACGGGGCGTTCAGCCGCTCGGGCGCGAGCTGGCGGTCGATCAGCAGCACCTTCGGCGGCGCGTATTCGGCGCGCGCCATGGCTTCGTCGACGAGCGGCGTGTAGTCGATCACCTTGCCGCCGCGCGCGCCGGCATCGGCGGTCACGAGCAGCACGGGCTTCGCGTCGTCGATGCGCGCGGCGAGGCTCGGCGCGGCGAATCCGCCGAACACCACCGAGTGGATCGCGCCCAGGCGCGCGCAGGCGAGCATGGCGAACACGGCCTCGGGAATCATCGGCAGATAGATCAGCACGCGCTCGCCGCGCGCGACGCCGAGCGAGCGCATCACGGCGGCCATGCGGTTCACTTCGGCGTGCAGGTCGGCGTAGGTGTAGCGCCGCTCGATGCCGGTCTCGGTCGAGACATAGACGAGCGCATTCTGTTGCGCGCGCGCCGCGAGGTGACGGTCCACGGCGTTGAAGCACAGGTTCGTGCGGCCGCCGCAGAACCAGCGCGCGAACGGCGGGTTCGAGCGGTCGAGCACCTGGTCGAACGGCGTCTCCCAATGGATGCGCTCGGCCTCGCGGCGCCAGAAGTCGTCGGGGTTCGCGACCGACTCGCGGTGAAAATCGCGGTAACGCATGACTACCTTCCTCCCGTGCTGATGGTGCAGCCGTTGGCCGGATCTGGCGCAGTTTTTCAGGATAGTGCAGTGCAATGCGCGCGGGCAACGCGGGTTCTCCCGCGGGTTCCCCCGCAGACTTCCAGACACGGGCGCATGCGGCGCGCCCGCCGGGCTCGCGCAACGCGTGCGTGGCGCTCAGTCGCCGATATTGGGATGTTCGAGACGCGGCAGCGGTGCGACACGCCAGCGGCGCAGCCAGAGCCGCGCGGCTTCGACGGTCGCATCGAGCTGCGCGCACACCGCGCTCGACAAGCCCGCGCCGTAACGGTCGCAGCCTTGCGGCTGCACGCCGATCAGCACGATCTCGCGCGGCGAGCGGCCGCTCAACTGCGCGCAGGCGAGCGCGTCGGCGAAGCCCATTCCAGGCCGGCTCGGACGGCGCGTGTAGAGGTGTTCGGCCGCCGCATCGCCGGTGAGGACGCGCAGCGCGCCCGGTGCAAGCCCGAAATCGATTGCGGCGAGCACGATCAAACGCTGTGTGGATGCGACGACGGGCAAGAGCGCACGGCCGCGCGAGCCGCCTTCCACGAGTTCGACCTGTGCGGGGCATTGCCAGGCCGCCTTTAGTCGCTCGAGCGCGAGAACGCCTACGCCGGCATCGCCCCATTGAACATTGCCGAGGCCGAGCACGACAACCCGTTGCGGCGCGAGGACCTGGCGCTTCGCGAGACCTGCCAGCGCCCGGCGCGCCAAGGCGCGCACCGCGCCGTCGTCGCGCGTTGCCCGCAGTATGGCGCCGATTTCGTGAATTCGATGGAGGCGAGGGGTCACGTTGTGGGTGGTAGGGAAAGTGGGCGAATAGGAATAATCCGAGTAATTCGATAAACCTCCGTT
This sequence comes from Paraburkholderia guartelaensis, assembly GCF_004353905.1. Classification (GTDB taxonomy): domain Bacteria; phylum Pseudomonadota; class Gammaproteobacteria; order Burkholderiales; family Burkholderiaceae; genus Paraburkholderia; species Paraburkholderia guartelaensis. Next base: position 305,841 of record NZ_SMOD01000004.1, on the reverse strand, counting down.
GATGTGTATCAATCGAGATAGGCTTTAACGTGATAAAGACAATGTTTTGCAATGCTCATCGATTCGCCGTCAGGGCAACGTGCGGCAATCGCTAACACTCCGTGTGCGCGCAGCAACAAAAAAAGGGAACGCCAAACTGGCGTTCCCCTTTTGCGTAGCCGGCTGGCGGCGCGTGCGGCCTTCGCGCGCCGTCAGTGCTCCATCACGTACCCGGTTTGACGACCACCGTGCAGGTCGTGCCCGCGGCGAGCACCATGTCGTCCGGCACCTTGTCGATGTGGATGCGCACCGGCACGCGCTGCGCGAGACGCACCCAGTTGAAGGTCGGGTTCACGTCGGCGAGCAGTTCGCGGCTTTGCGGATTGTCGCGGTCGTAGATGCCGCGCGAGATGCTCTCGACGTGGCCCTGGAGCGTGCCGCCGCTCATCAGTTTGATGTCGGCCTTGTTGCCCACCTTCACGTGCGGCAGCTTGGTTTCCTCGAAGTAGCCGTAGACCCAGAACGAATGGCTGTCCACCACGGCAAGCTTGGCCTGGCCCGAGATCGCGTAGTCGCCCTGGAACACCTGCAGGTTTGTGATGTAGCCGTCCACCGGAGAGACCACGCGCGTGCGTTCGAGGTTGAGCTTGGCGGCGTCGAGCGCAGCGATTGCCTGCTGGTACTGCGCCTGTGCCGAGTTCGCCGTGTGCGACGCGTTCTCGCGGTTTTCGGCCGAGACCACTTCGCTGTCCATGTCGGCGCGGCGGCGCGCGTCGTCCTGGCGCATCGTCAGTTCGGCCTTGCGCGCGGCCACGGCGGCCTCGGCCTGCTCCACGGCGATCTGATAGTGCGACGGGTCGATCTGCATGAGCAGGTCGCCCTTGTGCACGAACTGGTTGTCCTTCACGGGCAGCTCGACCACGGCGCCTGAGACGTCGGGAGCGATGTTCACCACTTCGGCGCGCACGCGACCGTCGCGGGTCCACGGCTCGTCCATGTAGTGAACCCACAGGACGCGACCGACCAGAATGGCGACGACGAAGATGATGGCCGTCGCGATAAAGCCAATGAGGTTGCGGATTGTCATGATTCGGTTGATTCGTTCAGCGATGCATTCAGTGACGCATTTAGTGATAGACCGCGAGACCGAGCACGCAGCACACGACCACGAGCAGGCTCACGCGAAAGAGGGACGGGTGCCACACGACCCGGTAGAGTCCGGTTCTGGCCAGTACGGAATCGAGCACCCAGGTGATCGCCGCGCCCAGAATGAAGAGCAGCACGATCGCCGGGATATAGGCGTCGAGAAACGCGACGTCACGAGGCATGGTTAGCTCCTTGGCTCGCGCCAGAATTCGCGCCTTCGTTGCCCGCATACGCCGCGAGCGGCGATTGCGGGTCGATGAGCGCGGTGCGGATGAAATGCAGATGGCTCTGGATGCGCTGCAACTGGTGGCGCTCTTCGCGAGGAGGCATGTCGCCACGCTCGGCTGCGCTCGTTGCATCGGGCTTCCATATGCCCTGCAGCACGATCTGGCTCGCGTCGATGGCGCGTTGCGTCGTCGCGAGCGCGTCGCGGTAGCGCGCCTCGCTCGGGCGATCGAAGAGCGCGCTCACGGCCTTGAGCGTTGCGTCGATTGCCACGTGCCACGCGGTTCCCCGCGCGTACTGCGGATGCGCGGGCAGCGTGGCCAGTTCGTGGCGCAGATCGAGCGCGGCGTTGCCCACTTCGAGCGTCGAGAAGAGCCAGCGCATCGTGTCGCGGCGTTGTGCATCGTCGTTGCCGGCGATCGCCGAGAGCTGGAACATCAGGTCGCGCGCACCGCTTTCGAAGCGGTTGCGCAGTCCCTTCAGGCGCGCACGGCAAGCCTGCACGGCGCCGCCGCGCAGGTCGGCGAGCAGACGCCGGCGCAGCCACGGCGTGGAGGGCGGCAAGAGCACGGCGAACGCGAAAGCCGAGACCGCCATCGACGCGATGAGCGCGAGCGCGTCGTTCATATAGCTGCTCGGGTTGTACTGCACGACGTTGTCCGGCCCCGCGAGAAAGCACAGGAAGATGCAGTAGCCCACGCCGTAGCCCGCGTACTTCGGGCGCGTCGTGAGGAACACGCCGAACGCGAGCGCAGGGGCGAGCGCGACGCACAGCATGACGAAGCCGTCGATATGCGGAAACACGCCGAACGTGAGAATCATGCCGACGACCGATGCGAGCACGGTGCCGAGCGCCATCTGCGTCGCCATGCGCGAGGGTTGCGGCGCGGACGAGGCGAGCGCGCAGGTCGCGGCGGCATTGAGCACGAGGTTCGTGCCGCTCGGCCACGCGGTGGCGATCCAGAACGCGCCGAGCAGCGTCATCACGATGGCCGCGCGCAGTCCCGCCACGCCCGCCGCGATCAGATTGGTCTTCGGTACGTAGCGCGAAATCCATTTTTCGCGCGAGTGCGTATCGACGGCGAGTGAGGCGTAGGTGGCCGTGTACTCGGTCATTTCGTGCACGAAGCGGTAGAACAGCTCCGTGGCGGTGTCGAAGTCGAGCAGGCGTGCATCGCCTTGTGTTTCGAGTTCCGCACGCGTGGCGCGCACGCGCCGCGGCAGCGCCGAGCGGTACTCGTCGAGTTGCTGCGAGACGTGCGTCGCGTCGGCGGCCGTGAGCACCGGCTCGCCCGCTTTCGCGAACAGCGGCGCGATCTCTCGGAAGTACGGCTCGAGCGCATCGACGGTGGCCGAGGAGCCGTCCGCGCGCAGACGGTTCATCAACTGATGCAGCGCGTGAAAGCGCGTGGAGACCGTCATGAACTCGGTGTTCAGGCGCGCGAGGCGCCCCGAGCGCATCCGCGCGTCGGGCGACTCGAACACGGCCATGCTGCGGTTCGCTTCGAGACCCACGACGTCGGCGACGAAGCGCGCATTGCTCGCTTCGATGTGCGAACGATCGACACGCCCGGCAAGCGCCGCCGAAACGTAATCGACGAACGACGAGAAACGGCGCCGCACGTTCGAGCGCAGCAGCTCGCCCGTAAACTGCGGAAACACCACCGCGCTGACGAAGCCCGAGCAAAGGATGCCGATCGAGATCTCACCCACGCGCGTCATTGCCGACATGAACGCGCCGTCGGGATGCTGCGAGGCCGGAATGCCGATGAGCGCCGCCGTATAGCCCGCGAGCACGAAGCCGTACGAACGGAAGTTGCGGTTGCGCGCGGCGCCCGCGGTGCACAGGCCGACCCACAGCGCTGTCGAGACGATGAAGAGTTCCGGCTGCTGCGCGAAGAGGCCGATCAGCGCGAGCATCACGACGAGGCCCACGAGCGTGCCGCAAAGCCGGTAGAAGCTCTTGGCGAACACGGGACCGCTTTGCGGCTGCATCACGATGAACACGGTGGTCATGGCCGTGCGCGGCTGCGGCAGATCGAGCTTCATGGCAATGCCGAGCGCGAGCAGCGCAGCGGCGATCGCCTTGAAGAGATAGATCCAGACGAGGCCGTCGGTACGCGCCCAGTCGGCGAGCGCGGCGTAGAGACTCTGGCCGCCCGGCTGCGAGGGTGAGGAAGTGGACGCTTGCATCGTCGTCTGCCTCAGTGCGCCGCGCCGGTTGCGCCGGCGTTGCCCGATGCACTCGCATCGGCGGCGTCAGGGCCGGACGAAGCATGCGAGCCGTGCGGCGCGAGCAGCGCCGCGGGCATGAGCGGCACGTCGCGCGTCTTCTTGCCGTGCGCGGGCAGTTGCTCGGCTTCGGTCGGGCCTTTCGCTGCGGCATCGCTCGATGCGTCGATCATGCCGCCGCCCAGCGCCGCCACGAGCGTGGCATGTGCGGCCAGGCGCTCGGCCTGGATGTGCGCGACGCCTTCCTGTGCGCGCAACAACTGCGTTTGCGCAATCAGCACGTTCACGTAATCGGTCAAGCCACGGCGGAAGCCTTCCTGCGCAAGATCGTAGTTGCGCTGCGCAGCCGCGACCGAGCGATGCGCGTCGTCTTCCTGGGTCGCGAGCGAGCGCATGCGCACCACCTGATCGGCGATTTCCTTGAGCGCGGTGACGATCGTCTGGTTGTACTGATCGACGGCGATGTCGTATGCGGCGGACTGCGCGCCGAGCTGCGCGCGCAGGCGTCCGCCGTCGAAAATCGGCAGCGAGAACGCGGGGCCTGCCGCATAGCTGCCGCTCATCGACTTGAGGAACTGGAACAGCGGGCCGGCCGCCGCGTAGCCGCCCATCGAAACGAGCAGGTTCACGTTCGGATAGAAGTCGGCCTTCGCGACGTCGATGCCGCGCGCCTGCGCGGCGACGAGCCAGCGCGCCGCGACCACGTCGGGGCGATAGCCGATCAACTGGGCAGGCAACGCCGAGGGCAGACCCGCGGGCGCCGCGAGCGAGAGCGCAGGGCGCTGGATCGCTTCACCCGCGCCCGGGCCCTTGCCCGCGAGCGCCGCGAGCTGGTTCTTGCCGAGCGCGATGGATTCTTCGAGCGCGTCGATCTGGCGCTCGTACTCGGGCAGCGGCGTTTGCGCCTGGCTCACTTCGAGCTGGGTGCCGATGCCGCCCGCAAGGCGCTTTTGCGCGAGCGCGAGAATGCGCTGCTGCTGGCCGAGCGTTTGCTTCGCAATGTCGAGCAGCGCGTAGTTCATCGACATCTCGATGTAGGTGCGCGTGACATTGACTTCGAGTTCGAGCTGCGCCGCGCGCGCGTCGGCGGCGGTGGCGTGCGCGACGTCCAGCGCGCGCTCGGCATTGTTCTTGTCCTGGCCCCAGAGGTCGAGGTGATACGACAGGCCGAGCGTGGCCGTGTTGTTCCACGTGTTCGCGCCCGCGAGCGGGCCCGGCCCGTAGTAGACGTTGTCGGACCATTGCTGGCGCTGGATGGACATGCTGCCGTTGATTTGCGGCAGGAGCCCGGCCTGGGCCACGCCCACCATCGAGCGCGCTTCGCGCACGCGCGCCTGGGCGGCGGCAAGCGAGGGGTTGCCGGCCACGGAGGCTTCGATCCAGGCGTTCAGTTGAGGGTCGTTATAGCCGCGCCACCAGTCGCTGGCGGGCCAGTCGGCGTCGGTGTTGGCCGCGCGGATCGCCGAGCCGGCGTCGAGTTGCGCGGCTTCGGCCTGTTTCGCTTGCGGTGCGATGCCCCCGGTACTGGCGCAGCCCGCGATTATCAACGAGAACGTAAGAACCGTGAGTGCGGCTAGTCCTTTCGGTACCGGAGACTGCACGATTTACTCCTTATCTTGGCTATGAATCACTGTGCCTTATTATATTTTTTGCGCGATTGATGAATAACCGGTAAGGATGCAAGGCATTTTTACGAAACGTGAGACAATCGATCTTACGAAATATGAAACAATTCGTGTGTCAGATAGAGGATTGGTATGGATACGCTTCAAAACATGCGTGTATTCGTCCGGGTGGTGGAGGCGGGCAGCTTCACGGGCGCGGCGCAATACCTGAACACGACTACGGCTTACGCTTCGCGCGCGGTCTCCGATCTGGAGGCGCATCTGCGCACGCGCCTCCTGAACCGCACGACGCGCCGCATCGCGCTCACCGAGGCGGGTGAGCGCTACCTGCAGCGCTGCGAGCAGATACTCGCCTACGTCGATCAGGCCGAAGCGGAAGCCGGCGACGCGCATGCGCGCCCCTCGGGCAAGCTCAAGGTCCATGCGATGACGAGCTTCGGCCAGCACTATGTGGTGCCGGCGGTGGGGCAGTATCAGCAGCTCTATCCGGACGTGCACGTGGAGCTCACGCTCGCGCAGCGCATGCCGGACCTGCTCGACGAGGGTTATGACGTGGCCCTCGTGGTCGCGACCGATCTGCCGGATTCCGGTTTCGTGTCGCAGCGGCTGACGAGCGCGTTCAGCATCGCGGTTGCGTCGCCGGCGTATCTGGAAAAGCGCGGCGTGCCGCAAAAGCCCGCCGATCTCGCGAGCCACACCTGCCTGCAGATGGTGACGCCCGTATTCCCGACCTCGCAGTGGCAGTTCACGGGCCCCGAAGGCGAGGCCAACATCGATCTCGGCCCGGCGACCTTCCAGGTGAACGTGGCCGAGGCGATGGCGGTGGCCGTGCGCGAGGGCATGGGCGTCGGCCTGCTGCCGATCTATTCGGCGATCAGCGGTCTGCGCAGCGGCGAGCTGCAATGGATCCTGCCGGAGTACAAGTCGCAGGAGATGAACGTCTTTGCGGTGTACCCGTCGCGCCAGTATCTCGACGCGAAGATCCGTACATGGGTCGAACTGCTGCGCGAGAGCATGCCTGCGACGCTCGCGCGGGATCAGAACGAGCTGCGGAAGTTCGCGCGCACCTGAGGCGGCTGCGCTTGCGCCTGGTCAATAGGCGCAATAGGCGCGCGCGGGCTGTGACAGCCTGTTACAGCTTGCGCAGATGGCAACACTTCCTTACGCCCGGCGGCGCGGCGACTTGGTAAGGTAGCGGGACTGTTTCACGCAACCCACTTTTTGCCAATACCGGGAACTCGAATGGATACGCATCTGATGATCGGCATCGCCGTGATGATGGGCCTGATCGGCATCGCGGCATCGCGCGATCTGCTGCGCATGCGTCGCGCGCAGCTCCAGCCTGTCACGCTGCGCGTGCGCCGCGACGACGCACGCATGCGCTAAAGTTGCGGGCACGTTTGCCTCGCTAGATTTCCACCACCTTGTCCCACGCAAAGGCCGGATTTTCCGGCTGCCCAGTGCGGCGGTCTCGATAGCCGCGCGGATTGCACACCACGCGCGTGCCGTTGACCGTGTAGTCGAAGCACGTATGCGTGTGGCCATGTATCCATAGCGCGACAGGCGCGCGCACCAGCGCCTCGAGATCGCTCACGAATCCCGCCGACACCAGATCCTCCGCGTAGCGTGGCGCGAGACTCCCTTTGTGCGGCGCGTGGTGCGTGACGACGATCGTCTCGCCCGCGAAGGGCTTCGCCAGTTCCGCTTCGAGCCATGCGCGCGAACGCGCATGGAGCGCGAGCGAGTCGGCCGGCGTGAAGTCGCGGGCGCCTGCATGCGGGCTGTCCGGCCACGAGACCTGAATCAATCCGCGAAAGTCGAGCATCACGCGCATCGCTGCCGCAATGGCGGCTTCACGCGTGGCATCGTCGGCGCCGAAGAGTGCGAAGTCGGCCCATAGCGTCGTGCCGAGCACGCGAAAGCGGCCCGCGGGATCGACGTACACGCCGTCGTTGAGAAAGTGCACGTTGTCGAGCGTGAAAGCGGCATCGCGCATCGCCGTTTCCAGCGCGCCGAGGTCGCCGTCGTAGTACTCGTGATTGCCGGGCACGTACACCACCGGCACCTGCGGATCGAACGTTTCCGCCGCCCAGCGCAAGCCCAGCCCATGATTGTGGATGTCGCCCGCGAGCACGACGAGATCGGCCTGCGCATGCGGGATCGTGTCGGGCTCGTCGTTTTCCAGATGCAGGTCGGACAGCACGCGGATCTTCAACACGATGTCGGCTCCTTGCGTCCTGCGCGTTCAGCGCAGCACTTTCCCCGGATTCATCAGGTTCAGCGGATCGAGCGCGGTCTTGATCGCGCGCATCAGCGCGAGTTCGACCTCGCTCTTGTAGTGCATGTTCTCGTCGATCTTCAACTGCCCGAGGCCGTGTTCCGCACTGATCGTGCCGCGATGGCGATCCACGCTGTCGTACACGATGCGGTTCAGCGTCTTCTCGTTTTCGGCGAGGAAGCGCTTCGGGTCGCCGCCTTCGGGCGCCTGCACGTTGTAGTGCAGATTGCCGTCGCCGAGATGGCCGAAGGTGACCATGCGCGCGCCGGGCACCGCGCGGGCGATTTCGGCATCGGTTTCCTCGATGAAATGGCCGATGCGCGAGATCGGCACGCCGATATCGTGCTTGATGTTCAACCCTTCCTGCGCTTGCGCGAGCGGAATGTGCTCGCGGATGTTCCAGAACGCCTGCGACTGCGCCAGGCTTTCCGCGACCACGGCGTCTTCCACGAGACCTTGTTCGAGCGCTTCTTCCATGAGCCGCTCGAAGAGCGCGCGCGCGTGCTCTTCGCTTTCGTTGTCCGACAGTTCGAGCAGCACCACTTGCGCGTGATGCTCCGCGAACGGATAGCGCAGTTGCGGGAAATGATGGCCGACGAGCGACATGCAGAAGTCCGACATCAGCTCGAAGCCCGTGAGCAGCGGCCCCGCGTAGCGCTGCGCGAGCGCGAGGAAGTCGAGCGCCGCATGTGCCGAGCCGAGCGCGGCGAGCGCCGTGACGCGTGCGGCCGGCAGCGGATGCAGCTTCATGACCGCAGCGGTGATGATGCCGAGCGTGCCTTCCGCGCCGATGAAGAGATCGCGCAGATCGTAGCCGGTGTTGTCCTTGCGCAGCCCGCGCAGACCGTCCCAGATTTCGCCTTGCGGCGTGACGACTTCGAGGCCGAGACACAACTCGCGCGTGTTGCCATAGCGCAGCACGCCAGTGCCGCCCGCGTTGGTCGAGAGATTGCCGCCGATCGTGCAACTGCCTTCGGCCGCGAGCGAAAGCGGGAAGAGGCGGCCCGCATCCTTTGCGCGCGCCTGGACTTCGGCGAGGATCACACCGGCTTCGACGGTGATCGTGTTGTTGTGCGGATCGATTTCGCGCACGCGGTTCAGGCGGCGCAGGCTCAGCACGGCCTGGTTGCCGCTCGCGTCCGGCGTCGCACCGCCCGCGAGGCCGGTGTTGCCGCCTTGCGGCACGAGCGCCACGTGGTGCTCATGCGCGAGCTTCACGACCGCGGCGACTTCCTGCGTATTGGCCGGGCAGAGCACGGCGAAGGCCGCGCCCTGGTAGCGGCGGCGCCAGTCGGCGAGGTAGGGCGCGGTGTCGTGCGCGTCGGTCAGCACGTATTGCGCGCCGATGGCGGCGGCGCAGGCGTCGAGAAAGGCTTGGCAGGCAGTCGGGGTGGAGTCGGTCATGGTGTCTCGGAGTTTCGCGCCTGAGCTGGGCTGGCTCGCGGCGCGATTGTCATGAAATCGCGAGGCTCAAAGATCTAGTTTGACACGGCGATAGCCTTCACGCAGCGGTCTTGGACAGAGCGGGCGGATGCGCATCGACCGATACGCACCGGGCGGGAATCGCTTAGGCCGACTCGCGCTTCGCAGCCTTTGCCGCACGCTTCGCGGCACGCTTGTACGGCGCGACGTAGGCAAGCGCACACGCGAAGAAGCCAAGAGCCAGCGCGACTTCCACCCAGCCAAGCCGGTTGCCCGGCGCGGGATCGGTCATGCCGCGCACGATGCCTTCCGCGAAGTAGAGCAGCACGAGCATCGCCGCCCATTGCAGCGTGTAGAGCCTGCGCCGCAGCACGCCGGGCAGGGCGAGGGCGAGCGGCACCGCCTTGAGCACGAGCGCGCTGCCGCCGGGGCGCAGCGGCGCGAGCCGCCATTCCCACGCAATGCACAGCAGCGTGAGCGCGGCGAGCATCGCAAAGGCGCCGAGCGCGGCGCCGCGACGCTGGACGATGGGCTCGGTGACGCCTTCGACGCGGGTGTTCACAGCCGCTGGCCTTGCTCGGTGGCGGCGAGTGCGAGCGCCGCGCGTGCAAGCCGCACGCCCAGCGCGCTCGCGAGTGTCTTTTCATCGGCGCTCAAACCGTGGCCGCGCGCGTCCTGGCGCGCGTGATGCGAGGCGCCGTAGGGCGAGCCGCCTCCCTGCGTGGTCGTGAGCGCGCTTTCCGTGTAGGGGATGCCTACGAGCAGCATGCCGTGATGGAGCAGCGGCAGCATCATCGAGAGCAGCGTGCTCTCCTGGCCGCCGTGCAGGCTGCCCGTCGACGTGAACACGCAAGCGGGCTTGCCCGCGAGCGCACCCGAAAGCCACTGCGGCGTGGTGCCGTCGAGAAAGTACTTGAGCGGCGCGGCCATGTTGCCGAAGCGCGTGGGCGACCCGAGCGCGAGACCCGCGCATTCTTCGAGGTCGCGCAGCTCGACGTAGGGCGGCCCGTCGGAGGGGATATCGGGCGCGGTGGCCTCGCAGACCGTCGAGACGGGCGGCACCGTGCGCACGCGCGCTTCGGCGCCGGGAACACTGTCGATACCCTGGGCGATGGCGCGTGCGAGTTCGCGCGTCGCGCCATGCCGGCTGTAATAGAGCACAAGAATCGGTTTCATCGGGCCTCGTCGGTGGACGGGATATTATAGGGGTTGGGTCTGCCGCCGCAGCGGCGCACCGGCGAGCGACGCGCATTTCACGCGCAAATCATCGGCAAATAGGTACACTGCGTGCGCGCGAAATGGGTGGTCAGAAAGCGCGGCAATCGAACTGTTCACGGTGGCGAGGAAAGCAGGCCAATGGATGTGCTGTCGAGGGTGAAGATCGATCTGGACATCGTGAAGCGCCTCGCGCGTTTCGCGGCGCGGCGCAGTCGCGAAGATCGCATTCCGCAGGTCGCGGGCAGCCTCACCTTCACCACGCTGCTCTCGCTCGTGCCGCTGGCCACGGTCGCGTTTGCGCTTTTCACCGCGTTCCCGATCTTCGCCTCGTTCCAGAACTCGCTGCAGGCCTTTCTCGCCGACCACCTCATGCCGGCGCAGATCAACAGCCAGATCTTCAAGTACCTGAACCAGTTCGCCTCGAAGGCCAAGGGTCTCACGACGATGGGCATGATCGTGCTCTTCGTCACGTCGGTCATGACGATGATGACCGTGGAGTCGGCCTTCAATCTGATCTGGCGTGTGCGCAAGGCGCGCCCGTTCGCGCAGCGCGTGCTCGTCTACTGGGCCATCCTCACGCTCGGGCCGATCCTGATCGGTGTGAGCCTGTCGATCTCCTCGTACGTGTTCACGCGTTCGGCCGTGATCGCGACCGAGCAGCACGTTTCGGGCATCCTCGACTGGATGCTGATCGGCGCCTCGCTGCCGCTTACGTCGCTCGCGTTCACGATGCTCTACGTGTATCTGCCGAACTGCCGCGTGCAGTGGCGCGACGCTTTGGTGGGCGGCATCGCCGCGGCGATCGCATTCGAGGCGGCCAAGCGCGGCTTTGGCTACTACGTGCGGCGTATTCCGACTTATACGGCTGTTTATGGTGCCTTCGCGGCCGCACCGATGTTCCTGCTGTGGATGTACCTGAGCTGGTTCATCACGCTCGTGGGCGCAATGATCACTTCGGCGCTGCCCGAAATCCGCACCGGGCGCTTCGACAAGCCGCGCTTTCCGGGCAGCGATCTGCTCGACGCGCTCGAACTGCTCGCGGGTCTCGCCGATGCGCGGGAAGCGGGGGAGCCGGGCCGCACGACCGAGCAACTCGCGCAGTTATTGCGGCGCGACCTGGCCACGGTTACGCGCCTGATCGACGGTCTCGAAGAAGATGAGCTCGTGGGGCGTCTCGAGCAGGAGGAACGCGCGAAAACGCTGTTCCTGCTGATCGGCAATCCCGCGCGCATTTCGGTGACGCGCATCTTCGACCGCTTCGCGATCGATCGCGAGGAACTGGCGTATCAACTCAAGTCGAGCAGTATCGACGCGCACCTGCTACTGGGTGCGCTTGACAACGACAAGCTCGCGATTTCGCTCGCGTCGCTGCTCGCGACGCGGCGTCTCCCGGCGCTCACGGAGGAGCATCCGCCGGTGCTCCCGCATCCGGCGGCGTGACGATGCTGCGGGCCCATGACAGGCGCGCCGTCGCATCAGAGTCGAATCAGAGGGAAATCTTGCCGCGGCAGATATCCGCGAACATGACCCAGTCACCCATCAAGCTGTAGATGGGGTGACGGAAGGTGGCTGGGCGGTTCTTCTCGAACTTGAAATGTCCGAACCACGCGAAGCCGTAGCCGCACACGATGGCAAGCGGCAGCCAGAGCCAGTTGCCGGTGGCGATCGCCATGCAGACGAAGCCGATCACGCCAAGCGAGCCGATGAAATGCAGCCGCCGCGACATGATATTGCTGTGCTCGCTCAGGTAGAACGGATAGAACTGCGCGAAGCTCGAAAAGTGCTCGGTATGCGTGGTGGGTTGCATCGTCTCCTCCTTTCTGCGCGGCTACGCAGGGGATGGTTGATGCAACCATTCTCCAGCGTTCCGAACGACCGTGCAACCCGGGCGAGTCACAGCCGTCAGCCGTTGCCCACGCGCGGTGTTTGCTGCGTTGCAAAAGCGTAGAGCGCGTCGAGCGTGGCATCGGGCTGCTCGGTCATCAGCGCGTGGCCCGCGTCCAGCGTGACCGTGTCGACGGGCGTGCCCGCTTGCGCTAACACCTCGGCGAGGGCGCGCGCTGCGCGCGGGGGCGTCATCGCGTCGCGTTTGCCGAGGATCAGGCGCACCGGGCAGCGCACCTTCGTGGCGCTGGCGAGGCCGTCCGCGTAGGCATTGCACGCCGCGAAATCGGTATGGAAAAGCTGCGGCTCGCCGCGCGCGCTGACGCGCTCCATGAGCCGCTGGTTCATGCCGCGCAGCCAGAAGCCCGGCCCGGGGCTCGAAGGCTTGGCGGCGAGCGTCGAGTGCGACCACGCGTTGACGAGCGCGATCGCCTCCGGCTCGCGCTCGCGCGCGGCTTCGAGCAGGCTTGGCGCGACCGTCATCGGAAACGCGGTCGCGAGCAGGGCGATGCGCTGCGCGCGTTCGGGATGGCGCGCAGCGAATTCGAGCGCGATGAGCGAGCCCATGCTATGGCCGGCGACGAAGGCCTGCGGGGCGTTCAGCGCGTCGAGCAGCGCGGCGAGCCAGTCGGCGAGCGCGCCGATGCTCGTGAGCGCCGGACCCGCGCTGCGCAGATGGCCGGGCAGATCGACGGCCAGCGCGTTGAAGCCGTGGTTGGCGAAATAGCGCGATTGCAGGGCCCAAACGCTGTGGTCGTGCTGCGCGCCGTGGACGAACACCGCGAACGGCAGCGCGTGGTCGAACGCGTGCGAGGCCGTGTAGACATAGACCGGTTTGCCGGCGACATCGACGATCATGACGCCTCCTTGCCGGCGGACTTCCCTTTCGATGCTTCCGCTTTTTGCGACGCCTTCAGTGCGCGCTTGAGGTCATCGACCAGATCGGCGGGGTCTTCGAGCCCGATCGAGAGGCGGATCGTGCCCTCCGCGATGCCGGCGGCGGCCAGCGCGGCGGCGTCCATGCGGAAATGCGTGGTCGAGGCGGGGTGGATCACGAGCGAGCGCGCGTCGCCGACGTTGGCCAGATGCGAGAACAGCGTGAGCGATTCGATGAAGCGCTTGCCCGCCGCGCGGCCACCGCGCAGGTTGAAGCTGAACACGGCGCCCGCGCCACGCGGCAGCAGGCGCTTGGCAAGCGCGTAATCGGGATGGCTCGGCAGCTCCGGCCACGCGACCGATTCGACCGCCTCGTGTGCGGCGAGATATTCGACGATGCGCCGCGCGTTTGCCACGTGCCGCTCCATGCGCAGCGGCAGCGTTTCTATGCCTTGCAGCAATTGCCACGCGGCCTGCGGATGCAGGCATGCGCCGAAGTCGCGCAGGCCCTCGCGGCGCGCGCGCAGCAGGAAGGGCGCGACCGAGCTTTCCTCGCTGAACACCATGTCGTGAAAGCCCGCATAAGGCTCCGTGAGTTCGGGAAAGCGGCCCGACGCCTCGAAGTCGAACGTGCCGCCATCGACCAGCACGCCGCCGATGGTCGTGCCATGGCCGCCGAGGAACTTGGTGGCCGAGTGATAGACGAGATCCGCGCCGTGCTCGAAGGGGCGCAGCAGGTAAGGCGTGGTGAACGTCGAATCGACGAGGAGCGGCACGCCATGCGTGTGCGCGATCTGTGCGACGGCTTCGATGTCGAGCACGTCGAGGCCCGGGTTGCCCAGCGTCTCGCCGAACAGCAGGCGCGTGTTGGGCCGCAGCGCCGCGCGCCAGGCGTCGAGGTCGCCGGGCTTCACGAAGGTCGTCTCGATGCCGAAGCGCTTGAGCGTGTAGTGCAGCAGGTTGTGCGAGCCGCCGTAGAGCGCCGCCGAGGCGACGATGTGCGAGCCCGCGCCCATGAGCGTCGCGATTGCGAGATGCAGCGCCGCCTGGCCGCTCGCGGTGCCGATCGCGCCCGCGCCGCCTTCGAGCGCGGCCACGCGCTCTTCGAACACGGCGACGGTCGGGTTCGAGATGCGCGAGTACACGTGGCCCGCGCGCTCCATGTTGAAGAGCGCGGCGGCGTGGTCGGTGTCGCGGAACGAGAACGAGGTCGTGAGATAGATCGGCGTCGCGCGGGCGCCGGTGGCAGGGTCGGGCGCCGCGCCCGCATGCAGCGCGAGCGTGTCGAAGCGGCTGTCGGGATTTGATGCGGGATTGGATGACATCGTAGGCGGCGCGGCCGGCGCGAACCGGCCTGGTGTCGAGGGTGAAGGGCATCGTAACACCGGCGGCGGGGCGCGGGGACGCCCGGCCGGGCGTTTTTCGGGCCTGATGGGGCGCGCGCCGCGTGGCCGTTTTCGCGCCGGAAAACGCCTCGCCACGGCTTTCGGCAGATGTTTCGGTACGCCTTGGACCGGCCGCCGCGCGGCTTTCCTTTTAACAATCTTTCCGCTAGGATCGAATCAGGTAGGCATCTTTTCAGCATTTCCCCCATTACTAGCGGCATTCCTGGAGACACATCATGCGTGTCAGCGACATCCTCAAGGTGAAGGGCAACACGCTCTTCACCGTCACGCCCGACACTGCGCTGCACGAGGCAGTCAACACCATGGCCGAGCACGATATCGGCTCGCTCGTCGTCATGGAGTACGGCGATCTGGTCGGCATGCTCACGTTCCGCGAGATCATCCTCACGCTGCGCGCAAACGGCGGCAGCGTCGGCACCACGACGATCCGCAAGGTCATGGACGATCATCCCATCACCTGCACGCCGGAAACCGAGGTCGACGAAGTGCGCCGCATGATGCTCGAGCACCACGTGCGCTACCTGCCGGTCATGGAAAGCCGCTCGCTGATGGGCGTGATCTCGTTCTATGACGTGGCGAAGGCCGTGGTGGAAGCGCAGGGCTTCGAGAACAAGCTGCTCAAGGCCTATATTCGCGACTGGCCCGAAGAGGAACGTCAGCCGGCGCGCTGAGCGCAGCCCGTCTAACGCCTGGTTGGTGAGCATGAAAAAGCGCGCGTGATGCGCGCTTTTTCGCGTCTGGGCCCCATGAATTCTGTCAGTGCGATTCCTACTCGATGAACGATAGACCGATGCCCGCGGCGCAGCGTGACAAGCGCAAATTACGCCAGGAGGGTGACCACGCTTCGCAGTTCGCGCTGCTGCGCCAGCGTCGTTTCGCCCCGTTTTTCTGGACGCAGTTCCTCGGGGCGATGAACGACAACGTCTTCAAGATCGGCTTCACCTCGCTCGTCACCTATCAGGCCGCGCGCTTTTCGGGCGTCGATCCGAAGACGGTCGCGTTCCTCATTTCGGCCATATTCATTTTGCCGTTCGTGCTGTTTTCCGCGACCTCGGGCCAGGTCGCCGACAAGTACGACAAGGCGATGCTCACGCGCTGGGTCAAGACCTTCGAGATCGCGGTCATGCTGATCGGCGCGGCCGGTTTCTGGATGCATAGCGCGCCGCTGCTATATGCGTGCACCTTCCTGATGGGCGTGCATTCCACCGTGTTCGGGCCGGTCAAGTACGCGTACCTCCCGCAGCGCCTTGCGCCCGATGAACTGGTTGGCGGCAACGGGCTCGTCGAGATGGGCACGTTCGTCGCGATTCTGCTCGGCACGATCGTCGGGGGCGTGGCGGCGGGTATCGGCGCGATGGATCCCGCGTCGGCGCATGCGGACCTCGGGCCGCCGCTTGGCGCATGGTGGCTCGGCGGCATGTGCATCGTCATTGCGCTCGTGGGGCGCGTGGCGTCGGCCTTCGTGCCGCCGTGCGAGCCTTCACAGCCGGACCTGCGTATCAACTGGAATCCGGTTTCCGAGACCTGGCGCAACCTGCGTCTCGCGCATGGAAACCGCACCGTGTTCCTGAGCCTGCTCGGCATCTCGTGGCTCTGGTTCGTGGGCGCAACGTTTCTCGCCTCGTTCTTCAATTTCGCGAAGGACGTGATGTCGGCCGACCCCGACGTCGTGACCGTGCTGCTCGCGATGTTCTCGCTCGGCATCGGCTCGGGTTCGCTGCTCTGCGAGCGGCTCTCGCGGCGGCGCATCGAGGTGGGCCTCGTGCCGCTCGGCTCGATCGGCATGAGCGTGTTCGGCATTGATCTCTTCTTTGCGAGTCACGCGTTGCCTCCCGCGTCGCATCTGCTTTCGGTGGGCGAATTCCTGCGTACCGCCGCGCACTGGCGCGTGCTCGCGGATCTGTTCCTGCTCGCCATGTTCGGCGGCTTCTACAGCGTGCCGCTCTACGCGTTGATCCAGAGCCGCAGCGCGCCTAGCCACCGCGCGCGCATCATCGCCGCGAACAACATCCTCAATTCGCTCTTCATGATCGTCTCGGCGCTCATGGCGATGGCGCTCACGTCCGCGGGCGTCGGCATTCCCGGCATCTTTCTCACCACGGCGCTGCTCAATATCGTCGTGGCGGCCTATATCTACACGCTCGTGCCGGAGTTCCTGCTGCGCTTCGTGGCGTGGGTGCTCGTGCATACGGTCTACCGCGTGCGGCTCGTCCACACCGAACGCATTCCCGCCGAGGGCGCGGCGGTGCTCGTCTGCAATCACGTGAGCTATGTCGATGCGATCGTCATCATGGCCGAGAGCCCGCGGCCGATCCGCTTCGTGATGGATCAGCAGATCTTCCGCTCGCCGTTCTTCGGCTGGGTATTCCGCCACGCCAAGGCCATTCCGATTGCGCCCGCGCACGAGGACCCGGCCGCGCTCGCCGCTGCCTATGACGCGTGCGCGGCCGCACTGGCCGAGGGCGACGTCGTCTGCATTTTTCCCGAGGGCAAGCTCACGCGCACAGGGGAAATGAACCCGTTTCGCCACGGCGTGAGCGAAATCTTGAGGCGCTCGCCCGTGCCGGTCGTGCCGATGGCGTTGCGCGGGCTTTGGGGCAGTGCGTTCTCGCGCTTTGCGGGGTCCGGTCAGGAGCGGCCACTGCGACGCGGTCTGACGAGCCGTTTGACGCTCGCGGTGGGCGAGCCGATCGCAGCGGCGGACGCCACGCTGGAGCGCTTGCAGGAGACGGTGGCGGAACTGCGCGGCGCGCGGCGCTGACGCCGGGCCATGCGGCGCGGTGCGCACGAGCCGCCCAAACCGGCATTGCGCCGCCTTCTCTAGACCGACAGCCCGAACGCCCGGTCGGGCGTCGCCGCGCGCGGGCTGGCATAATGTTAGATTCCCCGATTCACTTTGGACGACCGCCATGTCCGGCAACACGCTCGGTACGCTTTTCACCGTCACCACCTTCGGCGAATCCCACGGTCCGGCCATTGGCTGCGTCATCGACGGCTGCCCGCCCGGCATGGCGCTCACCGAAGCCGACATCCAGACCGACCTGGACCGCCGCCGCCCCGGCACGTCGCGTCACGTGACGCAGCGCCAGGAAGAGGACAAGGTCGAGATCCTCTCGGGCGTGTTCGAAGGGCGCACGACGGGCACGCCCATCGCGCTTCTGATCCGCAACACCGACCAGCGCAGCAAGGACTACGGCAACATCGTCGAGACCTTCCGCCCGGGCCACGCCGACTACACCTACTGGCAGAAGTACGGCATTCGCGACTACCGCGGCGGCGGCCGCTCGTCGGCGCGCCTCACGGCGCCCACGGTCGCGGCGGGCGCCGTGGCGAAGAAGTGGCTGCGCGAGCGCTTCGGCGTGGAAGTGCGCGGCTACATGCGCGCGCTCGGCGAGATCGACGTGCCGTTCGTGAGCTGGGAGCACGTGCACGAGAACCCGTTCTTCGTGCCCAACGCCGACGTCGTGCCGCAGCTCGAGGACTACATGGACGCGTTGCGCAAGGACGGCGACTCGATCGGCGCGCGCATCAACGTGGTGGCGAGCGGGGTGCCGGTAGGCTGGGGCGAGCCGCTCTTCGACCGCCTCGATGCCGACATCGCGCACGCCATGATGGGCATCAATGCGGTGAAGGGTGTGGAGATCGGCGCGGGTTTCGCGAGCGTCGCACAGCGCGGCTCGGTGCACGGCGACGAACTCACGCCCAACGGGTTCCACGGTAATCACGCTGGCGGCGTGCTCGGCGGCATTTCGACGGGACAGGACATTACCGTCTCGATCGCCATCAAGCCGACTTCGAGCATCCGCACGCCGCGACGCTCGATCGACAAGGCGGGCGAGCCCGCGACGGTCGAGACCTTCGGCCGCCACGACCCGTGCGTGGGCATTCGCGCGACGCCGATCGCCGAGGCCATGCTCGCGCTCGTGCTGATCGATCACGCGCTGCGCCATCGCGCGCAGAATGCCGACGTCGTCGTGACGACGCCGAAGATCGCGGCCAGCGACGAGTGAAGTCGATCGGTGCGGCGCAAGCCGCACTCGTTGCGCTGGCAACAAAAAAGCCGCTTCAGGCTCACACCTGAAGCGGCTTTTTTTCGGCTATCGGACTTACATATTCGGATAGTTCGGTCCGCCGCCGCCTTCGGGCGTAACCCAGACGATGTTCTGCGTCGGGTCCTTGATATCGCAGGTCTTGCAGTGCACGCAGTTCTGCGCGTTGATCTGCAGACGGTCACTGCCGTCGTCGTTCTTCATGAACTCGTACACCGCGGCCGGGCAGAAGCGCGCTTCGGGGCCCGCGTAGGTGCGCAGGTTCACGTTCACGGGCACGCTTGCGTCCTTGAGCGTCAAGTGCGCGGGCTGGTTTTCCTCGTGATTCGTGTTCGAGATGAACACCGAGGAGAGCCGGTCGAACGTGAGCTTGCCATCGGGCTTCGGATATTCGATCGGCTTGCACTGCGAAGCCGGTTTCAGCATCTCGTGGTCGCGATGCTGGTGATGCAGCGTCCACGGCACGTTGCCACCCAGCAGCTTCTGCTCGATGCCCACCATCAGCGTGCCCAGGTACAGGCCCTTGCTCATCCACTGCTTGAAGTTGCGCGCCTTGTACAGCTCCGTGTGGAGCCACGACTGCTTGAACGCTTCCGGGTAGGCCGCGAGTTCATCACTCTGGCGGCCTGCCTGCACCGCTTCGAATGCCGCGTCCGCGGCCAGCATGCCGGTCTTGATCGCCGCGTGGCTACCCTTGATGCGCGAGGCGTTCAGGAAGCCCGCGTCGTCGCCCACGAGCGCACCGCCCGGGAACACGAGTTTCGGCAGCGACATCAGGCCGCCTGCGGTGATCGCGCGCGCGCCATACGACACGCGCTTGCCGCCTTCCAGGTACTTGCGGATTTCCGGGTGCGTCTTGTAGCGCTGGAATTCCTCGAACGGCGAGAGGTACGGGTTCTGGTACGCCAGACCCACGACAAAGCCCACCATCACCTGGTTGTTGTCGATGTGGTACAGGAACGAGCCGCCGTACGTATCGGATTCGAGAGGCCAGCCGGCGGTGTGGATCACGAGGCCCGGCTGGTGCTTCGAGGGATCGATCTCCCATAGTTCCTTGATACCGATGCCGTAGACCTGCGGATCCGAATCCTTGCCGAGCTTGAACTTCTCGTTCAGCTGACGGCCCAGATGCCCGCGACAGCCTTCGCAGAACAGCGTGTACTTCGCGTGCAGTTCCATGCCGAGCTGGAAGTTCTCGGTGGGCTCGCCGTCCTTGCCCACACCCATGTTGCCGGTGGCGACGCCCTTGACCGATCCGTCGTCGTTGTAGAGCACCTCAGCGGCCGGAAAGCCGGGGAAGATTTCGACGCCCAGCGCCTCGGCCTGCTGGCCCAGCCAGCGCGTGACGTTCGCGAGGCTGATGACGTAGTTGCCGTGGTTCTTGAAGTTGTCGGGCAGTGCCCAGTTCGGCACAGATTTAGCCCCCGTTTCGGAAAGAAAAAGGAACTTGTCCTCGGTCACGGGCACGTTCAGCGGTGCGCCTTGCTCTTTCCAGTCCGGAATCAGCTCGTTCAGGGCACGCGGATCCATGACCGCGCCCGAGAGGATATGCGCCCCGATTTCCGAGCCTTTCTCCAGCACGCAGACGCCGACTTCAGTGCCTTTTTCCGCGGCCAGCTGCTTCAGGCGGATCGCGGCAGACAGCCCGGCGGGGCCGCCGCCAACGATCACCACGTCGTATTCCATCGACTCGCGTGGGCCGTATTGCTCTAAAAGACTTGCGGGGGTCATCAATGCTCCTCTTGCCATTAGAATGCTTTTTTCGGGTTCGTATTGTCGGGTAACGTTCCCCGTGCCGCAACCCAACAGGCTAACATTAGCACGACCGTTCTATTCTATGGCGTCAGATTTGGCGGGCCGACCCCGCCGCGTTCTGGCGCTTATTTACTTCTGAACAGGAACCGGAAATGGGCCGTTCGATCAATCTGGAAGGCAAGGTCGCGATGATCACGGGGGCCTCCAGCGGGCTCGGCAAGCGTTTCGCCCAGGTGCTCTCGCAGGCGGGTGCAAAGGTCGTGCTGGCGAGCCGCCGCGTGGAGCGGCTCAAGGAGCTGCGCGCCGAAATCGAGGCGAGCGGGGGCGCCGCGCACGTCGTTTCGCTCGACGTGACCGACTACCAGAGCATTCGCTCGGCGGTCGCGCACGCGGAAACCGAGGCGGGGACCATCGATATCCTTGTCAACAACTCGGGCGTCTCCACGACGCAAAAGCTCGCCGACGTCACGCCCGCCGACTTCGAATACGTGTTCGACACCAACACGCGCGGCGCCTTTTTCGTAGCCCAGGAAGTCGCCAGGCGCATGATCATGCGCGGCAACGGCGGCGGCCCGAAGCCGGCCTACCGCATCATCAATATCGCGTCGGTGGCCGGTCTGCGTGTGCTGCCGCAAATCGGCCTGTACGCGATCAGCAAGGCCGCGGTCGTCCATATGACGAAGGCGATGGCGCTCGAATGGGGCCGCCACGGCATCAACGTGAACGCGATCTGCCCAGGCTACATCGACACGGAGATCAACCACCACCACTGGTCGACCGAGCAGGGGCAAAAGCTCGTTTCGATGCTGCCGCGCCATCGCGTCGGCAAACCCGAAGACCTGGACGGCCTGCTGCTGCTGCTGGCCGCGGACGAGTCGTCGTTCATCAACGGTTCGATCATCACCGCCGACGACGGTTTCGGGCTCACCTGAACTGAGGCGAGTCTGGCCGTCTGCCGGCATTCTGTTTTTCGCAACAACACGAAGTTGAAGTGCAATGAGTGACTACCACCCCGTATTTGAAATGACCATGCCGATCCGCTGGGGCGACATGGATGCGTTCGGCCATGTGAACAACACGGTTTATTTCCGCTACATGGAGCAGGTGCGCATTTCCTGGTTCGAGCACCTGGGCGTGGCCGCGGAGAGCGGCGACGGACAGGGCCCCGTGATCGTCAATGCTTCGATGGAATTCCTCAAGCAGCTGCATTACCCCGGTGACATCGTCTGCACGATGACGGTTGGCCAGCCCGGCCGCAGCAGCTTCGACACCGGTTTCGAACTGCGCCGCGCCGACGAGCCTGACACGCTCTACGCACGCGGGAACGCGCGCTGCGTGTGGATCGACTACGCGGCCGGCAAATCGGTGCCGATTCCCGACATGCTGCGCGCGACCATCGAGCATGCGGGACTGGTCAAATCCGACCGGGTAGGCTGAGCGTCGTGTGGCGCGCGCTGCCAGACGGCGTGCGCCCTTACTGGCCGAGCAGCCGCTGCAGCAGCTCGGTGGCGTTGCCGGTGTCGTACTTGCGCATGAGGCGCGCGCGATAGACATCCACGGTGCGCGGGCTGATATCGAGCACGCGCCCGATCTGCTTGCTGGTCTTGCCGGTTACGAGCTGCGCGGCGATCTCGCGTTCGCGCGGTGTGAGTTCGATGGCCACGCGCCGCGTCGCGCTCAGGTCTTCAAACGTCCAGACGCCTGCCGCGTGCGGCTCGGCGCGATCGAGCGAGCGCCCCGTGACGTGACACCAGAAGAGCTCGCCATTGGCGCGCTTCATGATGCGGTCGTCGGCGTAGCTGCCTAACGCCGTCATGATCGGCGGGATGCGTGCGCCAATGCGCTCGAACTCGTCCGCGGAAGGGTAGAGCACCTGGAACGACTGGCCGATCAGCGCCTCGCGTACGCAGCCGAAGATGGCGGCGACCTGGTCGTTGCAATCGACGATGGTGCGCTCGCGCGCAAGCACGAGGCCGATGGGCGCGAGATGGAACGCGGTCTGGTAGTCGAGAGCGGAGCGTTCGACGGGTTGGGTTGGAGCGGCCATGGCGGACGGTGCGGGTATTGCTTTATGTAGTTTTGCGTATTGTGCCGCAACAGGGGGCCAGCGTACGCTTTGCACCCATTGGAGGAGCAGTTTTCCAGGCTCGCGCGGCTCGTTTGGGCCCGTGCGCGCCGCCCGGCAGGGCTGCCGGCTTCACGGCAACGCCCCCGGGGCATGACTAGAATTGAACATCCGGGCGCGCTCGACGTCCGCGCGACAAACCGGATTGGCGGATTTCCATTCGAGGAAGGGACACACTGATGAACAAGGTCTATAAAAGCGCGGCTGCCGCGCTCGAGGGCATCGTCAAGGACGGCCAGACATTCGCGGTTGGCGGCTTTGGGCTGTGCGGCATTCCCGAAGCGCTGATCGGCGCACTGCGCGATACGGGCGTGAAGGGCATCACCTGCATCAGCAACAACGCGGGCGTGGACGGCTTCGGCCTCGGCCTGCTGCTGGAGACGCGCCAGATCAAGAAAATGATCTCGTCCTACGTGGGCGAGAACAAGGAATTCGAGCGCCAGTATCTGTCGGGCGAACTCGAACTCGAATTCACGCCGCAAGGCACGCTGGCTGAAAAGCTGCGCGCGGGCGGCGCCGGCATTCCGGCGTTCTTCACGAATACCGGCTTCGGCACGCTGATCGCCGAAGGCAAGGAAACGCGCCAGTTCGGCGACAAGCACTATGTGCTCGAGCATTCGCTCACGGCAGACGTCGCGCTCGTGAAGGCGTGGAAGGCCGACAAGTCGGGCAACCTGATCTTCCGCCGCACGGCGCGCAACTTCAACCCGATGTGCGCGATGGCGGGCAAGATCACCGTGGCGGAAGTGGAGGAGATCGTCGAGAACGGCGCACTCGATCCGGACGCCATCCATACGCCGGGCATCTTCGTGCAGCGCATCGTGCTCAACGCGCACCCGGAAAAGCGCATCGAACAACGCACCGTGCGCGCCGCAGCTGGCAAACCCGCGGGCAACTGAGGAAGGAGACCGACCATGGCATGGAATCGTGACGAAATGGCCGCGCGCGCGGCGAAGGAACTGCAGGACGGCTTCTACGTGAACCTCGGCATCGGGCTGCCCACGCTCGTGGCCAACCACGTGCCGGCTGGCGTGGAAGTGTGGCTGCAGTCGGAAAACGGCCTGCTCGGTATCGGCCCGTTCCCGACCGAGGACGAAGTGGACGCCGACATGATCAACGCCGGCAAGCAGACCGTGACGACGCTGGCGGGTTCGTCGATTTTCTCGTCCGCAGACTCGTTCGCGATGATTCGCGGCGGCCACATCAACCTGGCGATCCTCGGCGCGATGCAGGTGAGCGAGAAGGGCGACCTGGCCAACTGGATGATCCCCGGCAAGATGATCAAGGGCATGGGCGGCGCGATGGACCTCGTGGCGGGCGTTGGCCGCGTGGTCGTGCTGATGGAGCACGTGGCGAAGGGCGACCAGCACAAGATTCTCGAAGCCTGCACGCTGCCGCTGACGGGTGTGGGCGTGGTCGATCTCATCATCACCGACCTCGGCGTGATGGAAGTGAGCGACGCGGGGCTGAAGGTGACCGAACTCGCACCGGGCGTGACGGTGGACGAGATCAAGGCGAAGACCGGCGCGCCGCTCGATGTGAGCGCCGTGGGCTGAGCGTCGTAGCGTCAGCATGATTTGCGGCGGGCGAGACTTCGGTCTCGCCCGTTTCGTTTTTGCGTACGGTTTGCATGCGGCTTAGCCGCCGATGCCGCGCGGCAAAGCCGTTTACAATCGGCCGAAAGCCTTGATGCGCCTTCGAGCGAGGAAACCGCGATGACCGAATCGACCGCAGTGCCGCGCCAGCAATACGTCCAGTGTCTCAGTCCCGCGGGCCTGCACCGCATCGCGTACACCGAGTGGGGCGACCCCGCCAACCCGCGCGTGCTCGTATGCGTGCACGGACTCACGCGCTCGGGGCGCGACTTCGACCGCTTCGCCGCCGCGATGGCCGATCAATATCGCGTCGTGTGCCCGGACGTGGCCGGGCGGGGGCTGTCGTCGTGGCTGCTCGACCCGCGCGGCTACGGCGTCGCGCAGTACGTGGCCGACATGGTCACGTTGATCGCACGTACCGGCGTGGAGAAGGTGGACTGGTTCGGCACGTCGATGGGCGGCCTGATCGGCATGGCGCTCGCGGGACTGCCGGGCGCGCCCATCGGCCGCATGCTGCTCAACGACGTCGGGCCGCATATCGAACCCGCGTCGCTCACGCGCATCGGCGAGTACGTCGGGCAAGGCGGGACTTTCGCTACGCTCCAGGATGGCATCGACAATGCGGCGCTTCTCGCGGCCTCGTTCGGTCCGCTGAGTGCCGATGAATGGCGCGAGATCAATACGCCGTTGCTGCATGAAGTCGAAGGCACGTGGCGCTACCGGTACGACCCGCGCATTGCGGAGCCCTTCAAGTCGCTCACGCCCGAGCAGAACGAGGAGGGCGAGAAGTTCCTTTGGCGCTCGCTCGCCGCGTTCGAAGGTCCTGTGCTCGTCGTGCGCGGCGCACTTTCGGACCTGCTTTCGCGCGAAACCGTCGAGAAGATGGTCGCGACCGGGCGCCATGTATCGAGCGTCGAAATCGAGGGCGTAGGACACGCGCCGGCCTTCCTCGCGCCCAACCAGATTGCGATCGCGCGCCGTTTCTTCGACGGCGAGGCCGTTCGCGCGTCATAATATGAGATTGGCCGGCATATTCCGGCGCGCGTTCAAGCGCGCTGGAGGTCGCCGGCCCGGAAGTCGACCGTTTTTCACTTCTCAACAGGAATTTTCATGGCAGTCATTCGTCACCACGTTGGCCCGCGTCTCTCGGAAACCGCCATCCACAATGGCACCGTCTACCTGGCTGGCCAGATCGCCGAGGACACCAGGCAGGACATCGCCGGCCAGATGCGCGAAGTGCTCGGCCACATCGACCGCCTGCTGGGTGAGGCGAACAGCGACAAGTCGCTGCTACTCTCGGTGCAGATCTATATCGCCGACATGAAGGATTTCCCCGGCATGAACGCCGAGTGGGACAAGTGGGTCGCGCAAGGCGCAACGCCGCCGCGTGCGACGGTCGAAGCGAAGCTCGCGAATCCGGAATGCCTCGTCGAGATCGTCGTGGTGGCTGCGCAGCGCGATTGAGCGCGAGTCGTTCAGTCGGCGCAGCTGTTTGATCCTTTTCGTTGTCGCCCGTCCGGCAAGCCGGCGGGCATCGCCTCATGAGTAGCGACACCGTACCTCCCGCCCCCGCGGTTTCCGCCGATACCGGCGCGCTGCCGTCACTCGACGACGCGCTTGCGTTCGTGCGCGAGCACGCCGGTGACGCACGTCTTTCCACGGGCGAGCCGCTCATCGAGCATGCGCAGGGCACGGCATTCATCATGAGCCGGCTCAACGTCGATCCGCCTGCGGTGCTCGCTGCGGCGCTCTTCAATCTCGCGCCGCATCTCGACGATCCGGAAGGCGCGCTCGAAGCGCGCTTCGGCGCGGAAGTCGCGAAGCTCGTGTTCGACGTGCGCAAGCTCTTGCGGCTTGGCACCGTGAGCCTGCGCGCGGCGCAGCAGGCCGTGCCCGAAGCGGGCCGCGAAAGTCGCGACGCCCAGGCGGCGCGGCGCGCGCAGGTCGAGTCGCTGCGCAAGATGCTGCTGGCGTTCGCGCAGGACATCCGCGTCGTGCTGATCCGGCTCGCGTCGCGCCTGCAGTCGCTGCGCTTTTATGCGGCGGCGAAGATCAAGCCTGCGCCCGGGATCGCGCACGAAACGCTCGAGATCTACGCGCCGCTCGCCAACCGGCTGGGCATCTGGCAATTGAAGTGGGAACTCGAAGACCTCGCGTTCCGCTTCCAGGAGCCCGACACCTACAAGCGCATCGCGAAGCTGCTCGACGAGAAGCGCGTCGAGCGCGAGAGCTACGTGTCCGAGGCGATTGCGCGGCTGCAAAGCGAGCTTGCCGCGGCGCATATCCAGGCCGAGGTGAGCGGGCGGCCCAAGCACATCTACAGCATCTGGAAGAAGATGCGCGGCAAGGAGATCGACTTCTCCGAGCTCTACGACGTGCGCGCGTTCCGCGTGATCGTGCCCGACATCAAGGATTGCTACACGGTGCTCGGCATCGTGCACAACCTCTGGCAACCGGTGCCGAGGGAATTCGACGACTACATCTCGCGGCCCAAGCCCAACGGTTATCGTTCGCTGCACACGGTCGTGATCGGCGACGACGGCCGCGCGTTCGAGGTGCAGATCCGCACGCAGGAGATGCATCAGTTCGCGGAATACGGCGTGGCCGCGCACTGGCGCTACAAGGAAGCCGGTGCGAAGGGCTACGGCGGGCAGTTCAGCGCGAGCAGCAGCTACGACGAGAAGATCGCGTGGCTGCGCCAGCTGCTCGCCTGGAAGGACGATGTATCTGATGGGCGCCAGCCGTGGGAGCAGTTGCGCCAGGCTACGCTCGATGACGACCACATCTACGTCCTTACGCCCCAGGCGCGTGTGATCGCCTTGCCACAGGGTGCAACGCCGCTCGACTTCGCCTACCACCTGCACAGCGAGCTGGGCCATCGCTGCCGCGGCGCGCGCGTGGATGGCGCGATGGTGCCGCTCAACACCCAGCTGCGCAACGGCCAGACGGTCGAAATCGTCTCGGTGAAGGAGGGCGGTCCGTCGCGCGATTGGCTCAATCCGCAGCTCGGTTATCTGCATAGCCCGCGTGCGCGCCAGAAGGTGCGTGCATGGTTCAACGCGATCGAGGCGCAGGAGAACATCGCCAACGGCCGCGCGATGGTGGAAAAGACGCTGCAGCGCGAGGGCCGCACGTCGGTGAGTCTCGACCAGCTCGCGGCCAAACTGGGCTTCAAGTCGCCCGACGACCTCTTCAGCGTGGTCGGCAAGGAAGAGTTCAGCCTGCGCAACGTCGAGCACGCGCTGCACGATGCGCCCACGGCCGAGCCCGAAGAGGAGACGCCCGAGCAGCTCACCAAGCGCGCGAGCGGCGCGAACGTCACGCATGGCGGGGCGTCAGGCGTGCTGGTCGTCGGGGTGGACGCGCTCCTTACGCAGCTCGCGCGCTGTTGCAGGCCCGCGCCGCCCGACGCGATCAGCGGTTTCGTCACGCGCGGCAAGGGCATGTCGATCCATCGCAGCGACTGCCCGACCTTCCGGCGCATGGCCAACCGCGCGCCCGAGCGCGTGCTGCACACCACGTGGTCCGCCGACGTGATGGGCGGGCGCGGCCAGTCGGTCTACCCGGTCGATATCTCGATCGAGGCCACCGACCGCCAGGGTTTGCTGCGCGACATCTCCGAAGTGTTCGCGCGCGAGAAGATGAACGTGATCGGCGTAAAGACGCAGTCTCGCCGCAATGCGGCGTACATGCAGTTCACGGTTGAAGTGTCGAGTTCGGCGCAGATCCAGCGCGCCTGCGTGCTGCTGGGCGAGGTGGGCGGGGTGCAGCGGGCGTCGCGCAGGGGCTGAGGCGGTCAGACGAGGCAGGCAAAGATTGCCGCGCTGCAAAAAATGCTTGCCAAGTCTGCGGGTACTTCATATAATCTTTCTTCTTCAGGCTCGTAGCTCAGCTGGTTAGAGCACCACCTTGACATGGTGGGGGTCGTTGGTTCGAGTCCAATCGAGCCTACCAACGAAATCGAGCCCTTGGCTTTGCCGGGGGTTCAAGGCAGTAAATGCACAAGCGCGCTGTGCCTGCAAAGGAAGCGCCATAAGGCGAATACGGTTATGACACCGCGAACGTTTACCGAAACTACTTCGGAGCGACGCTAGTCGAGGACCTCTTTCGCCTCTGCAGTCAGGTTTGAAAAGTGAATGCGGCCCCTCGAAAGCGGGGCCGCATTTTTTTTCGCTGCGAAGTTTTCCGCGGTCTGTTCCCCACGAACAATACGATGTGCCTGCGCGGCACTTCTGGAGAAAAACATGGTTGCGATACGTCTGCCCGACGGTTCGGTTCGACAGTACGATCATCCCGTCACGGTCGCCGAAGTGGCGGCTTCGATTGGCCCCGGTCTCGCGAAGGCGGCGCTCGGCGGCAAGCTCGACGGCGAACTGGTCGATACGTCGACGCTGATCGATCACGACGCATCGCTCGCCATCGTCACGGAAAAGGACGCCGACGGCCTCGACATCATCCGTCACTCCACGGCTCACCTTTTGGCCTACGCGGTGAAGGAGTTGTATCCGGAAGCGCAGGTCACGATCGGGCCGGTCATCGACAACGGCTTCTACTACGACTTCGCCTACAGCCGCCCCTTCACGCCCGAAGATCTCGAGAAGATCGAAAAGCGCATGCTGGAGCTCTCGAAGAAAGACGAGCCGGTGTCGCGCCGCGTCGTCACGCGCGGCGAAGCCGTCGATTACTTCAAGAGCATCGGCGAGAAGTACAAGGCCGAGATCATCGAGTCGATTCCGGGCGACCAGGACATCAAGCTTTACTCGCACGGCGGCTTCACGGACCTGTGCCGCGGCCCGCACGTGCCGTCCACGGGCAAGTTGAAGGTCTTCAAGCTCATGAAGGTCGCGGGCGCCTACTGGCGCGGCGACGCGAAGAACGAGCAGCTTCAGCGCATCTACGGCACGGCCTGGACGAAGAAGGAAGACCAGGACCAGTACCTCCACATGCTCGAAGAGGCCGAAAAGCGCGACCACCGCAAGCTCGGCAAGCAGCTCGACCTGTTCCACATGCAGGACGAGTCGCCGGGCATGGTGTTCTGGCACCCGAAGGGCTGGACGCTCTGGCAGCAGGTCGAGCAGTACATGCGCGGCCGCCTGCGCGTGGCCGGCTACGACGAAATCAAGACGCCGATGATCATGGACCGCTCGCTGTGGGAAGCGTCGGGTCACTGGCAGAACTATCGTGAAAACATGTTCACGACGGAGTCGGAAAAGCGCGACTACGCGATCAAGCCGATGAACTGCCCGGGCCACGTCCAGGTGTTCAACCACGGCCTGCGCTCGTATCGCGATCTGCCCCTGCGATATGCGGAGTTCGGCTCGTGCCACCGCAACGAGGCGTCGGGCGCGCTGCACGGCTTGATGCGCGTGCGCGGCTTCGTCCAGGACGATGCGCACATCTTCTGTACGGAAGATCAGATCATCAGCGAGTCGATCGCCTTCAACACGCTGGCGATGAGCATCTACAAGGATTTCGGGTTCGATCACATCGACATCAAGCTCTCGCTGCGCCCGGATTCGCGCGCGGGGACGGATGAAACGTGGGATCGCGCCGAGCAGGGCCTGCGCGAGGCGCTCACGGCCTGCGGCCTGCAGTGGGAAGAACTGCCGGGCGAGGGCGCGTTCTACGGTCCGAAGGTCGAGTACCACATCAAGGACGCACTGGGCCGCTCGTGGCAGTGCGGCACGCTGCAGCTCGACATGGTGCTGCCGGAGCGTCTTGGCGCCGAGTACGTGGCGGAAGACAACAGCCGCCGCCGCCCCATCATGCTGCACCGTGCGATCCTCGGTTCGATGGAGCGTTTCCTCGGTATTCTGATCGAGCACCATGCCGGCGCGATGCCGCCGTGGCTCGCTCCGGTGCAGGCCGTTGTGATGAATATCGCGGAAAGTCAGGCTGAATATGCCGCGAATCTGGCCCAAACGTTGCAAAAACAAGGGGTTAGAGTGGTGGCCGATTTGCGCAACGAGAAAATTAGCTATAAAATACGCGAGCACACGCTTGAGAAGGTCCCGTACCTGCTTGTCGTCGGCGACAAGGAGCGTGAAGCACAAACGGTAGCCGTGCGTGCCCGTGGCGGCGTCGATCTGGGTGTCATGCCCGTCGAAGCCTTTGCTGAGCGTCTGGCGCAAGACGTCAGGACGTTCAAGTAAGCCACTCCGGCAGCGCGGCTCGTTTTTTTAATTTTTAGAGGAAACGTAACATCGCTACTGAAAAGCCGCATCGCATCAACGGCGAAATTTCTGCGCCCGAAGTGCGTCTCGTCGGAGTCGACAATGAGCCGCTCGGCATCGTAAAGCTCGCCGATGCGTTCCGCCTGTCGGAACAACAGGACGTCGATCTGGTTGAAATTGCCCCGCAAGCCGTGCCCCCGGTCTGCCGTTTGATGGACTACGGCAAGTTCAAGTACTCGGAGGCGAAGAAGCAGCACGAGGCCAAGCTCAAGCAGAAGGTCATCCAGGTCAAGGAAGTCAAATTCCGCCCGGGTACCGATGACGGCGATTACAACGTCAAGCTGCGTAATCTTGTCCGCTTCCTCGAAGACGGCGACAAGACGAAGATCACGTTGCGTTTCCGGGGCCGTGAAATGGCTCACCAGGAAATCGGCATGCGCATGCTCGAGCGTCTGCGCACGGATCTCGAAGAGATTGGCCAGGTCGAGCAGATGCCGAAGATGGAAGGGCGCCAGATGATCATGGTGCTCTCGCCCAAGAAGAAGAAGTAATTGGCGTGCCGCGCGGCGTAGTCTGCGCGGCGGTCAAAAGCAGTTTTCAATGACGTCTTCGGCGCCTGGGTGCGCGGAAGGCGGCAAGCAGGTTCCGGAACGGCGCCCGCGCGCTGCACATGAAGTGCAGCAAACGGGCGCTTTTCCTGAAAGCGGCGGCGAGCTTGTTTTTCAAAAGCCAGCCAGTCGCCAATACAAGTGGAGTGGGTTTCGAAGGGCGGAATCCCGGCATGGTGTGTGAACACCGCGCCAACCGCACACCCATGTCCATCAAATAATGGAGTTGTCTGTCATGCCGAAGATGAAGACCAAGAAGAGCGCTGCAAAGCGCTTCGTGGTTCGTCCGGGCGGTACCGTCAAGCGCGGTCAAGCCTTCAAGCGTCACATCCTGACCAAGAAGACCACCAAGAACAAGCGTCATCTGCGTGGTGCAACGGCCGTTCATGATTCCGATCTGAACTCCGTGCGCGCAATGCTGCCGTTCGCGTAATCCTCAACCGATAACTCATAGGAGCGAAACATGCCTCGAGTCAAACGTGGGGTTACCGCACGGGCCCGCCACAAGAAGATCATCAACCTGGCCAAGGGTTACCGCGGCCGTCGCAATAACGTCTATCGCATCGCCAAGCAGGCGGTCATGCGCGCAGGCCAGTACGCCTACCGCGATCGCCGCAACAAGAAGCGTGTGTTCCGCGCACTGTGGATCACGCGTATCAACGCGGCGGTGCGTCAGCACGACATGACCTACAGCGTGTTCATCAACGGCCTGAAGAAGGCTTCGATCGAACTCGACCGCAAGGTTCTGGCTGACATGGCTGTGTTCGACAAGGCTGCATTTGCTGCGATCGTCAAGCAGGTGAAGGCCGCCGTCGCTGCCTGATAGCAGGTATTGCGCAGGTTCGTTGCAGCAGACATTCCGGTAGTCTCGGTGATGCTGCAACAAAAACGGGGCTCCTCACCGAGCCCCGTTTTTGTTGGTAATTACGCTTCTTGCGCCGCTTCATGCAGCGTCTTCGCGCGGTCATTGCCAGGCTTCATCATGGCGTGCCGTGAGCGCGGAGATGCTCCAAGTCTCAAACTCTGACGCTGAAAAGATGGGATCAATGGATCTGGACCAGATTGTCGCCGACGCGCAAAGCGCGTTCGCTGGCGCCCCCGACGTCAACACGCTTGAAAACGAAAAGGCCCGCTTTCTCGGCAAGTCCGGCGCGCTGACCGAACTGCTCAAGGGCCTCGGCAAGCTTGACGCGGAAACGCGCAAGACCGAAGGCGCGCGCATCAACGCCGTCAAGCAGCAGGTGGAAGCTGCGCTCAACGCGCGCCGCCAGGCGCTCGCGGACGCGCTCCTGAACCAGCGTCTCGCCGCCGAGGCGATCGACGTCACGCTGCCGGGCCGCGGCGCTGGCACGGGCAGCCTGCATCCGGTGATGCAGACGTGGGAACGTGTCGAGCGCATTTTCGGCTCGATCGGCTTCGACGTGGCCGACGGTCCCGAGATCGAAACCGACTGGTACAACTTCACCTCGCTCAACAGCCCGGAAAACCATCCGGCGCGCTCCATGCAGGACACGTTCTACGTGGACGGCAAGGACGCCGATGGCCGTCAGCTTTTGTTGCGCACGCACACGAGTCCGATGCAGGTGCGCTACGCGCGCACGCACACGCCGCCCATCAAGGTGATCGTGCCGGGCCGCACGTATCGCGTGGACAGCGACGCCACCCACTCGCCGATGTTCAACCAGGTCGAAGGCCTGTGGATCGAAGAGAACATCAGCTTCGCAGACCTGAAGGGTGCTTACACCGACTTCCTCAAGAAGTTCTTCGAACGTGACGACATTCAGGTGCGCTTCCGTCCGTCGTACTTCCCGTTCACGGAGCCGTCGGCCGAAATCGACATGATGTTCGAGCACGGCAAGAACGCCGGCAAGTGGCTCGAGATCTCGGGCTCGGGCCAGGTGCACCCGACCGTGATTCGCAACATGGGCCTCGATCCGGAGCGCTACATCGGCTTTGCGTTCGGCAGCGGCCTCGAACGCTTGACGATGCTGCGTTATGGCGTGCAGGACCTGCGCCTGTTCTTCGAAGGCGATCTGCGCTTCTTGCGTCAGTTTGCTTAAGCGAAGCGACGCATTCGCTTGCAGTGCGCGAGGCGGACGCAGCACCTGAAGAAGGTGCGCGGGAACCCGCCTACGCGACGGTCAAAATCTGTCTGGAACGTAAAACCAAATGCTATTCCCCGAATCCTGGCTGAGAAGCTTTGTCGATCCGAAGCTCACGACCGATGAACTGGCCCATGCGCTCACCATGGCCGGCCTCGAAGTCGAAGGCCTGAGCCCGGCTGCGCCGCCTACCACGAAGATCGTCGTGGGCCGCGTGCTCGAAGTCGTGAAGCACCCGGACGCGGACAAGCTCAACGTCACGCAGGTCGATGCCGGCACCGGCGCGACGCTGCAGATCGTGTGCGGCGCACCCAATGTCGCGCCCGGCATCAAGGTGCCGGTGGCGCTCGTGGGCGCCGAACTGCCGCCTGCCGAAGAAGGCGGCAAGCCTTTCGCGATCAAGCTCTCGAAGCTGCGTGGCGTGGAAAGCCAGGGCATGCTGTGCTCGGCGCGCGAACTGAAGCTCTCGGAAGACCACAGCGGCCTGATGATCCTGCCGGAAGACACGCCGATCGGCCAGGACATCCGCGAAGCGCTGAATCTCGACGACACCATCTTCGAAATCAAGCTCACGCCGAACAAGGCCGATTGCCTTTCGGTGTACGGCATCGCGCGCGAAACCGCTGCGATCACCGGCGCGCCGCTGCAGGCGCCCGTGTATCCGAAGGTCGAAGTGAAGCTCGATGAAAAGCTGCCCGTGAAGATCTCGGCGCCGGACCTGTGCGGCCGTTTCTCGGGCCGCGTGATCCGCGGCGTGAACGCGCACGCGAAGACGCCGATGTGGATGGTCGAGCGCCTCGAGCGTTCGGGCCAGCGCAGCATCTCGGCGCTCGTCGATATTTCGAACTACGTGATGCTCGAACTCGGCCGCCCGTCGCACGTGTTCGATCTCGACAAGATTCACGGCTCGATGGACGTGCGCTGGGGCAAGAAGGGCGAAACGCTCAAGCTGCTCAACGGCAATACCGTCGAAGTCGATGAAACCGTGGGCGTGATCGCCGACGACCGCGAGATCGAAAGCCTCGCGGGCATCATGGGCGGCGACAGCACGGCCGTCACGCTCGACACGACGAACATCTATCTCGAAGCCGCGTTCTGGTGGCCGGACAGCATTCGTGGCCGCTCGCGCCGCTACAACTTTTCGACCGATGCAGGTCATCGCTTCGAGCGTGGCGTGGACTGGTCGACGACCGTCGAGCACATCGAGCGCATCACGCAGCTGATCCTCGATATCTGCGGCGGCGCAGCCGGCCCGATCGACGATCAAACCGTGAACGTGCCCAAGCGCGAAGCGGTGAAGATGCGCGTGGCGCGCGCGAACCGCATTATCGGCGTGAAGATCAGCGCCGACGAAATCGCGCAGATTTTCACGCGCCTTGGCCTCACGTTCACGCGTAGCGTCGACAATGCGGGCGACGAGAGCTTCAGCGTCACGCCGCCGCCGTACCGCTTCGACATCGAGATCGAAGAAGACCTGATCGAGGAAGTCGCGCGCATCTACGGCGTCGAGAAGATTCCGGCGCTGCCGCCGGTGGCGCGCAGCGAAATGCGTGCGACCAACGAAACGCGCCGTTCGATCCACGCCATTCGTCACGCGCTCGCCGCGCGCGACTACGCCGAGACGATCAACTTCAGCTTCGTCGATGCCGAATGGGAACAGGACTTCGCGGGCAACGCGAATCCCGTGAAGCTGCTGAACCCGATCGCGAGCCAGCTCTCGGTCATGCGCACGACGCTGTTCGGCAGCCTCATCAACGTGCTGCGCCATAACCTCAACCGCCGCGCCGACCGCGTGCGCGTATTCGAGGCGGGCCGCGTGTTCCTGCACGATCCGTCGATCAAGGCGAGCGAGATGTCGGTGGAAGGCTTCGCACAACCGAAGATGATCGGTGCGCTCGCCTACGGTCCCGCGCTCGAAGAGCAGTGGGGCGCGCAAACGCGCGGCGTGGACTTCTTCGACGTGAAGGGCGATCTCGAAGCGCTGTTCGCATCGCTCGGCTCCGCGAAGACGCCGCGTTTCGTGAAGGCGGAACACCCCGCGCTGCATCCGGGACGTAGCGCGCGCATCGAAGTCGATGGCCGTGCCGTGGGCTGGATTGGCGAGCTGCATCCGCGCTGGATGCAGAAGTACGACCTGCCGCACGCACCGATGCTCTTCGAGGTCGAGGCCGACGCACTGATGGCGCGCGAGCTGCCGACGCCTGGCGAAGTCTCGAAATTCCCGCCGGTCCGTCGTGATATCGCTCTTGTCGTCGATCAAAAGATCGAGGTGCAAGCGCTGCTCGACGAGTTCCAGAAGGGCATGCAAGACGAGGCTTGCCGGATTGTGCAGAGGGTTGCGCTTTTCGATGAATTTCGTGCAAAATCAAATACTTCCGGACTTGGCGCGGACGAGAAAAGCCTTGCCTTCCGGGTGACCCTGCAAGATACTGGCGGAACCCTTCAGGACGAAACGGTCGATACGGCCATCAAGTCCCTGGTGGATCGCCTGGCTCGAGTGTATGGCGCCCGGTTGCGCGGATAAGCTTCTCGGCTCTTCACGTACCGACATCGGCTTCCGGTTTGCGAGGTTGCAAGTCAGCCCCGCAACCGGCAGCGCGCCATTGCATAGATAGATGAACGAAATGAACTCGAGTGATTTCGAAGCCCTTCTTGCGGCACAGCGTAGCGCCATGATTCGCGACATTCCTGCCTCGTCGGCAAGCGCCACGAACGACACGCCCACGCTGACGAAAGCCGAACTCGCTGAGCTGCTGTTCGACAACGTCGGTCTCAACAAGCGCGAAGCGAAAGACATGGTCGAAGCCTTCTTCGAAGTGATTCGCGATGCGCTTGAGAGCGGCGACAGCGTGAAGCTGTCCGGCTTCGGCAATTTTCAGTTGCGCGACAAGCCGCAACGACCCGGCCGTAACCCGAAGACGGGCGAGGCGATACCCATCGCGGCGCGTCGCGTGGTGACGTTCCATGCGAGCCAGAAGTTGAAGGCGCTCGTGGAGAGCGGCGCCGAGGCGAGCTTCCCGCGTTGATGCGTTGAGGTTGTTTGCCGGCGCCGGTACGCCCGCGCCGGTATGCCCGCGGCGGTGGCAATATGGCGGGCGTGAACGAATAAGTAGAAATAGCGGACTTCAAGGACCCAGGCGGCGACGCCTCATTGCGCAACCACCACGACGGCAACCCGGCGATGACATCGACAAGCGAAAAGGTCGTCTTGCCCCCCATCCCCGCCAAGCGCTACTTCACCATTGGCGAGGTGAGCGAGCTGTGCGGCGTGAAGCCTCACGTACTGCGGTATTGGGAGCAGGAGTTCACGCAGTTGAAGCCGGTGAAGCGACGCGGCAATCGTCGCTATTACCAGCATCATGAGGTCTTGCTGATCCGTCGCATTCGCGAACTGCTCTACGAGCAGGGGTTCACGATCAACGGCGCGCGCAACCGGCTCGACTCGCATGGTGCGGCAGCGGATGAAGCCGGGCAGTCCGAAGCCGTGGGTGCGCCGGTTGCCGAAGGCACGACCGCGCTCGTGGACGTCGATCAGTTGCGCAAGGAATTGCTGCATGTGCTCGATCTGCTTGGGCGCTGAAGCATCTCTCAGAACGCATGCATGTGAGTCGTTCACGAATTACGTGTGAAGCGGTTCTAATTAGAGAAACTCTCTGTTATACTTTCTAGCTCTCGGGGCGTAGCGCAGCCTGGTAGCGTACCTGCATGGGGTGCAGGTGGTCGGAGGTTCAAATCCTCTCGCCCCGACCAAAGAATAGAGCCCGCGTAATCGAAAGATTACGCGGGCTTTGTCTATTGTGCGCCGCGAAATACGTTTGAGAAGCAAGCAGCAACCAACCAGCGCGCACGAAAGACACCGCAAGAACCGGCTGTTAATTTTTCTCACATATCGGTGAGAATCCTTCGTTATACGGCACGCGTCGCTCGCCTTACGATACGCGTACTACGCGCCCGTGATTCATACAATCGCGCGCACGCGCGCAACCCCGTGCTTACACAGCGCCACTTCACATGAACCCGATCGAACTCGCACAGCTGGTCGTCCTCGCCGCCCTATGGGGTGGGTCGTTTCTGTTCATCCGCGTCGGCGTGACCGACTTCGGCGTCGCGCCTCTGATGGCGCTGCGCGTCGGCATCGGCGCGCTGTTCCTTTTGCTCGTGCTGTTTTCCCGGCGCCCCGCGCGCGAGGCGATCGGCACGCTGCGTGAACGCGCGTGGCCGCTCTTCGTCGTCGGCATCCTCAATTCGGCCGCGCCGTTCTGTCTCTTTGCGTGGGCCGAACTCACGCTCTCCGCGGGCGTCACGTCCGTGATCAACGCGACCACGCCGCTGTGGGGCGCAGTCGTCGCGTACGTCTGGCTCAAGGATCGTCTGAGCGGCTTGCGCGTGGTCGGCCTGGCAATCGGCTTCGCGGGTGTGCTCGCGCTGGTGTGGGATCAGGTCGTGACGCACGCCGGCGACGGCGCATCACCCGCGACCGCTGCGCTCGCCGCCCTCGCGGCACTCGTCGCAGCGGCGTTGTACGGCGTTGCCGCAAGCTACACCAAGCGCCATCTCACGGGCGTCGATCCGCTCACGGTCGCTGCCGGGACGATGACGGGCGCGACGCTCGTGCTCGCGCCGTTCGCCGTGGCAACCTGGCCGGCTACGCCCATCTCGCTGCATGCATGGGGCGCGGTGCTGGGCCTTGGCGTGGCGTGCACGGGTATCGCGTATCTGTTGTTCTTCCGCCTGATCGCAGCGGTGGGCCCGGCGCGCGCGATCACGGTGACGTTCGTGATCCCGATCTTCGGCATTCTGTGGGGCGCGCTCTTTCTCGGCGAGCGCGTGTCGATGGGCATGGTCGAGGCGTGCGCGGCGATTCTCGTGGGCACCGCGCTCGCAACCGGCTTCGTGAAGCGCTTGCCGGGATTCAGTGCGCGTCGCAGCGGGGCAGGCGCGGAACGCTAGCAGCGTAGGGCGCGCAACGCACTGCCTTGCGCGCCGGTTCAACGAAATCGCGCGGCGATTACCGTCGCGCGATTTGCTTTCTGAAGTTCGCTCAAGCCGCTGCGCGAGGCACGGCTTTCACTTCCTTCTCCCGATTGCTGCGACCCCCGCGCCCGATCGGCAACGTCGCGACGATCACCGCTCCCAGCACGAGCAGCGCCGCGGAATAGATGAGCCCCGCGGCATAGCTGTGCGTCGCATCCTTGAGCCAGCCCACCACGAGCGGATTCGCCGCCGAGCTGATATTGCCGATCGCATTGATCACGGCAATACCGACTGCCCGCGCCTGCGGCGTGAATGCCTGATCGGGCGTGGTCCAGAAGATCGACATCGCCGTGTACGACCCAGCGGATGCGAGGCACACGCCGAGCAGCTGCACGAGCGGCGCGCCGCCTTGCGCCGTCAACACGCAGCCGAGCCCGGAGAGCAGCATGGGTGCGGCGAGGTGCCATTTGCGTTCCTGTCGGCGATCCGAGCGGCGCCCCCACACGATCATCGCGACGATGGTGACGATCTGCGGAATCGTCGCGATCAGACCCACGGTGACGTTGCTCGCCCCAGCGCTGAAGCCCTTCACGATCAGCGGTGCCCAGACTGCGACCATCGCGAGCGTATTGACGAGGCAGAAGTACGCCGCCGCGAAGCGCAGGACCACCGGTGAGCGCAGTTGCTGCCAGAGGCTGCGCTCGCTCGCTGCTTGTGCCGTCGGCGAGTCGAGGGCATCGGCCGGCTCGGCAAGCGCCGCTTCGAGCGTGCGTTTTTCCTGCGCGCTGAGCCAGCGTGCGGCGCGCGGCGTGTCGTCCAGGTAGAAGAACGCCACGCAGCCGAGCAGTGCGGCCGGCATGCCTTCGAGCACGAAGAGCCATTGCCAGCCGGCGAGTCCCGCATGGCCGTCGAGCTTGAGGATGAAGCCCGAAACCGCGGAGCCGAGCGCGGCCGTCACGGGCATCGCGATCATGAAGAGGGCGTTCGCGCGGGCGCGCCACGCGCTCGGAAACCAGCAGGTGAGATACAGCAGCATGCCGGGCAGAAAGCCTGCCTCGGTCACGCCAACCAGCATGCGCAGCCAGTAGAGCGTGGTGGCGTTGGTGGCGAACATCGTCGCGGTGGAGGCGAGGCCCCACGCAATCATGATGAAGCTGATCCAGCGCCGCGCACCCACGCGCGCGAGCATCAGATTGCCCGGAATGCCGCACGCGATATAGGCGACGTAGAAGAGGGTGGTGGCGAAGCCGAACTGCGTGCTCGACAGGCCGAGGTCCTTCATCATCGTCAGGCCCGCGAAGCCGATATTGATACGGTCGAGGAACGAGACGACGAACAGCAGGAACAGGAAGCCGAGCAAATGGCGCGAGACCTTGCGCGTGACTTGTTCGGTGGCGGCTGCGCAGTTCGACTGCGCTTGTGCGGACGTTTGCGGCACGCGCGAAGCATGCCCTTGCGGGATTGGGCTCATGTGTCTCCTCCTAAGCACCGGGACGTGAGCGTGGCAAGGGTTATGAGGTTGTTGTTTGCCGCGGATCACAATTCACGCGGATTATGCGAGGGGCTCGCGCGCCGTCTGTCCTCAATTTGGGTACAGCTGCACAGCGTATTCCGCCATGTTCGGGAATACCCGCGTCCAACCCTCATACCGGTTTTACGCAGAGGAATATCGATACAACCAGAAAACTGGAAAATCGATAATCACCAATTTGGGCTTGCGGTAAATCGAAAATCGGTAATTGAGACGGATTCGTTAACAAGCTCAGTACATACTTCATAAATCCTTCCGTAAATAATCGATCGGCACCATTTGTCCGGCGTAATAACCGAAAGTGAAAGCCGTTGGTCAGTATTCATTCAGCTGCGGGCCTTGCGAGCAGGCGCGTTCTGTTGGCGCGCCAACGAGCGCATTCGGGTTTTCGACGGTAAACTTCGCTCTCATATGTGCGCGGGTCATTGGTGAACATTGGAGAGCGATGGTATTTGTTCTCTCCAAATGACACGTGCGTAGCGCATTTTGTATGGCATTTTCGCTAATGCCGAATCCGCGCAAATCGTGGTTGTGCCCGATGCATGGCGTCATGCTGAATCGATCGAATCGGGGAAATATATGAAAGTAAGAAGATTCGTCTGGCACGCGCATGCAGTGCGTTTGGCGCTCACCGCGCTATGCGCCTTCGGTGTGGTCAGGGCGCAGGCGGACAATACATTCGGCGTGCAGCTCGGAGGGGGTGTTGCGGACCACGACGTGAAAAAG
Source organism: Paraburkholderia guartelaensis (assembly GCF_004353905.1). Classification (GTDB taxonomy): domain Bacteria; phylum Pseudomonadota; class Gammaproteobacteria; order Burkholderiales; family Burkholderiaceae; genus Paraburkholderia; species Paraburkholderia guartelaensis. The sequence goes on along the minus strand of NZ_SMOD01000004.1, from coordinate 265,912 downwards.
CTCGATCTCGGCTTCGTGTGGGATCCGGGCCTGCAATGGTGGCACATCGGCGGCTATCACTTCACGCTGGTTGGCGAGGCAAATGTCGCCTACTGGAAGCTGAACGCGCCCGATGCCGTCTACTCGCATATCTGGGAATATGGCGTGATGCCCGTTTTTCGCTTCATCAAGGACAGCGGCTGGTTCAGGCCGTTCATCGAGGCGGGCGTGGGCTTTCACTTTCTCTCGCACGTCCGGCAGACGCCCGACCGCGCGACGTCGACGTCGTTCCAGTTCGCGGACATGGTCGGCGTTGGCGCGCAGTTCGGCGAGCACGGCAACTATCAGGCCGGGTTCCGTTTCCAGCATTTGTCGAACGCGGATATCAAGGAGCCGAATCCGGGCATGAACTTCAGTCAGATCTACTTCCAGTACAACTTCTAGGGCGGCAGCGGGCAGGCCGGCGTGCGTGAGAGCGCGTGCTGGAAGGCTATGAAGGTCTCGACGCCCACAGAAAGATGCACGTCGCCGCGCAGGCGCTTTGCCGCAGTTGCCCCCGTCACGCGAGTTCCGGTCGATTCCCGCAAACCGTTACACTGTGGGTATTGGTGCGGTGCACCACGCGTTGCGCCGCATGACCGGCATTTTCCATAGCGACACGCCGGCGTCGCAGACAAGGAGTGAGGAGCAGGCATGGCAATCGAAACGGTAGGGATCGTGGGCGCAGGCACGATGGGCAACGGCATCGCCCAGGCGGTGGCGGTGGCGGGCCTCAAGGCGGTGATGATCGACGTCACCGATGCGGCGCTCGCCAAGGGCGTCGCTACGCTCACGCATAGCCTCGAGCGGCTCGTCTCGAAGGGCAAGCTCGAAGCCGGCGCGCGCGACGCCGCGCTCGCACGCATCGAAACGACCACCGACTACCAGCGACTCGCGAGCGTCGATCTCGTGATCGAGGCGGCGACCGAGAACGCCGAGCTCAAGACGCGCATTCTCAAGCAGATCGAAGCCGCGGCCCGCCCCGACGCGATCGTCGCGTCGAACACCTCGTCGATCTCGATCACGGCGCTCGCAACCACGCTCGCCGACCCGTCGCGCTTCATCGGGATGCACTTCTTCAACCCGGTGCCGATGATGCCGCTCGTCGAGGTGATCCGCGGCCTGCAGACGCGCGCGGACGTGGCCGAGTCGGTGCGCGAAATGGCGCTGCGTCTCGAGAAGACGCCGATCGCCGTGAAGAACGCGCCGGGCTTCGTGGTCAACCGCATTCTCGTGCCGATGATCAACGAAGCGTTTTTCGTGCTCGCGGAAGGCATTGCGAGCGCCGAGGAAATCGACGCCGGCATGAAGCTCGGCGCCAATCATCCGATCGGCCCGCTCGCGCTGGCGGACCTGATCGGCCTCGATGTGTGTCTTTCGGTGATGGATGTGTTCCTGAAGGACTTCGGCGACTCGAAGTATCGTGCGTGCCCGCTGCTGCGTGAGATGGTCGCGGCGGGCCAGCTCGGCCGCAAGACTGGCCGAGGCGTGTATCAGTACGACAAGGTGTCTTAAGGCCCGGCGTCAGGCGAGCACGCTCACGCTGTATTGCGTGACCTGCTGATACGTTTTGCCAGGGTGTAGCACCACTTCGTCGCAGGCGGGCGCTTCCATGTTGATCTGGTTCGGGAAGCCGCCCGCTTCGAGACACAGGCCCGCATAGGGCGCGCACGTCACGCCCCGGCGTCCCGGCTGTCCCTCCAGATAATTTCCCGTATAGAGCTGCAGGCCGCGCTGGTCGGTCGAGACGGCAAGCTCGCGTCCGCTGCCCGGCTCGTAGACGCGCGCCACCGGCCGTACGGGCCATCGCCCCGGCGCGGCGTGCAGCGTGCCTGCCGTGCTCTCTGGTGCGCGCAGCACGTAGCAGTGGTCGAAACCGCGTGCGCGCTCAAGCTGGGTGTTCGGCCAGTCGAGCCGCGCGCCGAGCGGCGCGCCATGGCGGAAGTCGAAGGCGCTGCCGGAGACATCGGCAATGCGCGCGGGAATCAACTGCGGATCGACTTCGAGGAAGGCGTCCGCGTCGATCGTCAGGATGTGACCGCGAATGTCCGGGCTCGCTTCGCCGGAGAGGTTGAAGTAGCCGTGGCTCGTGAGATTCAGCGGCGTAGGCGCGTCGGTCACGCCCTCGTATTCGAGTGTCAGCGTGCCGTCATCGTCGAGCGTGTAGCGCACCTGCACGCTCACGTTGCCCGGAAAGCCGCCATCGCCTTCGGGCGAGTCGAGCCGCAGCACCAGCGAGCCCCGATCCTCTTCCACCTGCCACATCTGCCGATGAAAGCCGTTCGCGCCGCCGTGCAGCAGGTTGCCGTTCTCGTTGCGATCGAGTGGATACTCGATGCCGTCCAGCGTGAAATGCGCACCCGCGATGCGGTTGGCCCAGCGCCCGACCAGGCCGCCCATGTACGTGGTGGCGGCGAGATAGTCCGCCGGTGTGTCGTGGCCGAGCATGATGTCCGCGAGGCGGCCGGCGCGATCGGGCGCGAACCATGAGACGAGCGTCGCGCCGAGGTCGCTGACTGTCACCTTCATGCCCTGCGCGTTGCGCAGCGTATAGAGCCGCACGGCGTCGCCGCCGGGCAGGGCGCCCCACGGTTCGGAAGTCAGATGGGCAGCAAGAGTGTTCATGAGGTGAAGTGAACGTATGAAGAAAGCGTGAATGTCCGGGATGGCCGAAGCCGCCTCATCAAGTGGACACGCGTGGGCCAGAAGCGTTCGCGACACTGTCCTGATATTCGCGCGGCGTGCATCCCAGTTCGCGCCGGAAGACGGCATACATGTATTGCAGCGACGTGAATCCGCAGCGGATCGCCACCTCCGCGCTCGAGGCGTCGCGGCTCGCAAGCATCGCCTTCGCGGCGTCGAGCTTGTGGCGCAAGATTTCCTGATGGACCGTGCACTGCAGTTCTCGCCGGAAATAGTCTTCCAGCGACGAGCGCGATACGCCTACGTAGTCGGCCACCTGCTCGGTCTTGATGCCCTGGCAGGCGTACTGGCGGATGAAATGGCGTGCGCGCATGACATGCGGGCTCGACAGCGGTTCGTGCCGGGTCGATTCGAGCACGTTGATGCCGACGGGCGGCACCAGAATGCGTTGGCCCGGAAAGCGTGCGCCGCGCAGCATCTGGTGCAGCAAGTGCGCGGCGGTCTTACCCATTTCCTCCGTGCCCTGAATGACCGACGAGAGCGGAATGCGTGTGAGCGTGCGGGTGAGCGGATCGTTGTCGATGCCGATGATCGCCACCTGCTCGGGCACCGCAATGCCGTGAATCAGACACGCCTGGAGCAAATGCCGCGCGCGGGCGTCGGTCACGGCGATCACGCCCACGGGCTTGGGCAGGCTGTGCAGCCAGACGCTCAACTGCTCGATGGCCTGGTTCCACGCGCTGGCGCTGGTGGCCTGGCCCCGGTAGATCGGCGCCTGCAGGCCTTCCTCGCTAGCGATCGCCTGGAACGCCAGCTCGCGCTCCTGCGCCCAGCGGTTTTCCTGCGCGACGGGCAGGCTGTACATCGCAAGGTTCGGCAGGCCCGCGCCGATCAGATGCGTCCACGCGAGCGAGACCAGTTTGCGGTTGTCGGTTGCGATATAGGGCACGTCGGCCGGGTAGTGGGCGGCATCTTCGAACGACGAGCCCACGGCGACCACCGGCAGCGGGCAGCCGCGCAGGGCGTCGGCCACGTCGGGGTCGTCGAAGTCGGCGATGATGCCGTCCCCGTCGAAGCGCTCGATGCCCGCGAGGCGGCAGCGGAAGTCTTCCTCGAGAAAGAGGTCCCACGCAACGCGCGTGGAGCGCAGATAGTGGCCAATCCCCGCAATGATCTCGCGGTCGTACACCTTATTCGCGTTGAAGAGCAGAGCGATGCGGTGGGGCGTCTGGGAAGCGGGGGCACGGGTCATGTCGTATTGGTGGTTGTTCGCCCGGCGCGGAACGCCTGCGGAAAACCGCCATGTCTCCAGTTCGGGCGCGGTGCGCGCAAATGTGCACCGCGCTACGATGTCTCTGGCGCCTGCGGCGCGTCATTTTAAGCGTCCGGTTATTTTAGGCCCACATTCAGGTTCGCGGGCGCACCGGCCGTGTCCGTCGGCAGGAAACATTAAAGGTCTCACGCAATTTCGCAATTGCCGCGCTTTGCGCGTCGCGGGCAGTATGGCGTCACACAGAGGGATGCACGCTGCGCCGCTGCGCTGCAACAACATTGGAGACATCATGTCGTATTTCGAACATATCCCCGCCATTCGATACGAAGGCCCGCAGTCGGACAATCCGCTTGCGTACCATCACTACGACCGTACCAAGAAGGTGCTCGGCAAGACGCTCGAAGAGCATCTGCGCATCGCCGTGTGCTACTGGCATTCGTTCGTCTGGCCCGGCAACGATATCTTCGGGCAGGGGGCGTTTCACCGCCCGTGGCAGCAGCCCGGCGACGCCATGGAACGCGCCCACCAGAAGGCCGACGCGGCGTTCGAGTTCTTCTCGAAGCTAGGCACCCCTTATTACACGTTCCATGACACCGATGTCGCTCCGGAAGGCAAGGACCTGAAGGACTACACCGAAAACTTCAAGCGCATGGTCGACTACCTGGGCGAGCGCCAGCAGGCGAGCGGTGTGAAGCTGCTCTGGGGCACCGCCAACCTGTTTTCGAATCCGCGCTACGCCGGCGGCGCCGCGACCAACCCCAACCCCGAAGTCTTCGCGTACGCGGCCACACAGGTATGTCATGCGCTCGACGCGACGCGCAAGCTCGGTGGCGAGAACTATGTGCTGTGGGGCGGTCGCGAAGGCTATGACACGCTGCTCAATACCGACCTCAAGCGCGAGCGCGAGCAGTTCGCACGCTTCCTCTCGATGGTGGTGGAGCACAAGCACCGCACCGGCTTCACGGGCACGCTGCTGATCGAACCGAAGCCGCAAGAGCCGACCAAGCACCAGTACGACTACGACGTTGCGACGGTGCACGGCTTCCTCACGCAATACGGTCTGCAAAACGAAATCCGCGTGAATATCGAAGCGAACCACGCGACGCTTGCGGGCCACTCGTTCCATCACGAAATCGCGACGGCGTTCGCGCTGGGCGTGTTCGGCAGCGTCGACGCGAATCGCGGCGATCCGCAAAACGGCTGGGACACGGACCAGTTCCCGAACAGCGTCGAAGAGCTGACGCTCGCGTTCTACGAGATCCTGCGCCACGGCGGGTTTACCACGGGCGGCATGAACTTCGACGCGAAGGTGCGCCGCGCGAGCAGCGATCCGGAAGACATGTTCTATGGTCACGTGGGCGCAATCGACGTGCTCGCGCTGGCTCTCGAACGCGGTGCTGCGCTCGTGGAAAACGACCGGCTCGAGCAGTTCCGCAGTCAGCGTTACGCGGGCTGGGACAGCGAGTTTGGTCGCAAGATTCTCGCGGGCGGCTATTCGCTCTCGTCGCTCGCCACTGACGCACTCGCGCACGGCATGAATCCGCAGCACGCGAGCGGCCAGCAGGAGCGGCTCGAGAATGTCGTGAACCAGGCGATCTACGGCCAGCGCTAGCCGTGCCACGGCGCGCGAAAAAACGTTATCGCGCGCCGTCAAATTCGCAATTGCGCCGCTTGCGATTGAAGGCAAACTGACGCAAAAAATCAGGACGGAGACATGTTCATCGGTATCGACCTCGGCACGTCGGGCGTGAAGGCCGTGCTGCTCGATCGCGCGGGCGATGTGCTCGGCAGCGCGAGCGCGCCGCTCACCGTGAGCCGGCCGCAGCCGCGCTGGTCCGAGCAGGCGCCGCAAGACTGGTGGCTCGCCACGCAGAGCGCATTGCGCGCACTCATCGACGAGGCGCGCGGGCGCGGCATCGACCCGGCACGCATCGAGGCGCTCGGCCTGACCGGCCAGATGCACGGCGCGACGCTGCTCGACGCGCAGGGCGAGGTGCTTCGTCCCGCCATTCTGTGGAACGACGGTCGTTCGGATGCCGAATGTATCGAGCTGGAACGTGCGGTCCCGCAGTTGCATGCCATTGCGGGCAATCTCGCGATGCCGGGCTTCACGGCGCCGAAGCTGCTCTGGGTGCGCAAGCACGAACCGGAGATCTTCGCGCGCATCGCGCACGTGCTGTTGCCGAAGGACTATTTGCGCTGGCTGCTCACGGGCGTGTTCGCCACCGATCCGTCCGACGCCGCCGGCACGCTGTGGCTCGACATTGCGAAGCGCGACTATAGCGAGACCTTGCTGGAAGCGTGCGGCCTCACGCGTGCGCAAATGCCGGACGTATTCGAAGGCAACCAGGTGACCGGCACGCTGCGGCCCGAACTCGCGCGGCAATTCGGCCTGCGCGAAATTCCGGTTGTGGCGGGCGGCGGCGACAACGCGGCGGGCGCCGTGGGCGTGGGCATCGTGCGGCCCGGCGACGCGATGCTTTCGCTCGGCACTTCGGGCGTCTATTTCGCAGTCTCGGACGGCTTTCTCGCCAATCCCGATTCCGCGGTGCACAGCTTCTGCCATGCGTTGCCGCACACGTGGCACCTGATGTCCGTGATGCTCAACGCAGCCAGCTGTCTCGACTTCACGGCGCAGTTGACGGGTTACGAAAGCGTCGCCGCGTTGCTCGCCGACGCCGAGGCAAACTCGAACGCCGAGCGCGATGCGCGTCGGCCGTGGTTCCTGCCGTATCTGAGCGGCGAGCGCACGCCGCACAACAACGTCAACGCGAAGGGCGTGTTCTACGGCATGACCCCGCAGACCTCGCGCGCCGATCTGGCGAATGCAACGCTGGAAGGCGTGGGCTTCGCGCTGCTCGACGGCATGGATGCGCTGCACGCAGCGGGGCTCGTGCCGGACACGATCACCGTAATTGGCGGCGGCTCGCGCAGCGCATGGTGGACGCAGATGCTCGCCGATATCAGCGGCCGCGCGCTCACGTTGCGCGCAGGCGGCGAGGTGGGGCCGGCGCTGGGCGCCGCGCGCCTCGCGCATCTCGCGCTCGAGCCGGGCGCGACGCTCGATGAAGTGTGCCCGCAGCCGCCCGTGCTGGCGGTTCGCGAACCTGACGCCGCACGCCACGCCTGGTATCGCGAGGCGCGCCGTCCAACCTTTAGCGCGCTGTATCGCGCGCTCGAACCGGTTTTCGCCACCGGCGCCTGACTAGCGGCGCCGGCGAAGGAAAAACTGCATGGCCAGTGTAGTCGTGCAGCTAATTAGTCGTCCTACGGTTATACCGCACGCTGTGCCGTTTCGCGTGTGTTCCGCAATGATATCGGCAACACCCTGAAAACCATCGCCGCGGCGGCGACGCGTTCGCGCGCGCCTGCGCACCGGCATCAAGAGGAGTATGGAGACATGAATTTCGCCAAACGTCGTTCGGTTCTGAGTTCGCTCGTATGCGGGGCCGTGCTCGCGAGCCTGTCGCTTGCCGCACCGCTCGCGCACGCGAGCAAGGATCATCCCGAGATCGGCTTCTGTATCGACGACCTGCGTGTCGAGCGCTGGTCGCGTGACCGCGACTATTTCGTCGCCGCCGCGGAAAAGATGGGCGCGAAGGTGTCGGTGCAGTCGGCGGACGCGAGCGAAGAGCGTCAGGTCTCGCAGATCGAAAACCTCATCTCGCGCGGCGTGGATGTGATCGTGATCGTGCCGTTCAACTCGAAGGCGCTCACCAATGTCGTAGCCGAAGCGAAGAAGGCCGGCATCAAGGTCGTTTCGTATGACCGCCTGATCCTCGACGCCGATATCGACGCGTACATCTCGTTCGACAACGAGAAGGTGGGCGAGCTTCAGGCGAAGGGTGTCTACGACGCGCAGCCGAAGGGTAACTACTTCCTGCTGGGCGGCGCGCCGACCGACAACAACGCGAAGATGCTGCGTGAAGGACAACTGAAGGTCCTCAAGCCTGCCATCGACCGTGGCGACATCAAGGTGGTCGGCCAGCAGTGGGTGCCGGAGTGGAGCGCTTCGACGGCGCTGCGCATCATGGAAGACGCGCTCACCGCGAACAACAACAAGATCGACGCAGTCGTCGCCTCGAATGACGGCACGGCGGGCGGCGCGATCCAGGCGCTCGCTGCGCAGCATCTCGCGGGCAAGGTACCGGTGTCGGGCCAGGACGCGGACCTCGCAGCGGTCAAGCGCGTGGTGGCGGGCACGCAGACCATGACGGTCTACAAGCCGCTCAAGCTCATCGCGAGCGAAGCCGCGAAGCTCGCTGTCGATCTCGCGAAGGGCCAGAAGCCCGCGTACAACGCGCAGTACGACAACGGCAAGAAGAAGGTCGATACGGTGCTGCTGCAGCCGACGCTGCTCACGAAGAGCAACGTGGACGTCGTCGTGAAGGACGGCTTCTATACGCAGGCGCAACTGGCAAGCCAGTAACGCTTATGGCCTGACGGCCCGTGCGCGCCACGAGTGTTGCAACCGCGGCGCGGGCGGGCCATCGCAGCGAGTAACCAGCGTATGACCGAACCCTTGCTGACGATGCGCGGCATCGTCAAGTCTTTTGCGGGCGTGAAAGCGCTCGACGGCATCGACCTCACCGTGCGGCCCGGCGAATGCGTGGGCCTGTGCGGCGAGAACGGCGCCGGCAAATCCACGCTCATGAAGGTGCTCTCGGGCGTGTACCCGCACGGCACGTGGAGCGGCGAGATCCGTTGGGAAGGCGCGCCGCTCGAAGCGCAGAGCGTGCGCGACACCGAACGCGCGGGCATCGTCATCATCCACCAGGAGCTGATGCTCGTGCCCGAGCTGTCGGTTGCCGAGAACATCTTTCTCGGCAACGAAATCACGCTCCCGGGCGGACGCATGAATTACGCGGCGATGTATCAGCGCGCCGACGAATTGCTGCGCGAGCTGAACATCGACGCCATCAACGTGGCGCAGCCGGTGATGAACTATGGCGGCGGCCATCAACAGCTCATCGAGATCGCGAAGGCGTTGAACAAGCGCGCGAAGCTGCTCATTCTCGACGAGCCGTCGTCCTCGCTCACGGCGGCGGAAACGAAGATCCTGCTCGACATCGTGCGCGACCTGAAGCGCCGCGGCGTGGCGTGCGTCTACATCTCGCACAAGCTCGACGAGGTCGAAGCCGTGTGCGACACGGTTAGCGTGATACGCGATGGCCGTCACGTAGCCACCGAGCCGATGGCGGCGCTCACGACCGACCGCATCATCGCGCAGATGGTAGGGCGTGAGATCCGCAACCTCTTTCCGCGCGAGCCGCATGACATTGGCGAGGTCGTGTTCGAGGCCCGCAACGTGACCTGCTACGACGTGACGAACCCGCGCCGCAAGCGCGTGGACGACGTCTCGTTCTCGGTGCGCCGCGGCGAGATCGTGGGTGTGGCCGGACTCGTTGGCGCGGGCCGGACGGAAACGATGCAGGCGATCTTCGGTGCGTATGCGGGCACCTGCACGGCAACGGTCCTGCTCGAAGGCAAGCCGCTGAAAATTCGCTCGCCGCTCGACGCGATCAACGCGGGCATTGCGATGGTACCCGAGGACCGCAAGCGTCACGGCATCGTGCCGCAACTGGGCGTGGGCCACAACATCACGCTCTCGGTACTGCAACGCTTTTCGAAGCATGGCCGCATCGACACGGCCGCCGAACTCGATACGATCCGCACGGAGATGCAGCGCCTTTCGGTGCGCGCGGCGAACCCCATGCTGTCGATTGCGAGCCTCTCGGGCGGCAATCAGCAGAAGGCGGTGCTCACCAAGATGCTGCTCACCGACCCGAAGGTGCTGATCCTCGACGAGCCGACGCGTGGCGTGGACGTCGGCGCGAAGTACGAGATCTACAAACTGATCTTCCAGTTGGCCAAACGCGGCGTGGCGATCGTGATGGTGTCGTCCGAATTGCCCGAAGTGCTGGGCATCAGCGACCGCGTGCTCGTGATCGGCGAAGGCGAGTTGCGCGGCGACTTCGTCAACGAAGACCTCACGCAGGAAGACATTCTTGGCGCGGCGATCCAGAGCGTGCGCGCCCAACCCGATACAGCGAGTGCAGTATGACCCCCGACGTCACGACCCAAGGCGCACGCGAAGAACTACCGCAAGGCGGTAATGGCTTTGCCATGCGTTTCCAGCAACTCTTCGCGCGCTACAAGATCCTCGCGCTGCTGCTCGCAGTGGCGGTGATCTGGCTGTTCTTTTCGCTGCTCACGCATGGCGCGTTCGTCACGCCGCGCAACGTGTCGAACCTGCTGCGGCAGATGTCGATCACCGGGATGCTCGCATGCGGCATGGTGTTCGTCATCATCGCGGGGGAGATCGATCTTTCGGTCGGCTCGCTGCTCGGCCTGCTCGGCGGCGTCGCTGCGATTCTCGACGTGAATCGCGGCTGGCCTATCGGCGTGACCGTGCCGGTGGTGCTCGTGCTTGGCGTGCTCGTCGGGCTCTTCAACGGCTGGTGGTCGACGTATCGCCGAGTGCCGTCGTTCATCGTGGGTCTCGGCGGCATGCTCGCGTTTCGCGGCGTGCTGCTCGGCATCACGGGCGGCTCGACCATTGCGCCGGTGTCGGATCACTTCGTGTTTCTCGGCCAGGGCTATTTGCCGCGTGTAGCGGGCGATGTGCTGGCGCTCGCGCTCTTCGTGCTGCTCGCCGTGCTCACGGTGCGCCAGCGTGCGAACCGCAGGCGCTATCAGCTGAGCGTCGTGCCGCTCTGGCAAGACGGCGTGAAGATCGTCGGCGCGGGCGCGATCCTGCTCGCATTCGTGCTGATGCTCGACAGCTATGGCGGCATTCCGGTGCCTGTGCTGCTGCTGCTCGCGCTGCTCGGTATCTTCACATGGATCGCCACGCAAACCGTGTTTGGCCGGCGTATCTATGCGGTGGGCTCGAACCTCGAAGCCACGCGTCTTTCGGGCGTCAACACGAACCGCGTGAAGCTCGTCATCTTCGCGCTCATGGGTCTCATGTGTGCGTTCGCGGGCATCGTCAATACAGCGCGTCTCGCGGCGGGTTCGCCCTCGGCAGGCACGATGGGCGAGCTCGATGCGATCGCGGCCTGCTTTATCGGCGGCACGTCGATGCGTGGCGGTTCCGGCACCGTGTATGGCGCGCTGATCGGCGCACTCGTGATGGCGAGCCTCGACAACGGCATGTCGATGCTAGACGTGGACGCGTATTGGCAGATGATTGTGAAGGGCGGCATTCTCGTGCTTGCCGTGTGGATCGACGTGGTGTCGGGCTCGAACCGCCGTTGATAATCGCGCAGCAGACACGATTGCAAACCTGCTGTCGCTGTGAAAAAGATGACCGTGTTCTTGCATCGCGCGTGACACCGCGACGCGTTTCTTGCGGATGACTGTCACGCGCCGTTGCTCTCCTCGCGCGCCCCGAGCGCGCTCTCAGGGCGGGACTCATGTCCCGCCCTTTTTCTTTGCTGTGGCCGCTCAAGCACCTCGCATTGCGCGGCGCAGGTTCGACGCGCCGGCGATCGTTTCCTGCCACAATCGTTCGCACCTGTGCAGGGCGGTATACGCACGCGATGCGTGCGATTCATTCCGTCCGCAAGGTCATCGTCAGCCACAGCACCGCGCCGCAATGCTGTTCCAGCGCGTGCTCGCCGATTTGTCGCTTTGCTGGTGCAACCGCCGCATGAACTGCCGCGTTGCACTGAATCGCGCGCGAGGTTGTGCCAGCGGTTTTGCCAACTTCGTCGGCGCGATTCCGATCCTCCGGAGACAAGCCGACCATGCCCACTCTTTGCGAAATCTGTAATGCCCGGCCTGCAGTCGCGCGCGTGACTGTCGTGCAAAACGGGCAGCGCAAGTCGATGTCGATCTGCGACTACGACTACCGCCAACTGATGCGTCACCAAAGCATGCTCAACCCGTTCGATTCGCTGCTGGGCGGCAGCGGCCTGTCGCGCTTTTTCGGCGGCCAGGGCGGCGAGGACGAGCATGACGACGCGGGGCACGATCTCGCCGCCGAGGTGCCGCGCGAATCCGTGGATGCGACCGATGCGTTCAGCGAGCAGACGCTCGAAATCCTGCAGCGCGCCGCGGAAAAAGCGCATGAATTGCAGCGCAATGAACTCGACACGGAACACCTGCTGTACGTGCTGGCGGACACCGACGTTTGCGCTGCACTCCTGAAGGAGTTGAAGCTCTCGCCGCAGGACATCAAAGGCTATATCGATCAGCACGCGCAAAAGGGCACGGCTTCGCCCGATGCGCCCATCGACAAGATGACGATTTCGCCGCGCCTGAAAAAAGCGTTTCAGTTCGCGTTTCAGGCCTCGCGCGATCTCGGTCACTCATACGTTGGCCCAGAGCATCTGCTGATCGGTCTCGCCGCGGTGCCCGACAGCATTGCGGGCGCGCTGCTCAAGAAGTACGGCGTGACGCCCGAGGCGCTGCGTCAGAAGGTCGTGAAGGTGGTGGGCAAGGGCGCGGAAGACGGCCGCGTGGATGCGCCTACGGGTACGCCCACGCTCGACAAGTTCGGCCGTGACCTGACGGCCATGGCGCGGCAAGGCAAGCTCGATCCGGTGCTGGGTCGCGCGCAGGAAATCGAGAGCACGATCGAAGTGCTCGCGCGGCGCAAGAAGAACAACCCGGTGCTGATCGGCGAGCCGGGCGTCGGCAAGACCGCTATCGTGGAGGGGCTCGCACAGCGCATCGTCAATGGCGACGTGCCGGAGGTGCTGCGCGGCAAGCGGCTCGTGGAGGTGAACATCAATTCGATGGTCGCGGGCGCGAAATACCGCGGTGAGTTCGAGGAGCGCGCGAAGCAACTGATCGACGAAGTGACCGCGAAACACGACGAGTTGATTCTCTTCATCGACGAATTGCACACGATCGTCGGTGCGGGGCAGGGCGGCGGTGAAGGCGGACTCGATATTGCCAACGTGCTGAAGCCCGCTCTGGCGCGCGGTGAGCTGAGTCTCATTGGCGCGACGACGCTGAACGAGTATCAAAAGTACATCGAGAAAGACGCGGCGCTCGAACGTCGCTTTCAGCCCGTGCTCGTGCCGGAGCCCACGGTCGAGCAAACCATCGTGATCCTGCGCGGCCTGCGCGACAAGCTCGAAGCGCACCATCAGGTGACCTTCGCCGACGACGCCTTCGTGGCCGCAGCCGAATTGTCGGATCGCTACATCACGTCGCGCTTTTTGCCGGACAAGGCGATCGATCTCATCGATCAGGCGGCCGCGCGCGTGCGTATCGGCTCGACTTCGCGTCCCGCCGAGATGCAGGAACTCGAAGCGGAAATCGCGCAGCTCAAGCGCGAGCAGGACTACGCGGCGTCGCGCAAGCGCTTCGACGAGGCCAAGGGTTTCGAGGAGCGTATCAACGAGAAGCAGGAAAAGCTCGAAGAGCTGACCGAGGCGTGGCAGCGCAAGACAGGCTCGGAAACACTCGAAGTCACGGTGGCGTCGATTGCCGAGGTCGTGTCGCGACTCACGGGCATTCCGGTCGCGGATCTCACACAGGAGGAGCGCCAGAAGCTGCTCAAGATGGAAGAGACGCTGCGTGAGCGCGTGGTAGGCCAGGAAGATGCCGTGGTCGCCGTGAGCGACGCCGTGCGTCTTTCGCGCGCGGGTCTCGGTCAGTCTAACCGGCCGATCGCGACCTTTCTGTTCCTCGGGCCGACCGGTGTAGGCAAGACCGAACTCGCGAAGGCGCTTGCGGAAACCGTGTTCGGCGACGAGCAGGCCATCATCCGCATCGACATGAGCGAGTACATGGAGCGTCATGCGGTGGCGCGGCTCATCGGCGCGCCGCCGGGCTACGTGGGCTACGACGAGGGCGGCCAGCTTACCGAGCGCGTGCGGCGCCGCCCGTACAGCGTGATTCTGCTCGACGAGATCGAGAAGGCGCACGCCGATGTCTACAACGTCCTGCTGCAAGTGTTCGACGACGGGCGGCTCACTGACGGCAAAGGTCGCGTGGTCGACTTCAGCAACACGATTCTGATCGCCACGAGCAACCTGGGTGCGTCGATCATTATGGACAACCTCGAGCGCCCCGAGAAGTCGCGGCTCGACGACAAGACGATCCGTGCCGAACTCATGAAGGTGCTCAAGGGCCATTTCCGGCCCGAGTTCCTCAATCGCATCGATGAAATCATCGTGTTTCATGCGCTTTCGCGCGACAACATCCGTTCGATCGTGCAGATTCAGCTCGAACGCGTCACGCGCACGGCGGCCGCGCAGGGCATCACGCTCTATATGGGCCAGACGCTCGTCGATCATCTCGTGGAGGCCGGCTATCAGCCGGAGTTCGGCGCGCGCGAACTCAAGCGGCAGATTCGCCAGGAAGTGGAAACGCGTCTTGCCAAAGAGATACTCGGCGACGCACTGCAGTCGGGCGATACCGTCGAGATCGGCTACGACAAGACGAACGAGGAAGTCACGATCAGCAAGGTCGCCGTGCCGCCCGATGTGAAGGAGGACAAGCCGGCGAAGAAGGCGAAGAAAACGGCGGCGCCGTCTGTCGACGAAGTCGCGAACGAAATGGCCGCCGATGATATGGAAGGCGATCCGCCGCCGCCACCGCCGAAGAAGAGCAGCAAGAGCGGGGGCAAGGCGAAGCCTGCTTGATCGAGTGGAGAAACGGCTGGCGCACCCAAAAGTGCGCCAGCTTTTTTACATCATGAATAGTTCGTCATCCGGATCAACTGGCGGCGATGCGCCACCACGTGGGCAGCAGTGCGCGCACGCCGGGCTGCGCGAAGCGGTCGTCCAGCAGGTGCACGACGCCGCGATCGTGCTCGGTGCGGATCACGCGGCCCGCGGCCTGCACGACTTTGCGCAGGCCCGGAATCAGGTACGTGTAGTCGAAGCCATCTCCGTAGAGCGTATCCATGCGTGCGCGCATCGTCTCGTTCACGGCGTTCACCTGCGGCATGCCGAGCGTCGCGATGAACGTGCCGATGAGCCGCGTGCCCGGCAGATCGATACCTTCGCCGAACGCGCCGCCCAGCACCGCGAAACCAATGCCGCAGCCGCCTTCGACGAAGCGCGCGACGAAGGCCTGCTGGCCTGCCTCGTCCATGGTGCGCGACTGGAGCCAGACGTCCACCTCCGGATGGCGCGCCGCAAACGCATCGGCGGCTTGCTGCAGATAGTCGTAGCTGCTGAAAAAGCACAGATAGTTGCCGGGGCGTTCGGCAAATTGCGCGGCCACGCGCTCAACCAGCGCTTCGAGCGACCGTTCGCGGTCCTTATAACGTGTCGAGATATGGCGGGCGATGTGGACGTCGAGCTGCTCGGCGCGAAATGGCGTGTCGATGTCGATGTTCACCGTGTTGGCGGGCAGGCCGAGCATGTCGCTGTAGTAATGCGTGGGCGAGAGCGTCGCTGAAAAAAGCGTAATGCTGTGTGCCGTGGCGATGCGCGGGCGCAATGCATCCGCCGGCACGATGTTGCGGATGGCGATCGTGGAACGCGGGCGACGCGCGTTCTGATGCGCCAATGGCGTGACGTCGAAGAGTGAGTGCGTATCGAAGCGTTCGGCAATGCGCGTGAAGTGCAGGGCGTCGAAATAGAAGCGCTCGAGTTCGGGGTCGCGCACGAGCGCGGGTTCGGCGAGCTGGTCGCCGATCGCGCCGATCACGTCGCCAAGTGCGGCGACGAGGCCTTCGGGCAAGGTGTCGCTCGCGCGCCAGGCGCCGGGCAGCACGGCGTTCTGCGCGTTCCAGTGCTTCTGCAGGCGCGCGAGCGCACGCTTCAGTGGTGCGCTCGCGACGCGGCGCACAGTGTCGATGCGCGTTTGCACGAGTTCCGCCGAATACATCGCGCGGGCGCGCTCAGGGAGGTTGTGCGCTTCGTCCACGAGCACGCTCGCGCGCCACTGGTTGTGCGCGGCGAGCATGAACAGCATGGCGCTCGCGTCGAACCAGTAGTTGTAGTCGCCGACGATCACGTCGCACCAGCGCGCCAGTTCCTGACCAAGGTAGTAGGGGCACACGGCATGTTCGCTTGCCACCTCGCGCAGTGCCGCCCGATCGAGGCGCACGCGTTCGAGCGCCGCGGCGCGGGCGGCGGGCAGGCGGTCGTAGAAGCCGCGCGCGAGCGGGCATGATTCGCCATGACAGGCCGCTTCGGGATGCTCGCAAGACTTTTCGCGCGCAACGAGTTCGAGCACGCGCACGGGCACCTTCGCTCGTTGCGCATCGGCGCTCGCTTCGTCTTGTGTGCTTGTCAGCGTAGCCAGCGCATCGAGCGCCAGTTGACGCCCTGAGCTTTTCGCGCTCAGAAACACGACCTTGTCGATCGCCGCGCGCGGGCACGCCTTCAACTGCGGAAAGAGCGTGCCGATGGTCTTGCCGATACCTGTGGGGGCCTGCGCGAGCAGACAGCGCCCCTGTGTCGCCGCGCGCCAGACGGCTTCGGCAAGATCGCGCTGGCCGTGCCGAAACTGCGGATGCGGCAGGCGCAGTGTGGCAAGCGCGGCGTCGCGCGCGGCGCGGTGTGCGCTTTCCTGCTCGGCCCATGCGACGAAGCGACGGCATTGCGTTTCGAACGCGGCGCGCAATTCCGATGCGCTCGCATGCTCGACGAGCGCCGTCTCGCGGCCCGAACCGATGTCGTAGTACACCAAAGCGAGTTCGAGCGCGTCGAGACCGAGTTTGTCGCACAGGAGCGCGCCGTAGACGCGCAACTGCGCCCAGTGCAGCGCGCGCTGATTCTCGCGCATCGCATCGAGGTCGCCGCGATAGGTCTTGAATTCTTCGAGCCTTCGGCGCGCCGGATCGTAGCCGTCGGCGCGGCCGCGCACGGTGAGCGATTCGAACCTGCCGGAGAGTGCGATCTCGGTCTCGTAGCCGGGCGGGCGCCGCGCCGCGATGGCCGTGTGGCCGGCGCGGCCATCGCTTGCGTCGGGCGAGGGCGTGAAGCGCAAATCGAGGTCGCCGCGCTTCGCGGTGAACTCGCACAGCGTGCGCACGGCCACGGTGTAGCTCATGGCGCGCGCGGCGCGCGAGCGGCGGCGTCGTCTGTTTCGTCGGCTTCTTCGGCTGTGTCGGGCAGGCTGGGCCAACGCACCTGCAACACGGAAACCGGCATGCCGTGCTGCACGCAATAGGCGAGCCAACGGCGCTGGTTGTCCTGCAAACGGTCGCCGGGGCCTTTCACCTCGATCAGTTCGTAGCGCCGCTCGTGCGGCCAGAACCGCACGAGATCGGGCAGGCCCGAACGGTTGGCAACGGGTTCGCGCAGCAGCCGCTCGAACCACAGGCGCAGATGCGCGGCGGGGAAGCAGTCGAGGGCGAGCGTGAGCAGTTCGTCGCTCAAAGCGGGCCACGCGACGAACGGCGACTGTGTGCCGGATTTTTCCGCATAGCGCCGCAGAATCGAGTCGCGGTAGGCGTGAGTCTCGAGTTCGGCGAGGCATGTTTCGAACTGCGAAGCACGGCGTGCGACGAAGTCGGCGGCGTGCAGGTCGGCGGGGCCGCGCTGGAACGGGTGGAAGAACGCGCCTGGCAGCGGCGCGAACAGTGCGGGCCAGCACAGCAGGCCGAAGAGCGCGTTAATCAGCGTGTTCTCGACATAGAACACGGGCGCTCGCGGCGTGGCGAGCGCGATGCGCGCGGCTTCCTCGACGCGTAGCGCCCCAGGTGCCGCCGGCAGCGCGAGTTCTAACTGCGCGAACCCCGGCTCGGCGCTCGTCTTCGACTTCGCTCGCGCGCGTGCGAGACGCCCGAGTGTGCGCGCCGCGCGCTGCGCTTCCTCCTCGTTTTCGGGCGCATCGGCAATGGTCTGCGCGAGTGCCAGCGCTTCCTCGCGGCGGTTCAGTTGTTCGAGCACGCGCACGCGGCGGTAGCGCGATTCAGGATGACCGCAGTCGAGATAAGCGCGCCACGCAAGTTCGGGTTCGCCCGCGCGCTCGGCGGTGAGCCCCGCAGCGTGACGCAGCTTGTCGTGGCGGGCGCGCAGCCATGCGTTGGTTTGCGTGCGCGGGGCCAGCGCGTCGAGTGCTTCGAGGGTTCCGGCGATGGCGGCGGCAGCGTCGAAGTCCTCGGCCTGCGCGGCGCTCTCCAGTCCGTCGCGGCAATCGCGCAGCGCCAGATACGCGTCGATGTCTTCGCGTCGCTGGAACGCGCGCGAAGCACGATCGAAGGGCACGCTTTCGTAGCGATAGACACCGAGGTCGGCGAGCACGAACTCCGACCAGTCTTGATGCAGGTTGCCGAAGAACATGAGGCGCAGGCGCTCGCAGAGCGGGGCGCTCGCGAACAGCAGCACGGTGTCGGCCGAGGCCGGAAACCACGCATGCCAGTCGCGCGGCTCGGGCGAGGCGGCATAGTGCGCATGCAGCGCCTCGAGCGATGCCGCGCGCGTGGCGCGCGGTTCGAGCGCGATGCCAAGGTGCTCGGCCAGCACCTGCAGTTCGGCTTTCGTGACTAGCGCGGCGAGCGCTTCGAGATCGAGCACGGGCGCGTCGTCGAGCCAACCCGCCGCGACGAGCGGGGCCGCCGCCGCGCGCGGGCAGCCGATCTCGTCGTACGCGAGACGGCTCGCGCGGAAATGGGGTCCCTTGCGCATCAGCATGCGCACGAAGAGCGCGCGCGCCGCTTGCGGCATCCGGGCGAAATCGTCGGCGAAGCGGCGCTCGGCGTCGTCGAAGAGGTCGGCGCAGCGCGCATCGAGCCACGCTAGCGCACGCTCGAAGTTCGCGAGGTAGTAGAACGGATCGGGAGAGTCGGGAAGCACGCGCGGCACTGTACGGATATACAGCAGCGATGATAGCAGGGTCGCAGGCGGACGCGAGCGCCGTAAGGGATTCCCCGCCCCGTACGCTACAATTGCCGCAGCCTGAAAATCGGATGAGCGATGAACAAACGTAACGCATGCCTCGCCGGCCTCGCGGCCGCCGTCACCCTGCTCGCGGGATGCGCGGCGCAGTACCGCAATACCAGCACCTGCGAAGAGGAGATGCGTACGCGCCTTGCCGATACGACGCTCGGCGACCTCAAAGTCACGCATAGCGCGACGACGTATCGTGGCGCGCGCGTGGTGATCGAAGGGCAACTCGAGCATGGCGCGGCGTCGGCAGCCGCGGCTGCATCGGCGCCGTCTGCCTCGGCGGCTTCGGCGGCTTCGGCAGCGACCGCCACGGCGCAGAGCGCCAACGAGGCTCCCACGGTCACGGCGCCGTCGGTGCAGGCGGCGGCGTTGCCCGGCACGATTTCGGTTCCCACCGCTCCCGTCGACCAGGGCGGCGCGCCAGAAGGCAAGCCGACCACGCCGGTCGCGGCGCTGGTCGCGAAGCTCGGCATCAAGAAGGCCGTGGTCACGCCGGCCGCTGCGGAGTGCACCTTCAGCGAGTCGGGCCTCGCAACGTTCCGCTGGCTCGCGCCGCCGAAGCTCGCGAAGACCACGCCCGACCCGAACGCCGCGAACGACTAAGGCGATCTCACTGTTCGCCGTTGCGTTTCCACGCTCGCGCAAGCTGCGCGCATGAAGGCCTCGCTAGAGGCCTTCGTCGTTTGTGACTGACGAAACTTTGGCGGGGGCGGGCGCGCTCAGAACGCGAAGAATGGTCCGCTGCCTGCGGGCGTGGCTTGCCCGGCGATCGCCGTGAACACGCGCCGCCCGAAGAAGAACGGCAGCCCCCAGCCGAACGCGCTGGCGTTGTAGCCGGCCAGATTGCTGAAGGCCCAGTTGCCGCTCGCGAAAAGCGTCGTCGAACTCGTGACCGCGAAGGTCAGGGAAGCCCCCACGCCGTCGATGCCGGCAATCGTCGCGCCGAGGCTGACAGGCGAACTCGGGCAATACCAGAATCCGCAGCGCGTCATCGTCGAGCTGTTGAAGTACAGCGCGTTTGAGCCCGTGTCGAGGTAGCTCAGCGAGTAGACGGTGCCGTCCGATGTCGTCGTCTTCACATAGCCGGTGCCCGATTTCGCGCGCAGCACGGTTGCGCTGCCGAGCGCGTTGTTCGCCTGCGAGCCGATGCCGAAGATCATCGACCCGCTCACCCCGGACGCGCCGCTGTCGGCCAAGGCCGGCAAATCGATGACGACGCCGTTGTTGTCGGTGGCAAAGCCCGCCACCGGGTTGCTGACCTGTTGCGCAAGCGGTTGTGCGCTCGCCGTGCAGCCGCTCGCCGGGCACGCGTAGTACCACGGCGTGATTGCCGCCCTGACGCAGGACACGCCGCAATCGGCGCTGAACGGCCCCACGCCGAGGATGCCATTCGAGCGCAGCGTGGCGGCGCTGTTCATCGCGAGGCCGCTGCCAGCGCACCCGGCCGGTGCGGAGGCGGGCACGGCTGGGTCGGCGATCACCTGGATCGGCAGCGCGGCGGCGATTTCGCCCGCGAGCTTCACATCAGCGCTGCGCACTGCGCCCCAAGCGTAACCGGTGCCGAACACGGCGCATTCTCCGGCGATGTCGGCTCCCGCGCCGGCTGGCACGGCGGGCAGCGCGAAGCCCGACGGCAGTGCAGAAGCCAGCAGACGCAGGCCTTGCGAGCCGGTATCGACCTGTACGTTGTCGACGGTCGCGCAGTTCGCGGTGCCCGGCACGCAGACCGTGACGCTCGCCATCAGCATATTGCGCGTCGAGGTGGGCGTCGGGCCGACCGTGACGGCCACGACATTGGGTGTGGTCGATTGCGGCACCGTGCCGCTCGTGCCGGTGGTCGACGGTGCGCTCGAGGGGCTTGCGGCACCCGGGGCGCTGGCGGGCGCCGTGGCGCCTGTGCTCGCGGACGCGGTCCCGCTGCCACCGCCACCGCAAGCAGCGAGTGAGGCGCAAAGCCAGGCGCAAAGCGCGAGGAGGGCGACGCGTTGAGAGCGTGCCTTCATTGCAGGTCCCCGACGCTCACGCCCGCGGGCAGCGCGGTCGGCAGCCACGCGCGTCCCACGTAGGCGCGCATGCGGCCTGCCGTCTCGACCACGACCTGAGCGCCTTCCACGCGCGCGGCGTGCAGGCCGTCGTGGCCTGTGGCGTGAAGCGCCGCGGCGGCACTGCGCCAGTCGGCTGCGTAATGGCCCAGCAGCGCCTCCACGTTGGGCTGAGCCGGCCCTTGCCATGTGTACGCGAAGACCGTGCCGCTCGCGCTCCCCACATATTCGTTGATGGTCGTGCCGCCGTCGTCGACGTAGCTCACGACGCGCCCCGCGCCGCCACCGACGGCGCGCAAGGATGCGCCGGCCGGCACCGCTGCGGTGTCGCCGAGCGCGGCGCGGGCAGGCACGGCGGAAAAGCCCAGGCAACTGAGCGCGCAGGCGAAGGCCGCGGCGCGGCCCGCCTGGGTAAGGCTGCAAGTTTTCATGACGCTCTCCGGTCCTACTTTTTATGAATCCCTTTTTTGAGATTTCGAAATGAAATTAGCACCGGGGTCGCACTCGCAAGCGTCCCAGGCTGACAGGGCGGTAGAGCGCAATGGGTGGTGTTGGCGTGGATCGGAGTTAATGCATTGATCCAAAAGGAAATTGGCGGCGATCCAGCAGGCTTGCAGTGTCGGATCGAATGTCGAGGAATGTTACGGCGAGGTCGGTTTGGCGAGTCACGTCGACGGTCCGGCGCGCGTCGCCGCGACCGATAGCGGGTCAGGATTGCTTGCCACCCCTTGTTTTTGCACAGCGGGCCGCTGGACCGGTAAAATGTTTGGTTGATCCACGGAAACTGGCCGTGGCGTAGCCGAAGGGATTACCCGAACATGAGTGATTTTCATCAACGTCTTGCCGCACGCGCGCTTGCGCTTCTGATGGCGGGCGGGCTGGTCGCCGGCTGCAGCTCGCCGACGCCAGGCAAGATCGATTACCGTAGTGACGCCAAGGCGAAGCAGTCCTCGCTCGCTGTGCCGCCGAACATGCTCGACGAAGCGTCCGACCAGCGCTCGCTCGCACCGCAGGGCGGCGAAACTTCGCTCTCCTCCCTCAAGCAGACCCAGGCCGCCGCGCCGCAGTCCGATGAGGCCCAGGTGGTTCCGCAGGTGCCGGGCATGCGTATCCAGCGTGACGGCACGGAAAGCTGGCTCGTGATCGACAGCCGCACGCCCGACCAGGTCTGGGCGCAAGTGCGCCGCTTCTGGCAGGAACAAGGCTTCCTGCTCGTGGTCGACCAGCGCGACAAGGGCGTGATGGAAACGGACTGGAACGAAACCCATCCGAAGATCAGCGACGGCCTCATCCGCAACACGCTCTCGTGGGCCACGGGCAACTCGTACGTGACCGCCGAGCGCAACAAGTACCGCACGCGCCTCGAAACGTCGCCCAACGGCGGCACCTATGTGTTCATCAGCCAGAAGGGTCTGAGCGAACAGCTCTCGGGCACCAACAACGACACCAGCAAGTGGGTCCCGAAGCCTAACGACCCCGCGCTCGAAGCCGAGTACCTCAAGCGCCTCATGATGACGCTCGCGAATGCGAAGCCGGGCGTACCCGACGCGCAGATCGCGGCTGAAGCCGACGCCAAGGCCAACAGCAAGGGCACCGACGCGAAGAAGAGCGCTCCGGACGCCGCTGCGGCCGCCATGGCCGCGCAGAACGTCGCAGCCGTGGGCCAGCAGTCGGGCAGCGGTTCGTCGAACGCGCAGGGCACGTCGGGCCAGTACACCTCGTCGGAACTCACGCTAGGCGAGCCGTACGACCGCGCATGGGTGCGTGTGGGCATCGCGCTCGACCGCGCCAACTTCACCGTGGACGATCGCGACCGCACGAAGGGCATCTACTACGTGCGCTACGTCGATCCGAAGGACCTGAGCTCGGACGAGCAGGGCTTCTGGAACCAGATCTTCCACGGTCGCAAGGAAAAGGTTGCGAAGCAGTACAAGCTCAACGTGCGCGCCGTGACCGATAACCAGACGCGCGTCGCGATCGTCGACGACAACGGCCAGATCGACTCGTCGCGCCCGGCGCAGGAGATCATGAGCCTCGTGGTCGACGAACTGCACTAAGCATCGCGCTGCATTTTGCTTAAGCCGGCGTTAAGCTAGCCGAATAAATGCCGCAAAAGAAAACCCGCCTGCGCTTTGCCGCGCAGGCGGTTTTTTTCATGCACGCGCTGGCCGCACTCAGTGCGGAATCATCCAGGTGAGCACGTTCTGTTGCAGCCACACGAGGATGCCGAGCAACACCGTCAACAGGATCGAGTGCTTGAACGTCTTCGCGAACACAATGCCTTCCTGCCCCTTGAGGTCCGTCGTAGCGACGCCCGTCGCGATGTTTTGCGGCGAGATCATCTTGCCCATGACGCCGCCAGACGAGTTGGTCGCCGCCATCAGGATGGGATTGAGGTTGAGCTGTTTCGCGGCCACCACCTGCAGGTTGCCGAACAGCGCATTGCCCGAGGTGTCGCTGCCCGAGAGGAACACCGCGACCCAGCCGAGGAAGGCCGAAACGAGCGGGAAGAACGCGCCGACCGACGACACCGCGAGACCCAGCGTATAGGTGAGCCCCGAGTAGTTCATGAGGAACGCGAGCCCGACGATCGTCGCGACCGTGAGGATGGCGATGCGCGTCTGCACCCAGGTATCGACGATCGCGACGCCGAAATCGGCGGGCTTCAGGCGCACGACGAATGCGGTGATGATCGCCGCGACGAGGATCGCCGTGCCGGTGGCGAGCGGCTGGAAGTCCCAGATCGCGCCATAGGGCGTGTTGTAGAGCGTGATGTAGACGGCCTTGTCGAGGCCCGGCCACGGCACTTTCACCTCGCCGATCGTGAAGACCTTCGCGACGGTCCAGATGATCACGACGGCCGCGACGATGATCCACGGATACCAGCCCTGCGCGCCCGTCACAGCGCCGCGCGTTTCTTTCGCACGATCGACCTTGATGGTGAAGCGCGGATCGGCCGCGGGCTTCCACATGCGCAGGAACAGGATCGTGAGGATCAGCGAGACGAGCGACGAGAGCACGTCGGTGAGGCTGTAGTTGATGAAGTTGGCCGTGACGAACTGCGTGAGGGCGAAGCTGCCGCCCGAGACGAGCAGCACCGGCCAGATGCGCAGCATGCCGCCCACGCCCGCGTAGATTGCGATGACATAGAACGGCAGCAGCAACGCGAAAAACGGCAACTGGCGGCCGACCATCTGGCCGAGCAGATCGGCCGGCAGGTGCGTAACGGCGCCGAGCACGGTGATCGGCACGCCGAGCGCGCCGAACGCTACCGGCGCCGTGTTGAAGATGAGCGTGAAGGTCAGGGCCTCGAGGGTCGGAAAGCCGAGCATGATGAGCAGCGAGCTCGTAATGGCGATCGGCGTGCCGAAGCCGGAAATCCCTTCGAACAGGGCGCCGAACGAGAAGCCGACTACGACCAGCACGATGCGCCGGTCGTTGGGCAGATTGTCGAGCAGCCACATGCGAAAGGCCGCGAAGCGGCCTGAGCGCAGCGCGATGTTGTAGAGCAGGATCGCCGTGACGACGATCCACATCACCGGCCAGAGCGCGAACACCACGCCCGCGAGCACCGAGCTGATCGCGAGATTGACCGGAAACTGCCAGCCGCCGATCGCGACGATCAGACCGACCACGAGCCCCGCTAGCGAGGCTTGCCATGCGGGCCGCCGCGCCCAGCCGAGCAGGGCGAGCACGGTGAGAATCGGCAGCACGGCGATTAGAAACGAAAACAGCAGTGAATTGCCGATGGGGGTCAACAGCTGGTGGAACATCACGTCTCCTTTATGCTGGTTCGTTATCGGCGCAGCAGTGCGGCAGCGTGCGCCGGGGCGCGTCGTCGGCTGTGGAGTTCAGTGCGCGGCCAGGTGGCCGAGTTAAGGCGGTGCTTCAATCCCCGCTAGCCCACTTGGAGGATAGATAACGACACGGGAGCGTCAAGGAGGGAAAGTACGGTCCGGCACCGTTTTGCGGTGCATTTTGCGGCGCGGCTGGGTGCGTGAGCGTCAGTGATGCCAGTGTCCGCCTCCGCCGCCCCAGTAGCCAAAGCCGAACGAGACGGCGGGCGCGCCCCAGCCCCAGCCATAAGCGGGGTAAGGGTAGTACGCCGGGTAAGCCGCGGGGTAAGCGGGATAGGCAGGATACGCCGGCCATGCAGGTACGGCGATCGCAACGGGCGGCGAGGGATAAAGCGGTCCCGGATACTGCGCGTCGGGCACGGCGGCTGGAGCCGGGTTCGGCGCTGTTTGAACGACTGCGGTGTCCTGCTGGGTGGCCGCAACCGGCACGGTGCCGTAGTAGTAGGGCGGGTAGCCGTATGGGGCGTAGTAGTAGCAGCCGGAAAGCGCAGGGAGCGCGCTCGCGGCGGCGATCACAAACACAGACGGACGTTTCATGGCGGGCTCCGCGAGTGGCCAACGGCCGCGCGGGATTATCGCCTTCAGGCCCGGGCCGTCTGATCGATTGAGCTTACGCCGGACGAACGCGCTTTGCGTTGCGCGTCGTTAACCGAATATTTCGCGTGGTACTCCCACTTCGATGGCACGACCCAAGCAAACGCGGCGCAGCCCGTGAGGGTCTGCGCCGCGCATCCTTCCCTGATGCACGCCATGAATGGCGTGTTGCCTGTCGCGTCGTTTCTGTTCTGTGCCGTCGCTTCGATCGTGCAGCGTTTCGTGCTGCCGCATCGTCGATTCGTACTGGCGCTAATGCTTATATGACGCTTATTTGCCGCTTACTTGCCGACCTGATTGCCGATCACACCACCCACCGCCGCGCCGCCCACCGTGGAGAGCGCATTGCCGCCAATTGCCGCGCCGGCCGCGCCACCCACGCCCGCGCCTATCACCGTATCGCGGTCGCGTCTCGACATGTCGTCGCAAGCGCCAAGACTGCCCAGCACGGCGACGAGTGTCGTCACCGTGAGCAGCGTGCGTGCATGTTTGAGCGTATTCATTTTTCGACTCCCCACGCATGATGCGTTCGAGTGTGCGGTGCGGCGTGCGCTGGGGCGCACGCCGCGCCTTCGATACCCTCATCCTAGCCACGCGACCCGTATCCGGGTGTGTGCGCTTGTCAGAGAGCTGTGGGAGTCGTTAGAAAATGTTTCGGCGGACGGCGCGCGTCCGCCGGGGCGTAGGAAGCCCTGGGTGAGCCCGAAGTTAGCGCTTACTGCCGCTGATAGATTTCGGCGCCCTGCTTGATGAACTCGACCGCCTTCACTTCCATGCCCTTCTTCAGGGCCTCGTCGTCGCTCACGCCTTGCTTGGCCGCGAAGTCGCGCACGTCCTGGGTGATCTTCATCGAGCAGAAGTGCGGGCCGCACATCGAGCAGAAGTGCGCGACCTTGGCCGAGTCCTTCGGCAGCGTTTCGTCGTGGAACTCGCGTGCCTTGTCCGGATCGAGGCCGAGATTGAACTGGTCTTCCCAGCGGAACTCGAAGCGCGCCTTCGACAATGCGTTGTCGCGCACCTGCGCGCCCGGATGACCCTTCGCGAGATCGGCCGCATGCGCCGCGAGCTTGTACGTGATGATGCCTTCCTTCACGTCGTCCTTGTTCGGCAGGCCCAGGTGTTCCTTCGGCGTCACATAGCAGAGCATGGCCGTGCCGAACCAGCCGATCATCGCGGCGCCAATGCCCGAGGTGATGTGGTCGTAGCCCGGCGCGATGTCGGTGGTGAGCGGCCCGAGCGTGTAGAAGGGCGCTTCCTTGCACCAGTCGAGCTGGAGATCCATGTTCTCCTTGATGAGCTGCATCGGCACGTGGCCCGGACCTTCGATCATCACCTGCACGTCGTGCTTCCACGCGATCTGCGTGAGTTCGCCAAGCGTCTTCAGCTCGCCGAGCTGGGCTTCGTCATTGGCGTCGTAGATCGAGCCGGGACGCAGGCCGTCGCCGAGCGAGAAGCTCACGTCGTATGCCTTCATGATTTCGCAGATCTCTTCGAAATGCTCATAAATGAAGGACTCCTTGTGATGCGCGAGACACCACTTGGCCATGATCGACCCGCCGCGCGAGACGATGCCCGTCATGCGGTTCGCGGTGAGCGGCACGTACTGCAGACGCACGCCCGCGTGAATCGTGAAGTAATCCACGCCCTGCTCAGCCTGCTCGATGAGCGTGTCGCGGAACATTTCCCACGTGAGGTCTTCGGCCTTGCCGTTGACCTTTTCGAGCGCCTGGTAGATCGGCACCGTGCCGATCGGCACCGGCGAGTTGCGGATGATCCACTCGCGCGTTTCGTGAATGTGCTTGCCGGTCGAGAGGTCCATGACGGTGTCGCCGCCCCAGCGGATCGCCCACGTCATCTTGTCGACTTCTTCGCCGATCGACGAGGTGACCGCCGAATTGCCGATGTTCGCGTTGATCTTCACGAGGAAGTTGCGGCCGATGATCATCGGCTCGCTTTCCGGGTGGTTGATGTTCGCGGGAATGATCGCGCGGCCGCGCGCGATTTCGTCGCGCACGAACTCGGGCGTGATTTCCTTGAGCGCGTTCTCGCCGAAGGCGGCTGCGCCGAACGCCTGGCCCGGATGCTGGCGGCCCATCATCGCGGCGAGCTTCGCGCCGTTCGGGCCGCTCGCCTTGAGACTTTCCAGATACTCGGCGCGGCGCTGGTTCTCGCGAATCGCGATGTATTCCATCTCGGGCGTGATGATGCCCTGGCGCGCGTAGTGCATCTGCGTGACGTTCTTGCCGGCCTTCGCGCGGCGCGGCGTGCGGTGCAGGCCGGGGAAGCGCAGTTCGGCCGTCGCGGGGTCGGCGGCGCGCTCGCGGCCGTATTCGGACGAGAGGCCCGGCAGCGCTTCGGTGTCGCCGCGCTTTTCGATCCAGCCCTGACGCAGCGCAGGCAGGCCCTCGCGAATGTCGATCTTCGCTTCAGGGTCCGTGTAAGGGCCCGAGGTGTCGTAGACGTAGATCGGCGGATTCTTTTCGCCGCCGAAGCCCGTGGGCGTATCCGCCTGCGTGATTTCGCGCATCGGCACGCGGATATCGGGCTGCGAACCGGTCACGTAGATCTTGCGGGAATTGGGCAGCGGCGCGATCGCGGCTTCGTCGACGTGCGCGTTGGCGGAAATGAACTTCGGATTCGCGTTCATGCGTCTCTCTCTCCATGCAAAGCAAAGTGGGAACAGCGGCTTAGCAGGAGACGAGACGGAACGTGGACGGACTTCGCTGTGTTGAGATGAGGCACTGAGCGATGTTGCGAAGTCCGGACGCTTCCCTGCGCTGGCATTATCCAGATCAGGTTCAAAGGGTATTTCTCACCCGCGAAATACGCTGCACGACTTTCGTTCGATGCGGCGCATGACGCAGGACCCCCGCGTAAGCAAGGCCAAACGATACACCGCGCTGCGACGATCTGGCAAGTGCCATCTCGCGTGCGATGTGGCAGTCGCGGGGTGGCGCGATCTTTCGTATGCGCGGAACTTACAGCGTGAAATCCTTAGACGCTTCGGGCTGAAACAGGATGCGTTCAATCTTCAGCGTTTCGACCGCGCCGCCCGGCGTCGTGAATCGCACGGCGTTGCCGCGCTTCGCGCCGAGGAGCGCGAGACCCGCGGGCGAGAATACGTTCAGGCGCCCGGCGTCGACGTTCGCCTCGTGCGGATAGACGACCGTGTACGTGAGGGATGCGCCGTCGCGCTCATCCACGAGCGTGACCTGCGAGTTCATCGTCACGACATTGGCGGCCATGTCGCGCGATTCCACGATCACGGCGTGTTCGAGGAGCTCGTCGAGCATGGCCTGGCGCGCGGGCGCGGCGCCGGGTTCTGCGGCGCATTTTTCGAGGCGTGCGACATCGAGTTCGGTGAAGTAACGGATTTTCTTCGACATGGCAGTTTTCCTTGCGATCCAGAAAAGATTCGAAGTAACGGCGGGAGCTGGCGGGCGAAACCGCGCAATGGGGCGCGGGCCCCAGCGGGGCGCAACGGATCGGCCCGGAGCCCGACCGAACGGCTCCGATGGGTTGGGGGAGGCGGGTTCAGTGCGGGCGCCGGGCGGCGTAAAGCGGGGCGGACAGGGGAGGCAGGGTGCGCGCTCGGGTGTCGAGAGGCCACACCGCCGTTCGCTCGCGCTCTGCGCGTGCGCGCGCCGGCGCGCCGCGCGAATGGCGTGGCGGCAAGGCGAATTCGGGGCGCGAAACGAGCGAAGGCATGGCGAGCGGCGTGTATGAAACCCAGTTGATGAAAGTTAAACGAAAGGTTATGTCATGCTAGCACGATCTAACACAGGCGGCGCGACGGGGTCGGCGAACGTCGATATGGTGCGCGATCGGCCGTCCGGGCTTGCGTCTCGCGCACTGTGACGCGCACGCAACGAATCGCCGCGCATAAAGCATCCTGAAAGCATCCGCAACACCCGGCGTTGTTGCATAATGCGCTTCGCCCGTCCCGGGTGTCCTTCGTACTCCGTCTTTTTTTCGCGTTTTTGCGCATCTGCACCATGCCGTCGAGCTTCACACGTCCCGCCACCTTGCTGCCGGGGCGCCCGCGGTCCTGCCTTTCACCTGCCGCGGTGAATTGACGATGCCTCCCCGTTTGCCTTTCCACGTGAACACTCGATCTTTTTTCGCCGGGGCCCAGCAGGTCGCAGCCGCGCTATGGCGTTTCGTGCGTGCCGTACGGCTGCCGCAATCGCGCACCGGACGCGTTGCGCTCTCGCTCGCCGTCGTCTACTTCGTCTGGGGCTCAACGTATCTCGGCGTGAAGGTTGCGCTCGATTCGTTTCCGCCACTCCTGCTCTCCGGCTTGCGCAATCTGCTCGCCGGGATCGGCCTGTTCATCTTCGCCATGCGCCGGCGGCCCGTCATGCCTACGCTGCTCGAAGTGCGCAACGCGGGTGTGGTGGGCACGCTGCTCGTGGGCCTGTCGAGCGGCATGCTCGCCTACGGCATGCGTACCGTGGGCACCGGCAAGGCGGCGGTGATGGTCGCCACGGTGCCGCTCTTCGCGACCGTGATTTCGGCGGTCACCGGTCGGCGCGTGGCGAAGGCCGAATGGGCCGCGGTCGCGCTCGGCCTCGTCGGCATTGCCATCCTGAGCCATGGTGGCGCCGCGTCCGGATCGGCGGGCGGCAGCCTCGCGATTCTGTGCGGCGCGCTCTTCTGGGCAATCGGCGCGCATCTGGCGGGCAAGCTCACGTTGCCGACCGATCTCTTCGTCGCGACGGCGCTGCAGATCGGCCTTGGCGGCGCCATTTCGACGACGGTCGCGTGGATCAGCGGCGAACGCATGGGCGAGCTGCATTTCCTGCCGCTCGTGGCATTCCTCTACCTGCTTTTTATCGGCACGATGGCGGCCTATGTCGCGTATGGCTACCTGATCCGCCATACCAGCCCGCTCGTCGCCAGTAGCTGCATGTACGTGAATCCCGTTGTTGCCGTCGCGCTCGGCGCATTGCTGCTCGGCGAGCCGGTCACGAGCGCAACCGTTGCCGCGACCGTGCTGATTCTCGGCAGCGTGGGTTTGTCGTTCCTGTTCGACGACCGCCGCCGCACTTCCTGAGTTCTTCCTGACTTCGCGACGCGCCTCGCGTCGTCGCGCCGCGTTGCGCGCGCGGCCGCTGCGCATGTTACGCGCGCAGCGGCCGCGACTTCATCGCTCACCGGTGATGCCCGGCAGCCGCTTACGATCCACGCACGCGTTAGCCGTCATCCCGGCGCCTTTACCGTCTGCCAGACACTACTTCGCCTTTTCCGCCGAGTTCGTGAGGGCGTGGCCGCCTGCGGAAACGTCCTCGCCGGCACCCGCCATCGTGTTGCAGGCCGAGAGCGCTGCCAGCGAAGCGGAAACGAGAAAGAGGGCAATCAGGCGTTTCATGAGGAAGTCCTCCACGGTGTCAAAGGAGATCACTCTCCAGCATGTCGCGTGCCCGGTCATTTGTGCCGCGATGTGCCTGCGTGTGTGCACGCGTCGGGTCCGCTGCTTGCGCTAGCGCCGATGCAGGCGCGACATAGCGCAGCACATCCGCCCACAAGGAGGACTACGCCATGCTTCACTACGCCATTGTGTTTTTCATCATCGCGATCATCGCCGCCGTGTTCGGCTTTACGGGAATCGCTGCCGGCGCGGCCGAAATCGCCAAGATTCTGTTCTACATCTTCCTCGTGGTCTTCGTGGTCACGGTGCTGCTAGGCGTGATGCACCGATGACGCGCGCAATGCAAAGCCCATCCCACTCATGCATGCCATGTTCGAAGGAGAGTTAGATGTCGAAGACACACGCTTCGTTTGAGTTCGATCTCAAGCGCGTGCGCGATGAGGCGCGCCGCAATCTCGACCAGGGGCCGGTCACGCCGGACTACCCCGCGAATCGCCAGACCGTGCTCAAGCTGCTCAACGATTCCCTCGCCACGGAACTCGTGTGCGTGCTGCGCTACAAGCGGCACCATTTCATGGCGAAGGGCATCGAGTCCGAGTCGGTGGCGGCCGAGTTTCTCCAGCACGCGACCGAGGAACAGCAGCACGCCGACATGCTCGCGGCCCGCATCGTGCAGCTAGGCGGCGAGCCCGACTTCTCGCCGGCGACGCTGGTCGAGCGCTCGCACTCGGAATACAAGGAAGGGTCCGACCTGAAGGACATGATCCGCGAGAATCTGGTTGCGGAGCGCATCGCCATCGAGAGCTATCGCGCGATCATCAACTATCTCGGCCACGACGACACCACCACGCGGCGCATCTTCGAGCAGATCCTCGCGACGGAGGAAGAGCATGCCGACGATATGACGGACTTGCTGTTCCGTAAATAGCGCTTGCCGTTAATACCTCAGGAAGACGTCTGCGCGCCCGCGCCCATGCGCGGGCGCGTTGCATGGTGAATCCAGCCGGCGAGCGCCGTGAACGCGATGCCCGCCGCGCACACGCCGATCCAGCCGAATGCGTGCCAGGCCGTCACGCCGACGGCGGAACCGGTTGCGCCGCCAATGAAGTAGCAGACCATGAACACCGTATTCACGCGGCTGCGCGCCTCGGGGCGCAGCGCGTAGATGCGCGACTGATTCGAGATCTGCGCGGCCTGCACGCCCACATCGAGCACGATCACGCCGATCACGAGGCCGATGAGGCTCGTGCCGGAGAACGCGAAGATGACGAACGCGAGCGCCATCAGCACGATCGACATCGTGATGACAGCGCGCGGCCCGCGCTTGTCGGCGGAGCGGCCCGCCATCGGCGCGGCCAGCGCGCCCGCCGCG
Organism: Paraburkholderia guartelaensis; assembly: GCF_004353905.1. Lineage (GTDB taxonomy): Bacteria > Pseudomonadota > Gammaproteobacteria > Burkholderiales > Burkholderiaceae > Paraburkholderia > Paraburkholderia guartelaensis. Next base: position 233,932 of record NZ_SMOD01000004.1, on the reverse strand, counting down.
CCGACGATGCCGAACAGGCCCGCCGCCTGCGGCCCGAGATGGAACGGCTCGCCCGCGAGCAGCAGCGTGAGCACGGGCCAGAAGAGGCTGAACGCTGCGAAGAGGCAAGCGCCCGTCGCCGATGCTTCACGCAGTCCCGGCAATTCCAGCACGAGATGCCACATCGAGCCGAGCAGCTTGCCGTAGCCGAGCGTCGAGGTCGGCTGGCTCTTCGGCAGCTTCTTCACGATCACGAGCGCGAGCACGAGCAGCGCGACGATCGACGCTCCGAACACTGCGCGCCAGCCGAAGTACTGTCCGACGAAACCGGCCGCCGTACGCGCGAGCAGGATGCCGAGCAAGAGGCCGCTCATGACCGTGCCCACCGCGCGGCCACGCGTCTCGGGCGGCGCGAGTTCCGCGGAAAACGGCACGGCCTGTTGCGCGATGGTGGAGAGGATGCCGATCGCGAGGCTCGCGCCGACCAGCACGGCAAGCGATGGCGCGGTGGCCGCGATCAGCAGCGCGACGCACAGGCCGGCGGTTTGCAGCAGGATGATGCGGCGGCGGTCGTAGCGGTCGCCGAGCGGCGCAAGCAGCAGCATGCCGGCTGCGTAGCCGAGCTGGGTGCCGGCCGGCACGGCCCCGATCCACGCGGCGCCCGCCGGGAAGCTCCTGCGGAAATCGTCGAGCAGCGGCTGGTTGAAATAGATGTTCGCGACCGTGACGCCCGCGATGGTCGCGAGCAGGAGCAACAGGCCGGGCAGCGACTGGCTTTCGTCAGCGGTTGCGGAATCAGGTGTGGACATGTGCGAATGCGGGCGGCGCCCGGTGATACGGAAGGCAGGCTTCGAGCGTGCCGATCATACCGGAGCGCGCGCAATCGCGCTGGCGGCGCGGGAGTGTGCCGCCAGTCGCGCATTCAGGCAATCAGCTCGCCAGAGGGCTCGTAGAACGGATACGGGCCGTCGAATGTGTCCACGTATTCATGATGCGTGACGATCCCGCCCTGCGGATCGTAGCGATGCAGCGCGAAGGCGGGCGGCTCCAGCGTGAAGGTGGAGGGCGCATCGGGCGCGAGGTCGAGCGTGACCTGGTGGGCAGGCGCGGGCACGGCCGCAGCAATCGTGCCGCCGAAGCGCACGAACATGGGCCGGTGCACGTGACCGCACAGCACGCGCTCGACGTTCGGATGCTGCGCCACGAGCGCTTCGAGCGCGCGCGCGGCGCTGTCGTCGAGCCGGATCGCATCCATATGGCCGATGCCGCAATCGAACGGCGGGTGATGGAGCGCGACGATCACGGGCTTGCCGCGCGCCGCATCGAGCTGCTTTGCGAGCCACGCGAGGCGCTTCTCGCAAAGCGTACCCGCGCTTTGCCCCGGCTGCATGGAGTCGAGCGCGATCACGCGCAGCGCTCCGAGATCCACGGCGTACTGGATGAATTCGCCGCCTTCACGCAGCTCGGGACGATCGGCGAACACTTCGCGCAGCGGCTCGCGCGCATCGTGGTTGCCGATCAGGAGCCAGTACGGAATCTCGAGCGTGTCGAGCAGCGATTTGAGGTGCCGGTATTCTTCGACCGAGCCCTGGTCGACGAGGTCGCCGGTCATGAGCACCGCGTCGGGGCGCGGCGTGAGCGCGTTCAACCGCGCGATGGTGCGTGCGAGGCTCGCGGCCGTATCGACGCGGCGATAGGCGAGCGCGCCCGGTGGCTTGATGTGCAGGTCGCTGATCTGGGCGAGCAGCATGGTAGTCCTCATTGAGTAAGAATTACGCGAGCGCGATAAGCGCTTCAGGGGCAATCGAAATGCCGACCGGCGTGCCGCGTGCCAGCTCGACGCGGCCCGCCACGTCGACGAGTAGAGCATCCGGCGCTGCGCCGCCGATCGTGAGACGCGTGCGCTCGCCGAGAAAGGTCGCCTGCTCGATCACGCCGCGCAGCTGCGCGCCCACGGGGTCGGCGAGCGTGGCGTCTTCGGGACGGAAATACAGTTCGGCGGCGCCGATGGTCTGGGGTGCGCTGGCCGGCACTGCGCCGCCGCTCGTGTGCAGCATGCCGCCTTGCCATTCTCCGGCGATCCGGTTGAGCGTGCCGACGAACTGCGCGACCGCACGGCTCGCAGGCTGGAAATAGATCTCGCGCGGCGTGCCGATCTGCTCGATGCGGCCCGCGCTCATTACGACGATGCGGTCGCCCAGTTCCATCGCCTCGGCCTGATCGTGCGTGACGTACACCGTCGTCACGCCCAGCTCGCGCAACAGCGTGTTCATCTCGCTACGCAGGGTGTCGCGCAGGCGCGCGTCGAGCGCGGTGAGCGGCTCGTCGAGTAGCAAGACGCGCGGGCGCGGTGCGAGCGCGCGTGCGAGCGCCACGCGCTGGCGCTGGCCGCCCGAAAGCTGGTTGATGGGCTTGGCCGCGTGCGCTTCGAGACGCATCATCGCGAGCAGTTCGTCTACGCGTGCGCGCGCGTCGGCGGCGGGAACGCGCTGGATCTTCAGGCCATAGCCAATGTTGCCGCGCACGTCGAGGTTCGGAAAGAGGGCGTAGTTCTGGAACACCATCCCGACCTTGCGCTGCTCGATGGGCAGCGCGGTCACGTCCTCGTCGCCAAAGGCCACACGGCCGCCGGCGTCGGGCGTTTCCAGACCCGCGATCATGCGCAGCGTCGTGGTCTTGCCGCAGCCCGAAGGGCCGAGCAGCACGAGCGTTTCGCCGGCGCCGATCGCGAGGTCGAGCGGTTCGAGCACGCGTGTGCCGCGAAACGTCTTCGCGCAGCGCGTGAGCGTAATCGGGATCGGTTCGAGTTTCATTCGGAATCCTGGTTGTTCTTTTGCTGGCCTGCGAGGCGCTGTTTGCCAGTTGGCTTGCCTGAGGAGCCGGGCACGTCCACGCCGAGCCATTGCATCGCCACGAGCAGCGGCATCGTCATGACGAAGAATAGGATCGTGTACGCGCTGCCCACTTCGATGCGCAGCGACGCGTAGGTGTCCGCGAGGCCGACTGGCAGCGTTTTGGTATCGGGCGTGTGCAGCATCCACGTGAGGTTGAATTCGCCGATCGAAAGCGTGAGCACCGCGAGCGCGCCCGCCACGATGCCGGGCCGCGCGTTGGGCAGCACGATGGTCGTGAAGCGCTGCCAGAAGCTCGCGCCGAGACTCGCCGCGCCTTCTTCGAGCGTGCGCAGGTCCGCCGACGCACACACGGCAGCGACGGGCCGCACCATGAACGGCAGCGTGAACACCACGTGCCCGACCACGATGAACGCCGCGCTCATGCGAAAGGCGCTGAAGCCGCCATACACCACGAGCAGGGCGAGCGCCGAAGCGAGGCCGGGCAGGGCCACGGGCAGCACGAGCAATTCCTCGATCAAACGCGAAAGGCGCGTGCGGCTGCGCGCGAGCGCGTAACCCGCGGGCACGCCGGTCGCGAGCGTGATGACGAGCGTCGCGGCCGCCACTTCGAGCGAGAGGAAGACGCTCGAGTGATACTGCGTCCAGACTTGGTCGAGCCAGCGCAGCGTGAGGCCGCTCGCCACGCCGCGAAAATAGTTGACGGTAAGCCCCGCGAGGATCGACATCACCACGGGCACGATGAGAAATGCGCAGGTGGCGAGCGTGACGAGCCATTGCGCGCACGCAATCCATGCGCGCGCCGAGGGCCAGGCGAAGCGCCGCCGCGCGGCTGGCGGCTGGCCGGGCGCGTCGTGCATGTCTTGCGCAGCCGTTGCGTCGGGATTGACGACCGAATTCATTCTGGAGTCCTCGAAAACCACAGCGTGCTCATGCCGTGGCCGCGACGGCCGCGCCCGTCACGCTGCGCGCGAGCGTGAGCACCGCCCACGTAACGAGACCGAGCACGATCGAGAGGCCGGCGGCCGTCACCATGTTCGCGTTGAGCGTGAACTCGGTATAGATCGTCATCGGCAGGACGTCGATGTCGGTGGCGAGCGTGAAGGCCGTGCCGAACGCGCCCATCGCGGTCGCGAAGCAGATCGCGCCTGCGGCGACGAGACCGGGCGCGAGCGCGGGCAGGATCACGTCGCAGAGCACGCGCCACGACGACGCGCCAAGCGATCGCGCGGCCTCTTCGAGCGAGCCGTCGAGCTGGCTTGCGCAGGCCATCACGGTCACGATCACGCGCGGGATCGAAAAGTACAGATAGCCCGCGAAGAGTCCCGCCATCGAGTACGCGAACACCCAGCGCTCGCCGGTGAGCCGCAGCGAAAGCGCGCCGATGAGCCCCTGACGGCCGGCGAGCATAATCACCATGAAGCCCACCACCACGCCCGGAAACGCCAGCGGAAACGTGAGCAACGCGACGAGCGCGCGGCGCCCGGCGAACGTGCGCCGCGCGAGCAGAAGGCCGCAGATCGTGGAGATCACGAGCGTCGCCGCGGTCACGGCGGCCGAGAGCGCGATGGTCGCGCCAAGGCTCCTCATGTAACGGCCATTCGTCAGGAGTGCGCGATAAGTCTCGACGAAGTGCCCGTCGGCGCTCACCTGTACGAGCGCGATCATCGGCAGCAGCCAGAATGCGAGGAACACCGCCAGCGCGGGCGCGATTAGCGCCACACGCCATCGCAGCGGAAAAGTGAGGTCATGCATGGAAGTGATCGGCTGGGGTATCAGTGCATGATCTGCAGATAGTGCTCGCCGAACGCCTGCTGCTGCGCCGCCATCTTCGCGAAGTCCACCGGTTTTGCGCGTGCGTAGTCGCTCGCGGGCAGGAACTTCGATGCCGCTTCCGGCGAGAGCGCACTTGCGCGCACCGGGCGCAGGTAAGCATTGGCCCAGAGCTTCTGTCCTTCGTCTGAGAGCACGAAGTCGAGCACCTTCTTGCCGTTCGCTTCGTGCGGGCCGTTCTTCACGAGGCTCATCACGTAGGGCACCGAAATCGTGCCTTCCTTCGGGATCACGAACTCGACGTTCGCGTGGTCCTTGTACTTGGCGCGGTAGGCGTCGAAGTCGTAGTCGAGCAGGATAGGAATCTCACCCGACAGCACGCGCGCGTAAGCGGTCTGCTTCGGCACGATCGGCTGGTTGGCCTTGAGCTTGCTGAACCATTCGAACGCGGGCTGGAAGTTGTCGAGCGTGCCGCCCAACGCGAGATTCACGGCCACCGCGCCCGCATAGCCGACGAAGGCGCTCGACGGATCGAGGTAGCCGACCATGCCCTTGTACTCGGGCTTGAGGAGATCGGCCCACGAACGCGGCACCGGCTTGCCTTCGAGCGCGTCCTTGTTGACGAAGAAGCCGAGCGTGCCCGAGTGGATGGCGAACCAGTAGCCTTGCGGGTCCTTGAGGTCGGCGGGAATGTCGTTCCAGTGCGCGGGCTTGTACGGCGTGATCACGCCCTTGTCCTTCGCCTGAAATGCCGAAGACACGCCGAGGTAGACGACGTCCGCCACCGGGCTCTTCTGCTCGGCCATCAGTTGTGCGATGGATTGGCCGGAGTTCTTGTTGTCGAACGGCACGCGAATGCCGGTCTCTTTCTGGATCGCCTGGATCTGGCTTGCCCAGTCGGCCCATTCGGGCGGGCAGTTGTAGCAGATTGCGGTCTGATCGGCCTGTGCTGCAAGCGGCGCGGCAAGACCGGCTGCGAGGGCGGCGGCGCTCGCAGCGAGCGGGAGCGCGCGGCGCAGGCGCGTTAGGCGGGTCAAGCGCCGTACGGGCGCGGCTAGCGCGCGCAGGGCGGCGCGCACGGGCACAAGCGAAAGCGGGCCGGCAAAGGCGAGTCGGCTGGTCACGGCAGGTCTCCAGGTCGGTTGCGAGAGCGTTCTGGTGGATGAGGGCCGCGTGCGTGCGCGGTCCGGATTGTTTAGCTTGTTCGGTTCGTTCTTCAGGCTTGCCGCGAACTCACGAAAGCGCGCCGCCGAGTTCGAGGTCGCGATCGATCGCGCTTCCACGTGCGCCGAGCGGAGCGTGCGCGATCGCCGCGATGGTGCCGCCTGCGCGCAAGGTGTGCGGCAGCGTATTGGCGAGCGGCCCCGCGTACTGGCCGCCGATGCGCGCCATCAGGCATTGCCACGCTTCGCAGCCGATTTCGCGGTTCGGCGTGCCGATGCTCGCGAGCGGCGGCGCGAGCAGTTCGCTCATCGCGAGGCCGTCGAAGCCGAGAATCGACATGTCCTGCGGCACGCGCAGGCGGGCGCGGCGCAGTCCGCGCATCACGACCATGGCCAGCAGGTCGTTACTGCAGAAGAGGGCCGTGGGGCGCGCGGGCCCGCTCGTCAGATGGGCGAGCACCGAAGGCGCGAGTTCTTGCGCGTTGAAATCGACTTCGAGGGCCGGTGCGGGCGTGAGGCCGGCCTGCTGCATCGCAAGGGCGTAGCCGGCATGGCGCTGGCGCGCGCGATCGGAGGCGGCGAGCGTGCCGGCCAGCATGAGGATGCGGCGATGGCCATGCGCGATGAGCGTGCGTACGCCGTCGCAGGCGGCCTGGTGGTTGTCCACCGACACCGACGGGCGGCGCTTCGTGTCGTTGTGCATCAGCACGTAGAGCGGTCCGTCAGCGTCGAGTTCGTCGAGCAGGGGGTGCGTGTCGGCGTCGGCAACGGTCAGGATCAGGCCCTCGACACGTTGCGCGCGCAACGTCTCGATCGCATGGCGCTCGCGGTCGGCGTCGTACTGCGTGGTCATCAGCATGAGGCGGAAACCCTGCGCCGCGGCAAGTTCGTCGATGCCCTGCAGGCACTCCGCGAACACCGGATTGGCGAGCGTGGGCAGCACCACGCCGATGAGACGCGTGCGCTCGCCGCGCAACTGGCGGCCGAGCGGGTTGGGGCGGAACTTCAGCGCATCGATCGCTTCGCGCACCCGCGCGAGCGTGATGGGGTTGACGGTGTGAGGCGCGTTGATCGCGCGTGACACCGTGGCGATCGAGAATCCGGCGTGTGCGGCGACATCCTTGATGGTTGGCGTCATGCGATCGGCCCCGGCGTCGTATGTAAACGTTTTCGATGGGGCCGATTATGAAAAATGCGTATGACCGGCAGATGACGGATGCGGTCCCCCGTCACGCCTTTGGGACGCGCGCCGGGCAATGGTAGAATCGCGTCCGCCCTGCCGGGGTGATGAAATTGGTAAACATAGCGGACTTAAGAAACGATTGAGTGCCCGACCGGAAACGGCCGGTGCAGAACCCCTCAAATTCGGCGAACCCCCTGGGCCTTGAAGCGCGTTGCGCGCGAGGCGCCGAGGCAACGCCGAGCCAAGCCGGTTGCCGCGCAAAGCGGCGCTCAGGAAGGTGTAGAGACTAGACGGGGGGCGCCTAAGGCTGAGCGCGGCGTGACACACGCGGCGCCTGGCGACGGCGAAGGCATAGTCCAGCGCACGAACGCGCGTCCATACAGGGGCGCGTGGCGTCGAAAGACGTGGTGTGACGAAAATCCGCCGCCTAACGGCTTGCCGGTTCGAGTCCGGTCCCCGGCACCAGATGTTGTTCCAGTGCTTGTTCCAGCAACTTCCGCTGGATTCCGAAAACCCGCGATAGCGTCAGGCTTCGCGGGTTTTTCATTTGCATGGCTAAATCCGTGCGGGCGCACGAAGGGATCTGGCTACGGCGAAGGAAAAAACGGGAGAGGGCGGGGGAAACCTGGAGCAGCCGCGCAGAATGGCGGCGCGAGGATCAGTGGAGCGCTGTGCCGCAAGAAGGCGCTTGCGCACTCAACGATTACCGATCTTCCCGGTCAGCGGATTGATCAGCCTTGCGAACCCGAACAATGCCGCGATGCCGAAGGGGCAGGCGATAAAGAATGCGGTCAACATGACTCGGTCCTAAACGTAACAAAATGTATCGTCAGTTTAGCGCGGTCATGCGATTTGGGTATCAGGGTGAACGACAACAAACTATTGCGCTTTTGCAAGGAATGTGGGCTGTAGCAGCGGGGGTAACGGCGCGCAACGCCCGTTCGGCGCGGATGAGCGAAGAAACCGTGCGGAACCCATCAGATGCAGTCGAAGATTACCTCTACTGTCTGGGACGTTACACCGCGCAGGCCCTCGCTGTGGATCTCGACCGTGTGCAGCTGCTTCTTCTGTTTTTCGCAGTAGTCTTCGGCTTCGCTGAGCCCGGCTGCGCGCACGTGGTTCCACGAAACCAGATCCCAGCGCGCGCGGCTCGTGACGGTGAGATGACCATCCTGTCTCGAATTGACGGCGGTTACCGATGTGCACGCCGCCAGCATGCTGACTCCAAACAACAGGATGCAACCTTTCATAGATTCTCCGTGGTCCGCGAGCATTCTCGCCGCCAACCCGGGGAATTGGCAACCCAAAGCGATGTGCTGCGTCGGCGAGAGCGACTAAGGGGTCTCGGAGCGGGTGTCGAGTTGGGGTAGCGCGACGGCGAACTTCACGCGCGTCGCGGCCACGGGCTCGGCGGCAATCAGGCGCGAGCCGGTTTCCAGCAGGCGGCGCGTGAATTTACGGGTGCCAGCGCCCGGGGCCAAGGCTGGGTGGGTCGCGCAGCCAGGCGCTTACGTCGGGCGGCAATCGGGGCGGCCGCCCCGCGAAAGTGAGCGGTGCCGGGCGCGTAGCCCGGTTCAGCCGGGTGATGTACGGCGTCGCGCGGGCTGATGATGAGCGCTCATCGGACGCTGCGTCCGCGAGCGAGCGCAGCACCACGCGCCGCGCCGTTGAACGGCGCCCACGCCGCGAAACGCGCCTGGGCGGTCGCGGCGCGCAGGGCGCTCAGTCGTGGGCGATCAGGTCGCCGACTTGGCCCTGGCCCGAAACGAGACAGGAAGAGAGGAAGTTTTCGCTCTGGGCGCTCGCGCCGCGTTCGCCGAATCCGCGTACGAGCGCTTCGGCTTTGACGAGTGCAGAGCCCTGGGCACAGGTAAGCGAGCCAGCCTCGTGAGCCTGCACACGTGTCATGGCACGATTCGCGAGGAGGAGTGCGAGGACGATGACAACACCAACATTGAATGCTTGTCTCATGATTTCGTCTCCTTGTGCATTGAGACTATCTCAGCCGTTCGGCGTCCGAATCCAGGAGTTTCCCGGCGATGCACTGCAGCACATGTGGCGCGCAAAAACGCGCTTTCATGCGGTCTGCGTAATGCTTCGGCATCCTTCGCTTGCCCCTTGCGCGCCGCTGCGCCTTGAGCAGCGCGGAACGCTAAAAAAGCGCACGTACGCGGGGCTGGGCGCTGCGTCGCAACAATGCCGCGACGCGTCAGATTCGACGTCTGCTAACAAATGTAGTCCTGTTGCGCGGCGGACAGGACGTGGCACATCGACACGGTGTGTTTTTGCACAACGGGCCGCGGCAAAACAGCATGCGACACCGTTTTTTCCGCCCACGGGAAACGTGAAAATGCAATGCGCCATGGCGCCGATCCGGGGGCGCGCAACACGGCTTGAAATGCGGCGGGGCTTCCTGCAAGATCGACGCCCGATCCCCTTTTTCCTGTACGAGGTGAACCCATGCAGTTGATCGGCATGATGGACTCCCCCTATGTGCGTCGCGTCGCGATTTCGCTCCATGTGCTCGGGCTCGAGTTCGAGCACCGCAGCATTTCGGTTTTTCGGCAGTACGACGAATTTGCTCAGATCAATCCCGTCGTGAAGGCGCCCACCTTCATCGACGACGACGGCACCCAGCTGATCGACTCGACGCTGATCCTCGACTACCTGGACCGCAAAGTGCCCGCCGCGCGGCGGCTGATGCCGGAAGAGACGCAGGAGCGGACCTTCGCGCTGCGCGTGAACGGTTTCGCGCTCGCGGCCATGGAAAAGACGGTGCAGCAGGTCTATGAGCGCCAGTTGCGCCCAGCCGAGCGCCAGCACGAGCCGTGGTTCGACCGCGTGAACGCCCAGATGCATGCGGCCTGGGTTGTGCTCGACCAGCTTGTCGCTGGCCGCGACGGCTGGCTGTGCGCGGGCCGCATCACGCAGGCCGACATCACTGCGGCCGTTGCATGGCGTTTTAACCAGTACATGCTGCCCGGCTGCGCCGATCCCGCCCGATATCCGGCTATTGCGGCGCTTTCCGCGCGCGCCGAGACGCTCCCGGAATTCGTTGCCACGCCCCTCGACTAAAGCGTCCGCGCGACTGCGATTTGCGCAGAGCCCCGTCTGGCGCGGCTGCGCGCGATGCCCGGCCGTGCACGGCGGGCGCGCCGCCGCCCCCCTGCCGCCGCACCCGTTTCGATTGTTGGCGATTTTCGACAAGTGACTTCGCGGGCAGCCCATTTATCCGAGCACGCTGCATTCCTAGAATGACAACCATTGAATGACCTTGCGTCAGGAGGACGTGGGGCATGCAGCGGGAGCGGTCATGAAATCCTTTATCGAACGACAGTTATATCAGCCAGCATTGGTCCTGCCGATGGTGGACCTGATGCAGCTGATGGTGTCGCACGACTTCAACATGGGGCAAGTCGGCCTGATGATGGCGACGCGCGGCGCGCGCGCCGCATTCCTGCGCTCGCGCGAACTCTGGAACGCGGGCCATGGAGAATGTGCGGCCACCGATTGCGTGCACTGATCGTGTACTGACAACGCGCGCACTGAATTTCCCACACTTTAACGACTGAATTTCCAGTCACAGATTCACCGAGCGCCGGACGCAAGCGCGTCCGGTGTTCGACGATCCCCCTGACGCGCAGCGGCTTCGCCCGTTTGCTGTTGTGACGTCACCCTGTGAGCCGCCTCGACGTGCGAGGCGGCTCTTTTTTTGCGCGTTCGTTCCTTTTCGCAATGCGCGCCGATGCGTACCCGATTCGCAGATTCACGCTGCGGGCGATGGCCATTCGTCGCGCGTAAGATGGCGCGATCGGCCGCCTTTCGCGACTCGCGGCGACCCGCCCGGCGAATCGGCTCAACCCGTGGCTCAACCCGCGTCAACGGCAAAGGAGAGCGGCATGGCACAACGTTTCGATGCGATCGTGATCGGCACGGGGCAGAGCGGCCCGCCTCTCGCGGTGCGGCTTGGCAAGAGCGGCCGCAAGACCGCGGTGATCGAGCGCGCGTCATTCGGCGGGACCTGTGTGAACGTGGGCTGCACGCCGACCAAGGCGTATGTCGCCTGCGCACGTGCCGCGCACGTGGCGCGCCATGCGGCGGATTTCGGCGTGCAAATCGGCAAGGGTACGCAACCGGGCGACGTTCGCGTCGATCTCGCGTTCGTGAAGGCGCGCAAGGAGCGCATCATCGCGGCGTCGCGCGATGGCGTCGAGCAGTGGCTGCGCCATGCGCCGAACGTCAGCGTGTTCAAGGGACACGCGCGCTTCACGGGCGCGCACACGGTGCGCGTGGCTGCGCACGACGGTGCGCAGGTCGATCTCGAAGCGCCCGAGATCTTCATCAACACGGGCACGCGTGCGCTGATTCCTGCCATTCCCGGCGTCGAAACAATCCGCTACGAGACTAACTCGACGCTGCTCGCGCTGGAGCAACTACCCGAGCATCTGGCGATCTGCGGCGGCAGCTACGTGGCGCTCGAATTCGCGCAGATGTTCCGCCGCTTCGGCAGCTGCGTGACGGTGCTCGTGCGCGGGCAACGCGTGCTCGCGCGCGAGGACGAGGATTATTCGCGCGCGGTACAGGACGTGCTCGCACGCGAAGGCGTGGAATTTCGCTTCGGGGCAGAGCCGCGCAGCGTCGCGCCGCTGGATGGCCAGACGGGCGTGCGCATCGCGCTCGACAGCGGGCCGCTCGACGTTTCGCATCTGCTCTTCGCGACCGGCCGCCTGCCAAACACCGACGATCTGGGGCTGGAGGCTGCAGGCATCGAGCGCGACGCGCACGGGCTCATCGCCGTGGACGGGCAATTGCGCACGCGCGTGCAGGGCATCTGGGCGCTCGGCGACGTGAATGGCCGCGGCGCGTTCACGCACACCTCATACGACGACTTTCAGATCGTCGCGGCGAATCTGCTGGACGGGAAATCGCGCACCGCCGACACACGCATTCCCGCCTACGCGGTGTTCGTCGATCCGCCGCTCGCGCGCGTCGGCATGAGCGAGCGCGAAGTGCGCGAGCGCGGCAAACCCGCGCTCATCGCCACCATGCCGATGTCGCGCGTGGGCCGCGCGCGCGAACGCGGCGAGACGGATGGTTTCATGAAGGCGCTGGTGGACCCGCAGACGCAACGGATTCTCGGCGCGGCCATCTTCGGTATCGAGGGCGACGAGGCGATCCACACGTTCATCGACACGATGACGGCCGATGCGCCCTATACGACGCTGCAATACGCGATGCACATCCACCCGACCGTGAGCGAGCTGGTGCCGACCTTGCTCGACGGCCTGAAACCTCTCAAGTGAGCGCTTTTGCATGAACGAACCGCACACGGTTGCATTTGGGAATCTCTTCACGGGCATCGATTGCAACGCCGAGGAAGAGCGCTTCGATACGCTCGTTTCGCGCGACGGCGTGCTGATCGAGCGCATCATCTCCACGGGCCAGGCGAGCCCGCCGGGCTTCTGGTACGACGACGCGCGCGAGGAGTGGGTGGCGCTTCTTGCCGGCGCGGCGACGCTGGAATTCGAGGACACGGCGCAGGCGCCGCGACGCCTGCTGCCCGGCGACTACGTGCACATCCCGGCGCACTGCCGTCATCGCGTGTCGTGGACCGATCCGACCGTGCCGAGCGTGTGGCTCGCGGTATATGTCGGCGCAGCGCCTGAGGAAGGCGACGGCGAGGCGTGAGGGCGGCGATAATCGGCAGTATTCAATCGAAACGCAATGTCATGCCCGCGAAATATCCGCCACGTCCTCTACGTGTTGCACTGGTGTCCGACACGCACAATCTGCTGCGCCCGGAGCTGCTCGCCTTCGTCGAGGGCGCGGACGCCATCGTGCATGCAGGCGACATCTGCGATCAGCAGGTGCTCGACACGCTCGCGGCCATCGCGCCGCTCACCGCCGTGCGCGGCAACAACGATCGTGGCGCATGGGCCGATGCGTTGCCGGTGCAAACGACCGTCGCGCTCGCTGGCGTCCGGCTTGCGGTGGTCCACGAACTACCCGACCTGCAGGGCGATCCTGCTGGCGAAGGCATTGCAGTGGTCGTGAGCGGGCATTCGCACAAGCCCGCGCTCGAAACGCGTGACGGCGTGCTGTACGTGAACCCCGGCAGCGCGGGGCCGCGCCGCTTCAAGTTGCCGATCTCGGCGGCAATGCTGACGATCGCCAGCGACGGCGCATTGGACGTCGAGCACGTCAATCTCGTCGAATAGTCCCAAGCGAGCGCGCAAGAAAAAAGGCCAGCACGAAGCTGGCCTTTTTGCGTTTCAGTGGTGCGGTATCAGGCGCGTACGGCGTTGGCGACGGCGTATTCCTCGTCGAGTTCGCGCGCGAGGCGCACACCGCGCAGCACCGCGTGCGCTTCCGCCTTGGTGCTCACGCTCGGCGCCGAGCCCGGCAGCGGGCGGCGCGCCGTTTCATGCAGCGTCAGCACCGAAATGATGCCGATCACGGCTGCGCCCATCAGGTAGTACGCGGGCATCATGAGGTTCTGCGTGTGCTCGACGAGCCATGCCGCCACGAGCGGCGTGGTACCGCCGAACAGCGACACCGACACGTTGAAGCCGATGGCGAGCGCGCCATAGCGGATCGCGGTCGGGAACAGCGCCGGCAGCGCGGAGGGCATCACGCCCGTGAAGCACGAGAGCAGCGCGCCGAGAATCAGGAGACCGAAAAACACCGGCACGAGCGCGCCCGTCTGGATCAGCGTGAGCGACGGGATGGACAGCAGGATCAGGCCCACGCAGCCGGCGAGCATCACGGGCTTGCGGCCCACGGCGTCCGAGAGGCGGCCGAACGCGAGCGTCATCGGCATCATCAGCACCATCACGATCAGCACGAGGAAGAGGCCGTGCGTCTCGTTGAAGTGCAGCGTCGCCGAGAGATAGCTCGGCAGATACGACAGCGCCATGTAGTCGGTCACGTTGAAGATCAGCACGAGACCCACGCACAGCAGGAAGGGGCGCAGATGCTGCGTGAGGAGCGAATGCAGCGTGAGCTTCGGGCGCGTGTGCTCTTCGGCTTCGCGCAGTTCCGCTTCGCGCTTGAACGCGGGCGTTTCCTCGAGCTTCATGCGGATATAGAGACCCACGAGGCCGAGCGGACCCGCGATCATGAACGGCACGCGCCAGCCCCAGTCGAGCAGTTGCTGGTGCGAGAGCACGGCGGTGAGGACAGCAACCGTGCCCGCGCCGAACACATAGCCGATCAGCGTGCCGAATTCGAGGAAGCTGCCCATGAAGCCGCGGCGCTTGTCAGTGGCGAATTCGGCGATGAAGGTGGCCGCGCCGCCATATTCGCCGCCAGTCGAGAAGCCCTGAACCAGCCGCGCCACGAGCAGCAGCGCGGGCGCGGCAATACCGATCGACTTGTACGAGGGAATCAGGCCGATGGCGAAGGTGCCGCAGGCCATCATGATCATCGTCATCGCGAGCACGCGCTGGCGTCCGATACGGTCGCCGAGCGGCCCGAACACCATGCCGCCGATCGGGCGCACGAGGAACGCGGCCGCGAACGTGCCGAACGTGGCGATGAGCTGCGCCGACGGGCTGCTCGACGGGAAGAACACCTGGCCGAGCGTGACGGCGATGTAGCTGTACACGCCGAAGTCGAACCATTCCATGGCGTTGCCGAGCGCCATGGCGCCGACGGCGCGTTTGAGGAGGCTTTTGTCGACGATCGTGATGTCGTCGAGGGTAAGGTCGGTCTGGGCCGACGCGCCGGAAGTGGAAGCGGTCAAGGTCTGCATCTCCAATGACTGCGACGAACCCACGAGGGCCCGCCACGGTTGCCGGAGAGTACCGTTTCGCGATAGCGGCGACATTTCGCGCTCGGCACGTCACTTTGCGTCAGAGACGAGGGCGGGCCGATGGTGCATCGCACAAGGCGAGCGGCGCACGAAAGCAATGCTGAAGTGTCGCGAAACGACACTCGGACAAATTGTGTTTAACGTTGCGCCTGCGTGGCCGTGGATGGGGGGCAGGGCGCATGAGGACGCTGGACCGGCACGAGGTGCCAAAGTGAAGCGCCGCTGAAACGAAAAAGAAGCCCGCGTGGCGGAGCGTTCCTTTTGTCATATGCGCATTCGGAATGATGGCGTTTTGGGGTGCCGCTTTGGCCGCCTACCGAATGCAATTGATGGCTAATGCCTGTTGAACGAGGCCACATGTTAGCACGATAACGGAAGATCGCGCAAACCCCGGCATCTGCGGGGATTCGGGGCGCGGGCTGGAAGCCCCACGTGGCGGGGGATTGCGCCGTTTCGGTGGAACCGTTTCTGCGTCCTGGAACGCGCATGAAGCGCATAAAAAAACCGCGCCGGGGGCGCGGTTTTTGCGGGGTAATCAGCTGCGTCTGTGAAGCTCAGGGACAGATCCCGGTGCGCATCGCGAGGCCTTAGCCTTCGGTCGGTGGCACGTAGCCGGAAGCCTGGTCGGCGCCTTCGCCGAAGAAGAACTTCTCGGTCTGCTTCATCAGGTACTGGCGCGCGCGCGGATCGGCCATGTTCAGGCGGTTTTCGTTGATGAGCATGGTCTGCTGCTTGAGCCACTGCTGCCATGCCTCTTTCGAGACGCTTTCGTAGATGCGCTTGCCGAGCTCGCCCGGCAGCGGCGGAAAGTCGAGACCTTCGGCTTCCTTGCCGAGCTTCGCGCATTGGATCATACGGGCCATGCTGTGCTTCTCCTGTAGTCGTATGTGTGGGTGGCGGCGCGCTCAGAGCTGTTTCATCAGCACGAGCGATTTGCGCTGCCAGTTATAGAGGCGGCGGCGGTCTTCGGGCAGGTCGTCGACCGTTGCCTTGACGAAGCCGCGCTTCAGGAACCAGTGTTCGGTGCGCGTGGTGAGCACAAAAATGCGCGTGAGGCCGCGTGCCCGTGCACGCTGCTCGATGCGGCGCAAGAGGCGTTCGCCGTCGCCGGAGCCCTGTGCTTCGGGCGAGACCGTAAGGCACGCCATTTCGCCGATACGCTCCTGCGAATACGCGTAAAGCGCCGCGCAGCCAAAGAGCACGCCGTCGTGCTCGATCACCGAGAAGTGGTCGATGTCGCGCTCGATCTGGTGACGCCCGCGCCGCACGAGCGTGCCGTCGGTTTCGAGCGGCTCGATCAGCGTGAGAATGCCGCCGACGTCATCAGGCGTGGCTTCGCGCAGGCTTTCCAGATTCTCGTACGAGATCATGGTGCCCACGCCGTCGTGCAGGAACAGTTCGAGCAGCACGCTGCCGTCGAGCGCGTAGGGGATGATGTGCGCGCGGCCCACGCCGCCGCGGCAGGCGCGAATGGAGTGCTTCAGGTAGAAGCCCTCGTCGCCGAGCACGGTGCCGCCTTCCTGCAGTTTGTAGGCGTCGTCGAGCGACATTTCGCGGATCAGCTCGCCTTCCTCGTCGATCAGGCCCTGCGTTTCCGTGAGGAAAATGATCTTGTCGGCGCGCAGCGCGATGGCCGCGGCTGAGGCGACGTCTTCCATCGACAGATTGAACGCCTCGCCCGTGGGCGAAAAACCGAGCGGGGAGAGCAGCACGAGCTTGCGGCTCGCGAGCGAGTGGCGGATCGAATCGGCGTCGATCTTGCGCACGACGCCCGTGTGCTGGAAGTCCACGCCGTCGAGAATGCCGACCGGCCGTGCCGTCACGAAGTTGCCCGACACCACGCTGATGTGCGCGTGCGCCATCGGCGTGTTCGGCAGACCCTGGCTGATCGCGGCCTCGATGTCGAGACGCACTTCACCGGCCGCTTCCTTCGCCGATTCGAGCGCGCGGGCATTGGTGATGCGCATGCCGTGCGAGAACTCGGACTCGACGCCGTGCAGGCTCATCTGCTCCTCGACCTGCGGGCGCGAACCGTGCACGAGCACGATCTGGATGCCCATGGCCTGCAGGAGCGCGATGTCGGCGACGAGCGCGTTGAGCAGGTTCTGGTGCACGACCTCGCCGCCGAAACCGACGACGAAAGTCTTGCCCTGGAACGCGTGGATGTAGGGCGCGACCGATCGCATCCAGTCGACGAACTGCGCGTGCTGCGCCATGATCTGCGAGTCGGAATCCGCAGCGGCGGCGGAGGCCGGCGCGCTGGCGGTGGCGGGGACGAGGTCGGTTTGGGAATTCATGCCCGGGATTATAATGCGCCCCCATGTCGAATGTACCCAAAAGACCTGCCTCGGCGCAGGGCAGCAACACCCCGGCCGGGAAGGAAACGGCGCAAGACGGCGCGAAGGCGAAAAGCGCGTCGCAGAAGTATGGCGACGGGCAAAAGCTCGCGTCGACGGACAAGCTTGCCGCGCTCATGGGCGGCGGCGTGCTGGGCGGCGCGCGCGTGCAGGACAAGCGTGCGGCGCAGACAGAACCGCAGACGCAACAGCCGACGCCGCCGCGCGCAGAACAGCGCCCCGAGCAGCGTGCCGAGCAGCGTGCCGAGCAGGTAAGCGAAACGAAGGCCGCGCCGCAGTCGCAGTCACAATCGCCATCGCGAGACGAACCGCGCACGCAGCGCAACGCCGCGCAACCGGGCAAGCCACGCGAGGCGCGCGACGATCGCCGCCCGGCGCAGCGTAACGAGCCACGAGATCGTTCGAGCGAATCGCGCGACGCGCGCGCCGAGGCGCCGCGCAATCACCCGCCGCGCGCGCAGCAACCTCCGAAGCAGGCGAACCCGCAGAACCAGCCGAAGCCGCAGAACCCGCAGAACCCGCAGCGACCCGCGAAGCCGAAGTCAGAACACGCGCCGCGCCCCGGCAGCGAAGGCGAACGCGAACGCCCGCCACGCGCTGAGCGCCAGGAGCGCCCGCCACGGCCGCCGCGCACGAACGTCGAGCCGAACAAGGTTCCGCCCATCACGTTCCCCGAAGCCCTGCCGGTCTCCGGCCGCCGCGAAGAAATCGCGCGTGCGATCGCACAGAATCAGGTCGTGATCGTGAGCGGCGAAACGGGCTCAGGCAAGACCACGCAGTTGCCGAAAATCGCGCTCGCACTGGGCCGCGGCCTCGGCGCGGGCGGCACGGGTTTGATCGGCCATACGCAGCCGCGCCGGATCGCGGCTTCGGCGACGGCGCGGCGCATCGCCGACGAACTCAATACGCCGTTCGGCGAAGTGGTCGGCTACAAGGTGCGCTTCACCGACAATCTCTCGCCGGGCGCTTCGGTCAAGCTCATGACCGACGGCATTTTGCTCGCGGAGACGCAAACCGATCCGCTGCTCAAGGCCTACGACACGATCATCATCGACGAGGCGCACGAGCGCAGCCTGAACATCGACTTCCTGCTCGGCTATCTCAAGGAGATCTTGCCGCGCCGGCCCGACCTCAAGCTGATCGTGACCTCGGCGACCATCGACGCCGATCGCTTCGCGCGCCACTTCGGCAGCGAGGAAAAGCCCGCGCCGGTGATCGAGGTGAGCGGGCGGTTGTATCCCGTCGAGGTGCGCTACCGGCCGGTGCAGGAAGACAGCCCGGCGGTGAAGAACGCGCAGGGCACGACGGGCCGCGAAAAAAGCGCAAAGTCGCAACGCGACACGGATCGCGACTTGATGGAAGCCATCGTCGATGCCGTCGACGAACTCTGCCGCGAAGGTTCTGGCGACGTGCTCGTGTTCCTGCCCGGCGAGCGCGAGATTCGCGACGCCGCGGAAGCGCTGCGCAAGCATCATCCGCCGCACACGGAAATCCTGCCGCTGTTCGCGCGGCTGTCCGCGCAGGAGCAGGAGCGCGTATTCAAGCCGTCGAACGCGCGCCGCATCGTGCTCGCGACCAACGTGGCCGAAACGTCGCTCACAGTGCCGGGCATCCGCTATGTGGTCGACACGGGCCTCGCGCGCGTGAAGCGCTATTCGTATCGCAACAAGGTCGAGCAGCTGCAGATCGAGTCGATTGCGCAGGCGGCGGCGAACCAGCGCGCGGGCCGTTGCGGGCGTGTCGCGGACGGCATCTGCATCCGGCTTTACGAGGAATCAGATTTCATCGCGCGGCCGCGCTTCTCCGATCCGGAAATCCTGCGCTCGTCGCTCGCCGCCGTGATTCTGCGCATGAAGTCGCTGCATCTCACGGCGATCGAGACGTTCCCGTTTATCGAGCCGCCGCCGGGCCGCGCGATCGCCGACGGCTATCAACTGCTCAACGAACTCGGCGCCGTGGACGACGACAACGCGCTCACGCCGCTCGGCCGCGAACTCGCGCGCCTGCCGCTCGATCCGCGCGTGGGACGCATGATTCTCGGCGCACGTGACGAGCAGGCACTGCGCGAAGTGCTCATCATCGCGAGTGCGCTGTCGGTGCAGGATCCGCGCGACCGGCCTATCGAGGCGCAGGAGCAGGCGGACCAGGCGCATCGCCGGTTTGCCGACGAGCGCTCCGAGTTTCTCCAGTGGCTCAAGATCTGGGCATGGTTCGAAGACGCCGTCGCGCACAAGAAGTCCAACCGGCAGCTGCTCGATGCGTGCCGCGCGAATTTCCTGTCGCACTTGCGTTTGCGCGAATGGCGCGACGTGCATTCTCAATTGCTGACGGTGGTGCGCGAGCACGGCTGGCGCATCAACGAATCCGATGCGACCTACGAGCAGATCCATCACGCGCTGCTTACGGGCCTGCTCGGCAATATCGGTCTGAAGGCCGACGACGAGCCGCATTATCTCGGCGCGCGCGGCATCAAGTTCCACTTGTGGCCGGGCTCGGCGCTCGTGAAGAAGGCGGGGCGCTGGGTGGTGGCCGCGGAGCTTGTCGAAACGAGCCGCCTCTACGCGCGCTGCATCGCGAAGATCGAACCCGAGTGGCTGGAGAAGGTCGGCGCGCATTTGCTGAAGAAGTCGCTCTCCGAGCCGCATTGGGAAAAACGCGCTGCGCAGGTGAGCGCGTTCGAGCGCGGGGTGCTGTATGGCCTGCCGGTCTATCAGCGCCGGCGCGTGGCGTTCGGCAAGCAGGACCCGTCGCGTGCGCGCGAACTCTTTATTCGCGGCGCGCTCGTCGAAGGCGAGTTCGACACGAAGCTCGCGTTCTTCGCGCACAACCGTAAGCTGCTCGCCGATATCGAGCAACTGGAACACAAGTCGCGCCGCCAGGACGTGTTGGTCGACGACGAACTGATCTACGGCTTCTACGATCAGGCGATTCCCGAAGGCATTTACTCGGGGGCGTCGTTCGAGCGCTGGTATCGCGACGAGGTGAGGAAGGGCGGCGAGCCTGAGGACAAGCTGCGTCTGTTGTACCTCTCTCGCGACGACCTGATGCGCCACGAAGCAGCGGGCGTGACGACCGAGCTGTTCCCGAAGCGCATGACGATGTCGGGCGTGGCGATGGCGCTGACGTATCACTTCGAGCCGGGCTCGCCGCGCGACGGCGTGACGCTCGCGGTGCCGCTTTACGCGCTCAATCAGGTCGATGCGCGCCGTTGCGAATGGCTCGTGCCGGGCATGCTCAAGGAGAAGGCGCAACTGCTACTGAAGTCGCTGCCGCAGAAGCTGCGCCGCCACTGTGTGCCGCTGCCCGAGTACGCTGCCGGCTTCGCAGAGCGCGTGGGCGGCGAGCGTTTTGGTGCGGGCGGCCTGCTGGAAGCGCTGATCGCCGACGTGCGCGAGCAAAAGCAGATCGCCCTGAAGTCCGCCGACTTCAAGCTGGAGACGCTGCCTGCACATCTCTTCATGAACTTCAAGGTGATCGACGAGCACGGTCGCCAGCTCGCGATGGGCCGTAACCTTGCGCAACTGCGCGCCGAACTCGGTGCGCAGGCGCAGCAGCAATTCCAGAAGCTTGCGAGCGCGACGGCGCTGGCTGCGCTGGAAACGCACGCGCAGGGCAGCGGTGCACCTCAGAACGCTCAGGTCGAGCGCGAGGCAACCGGTGACGCTCCGCAAAAGAGCAACGCGCCGCACACGCCCGCACCGGGCGATGCAGCGCCTGCCACGGCGCTCTACGAAAACCTCACGACGTGGAATTTCGGCAAGCTGCCCGAACTGCTGGAAATCCGTCGCGGCGGACAGACGCTATTCGGCTATCCGGCGCTCGTCGATCGCGGCTCGCATTGCGACGTCGAAGTGTTCGATTCGCCGGAGGAGGCCGCACGCATCCATCGCGCGGGGCTGCGCCGGCTCTTCGCGCTGCAGTTGCGCGAGCCGATCCGCTACCTCGAGAAGAACCTGCCGGGTCTGCGCGAGATGGCGATGCAGTTCATGGCGCGCGCCACGCAGGAAGAGCTGCGCGACCAGCTGGTCGAGCTCGCGCTCGACCGCGCCTGCCTGCAAGATCCGCTGCCCGACGACGACGCGAGCTTCCACGCACGCAAGGACGAAGGCCGCGGACGTCTCTCGCTGCTCGCGCAGGAAATCGCGCGTTTGGTGGGGCAGATCCTTGCCGAATATGCGTCGCTCGCGAAGAAGCTCGTGCAGGCCAAGGCCTTCGGCGCGCCCGCAGCGGACATGCAGGCGCAGGTCGACGCGCTCATCAGCAAGCGCTTCATTCTGGACACGCCCTACGCACAACTCGTGCATTTCCCGCGCTACCTGAAGGGCGTCGCGCTGCGCATCGACAAGCTGCGCGCCGACCCCGCACGCGACGCGCGCCAGGCCGCCGAATTTCAGCCGCTCGCGCAGCAGTATCAGCGCGCGCTCTCGCAGCGCGGTGGCGTGTTCGACCCGCGTCTTTCGGAATTCCGCTGGCTGCTCGAAGAGCTGCGCATCTCGCTCTTCGCGCAGGAATTGCGCACGCCGATGCCGGTCTCGGTCAAGCGCCTCCACAAGGTTTGGGAGTCGATGCAGCGATAAGTCGCATTGCGGGCCATAACAGTTCTTCAAAATTGTTCGAAAAAGGGGCGCTTAATTGCGCCCCTTTCATATTTCAAGGGCCCTACGTCAACCTTGCGTGCAGGTAGACGTTCTACAATCACAAATCTGCCCGGGAACGATTCTTCATGCCGAACAACAACACCTTTAGCCGCGTCGCCGCCAAGGCCGCAACGTTTGCGCTCGCTTGCGCAGCGACCGTTGCCGCATTTGCCTCGACGGCCGCTTACGCGAACAACATCATCGTCCTGAATTCGGGCGAAGCCACGCTGAGCCTCATCGACGACAAGACGCACGAAGTCGTCGGCACCGTGCCCACGGGCAAGGAGCCGCATCACCTCTTTCCCACGCCGGACAACGCCTCGCTGATCGTCGCGAACTCGGTGTCGAACAACCTCCTGTTCGTCGATCCGAAGACCGGCAAGCCGCAGCGCTGGGTCGAAAACGTCGAAGACCCGTACCAGCTCGGCTTCTCGCCCGACCGCAAGTGGTTCGTGACCACGGGCCTGCGCCTCGACCGCCTCGACATCTACAACTACGCGGGCGGCAGCAATATCACGCTCGCCAAACGCCTGCCGCTCTCGGCCATGCCGAGCCACCTGGCGTTCACGAACGACAGCCGCACGGTGTTCGTTTCGCTGCAGGTTTCGGGCGAAATCGCTGCGGTCGATCTGCCGACGCAGAAGGTCCTCTGGAAGATGAAGGTCGGCGCCGCACCGGCCGGCCTGTGGCTCACGCCCGGCGACAAGTACCTGCTCGTCGGCATGACGGGCGCCGACTACGTGGCGGTGGTGGACTGGCGCAACCAGAAGATCGTCAAGACGATCCAGGTCGGCAAGGCCGCGCACAACTTCCGCTCGCTCGTTGACGGCCACCATGTGCTCGTGTCGAGCCGCGTGGCGAACGTCATCAGCATCATCGACGAGGACACGCTCGAAAAGACCGGCGAAATCAGCGGCCTGATGCCCGGTCCCGACGACATGGAACTGACCGCCGACAAGCGCTACCTGTGGGTGACGTTCCGCTTCGCGAAGCACATCGGCCTCATCGACATGCAAACCAGGAAGCTCATCAAGACCATCGCCGTGGGCCGCTCGCCGCATGGCATCTACTTCTACGACCGCGCGCCCGTCACGGCACCGAACGGGGCCTAAAGGTCACCGCAGGACAGCACAGGGCACTCAAGGACCCCGGATTCAGGGAGGGCGCGTGGGGCGTGGCAGCGTTCTTGCCCGCCCTCGCACCCGTCTTACCCGCCGTGCGCGCGGTGGTTTATGCTGTCGGCTTGGTCGCACCACTTTCGCCGACACCGTGTTCTCCACCCGTCCTTTTCGCCGTATTCCGCTCGCATGAATGACCTGTTGCGCTCGTTCGGACGCGCGCTCGCGAGCGTGTTCCATCCCGCCATGCTGCTCCTCACCTTCGTGCCATTTCTCGTGGCGGCGGCGGTATGGGGCGCCGTGCTCTATATGTTCTGGCAGCCGCTGCTCGACCTGATGCGCGGCGCGCTCGCGAACTGGTCGTCGACGGCCTACCTCTATCATCTATTCGACGCGCTCGGCTTCGGCTGGCTGCGCGCGACGATCGCGCCGTTTCTCGTCATCATCCTGACGATTCCGCTCATCGTGATCACGGTGCTGCTGCTGATCGTCGCGATCTCGATGCCGCGCGTAATCCGCCATCTTTCGAAGCGCCAGTACGGGATGCTCGAGATGCGGCACGGCGGCACCTGGTACGGCAGCCTGTTCTATTCGCTCGTCACGACCATCGTCTGCCTGATCGTGATGATCGTGACGCTGCCGCTGTGGCTCATTCCGCCGTTCTTCGCGCTCATTCCGCCGCTCCTGTGGGGTTGGCTCACGTATCGTGTGATGACCTACGATGCGCTCGCGCTGCACGCAAGCGTCGAGGAGCGCCGGGCGCTCGTGCGCAGCCACCGCCTGCCGCTGCTCGTGATCGGCGTGGTGAGCGGATTGCTGGGCTCGCTGCCTACGGCGATCTGGGCCGTGTCCGCGTGGCTGCTGCTGTTCTTCCCGGTGCTGGCGGCGGTGACCATCTGGATCTATGCGTTCATTCTGGTGTTCACGGCGCTCTGGTTCGGGCACTACTGCCTGCGCGCGCTTCAGCGCATGCGCGCGCACGAAGTGCAACAGGCGTCCGGTGACGTGACGATCGTGCACTAACGCTTACTCATCAAGACAATCCAGCGAGGCGACCCATGGCATTTGGCGTCATCATCATCGGCGACGAGATTCTCTCGGGGCGCCGCTCCGACAAGCATCTGCCGAAGGTCATCGAACTGCTCGGCGCGCGCGGCCTTTCGCTCGAGTGGGCCCAGTACGTGGGCGACGACCCCGAGCGCATCACCGAGACGCTGCGGCGCTCGTTCGCTTCGGGCGACATCGTGTTCTCGACGGGCGGCATCGGCGCGACGCCGGACGACCACACGCGCCAGTGCGCGGCTGCGGCGCTGGGCGTGCCGCTCGCATTGCATCCTGACGCCGAGGTGGCGATCCGCGAGCGCATCCGCGACATGCACACGGGCGCCGATCCCGTGAACTTCCAGTCGCCCGAGAATCTGCACCGTTTCCAGATGGGCACGTTCCCGCAGGGCTGCGAGATCATCCCGAACGGCTACAACAAGATTCCGGGTTTTTCGATTCGCGAGCATTACTTCGTGCCCGGTTTCCCCGTGATGGCCTGGCCGATGATCGAGTGGGTGCTCGACACGAAGTACGCGCACCTGCATCACCAGACGCCGCACGCGGAGAAGTCGCTACTCGTGTTCGAGCTGCCCGAGTCGACGCTCACGCCGCTCATGGAGCGCATCGAGCGCGATTTCCCGGGCGTGCGGGTCTTCAGCCTGCCGAGCGTGGGCGATACGGAGCGCGGCGGCATTTACGCGCGCCGGCATATCGATCTGGGCGTGAAGGGCGAGCCCGAGGCCGTGGCGGCCGCCTTCGTGAAGCTGCGCGAAGGCGTGCACGAACTGGGCGGCGATGTGGTCGAGCCGGCGGCGCCGGGCGAGGGTACGCCCGATCGCGAGCGCCGCAGCGGGCCGCGCGCCGGTTTTTGAATCAGCGTGTGAAGGTGCGCCGCGTGCGGCTCGAGGGCCGGCGGCGCATCATCGGCGTGTCACACGGGGCGCTCAGAGTGGCCCGTTGGGTTCAAGCAGAGCGGTCTTAGGCGCCGATCCACGGCAGGCCGCGGAAGCACCAGCCGGTGACGGTCTTGCGGTGCCCCTGGCCGTCCTTGTCGCCTTCGAAACCTTCGAGCAGGTCGTAGGCCTTCGTGAACCCGGCCTTTGCGGCTTCGATGGCGGCGAGCTTGGAGCGCGCGGCGCTGCGGCACAGGAACAGCACCGGCGCGTCGGCTTCCACGGCGCTCTTGAGCTGGGTGAGGAACTCAGCGTTGGGCACGCCACCCGGATAGCGAGTCCATTCGACGTGCGAATATTGGCCGTCGCCTACGACAGGACGGCCAACCCAGTCGAGTTCAGCGCGCGTGCGCACGTCGACGAGGCGCGCGCGCGGGTCGAGCTGCAGAAGCTCGAATGCCTCTGCGGGCGATACCGCGCCCGCGTAGGGCAGCTGGTTCTCGACGCGGCGCTTCTCCGCCTGGGCGTACAACTGTTCGAGCGTACTCATGACAACGGATCTCCTGTTACGCGTTGGACCAAAAAACCATTCTAGCGCGTGGGGACGGAGCGGGAGAGTGGCTCACACAAGCTGAAGCGGCACGCGCGCGACGCTTCGGGCAGCACAAAGGGCAGGATGCATCGAGTTGGTGCATGCAAGGTGTTTTGCACCATAATGATGAGAGATTCGCGCGCCAAATTCGGGATTGCACGAGTTTGGTGCCGATGAGCCGCCACGCTGGCGGCTCCACAATCGCGCAGCGCACGATTTTTGATTCCAAGTGCGCGTCGCGAAAGGGTTTTGCGCCACGTTGGCGCATGCATGGCACGGAAGCTGCTTTATACGTCTCGATCGATTCGCAGCCGGCCAACCGGGGTCAGCAGGACAGACCTGGGAAGGAGGCGGCCGGCGGGGGATCAACAAGATTTGGACGGCGGCAGCGTTCGCCGAAATCGTTAATCAGGAGAATAGGTTATGAGTAAATCCGTGGCCGACGTCATGCAACTCGTCAAGGACGAAGACGTCAAGTTTGTCGACTTCCGCTTCACGGACACGCGCGGCAAGGAGCAGCACGTTTCGGTTCCGCTGTCGGCATTCGACGAAGACAAGTTCGAGTCGGGTCATGCGTTTGACGGTTCGTCGATCGCCGGCTGGAAGGGCATCGAAGCCTCGGACATGCTGCTCGTGCCGGATCCGAACACGGCCTTCATCGACCCGTTCTACGAAGAGTCGACGCTCGTTCTGACCTGCGACGTGGTCGAGCCGGCCGACGGCAAGGGCTACGAGCGCGACCCGCGCTCGCTCGCCAAGCGCGCTGAAGCCTACCTGAAGAGCACGGGCCTCGGCGACACCGCCTTCTTCGGTCCGGAGCCGGAATTCTTCATTTTCGATTCGGTCCAGTGGAACACGGATCAGTCGGGCTGCTTCGTGAAGATCGGCTCGGATGAAGCACCGTGGTCGTCGGGCCGCGAAATCGAAGGCGGCAACACGGGTCACCGTCCGGGCACGAAGGGCGGCTACTTCCCGGTCGCGCCGGTCGACACGTTCCAGGACATCCGCTCGGAAATGTGTCTGCTGCTCGAGCAGATTGGCATTCCGGTCGAAGTGCACCACCACGAAGTGGCGGGCCAGGGCCAGAACGAAATCGGCACGAAGTTCTCGACGCTGGTTGAGCGCGCAGACTGGACGCAGCAACTGAAGTACATCGTCCACAACGTGGCGCACACGTACGGCAAGACGGCGACGTTCATGCCGAAGCCGGTCGTCGGCGACAACGGTTCGGGCATGCACGTTCACCAGTCGATCTGGAAGGACGGCCAGAACCTGTTCGCGGGTAACGGCTACGCGGGCCTGTCGGAATTCGCGCTGTTCTACATCGGCGGCATCATCAAGCACGCTCGCGCGCTGAACGCCATCACGAACCCGGGCACGAACTCGTACAAGCGTCTCGTTCCGCACTTCGAAGCGCCGGTCAAGCTCGCTTACTCGGCACGCAACCGTTCGGCATCGATCCGTATTCCGCACGTGTCGAACCCGAAGGGCCGCCGTATCGAAACGCGCTTCCCGGATCCGCTCGCTAACCCGTACCTGTGCTTCTCGGCACTGATGATGGCGGGTCTCGACGGCGTGCAGAACAAGATCCACCCGGGCGAAGCCGCCGACAAGAACCTGTACGACCTGCCGCCGGAAGAGGATGCAAAGATCCCGACCGTTTGCGCCGGCCTCGACCAGGCTCTCGAAGCGCTCGACAAGGATCGCGAGTTCCTGACGCGCGGTGGTGTGTTCACCGACGGCATGATCGACGCGTACCTCGCGCTGAAGGAAAGCGAACTGCAACGCGTGCGTATGACCACGCACCCGGTCGAGTTCGAACTGTACTACTCGCTGTAATTGGCGATGGCGCTTCGCTGCAAGCTACACAGCGAAGCGCCAGTTCAGTTTCTTCGACTCGCAGGACGCGTTGGCGTTGGGTCTCCAAGGGACGGCGGTGCCGTCCCTTTTTCGTTGGGCCGCCTTGTCGCTTGTCGACGAGGCGTAATGCCCCGCTTGTTGACCAGCGTATTGACCAGAATTAACGACCAGGACTGTTGCTGGTGCGCCGTATGGCAGCCGGCCTGAAACATGGTGCTCAAGAATCTGATCAAGGCAAGGAAGGGGCACGCCGAACCGCTCTCCGACGACGCGCCGCTCGTCGAGTCGGGCCTGTTGCCCGGCTTCGAGGCGCTGCCCACTGTCGTGCTCGTGCTCGACAAGCGCACGCTGCGTGTCGCCTTCGCGAATCCTTCGGCGGAGGCGATGCTCGATCTCTCGCGCCGTCAGCTCGCGCAGATGGCGTGGTCCGATCTCTTCTCGAATGCGGACGAGCTGCTTTCGACGATCGCATCGATCGCCGAGCATCGTTTTCACGCGACGCGGCTCGACGCTTCGCTTGAGCGCCCCGGGCGCGAACCGCTGAACGTGCACGTCGTCGTGGGTTTTCTCGAAAGCTCGCCCGATTACGTGCTGCTCGAACTCTTCGAAAACGAGCGTCATTTGCGCAGCGACCGCGAGGAGCGCATTCACGACCTCACGGCGGTGAACAAGCATCTGATCCGCAATCTCGCGCACGAGATCAAGAATCCGCTCGGCGGGATTCGCGGTGCGGCGCAGCTGCTCGAATTCGAACTCGGCGCGCTGGAGCGCGACGAGCTGCGCGAGTACACGCAGGTGATCATCAAGGAGTCGGACCGCCTGCAGACGCTCGTCGACCGGCTGCTCGAGCCGCACCGGCACCCGCATATCGTCGGCGACGTGAATATTCACGAAGTGTGCGAGCGCGTGCGCGCCGTGATCCTCGCGGAATTCCCGCGCGGCCTCACCATCGAGCGCGACTACGACGTGAGCGTGCCCGACCTGCGCGGCGACAAGGAGCAGCTGATCCAGGCACTGCTGAATATCGTGCGCAACGCGGCGCAGGCGCTGCGCGAACGCATCTCGCAGGGCGACGCGCGCATTGAATTGCGTACGCGCATCGCGCGCAAGGTCACGATTTCCAAACGCTTGTGCAAGCTGGCATTGGACTTGCATATCACTGACAACGGACCCGGCATTCCCGAGGATATTCGCGATCGCATCTTCTATCCGCTCGTCTCCGGACGCGAGGATGGCAGCGGTCTCGGCCTCACGCTCGCGCAGACGTTCGTGCAGCAGCACGACGGACTCATCGAAGTGGATAGCCGGCCGGGCCACACCGAGTTTCAGATATTGCTGCCGCTCGATAGTTGAATCAGTTGAAACGATAGCTAGACCTGAATCTGGATTTACCGATACCGCACGCCACCAGGACTTCTGACCGATCTTATGAAGCCGATCTGGATAGTAGACGACGACCAATCGATACGCTGGGTGCTTGAAAAGGCCCTTGCCCGCGAGAACTTCGCCACCCGCAGCTTTTCGAATGTGCGCGAAGCCGCGAGCGCGCTCGATCACGACAGCCCGCAGGTGCTCGTCTCCGACATCCGCATGCCGGGCGGCTCGGGCCTCGAGCTGCTGCAAACCGTGCGTGAGCGCGTGCCGGGCTTGCCCGTCATCATCATGACGGCGTTCTCCGACCTCGACAGCGCGGTCGCCGCGTTTCAGGGCGGCGCGTTCGAGTATCTCGCCAAGCCGTTCGACGTCGACAAGGCCGTCGAGCTGATTCGCCGCGCCGTCGATGAAAGCATGCGCGGCGAGCAGCAGTGGGACGAGCGTCCCGCCGAAGCACCCGAGATGCTCGGCCAGGCACCGGCCATGCAGGACATGTTCCGCGCCATCGGGCGGCTTTCGCATTCGGCGGCCACCGTGCTCATCACCGGCGAGTCTGGCACCGGAAAGGAGCTTGTCGCGCGCGCCTTGCACCGACATAGCCCACGCGCGAACGGTCCGTTCATTGCGCTGAACACTGCGGCGATCCCGAAGGATCTTCTGGAATCCGAATTGTTCGGCCACGAGCGCGGCGCGTTCACCGGCGCGCAGGCCATGCGCCAGGGCCGCTTCGAGCAGGCCGAGAACGGTACGCTGTTCCTCGACGAAATCGGCGATATGCCGTTCGATCTGCAAACGCGCCTCTTGCGTGTGCTCTCCGATGGGCAGTTCTACCGCGTGGGCGGGCACAACCCGCTGCGCGCGAACGTGCGCGTGATCGCCGCGACGCACCAGAACCTCGAGACGCGCGTGCGCCAGGGGCTGTTCCGCGAGGACTTGTATCACCGGCTCAACGTGATCCGTTTGCGTTTGCCCGCACTGCGCGAGCGCAGCGAGGACATTCCGCTGCTCACTCGCCACTTCCTGCAAAAAAGCGCGCGCGAATTGGGTGTGGAGCCCAAGCGCGTATCGGACGAAGCGCTTGCGTGGATGTCGTCGCTGCCGTTTCCGGGCAATGTGCGCCAGCTCGAGAATCTCGCGAACTGGCTCACCGTGATGGCGCCTGCGCAGACCATCGAGATCAAGGATCTGCCGCCTGACCTCGTGCCTGCGCACGGCTCGGCGGGGGTGGTGCATCTCGCCGATGCTTCGTCCGCTTCCGAAGCGGGCGCAGCGGCCAACGGCGTGGGCGGCGTCTCGCCGGTTGCGGGTGCCGTGGCGGGTGCGGGCTTGCCCGGCGCGATCGGCGGCGTGTCGGGCGGCGTGGTGTTCGGCACACCCGCGTTCGGCGCGTCCAACGGCGCCGCCGCCGCGGTCTCGCCGCTGAGCGTGTGGGAGAGCGGTCTGCGCACGGAGGTCGCGCGTCTCCTGCGCGAGAACAGCGCCGACGTCATGGACGAACTCTCGCGCCGTTTCGAAGCCGCCGTGATCCGCGAGGCGCTCGACTTCACGCGCGGGCGCAAAGTCGAGGCGGCCGAGCGTCTTGGTATCGGCCGCAACACCATCACGCGCAAGATCCAGGAACTCAATCTGGAATGAGCGCCTACTAGCCTGTGGCATCGGGCCGGCCTCGCGCGACGCGAGCCGGCCCGATGCGCAGTGCAATGGCGCGCACACAGGGCATAATCGACGCTGTTTTCCTGTCGACGACCGATCATGCCTGTGACTTCTCCCTGGCCCACCGAGGCCGATCCGTTCCTTTCGCTCGAATCGCTCGACGACCCCGCCGTCATGGCCTGGGTCGAGTCGCAGAACGCGCGCACGCGCGCCGCGTGGCAGGGCGGTGCGCGTTTCGAGGCGCTCGAGAAGCGCCTTGCGCAGGCCTATTTGCCGCGCGAGCGGCCCGTGATTCCGAGCCGCTGGCAAGAGTGGGCCTACGACCTCTGGGAGGACGAGGACAATCCCAAGGGCCTGTGGCGCCGCGCGCTTTGGGCCGACTGGCGCGCCCACAAGCCGCAGTGGCAAACGCTCATCGACTTCGACGCGCTCGGCGCGAAAGAGGGCATGCCCTGGGTGTGCGCGGGTATCGACATCCTGTATCCGGACGGCGACCGTGCGCTGATCCAGCTTTCCGATGGCGGCTCCGACGCAGTCATCGTGCGCGAATTCGACATCGTGAAGCGCGAATTCGTCGACGATGGCTTCGCCATCGCGAAGGAAGGCAAGCACATCATTTCGTGGATCGATCGCGATACCGTGTATCTGGGATGGGACGCGGGCGGCAAGAGCGGCAAGAAAATGCTCACGCGCTCGGGCTATCCGCGCGAGGTGCGCCGCTGGACGCGCGGCACCGCGCTCGCCGACGCGCCTGTGGTATTCAGCGGCGAATTCGACGACATCAGCGTGGAGGGCGACTACGATCCGGTCGAGAAGCGCCACGACGTGGTGCGCAGCGTCGACTTCTTCGATTCATACACCTATCGTCTGGATGAGCGCGGCGACTGGCAGGTGTACGACGTGCCTACGCATGTCTCGGTGGGCGCGTGGCATGGCTGGCTGCTGCTCGAGCCGCGCCTCGACTGGAGCGTTGCGGGTGTGACCTACAAGGGCGGTGCGTTGCTCGCAATCCGCGAAGACGCTTTCCTCGCGGGCGATCGCGCGTTCACGGCGCTCTTCACGCCCACGCCGGTGACGTCGGCATGCGACTGGACCAATACGCTCAACGTCTTGATCGTCTCCTGGCTCGACGACGTGGAGAGCCGCACGATGCTCTGGCAGCCGCACCAGGAAGATGGTGCGTGGCGCTGGGAGTCGCGCGTGTTTCCTGCGCGTGCGAGTTCGCAGGTGGACGTCTCGCCTATCGAAGACACCCTCAACGACGAGGTATTTGTCGATGTCGACGACTACCTGCTGCCGCCCGAATACTGGCTCGCCGATCTCGCGCAAACCGATCTCCAGCAGTGGGAGTTGCTCGACCGCTGGCCCACGCAGTTCGATTCCGGGCCGCTGACGGTCATCCGCTCGCACGCGCGCTCGGCGGATGGCACGAGCGTCCCGTTCACCGTGATCGGCCCGAAGGCCGTACTCGAAGGCGAGTCGCGCAAGGCGTCGCCGTGCCTGCTCACGGGCTACGGCGGCTTCGCAATCGCACTCACGCCGCAATATCTCGTGGGCTCGGGCATTGGCTGGCTGGAGCAGGGCGGCGTGGTGGCGATCGCGCACATCCGCGGCGGCGGCGAGTACGGCACCGCCTGGCACGTCGAGGCGCAGCGCGAACATCGCCAGCGTTCGTTCGACGACTTCATCGCGGTGGCCGAGCAGTTGATCGCCGATGGCTATACGAGCGCCGCGCAACTAGGCATCAAGGGTGGCAGCAACGGCGGGCTGCTGGTGGGCGCCTGCATGGTGCAGCGCCCCGAGCTGTTTGGCGCCGTGGTGTGCGAGGTGCCGTTGCTCGACATGCAGCGTTACCCGCTGCTGCATGCGGGTGCGTCATGGATCGACGAATATGGTGATCCTGAGGATGCCGAAGAATCGCGCGCGCTGGCCGCCTATTCGCCTTACCATCATGTGAAGCCCGGCGTCGTGTATCCGCCGTCGCTGTTCACGACTTCGACGAGCGACGACCGCGTGCATCCTTCGCATGCGCGCAAGATGGTCGCGCGCATGGAGAAGCAAGGGCATGCGAACGTCTGGTATCTGGAGAACACCGAAGGCGGTCACGGTCCCGGCAGCGATTCGCTCGAGCGCGCGGAGTACGACGCGCTCGTTTATCGTTTTCTGTGGACCACGCTCGCGGGCAACTGGTAAGGCGCGCGTTCAGCCCGCAATATCGAGCGTGGCGATCACCGGCGTGTGATCGGACGGCTGTTCCCACTTGCGCGGCACCTTGTCGACTTCACATGCGGTGAGGTGCCCGGCAAGCGCGGGCGAGAGCAGGATATGGTCGATGCGCAAGCCCGCGTTGCGACGAAACGCGAACATGCGATAGTCCCACCACGTGAAGAGCTTTTCGGGTTGCTCGAACTGGCGGAACGCATCGACGAAACCCAGTTCGATCAGCCGACGAAACTGCGCGCGCTCTTCGGGCGAGACGAGGTTCTGGCCTTCCCAGGCCTTCGGATCGTGCACGTCGCGGTCTTCGGGCGCGATGTTGTAGTCGCCGAGCAGCGCGAGCTTCGGGTAGCGCTGCATCTCCTGCGCGAGCCAGTCGTGCATGGCGTCGAGCCATTGCAGCTTGTACGCGAACTTCTCCGTGCCGGGCGCCTGGCCGTTGGGGAAATATGCGCTCACCACGCGCACATCGCCGATGGTCGTGGCGATCACGCGCTGCTGCGGATCTTCGAAGCCCGGAATATTGCGCACGACGGTGGCCTCGTCGACGAAGAGGCCTTCGCGCACGAGGATGCCCACGCCGTTATAGGTCTTCTGGCCCGCAAACCAGCTGCGATAGCCGTGCGCCTCGAGATCGGCGCGCGGGAACTTGTCGTCGGTGAGCTTGAGTTCCTGGAGGCAGAGCACGTCAGTCTTGCTCTCGTTGAGCCAGTCGATGACGTGCTGCAGACGGACCTTGAGGGAGTTGACGTTCCACGTTGCGATTTTCATGTGAGGCTCGATAGGGTGACGGTGTGCTTTCAGTGCACTTCGGCGCCATTATCGCCTGCTTCGCAACGCGGGCGACAGTTGCCTCACCATTGCTCCAGCCACGGCCGCAAATCGAGTTCGTGCGTCCACGCATCGCGCGGCTGCTGGTGCAGCGTCCAGTAGGCGTCGGCGATGTGCTCGGGGTTCAGAATGCCGTCGCGTTCCTTGAGCTTGTAGCGCTCGGGAAAATTCTCGCGGATGAACTCGGTGTCGATCGCACCATCGACAATGATCTGCCCGACGTGAATGCCTTGCGGCCCGAGTTCGCGCGCCATGGACTGGGCGAGTGCGCGCAGTGCGTGCTTCGCGCCCGCGAACGCCGCGAAGCCCTCGCGCCCGCGCAAACTCGCGGTCGCCCCCGTGAAGAAAATCGAGCCGCGCTCGCGCGGCAGCATCACTTTTGCGGCTTCGCGGCCCATCAAAAAGCCGGCGAAGCAGGCCATTTCCCAGACCTTCTGATAGACGCGCGCCGTGGTTTCGGTAATGCCGAAGCGCACGTTCGCGCCGATATTGAAGATCGCCACCTCGATCGGCGCGATGCGCGTTTCGATCTCCGAGAAGAGCGCGATCATGTCCTCTTCCTTGCGCGCGTCCGAGCCGAAAGCGTGCGCTTCGCCGCCCTCGGCTTCGATCTGCGCGACGAGCGGCGCGAGCTTGTCGGCATTGCGGCGCGTCACGCACGCAACGTAGCCCTCGCGTGCGAAGCGGCGCGCGATGGCGCCTCCGGTGGCGTCGCCTGCGCCAATTACCAGTACGGCTTTCTTTTGCGTCATGGTGCTTGTCTCACTGTCGATTACATCGGCCCGGTTTCAGGTATCTTAGGACGTCGACGCGCCCGGGCAAAGGTGCGCGTATTTACATAGGGGAGACACGATGGGTGACATCAAGGTGCAGTTTCTGTTCGACTTCGGTAGTCCTAACGCTTACTTGTGCCACAAGGTGATCGGCGGCATCGAAGCGCGCCAGCAGGTGCGTTTCGAGTATGTGCCGATCCTGCTTGGCGGCCTTTTCAAACTGAGCGGCAATCGCTCGCCGGCCGAGGCCTTCGCGGACATCGAAAACAAGCGCAAGTTCATGATGCTCGAGATGCGGCGCTTTATCGAGCGGCATGGGTTGAGCGCTTATCGGCCCAATCCGCACTTCCCGGTGAACACGTTGCAGATCATGCGCGGCGCGATCGCGGCGCAGCGCAACGGCACGTTCGATCGTTACGTGGACCGCATGTTCGCGCATATGTGGGAAGAGGGCCTCAAGATGGACGACCCTGCCGTGATCCGCGCGGCGCTGGAGGCGGACGGCCTCGACGCCACGGCGTTCGAAACGGCGATTCAGGACGCCGATGTGAAAGCCGCGCTGCTTGCGAACACGCAGTCGGCGTTCGAGCGCGGCGCGTTCGGTTCGCCGACGTTCTTCGTCGGCGAGGAAATGTACTTCGGCAAGGATCAGTTGCGCGATGTCGAAGAGGAAATCGCGCGCATGAAGTCGCGCGCATAAGGCGCGGCGGTTCATCACGAGGCGAGGCGGACGCGGCATGGTCGCTCCCGCCTCGCGCCGCGCATCAAAGCGCGGCTTGTTCTTCGGCTTGCGGCGCCGCGACCACGCCCAGACGCACGCGCGCCGCCTCGTATTCGAGCTTCAACCGCGCGATGAGTTCAGCTGCCGGCAGGACGCTCTTCACCGCGCCAATGCCTTGGCCCGAGCCCCAGATGTCCTTCCACGGTTTCACGCGCGTCGAGCCGAAATTCATCGCCGACGGATCCGACTGCGGCAGCGCCTCCGGATCGAGGCCGCTCGCCACGATGCTCTGGCGCAGATAGTTGCCGTGCACGCCCGTAAAGAGATTCGAGTACACGATATCGCCCGCGCCGCCTTCGACGATCATTTGCTTGTACGCGTCGACGGCATTCGCTTCATGCGTGGCGATGAACGCCGAGCCGATATAGGCGAGATCGGCGCCCGCCGCCTGCGCCGCGAGAATCGCATTGCCGTTTCCGATCGCGCCCGAAAGCAGCAGAGGGCCGTCGAACCATTCGCGAATCTCGTGGATCAGGGCGAACGGCGAGAGCGTGCCCGCGTGGCCGCCCGCACCGGCGGCCACGGCGATCAGACCGTCCGCGCCTTTCTCGATGGCCTTCTTCGCGAACGTGTTGTTGATGACGTCGTGCAAGACGATGCCGCCCCATGCGTGGATCGCGTGGTTGACCTCTTCGCGCGCGCCGAGCGACGTGATGACGATCGGCACCTTGTATTGGGCACACACGCCAAGGTCGTGCTCGAGTCGGTCGTTCGACTTGTGCACGATCTGGTTGACGGCGAAGGGCGCCGCCGGGGCGTCCGGATGCTTCGCGTTGTACTCGGCGAGTTCGGTGGTGATGCGGTCGAGCCATTCGCCCAGCACGTGCTCCGGCCGTGCATTGAGTGCAGGGAACGAGCCGACGACGCCCGCCTTGCATTGGGCGATCACGAGATCGGGATTCGAAATGATGAAGAGGGGCGAGCCGACGACCGGAATCGACAGGCCGCGGCGCAGCACGGCGGGCAGGGACATCCATATCTCCTTGACTGGGGCGGCCGCCGGATGAGGCTGCCGTCGCGTGATTCGATGCGCCGGCGTGCGAGCCGGCTGGCAGCCTCAAACATAGCAAAGCCATCGAAACTATGCAACCAGTTGCATAGTGGAAAAATTCGATCCGCAACAAACCTGGCATCGGGCGGGGCGTGGTTTAGAATCGCCGCATGTCGACGCCGCATGCCATCCTCATCGCCTTGCTGGAAAAGCCTTCGTCGGGCTACGACCTAGCGCGCCGCTTCGATCGCGCCATTGGTTACTTCTGGCACGCCACGCATCAGCAGATCTATCGCGAGTTGGGCCGCATGGTCGAGGCGGGTTGGGTATCGGTCATCGAGGACGAGACGGCCGCCGCGTCGCGCAAGAAGGTGTATTGCGTGTTGCCGGTCGGGCGCGATGAAGTGGCGCGCTGGGTGCGCGAGACAGCGCTCGACCTCGACTCGCGCAACGTGTTTCTGCTCAAGCTGCGCGCCGATGCCGTGATCGGGCCGCTCGGCCTTGCCGAGGAACTCGCGCGGCTCATCGAAGAAAATCGTGCGCGTCTCGCGACGTATCGGGAGATCGAGCAGCGCGATTTTGGCGCGGCTTCGCTCACGCGCGGGCAGCAGTTGCAGTACGCGATCCTCAAGGCGGGCATTCACACGCAGGAGATGTGGCTTGCCTGGGCGGAAGAGGTGCGCGCGCTGGTGGAACCCGCGCAGGCGCAGTGAGATTTGCCAGGTTGTCCGAAATAATTCTCGCGTTGCGATCGCCAGCTCGACGATGTCCGAACGCGTGATGTTTCAGTCGCGTGAAAAAGACGCTTGACGGAGCGATTCGTGCACCCTATAATTCTTTTCTCTGACGGACGCGGGGTGGAGCAGTCTGGCAGCTCGTCGGGCTCATAACCCGAAGGTCGTAGGTTCAAATCCTACCCCCGCAACCAAACGTCTTAAGCAGCAAGGCCTCGTGCCAATCAATGAACCCGCTATCAGCGGGTTTTTTGTTTTCTGCAGCCCGAAGCTGCAACGAGCGCCATCGCTAGGCGCCGGCCTCGCTTCCAATCGCCCAATCCACTGCAGCCTGCGCGTGCAACGCGGTGGTGTCGAACACGGGCAGTGCCGAATCGTTTTGTCCGATTAGCAGCGTGATTTCCGTGCAGCCGAGAATGACCGCCTGCGCACCGCGTGCCGCGAGGTCTTCGATCACGCGCTGATACACGCGCCGCGACTCTCCATTCACGTTGCCGTGACATAGCTCGTCGTAGAT
Source organism: Paraburkholderia guartelaensis (assembly GCF_004353905.1). Classification (GTDB taxonomy): domain Bacteria; phylum Pseudomonadota; class Gammaproteobacteria; order Burkholderiales; family Burkholderiaceae; genus Paraburkholderia; species Paraburkholderia guartelaensis. The sequence continues at coordinate 196,797 of NZ_SMOD01000004.1, read as the reverse complement.
GATCCGGTGCACTTCCGCGCGATCGTGTTCGTTCGGCACGATCGCTTCGATGCCATGCGCCTCGCGCAATCGTCCCACGTAGAAGTCCTGCTCCATCGTGTAGCGCGTGCCGAGCAGGCCTGCGCGCGTGAAGCCCGCGGCGCGCAACGCCTGGCCGGTCGGGTCCGCGATATGCAGGAAGGGGATCGAGATCGTCGCCTCGATCGCCGCGCGCACGCGGTGCATCGTGTTCGTCGCGAGCAGCACGATATCGGCGCCCCCGCGTTCGAGTTGTTGCGCGGCCTCGGCCATCTGCACGCCTAGCGCGTCCCAGTCGCCCGCGCGCTGGAGCGCTTCGACCAGCGCGAAGTCCACGGTCACCATCAGGCTGCGCGCGTTGTGATGGCCGCCCAGACGCGCCTTCGCGTGGCGGTTCAGCAGCCGGTAATACTCGGCCGACGATTCCCAGCTCATCCCCCCAATCACACCGATCGTTTTCATCGATTCGTTCCTCACTCTCTTGGACGGTTCAGTCCGCACGAGTATAGGCCCGCGCAACCAGCAGTCCAGAGACGGTCTGGCCGATCCGAAGCGGTACGGGAGCCGATAAAGGGCGCGGACACTTGTCTTGAAAATAGTACTGTGTTTTTGTACAGTATCAGGACCGTGAACGCGCCTTCTTCCGACCTCGCGCCGCCGCCTGCGCCCGACCCGGGGCGCTCCGCCGCCGCACTTGCCGCCGCCGCTCGCAAGATCATCCATTGCGACTGCGACTGCTTCTATGCGTCGGTCGAAATGCGCGACGACCCCTCACTGCGCGGCCGTCCGCTCGCCGTGGGCGGCCGGCCCGACCAGCGCGGCGTGATCGCCACCTGCAACTACGAGGCGCGGCGCTTCGGCATTCATTCGGCTATGTCGTCGGCGCTCGCCATGCGCAAGTGTCCCGAACTGCTGATCCTGCCCTCGGCGATGGAGAAGTACCGCACCGCTTCGCGCGAGATCATGGCGATCTACCGCGATTACACGCCCGACGTCGAACCGCTTTCGCTCGACGAGGCCTATCTCGACGTCACGCGCGCCTCGCGCTGCAAGGGCAGCGCCACGCTGATCGCCGAGGAAATTCGCGCGCGCGTGCGCGAAACCGTTGGCGTGACGGTATCGGCCGGCGTGGCGCCGAACAAGTTCATCGCCAAGATCGCCTCCGACTGGAACAAGCCCGATGGCCTCTTCGTCGTGCGTCCGCTTGAAGTCGATGCCTTCGTCGCCGCGCTGCCCGTGCGCAAGATTCACGGCGTAGGCAAGGTCACGGCGGCGAAGCTCGAAAACCTCGGGCTGACCACGTGTGCGCAATTGCGCACGTGGTCGCTGTTCGATCTGCATCGGCATTTCGGCGTGTTCGGCAAGCGGCTCTACGAACTCGCGCGCGGCATGGACGACCGGCCCGTGCGCGCCGATCAGGAGCGCAAGTCGGTGAGCGTCGAGACGACCTACCTGAACGATCTGCTCACGCTCGAAGCGTGCAGCGAGGAACTGAAGCGTCTTGCGGTGCAGCTCGATGCGCGCATCGAACGCGCGGGTTGCGCGCACGCGGTGCGCAAGCTCTTCGTGAAGATCCGCTTCGCCGACTTTCAGCGTACGACGGTCGAGTGCGTGGCCGATGCCGCCGATGTGCGTACCCTCCTGCTGATGCTCGAAAAAGGGCTCGCGCGGCGCAAGCTGGCGGTGCGGCTGCTCGGCGTGGGCGTGCGGCTCGAAGAGGAGAATCCGGCGTTGCGCGGGCAGTTCGCGCTCTTCGACGACGATCCCGCGGAAGATGACGGACTGGTCGCGCTCGTCTGACGCCTTCGCGTGGAGGCGGGCCACGCCGCTGGCGGCGTGATTCTGGCGCCGATAGAATCGACGCGAGTCAAAACGAAAGCGCCACGCCGCCACGCCAGAACAAGGAGTCGCAGATGGACCTGATCATTCGCCGCGCGGTGCTCGCGCATGCGCATCCCGCTGGGTATCCCACCGTGGATATCGGCATCGAGGGCGGGCGCATTACCGCGGTGGAGCCGCATCTCGCAACGGCGGCGAGCGAGGAGATCGATGCCGCGGGCGCGCTCGTGAGCGCGCCGTTCGTCGATGCGCATTTCCACATGGACGCCACGCTCTCGTATGGCCTGCCGCGCGTGAACGCGTCGGGCACGCTGCTGGAGGGCATCGCGCTGTGGGGCGAGCTCAAGCCGCATCTCACGCAGGAGGCGCTCGTCGAGCGCGCGCTGCAGTACTGCGACTGGGCCGTCGCGCGCGGGCTTCTCGCGATCCGCTCTCACGTCGATGTGTGCGACGCACGGCTGCTAGAGGTCGAGGCGCTGCTCGAAGTGAAGCGCCGTGTCGCGCCGTATCTCGATCTCCAGCTCGTGGCGTTTCCGCAGGATGGCGTGTTGCGCAGCCCCGGTGCGTTCGACAATCTCAAGCGCGCGATCGCGATGGGCGTGGACGTGGTGGGCGGCATTCCCCACTTCGAGCGCACGATGGCCGACGGCGCCGAATCGGTGCGTCTGCTCTGCGAGTTCGCCGCCGAAAAGGGCCTGCGCGTGGACATGCATTGCGATGAATCCGACGACCCGCTCTCGCGCCACATCGAAACGCTCGCGGCGCAAACGCACCGGCTAGGCATGCATGGGCGCGTGGCCGGCTCGCATCTCACGTCGATGCATTCGATGGACAACTACTATGTGAGCAAGCTGATTCCGCTGATGCGCGAGTCGGGTGTCGCGGCGATTGCGAATCCGCTCATCAACATCACGCTGCAAGGACGCGCCGATACCTACCCGAAGCGCCGCGGCATGACGCGCGTGCCTGAGTTGATGGCGGCAGGCGTGACCGTCGCGTTCGGCCACGACTGCGTGATGGACCCGTGGTACAGCTTCGGATCGGGCGACATGCTCGAAGTGGCGCATATGGGCCTGCATGTCGCGCAAATGACGGGCACCGAGGCCTCGCGCGCCTGCTTCGACGCGGTGACCGCGAATGCCGCGACGATCCTCGGCCTCGAAGGCTACGGCGTGGCGCCCGGTTGCGCGGCGAACCTCGTGGTGCTCGACGCACGCGATTCCATCGAGGCGATCCGGCTGCGCGCGGCGCGGCTCGCGGTCGTGAGCCGGGGCAGGGTGGTGAGCCGGCAACCCGCGCAACGCGCGGCGCTTGCGCTCGAAGGACGACCGCAAAGCGTCGATTTCAAGCTGTATCGATAAAACGCGGGGCAATAAAAAACCGCGCATGGGTTGCACACCCATGCGCGGTTTTAGTTCGGATCGCTTACGAGTAAATCACGCCGTCACTGCTGTGCCGGCGGCTGCTCCATGCCGTTGTGGCGCAGCAGTGCGTCGATGTTCGGCTCGCGGCCGCGGAAGGCCTTGAACGACTCCATCGCTGGGCGGCTGCCGCCCACTTCCAGAATTTCCTTGCGGTAGCGCGTGCCGGTCGCTTCGTCGAGCACGCTCGACTTCGCGGCTTGCGCGGCTTCTTCGAAGGCTGCATAGGCATCGGCGGAAAGCACTTCGGCCCATTTGTAGCTGTAGTAGCCGGCCGCGTAGCCGCCCGCGAAGATGTGGCTGAACGTATTCGGCCAGCGCGAGAACGGCGCCTGCGGAATGACGTGGTAGCGCTCGTTGATCTCGCGTGCCAGGTCGTTCGCGCTTTTGCCCTTCGAAGCGTCGAAGTCCACGTGCAGCGCCATGTCGAACATCGAGAACACGATCTGGCGCAGCGTGCCGAGACCGCTCTGGAAGTTCTTCGCGGCGAGCATCTTGTCGAAGAGTTCGCGCGGCAGCGGCTTGGCGGTTTCGACGTGCGAGCTCATTTCGCGCACCACGTCCCATTCCCAGCAGAAGTTTTCCATGAACTGCGAGGGCAGCTCGACGGCATCCCACTCCACGCCGTTGATGCCCGACACGCCCAGTTCGTCCACACGCGTGAGCATGTGGTGCAGGCCGTGGCCGAACTCGTGGAAGAGCGTAATGACTTCGTCGTGCGTGAAGCATGCGGGGCGGCCGCCCACCGGTGCCGAGAAGTTGCACGTGAGGTACGCGACGGGCGTTTGCACGTCATTGCCTTCGAGCTTGCGGCGCGAGCGGGCGTCGTCCATCCATGCGCCGCCGCGCTTGCCTTCGCGTGCGTAGAGGTCGAGATAGAACTGCGCGACGAGCGTGCCGTCCGCGTTTTCGACGCGGAAGAAGCGCACATCGGGATTCCATACCGGCGCGGTATCCGGGCGGATGCGCACGCCGAACAGCGTTTCCGTGACCTTGAAGAGGCCCTGCAGCACGAAGTCTTCCGGGAAGTACTGCTTCACCTCGTTCTCCGAGAACGAGTAGCGCTTCTGGCGCAGACGCTCGGCGGCGAACGCCATGTCCCACGGCTCAATCTGCGTGAGGCCCAGTTCCGTCGCAGCGAATTCGCGCAGTTCTTCCCAGTCCTTTTCGGCGTGAGGACGCGCGCGCGTGGCGAGGTCTTCGAGGAAGCTCATCACCTGAGCCGGCGTTTCCGCCATCTTCGGCGTGAGCGAGACTTCGGCGAAGTTGTTGTAGCCGAGCATCTTCGCTTCTTCGGCGCGCAGCTTCAGTTGCTCCTCGATGATCGCCGTGTTGTCCCATTCGGCTTTGCCGGCGCCGTAGACCGGGCCAAGTTCGGATGCGCGCGTGACATAGGCGCGGTACATCGTCTCGCGCATCGCGCGGTTTTCCGAGTACTGCAGCACCGGGAAGTACGAGGGGAAGTGCAGCGTGAACTTCCAGCCTTCCTTGTTTTCGCGCTCGGCGGCTTCGCGCGCGGCGGCGATCACGTCCTCGGGCAGGCCCGCGAGATCGGCTTCAGTCGTGGCGTAGAACGCGTAGCCATTGGTCGCGTCGAGCACGTGATCGGAAAAGGCTTTGGCGAGCGCGGCCTGGCGCTCCTGCAGTTCGGCGAAGCGCGGCTTCTGGTCTTCGGGCAGTTCCGCCCCGGAGAGGCGGAAGTCGCGCAGCGAGTTGTCGAGGATCTTCTTGCGCTCGCCCGAGAGCAGCTCGAACGAGTTGTGATTCGTGATGGCCTTGTACTTCTTGAAAAGCTCGAGATTCTGTCCGACGCTTGACCAGAATTCCGTCACGCGCGGCAGGTTCTCGCCGTGGGCGGCGCGCAGCTCCGGCGTGTCGGCGACGGCGTTCAGGTGGCCGACCACGCCCCAGGCGCGCGAAAGCGGCTCGCTGGCGCGCTCGACCGGCTCGACCACGTCGCTCCACTGCGAGGGCGTCATGGGTTGCGCGGCGCGCTCGACTGCGGCCTTCGCGTTCGCGAGCAGGACGTCGAGCGCCGGCGTCACGTGTTCGGGGCGGATTTCGCCAAAGCGCGGCAGTCCGGTGAAGTCGAGGAGCGGATTGTCGGAGGGGGTAGTAGCCATGATGCTTCCTGTTCCTGTCTGTCGCGGGTTAGGGGACCGGGGCGCGGCATGCGCGCGTCCGATAGCCAGAGTATTGGGGCGCCAAGCGCGCTTTCCAACCGGGTTATCCGAGCAAATTAACAGATGTCGGGGGCCGGTGCCGCATTCGCGGCTGCGCTCGTTCAGGCGGGCGCCGCCGCAAAAAGAAAGCGGCCCGTGGTGGGCCGCTTCGGGAACGTCATGCTGTGGCGCGCCGTCGCGCGTTGCTTACGCGCCTGCCGCGCGCTCCGCGGCTTCGATCGTGTTTACGAGGAGCATCGTGATGGTCATCGGGCCGACGCCGCCCGGCACCGGCGTAATGAAGCCGGCCACGTCCTTCAGGCCCGCGAAATCGACGTCGCCGCAGAGCTTGCCGTTGTCGTCGCGGTTCATGCCCACGTCGATCACGGTCGCGCCGGGCTTGACCATGTCGGCGGTCAGCACGTTGCGCTTGCCTACCGCGGCGACCACGATATCGGCGTCGCGAGTGTGCTTCGCGAGGTCGCGCGTCTTGCTGTGGCAGATCGTGACCGTCGCACCCTTTTCGAGCAGCAGGAGCGCCATCGGCTTGCCGACGATGTTCGAGCGGCCGATCACCACAGCGTTCGCGCCTTCGAGCGGGATCTTGTATTCCTCGAACATCTTCATCACGCCATAGGGCGTGCACGGGCGAAAGAGCGGCTGGCCCGTCATGAGCGCGCCTGCGTTGGCGACGTGAAAGCCGTCCACGTCCTTCTCGGGCGCGATGGCCTCGATCACCTTGTGGCTGTCGATGTGCTTGGGCAGCGGCAGCTGCACGAGAATGCCGTTGATCTTCGGGTCGCGGTTCAGTTCGTCGATGCGCTTGAGCAGGTCGGCTTCGGAAAGCGACTCGGGATAGCGGTCGTACGACGAGTAGAGGCCGTTGTCTTCGCAGGCCTTGACCTTGTTGCGCACGTAGACTTCGCTCGCCGGATTGTCGCCGACCAGCACGACGGCGAGTCCCGGCTGATGGCCGCGGGCGGTGAGGGCGGCGGCGCGCGTGGCGACTTGCGCGCGCAGTTTCTTGGAGAGGGCGTTGCCGTCGATGATAGTGGCAGTCATGGTCGGTCGGGGTCGAGAGTGGGCAATGCGGGCTCGTTCGGGCTCGTTTGGACGCGAGCGCTGGCGCGCGTGGGGCGGGCGCCATTCGAAGGCCGACATTATACCCGCGCGGCGGGCGTGCTCCGGCCTGAGCGGACGATGGAGGAGGGGGAGAATTGCGGCGAGACGCCGCCGGCAGCATTCGCGCGCCGTTGTGCACGCGGATGCTGCCGGAGAAAGACGCGCTTACTGCTGCGCTTGTTGCGGCTTGTTGGAGAGCGCGAGACGCAGCAGGTCGGCGACCGTGTTGACGTTGAGCTTCTCCATGATGTTGGCGCGGTGCGCCTCCACCGTCTTGATGCTGATCCCGAGGTCGTCGGCGATCTGCTTGTTCAGGCGGCCCGCGATGATGCGTTCGAGGACCTGGTGCTCGCGCGCCGTGAGCTTGCCGAGGCGTTCAGCGGCCGCACGCTGTTGCTGCACGTTGGTGCTTTCGTTGCGCGCCTTGTCGAGCATGCGCTCCACGAGCTTGCGCAGTTCGGCTTCGTCGAAGGGCTTCTCGATGAAGTCCATCGCGCCCTTCTTCATGGTCGAGACAGCCATCGGCACGTCGCCGTGGCCCGTCACGAAGATGATCGGCAGCGAGGCGTTTTCGGCGATCAGACGTTCCTGCAGTTCGAGGCCGCTCATGCCTTGCATGCGCACGTCCAGAATCATGCAGGCGATCTGCCCGGCTTGTTGCGCCGGCTGGTACGCCTCGAGGAACTCCTCCGCGCTATTGAAACACTGGACGCGGTAGCCGTTCGCTTCGAGGAGCCAACGCAGGGAATCTCGTACGGCCTCGTCGTCATCGACAACAAAGACAGTTTCCTGGGTGGTGACTGGGCTGTTCATGGCTCTCCCGTAACGGTTTGTGGAGTCGGTTCGTCGGTGTTCCGCGAGGGGGTGTCCGATTCGCCGATAGGCAGACTGCAATGGAACGTTGCGCCGCTGATGTGGCCGTCGGATTCGACGTTGTTGACCACCCAGAGACGCCCGCGGTGCGATTCGATAATGGAGCGGCAGATGTTCAGGCCCATGCCCATGCCGTCCGACTTGGTGCTGTAGAAGGGTTCGAAGAGGCGCTCGGCCGTGGCTTCGTCGACGCCGGGGCCCTGATCGACCACGCTGATGCAGACGTTGCCGCCTTCGCGCTTCACGATCACGCGGATCACCGGGTCGATCGCATTCGGGCGCGCTTCGGCCATGGCTTCCGCGGCGTTCTTCAAGAGATTGACGAGCACCTGTTCGATCAGCACCGGATCGACGTAGATCACGGGCATGCGCGAGCGCATGTCGGTCACGATGCGGATGCGGCGCTTGCGCGCTTCGATCTCGGCGAGGCCCACTGCGTCGGCGACGATGTCGGCTACGCGCGTGGCCTGGCGCTTCGGTTCGGAGCGCTTCACGAACTCGCGGATGCGCTTGATGATCATGCCCGCGCGCACGGCTTGCTGCGCCGTTTTTTCGAGCACGGGCAGCAGGTTGTCGGGCGCGGCACGGCCCGACTTCACGAGCGCGACGGTGCCCGAGGCATAGTTGTTGATTGCGGCGAGCGGCTGGTTCAGTTCGTGCGCGAGCGACGAGGCCATTTCGCCCATCGTCATCAGGCGGCTCGTGAACTGGAGCTTCTCGTCCTGCTGGCGGGCCAGCTCCTGCGCCTGCTTGCGCGTGGTGATGTCGGTCGCGATCTGCATCTGCGCCAGATGGCCGTCCACCCACTGGATGTACTGGCGTCGCACTTCGAACCACTTCTGGATGCTCTCGACGTAGACCTCCTGCGCGTCCGCCGTGCTCTCGGTGAGCGCGGTGGCGGGCAGGCCGGCGAAGGCGTCGACCATGTCGATCGAGTCCGAAGAGGCGCTGGCCGAATCGAAGCCGCCGCCGCCCGCGAGTTCCAGATGGCCGTCCGGGCGGATGCCGAAGAGGTGGCGGTAGTACCGGTTCGCAAACAACAGTTCGGCTTCGTCGGCGGCGAGCACCGAGACGGCGGCGTCGAGGCTTTCGAGCACGGTGGTGAAGCGCTCGTGCGCGGCGGCGAGTTCTTCGCGTGCGCGCTTGGGCTCCGTGATGTCGGTCATCGACGACATCCAGCCGGTCTGGCGGCCCGAGCTGTCGATGAGCGGCGAGACATAGAGCCGCGCGTGGAACTGCGAGCCGTCCTTGCGGCGCACGCGCAGTTCGAACCCCGAGGAGGGCGCCTTGCCGCGCAGCGTCATGTCGAGCTGGCGCTGCATTTCGGGGTACGCGTCGCGCGGCCAGTAGGGGAACGGTGCGTTCTTGCCCACGAGGTCGCTTTCGTCCCAGCCGGTCATGCGGCAGAACGCCGGGTTCACGTGCGTGATGCGGCCGTGCATGTCGAGCACGCGCATGCCGATCAGCACCGAGTTTTCCATCGCGCGGCGGAAGAACGCCTCCGCGTAGAGCGCCTGCTGCGCCTCGAAGCGTTGGCGCGTGTGCTTCCAGAGGCTCCAGAGGCTCCACAGCACGAAGCACGACAGCCCCGCGACCAGCCACACGAGCGTGTTGTTCGTGAAGTTGGTCATCTGCGGATACGAATACACGCGTACCGAAACGCCCTGGCCAGGCGGGTCGAGCGGCAGATCGTAGTAGACGTCGCGCGGCAGGCGCGGACGCGTCGAGGTGGTGGCGAGCTCGCGGTTGTTCGCGTCGAGAATCGAAATCTTGTACTTGGCCGAGAGCTCGGGCGGGATGTCGTGCTTCAGGATGCCTTCGACCGAGAACACGGCCGCGATCGACCCAAGAAATTCACGATCGCGGTATACCGGCGTTTGCAGCGTGATGTAGCCGTTACCGACGTCGTCGTAAATAAGCGGCGAATACACCTGGCGGCGCGTGGCGCGCGCCTCGGCGAAAGCGGCCTTCACGGCCTCGTCCATTTGCGAGTCGTTGGGCTTCGCCAGACGCTGGCCGAATACCGGCATCGCCGTGTTGGGCCAGCGCGGCTCCTCCTGGCTCGTGTACCAGTTGAGATAGAGGATCTCCGGATGGCCCTGCATGATGTCCGTGGTGGACGTCTGGAAATACTGCGGATCGCTGTGGCCCGCGGCGAGGTCGCGAGCGAGCGCCTGCAGCTGCTCCTGCGCGCCTGTCATGGAAAGCCGGATTTGCTGCTGGGCCCATGCGACGTTGCGGTAGAGCGTGTCTTCCTGCTGCTGTTGCTCGCGGCGGTTCAGGCTCCACAAGATCAGGCTCATGACGATCAGGAACACGAGGATCGACAGGAGCGGCGTCAGCAAATAGGAATTCGACCACCAGGGTCCGTGGTGCCAGCGAGATGGCGACGACTCGCCGGGCGTTCCGGGCGGCCGCGCCGAGCGTGCGAAAAGCCGTTCGGTCAACATGGCAAGGATTGTAGCTCAGCGTAAGACACGGAAATGCCGCGAAAAAAGCCGTAAATCGCCGATAAACGGGTGCAAACTGGCCGTTATCGGCTCAGGGGCGCGAACGATTAAGCGTGCGCTGCAGCAATTTTTCGCATTATAAAATCGCATCTCGCAATTCGAAAATTTTGTTGCGCGATAGCCAGGGGGGTCATTACAATCGCCCCGAAGCTGCTGCGGTTGGCCCGGTCACGTCTTAAGCGTCGCCGCCCGCATGATCCGATCAACAGCGTTCCCCTACATCCAGGAGACGAGCATGTCCGCTGTACCCGACGAAGTCCTCAAGTACGTTGCCGCCGACAAGGACGAGGATCCCCAGGAAACCGCCGAATGGCTCGAAGCGCTGGACGGCGTCATTTCGACTGTCGGTCCTGATCGCGCCCACTACCTGATCGAAAAGCAGATCGAATTCGCCCGTGTGCACGGCGAGCATCTGCCGTTCTCGGCGAACACGCCGTACATCAACACGATCCCCGTCGCCAACCAGGCCAAGAACCCGGGCGACCAGGACATCGAACACCGCATCCGCTCGTACACGCGCTGGAACGCCATGGCCATGGTGCTGCGCGCGGGCAAGCACACGAACGTCGGCGGCCACATCGCTTCGTTCGCATCGGCGGCCACGCTCTATGACGTCGGCTACAACCACTTCTGGCGCGCGCCCTCGGCTGAGCATGGCGGCGACCTCGTGTTCGTGCAGGGCCACTCGTCGCCGGGCGTCTACTCGCGCGCGTTCCTGCTCGGCCGCCTGACCGAAAAGCAGCTCGACAACTTCCGCCAGGAAGTGGGCGGCGAGGGCATCTCGTCGTACCCGCACCCGTGGCTCATGCCGGACTTCTGGCAGTTCCCGACCGTCTCGATGGGTCTCGGCCCGATCATGGCGATCTACCAGGCGCGCTTCATGAAGTACCTGCAGGCGCGCGGCATCGCCAAGACCGACGGCCGCAAGGTCTGGGCCTTCCTCGGCGACGGCGAAACGGACGAGCCGGAATCGCTCGGCGCGATCGGCATGGCCGGCCGCGAGCGTCTGGACAACCTCGTGTTCGTCATCAACTGCAACCTGCAGCGCCTCGACGGCCCGGTACGCGGTAACGGCAAGATCATCCAGGAACTCGAAAGCGAGTTCCGCGGCGCCGGCTGGAACGTCGTCAAGGTCATCTGGGGCAGCCGCTGGGACGCGCTCTTCGCACGCGACAAGTCGGGCGCGCTGATGCGCCGCATGATGGAAGTGGTCGACGGCGAGTACCAGACGTACAAGTCGGAGTCGGGCGCGTTCGTGCGCGAGCACTTCTTCAACACGCCGGAACTGAAGGCGCTGGTCGCCGACTGGTCCGACGACGACATCTGGAACCTGAACCGCGGCGGCCACGACCCGCACAAGATCTACGCGGCGTTCCACGAAGCTTCGAACTCGAAGGGCCAGCCGACCGTCATCCTCGCGAAGACGATCAAGGGCTACGGCATGGGCGAAGCCGGCCAGGCCATGAACATCACCCACCAGCAGAAGAAGATGCAGGTGGATCAGCTCAAGAAGTTCCGCGACCAGTTCCGTCTGCCGATCACGGACGAGCAGATCGTCGACGTGCCGTACCTCACGTTCGAGGAAGGCTCGAAGGAACTCGAGTACATGCGCCAGAAGCGCATGGACCTCGGCGGTTACCTCCCGGCTCGCCGCCAGAAGGCCGAGTCGCTGCCGGTGCCGGCGCTCGACGCATTCGAGCCGCTGCTCAAGGGCACGGGCGAAGGCCGTGAGATCTCCACGACGATGGCGTTCGTGCGGATCCTGAACATCCTGCTGAAGGACAAGGCGCTCGGCAAGCGCGTCGTGCCGATCGTGCCGGACGAGTCGCGTACCTTCGGTATGGAAGGCCTGTTCCGCCAGATCGGTATCTGGAATCAGCAAGGCCAGAAGTACGTGCCGGAAGATTCCGATCAGCTGATGTTCTACAAGGAATCGGAAACCGGTCAGATCCTGCAGGAAGGCATCAACGAAGCCGGCGGCATGTCGGACTGGATCGCAGCTGCGACGTCATACTCGACGCACGGCGAGATCATGATCCCGTTCTACATCTTCTACTCGATGTTCGGCTTCCAGCGTATCGGCGACCTGGCATGGGCCGCTGGCGACATGCGTTCGCGCGGCTTCCTGCTGGGCGGCACGGCGGGCCGCACGACGCTCAACGGCGAAGGTCTGCAGCACGAAGACGGCCACTCGCTCCTGTGGGCGGCTTCGGTGCCGAACTGCGTGAGCTACGACCCGACGTTCGGCTATGAACTCGCGGTCATCATGCAAGACGGTCTGCGCCGCATGGTGCAGGACCAGGAAGACGTGTTCTATTACGTCACGGTGATGAACGAGAACTACGAGCACCCGGCGATTCCGCAGGGCGAGAGCGTGGCGGCCGACATCATCAAGGGCATGTATTCGTTCAGGAAGGCCGACGCGAACGCCAAGGCGCCGCGTGTTCAGCTGATGGGCGCGGGCACGATCTTCAACGAAGTGATCGCTGCCGCCGACCTGCTGAAGAACGACTGGGGCGTCGAAGCCGACCTCTGGAGCGTGCCGAGCTTCACCGAACTCGCCCGCGAAGGCCACGAAGTCGAGCGCTGGAACCTGCTGCACCCGAGCGAGCCGCGCCGCGAATCGCACGTCGAGAAGCTGCTCAAGGACACGCAAGGTCCGATCATCGCTTCGACCGACTACGTCCGTGCGCTGGTCGACCAGATCCGCGGTCTGGTGCCGCGCAAGTTCGTGGTGCTCGGCACCGACGGCTTCGGCCGTTCGGACACGCGTGAGAAGCTGCGTCACTTCTTCGAAGTCGATCGTTACTGGACCACGGTTGCGGCGCTCAATGCGCTCGCAGACGAAGGCAAGATCGAGCGCAAGGTGGTTGGCGAGGCGATCGCCAAGTACAACCTCGATCCGTCCAAACCCAACCCGATGACCGTCTAACCCATCACCCCTGTGCATGGCATGTGCGCCTCCCCGAAGCGGGGAGGCGTGTCGTATGCGGCCCCGGAGACACTAACAATGAGTCAAGCGATCGAAGTCAAGGTGCCGGACATCGGCGATTACAAGGACATTCCTGTGATCGAGGTGCTGGTGAAGGCGGGCGATACCGTCGAAAAAGAGCAGTCCCTCGTCACGCTCGAGTCGGACAAGGCGACCATGGACGTGCCGAGCCCGGCGTCGGGCACGGTCAAGGAAGTGAAGGTCAAGGTCGGCGACAACGTGTCGGAAGGCTCGCTCGTGCTGGTGCTGGACGGCGCCGGCGCAGCTGCTGCGCCCGCTGCTCCCGCGCCCGCCGCGAAGGCGGAGAAGGCCGCTCCTGCCGCCGCGCCCGCGCAAGCGGCTGCGCCGGCCCCCGCTGCAGCGCCCGCCGCGAGCGGCGGCGTGCAGTCGGTCAAGGTCCCCGACATCGGCGACTACAAGGATGTGCCGGTCATCGAGATCGGCGTGAAGGTCGGTGACCGCGTCGAGAAGGAGCAGTCGCTCGTCACGCTCGAATCGGACAAGGCGACCATGGACGTGCCGAGCCCCGTGGCCGGCGTCGTCAAGGCAATCCTGGTCAAGGTCGGCGATAACGTGTCGGAAGGCACCGAGATCGTCGTCGTCGAAGCAGAAGGCGCCGCGGCTCCCGCCGCCGCACCGGCTGCGAAGCACGTCGAAGAGCCGTCGGACGCGCCCCAGCAAGCGCCGGCCAAGGCCGCCGCCGCAGCGCCTTCGGCACTCGCGCAAGCCCCGATCATTCCGGCAGGCGAAGGCGGCACGCGCCGTCCGAGCCATGCATCGCCGTCCGTGCGCAAGTTTGCGCGCGAACTCGGCGTGGACGTTGCCCGCGTGTCGGGTACGGGTCCGAAGGGCCGCATCACCCAGGACGACGTCACCGCGTTCGTGAAGGGCGTGATGACGGGTGCGCTCGCAGCGCCGGCCGGCGCAGCAGCCGCACCGGCTGCCGGCGGCGCGGGCCTGAACCTGCTGCCGTGGCCGAAGGTCGACTTCACGAAGTTCGGCCCGATCGACACGCAGCCGCTGTCGCGCATCAAGAAGATCTCCGGCGCGAACCTGCACCGCAACTGGGTCATGATCCCGCACGTCACGAACAACGACGAAGCGGACATCACCGACCTCGAAGCGCTGCGCGTTCAGCTGAACAAGGAAAACGAGAAGGCGGGCGTGAAGTTCACGATGCTCGCGTTCGTCATCAAGGCCTGCGTCGCGGCGCTCAAGAAGTTCCCGGCGTTCAATGCGAGCCTCGACGGCGACAACCTCGTCTTCAAGCAGTACTACCACATCGGTTTTGCCGCCGACACGCCGAACGGCCTCGTCGTCCCGGTGATCCGCGACGCGGACAAGAAGGGTCTCGTCGACATCGCGAAGGAAATGGCCGATCTGTCGAAGCTCGCACGCGAAGGCAAGCTCAAGCCGGACCAGATGCAAGGCGGCTGCTTCTCGATCTCGTCGCTCGGCGGCATCGGCGGCACGCATTTCACGCCGATCATCAACGCACCGGAAGTGGCGATCCTCGGCCTGTCGAAGAGCGCGATGAAGCCGGTGTGGGACGGCAAGCAGTTCGTGCCGCGCCTCACGCTGCCGCTGTCGCTCTCGTACGATCACCGCGTGATCGACGGTGCAGCTGCCGCGCGCTTCAACGCGTACCTCGCTTCGATCCTCGGCGATTTCCGCCGCGTGATTCTGTAAAACCGATCTGACCGGCTCGCGCCGCCGCGCCGCACGTCCACGACGTGCGCGCTGCGGCAGGCGCGGCCGGTCATCCTTTAGGGGTAGGGGACACCATGAGTCTCGTCGAAGTGAAAGTGCCGGATATCGGCGACTTCAAGGACATCGACGTCATCGAAGTCAATATCAAGGCGGGCGATGTCATCGAGAAGGAGCAGACGCTGCTCTCGCTCGAATCGGACAAGGCCACGATGGAAGTGCCCAGCGACGTCGCGGGCACCGTCAAGGAAGTGAAAATCAAGGCCGGCGACAAGGCTTCGCAGGGCACGGTGATCGCGCTGGTCGAAGCGTCGGAAGCTGCGGCTGCGCCGGCTCCGAAGGCTGAAGCGCCCAAGGCTGCCGAAGCACCGAAGGCGGCTGAAGCACCCAAGGCAGCAGCGCCGGCACCGCAAGCCGGCAGCTTCAGCGGCAGCGCCGATGTCGAATGCGACATGCTCGTGCTCGGCGCGGGCCCCGGCGGCTACTCGGCGGCGTTCCGCTCCGCCGACCTCGGCATGAAGACCGTGCTGGTCGAGCGTTATTCGACGCTCGGCGGCGTGTGCCTGAACGTGGGCTGCATTCCTTCGAAGGCGCTGCTGCACACGGCGCTCGTGATCGACGAAGCCGAAGCGCTCGGCTCGCACGGCATCACGTTCGGCAAGCCGCAGATCGATCTCGACAAGTTGCGCGACTTCAAGTCGGGCGTCGTCAAGAAGCTCACGGGCGGCCTCGCCGGCATGGCGAAGGCGCGCAAGGTCGAAGTCGTGACGGGCGTGGGCGCGTTCCTCGATCCGAACCATATGGAAGTGGTGGGCGAGAACGGCAAGAAGATCGTCAAGTTCAAGCAGGCGATCATCGCTGCGGGCTCGCAGGCCGTGAAGTTGCCGTTCATGCCGGAAGATCCGCGCGTGGTCGATTCGACCGGCGCGTTGGAACTGCGTCAGATTCCGCAGAAGATGCTTGTGATCGGCGGCGGCATCATCGGTCTGGAAATGGCTACCGTCTACGCGACGCTCGGCGCGCAGATCGAGGTCGTGGAAATGCTCGACGGCCTGATGGCCGGCGCGGACCGCGATCTCGTGAAGGTCTGGGAGAAGTACAACGCGAAGCGCTTCGCGAACGTCATGCTCAAGACCAAGACGACGAAGGCCGAGGCGAAGGACGACGGCATCTACGTGTCGTTCGAGGGCGAGAAGGCGCCGGCCGAGCCGCAGCGCTACGACCTCGTACTGGTCGCCGTGGGCCGCTCGCCCAACGGCAAGAAGATCGGCGCGGACAAGGCCGGCGTGGCGGTGACGGATCGCGGCTTCATCGAAGTCGACAAGCAGATGCGCACCAACGTGCCGCACATCTTCGCGATCGGCGACGTGGTCGGCCAGCCGATGCTCGCGCACAAGGCCGTGCATGAAGGCCACGTGGCGGCTGAAGCGGCGCACGGCGAGAAGGCTTACTTCGACGCGCTGCAGATTCCTTCGGTGGCCTACACCGATCCGGAAGTGGCGTGGGCCGGCAAGACCGAAGACCAGTGCAAGGCCGAAGGCATCAAGTACGGCAAGGCGGTGTTCCCGTGGGCCGCGTCGGGCCGCGCGATCGCCAACGGCCGCGATGAAGGCTTCACGAAGCTGATCTTCGACGAAGAGACGCATCGCGTGATCGGCGGCGGTATCGTCGGCCTGAATGCGGGCGACCTCATCAGCGAAGTCTGCCTCGCGGTGGAAATGGGCGCGGATGCGACCGACATCGGCAAGACGATTCACCCGCACCCGACGCTGGGCGAGTCGATCGGCATGGCCGCCGAGCTGTACGAAGGCGTCTGTACCGATCTGCCGCCGCAGAAGAAGAAGTAAGTTCGTGCCGCGCCGCTCGTTGCGGCGCGCATGAAGAAACGGCGCACTCCGCGAGGGGTGCGCCGTTTGCTTTTGGGTTCTGCGGTATGTGCTACGAGAGGCGCCGGAGCGTAAAAAAGATTCCCGGTCGGCGACCGGGCAAGTGACATGCCGGGCGGCATGCCGGAGCGTTCAGACCCGGCGCCCGGTGCGCCGCTGCTTCAGCGCACGCACCGGTTCAATCGACAACGTTAGACAGTCTTCTTGGCCGAAGCGGCAGCCGAGCGCGATGCCTGGGCGGCAGCCTTGCTCGCAGCAGCGGTCGCGGCGTTGAAGTTGCTTTCCGCCATTTCCACGGCTTGCTTCGTGGCCTTGTGAACCGTTTCGTAGGTCGTGTTCGCGGCGTTGATGGCCGACTTGATCACGGCAACCGCGGTTTCCGAGCCAGCCGGCGCATTCTTCGCGACGTTGTCGACGAGCGATTGAACCTTGCGGTTCTGCTCTTCGTAGTGGGCTTCGGCAACCTTCGCGAACTCAGCCTGGGTGGCCGAGGCGATTTCATACACATGACGGCCATACGACAGCAGCTTTTCGGTCAGCGGCTGGGCATAGCTCGTTTGCAGGGCCAGGAATTCCTGCGCGTCCTTCACCGACAGTGCGCGCTGGGCGTGTTCCTGCGATTCCGCCAGATTCGAGCGGACGGCCTGAAGGTTCAATTCGACGAGCTTTTCCACGCCTTCGAATGCCTTGTTGGTGAGGCCGAACAGGGTTTCGAAGTTGGCTTTCTGGGCAGCGGCGAATTGCTCAGGGGTCAGCAGACTCATGTTTACGCTCCTGTATGT
This sequence comes from Paraburkholderia guartelaensis, assembly GCF_004353905.1. Taxonomy (GTDB): domain Bacteria; phylum Pseudomonadota; class Gammaproteobacteria; order Burkholderiales; family Burkholderiaceae; genus Paraburkholderia; species Paraburkholderia guartelaensis. The sequence goes on along the minus strand of NZ_SMOD01000004.1, from coordinate 179,485 downwards.
CGGCGGCCTTCGTGGGTCGCCTGAAGTAAGTGGCACGGCGCTGGTGCTCTGTCGCTCGCGTTGTGCGTCGCAACATTGACTCGATTTTAGGATGCTCCAGAAGAAAGTCAAGGTCTTTTGGTGCGTCGCACAATGTCGATAATTTATTATTAAACAAACACTTATGCTTCGCGCATGTCGCAGCTGCGACAACCGCGCCAATGCCCCGCTGCGTAGGGCTCGCGGCGAATTGGCGAGGCGGCGAGCAGGGCGGGGCAAGCGCGCAGACGCCGCTTCTGGCAAGATGCGGCATGGATCGCATGAACGTGTCTATGGGATTTCACCTGGGTGCGTCCACCGAATTCCTACATGGAACGTTAATGATCCATTGCGGTCGAACGCGCGTCGCGCGGCACGGCGGCACTGGTGGTCAGACAAATCTCACCCGTTTTTTCCTCAGTTCAAGTTCCTACGACGAACGCCGTTAACGCAGCAAGCGCATTTTGCGTGTGCCGCAAACGTTATCAGTGAGCGGCGTCGCGGCGAGAGGAGTGGCTTGGCAATTGTCTGACTCCATCGAATGCGGGAAGTGCATTGGCAAGCTCAATCGGAGGTCATACTTCGGTTTAATGAGCGCCTATAAGTGCTTCAATTTGCGAATTTTTCGTGGTTTTACTACACTTGGCGAACGATCCCGCCGCTCCATCAAGAACACCAATGAAATCCGACAAGCTCCTGTCGTTCTCACTGATGCCGTCGTCGGTTATCAGCACCGCATTGTCGGTTGCTATTTCCGTTGCGATCAGTGCGACGCTCGTGGCGCCTGAGGGCGCCTTTGCTGCGTCGCAAGACGCTGCACCGGCCAAAACGGCCAAGGTGAAAAAAGCCACCAAGAAGGTTGCGAAGGCTGAGCCGGAAACGGCAAAGGCCACCAAGAAGGCGGGCGCAACCCGTACCGTCGCCGCAAAAGACGACGATGCGCGTCCGGTGGCCAAGAAACGCCGCGTCAGTTACACGATGAACGGCCGCCATCATTCGGCGGTGCGCCGTGTCGCGTTCGAACCGCGCCAGCCGACCGTCGGTCAGGCGTTCGGTCTGCATGAGACGCCCGACTCGCTGATGCTGCGTTCGGGCGTGGCGTACGTGGTCGACCAGAACACGCTCGAGCCGCTGTTCGACAAGAACTCGCGCGCCGTCGTGCCGATCGCCTCGATCTCGAAGCTCATGACCGCGATGGTCGTGCTCGACTCGAAGGAATCGCTCTCGGAACAGATCGAAGTCACGGACGAAGACCGCGACTACGAGAAGAACACGGGCTCGCGTCTTTCGGTGGGTTCGGTGCTTTCGCGCGAGGACATGCTGCACATCGCGCTGATGGCGTCGGAAAACCGCGCGGCGGCGGCGCTCTCGCGCTATTACCCGGGCGGCCGTCCGGCGTTCATCGCGGCGATGAACGCGAAGGCGAAGCAACTCGGCATGACCGATACGCACTTCGAGAATTCCACGGGGCTCACGAGCCACAACGTCTCGACGGCGCGTGACCTCGTGAAGATGGTGAACGCGGCTTACCAGTACCCGATGATTCGCCAGTTCTCGACCGACCGCAGCTACGACGTGTTCACGGGCAAGCGCAATCTCGCCTACAACAGCACGAATGCGCTGGTCCGCAATGCGTCGTGGGACATCGGTTTGCAGAAGACGGGCTTCATCAACGAAGCGGGTGAGTGCCTCGTCATGCAGACGACGATTCACAATCGTCCGGTGATCATGGTGTTGCTCGATTCGAGCGGCAAGTACTCGCGCTTCGCGGATGCAACGCGCGTGCGCACGTGGCTCGACAATGGCGGCGCCGACCAGCAGCCGCGCATTACGAGCGCCGATGCAGGCGGCGCTGGTACCTGATCTCCGCCTCTTCGGATTCACCCGACAAACGCCCCGCAACTGCGGGGCGTTTTGCTTTCTGTCGCGCGCCGTTCGTTCTATGACGATCGGCGGACTATCTCGTCGTTTGGTTGATCGGCAACATTGCTCAGACAAACGTGACCTGGCGTCCAATCTCGCCTGACTTCAAGGCGCGGCAATGCCAGGCTTTGATGGTTGTCAATTGACAATCATCCTAACGATTCATACACTGAGTTTGTCGATGAGGCGATCGCACCCGAAAAAAGAGATCGAAGCCGTGCTTGTTCATGCGGAGAAACGAGGTTGGTTAGTTCAACCAGGTAAGGGCAATCGGCACGCGTGGGGACGAATGTACTGCCCATACAACGATGCTGCCTGTCGTTGCGGGGAATTCTGCATCACGAGCATCTGGAGCACGCCGCGTAATGCGGGCAATCACGCCTATGTGCTCAAACGCGTGGTCGACAATTGCACGACACATCGTATCAACGCGGCAACTGCGTGTGCGGCCGCCGAAGCGCCGGAGTAGCTCATGAATTACCTGTTCACTCTCAAGTACCAACTGGCAACCGAAGACAGCGATCACGAAGATCTCGTGGAGCGCCTCGCCGTTGCAGGCTGCGACGACGCGACGATCGGTGTGGGGTTGCCCGGTCGCATCGCGCTGACGTTCTCGCGCGAGAGCGCGAGCGCATGGTCGGCAATCTACTCGGCGCTGCAGGACGTCAAGCAGGCGGTGCCTACCGCGCGCCTCGTGGAAGCCGCACCGGACTTTGTCGGCTTGACCGATGCCGCCGACCTGACCGGCATGTCCCGCCAGAACATGCGCAAGCTGATGCTCGGGCACGCAGCGGAATTTCCTCAGCCCGTGCACGAGGGCAATTCGTCGCTTTGGCATCTGAGCGACATCCTGGCCTGGCTGGCGGGGCGCGACGCATACAGCATCGACTCGGCGCTGCTGGAAACGGCGCAAACGGCAAAGCAGGTGAATCTGGCGAAAGAGGCGCGCCACCTCGATACGAAGCTGAACCGGAAGCTCGGTGAAGTGGTTGCGTGAGGCCGACGGCGAGCCAAAAAAAAGCGGAGGCCACGCCTCCGCTCTTCTCGATTCAGCTTCGGCCCGACTTCAGGCGGGTTGCACGTTGCCTTCAGCGGGCTCCGGGTGATAGCCCAGTGACTCCGAAATCGTGAGCGCCGTCTTGCTCAACTGGCCGAGCCACGAATCCTGCAGGCGGTCCGCGGGCGCCGAGAGCGAAAGGCCCGCCACCAGCTTGCCGGTGTCGTCGTAGATGCCGGCGGCGATGCAACGCACGCCCAGTTCAAGCTCCTCGTTGTCACGTGCGCAGAATTGCTGGCGTACGTGGGCAAGTTCGCGCTCGAGGCGTCCAAGGTCGGTAATGCTGTTGCGCGTGTGGCCCGACAGGCCGGTGCGCGTGGCGTAGGCGCGCACGCGGTTCGCTTCGTCGGCGGCGAGAAAGAGCTTGCCGACCGAAGTGAGGTGCAGCGGCGCCCGGCCGCCGATCGCGCGCACCACCTGCATGCCCGAGCGCTCCGAATAGGCGCGTTCGATATAGACGATCTCGTCGCCCTGGCGCACGGAGAGGTTGACCGTCTGGCCCGTGAGACGGTGCAGTTCGCGCATCGGCGTAAGCGCCGCGTCACGCACCGAAAGCCGCGCCTTCACGAGGTTGCCGAGTTCGAGCAACCGCATGCCAAGCCGGTAAGTGCCGGGATCGGAGCGGTCGACGAGACGGCAGCTCACCATATCGTTCAGGATGCGGTGCGCAGTCGAAGGATGCAGTTCGGTGCGCTGCGCAAGTTCCTTCAGGCTGACAGGGTCGCTGTGCGCGGCCAGCGCGTCCAGCAGACGCATCATGCGCTCGATCACCTGAATCGAGGTCTTCGGATCTGGATGGGTGTCGCTCATGAGTTCAGATTCGTTTGACGCGTGAGGCGGAAAATGCATTGTATCTCGTATTGTGAAAAAAGTAAGCGCCAGGACCAAGACTCGCGCTGCGCTGCGGCATCGCGCGCAACCGGCGAGGGAGGAGCAGACCGGCGTTGGTCATGGCGGCGAAACAGCGGATAATCGGGGACGGTTTTAACGAGGAGTCCCCATGCGAGTCGGTTTGTTCGTCACCTGCCTCATCGACACGATGCGTCCGGAAATTGGCTTTTCGACGCTCAAATTGCTCGAAGAGGCGGGCTATGAAGTCATCGTGCCGCCTGCGCAAACCTGCTGCGGCCAGCCGGCGTACAACTCCGGCGAGCGCGCCATTGCGCGTGATCTCGCGGAAAAGACGCTGCGCGAATTCGAGCAATTCGACTATCTCGTCGTCCCTTCGGGTTCTTGCGGCGGGATGATTCGCGTGCACTATGGCGATCTGTTTCGCGACGACCCGGAATTGATGGCGCGTTATGGCAAATTGCGCGAGCGCGTCTACGAACTCACGGATTTCCTCGTGAACGTCGCCAAGGTCACGCTGCCGCAGGGGGAGTTCAGCGGACCGGTGACCTATCACGACTCGTGTTCGGGGCTGCGTGAACTTGGGGTCAAGGCGCAGCCGCGCGCGTTGCTCGCCCAGCGCGGTATTGAAGTGCGCGAGATGAAGGACTGCGAGCACTGCTGCGGCTTCGGGGGCACCTTTGCGGTGAAGTATGGCGACATCTCGACGGCCATTGCAGACGAGAAATGCGCGAATGTTCAGGCGAGCGGCACGGGCGCGGTGGTGCTCGGCGACCTCGGCTGCATGTTGAATATCGAAGGGCGTTTGCGCCGCACCGGCGACACCGCCACGCGCGTGCTGCACATCGCGCAAGTGCTGGCCGGCGACGTGTGATGCGCCGGCGGCTGCCGTCGCTCCTTTCGCCCGGCATGCGCAAATAGCCCAGACTTCGACCCCAAACCTCGCCGAACACCGCTCAACATCGCCCTCACGCCATGCAAGTCCAATCGATGCAGTTCAAGGCGCGCGCCGGTCAGAAGCTGGCCGATCAGCGTCTGCAGCACAACCTCAAGAAGCTTTCGACCAAGTTCGTCTCGGCGCGCGCCGAGGCGATCACCGCGATCGATTTCCCCGCCACGCGCGCGGCGCTCAAGGCGCGCCGCAACCGTGCGCTGGAAAGTCTCGATGTCTGGCTCGAGCAGTTTGAGACCGAGGCAACGCGGCGCGGCGTGACCGTGCTGTACGCGGAAACGGCACAAGATGCGGCGAAACTGGTCGCGGACATCGCGCGGCGCCACGACGTGCGCAAGGTCATCAAGACCAAGTCGATGGTCTCGGAGGAGATGCGGCTCAATACGGTGCTCGCGGAGATGGGCGTGCAGTCCATCGAGACCGATCTGGGCGAGTACATCCTGCAGATCAACGACAACGAGCCGCCGAGCCACATCATTGCGCCCGTCGTCCACAAGGACAAAGACGAGATCGCCGATCTCTTCGCGAAGACGCACGACAAGCCGCGCCTGACCGAAATCCCCGACATGACCCGCGAGGCGCGCGAAGTGCTGCGCCCGCATTTTCTGTCGGCGGACATGGGCGTGACGGGCGGCAACTTCCTCGTCGCGGAAACCGGCTCGGTCGTGCTGGTGACCAACGAGGGGAACGAGGGCATGTGCACGGTGATGCCGCGCGTGCATGTGGCGGTGACGGGCATCGAGAAGGTGCTGCCCACGCTCGAAGACCTCGCCACAGCGATGCGTCTGTTGCCGCGTTCGGCGACGGGGCAGGCCACGTCGAACTATTTCTCGGTTCTCACGGGCCCGCGCGGCCCCGAAGATCGGGACGGCCCCAAGCACATGTACGTCGTGCTCGTGGACGGCGGCCGTACGGGCCTGATCGGCGGCGAATTCCAGGAGATGCTGCGCTGCATCCGTTGCGGGGCGTGCATGAATCACTGCCCGGTCTATCAGAAGGTGGGTGGCCATGCGTACGGCTGGGTCTACCCGGGGCCCATGGGCTCCGTGCTCACGCCAAGCTACGTCGGTCTCGAAAAGACGCTCGATCTGCCGCAGGCCGCTACGCTCTGCGGTGAGTGCAACAGTGTCTGCCCGGTGGGCATCCCGCTTTCGGACTTGCTGCGCAAACTGCGCGAGAAGCAGACGGAGCGGCATCTGCGCCCGTGGCGCGAGCGCGCGGCGCTTGCGGCCTGGGGCTGGCTCGCGCTGCACCCGACTGCCTACGCGCTGCTCACCAAACTCGGCGTGCGGATACTGGAGCGCATGGGCGGCCAGGCCAGGCTCATTCGCAAGCTGCCATTCGCGCACGGCTGGAGCAACGGGCGCGACATGCCCGCGCCGGTCGGCCGCACGTTTCGCGAGTTGTACGCGGCGCGGCACACGCATCTGGACACGACGAAGCGCCCCGAGCAGGCCTGACGGGCGCGCATCGGTCAAGTCTGGTTTGCCGACTATTTAATCTGGCGCAACAGTGTGTTCATCCGGACCGGGTTTTTCCTGATTGCGACTCTCTATATCATCTCGACTGGCGATAGTGCGTCCGCACCTGTCGCTTCACAGTCGATAGAGAGTCGCATCATGAGAAAGAAAATAACGGTGTACTGGCCGCTGGCGCTGATCGTGCCGCTCGCGGTGATCGCATGGATCCATGCGTGGAAGACCGCCGAGCAGCAAATGCCGCTCGCTGCCGATCAGGTAACGGCAGAACTCGCGCGCGCCGTGTCGTATGGTCTCGTGGGTAGCGAAGGCAAGACGCCGGTGAAGGCGATGAACGGCATCGCAACGCTGCCGCGCTCGAACGCGATCTGATGATCGCGCCGGCGCCAACGCGCCGCGCAGCGCGTACCTCGCGTGCTTTGTATAATTTGAGATTCGCCGCCGCACGCTGAACGCCTCTCGCTGCCCAGCCCCCACGAATGAAAAAGGTTTCTGTCTGCTTCGTTTGTCTTGGCAATATCTGCCGCTCGCCCACGGCCGAGGCCGTGATGCTGCGTCTCGTCGACGAGGCGGGGCTGGTGGGGCGCGTCGAGATCGATTCGGCAGGCACGGGTGACTGGCATATCGGCGAGGCGCCCGACGAGCGCGCCCAGCGTGCAGGCGGTCAGCGCGGCTACGAGCTCGCGCCGTTGCGCGCCCGGCAGATCGCCGCGGAAGATTTTCGCCGTTTCGATCTGATCGTGGCGATGGACGACGCCAACGTCTCCGCGCTCCAGGTGCTTTGCCCGGCGAGCGAGCGCGACAAGATCCGCCTGCTGATGGAATTCGCGCCGCAGGCCGAAACGCGCGTCGTGGTCGATCCCTATTTCGGCGGCGACGCGGGCTTCGAAACGGTGCTCGATCAGTGCGAGGCCGCCTGCGCGGGTCTGCTCGCCGCATTGCGTCCGCAACTGGCGGATTGAGATGAGCGGCGCGGATCTGCCGAATGCAGAAATCGCGCCATTTTTTGCGATTCGCTGCGCACCTAATAACCCAGATCGCGACGTTGATACTTGACTAAACTAGTCATGTATTTATACTTGACGAAAATTGTCGAGAATTGCGGTTCCCATACATCATGAGACTCACCACCAAAGGCCGTTTCGCCGTCACGGCGATGATTGACCTGGCACTGCGCCAGGAGCAGGGCCCGGTGACGCTTGCGGGTATCAGCCAGCGGCAGCATATCTCGCTGTCGTACCTTGAACAGCTGTTCGGCAAGCTGCGCCGTCATGAAATCGTCGAATCGGTCCGTGGGCCGGGCGGCGGGTACAACCTCGCGCGCCGCGCGGAGGACGTCACGGTCGCGGACATCATCATCGCCGTGGACGAGCCGCTCGATGCCACCCAGTGCGGCGGCAAGGGCGCCTGCGAGGGCACCAAGCAGCACGACGGTCACTGCATGACGCACGAACTCTGGTCGACGCTGAACCAGAAAATGGTCGAGTACCTCGATTCGGTGTCGCTCAAGGATCTGGTGGACAAGCAGCGCGCCCGCGAAGGCGCCGCGCCCGCCGTCCTGCGCGATCGCCGCGCCGAGGCGCCGGCGGTGGAGCCGGTCAGGGCGATGCCGCTGGGTCCGAACTCGATCTTCAACATGGCGGGCTCGTAAGTCCTTCGAGCGCCGTTAGAAAGCAATACACAGTACAGCGCAGCACACAAGATTCCCCGGAGCGATAGATGAATAACGACATTCCCCACCTGCCCATTTACATGGACTACAGCGCGACGACCCCCGTCGACCCGCGCGTGGTGGACAAAATGATTCCGTATCTGCGCGAGCAGTTCGGCAATCCGGCGTCGCGCAGCCACGCCTATGGCTGGGATGCGGAGCGCGCCGTCGAGGAAGCGCGCGAGCAGGTCGCCGCGCTCGTCAACGCCGACCCGCGCGAAATCATCTGGACCTCCGGTGCGACCGAATCGGACAACCTCGCGATCAAGGGCGCCGCGCACTTCTACAAGAGCAAGGGCAAGCACATCATCACGGTGAAGACCGAGCACAAGGCCGTGCTCGACACCTGCCGCGAGCTCGAGCGCGAAGGCTATGAAGTCACGTATCTGGACGTCAAGGACGACGGCCTGATCGACCTCGAAGCGTTCAAGGCCGCACTGCGTCCCGACACGATCCTCGTTTCCGTCATGCACGTGAACAACGAGATCGGCGTGATCCAGGACATCGCGACGATCGGCGAAATCTGCCGCGAAAAGGGCATCATTTTCCACGTCGACGCCGCGCAATCGACGGGCAAGGCGCCCATCGACCTGCAAAAGCTCAAGGTCGACCTGATGTCGTTCTCGGCGCACAAGACGTACGGCCCGAAGGGCATCGGCGCGCTGTACGTGCGCCGCAAGCCGCGCGTGCGCATTGAAGCGCAGATGCACGGCGGCGGCCATGAGCGCGGCATGCGCTCGGGCACGCTGGCCACGCACCAGATCGTCGGCATGGGCGAAGCGTTCCGCATCGCGCGTGAAGAGATGGCCACGGAAAACGAGCGCGTGCGCATGCTGCGCGACAAGCTCCTGCGCGGCCTGAAGGAAATCGAAGAAACCTACGTGAATGGCGACATGGAGCAGCGTGTCCCGCACAACCTGAACATCAGCTTCAACTTCGTCGAAGGCGAGTCGCTGATCATGGCGGTGAAGGACGTGGCGGTGTCGTCGGGTTCGGCGTGCACTTCCGCATCGCTCGAGCCGTCGTACGTGCTGCGCGCGCTCGGCCGCAACGACGAGCTGGCGCACAGCTCGATCCGCTTCACGGTGGGCCGTTTCACGACGGAACAGGACGTGGACTACGTGATCAACCTGCTGAAGACGAAGATCGCCAAGCTGCGCGAGCTTTCGCCGCTGTGGGAAATGCATCAGGACGGCATCGATCTGTCGACCATCCAGTGGGCGGCGCACTAAGCAAGGCGGCGCAGTTAGCAGCGAACAACGACCCGGCCGCAGCGCAATGAGCAGTCAACTGCATGCAGCGCGGCAAACACGAATTGAAGGAGTGTGATCATGGCATATAGCGACAAGGTTCTGGACCACTACGAAAACCCGCGCAACGTCGGCTCGTTCGCCAAGGACGACGACGCAGTGGGCACCGGCATGGTCGGCGCGCCGGCGTGCGGCGACGTGATGAAGCTGCAGATCCGCGTGGGCGCGGACGGCGTGATCGAAGACGCGAAGTTCAAGACCTACGGCTGCGGCTCGGCGATCGCTTCGAGCTCGCTCGTGACCGAGTGGGTGAAGGGCAAGACGCTCGACCAGGCGCTCGACATCAAGAACACGCAGATCGCCGAAGAACTGGCGCTGCCGCCGGTGAAGATCCACTGCTCGATTCTCGCGGAAGACGCGATCAAGGCAGCGGTTGCGGACTATCGCCAGCGTCACACGACCGAAGCGAAGGCCGACGCGGCGTAAAGCACGGCGCTGCGGCGTAATAGATGCAGGACGGCGTCGGGCCTACAAGCTCGGCGCTCTGGGACTAACGATTTTGGATGCAGCAGGGTTGCGTCGCGACGCGGGGGAAGGCGAAAGCCCAACCGGCGGCGCGAGGCGCGGCGAAGATGCTATGGCAATTACGTTGACTGAAAAAGCGGCACAGCACGTGCAAAAGTACCTGACCCGTCGCGGCAAGGGCGTGGGTCTGCGTCTTGGCGTGCGCACGACGGGCTGCTCGGGCCTCGCGTACAAGCTCGAGTACGTCGACGAACTCGCGCCCGAGGACAACGTCTTCGAGAGCCACGGCGTGAAGGTCATCGTCGACCCGAAGAGTCTCGCCTATATCGACGGCACGCAGCTCGACTTCGTGCGCGAAGGGCTGAACGAAGGCTTCCGGTTCAACAACCCGAATGTGAAGGACGAGTGCGGCTGCGGCGAGTCCTTCCGCGTTTGAGCCCGCGTAGAGCGGTGAAAAGGCGGCTTGTGCCGCCTTTTTGATTTTGACGGCCGCAGCTGTTTGTCCCCGTCAGCCCCTCATAGCCCCACAAGAACGTTCCAGCCGATGAGCACGCCTTCCACGCCTTCCCGGTCGCTCTCCGACAGCCACTTCGTGCTGTTCGGCCTGCCCGAGCAGTTCGCGATCGACGCGGACGCGCTCGACCATGCCTACCGCACGGTGCAGGCGCAGGTGCATCCCGACCGCTTCGCCGCGGCCGGCGAGGCGCAAAAGCGCATCGCCATGCAGTGGGCCACGCGCACGAACGAGGCGTATCAGACGCTGCGCGATCCGCTCAAGCGCGCGAAGTATCTGCTGCATCTGCGCGGCATCGACGTTGGGGCGGAGAACAACACGGCGATGGAGCCCGCGTTCCTCATGCAGCAGATGGAGTGGCGCGAGGCGATCGAAGACGCGGTCGGCGCGAAGAACATCGATGCGCTCGATGCACTTGCAGGCGAGCTGCGCGACGACGAACGCGTGCGCTTCACAAAGCTTGCGGCGCTGCTCGACAGCGGCTCGAACCAGCCCGCGGCCGAGGCGGTGCGCCAGCTCATGTTCATCGAGCGCGTGGCCGGCGAAATCGACTCGCAGATCGAGCGGCTCGAAGGCTGAAGCCGGGCGCGCAAACGGATATCGGGCGCTCGCGCCCATCAGGTTAAAAAGCAGATCACACAGATGGCCTTACTGCAAATCTCCGAACCCGGCATGGCGCCGGCGCCGCATCAGCGGCGACTCGCCGTCGGCATCGACCTCGGCACGACGAACTCGCTGGTCGCCGCGGTGCGCAGCGGCGTGCCCGATGTGCTGCCCGACGAAGACGGCCACGTGCTGCTGCCCTCGGTCGTCCGCTATCTCGCGAACGGCGGCCGCCGCATCGGCCGCACGGCGAAGGCGGAAGCCGCGACCGATCCGCGTAACACGATCGTTTCGGTCAAGCGCTTCATGGGCCGCGGCAAGTCCGAGGTCGAAGGCGCGGCCAACGCACCGTACGACTTTGTCGACGCGCCGGGCATGGTGCAAATCCAGACGATTGACGGGGTGAAGAGCCCCGTCGAAGTCTCGGCGGAAATTCTTGCGACGCTGCGTCAGCGCGCCGAAGACACGCTCGGCGACGAGCTCGTCGGCGCCGTCATCACGGTGCCGGCGTACTTCGACGAAGCGCAGCGCCAGGCGACCAAGGATGCCGCGCGTCTCGCGGGCCTGAACGTGCTGCGTCTGCTCAACGAGCCGACCGCGGCGGCGATCGCCTACGGGCTCGATAACGGCGCCGAAGGCCTCTACGCGGTCTACGACCTCGGCGGCGGCACCTTCGACCTGTCGATTCTCAAGCTCACGAAGGGCGTGTTCGAAGTGCTGGCGGCTGGCGGCGATTCGGCGCTCGGCGGCGACGATTTCGACCATGCGCTTTTTGCTTACGCGCTGGAGCAGTCCGGCATCGAGCGCGCGACGCTCGCGCCCGAAGACGTGCGTCTGTTGCTCGACCGCGTGCGCGATGCGAAGGAAGCGCTTTCGTCCGCGCCCGAAGCGCGCATCGAGGCAACGTTGTCGAGCGGCCAGCAGATCGCACTGACGATCGACGAGCCGCGCTTCGAAGCGCTCACGCAAGCGCTCGTGCAGCGCACGCTCACGCCGACGAAGAAGGCGCTGCGCGACGCGAAGGTGGCCGCGAAGGATGTGAAGGGCGTGGTGCTGGTTGGCGGCGCGACGCGCATGCCCGTGATCCGCCGCGCCGTGGAGCAGCACTTCGGTCAGGCGCCGCTCACCAATCTGGACCCGGATCAGGTCGTCGCGCTCGGCGCGGCGATCCAGGCCGACCTGCTGGCGGGCAACCGCGGCGGCGAGGACGACTGGCTGCTGCTCGACGTCATTCCGCTCTCGCTCGGCGTGGAGACGATGGGTGGCCTCGTCGAGAAGATCATCCCGCGCAATTCGACCATTCCGGTCGCGCGTGCGCAGGACTTCACGACCTTCAAGGACGGCCAGACGGCCATGGCGATTCACGTGGTGCAGGGCGAGCGCGAGCTCGTCGCCGACTGCCGCTCGCTCGCGCGTTTCGGCCTACGCGGTATTCCGCCGATGGCGGCGGGCGCGGCGCGCATTCGCGTGACTTACCAGGTGGATGCGGACGGCCTCTTGTCCGTGTTCGCGCGCGAGCAGCTCTCGGGCGTGGAGGCGTCGGTGGTGGTGAAGCCGTCGTACGGTCTTGCCGACGACGACGTGGCCCGCATGCTCGAAGACAGCTTCAAGACCGCCGAAGTCGACATGCGCGCCCGCGCGCTGCGCGAAGCGCAGGTCGAGGCGCAACGCATCATCGAAGCGACGAACGCCGCTTTGGGTGCTGACGGCGAACTGCTCGACGAAGCCGAGCGCGCGCAAGTCGATGCGTTGATCGCCGCGCTCGCGCAAGTCGCGCAGGGCGAGGACGCCGGTGCGATCGAAGCCGCCACCAAGGCATTGTCCGAAGGCACCGACGAGTTCGCCGCGCGCCGGATGGACAAGGGCATCAAGCGCGCGCTGGCGGGCAAGAAGCTCGACGAGATCGGCTAAAAGGCTCGGCTAAGAGCGGGCCTGCAGCCTCAACAGCTTATAGGCGAATGCGTCGTTAGCAAACGGCGCACGCGTGCGTGCTTTCCCGATGTGGCAGAGCGCGCACCGACAGTAGAATGGGCACATGCCGCCGTCGGAGGCGGGGCATGCGCCCGATATGAAAGTTATTGGATACGGAAATCACAATGCCTCAAATCGTGGTGCTGCCCCATGTCGAACTGTGCCCTGAAGGCGCGGTCATCGACGCCAAACCGGGTGAGAGCGTGTGCGATGCGCTGCTCGAACACGGCATCGAAATCGAGCACGCATGCGAAAAGTCGTGCGCCTGCACGACCTGTCACGTGATCGTGCGCGAAGGTTTCGATGCGCTCGTGCCGTCCGAGGAAGACGAAGACGATCTCCTCGACAAGGCGTGGGGCCTCGAGCCGACGTCGCGGCTGTCGTGTCAGGCCATCGTGCCGGAGAACGACGACCTGGTGGTCGAGATTCCGCGGTACTCGATCAATCACGCGAAAGAAAACCACTGAGCCACTGAACACGAGGAGGAGCGCGCAGCCATGAAATGGACCGATACGCAGGACATCGCGATGGCCTTGACGGACACCCATCCCGAAGTGGATCCGCAGTACGTGCGCTTCACCGATCTGCATCGCTGGATCACCCAGCTCGACGGTTTCGACGATGACCCCGAGCGCTCGAACGAGAAGATTCTCGAAGCGATCCAGGCCGCGTGGATCGAAGACGCGGACTACTGATCTCCGGCACGCCCGGCAAGCAGGCGAGAAAAAGGCGATTTGCCAGTACGGCAAATCGCCTTTTTTATTGCTCGTTCAGCGTCAGGGCAATCAACCCGCGACCAGCGTGCCGTTTTCGACACGCACGCGCTCGCCTTGCTGGAACGGCGGCGCTTCGTGATACGTGAAGTAGCGCGTCTTGCCGTTCTCCATGCGCACGCGCACCGAATAACTGGTCGTGCTGCGCAGGTGTTTTTCGACCGAGTTGCCGGCGAAGCCGCCACCCAGTGCGCCGAGCAGCGTCATGGCCGTGCGGCCGTTACCCGAGCCGAACTGGTTGCCGACCACGCCACCCGCCACCGCGCCGCCTACTGCACCGATACCGGTGCCATGGCCTTCATGCTTGACCTCGGAAATCGCGACGACCGTGCCGCAAGTCGAACATGCGGGCTGGGCGGGTGGCGCTTCCTGCGCATATTGCTGCTGCGCAGGCTGCGGCTGTTGGGCAGGCTGTTGACCATACTGCTGCGCCGGGGCGACGGGCACGGCCGCTTGCTGTTGAGCCTGTGCCTGTGCCGGCGCCGGCGCCGGCGCCTCTTGCGGCTCGGCGGGCGCATTCTGCCCGTTCTGCGCATATTGCGAGGCCTGCACCGGCTTTGTCGAGTCGACCACCGGCGGCTGCGAAGCCGTCATGGTGGTCTGGCCCGTCTGAACCTGGGCGCTCTGTTCGGCGGTACTGGAAGCTCTCGGGAAAACGCCGGTGATGGCCGCCGTGGCCGCAAGGCTCGCGACGATGACGGCTGCCGCCGCCGTAGCGATCAGCGGATGGAGGCGGCGTTTCGGTGTGGTCGGATCGGTTGTGTTCATGACAGGCTCCGTCTTTGGCAGAGTTGGCTCTCTTGTGAGACCCAGTTTGAGCCAATCCAATTCTGTGAGCGTTTCAATTTGTAACCCCGCGCGGTGGGTGCGGGAAGGCGCTGAGGGCGTGGTCGTCGCGCAGCGTTGCACAGCGCGGTTTTCCACAGGGAGCGCAATTGACGTACCCGTCCCAGCCGCTGCGCTATCCGGAAGATTTTACCGATGGTTACAAACGTGTGCGCTGAAAGGCCCCAAAGAAACGGGGCGCATACGGTATGAACCGCATGCGCCCCGTCATGTCAGGCAGTGCCTGGCTTAGTCTTCGCGACGCAGGTGCGGGAAGAGGATCACGTCGCGGATGCTTGCGCTGTCCGTGAGCAGCATGATCAGACGATCGATGCCGATACCGCAGCCGCCCGTCGGAGGCATGCCGTATTCGAGCGCGCGGATGTAGTCGGCGTCATAGAACATCGCTTCTTCGTCGCCGGCGTCCTTTTGCTCGACCTGCTTCTTGAAGCGCGCGGCCTGGTCTTCCGGATCGTTCAGTTCCGAGAAGCCGTTGGCGATCTCGCGGCCCGTGATGAAGAGCTCGAAGCGCTCGGTGATGCCCGGCAGCGTGTCCGAGGCGCGCGCGAGCGGCGAGACTTCGACGGGGTAGTCGATGATGTAGGTCGGCTCCCACAGCTGCGATTCGGCCGTCTCTTCGAAGAGCGCCAGTTGCAGCGAACCCACGCCCGCGTTGAGGAACTGCGGCTGGTTCGCGTCCACGCCGAACTTCTTCAGTTCCGTGCGCAGGAAGGCGGCGTCGCCAAGCTGCTCGTTCGTGTATTGCGGCGCGTACTTCTGGATCGCCTGCACGATCGTCAAGCGATGGAACGGCTTCGAGAGGTCGAGTTCACGGCCCTGATACGTCAGCACGGCGGTACCGCTCGCGTCGATGGCGGCCTGGCGGATCAGTTGTTCGGTGAAGTCCATGAGCCACGCGTAGTCGGTGTACGCGGCGTAGAACTCCATCATCGTGAATTCCGGATTGTGACGCGGCGAAACGCCTTCGTTACGGAAATTCCGGTTGATCTCGAACACGCGTTCGAAGCCGCCCACGACCAGGCGCTTCAGATACAGCTCGGGCGCGATACGCATGAACATCTGCATGTCGAGCGCGTTGTGGTGCGTGACGAACGGCTTCGCGGCCGCGCCGCCCGGGATCGGGTGCAGCATCGGCGTTTCGACTTCCATGAAGCCCGAGTCGGCCATGAAGCGGCGCACCGAGGAGATCGCTTTCGTGCGCGCGACGAAGGTCTCGCGCGCTTCGGGCGTGACGATCAGGTCGACGTAGCGCTGGCGGTAGCGCATCTCCTGGTCCGAGAGGCCGTGGAACTTGTCCGGCAGCGGACGCAGCGACTTCGAGAGCAGGCGCAGTTCCGTGCAGCGCACCGACAGCTCGCCCTTGTTGGTGCGGAACAGCACACCCTTGGCCGCGACGATGTCACCGAGGTCCCACTTCTTGAATGCGTCGTAGGTTGCCTCGCCCACGTCGGCGGGCGTGATGAAGAACTGGATCTGGCCCGAGCCGTCGCGCACCGTGGCGAAGCTCGCCTTGCCCATCACGCGCTTGAGCATCATGCGGCCTGCGATCGACACTTCGAGCGGCTTGGCTTCGAGCGCGTCCTTGTCGGTGTCGGCGTAGTCGCGCGCCAGGTCGGCAGCGTGGTGGGTCGGGCGGAAGTCGTTCGGGTAGGCGACGCCTGCCTCGCGCAGCGCGCGCAGTTTCTCGCGGCGCTCGGCGATGATCTGGTTGTCGTCGACTTCGGGCGCGGCGCTGGGCGCGTTCTGCTGGGTTGGTTCGGTCATGATGGCTCGGAGTTCTTTGATTCGCAGGTGTTTCGGCGAGTTTTCGGGGCTGCGGCCCCGGCATGGTCCTTCGCGGGACACGGCGCGCATCGCGCGCAGATAAGCGGACTTCGGTTCCTGCTGCGCGTCGCGCGCCTCTCAGTCGAGGCGGGCGGCGCAGCAGGAGAGGGCGGCATGCGGTGAACTGCTGCGCCCGTGGCGTGCGGCAAGCTTACACGCCCTGTTTCAGGCTCGCGCTGATGAAGGCGTCGAGATCGCCGTCGAGCACGGCCTTGGTGTTGCTGATTTCGACGTTGGTGCGCAGATCCTTGATACGGCTGTTGTCGAGCACGTAGGAGCGGATCTGGTGACCCCAGCCCACGTCCGACTTGCCCGCTTCGAGCTTGTCCTGTTCCGACTGGCGCTTGCGCATTTCGGCTTCGTACAGGCGCGATTTCAGCATGGCCATCGCTTCGGCGCGGTTGCGGTGCTGCGAGCGGTCGTTCTGGCACTGCACGACGATGCCCGACGGGACGTGCGTGATACGCACGGCGGAGTCGGTCTTGTTGATGTGCTGACCGCCCGCGCCCGAAGCGCGGTACGTGTCGATGCGCAGATCGGCCGGATTGACTTCGATCTCGAACGAGTCGTCGATTTCCGGATACACGAACACCGACGAGAACGACGTATGACGCCCGCCCGACGAGTCGAACGGCGATTTGCGCACGAGGCGGTGAATGCCGGTTTCGGTGCGCAGGAAGCCGTAGGCGTATTCGCCTTCGACCTTGATCGTCGCGCTCTTGATGCCGGCCACGTCGCCTTCGGACTCTTCGAGCACTTCAGTCTTGAAGCCCTTGCGTTCGCAGTAGCGCACGTACTGGCGCAGCAGCATGGAAGCCCAGTCGCAGGCCTCGGTGCCGCCGGCGCCGGCCTGAATGTCGATGAACGCGTTGTTCGGGTCGGCCGGATTCGCGAACATGCGGCGGAATTCGACGTCGGCTACGCGCGCTTCGATCGCGTGAGCGTCGGACTCGATGGAGACGAGCGTGTCTTCATCGCCTTCCTCGCGGGCCATCTCGAAGAGGTCCTGCGTGTCGCGCGTGTCGTTCTCGATGCCGTCGAGCACGTGCACTACGCCCTCGAGCAGTTTCTTTTCCTTGCCGAGACCCTGGGCGTGCTTGGAGTCGTTCCAGACGTTGGGGTCTTCGAGTTCGCTGTTGACTTCGACGAGCCGTCGGGCTTTTACGTCGTAGTCAAAGATACCCCCGTAGCTCGCCCGCGCGCGTGCGCAGGTCCGCCAAAAGGGCTTCGATCGCGTTGAGACGTTCCGCTTCCATTTGTATCGTGATCCGGCGTGTAAAACATTGAATTATAGCCGATTGGACCCGGATCAAGGGCGGCGCGGGCGCTTCTGGCGGCCCGCGCTTCTCAGTGCAACGTGCAGTTCAAGGCGCGCTTAGAGCGCAGCGTGCTCCACCACGAGCTGCACGCGCGACACGCCATTCCAGGTGTCACGCACGAGCCGGTAGGCGACCGTGGTGTGCTGCGGCAGCGACTCCGTGTGGTTGAACCAGATCGCGTTGAAGCGCTGGCGCCCGCGCAGCAGTTGCAGCTTGAGGTGCTTGTCCTTCACGAGCGCCTGCGAGGCCACCTCGAATTCCCCCGAAAACACGGGCGCCGGGAAGCCCTGGCCCCACACGGCGGCGTCGAGCATCTCGACGAAATCGGGCGTGAAGTAGGCGTCTTCGAGATCGCCATCGGTTTCGACCGTGCGCGCGAGCGCCTCTTCGGTGAGCCACTCGCGGCCCACTTGCTCGAAGGCAGCGGCGAAGCGCGGCACGTCGGCAGCGGCGATCGTCATGCCCGCGGCCATGGCGTGGCCGCCGAACTTCTGGATCAGACCGGGCTCGCGTTTGCTGATCAGATCGACCGCGTCGCGCAGATGGAAACCGGGGATCGAACGGCCCGAGCCCTTCACGAGCTCGCCGTCGTCGTCGGCAGGCGCGAAGGTGAACGAGGGGCGGTGGAAGCGCTCCTTGAGCCGTCCCGCGACGATGCCGATCACGCCCTGGTGCCAGCCTTCGTTGAATAGCGTGAGCGTGGCCTTGCCTTGCGGATCGACGTCGGCGAGATCGGCTAGCGCCTGCTGCTGCATGCCGGCTTCGATCTCACGGCGCTCGCGATTCATGCCGTCGAGCTGCTGCGCAAGCTCCCAGGCACGGCCCACGTCGTCGGTGGTCAGGCACTCGATGCCGAGCGACATGTCCGAGAGCCGGCCGGCCGCGTTCAGGCGCGGCCCGAGCGCGAAGCCGA
The DNA here is from genome assembly GCF_004353905.1 of Paraburkholderia guartelaensis. GTDB lineage: Bacteria > Pseudomonadota > Gammaproteobacteria > Burkholderiales > Burkholderiaceae > Paraburkholderia > Paraburkholderia guartelaensis. The sequence goes on along the minus strand of NZ_SMOD01000004.1, from coordinate 160,959 downwards.
AGTCGAAGCCCGACGCGCTTTTCGCGTCCCGGCCCGCCGCGCGAAAGAGCGCTGCGATGCCCGGCTGCATGCGGCCGTTGCGCACGCGCTGTAAGCCTTGTGCGACAAGTACACGGTTGTTGCAGTCGAGCTTCACGACGTCGGCGACAGTGCCGAGCGCGACGAGATCGAGCAGGCCGTCGAGGCGCGGCTCGGGCTTGCCATCGCTGAACGCGCCGCGCTTGCGCAGCTCCGCGCGCAACGCGAGCAGCGTGTAGAACATCACGCCCACGCCCGCGATGCACTTGCTCGGAAACTCGCAACCCGGCTGGTTCGGATTGACGATGGCGCGCGCGTCGGGGAGCGTGTCGCCGGGCAAGTGGTGGTCGGTGACGAGCACCTCGATGCCGAGCGCGTTGGCAGCTTCGACGCCTTCAACGCTCGCGATGCCGTTGTCCACCGTGATCAGGACGTCGGGCGGCCCGCCCTTGCGCTGCGCGGCGAGAGCGACGATCTCGGGCGTGAGGCCGTAGCCATACTCGAAGCGGTTCGGCACCAGATAGTCGATCTGTGCGCCGAACATGCGCAGGCCGCGCACGGCTACGGCGCACGCCGTCGCGCCGTCGCAGTCGTAGTCGGCGACCACGAGCATGCGGCAGTCGGCTTCGAGCGCGTCGGCGAGCAGTTCGGCGGCCTCGTCGAGGCCTTTCATGCCCGTGGGCGGGATGAGGCGCGCGAGGCCGGTTTCGATCTCGTCGGGCTGGCAAACGCCGCGCGAGGCGTAGAGGCGCGCGAGCACCGGATGCAGGCCGTGGCGCACGAGCACTTCGGTGTCGGCGGGCGAGCAGGCGCGGGTGACGATTCGGGTCATGCGTGAGCGCAGAAAAAAGAGGTCATTCGGGGATCATTCGATAAAGAGCGACGCGAACAGTCGGCGTCGCCAGAATTTGCGTAAATCGCCGCGCGTGACGGACAGCGTGACCGAGCCGGTGTCGCCGCACAGTGTGAGGTCGAGCGCGGCGAGCGCACCCGATTGCAGCGCCGCGAGCGCGGGCGCGAACCAGTCGCGCTCCAGTTGAGCGAACGCGGCGTTCCAGCGGCCCCAGTCCTGCTGGATGAAGGCCGCCGAGAACGGATCGAGTTCGACGAGCGTCGCGCCCGTGCCCGCACCGTTGTTGAGCGAGGCTGCGAGCGCGGCGAAGGTTGCGGGCGCGGCGTCCACTTCCGTCTTCGCGGCGAGTGCGAGACCGCGCGTGGCGGCCGCATCGGAGCGCACGCGCGCATAGGGGCTCGTGACGGCGTGCAGCGCGCCCTGGGCGTGGAACCAGATCGAATTGACGGCGGGCAGACCGCGCGCTTCGCGGGCCTCGTTCACAGGGTGCTCGAACCACGCCATCTGCACTTCGTTCTGCACCTTCATCCATGCGCGCGAACGCTGGCCGGAATGGGCCTCGTGCGGCAGCCAGATCTCAATGTTGCGGCCGCTCGCGCGCAAGGGCGACGCGCCCGCGAGCGTACCGAACGCTTCCGACGACAGATACCAGCGCTGCGGCGTGGGGGCCTCGATGCGCACGCCCAGCTCTTCGATCAGCGGGCGGGCGATGGTGTAGAGCGTGGCGGCGTCGGCGTCGGCGAGTTCCAGCGAGGCGGGGTCGATCAGCACCAGATGATCGTGCGCGATGCGCACGTGCACGGGCTGCACGCATGCCCACGTGGCATCGCCGGGCGTGCCGCCGTCGGCGAGCAGCATGTAGGGCGCAAGCGGCGCTTCATCGTCGGCGGCCGGCGCGGGTTGTGCATGGTTCACGTTCGCGGGACCTAGCGCGCCGAACTGGCGCGCGACCCAGCGCTCATGCGGCAGCGTGCGCTGGAAGTCCTCGCCGATCACCTGCTCGCCGAGTGTCGCGCGCGCTACCAGTTTCGCGAGCGCCGGGTATTCGAGGCCCGCGAGCGCGGTGGAGGCAGCTGCCGCGGAGGGCAAGGCAAAGGGGACGAGGAGATGGAGTCGGTCGACGGGCATGATGGTGCGCATTGTACTTCGGCACTCCGCGCGCCGGGCGGCCCTCGGGCGCGCCGCAACCGCATTGCATTGGCCCGATATGCTCGCGCTGCGGCACTTGTTGGCGAATTGCGGCTCGAAGGATAGGGCGGCCAAACGCCTCCCGGGGGCGCGGCGCTCACGCGTAAAAGTTCGAGGGAACTCCGTCGAATATCCGTGACCTGCCGCCAGTGTGGCAAACTTCGCGGTTGATCGTCGCCCGACCCGGCACGATATTCTCCGGCCTTCCGGCGCACTGGCCCCAGGGTCAATACGGCGCCGGAGCGCAACGAAGACGCAAAAGGATTCGCTTGAAACTTCCCTACGAATGGCAGATAGGCTGGCGCTACACCCGCGCCGGCAAACGCACGACCGGCAACGGGTTCATCTCGTTCATCGCGCTCATTTCGATGTCGGGCATCGCGCTCGGCGTCGCGGCGCTGATCGTCGTGCTCTCGGTGATGAACGGCTTCCAGCGCGACGTGCGCGATCGCATGCTCTCCGTGCTCGCGCACATCGAGATTTTTTCGCCGACGGGCACGATGCCCGACTGGCAGCTCACGGCGAAGGAAGCGAAGACCAATCCCGAAGTCATCGGCGCGGCGCCTTACGTGGATGCCCAGGCGCTGCTCACGCGCGGCGACAGCGTGAACGGCGTCGCGCTGCGCGGCATCGAGCCTTCCGAGGAGCCGCAGGTTTCAGACATCGGCCGGGAAATGAAGGCGGGCAGCCTGAACGACCTCACGCCCGGCAGCTTCGGCATCGTGCTCGGTGCGGATCTCGCCGTGAACCTGGGCGTGACGGTGGGCGACAAGGTCACGCTCGTCGCGCCCGAGGGTTCGATCACGCCGGCCGGCATGCTGCCGCGCCTGAAGCAGTTCACGGTGATGGGCGTGTTCGAGTCGGGCCATTACGAGTACGACAGCACGCTCGCACTCACCAACATCCGCGACGCGGAAGTGCTCTATCGCCTCGGCGCGCCAAGCGGCGTGCGCCTGCGCCTGAAGGACATGCAGCGCGCACCGGCGGTGGCGCGCCAGCTCGTGCATACGCTTTCGGGCGACCTCTATATCCGCGACTGGACGCAGCAGAACAAGACCTGGTTCTCGGCCGTGCAGATCGAAAAACGCATGATGTTCATCATTCTCACGCTCATCATCGCGGTCGCGGCGTTCAACCTCGTTTCGTCTCTCGTCATGACCGTCACCAACAAGCAGGCCGATATCGCGATCCTGCGCACGCTCGGCGCGCAGCCGGGCTCGATCATGAAGATCTTCGTCGTGCAGGGCGTGACGATCGGCTTCGTGGGCACGGCCATCGGCATCGCGCTCGGCTGCCTGATCGCGTGGAGCATTCCATGGAGTGTGCCGGCGATCGAGCATCTGCTCGGCATTCAGTTCCTGCCGCCTTCGGTTTATTTCATCAGCGAGCTCCCTTCGGAACTCGTGGCTTCCGACGTGATCCGCATCGGCGTGATCGCCTTCGTGCTGTCCGCGCTCGCCACGCTCTATCCGAGCTGGCGCGCGGCCAAGGTTCGTCCCGCGGAGGCGCTGCGCTATGAATGACCGTCAATCGCTCATCGCCGCGGCTGGCGATTATCCGTATGTGCTCGAAGCGCACGGCGTCTCGAAGGTGTTTGGCCAGGGTCCGCTTACCGTGCAGGTGCTGCACGACACCGATCTGAAAGTGAAGCGCGGTGAGAAGCTCGCTGTGGTAGGTGCGTCGGGCTCGGGCAAAAGCACGCTGCTGCATGTGCTCGGCGGGCTCGACGAGCCGGGCGCGGGCAAGGTCTCGGTGCTCGGCAAGCCGTTCACCGAGCTGTCCGAGCGTGAGCGCAACGAACTGCGCAATCGCGCGCTGGGCTTCGTCTATCAGTTCCACCATCTGCTGCCGGAGTTTTCGGCGCTCGACAACGTGGCGATGCCGCTGCGCATTCGCCGCATGACGCAGGAAGATGCGCGCGCCGAGGCGATGCAGATCCTCGAGCGTGTGGGTCTTTCGCATCGCGCGCGCAACCGGCCAGGCGAGCTGTCGGGTGGCGAGCGCCAGCGCGTGGCCATCGCGCGTGCGCTCGTGACGAAGCCCGCGTGCGTGCTTGCCGACGAGCCCACGGGCAACCTCGATGGCGCGACTGCGGATAACGTCTTCAACCTGATGCTCGAACTCTCCGACCAGTTCGATACGAGCTTCGTGATCGTCACGCACGACTCCGACCTCGCGGCGCGCTGCGACCGCATCGTGCGCCTGCGCGACGGCATGCTGCACGAGGAACCGGTCGTACCTGTCTGAGCCTTCTCGCGAGCTTGCACCATGTGGATCGATACGCACTGCCATCTCGATGCCGCCGAATTCGACACTGACCGCGACGCGGTCGCGTCGGCGGCGCGCGCGGCGGGCGTGTCGCGCATCGTGATCCCGGCTGTGGCGCGCGAGAACTTCGACGTGGTGCGCGCGCTCGCGCACCGCACCGCGGGCGCGGTCTACGCGCTCGGCATCCACCCGCTCTATACGCCGCAGGCGCGTGACGAAGACCTTGAAGTGCTGCGCCGCGAGATCGAGGCGAGTCTCGATGATCCGCGCTTCGTCGGCATCGGCGAGATCGGGCTCGATTACTTCGTGCCGGGCCTCGACGAGGCCCGTCAACAGCACTTCTACGATGCCCAGCTGCGCCTTGCGCGCGAGTTCGGCTTGCCAGCGATCTGCCATGTGCGCAAGTCGCAGGATCAGGTGCTCAAGGGGCTGCGCCGCAACGGCGTGAAAAGCGGTATCGCGCATGCGTTCAACGGCAGCTTCCAGCAGGCGCAAGCGTTCATCGATCAAGGGATGCATCTGGGCTTCGGCGGCAATGTGACGTTCGAGCGCGCGCTGCAGATCCGCAGGCTCGCGCAGCAGTTGCCGCTCGAGGCGATCGTCATGGAAACCGATGCGCCGGATATCTCTCCCGCGTGGCTCTATCGCGAGCGCAACACGCCCGACCAGGTGCCGCGCATCGGCGCCGTGCTCGCGGGCTTGCGGGGCTTGAGCCCCGAGGAACTCGCACTTGGCACGACGGCTAACGCGGCGGCTGCGCTGCCGCGACTCGCGCTTTCCTCTGCATAATCGATTCCAGGGTGGCGTGCACAACGTGCATTTAGCGCGGCGCGATTGACGCGGTCCGTGCATTCAGCCCCCTCGTTGCGAGGAGGCGGGATGCGGGCGATATGGTGCGGGTTCGCGCTGGGCGTAATTGTCTTGCAGCGACAGGCGGCGTTGCCGGGGTGGGGTGCGTGGATCGCGCTGGTTCTGGCAACCGTGCTTGCAGCGGCATGGGCGGTGTGGGCGTTGAGCGCTGCGGCACCGGTGGATGAATCTCACGTCGGCCTGTCATGCGCGCGACGCTGGCGCATGGCGAGCGGCTGGGCGGCGGTGTGGTTTGCGGCCGGATGCGCGGGCTTTGGCTACGCCGCCGGGCGCGCCGAAATGCGGCTTGCAGAGGCGCTTCCCGCTGCCTGGCAGGCGCGCGACATCGACATCACCGGTCATATCTCCAGCTTGCCTTCCTACGGCGCGAACGGCGCGAGTTTTCTCTTTCGTGTCGAATCCTGGGAAACGCACAAAGCCGGCACAGCGCTGCCGCATTTGATTCAACTATCGTGGGTGGCGCGCGAGGCACCGCTGCCGCCGCTCGTGCCCGGCGCGCGCTGGCGCCTCGCCGTGCGGCTCAAACGCCCGCACGGCAACGGCAACTTCGACCTGCGCGACACGGAGGCCGCGCTGCTCGCGCGCGGCGTGCGCGCCAGCGGCTATGTGAGCGATCCCGGGCATGCCGTGCGTCTGCCCATTGACGCCGCCGGCATCGGCGTGCGTATCGAGCGGGCGCGCGCCGCGCTGCGTGCGCGCATCGACGCGGTGCTCGGCGATGCGCCGCATCGCGGCATCGTCATCGCGCTCGCCACCGGCGCGCAGGACGCGGTCAGCGACACGGACTGGCGTCTCATGCGCAATACGGGCACGAGCCATCTGGTGGCGATTTCCGGGCTGCATCTCGCGTTCGTCGCGGGGCTTGCAGGGTGGGTCGCGGGCGCACTGTGGCGGCGCGCGTGCTGGCGCGGCGTCGAGGCGCCGCTCATCGTGCCCGCGCAGAAGGTGGCCGTTGCGGGCGCGGTGCTCGCGGCGGGCGTCTATGCCGCGCTCGCCGGTTTCAATGTGCCGGTGCAGCGCGCGCTCTGGATGCTGGTGGTCGTTGCGCTCGCGCTGTTCGCCGGGCGCGAGGTCGCGCGCTCGCACGTGCTGGCATGGGCGCTCGGGCTCGTGCTGCTGCGCGATCCGTGGGCGGTGACGGCCGCTGGCTTCTGGCTCTCGTTTTGCGCGGTCGGCGCGATCCTCTTCGCGGCGAGTAGCGTGCCGCGCCTGCACAGAAACGCGCCGCCCGATTCTGCTGCGGACGCCGACGATCCGATGCGCGACCGAACCGAACCAGCAGCGGAGCCAGCCGCACGCGACGGTTGGTTTCGACGTCTCGCCGCCATGGTTCTTCCGCGCGGCGGCTGGCGAGGGGCGATGCAACGTCTTCTGTCACGCCTTGGCGACAGCGCTCGCGTGCAGTGGGCCGTGACGGTGGCCCTCGCGCCGCTCACGGCGTACTGGTTCGCGCAAATACCGCTCATCGGTCCGCTCGCCAATGCATTTGCGATTCCCTGGGTAAGCATGCTTGTCGCGCCGCTGGTCATCGGGAGCGCAGCCATGCCCGCGCCGATCGATGCATTCGCGCTGCACGCCGCGCATAGCTGCCTCGATTGGCTCGCCGTGGCGCTGGGTGCTCTCGAGGGCCTGCCGTGGGCGGTTTTGCGCTTGCCGCAACCCGGAGCGTGGCCGCTCGCGTGTGCTGCCGTGGGCGTCGTCTGGTGTCTTGCGCCGCGCGACTGGCCGCTGCGCTGGCTGGCGCCGTTCACGTGGCTGCCGCTTCTGGTGCCCGCGCCCACGGGGCCGCCGCCGGGCGCTTTCCGGCTCACGGCGCTCGACATCGGGCAGGGCACGTCGGTGCTGGTCGAGACGGCCCGGCATCGCCTGCTGTTCGACGCGGGCCCGGGCCCCGAATCGACGCGGGCGGGCGAGCGCATCGTCGTGCCGTATCTGCAGGCGCACGGCATAGGGCGGCTCGACGCGCTGATGATCAGCCACGACGACTCCGATCATTCGGGCGGCGCGCAAGCCGTGCTCGACGGTGTCGACGTCGGGGCACTCGTGGCGGGCATCCTGCCCGCGCATCCGCTGTGGGCGAGCGCGCGCGAAAGGGGCGCGCAGACCGTGCAGTGCGCCGCCGGCCAGCGCTGGCAGTGGGACAGCGTCGACTTCGAGGTGCTATGGCCCGACCCCGGGCCGCTCGCGGGCAAACCCAATGCGCATTGCTGCGTCCTGCGGGTGACAACGGCGGCAAGCGTTGCGCCCGAGGCACAAGACGGTCCGGTTTCCGCGCTGATCGCCGCCGACATCGAAGCGGGCGTCGAGCGCACGCTGGTCGCGCGCGACCCTGGGCGGCTGGGCGCACAGGTGCTGGTCGTGCCGCATCACGGCAGCCGCTCCTCGTCGACTGAACCGTTCCTCGATTCTGTCTGGCCGCTCGTCGCGATATTTCAGGTAGGCTATCTGAACCGCTTTCATCACCCGCATCCGGGCGTCTACGCGCGCTACGCGGCGCGCCACATCGTACTCACGCGAAGCGACGCGGACGGCGCCGCACGCGTCGAGGCGCGGCCCGGCGAACTCGCCGTCGAGCGCTTTCGCGACACGCAGCGGCGCTACTGGATGGACCCGCCGACGCAGGACTGACGCGCCGGGCCGATAGCAGGATGAACGAAAGCGCGAATCACGAAAGAGATCAACAAAATAGAGAGACACGCCGCCTTTGAAAAACGTCATCCATTTCTCGCACGCGAACGGCTTTCCGGCCTCGACGTATCGCACGTTCTTCGCCGAACTGGGCGACAACTACGAGCTGCGCTACATCGAGCGCATCGGGCACGACGCGCGCTTTCCCGTCACCCGCGACTGGCCGCATCTCGTCGAGCAGCTGCTCGACGACATTGGCCGCACCTACGAGGAGCCCGTGTGGCTCGTCGGCCATTCGCTCGGCGGCTATCTCTCGCTGATGGCCGCGCTGAAAAGGCCGCAATGGGTCAAGGGCGTCGTGATGCTCGATTCGCCGGTGATCGCGGGCTGGCGCAGCAGCATGCTGCGGGTCTCGCAGTGGACCGGCCTCGACGAGCGCCTCTCGCCTGCCGCCGCCACGCGCACGCGCCGCACGAACTGGGCGAGCCGCGACGAAGCCTGGCGGCACTTCCATACGAAGGCGGCGTTCGCGCGCTGGGACGAGCGCGTGCTATCCGACTATGTCGACTTCGGTATTCCTCAGACCTCGGTCGACGGCGGCCGCACGCTCGCCTTCGACCGCCAGACCGAATACATGATTTACCGCACGCTGCCGCACACGCTAGGCCCGCGGCTCGTGCACGGCTCGCCCGTGCCGGTGAGCTTCGTCGCGGGCACGCAGTCGCGTGAAGTGCGCCAGGTCGGGCTTGCGGCAACGCGGCGCATTGCCGGCGAGCGCTTCGAGTGGATCGAGGGCAGTCATCTGTATCCGATGGAGCGTCCGATCGAGACCGCGCGCGCGGTGCAGCGCATGCTTTACGCCATGGAAAACGGAGCCTGAGCGGCCGCTTTTCGGCGCGGCTGCTTGCGGGACAGGGTGGAGCGCAGGGCAACGCGCCGCGCGTCGTTTCTGCTCGCTCAAAATTCAGGGTTAGCCCTTGCTTTCAGGTATAATCCGTTTTTCCCGCGAGCATCCAGCGATGACCAAATATGTTTTCGTCACCGGCGGCGTAGTTTCCTCCCTTGGCAAGGGTATTGCCGCCGCCTCCCTCGCCGCGATCCTCGAATCGCGCGGTCTGAAAGTCACCCTCCTCAAGCTCGATCCCTACATCAACGTCGACCCCGGCACGATGAGCCCGTTTCAGCACGGCGAAGTGTTCGTGACGGAAGATGGAGCGGAAACCGACCTCGACCTCGGCCACTATGAGCGCTTCATCACCACGAAGATGCGCAAGGCCAACAACTTCACCACGGGCCAGATCTACGAATCGGTGATCCGCAAGGAACGCCGCGGCGACTATCTGGGCAAGACCGTGCAGGTCATTCCGCACATCACGAACGAAATCCAGGCATTCATCGAACGCGGCGCCGCATCGGCGACGTGCGGCGAGCCGGATGTCGCGATCGTCGAAGTGGGCGGCACGGTGGGCGACATCGAGTCGCTGCCGTTCCTCGAGGCCGCACGTCAGATGAGCCTGCGCCTTGGCCGCAACAGCGCGTGCTTCGTGCACCTCACGCTGGTGCCGTTCATCGCCACGGCGGGTGAGCTCAAGACCAAGCCTACGCAGCACAGCGTGCAGAAGCTGCGCGAAATCGGTATCTATCCGAACGTGCTGCTGTGCCGCGCCGATCGCCGCATTCCCGACGACGAGCGCTCGAAGATCTCCATGTTCTCGAACGTGCCCGAAGACGCCGTGATCTCGGTGTGGGACGCCGACAGCATCTACAAGATCCCGCAGATGCTGCACGACCAGGGCCTCGACTCGATCGTCTGCGACGAGCTGAAGCTCTCCGCCAAGCCGGCTGATCTGTCGATCTGGGCGGAAATGGTCGAAAAGCTCGAGCATCCGAAGCACGAAGTCACGATCGGCATGGTCGGCAAGTACGTCGACCTGACCGAGTCGTACAAGTCGCTCATCGAAGCGCTGCGCCACGCGTCGATCAAGACCTCGGCGAAGGTGAACATCGAGTACATCGACTCCGAGCAGATCGACGAAGAGGGTGTCGAGAGCCTCAAGCATCTCGACGCGATCCTCGTGCCGGGCGGTTTCGGCCGTCGCGGCACCGAAGGCAAGATCAAGGCCATCCAGTACGCCCGCGAAGCGAAGGTGCCGTACCTCGGCATCTGCCTCGGCATGCAGCTCGCCGTCATCGAATTCGCGCGCGACGTGGTGGGCCTGAAGCACGCGAACAGCACGGAATTCGATCCGGACACGCCCGACCGCGTCGTCGCGCTCATCACCGAATGGGCCGACCGCGAAGGCAAGGTCGAGAAGCGCACCGAAGACTCGGACCTCGGCGGTACGATGCGCCTCGGTTCGCAGCGTTGCCCGATCAAGCCCGGCACGCTCGCGGCAGAAATCTATGGCAAGGACGTGAACGAGCGTCACCGTCACCGTTATGAAGTCAATAACGGCTACGTGCCCAAGCTCGAAGCCGGCGGCCTTATCATCAGCGCCCGTACGCCGACTGAAGATCTGCCGGAAATGATGGAACTGCCGCGCGACATGCACCCGTGGTTCGTCGGCGTCCAGTTCCACCCGGAATTCACGTCCACGCCGCGTGACGGCCATCCGCTCTTCAAGGCGTATGTCGAAGCGGCAGTCGCGCACCATGAGGCGCGCGCCGAGGAGAAAGCATGAATCTGTGCGGTTTCGAGGTAGGCCTCGACAGGCCGTTCTTCCTGATCGCGGGTACCTGTGTCGTCGAATCCGAACAGATGACGATCGACACGGCGGGCCGCCTGAAGGAAATCACGTCGAAGCTCGGCATTCCGTTCATCTACAAGTCGTCTTACGACAAGGCCAATCGTTCGAGCGGCAAGTCGTTTCGCGGCCTCGGGATGGACGAAGGCCTGCGCATCCTTTCCGAAGTGAAGCGTCAGCTCGGCTTGCCCGTGCTGACCGACGTGCACACGGAAGAAGAGATCGGGCCCGTGGCCTCGGTCGTGGACGTGCTGCAAACGCCCGCGTTCCTGTGCCGCCAGACCGACTTCATCCACGCGTGCGCGCGTTCGGGCAAGCCTGTGAACATCAAGAAAGGCCAGTTCCTCGCGCCGCACGACATGAAGAACGTGATCGACAAGGCACGCGAAGCCGCGCGTGAGGCGGGTCTTTCCGAAGACCGCTTCTTCGCCTGCGAGCGCGGTGTTTCGTTCGGTTACAACAACCTCGTCTCGGACATGCGCTCGCTCGCTATCATGCGCGAGACGGGTGCGCCGGTCGTGATGGACGTGACCCACTCGGTGCAGCTGCCGGGCGGGCAGGGCACGAGCTCGGGCGGTCAGCGCGAATTCGTGCCGGTGCTGGCTCGGGCGGCCGTGGCCACCGGCGTGGCGGGTCTCTTCATGGAGACGCACCCGAACCCCGCGCAGGCGAAGTCCGACGGCCCGAACGCCGTGCCGCTGAACCGCATGGCCGACCTGCTCGAAACCCTCGTGACGCTCGACCAGGCAGTCAAGCGCACGCCGTTCCTCGAGAACGACTTCAGCTGAGCTGGAAATTACGTAGTACGGCGCGCCGCTTCGATTGCATGAGCGGCGCGATGGAGGAGCAGCGCGGCGCAACGCACCGCGCTCGATGTACAAGGCAGCGTGGCAGCGCAACGGTCACTGGAACGTGACCGTTGTGTTGCGGCAAGTTGAACCTGGCGAGCACGCAGCCTGTCCCATGTGACGGTGTGCCCCGAGCGAGCATAGAAACTGTGCCTCGCGGGCCGATGCAGCAGGCGGCGCAGCTCGCGCAAGAATTACTGTCATTTCCTGAGGAAACCATGAGTGCAATCGTAGATATCATCGGTCGCGAGATTCTGGATTCGCGCGGCAATCCCACCGTCGAATGCGACGTGCTGCTCGAATCGGGCACGATGGGCCGCGCGGCAGTGCCGTCGGGCGCATCCACGGGCTCGCGTGAAGCGATCGAACTGCGCGACGGCGAAGCCGGCCGCTACAACGGCAAGGGCGTGCTGAAGGCCGTCGAGCACATCAACACCGAAATCTCCGAGGCGATCATGGGCCTCGACGCGTCGGAACAAGCCTTCCTCGACAAGACCCTGCTCGAGCTCGATGGCACCGACAACAAGTCGCGCCTCGGCGCAAACGCCATGCTGGCCGTTTCGATGGCCGTCGCGAAGGCAGCAGCTGAAGAAGCCGGCCTGCCGCTGTACCGCTACTTCGGCGGCTCGGGCGCGATGCAACTGCCGGTCCCGATGATGAACATCGTCAACGGCGGCGCGCACGCGAACAACAGCCTCGATATTCAGGAATTCATGATCGTGCCGGTGAGCCAGCCGACCTTCCGCGAAGCGCTGCGTTGCGGCGCGGAAGTGTTCCACGCGCTCAAGAAGATCCTCTCGGATCGCGGCATGAGCACGGCAGTGGGCGACGAAGGCGGCTTCGCACCGAACTTCGGCAGCAACGACGAGTGCCTCTCGACCATCCTGCAAGCCATCGAGAAGGCTGGCTACCGCGCCGGTGAAGACGTCCTGCTCGCGCTCGACTGCGCAGCGAGCGAGTTCTACCACGACGGCAAGTACCAGCTCGCGGGCGAAGGCCTGCAACTGTCGTCGACTGAGTTCGCGGACTACCTCGCGAACCTCGCCGACAAGTTCCCGATCGTCTCGATCGAAGACGGCATGCACGAAAGCGACTGGGCAGGCTGGAAGACGCTCACCGACAAGCTCGGCAAGAAGGTCCAGCTCGTGGGCGACGACCTGTTCGTGACCAACACGCGCATCCTGAAGGAAGGCATCGAGAAGGGCATCGCCAACTCGATCCTCATCAAGATCAACCAGATCGGCACGCTGACGGAAACCTTCGCGGCAATCGAAATGGCCAAGCGTGCGGGTTACACGGCCGTGATCTCGCACCGTTCGGGCGAAACCGAAGACTCGACGATCGCCGACATCGCCGTGGGCCTGAACGCGGGTCAGATCAAGACCGGTTCGCTCTCGCGCAGCGACCGCATCTCGAAGTACAACCAGCTGCTGCGCATCGAGGAAGATCTCGGTGATATCGCCAGCTACCCGGGCAAGTCGGCGTTCTATAACCTCCGCTAAGCGGACCCAGCGCCGGCAGCAGCCTTGCTGTCACCCTTCGTCATCTCTCTCCGCCGCCCTGCGTATAGCGCAGGGCGGCGTGTATTTATCCGGCACCTTTCATGCGGCTTGTCACTGTCGTTCTGATCATCCTGCTCGTGCTGATCCAGTATCCGCTCTGGTGGGGCCATGGTGGTTGGCTGCGTGTCCACGAACTGCAGCAGCAACTCGCGCAGCAGCAAAAGCAGAATGACGACGAGAAACTGCGCAACGAACGCATCGCGGGCGAAGTGCAGGATCTGCAGAACGGCACGGCTGCCGTCGAGGAGCGTGCTCGCTATGAGATGGGCATGGTGAAGGACAGCGAGGTGTTCGTGCAGTTCGTCTCGCCGAACCAGACGCCGCCGGTTACGCCGAGCGGTTCGTCGAATACCTCGACGCGCGGCGAGATGTCGGCGGCGCCGGTCAGGGTGGTGCCGAATCCGGTTTCGCGTGTGCCGGAGAAGAAGCACGGGCACGGGAAGGAAGTGAAGAAGGCGGGTTAAGTGCGCCGCTTGCGCTGAGCAGGCAGGCAAACAAAAGGCGCGGCATTGAGCCGCGCCTTTTTTCGTTGTGGGAGTGCGCCTCGTGAAGCCCGCGCGATTACCATCCCCAGCCCGGATAGCCGTAGCCAATACCCGTACCCCAGCCGTGCCCCCAACCGCCGCTGTAATAGCTGCCGTAGACGGTGACCGGCGGCGCATACGCGCGCGACCAGGCTTGTGCGGCAGCTTCCGCGGCCATGGCGTTGTCCTGTTCGGCGAGCACCTGACGGTCGATCGCGTCGTAGCTCGCCTTTTCGTCGGGCGTGAGCACGGGCGCGGCGGCCGGGAGGCCCGACTGCGCCGGGGGCAGCCGGCTGTAGATCGGCGACGGACCCGGCGGGTCCATCATGCAGCCGCTCGTCGACACAACGGCCGCGCCGAGCGTCGCGAGTACGAGCAACGCGCTCACGCGCGGCATGCGCTCGCGTAATGGACGTATGAAGCGATTGTTCTTGATCATGCTTCTCTCCATCTATCGGACGCCTAAGTAACTAGAGAGGAAGGCGGGTCCGCATCTCGACTTGTTCCCCGGGCCTATGTACCGCTGCTTAGGGCTGCGGCGCAACACGTGTTGCGCCGCAGTTTGCTTCACTTTGCTTCCGTTTGCCTCAGTGGCGACGCTCGGCCGCGGGGCTCACGCTTTCTGAGAGCCCAGTCACGGCAAAAAGTTGCGCGACATCCACAGGGTCGAACTCATAGCGCTGATTGCAGTAGTCGCAATGAATCTCGACATGACCGCGTTCCTCGATCACGCCGTCGACTTCCTCGCGGCCCAGCATCTTGAGCATCGCGCCCACTTTCTCGCGCGAGCACGAACACTGGAAGCGCGGCGCCATCGGCTCGAAGTGACGCACGTTCTCTTGCCAGAAGAGGCGACGGAACAACGTCTCGCCGTCTTCCTTGAGCATTTCGTCGCGCGTGAGCGTGCCGCCGAGCGTGCAGACGCGCTCCCACGTATCGAGATCGTGCTCGCCCTGGTGCGGCACGATCCCGCCGTCGCCCGGCAGCTTCTGGAGCAGCATGCCGACCGCGCGGTCGTCGTTGGCAGCGAGCCACAGGCGCGAGTCGAGCTGTTCCGAGTGGTGCATGTAATGCTCAAGCACGGCGGCGATCGACTTGAGCGGGCCGTCTTCGCCATTCAGCGGCACGATGCCCTGGTAGGGCTGCTGGCCCGGCTGCTTTTTCGCGGGGTCGAGCGTGATCACGCAGCGGCCCTGGCCGTCCGGATTCACGAGGTCGGCGAACGTGAGTTCCTCGCCGAGCGGCAGGGCGTTTTCGCCCGTAAAGTCTTCGCCGAGGCGGGCGGTCGCGCGCATCGTCAAGTCCGAGCCGCACTGCACGACCAGCATCTTCACGGGGCCGTCGCCGAAGATCTGCATGATCAGCGTGCCGTCGAACTTGAGATTCGCCGAGAGCAGCGCGCACGCCGCCATCATCTCGCCGAGCACGGTGCGCACAGGCGTCGGATACTGGCGGCGCTTGAGCACTTCTTGCCACGTGTTGTTCAGCGAGACGATCTCGCCGCGCACCGGCGCGGCGCTGAACATGAATTTTTGCAACTGGTCGTTCACAATCTTTTCCTTCGTTTCAATCGGGGCGGCGCGGCCCGCGCCGCACACGGCAAGAGCGTGCCGCTCTCAGCCGATGCGCACGAGCTGCGCCTTGAAATATTCGCGGCGCTGCGCGTAGGCATCCGCGTTGCGCTTGAGGCCGGCGATGTCGGCCTCGGTCAACTCGCGCACGACTTTGGCCGGCGCGCCGAGAATCAGCGAGTTGTCGGGGAACACCTTGCCTTCGGTGACCACCGCACCCGCGCCAACCAGACAGTTGCGGCCGATTACCGCGCCATTCAAGACCACGGCCTGAATGCCGATCAGTGCGCCTTCCTTCACGGTGCAGCCGTGCAGCATGGCCTGATGGCCCACGGTCACGTTCGCTTCGAGCGTGAGCGGGTAGCCGGGGTCCGTGTGGAGCACCGCGCCTTCCTGAACGTTGCTGCGCGCGCCGACGGTGATCGGCTCGTTGTCGCCGCGCAGCGTCGCGCCAAACCAGACGCTCGCGTCTTCGGCCAGTTCGACCTTGCCGATGACAGTCGCGTTGTCCGCGACGAACACGCTTTCGTGAATGGTCGGTGCGGCTTCGCCAAGCTTGTAGATGGCCACGGTGTTGAGTCTCCTATGTCTTTCGGGGCTGCTGCCGGTCTGCTGGCGACGTGCAACGGGTGCGGACGACGCAAGGCAGGTGAATCGCGTATTGTAAACGGTTGCGTGCGCGGTCCGCTCGGGGTGCTTTTCGGGCGCCCGCGCGACAGTGTTGCTCTTCCGCTTTTCGGTCCCTGTTTCTTCTGCCGATGAATTCCGCTTTTTCCGCCGTCAGCGCGAGTGCTGATCTCCCAAGTCCAACAGATGCCGAGCCCGACTGCTGGCGTCTCACCGCACTCGCCGCGCTGCGCGATTGTGATCCGGTCGCCAAGGCCGATGCGGTGAGCGCGCTGTACGCGCTAAGCCAGGCTCGGGCCGCTGCGCCTCGCTGGGAACCAAAACGCGCTATCCCGACGCCGGACGGTTTGCCTGGCCGCCCGGCCGAGCCGCCGCTCGTCGAGCCGCGCGAACTGCAGCGCCGCAGCATGAGCACGCCTCAGGGTCGCGTCGTGCTGCTGCACGCGCTGGCCCATATCGAATTCAACGCGATCAATCTCGCGCTCGACGCGGTCTGGCGCTTCCCCGCCATGCCCGACGCGTTCTACGGCGACTGGCTCAAGGTCGCGTCGGAGGAGGCGTATCACTTCTCGCTGCTGCGTGCGCGGCTCGCCGACTATGGCCACGCATACGGCGACTTCCCCGCGCACAACGGCCTGTGGGAGATGTGCGAGCGCACGAGCGCCGACGTGCTCGCGCGCATGGCGCTCGTGCCGCGCGTGCTGGAGGCGCGCGGGCTCGACGCCTCGCCGCCCATCCGCGCACGCCTGAAGCAGGCTGGCGACGACGAATCGGCCGCGATCCTCGACATCATCCTGCGCGACGAAGTGGGGCACGTGCGCATCGGCAACCATTGGTTCCGCCACTTGTGCGAGGCGCGCGCGCTCGACCCGCACGCGGCGTGGCTCGCGCTCGCCGAGCAGTACCACGCGCCGCGCATGCGCGGCCCGTTCAACTTCGAGGCGCGCCGCTCGGCGGGTTTCGACGAAGCCGAACTGGATACGCTCGCGGCCCAGGACGCCGCGGAACAGGGCGTCGCGAAGAAGTCAACGGAGCGTCATTCGAACGAATGACCTGGCGCAGACGCTCAGCGCCTATATAATCGAACGATCATTCTTTTTTGCGGCGGCGCAAATGAATCAATCCCGATCCGAATTCGTCGACGTCAATGGCATCCGGCTGCACGTGCGCCGCTGGGGTGCAGAGGGCGCGCCCGTGCTCTTCATGCTGCACGGCTGGATGGACGTCGCGGCGTCGTTCCAGTTTGTCGTCGATGCACTCGATGCACGCGGCGGCGACTGGCAGGTCATCGCGCCCGATCTGCGCGGCTTCGGCCTTTCCGACTGGCCCGTCGCGCGGGGACAGGGCAGCAACTACTGGTTCCCCGACTACCTCGCGGATCTCGATGCGCTGCTTGCCCACTACGCGCCCGAGGGCCAGGTGGATCTCGTCGGGCACAGTCTCGGCGCGAACATCGTGTGCCTCTACGCGGGCGTGCGGCCGGAGCGCGTGCGCCGCGTGGTCGATCTGGAGGGTTTCGGCCTGCCGGCGCCGTCATCCAAACAGGCGCCGGGCCGCATGCGCGAATGGCTCGACGACTTGCGCACGCCGCCGCAACTGCGCACGTACGCGTCGCTCGACGAAGTGGCCGCACGGCTCGTGAAGACCAATCCGCGTCTGATTGCACCGCGTGCACGCTTTCTCGCCGAACACTGGTCGAAGCCCGACGGCGAGGGCGGCTATGTGCTGCTCGGCGATCCCGCGCACAAGATGCGCGGTCCGCTGCTGTACCAGCTCGACGAGGTGATGGCGATCTGGTCGCAAGTGAGCGCAAGGGTGCTGCATGTCGAAGCGGCCAGCTCCGAAACGCTCGTGCGGCTCGCGGGGGCGGTGCCCATCGACGAATTCAAGAAGCGCTTCGAGGCATTCCCCGACTGGCGCGAGCGTATCGTCGACGGGGCGGGGCACATGGTGCACCACGACCAGCCGGAAGAGGTCGCGCGCCTGATCGAGGCGTTCTGCGCGGGAGCGTAAGGCACGTCGAGCGCTTATTCGGGCGGCGGCTAGGCGCAAGGCACCGCCCGACGACTTCACTGCGTTGCAGTAAAATGGACGTTCATCCTTTTCCCACATCCAATGAACGCTGATCTCCACTGTCACTCCACTGTCTCCGACGGGCAACTGGCCCCGGCTGCCGTCGCGCAGCTTGCGAAAGCGGGTGGCGTGGGCTTGTGGGCGCTCACCGATCATGACGTGCTCGGCGGCCAGCGCGAAGCGCGCGAGGCGGCCGAAGCGCTCGGCATGCGCTATTTGAGCGGCGTCGAGATTTCGGTCACCTGGGCATCGCGCACGGTGCACATCGTGGGTCTGCATGTGGATCCGGAGTGCGCCGCACTCGTCGACGGGCTCGCGCGCACGCGTGACGGCCGCGCGGCGCGCGCCGAAGCCATCGGCGAGCGGCTCGGCGAACTCGGCATTCCTGACGCGTATGAAGGCGCGCTGCAGTACGTCTCGAATCCCGACCTGATCTCGCGGACCCACTTCGCGCGCTTTCTCGTGGAAAGCGGCCGCGCGCAGAACACCCAGGACGCGTTTTCGCGCTGGCTCGGCGACGGCAAGCCCGGCTACATCGCGCACCGCTGGGCGAAGCTCGCCGATGCCGTAGCGTGGATCAAGGCGGCGGGCGGCGAGGCGGTCATCGCGCATCCGGGCCGCTATGCTTACACCCAGCTCGAATTCGATACGCTCTTCGGCGAATTCATCGATCTGGGCGGCAAGGCCATCGAAGTCGTCACCGGCAGCCATACGCCCGACCAGTACGCCGAGTACGCGGCCGTTGCGCGGCGCTTTGGCTTCGAGGCGTCGCGCGGTTCGGACTTCCATGCGCCCGGGCCCGACACGATCGAGCCGGGCACGCTGCCGCCTTTGCCTTCCGATCTCAAGCCGGTCTGGGAGCGATGGCTGTAGGCCGCGCACGGCGCGTGGCCCGCTGATCCCGCCTGTTTGCTGCAAGGCGTTTCGCGCCGGTCAATCCAGCTTTGTCGTCGCTTTGTGGTACTACGTGCAGTCGTCTGCCGTTTTCGCGCACCGTCCCGCTGTTTCCATCGCCCGCTGTTTCCATTGCCATTCGTCAGCTGATTACTGCCATGTCCCAGTTCTTTCGGCTTCACCCAGAAAACCCGCAGCCGCGTCTCATCAAGCAGGCGGTGGAGATCATCCGTGACGGCGGTGTGATCGCATTGCCGACCGATTCGAGCTACGCGCTCGCCGCACGCATCGACGACAAGCACGCCGCCGAGCGCCTGCGCCGCATCCGCGGGCTAGACGAAAAGGCGTTGCTCTCGCTGATGGTGCGGGACCTGTCCGAACTCGCGAACTTCGCCATGGTGGACAACCGCCAATACCGGCTCATCAAGTCGGTGACGCCGGGGCCGTATGTGTTCGTGCTGGTGGCGACGAAGGAAGTGCCTCGGCGCCTCTCGCATCCGTCGCGCAAGACGATCGGTCTGCGCGTGCCCGGGCATCCGATTCCGCTTGCGATTCTCGAAGAACTGGGCGAGCCGCTGCTTGCCACCACGCTGATCCTGCCGCCGGACACCGAGCCGCTCAACGACCCCGAGGAGATTCGCGAGCGCCTCGAGAAACAGCTCGATCTCGTGATCGACGGCGGGGCATGCCCTTGCGAGCCGTCCACCGTGATCGATCTCACGGGCGAGGAACCGGTGCTCGTGCGGCCGGGGCGGGGTTCGCTGGCGCCGTTCGGCATCGAAGAAGAAGAGGCATGAAGAATCATGTACGGCGTGAACGCGGCATGACCGTGGCCTGAGCACATTGACGCATTGATACAATAGCCCGCCATGGAAGCCAATCTGATTCAGACGATCGTCGTCTACGCCTTGCCCGTGATCTTCGCGATCACGCTGCACGAGGCCGCACACGGCTATGTCGCGCGCATGCTCGGCGACAACACCGCGTATGTGCTCGGCCGCGTTTCGTTCAACCCGATGCGCCACATCGACCCGATCGGCACGATCGCCATGCCGCTCGTGCTGTATTTCCTGACGAACGGCGCGTTCGTGTTCGGTTACGCGAAGCCGGTGCCGATCGCCTTCAGCAATCTGCGCAATCCGCGCTGGGGCACGCTGTGGGTCGCGGCCGCCGGACCGCTGTGCAATTTCGTGCAGGCCATCATATGGGGCGTGTTCGGCGTGGGTCTCGCGGTGCTCGGCGTGGACGAGCCGTTCTTCACGCGTATGGCCGCCGCCGGCGTGGGCGTGAATCTCGTGCTCGGCGTGCTGAACCTCTTTCCGCTGCCGCCGCTCGACGGCGGCCGCGTGCTCGGGGCGCTCCTGCCCACGCGTGCGAGCATTGCGCTCGCCCGTATCGAGCCCTATGGTTTCATCATCGTGATGGGGTTGCTCGTGAGTGGCATCTTCACGCGATTCTGGCTGCGCCCGCTCGTAAGTCTAGGTTACGACGCGGTTACCGCCATCCTTACCCCTCTTGTGTCGCTCTTTTCATAACATCATGTTCCCAGACCGTATCTTCTCCGGCATGCGGCCCACCGGGTCGCTGCACCTCGGCCACTATCACGGCGTGCTGAAAAACTGGGTGCGCCTGCAGTCCGAGTATCCGTGCTTCTTCTGCGTGGTCGACTGGCATGCGCTCACCACGCACTACGAAACGCCGGATGTCATCGAGAAGAACGTCTGGGACGTGCTGATCGACTGGCTCGCTTCGGGCATCGACCCGAACCAGGCCACGCTCTTCATCCAGAGCCGCGTGCCCGAGCACGCCGAACTCGCGCTGCTGCTCGGCATGAGCACGCCGCTGTCGTGGCTCGAACGCGTGCCGACCTACAAGGAACAGATCGAGAAGCTGCGCGACAAGGACCTCGGTACCTACGGCTTCCTCGGCTACCCGGTGCTGATGGCAGCCGACATCCTGCTGTACCGTGCGTCGCTCGTGCCAGTGGGCGAGGACCAGGTGCCGCACGTCGAGATGGCGCGCGAGATGGCGCGCCGCTTCAACTACATGTACGGCCGCGAGCCGGGCTTCGAAGAGAAGGCCAACGACGCCGCGAAGAAGCTGGGCGGCAAGCGCTCGAAGCTCTACCACGAGCTGCGCAACGCTTATCAGCAGGAAGGCAATGAAGAGGCGCTCGAACAGGCCCGCGCCATGCTTTCGGAGTCGCAAAGCCTCTCGATGAGCGATCGCGAGCGTCTTTTTGGCTACCTCGAAGGCTCGCGCAAGATCATCCTGCCGGAGCCGCAGGTGCTGCTGACGGAAGCGTCGCGCATGCCGGGTCTCGACGGCCAGAAGATGTCGAAGTCGTACGGCAACACCATTGGTCTGCGCGAAGACGCCGAGTCGATCACGAAGAAGGTCCGCACCATGCCGACCGACCCCGCGCGCGTGCGCCGCACCGATCCGGGCGATCCGGACAAGTGCCCGGTGTGGCAGCTCCACCAGGTCTACACGGATGAGCAGACGCACGACTGGGTGCAAAAGGGCTGCCGTTCGGCCGGCATCGGTTGTCTCGAATGCAAGCAGCCCGTGATCGAGGGCATCCTGCGCGAGCAGCAGCCCATGCTCGAGCGCGCGCAGAAGTACATGGACGATCCGTCGCTGCTGCGTGCAATCGTCGCGGACGGCTGCGACAAGGCGCGCAAGTTCGCCAACGAGACGATGCGCGACGTGCGTGAGGCCATGGGCCTCTCGTACAGCTGATCGAGCAGATGGCGTCGCCTGCCGCCGGCTCGCCGGCCCACGGGCTTTCCGAGCCTTCGCGCTGGGTGCGCCGCTGGGCGCACCTCATCGCGCCCGGCGGCACGGTGCTCGACGTGGCCTCCGGCGCCGGGCGGCACACGCGCTGGCTGGCTGGTCAGGGCCACCCGGTGACGGCGCTCGATCGCGACGCCGCCGCGCTTGCCACGTTGCATGACGTAGCGGGCGTCGCGACGATAGAGTGCGACCTCGAAGGCGCGCCCTGGCCGCTCGCGCCGGACGCGCGATTTGCCGCCGTGGTGGTCACGAACTACCTGCATCGCCCGCTCATGCCGCGTCTCATCGACGCGCTGGCGCCGGGCGGCATCCTGATCTACGAAACCTTCGCGCAGGGCAACGAGACGGTGGGGAAGCCATCGAACCCCGCTTTCCTGCTCGCTCCCGGCGAGTTATTGGCCGTCTGTACGCCCGCGCTGCGGGTAGTCGCCTATCAGGACGGATTTCTTTCGCAGCCGCGTGAGGCGTATATTCAGCGCATCTGCGCGGTACGAGAAAAAACGACCTCAGTGTCCCCCGAAAGCGCCGGTAATGTACCTGAGAACCAGGGCCTACCCGTAACGCGTTACGATCTGACCGGCTAATCCGCTACAATCGCGGTTTAACTGACTCATTTTTCTGGCGTTTCATGGCTAACGGCACTCAGGACGGCATTACGCTGCAAGGCAGCATTCCCGCGATCGTCACCCCCATGCACGAGGACGGCAGTCTCGATCTGCCGGCATTCCGTAAGCTGATCGACTGGCACGTGGAAGAGGGGACGGATGCCCTCGTCGTTGTCGGTACGAGCGGGGAGTCCGCCACGCTGGACGTCGAAGAACACATCCTGATGATCAAGACGGCGGTCGAGCATGCCGCTGGCCGTATGCCGATCATCGCGGGCGCCGGCGGCAATTCCACCGCCGAAGCGATCGAACTCACGAAGCACGCGAAGGAAGTGGGCGCGCAGGCGTCGCTCCAGGTCGTGCCCTATTACAACAAGCCGACCCAGGAAGGCATGTACCGTCACTTCGCGAAGATCGCGGAAGACGTGGACCTGCCGGTCATCCTCTACAACGTGCCGGGCCGTACGGTCGCGGACATGGCGAACGAGACCATCCTGCGTCTGGCCGAAGTGCCGGGCATCATCGCGGTGAAAGAAGCGACGGGTAACATCGACCGCGCTGCGCACCTCATCAAGCATGCGCCGAAGGGCTTCAAGATCTTCAGCGGCGACGATCCCACGGCGATCGCGCTGATGCTGCTTGGCGGCCACGGCAATATTTCGGTGACCGCGAACGTTGCGCCGCGCCAGATGAGCGACCTGTGCAAGGCCGCGCTTGCAGGCGACGCGAAAACGGCGCGTGCGATCCATATGAAGTTGTTGTCGCTTCACAAGAACCTGTTCATCGAATCGAATCCGATTCCGGTGAAGTGGGCGCTGCAGGAACTCGGCCGCATCGAAGGCGGCATCCGACTGCCGCTCACGCCGCTCGATGCGCGCTACCACGACGTGGTGCGCGCCGCGCTGCGCGAAGCCGGTCTGGCTGGCTGATCTGATCAGCCAGCCGCCGATTTATCAACCGACGCCGCCACGGCCCAGCCGCCCAATCACTGAAAGACCTCGGACCGACCTCGGTCCACCGTCTCGCAGAGCAAGGCTTAGCGTTCCCGTATCACGAAGGCCCACATGAAACGTTCCGCTTTTTCCCTCCACGCAACCCGCATGGCGGTGCTGGCGCTTGCCCTCGGCTCGCTCGCAGGCTGCGAGTCGCTGAACGACATGTTCGCGTCCGATCGCGTCAACTACAAGGACACGCCGACCGCGCCGCCGCTGAATGTGCCGCAGGATCTGTCGTCGGCGCCGAACGACCAGAAGTACGTCGCGCCGCCGCCCACGATCACGCTTGGCGGCTCCGCTCAGCGCACAGTCATGCCGGCCGGCAACGCCACGCTCGGCGTGCCGGATGCGCAGGACCCGTTCGGTATGCACGTGGAGCGCGACGGCGACCGCCGCTGGCTCGTGGTGGACGGCCGCTCGCCTGACGACGTCTGGCCGCAGCTGCAGGAATTCTGGACGGAAAATGGCTTCACGCTGACGACCGATTCGCCGTCCACGGGCATCATGACGACCGACTGGGCCGAGAACCGCGCCAACATTCCGGACGACTGGTTCCGCCGCACGATCGGGCGCGTGATCGACTTCGCGTACTCGTCGGGCACGCGTGATCGCTTCCGCGTGCTGGTCTCGCGTGGCCCGGACGGTCAAACGGACATTTCCGTCACGCATAACGCCATGGAAGAAGTGCTGACGGGGCAGGACAAGACGGGGTCGAAGTGGGTCGAGCGTCCGCGCGACCCGGCACTCGAAGCCGCCTTCCTCGCAAAGATCATGCAGAAGTTCGGCCTGACCGACGCGCAGTCCAAGCAACTGCTGACCGATGCGCGCCCGTCGACGGCTGGCGTCAAGGTCGCCGCCGGTCCTGACGGCACGACGCTCGACCTGCCCGAAGCGTTCGACACCGCGTGGCTGCGTGTGGGCCTCGCGCTCGACCGCACGAACTTTACGGTCGACAACCGCGACCGCGAAAAGGGCCTCTACTTCGTGCGCTACGCCGATTCGATGCAGGAGCTCAAGGGCGATGGCCTGCTCGGCAAGCTTTTCTACAATCCGAAGAAGGCCGCGAAGGATCAGGGTCCGGAATACCGCGTGGCCGTGCGCTCGTCGGGTAATTCGACTCAGGTCGCCGTGGTCGATCAGACCGGCCGTATCGACACCTCGTCGGACGCCCAGCGTATTGTCTCCGCGCTCCACGCGCAGTTGAACTGACGTGCGCTGATATGCGATTTGCGAGCCTCGGCAGCGGCAGCGAGGGCAACGCACTGGTCGTAGAAGCAGGCAGCGGCACGACGCCCACGCGCGTGCTGCTCGACTGCGGATTCTCAGCGAAAGAAGTCGAGCGGCGCCTCGCCCGTACGGGCCTGGCCGCCGACTCGCTCACCGCGATTCTCATCACCCACGAACACAGCGATCACATCGGCAGCGCGCTCACGCTGGCGCGCCGCTGGTCGATTCCGCTTTACATGAGCTGGGGCACGGCGCAGGCCGTGGGCGCCGACGACGCCGCAGGCGTCGACCTCAACGTGTTGTGGGGCGACGAGACGGTCGAGATCGGCGAACTCGGCGTGTTGCCCTATACGGTGCCGCACGACGCGCGCGAGCCGTTGCAGTTCGTGTTCAGCGACGGCGCGAGCCGGCTTGGCGTGCTGACCGATGTCGGCGAGTCGACCTCGCATATCAGCAATGTGCTGAGCGGTTGCGATGCACTGGTGCTCGAATGCAACCACGACCTCGAAATGCTCGCGACGAGCCGCTATCCGGCTTCGCTCAAGGCGCGGATCGGTGGGTCGCATGGTCACCTGAACAATGAGGCGGCCGGCGGCATCCTCGCCGGACTCGACCGCGCGAAACTGCGGCATTTGATCGCTGCGCACCTGAGCCAGCAGAACAACACGCCGGAGCTGGCGCGCGCGGCGATGGCGGCGGTGCTGGGAAATGCTGCGACGGAAATCGGGGTCGCTTCGCAAGCCGAGGGTTTCGACTGGATTGCACTCTGAATCCCACGCCCGCGACGCCGCCAAATGAACAGACGAAAAAAAGCCCATGATGAAGGTCATGGGCTTTTTGCTTGATGAGGCCAGAATCTGACGATCCCGCCCCATCTGAGTGTGGTTACGCTTTAGTTGCGGTTGCCGCCGAAGATGCCGAGGATGGCGAGCAGGTTCGTGAACACGTTGTACAGGTCTAGATAGATCGCGAGCGTGGCCGAGATGTAGTTCGTCTCGCCGCCGTTCACGACGCGCTGCACGTCGAACAGCATGTAGGCCGAGAAGATCGCGATGGCGAGCACCGAAACCGTGAGCATCAGCGCGGGCAGTTGCAGGAACATGTTCGCGACGCCGGCCAGCAGGATCACGATCACGCCCATGAAGAGCCACTTGCCGAGGCCCGAGAAGTCACGCTTGCTGACCGTGGCGATGGTGGCCATGGCGGTGAAAATGATGCCGGTGCCGCCGAATGCGAGCATGATGAGCTGCGGGCCGTTCGAAAAGCCGAGGATGAACGACAGCAGGCGCGAGAGCATCAGGCCCATGAAGAACGTGAAGCCGAGCAGCACGACCACGCCCACCGAACTGTTCTTGGTGCGCTCGATTGCGAACATGAAGCCGAAGGCGATCGCGAAGAACGCGAGCAGGCTCATGGCCGGGCTGGTAGCCGCAAAAAGCGAGAAGCCGGTCGCGACGCCCACCCACGCGCCGAGCACCGTCGGCACCATCGACAGCGCGAGCAGCCAGTAGGTGTTGCGCAGTACGCGGTTGCGGGTCTCCGCCGAGGTGACGCTGCCGCCGCGGCCGAAGTTATAGGGATACTCGTTCATGCTTTCTCCTTGCGTGAGACGCGTGGGTGAGGGCGCGCAGGTGCGCGGTCCGCTCCCCCATAAGATAAGTGCGCCGACCCAGAGTTTCAACGGGTTGCCACACAGTTTCCGTTATGTTTGCACAGCGTATGCCGCCAATCTTAAGCCTCTCTGAATGGTACGGCAGCGCAGTGCATGTGCCCGGCGTGCGCTCATTTGCCCCAGTTTGCCGGGCTATGAGGGTTCAATCGCAATCATACATGGGAACATGCTACAATTGCGGATTCATTTGAATCTGTAACCTCTTAATTTTCTGGAGTTTTTATGGCGATCGAACGCACCCTGTCGATTATCAAGCCGGACGCAGTGGCGAAGAACGTGATCGGCCAGATCTACAGCCGCTTCGAAAACGCTGGCCTGAAGATCATTGCCTCCCGCATGGTTCACCTCTCGCGCGCCGACGCTGAGAAGTTCTATGCTGTTCACGCAGCGCGCCCGTTCTTCAAGGACCTCGTCGATTTCATGATCTCGGGTCCGGTCGTGATCCAGGTTCTGGAAGGCGAGAACGCTATCCTGAAGCACCGCGATCTGATGGGCGCAACCGATCCGAAGAAGGCTGAGAAGGGCACGATCCGCGCCGACTTCGCCGACAGCATCGACGCGAACGCCGTGCACGGCTCGGACGCCGCTGAAACGGCAGCCGTGGAAGTCGCGTTCTTCTTCCCGCAAGTCAACGTCTACTCGCGCTAAGCACAGCGCGAGCAGACTGCAGTAGTAGCATAGGGTCGCGAACGGCGATGACGCTCACCGTCCAGTTCCCGATGCCGCGCAAGTGCGCAGGCAACCGGGCAGCGCGGGCGGTGAGCGCGCTCTCGCACTGAAATGGCAGGATTCGATATGACGAGCAGTTCCACCGTCAACCTTCTCGATCTCGACGCCCAAGGGCTCGTCGCCTATTGCGAGAGCCTGGGCGAGAAGCCGTTTCGCGCCAAACAGCTTCAGCGCTGGATCCATCAGTACAACGCCGCCGACTTCGACGGCATGACGGATCTCGCCAAATCGCTGCGCGAGAAGCTCAAAGGGCGCGCCACCATCGGCATGCCCGGCATCATCAGCGACAACGTTTCCTCCGACGGCACGCGCAAGTGGCTCGTGGACGTCGGCAACGGCAACGCGGTCGAAACCGTATTCATCCCCGAAGACAATCGCGGCACGCTGTGCGTGTCCTCGCAGGCGGGATGCGCGGTCAACTGCCGGTTTTGCTCCACCGGCAAGCAAGGTTTTTCACGCAATCTCACCACCGCCGAGATCATCGGCCAGCTGCGCATGGCGGAATTCGCCCTGCGCGCCTCGCTTCTGGGCGAGGCTGGCGGCCGGGCGACCGGCGGTGACGGCAAGGGCGAACGCGTCATCACGAACGTCGTGATGATGGGTATGGGCGAGCCGCTTCTGAACTACGACGCGGTCGTGCCCGCCATGCGCCTGATGCTCGACGACAACGCCTACGGCCTGTCGCGCCGGCGCGTCACGCTTTCCACGTCGGGCGTCGTGCCGATGATGGATCGTCTCGGCGCCGAATTGCCCGTGGCGCTCGCCGTTTCCTTGCATGCGCCGAACGACGCGCTGCGCGACGAACTCGTGCCGCTCAACCGCAAGTACCCGCTTCGCGAGTTGATGGCGGCATGCCAGCGTTACCTGGAAGTCGCGCCGCGCGACTTCATCACGTTCGAGTACTGCATGCTCGACGGCGTCAACGACACGGAAGAGCACGCACGTCAGTTGCTCGCCGTGACGCGTGACGTGCCGTGCAAGTTCAATCTGATCCCGTTTAATCCGTTCCCCGAATCGGGCTTGCTGCGCTCGAAATCGGACCAGATCAAGCGTTTCGCGCAGATTCTGATGGACGCGGGCGTCGTTACGACCGTGCGCAAGACGCGCGGCGACGACATCGACGCAGCCTGCGGGCAGCTCGCCGGCGAGGTCAAGGACCGCACGCGCCTTGCTGAGCGCATGGGCCGGGCACCGGGCAAGGTCATCGAAGTACGGCCGGTTCAGCACTGAGCCGGCATGAGGAGGGCCCACGGCAGCGTGCGGGGGAAACGCGCGGCCGTAGGCAGTAGTAAAAGAAACGTTGCAGAAGCGATCGGAAGCGGCACACTGGCCGCACATTTTGTTATAAACGGTCTGCGAATCGGATAGAGGCGGGGCGGGACGCGCCTGACCGGTTCCAGTATTGAAAAGAATCGACGCAAGGACTTTGGGATGAGCGAGCCGCAGCACCCTTTCGGGACAGACGGAACTGACAGCAACGCAGGTCGTTCGGCGCCGGGCGCCACACCTTCGCCGGTGCAGGCAGTGCCCGACACGATGGCCGCGGCCGGCGCGCGTCTTGCGCAGCTGCGCGAGGCCAAGGGTTGGGCGATCGAAGATGTCTCGGCGCGCCTGAAGGTGTCGGTGTCGAAGCTGCGCGAACTCGAAGCGGGCGATATCAGCCATCTGCCGGACACGACGTTCGCGCTCGGCGTGGTGCGTGCCTACGCGAAGCTGCTCGGTACCGATTCCACGCCGTTCACGCAGGCGCTGCGCCGCGAGCGCGGCATGGCGCAGCCGGATCTGTCGATGCCGGCTTCGGCGGGCTCCGATCTGCCGCGCGGCCGCGTCTCGCTCTCGCTCGGCGGCAGTGGCGCGCGGGCTCCGCGCCGCCGCGCCTCGTGGTTGTGGGGCGTGGCGATCATCGTTATCGCGGTGCTTGCGATTTCCATGTGGCACACGAACAGTGGCGAATCGTCGGCCTGGTTTGCGCGCCTGAAGGCGATGGCGAACGGCGCGAGCGTGCAGACGGGCGCGTCGTCGCCGACCGTGACGCAGGGCGTTGCGACCGGCAACGAGGGTGCATCGGCCGTTCAGGGCGCGGATCAGTCCGCCGCGCCGCAGGCTGGTGACGCGAACGACGCGGGCGACAACGCCAACGCCAACGCGGCGCCCGATCAGGACGCTACGGCGAGCGCGCCGCAGGCTGCGCAACCGGCGCCTCAAGCTGCGCAACCCGCGCCTCAAGCTGCGCAACCGGCACCGCAGGCCGCGAAGCCTGCCGCTGCAAGCGCCGCACCGGCGGCGGCCGTTGCCAACGCGGCAAGCGCTGCGCGCGCGCAGGCGGCGAGCGCACCGGCCGCAGCGGCGGCGCAGGCCGCGGCAGCCGACAATGGCGCCGACACCTCGACGTTCGCGATCCGCGTGACGCAGGACACCTGGGTCAATGTGCGCCAGAAAGATGGCAAAGAAGTTTTCTCGGGCCTGATCCACGGCAGCGACGCGCGTGAGATCACCGGCACCGAGCCGCTCAAGGTCACCGTGGGCAACAAGGCCGGCATCGAGTCGATGACCATCGACGGCCAGCCGGTCGACACGTCGAAGTACGCGTCGGCGCGTGGCAATGTCGCGCGCTTCGTGCTGCCCTGATCAAGACATGGCATGCGTCGCGGCCTGGCAAGTCTCATTGCCGGCCGCGACGCTTTTTCAATTCACGTAGTGCCGCCGCCGACTAGTCGGCGAAAAGCGCGCGTGAGGCGTAAATGGGTTTTTCGATGCAAAGCGAAACGCAATCCTCGACCAGCAACAGTCAGATCTGCTCGAACGAGCCGGTTCTCGGCGGCCACGCGCCGCGCCGCAAGTCGCATGCTGTGCATGTGCGCTGGGGCGGCCAGCTGGTGACGATCGGCGGCGACGCGCCGGTGCGCGTGCAGTCGATGACCAACACCGACACCGCGGACCCCATCGGCACCGCGATCCAGATCAAGGAACTCGCGCAGGCGGGTTCGGAGCTCGTCCGTATCACGGTCAACACGCCGGAAGCGGCGGCGGCCGTGCCGCATATCCGCGAGCAGCTCGACCGCATGGGCGTGATGGTGCCGCTCGTCGGCGACTTCCACTACAACGGCCATCTGCTGCTGCGCGACTATCCCGCCTGCGCCGAGTCGCTGTCGAAGTATCGTATCAACCCGGGCAACGTGGGCCAGGGCGCGAAGCGCGACACGCAGTACGCGCAGATGATCGAAACGGCCATCAAGTACGACAAGCCGGTGCGTATCGGCGTGAACTGGGGCAGCCTCGACCAGGACCTGCTCGCGCGCATGATGGACGAGAACGGTGCGCGCAAGGAGCCGTGGGAAGCGCAAAGCGTGATGTACGAAGCGCTCATTCAGTCGGCCATCGGCTCGGCGGAACGCGCCGTCGAACTCGGCCTCGGCCGCGACAAGATCATCCTGTCGTGCAAGGTGAGCGGCGTGCAGGACCTGATCGCCGTCTACCAGGAACTCGCGAAGCGTTGCGATTTCGCGCTGCACCTCGGCCTCACGGAAGCGGGCATGGGCTCGAAAGGCATCGTCGCTTCGACGGCGGCGCTTTCCGTGCTGCTCCAGCAGGGCATCGGCGACACGATCCGCATCTCGCTCACGCCGGAACCGGGCGGTGCGCGTACGGGCGAAGTCGTGGTGGGCCAGGAAATCCTGCAGACCATGGGCCTGCGCTCGTTCACGCCGATGGTCATCGCGTGCCCCGGCTGCGGCCGCACGACCAGCACGCTGTTCCAGGAGTTGGCTTCGCAGATCCAGGGCTATCTGCGTGCGCAGATGCCGCTGTGGCGCGACGAGTATCCCGGCGTCGAGACGATGAACGTCGCCGTGATGGGCTGCATCGTGAACGGTCCGGGCGAATCGAAGCACGCGAACATCGGCATCAGCCTGCCGGGCTCGGGCGAGAACCCCGCGGCGCCGGTCTTCATCGACGGCGAGAAGGTGAAGACGCTGCGCGGCGAGCACATCGCCGAAGAGTTCCAGCAGATCGTGAGCGACTACGTCGCGCGCAAGTACGGCAAGGCCGAAGCGACGAACTGAGCAAGCCGGTCGATCCGCTTGTAGTTCGCATGTAGCTCGCTTGTAGCCTGCTTGTAGCTCGATACGCACAACCGCATAAAGCCAATTCGCAACGCAATGACTGAACAAAAACGCAAGCCCGAAAAGCTCACGGGCGTGAAGGGCATGAACGACATCCTGCCGCAGGAGGCAGGGCTGTGGGAATTCTTCGAAACCACGGTGAAGTCGCTGCTTCGTTCGTACGGCTATCAAAATATCCGCACGCCGATCGTCGAGCATACGCAACTCTTCACGCGCGGCATCGGCGAAGTGACCGACATCGTCGAGAAGGAGATGTACAGCTTCACCGACGCGCTCAACGGCGAGAACCTCACGCTTCGCCCGGAAGGCACGGCGGCTGCCGTGCGCGCCTCGATCGAGCACAACATGCTCTACGACGGTCCGAAGCGCTTGTGGTACATCGGCCCGATGTTCCGTCACGAGCGTCCGCAGCGCGGCCGCTATCGCCAGTTTCATCAGGTGGGCGTCGAGGCGCTCGGTTTCGCGGGCCCCGATACGGACGCTGAAATCATCCTGATGTGCCAACGCCTCTGGGACGACCTCGGTCTCACCGGCATCAAGCTCGAGATCAACTCGCTCGGCGTGGCCGAAGAGCGCGCGGCGCATCGTGTCGAGCTCATCAAGTACCTTGAGCAGCACGTCGATCTGCTCGACGAAGACGGCAAGCGCCGCCTCTACACGAACCCGCTGCGCGTGCTCGACACGAAGAATCCCGCGCTGCAGGAGATCGCGGACAAGGCGCCGAAGTTGATCGATTTCCTTGGCGAGGAGTCGCTCGCGCACTTCGAAGGGCTGCAGCGCATTCTCAAGTCGAACAACATTCCGTTCAAGATCAATCCGCGTCTCGTGCGTGGTCTCGATTACTACAATCTGACCGTGTTCGAGTGGGTGACTGACAAGCTCGGCGCGCAGGGCACCGTCGCGGCGGGCGGCCGTTACGATCCGCTGATCGAGCAACTGGGCGGCAAGCCGACGGCAGCGTGCGGATGGGCCATGGGCATCGAACGCATTCTCGAACTGCTCAAGGAAGAAGACCTCGTGCCGGAAGAAGACGGTTGCGATGTCTACGTTGTCCACCAGGGCGAAGCCGCGCGCGAGAAAGCGTTCATCGTGGCGGAGCGTCTGCGCGATACGGGTCTCGATGTGATTTTGCATTGCAGCGCCGATGGTCAGAGCGCGAGCTTCAAGTCGCAGATGAAGCGTGCGGATGCAAGCGGCGCGGCCTTTGCGGTGGTGCTCGGCGAGGACGAAGTGGCCAGGGGCGAGGCCGGTGTGAAGGCGCTGCGCGGCACGGCCGCGGAGGCCCGCAGCGAGCAACAAACGGTAGCGCTTGAGGACTTGACCGAATATCTGATCAATGCGATGGTTGCATCCGCCGAAGACGGCGACGATTAATAAGGGCCGCCCCGGTGGGGCTGCTCAGGTCGCTGCGCATTCGAAAACAGGCTTCAGAATAAACGAGGAATCGCTACGCGATGAGTTACCACGACGAACAGGAATCGATCGAGAGCTTCAAGGCATGGTGGGGGCAGTGGGGTAACGCCACTACGTGGGTCGTGCTGATCGTTCTGCTCGCGCTCGCAGCGTGGAACGGCTGGAACTTCTGGCAGCGCCGCCAGGCGGCCGAAGCCGCCGTGCTGTACGACCAGGTCCAGCAGGCCGCGAACAGCAGCGACAAGGCCATGCTCACGCGCGTCGCGACTGACATGGAAGATCGCTTCGGCGGCACGGCGTACGCGCAGATGACGGCGCTCGGCGTGGCGAAGGCGCTCTATATGGCGGGCGACACGGCCGGCGCGAAGGCGCAGCTGCAATGGGCCGCCGACCACGCCAAGGACGACGAATTCCGCCAGATCGCCAAGCTGCGTCTCGCTTCGCTCCTGCTCGACGAAAAGGCCTACGATCAGGGCCTCGCGCTGATTCCGCAACCCGATTCGGGTCCGTTCAAGGGCATCGTGGCCGACGGTCGCGGCGATCTGCTGGCTGCGGCCGGCAAGCGCGACGACGCGCGCGCGGCCTACAAGCTCGCCCTCGACAGCCTGCCGAAGAGCGACGCTTCCGAGCGTCAGCTGATCCAGTTCAAGCTGGATGCGCTCGGCGGCTAAATTGCGAAGCGTGCCGAGCGTGCGCGCAGCATTGCGAAACCATTCATACCAACTTCATTCATGCGTCGTTCACCGATGAATCTGCTGAAACGAACCGTTGTGCCCGTCGCTCTCGCGATGACCGTCCTGGCTCTCGCAGCCTGCTCATCGACGAAAGACGTGCGCCGCGTGCCGGTGCCGCTGACCGAATTCAAGCCGGCGCTGGACGTCCAGCAGGTGTGGAAGTCGAGTGTCGGCAAGGCTGGCCGCTATCTGTTCGCGCCGGTCGCCGTGGGCGACGCCGTCTACGCAGCGGGTGAGAACGGCTCGGTCGCGAAGATCGACGCAGCGTCGGGCAAGGACGTCTGGCGCACCAAGCTCAAGGACGACCTCTCGGCGGGCGTGGGCAGCGACGGTAACCTCACGGCCGTCGGCGGCCTGAAGGGCGACGTCTACGTGCTCGACTCAAACGGCAAGCTCTCGTGGCAAGCCAAGGCGCCGGGCGAGATCATCTCGCCGCCGCTCGTCGGCAACGGCCTCGTGATCGTGCGTACGATCGACGGCCAGATCGTCGCGTTCAACGGTCAGACGGGCGAGCAGAAGTGGATCTACCGCAACCGCGCCGTGCCGCTGAACCTGCGCGTTTCGGCGGGCATGACGTTCGCCGGCGACCAGGCCGTGCTGGCCGGATTCCCGGGCGGCTCGTTCGCGGCGATCAACCTGCAAAGCGGCGACGCCTTCTGGGAAACGCCGGTTTCGTACCCGAAGGGCGTGACGGAAGTCGAGCGCATCAACGACGTGAGCGGCCCGCCCACGCTGGTAGGCGCTACGACCTGTGCGGTCACGTTCCAGGGCCAGCTTGGCTGCTTCGACGCCAATTCCGGTCGTCCGATGTGGCAAAAGGCGTTCTCGAGCACGAGCGGCATCGCTCAGGATGAAAGCACGGTGGTGGGCGGCGACGACTGGTCGGTCGTGAAGGCCTTCAGCGTTTCGACGGGCGAGCCGACCTGGACGAACGAGAAGCTCAAGAGCCGCGATGTGAGCGTGCCTGCATTGCTGGGTCACGCAGTCGTGCTCGGCGATTTTCAAGGCTACGTGCATTTCCTCTCGCTCGACGACGGCAGCTTCGTCTCGCGCGTGAAGACCGACGGCAGCCCGATCACGGCCGCGCCGGTGCTCGCTGGCAATACGCTGGTCGTGCAGACGAAGGACGGCGACCTGTACGGTCTGCGTCCGCATTAAGCGTCGTCTGCGGGAGCGCCACACGAGCGGCGCTTCGAGCAGATGCAGGAGGCGCCGGAGCCAGCAGGTTCCGATGCCTTGTCCGCTGGCCGGCTCAAGCCGGCCATGCGCATTTTGGGACGGCGGCGTGCACGACCCCGCCGTTCACCGTTATCGCCACCCGGCGGTTGCGCGGCGCCCAGCCCCGGTCACGCCGCGCTTTCGGCTCGGGGCCGCGGCCCGGCTCGTGAAATTCGTGATAATTTGCAACTGATGCAGCCCCGCAGGCGCGGGACTTGCCGCGCAGCACGCCGGACTCTCCGGCGCTGCGCCTTACTGTAGAAAAGATCAGATGAAACCCGTAATCGCCCTCGTCGGGCGCCCCAATGTGGGGAAATCCACGCTGTTCAACCGGCTCACGCGTTCGCGCGATGCGCTGGTGGCCGACCTGCCTGGCCTCACGCGCGACCGCCACTACGGTGAAGGGCGCGTGGGCGATCGCCCGTATCTCGTGGTCGACACCGGCGGCTTCGAGCCGGTCGCCAAGGACGGCATCCTGCACGAGATGGCGCGCCAGACGCGCCAGGCCGTCGAAGAGGCCGATATCGTCGTGTTCATCTGCGACGGCCGCAATGGCCTGGCGCCCCAGGACAAGCACATCGCCGACTACCTGCGCAAGACCGGCCGGCCGATCTACCTCGTCGTGAACAAGGCCGAAGGCATGAAGTACAGCGCCGTGGCAGCCGACTTCTACGAACTCGGTCTCGGCGACCCGCGTGCCATTTCCGCGGCGCACGGCGACGGCGTGACGGAAATGATCAACGAGGCGCTTGAAAAGGCGTACGCCGACCAGCCCGAAGAAAGCGAAGAGGACGCCGCGAAGCACGGCATCAAGATTGCGATCGTCGGCCGCCCGAACGTGGGCAAGTCGACGCTCGTCAACACGCTGATCGGCGAAGACCGCGTGATCGCGTTCGACATGCCGGGCACGACACGCGATTCGATTTACGTGGATTTCGAGCGCAACGGCAAGAAGTACACGCTGATCGACACGGCGGGTCTGCGTCGCCGCGGCAAGGTGTTCGAAGCGATCGAGAAGTTCTCGGTGGTGAAGACGCTGCAGTCGATCGCCGACGCCAACGTGGTGATTCTGCTGCTCGATGCGCAGCAGGAAATCTCGGACCAGGATGCGCATATCGCGGGCTTCGTGGTGGAGCAGGGCCGCGCGCTCGTGGTGGGCGTGAACAAGTGGGACGGCATGGACGACCACGCGCGCGACCGCACCAAGCACCACCTGCAGCGCAAGCTGAAGTTCCTCGACTTCGCGGAAATGCGCTTCATCTCGGCGACAGAGAAGTTCGGCATCGGCCCGCTGATGCGCTCGGTGGACGACGCCTATGCCGCCGCCATGGCGAAACTGCCCACGCCGAAGCTCACGCGTGCGCTCATCGAAGCCGTGGAGTTCCAGCAGCCGCGCCGTCGCGGCCCGGTGCGTCCGAAGCTGCGCTACGCGCACCAGGGGGGACAGAACCCGCCCATTATCGTCATTCACGGCAACGCACTCGACGCCGTGACCGAAACCTACAAGCGCTATCTGGAGAACCGCTTCCGGGAAACTTTCTCGCTCACCGGCACTCCATTGCGCATAGAGTTTCGCTCCTCGACGAATCCCTATACAGAGAAAAACTAGGCTGTTGCTGAATAGCGTTCGCTACCCCGCAAAGGCCTCCTGGCCGAACCGCCAGGAACCGCGCGGGGGAACGAGAATCAGCTATAGTGTAGCGATTGGTGGTGGATTTCTTTTTCTTCATCCCAATATAAGTTAAACCTGCAAAAAAATACGGAGTTTGCTATGAGCAACAAAGGGCAATTGTTACAAGACCCGTTTCTGAACGCGCTGCGCAAGGAGCACGTGCCTGTTTCGATCTATCTGGTCAACGGCATCAAGCTTCAAGGGAACATCGAATCGTTCGACCAGTACGTCGTGTTGCTCCGTAATACGGTTACGCAAATGGTTTACAAGCACGCCATCTCCACGGTGGTTCCGGCCCGTCCGGTGAACTTCCACCCGGATACGGAAGCGTCCTGACCCATGACGCGGCCGGCCCGGGGCGCCTCGCAGGCTGCTCTGGTCCGGCCGCTTTCATTTTGACATCCTCTAATTTGATCAACGCCGCACTCGTCGGCATCGACTTCGGCAAGACCGAGTTCGAAGCCAGTCTCGAAGAACTCAGCCTGCTCGCCAAAAGCGCGGGCGCCACTCCCGCTGTCACGCTCACCGGGCGACGCTCCAGTCCCGACGCTGCCATGTTCATCGGCAGCGGCAAGGCCGAGGAACTGCGTCTCGCCTGTGAGGCGAACGACATCGAAATCGTCATCTTCAATCACGCGCTGTCGCCCGCCCAGCAACGTAATCTGGAGCGCGCACTCAATCGCCGCGTGGTCGATCGCACGAGCCTCATCCTCGACATCTTCGCCCAGCGCGCCCGCAGCCACGAAGGCAAGCTGCAGGTCGAGCTCGCGCAGCTGCAATACCTCGCCACGCGCCTCGTGCGCGCCTGGACTCACCTCGAGCGCCAGAAGGGCGGTATCGGCCTGCGCGGCCCGGGTGAAACGCAGCTCGAAACCGACCGCCGGCTCATCGGCGAGCGCATCAAGATGCTGCAAGGCAAGCTTGCGAAGCTGCGGCGCCAGCACGGCACGCAGCGGCGTCAGCGCGAACGCAACCGCACGATGTCGGTGTCGCTCGTGGGCTATACGAACGCCGGCAAATCCACGCTCTTCAATGCGCTCACGAAGGCGCAGGCCTACGCCGCCGACCAGTTGTTCGCGACGCTCGACACGACTTCGCGGCGCGTCTGGCTCGGCGACGAAGTGGGGCAGATCGTGCTGTCCGATACGGTCGGGTTCATCCGTGAGCTGCCTCACCAGCTCGTCGCCGCGTTTCGCGCAACGCTGCAGGAAACGGTTCAGGCCGACCTGCTGCTGCACGTGGTGGACGCGTCGAGTGCCGTGCGCCTCGATCAGATCGATCAGGTGAACGGCGTGCTGCACGATATCGGCGCGGACACGATCCGACAGGTGCTGGTCTTCAACAAGATCGACGCCGTGCCGGAACTGGCGGCCCGCGGCGGAACGGTCGAGCGTGATGAATATGGTAATATTTCGCGCGTCTTTTTGAGCGCGCGCACGGGTGTCGGACTGGATGCGCTGCGCTCCGCCATCGCTGAAATCGCGACTGCCGAGCCGCTTGCCGATGCGTCGCAGTCCCTGGCCGCGGACTGGAGCGCGGTGCAGGAAGAACCTCGCTGGGAACCCGAACACGAGCGCTGAAGCGCGACCGGCGTTGTCTTGCACACAAGGCCGGCCCAGCGGCTCCGATGGAGTCCGCACGCAATTGACCCGCTGTCTACTCTGGTGAACGAACACAGGTGAACGATTACAACAAGCGGACTGGCTGGCAGCGCGCAAGCGCCATTTTCTCGCTGAACGACCCGCGTTGGGGTCGAGGCGACGGCAATGGCCAGCGTTCTGACGACGGGCGCCGCCCGCCGGGCAATAACGGCAACAAGGGTGGCAACGGCGACAAGGGCGACGGTCCGCCGGATCTCGACGAAATGTGGCGCGACTTCAACCGCCGTGTGTCCGCTTTCTTCGGCCGCAAGGGCAAGGGGCCGGGCGGCTTCGGGCCGCGTCCGGACAATGGCCATGGCGCGCGCATCGGCGTGGGTATCGTGCTCGGCGTGCTCATCGCGATCTATGTGGGCAGCGGCGTGTTCGTCGTTCAGGAAGGCCAGGCCGGCGTCGTGCTGCAGTTCGGCCAGTATCGCCACACGGTCGGCCAGGGTGTGCACTGGCGCATGCCGTATCCGTTCCAGACTCACGAAATCGTCAATGTCGGTCAGATCCGCACCGTCGAGATCGGCCGCAGCAACCTCGTGCGCCCGGCAAACGTGAAGGATGCCGCGGTCATCACGCATGACGGCGACATTCTCAACGTGCGCTTTACCGTGCAGTACCAGGTCAAGCAGCCGACCGACTATCTGTTCCGCAGCGTCGATCCCGACCTCACCGTCACGCAGGCCGCGCAGGCGGCGATGCGCACCGTGGTGGGCGCGCGCAGCACGAACGACATGCTGTACGCGGACCGCGAACCGATTCGCGCTCAGCTTGCCGACACGATCCAGCACGCGCTCGACGAGTACAAGACCGGCCTCGGCGTGACCGGCGTCGCGATCCAGAGCGTCTCGGCGCCCGATCAGGTGCAGGCTGCGCTCGACGACGAAGCCAAGGCGCGCCAGGACCGCGATCGCGCGAAGCGCGACGCGCAGGCCTATGCCGACCAGCTGCTGCCGCGCGCGCAGACCGAGGCGGCGCGTCTCGTCGACGAAGCCAAAGCGTACAGCGAACGCGTGGTTTCGCAGGCGCAGGGCGACGCGCAACGTTTCACGCAGGTCTACGAACAATATGCGAAGGCGCCGGCGGTGATTCGCGAGCGTATGTATCTCGAGACGATGCAGCACATCTATTCGAATGCGACGAAGGTGTTCGTCGACAGCAAGTCGGGCAACAACGTGATCTACCTGCCGCTCGACAAGCTCGTCGATACGACACGCCAGCGCGCCGCTGTGGCGGCAGGCGCAACGGGTGCCGCTGCGGCATCAGGTGCTGGTGCGGCAACGGCAGGCGCGGCTTCGGACGCCAATGCGGCTTCCGCGCCGGCAGCCGGCAGCGAGTCACAACAAGGCGCGCAGCAGGCCGTACAGCCTGGGGCCCAACCGGGTGCCCAGCAGCAGGGCGCGCAGCAGCAAGGTGCGGCTCCCGCAACCACGGCCAGCGACGCGGCAGCTGCCGCGAGCGACGCCTTCCGTTCGCGC
Source organism: Paraburkholderia guartelaensis (assembly GCF_004353905.1). Taxonomy (GTDB): domain Bacteria; phylum Pseudomonadota; class Gammaproteobacteria; order Burkholderiales; family Burkholderiaceae; genus Paraburkholderia; species Paraburkholderia guartelaensis. Next base: position 121,985 of record NZ_SMOD01000004.1, on the reverse strand, counting down.
GATGCGTTCCGCTCGCGCGGCCGCGAAAGCGACGTGCAATAAGGGGCGCGCCAATATGAACAAGATCATTGCGCTCGTCGTTGCCGTCGTCGTTGTCGTGCTGGTTGCGTCGTCGGCCGTCTTCATGGTCGATCCGCGCCACGTCGCCATCATTTCTTCGTCGGGCGGGGCCAATGCCACGCTCGCCGGTCCTGGGCTGCACGTGAAGCTGCCGCCGCCGTTCCAGACCGTCACGTTCATCGACACGCGCATTCAGGCGTTCGATGCGCCCGACGCCGACCGCTACACGACCTCGGACAAGACCGAGCTGCTCGTGAACCCGGTCGTGCGTTATCGCATTTCCGATCCGCTCAAGCTCTTCGAGGCCACCAAGGGCGATGCGCAGACGCTTTCCGACCGTCTCGCCTCGCTGTCGCGCGACGCGCTCAGCGACGCGATCTCGAAGGTCACGCTCGCCGAGGCACTCGCGCAGCAGGAAGCCATTGCCAACGGCGCGCGCGACGCGCTGAGGCAAACCGCGGCGCCGCTCGGCATCGACGTGATCGCAATCGAACTCACGCGCGTCGATTACCCGCCGGAGCTGGCGCAGGCGGTCTTCAAGCGCATGAGCGCCGCACGCGAGCAGGCTGCCGCCGAGATTCGCGAGAAGGGCGCGGCCGAAGCGCAGCAGATCAAGGACGACGCGGAGCGCAAGCAGCAGGGCGTGCTGGCCGATGCCTACGCGCAGGCGCAAGCGATCAAGGGCGAGGGCGACGGCAAGGCCGCCGCGATTGCCGCCGAGGCGTTCGGGCGCGACCCGGACTTCTACCGGTTCTATCAGAGCATGCTCGCGTACCGCGAGAGCTTCCGGCCCGGCGACGTCATTGTGGTCGATTCGTCGAGCGACTTCTTCCGCTTCATGCGTGGTCCTAACGGCGGCGCGAATAGCGGAGATAACGCTCCGGCTTCCGCCACCCCGCGCAAACACTAGACAAAACGAGACACACGCGCCGCGCACTGCGCGGCGTATTTCTTCGCATGGACATAGCTGGCTCCCTCTTGCTCGCGATCGCGCTGATGCTGATTATCGAGGGCATGTTCCCGTTCGTTTTTCCGACGGCGTGGCGTGACACATTCCGTAAAATCGCGGAACGGCCGCCGCATCACATCAGGATCGGCGGGCTCATCGTGATGGGGCTCGGCCTCGTCCTGCTGATGCTGGCGACCTGACGGCCTCGTGCCGCGGCTGTCCTCAGACGCGGTGTGCGACTGGCGTTTTTTGACGGATTCCGAATTATCGGGCCGCGTGGCGTTTCGCCGCGCGCGGCCCTCATTGTGGTAGGACTCAACCGATGTCGACCTGGTTACTCCCCGAGAATATTGCGGACGTGCTGCCGTCCGAAGCGCGCAAGATCGAAGAGCTGCGCCGTCGCCTGCTGGACCGTTTCCGCGCCTATGGCTACGAGATGGTCATGCCGCCGTTGCTCGAGTATCTCGAGTCGCTGCTCGTGGGCAGCGGGCGCGACCTCAACCTGCGCACGTTCAAGCTCGTCGATCAGCTTTCGGGCCGCACGCTCGGCCTGCGCGCCGACATGACGCCGCAGGTCGCGCGCATCGACGCGCACCTCTTGAACCGCCAGGGTGTGACGCGCCTGTGCTACGCGGGCAACGTGCTGCACACGCTGCCGCGCGGTCTGCACGCCACGCGCGAACAGATCCAGACCGGCGCGGAAATCTACGGCCATGCCGGCCTCGAAGCGGACCTCGAAATCCAGCAGCTGATGCTCGATGCGCTGCGCCTCGCGGGCCTCGCGAAGGTACGCCTCGACCTTTCGCACGCAGGTGTGCTCGCGGCGATCTTCGAAGCGGATCCCGCTGCGGCCGCGCTTGGCGACGCTTTGTATGAAGCGCTCGCTGGCAAGGACGTGCCGCGTCTCGCGGAACTCACGCAAAACCTCGGAGCCGCCACGCGCGACGCCTTGCGCGCGCTGCCGTCGCTTTACGGCGACGCGAGCGTGATCGACGAAGCCCGCACGCGTCTGCCGGCGCTGCCGGGCATTGCCCGTGCGCTCGACGACCTCGCGTTCCTCGTGCGCGAGATCGAGGGTGCGGAGCTGATGATCGACCTCGCGGATCTCGGCGGCTACGCGTACCACAGCGGCGTGATGTTCTCGGCCTATGTAGACGGCGTGCCGAACGCCGTGGCCCGTGGCGGGCGATACGACAAGGTGGGCGAAGTCTACGGACGTGCCCGCGCAGCGACGGGCTTCTCGCTCGATTTGCGGGAAGTGGCGCGTATTTCGCCGGTCGAAGCGCGCAGCAGCGCGATCCTCGCGCCGTGGCGCCATGACGAGGGGCTGCGCAGCGCGGTCGCCGCGCTGCGCGATGCGGGCGAGGTCGTGATCCAGGCGCTGCCGGGTCACGAGCACGACATGGACGAGTTCGCCTGCGACCGCGTGCTCGTCGAGCGCGACGGCGTCTGGGTCGTCGAAAAGCACGCCTGATGCCGCACTCGGGCGGCCATTCGCGCCGCCCCGCAAGCCTTTGCGCAAGCGCGCCAAAGCACGCTTCGCATCGCGCATGCCGTTGAGTGCAAAAGGAAATTCCGCGAATCTGGGGAAAAAAAGGCGGCCTTGCCGCTGAACCCAGGTAGAATACGTTTTTAACCAGCTAACGAAACACCATGTCTGCCAGCGCAGTGAATGTAACCCCGGGACGCAATGTCGTCGTCGTGGGCACCCAATGGGGCGATGAGGGCAAGGGCAAGATCGTCGACTGGCTGACGGACCACGCGCAAGGCGTGGTGCGTTTCCAGGGCGGTCACAATGCCGGCCATACGCTCATCATCGGCGGCAAGAAGACCATTCTCCGACTGATCCCGTCGGGCATCATGCGTGCCGGCACCGCCTGCTACATCGGCAACGGCGTGGTGCTCTCGCCCGAAGCGCTCTTCAAGGAAATCGGCGAGCTCGAAGAAGCGGGCATCGACGTCCAGAAGCGTCTGTTCATCTCCGAAGCCACCACGCTCATCCTGCCGTACCACATCGCTATCGACCAGGCGCGCGAAGCCAAGCGCGGCGCCGCGAAGATCGGTACGACGGGTCGCGGCATCGGTCCGGCCTACGAAGACAAGGTGGCACGCCGCGGTCTGCGCGTGCAGGACCTGTTCGAGCCGGAGAATTTCGCCGAGCGCCTGCGCGAGAATCTCGACTACCACAACTTCGTGCTCACGCAGTACCTGGGTGCGCCGGCCGTCGACTATCAGCAAACGCTCGACACGATGCTCTCGTACGCCGATCGTCTGAAGCCGATGGTCACGGACGTTTCGCGTCGTCTGTATGACGTGAACCACGAAGGCGGAAATCTCCTGTTCGAAGGCGCGCAAGGCACGCTGCTCGACATCGACCACGGTACCTATCCGTTCGTCACGTCGAGCAACTGCGTCGCGGGTGCGGCGTCGGCAGGCGCGGGCGTCGGTCCGCAAAAGCTCAACTACGTGCTCGGCATCACGAAGGCGTACTGCACGCGCGTCGGTTCGGGTCCGTTCCCGAGCGAACTGTACGACGCCGACAACGCCGATCGCCAGGAAGAAGTGGGCCTCACGCTCGCGAAGGTCGGAAAGGAATTCGGTTCGGTCACCGGCCGTCCGCGCCGCACCGGCTGGCTCGACGCCGCCGCGCTGCGCCGCTCGATCCAGATCAACGGCGTGACGGGTCTGTGCATCACGAAGCTCGACGTGCTCGACGGTCTGGACGAAGTGAAGCTCTGCGTCGGCTACAAGGTGGACGGCAAGGACGTGGACATTCTCCCGCGCGGCGCCTCGCAAGTGGCCGCGTGCGAACCGGTCTACGAGACGTTTGAAGGCTGGAACGAAAGCACCATCGGCATCACGCAGTTCGACGCGCTGCCCAAGAGCGCGCAGGCGTATCTCACGCGCGTGCAGGAAGTCGCCGGCGTGCCGATCGACATGGTTTCGACTGGCCCGGATCGCGACGAAACGATCCTGCTGCGTCATCCGTTCAAGGTCTAAGTGGTAAGAAGGCAGAAGCAAAAATGATTCAAATGATGGACCCGCGCAACGACGAAAAGAACCTGTGGGTCGGCTGGGACGAGTATCACCGGCTGATCGAACTGCTCGCGCTCAAGGTGCACGAGTCGCGCTGGAAGTTCGACCAGATCCTGTGCCTCGCACGCGGCGGTCTGCGCGTGGGCGACCAGCTCTCGCGCATCTATGACCTGCCGCTCGCGATCCTCGCAACCAGCTCGTACCGCGAAGCCGCCGGCACGGAGCAGGGCGAGCTCGACATCGCGCAGTACATCACGATGACGCGCGGTCACCTGGAGGGCAACGTGCTGCTCGTCGACGATCTCGTCGATTCGGGCGTCACGCTCGCTCGTGTGCAGGAGCACCTCAAGGAGCGTTACCCGGCTGTGACCGGCGTGCGCTCGGCGGTGCTCTGGTACAAGGGCTGCTCGAAGGTAACGCCGGACTATTTCGTCCAGCATCTGCCGACCAATCCGTGGATCCACCAGCCGTTCGAGGAGTGGGATACGGTGCGCCCCCACAATCTCGGTGCGTGGATCAAGCGTGGTCTGCAGCGAGCGCAAGACGCGCAGAAGTAATGCAGAGGTCGTGCCGCCGCCAGTGTTCCCAAACCTGCGGTGGCCAGATCCAGCGACGGAGCCTTCACGGCTCCGTTTTTTTTGTGCGTCGCCCACCGATTCGCCAGCCGTGGCGCAGGCGGGCAGACGGCATCTGGGGCCAGTGCTAAACTGCGCGGGGACCAAGGGATGTCGCAGTGCCGCGACGACCGCTCGGTTTCCGCCGCAGCCCGGTTTAGAATAGCGCTCGTTTTTTCCGCCTCGCAACGGATTACCGCGTATATGACAACTAGCACACACGTGGCCAAGCAGCCGCTACCTACTCTCGCCGTAGCGGCCATCGGCGTGGTGTTCGGCGACATCGGCACGAGCCCGCTGTATTCGCTGAAAGAGGCGTTCAGCCCGGCCCACGGCATTCCGCTCAACGAGACGTCCATCCTCGGCGTCATCTCGCTGCTGTTCTGGGCGATCGTGATCGTCGTGAGCGTCAAATATGTCCTTTTTGTGATGCGTGCCGACAACAACGGCGAGGGCGGCGTGCTGGCGCTCATGGCGCTCGCCATGCGCTCGTTCAATCGCAAGAGCAAGGCTGCCGCGCTGCTCACGGCGCTCGGCATCTTCGGCGCGTGCATGTTTTACGGCGACGCGGTCATCACGCCAGCCATCTCGGTGATATCGGCGGTGGAGGGCCTCGAGATCGCCGCGCCGAAGCTCTCGCACCTCGTGCTGCCACTCACCATGGTGATCCTGGTCGCACTGTTCTGGATCCAGCGTCACGGTACGGCGCTCGTCGGGCGCCTGTTCGGGCCGATCATGGTGCTGTGGTTCATCACGATCGGCGTGCTTGGCGTTTCGCGCATCGTGCAGGCCCCGGGTGTCATCGCCGCGCTCAATCCGTACTATGCGGTCGCCTTCATGGGCGCACATATGCTGCAGGCCTACGTGGTGCTCGGCTCGGTCGTGCTGGTGCTGACCGGCGCGGAAGCACTCTACGCCGACATGGGTCACTTCGGCGCGCAGCCTATTCGCTACGCCTGGTACGTGCTCGTGATGCCCTCGCTCGTGCTCAACTACTTCGGGCAGGGCGCGCTGCTGATGCAGGACCATCGCGCGATCGAAAACCCGTTCTTCCTGCTCGCGCCGGATTGGGCGTTGCTGCCGCTCGTCGTGCTTTCGACGGTGGCGACCGTGATCGCTTCGCAGGCTGTGATCTCCGGTGCGTACTCCCTCACGAGCCAGGCCATTCTGCTTGGCTACGTGCCGCGCATGAAGGTGCTGCACACGTCGGACCTCGCGATCGGCCAGATCTACGTGCCGGTCGTGAACTGGATGCTGCTCTTCATCATTCTGTGCATCGTGGTTGCCTTCAAGAGTTCGGACAATCTGGCCGCCGCCTACGGTATCGCCGTGACCGCTACGATGGTGATCACCACGGTGCTCGTCGCCGTCGTGATGACGAAGGTGTGGAAGTGGAACAAGGCCCTCGTCACCTGCATCATCACCGTGCTACTGGCCGTCGATCTGGGCTTCTTCGGCGCGAACCTGTTGAAGGTCGAGGAGGGGGGCTGGCTGCCGCTCGGCATCGGCGCGCTGCTGTTCTTCCTGCTGATGACCTGGTTCAAGGGCCGCATGATCGTGAAGGAGCGCACGGCCGCCGACGGTATTCCGCTCATGCCTTTCCTGCAAGGGCTGCTCGCGCACCCTCCGCATCGCGTTTCGGGCACGGCGATCTATCTCACGGGCAGCGAATCGCTCGTGCCGGTGAGCCTGCTGCACAATCTCAAGCACAACAAGGTGCTGCACGAACGCACGATCTTCCTCACGTTCGTGATACGCGACATTCCGTATGTGGTGGACGCAGAGCGGGTGACGGTGAAGGATATCGGCGGCGGGCTCTATCTCGTGAAGGCCGATTACGGCTTCAACGAAACGCCCGACGTGCAGGCGGTGCTCGACGAGATTTCGCGCACGCACAACATGACGTTCGAGATGATGGACACGTCGTTCTTCCTCGCGCGCGAGACGGTCGTGCCGACGCAGCTTCCGGGTATGTCGATCTTCCGCGAACGCGTGTTCGCGTGGATGCATCAGAACGCCGCGAAGCCCACCGACTTCTTCAGCATTCCTGCGAACCGCGTGGTCGAACTCGGCACGAAGATCGAGATCTGATTGCGTCGTTTCGACCAGTAAAAAAGGCACCCTGTGGGGTGCCTTTTTTGTTGCGCACGCAACGTGAGCCGTTGCGGCCCCACATTGCGTCATGCCGACATCAGCGCTTGAGCTTCGCGAATGCCGCCGCCATCGCGCCCGCCGGTTCCGCATCGCGCGAACGCTGGCCGCCGCGGTTGTCGCGATTACCGCCGCCGCGATTGTCGCGGTTGCCCGATTGGCCCCCGCCGCCGCCACTGCGCGGCGCACCGGCGCTCGCGGGCTCGTCGTCCAGACGCATCGTGAGCGCGATGCGCTGACGTTTCACGTCGACGTCGAGCACCTTCACCTTCACGACCTGGCCTGCCTTGACGACTTCGTGCGGGTCCTTGATGAACTTCGTCGACATCGCCGAGACGTGCACGAGCCCGTCCTGATGCACACCCACGTCGATGAATGCGCCGAACGCGGCCACATTCGTCACGACGCCTTCGAGCAGCATGCCCGGCACGAGGTCGGACACTTTCTCGACGCCATCGCGGAACGTTGCCGTTTTGAACTCGGGGCGCGGATCGCGGCCCGGCTTTTCCAGTTCGCTCAGGATGTCACGCACCGTCGGCAGACCGAAACGTTCATCCACGAACTCGGTGGGCGCGAGGCCCGAAAGCGCTTCGCGGCTGCCGAGCACGTCGCCGATCGTACGCTTGATCTTCGCGAGCATGCGTTCGACGACGGGGTACGCTTCCGGGTGCACCGACGAGCGATCGAGCGGATTGTCGCCGCCGTTGATGCGCAGGAAGCCGGCGGCCTGCTCGAAGGTCTTGTCGCCCAGGCGCGGCACCTTCTTCAGATGCTCACGCGAGGGGAACGGGCCGTTCGCATCGCGGAAATCGACGATATTGCGCGCGAGCGTCGAGTTCAGGCCCGACACGCGGGCGAGCAGGGCGACGGAGGCCGTGTTCGCATCGACACCCACGGCGTTCACGCAGTCCTCGACCACGGCGTCGAGCGAGCGCGCGAGTTCGCGCTGGTTCACGTCGTGCTGGTATTGGCCCACGCCAATCGCTTTCGGCTCGATCTTCACGAGTTCGGCGAGCGGGTCTTGCAAACGGCGCGCAATGGAAACGGCGCCGCGCAGCGACACGTCGAGCTCGGGGAATTCCTTCGCAGCCAGTTCGGACGCCGAATAAACCGACGCTCCGGCTTCGGAAACCACGATCTTCTGAAGCTTCAGTTCGGGATGCTTCGAGATCAGCTCGCTCGCGAGCTTGTCGGTTTCACGCGAGGCCGTGCCGTTGCCGATGCTGATGAGTTCCGCTTGCGTCTGCGCGGCGATGCGCGCGAGCTTCGCGAGCGAGCCGTCCCAGTCGCGGCGCGGCTCGTGCGGGTAGATCGTGTCGGTGGCGAGCAGCTTGCCCGTGCGGTCGACCACGGCGACCTTCACGCCGGTGCGCAGGCCCGGATCGAGGCCGATCACGGCCTTGGGGCCGGCCGGCGCGGCAAGCAGCAGATCCTTGAGATTGCGCGCGAACACGCGGATCGCTTCGTTTTCCGCCTGCTCGCGCAGGTTGGTCAGCAGCTCGTTTTCGATATGCGGCTGCACCTTCACGCGCCAGCACCAGCGGCAGACATCGGAGAGCCATTTGTCGGCCGGGCGATTCTGGTTCGCAATGCCGAAGTGGCGCGCGATCATCGCTTCGCCCGGATGCGGCACCTGCGTGTCCAGTTCGCCGCCAAGGCCGAGCTTGACCATCAGCACACCGGCGTTGCGGCCGCGGAACAGCGCGAGCGCACGGTGCGACGGCACGGTCTTGATCGTCTCGGAATAGTCGTAGTAGTCGCGGAACTTCTCGCCTTCCTCGTTTTCCTTGCCCTCGACCACGCTCGACATCACCACGCCCTGGTTGTGCAGCCAGTCGCGCAGTTTGCCCAGCAGTTCGGCCGTTTCGCCAAACTGTTCGGAGAGGATGTCGCGTGCGCCGTCGAGCGCGGCCTTGACGTCGGCGACGCCCTTTTCGGCATCGACGTACTGTGCGGCTTCCGTTTGCGGGTCGAGCAGCGGGTTCGCGAGCAGCGCGTCGGCGAGCGGCTGCAGGCCGGCTTCGCGTGCGATCTGCGCGCGCGTACGGCGCTTGGGCTTGTAGGGCAGATAGAGGTCTTCGAGAACCTGCTTGCTGTCGGCGGCTTCGATCGCGCTGCGCAGTTCGTCGGTGAGCTTGCCTTGTTCCTCGATGCTCGCGAGGATCGTCGCGCGGCGGTCTTCGAGTTCGCGCAGATAGAGCAGGCGTTCTTCGAGCGTACGCAGCTGCGTATCGTCGAGATTGTCCGTGACTTCCTTGCGGTAACGGGCGATGAACGGAACGGTCGAGCCTTCGTCGAGAAGCTGCACGGCGGCTGCGACCTGGCGCGGCTGCACGCTCAGTTCAGTGGCGATACGCTGGACGATCTTGAGTGCTACGGTTTCCGTCATAGGGTCTGGATATTCCTGCGAGGATCGGTTTGCGGTCCGGAGTTGCGCTCCGGCGGCCGGCGCGGGCTTGAGCGCCCGGCGCGCCCGGTGTGCAAAAAGGCACGTTGCCGGGTGCGCCCGCCGGCCGGTGGAGCGGGGCATTTTGCCATAAATGGCCGAGCGCTCAACCCGGGGGGTGTTAGAATTTCCCCCATGTTCCGCTGCCCACAGAAGACGTTGACGACCTCCCGCTTCTCTCCTGATTTGCCCCTTGCCCGGTTTCGCACGCCTCATGGCGTCACGCGGCGGTTCCCCGCTCTTGGGGCAATTTGTGCCGTAGCGTTGAGCCTCGGTGCGAGCGTTCCGGCCCTCGCGCAGGCGGTCGGAGTGACAGGGCCGCTGCAGCAGCAAGGCGCGCCAACTGTGCCGATGCAGCCGTCGGCATCGGGCAACGCGCCGCTCGCGGCGTCTGACGTGGCTGGGGTCGCCGGCACGGCACAGTCGCAGCAGAGCGACTTCGACGCACGGCAGCAGGTGCTGGACCGTCGTACCGCGGAGAACGACTATCAGTATGCAGTCGCGCAGCACAACTGCTACAGCACGTTCTTCGTGAATCATTGCATCGGCAACGCGCGCGACAAGATGCGTGTCGTGCAGGCCGATATCCGCCGCGAGCAACTGGCGCTCGACGACGAAAAACGTGCCGCGCATGCGCAGCAGCGCGACCAGCAGGCCGCCTTGCAACGCGCGCAGGACGAAGCGAATGCGCCGCAGCGCGCCGCCAACGAAGCGGCAAGCGCACAGGCGTACGAACAGAAGCAGCAGCAACACGCGCTCGATCAGGCGCAACGCCAGGCCGAAGCGCCGCAGCGTGCGGCGAACGAGCAGGCGTACGAGGAAAAGCAGCGGCAGCATGCGCTGGCCCAGGCACAGCGCCAGGGCGAGCAATCGCAGCGCAACGCGAACCAGGCGGCGTACGACCAGAAGCAGGCGAATTACCAGAACCAGCTTGACGAAGCGCGCCGCCAGGGCGAACAAAAGGCTCAAGAACGCGCCGATAAGGCCCAGCGCTACCAGCAGAAGCAGGAAGACGCGGCGAAGCACAAGGCCGATGTCGAAGAGCGTCAGAAACAGGCGGCCGAGAAGGCGCAGCAAAAGCAGCAACAAGAAGATCAGCAGAAGCAACAGGAAAAGCAGCAGCAGGAAGAACAGCAGGACCAGTAGCACGAGTAGCACGCTTTTTCAGCCGGACTGCAACCTCAGGCGCGTCGTCCTTCGCAAGCGCGCGCCGCATATGTCGAGGAGGCGAGCATGCGCGAGCATCGTGAAGTCAAGACCGAGGTCCTTCGTGACCGCATTCTGCAACTGGAATCGGAACATGGCGATCTGGACCGCCTGATAGACAGGATGTCCGACACCCCGGACTATGACGATCTCGAGCTGCAGAGGCTGAAGAAGCGCAAGCTCAAGGTCAAGGACAACATCCTCCTGCTGCAACTGCAGCTGGACCCCGATTCAACGAAGACTTCGGACGGGCACGCCTGATTCCGGGTCCTGGCAGGCGCCGGGGCGCGGCAGTCGGCGCGTTGCGCCCTTCCGGACCGAGCAGGAACCGCTTGCCTTGAATTCAACGACCGTTTCCCGATCCCGGCCCGCGCGCGAAGGCGGCGCGCCGGAGGCCGACGCGCGTGCGACACAAACAGCCGCTGCACCCGTGTTGAGCGCGCGCCGCGCCGCCGAGCTCGAAGAGCTCTTCGCGGCCGACGGCTTGCTCGCTCGCGAGATCGACGGCTATCGCCCACGCGCTGCGCAGATCGAAATGGCGCGTGCGGTCGCGGCCGCGATGGAAGCTGCCGCGCAATCCCTGCCCGATCCCGCGGCGTTCGAACTCCAGTCGCGCCCGGCGCGGCGCGTCGAACGTGGTGCACCGGCGCAGCCCGCCGCCGAGGAAGCGGCGCGCGCCGCAGCCGAGAACGGCGACAACACGCTGATCGTCGAGGCGGGCACGGGCACGGGCAAGACCTATGCGTACCTCGTGCCAGCCATGCTGTGGGGCGGCAAGGTGGTCGTCTCGACGGGCACGAAGCACTTGCAGGACCAGCTCTTTGCGCGCGATATTCCCACCGTGCGCGACGCCCTGGCGGTGCCCGTAAGTGTTGCGATGCTCAAGGGCCGCGCCAACTATCTGTGCCACTACTACCTGCAGCGCACGGCCGACAACGGCCGGCTGCCGTCGCGCCAGGAAACCGCGTATCTGCAGGAAATCGTGCGCTTCGCGAAGATCACGCGCTCGGGCGACAAAGCCGAGCTCGCGAGCGTGCCCGAGACGGCGGCCGTGTGGTCGATGGTCACATCGACGCGCGATAACTGTCTTGGCCAGGAGTGTCCGCATTACAAGGACTGCTTCGTGATGCAGGCGCGCCGCGAGGCGCAGCAGGCCGACATCGTGGTGGTGAATCACCATCTGTTCTTCGCCGACATCATGCTGCGCGACACCGGCATGGCCGAACTGCTGCCGAGCGCGAATACGATCATCTTCGACGAAGCGCACCAGCTGCCCGAAACGGCAACGCTCTTTTTCGGCGAAACGCTCTCGACCGCGCAGTTCCTCGAGCTCGCGCGCGATTGCGTGGCCGAAGGTCTGAGCCACGCGCGCGACGCGGTGGAGTGGGTCAAGCTCGGCGCGGCGCTGGAGCGCGCAGCGCGTGACGTGCGGCTCGCGTTCAAGGAAGATTCGCTGCGGCTGTCGATTACGCAGTTGCCCGAGGATCACCCGCTCTTCGATGCGCTCGACGCGCTGCAAACCGAACTGGGCGTGCTGGCCACGGCGCTCGCGGGGCAGGCCGAGCGTGCCGAATCGATCGGCGCGTGCCTGCGCCGCGCGCGCGAGCTCCAGGGCATCCTCGCGGGCTGGACCGCGCCCCAGGGCGCCGCGCCATCGCGTGAAACACGCAAGGCCGATGCGGATGGGCAGGACGAAAACGCTCACGCATCGGACGACGCTGACGAGAAAGTCCGCTGGGTCGAGGTGTTCTCGCACACGGTGCAGTTGCACGAAACCCCGCTCTCCGTGGCGCCGATCTTCGCCAAGCAGCGTGCCGGTGTGCCACGCACGTGGGTCTTCACCTCGGCCACGCTTTCGGTGCGTGGCGACTTCACGCACTACGCGGCGCAGATGGGCCTGAGTTCGCGCCGCTCGATGACGCTGCCGAGCCCGTTCGACTATCCGACGCAAGGGCTGCTTTACGTGCCGCGCAACATGCCGCAGCCGTCGTCGCCGCAGTTCACCGACGCCGTGTTCGACGCGGCGCTGCCGGCGATCGAGGCGTCGGGCGGCGGTGTCTTCATGCTGTGCACGACGTTGCGTGCCGTTGACCGCATAGCCCAGAAACTGCGCGACACGATCGAAGCGCGCGGCTGGAACACGCCGCTGCTCGTGCAGGGCGACGCGAGCCGCACGGAACTGCTCGAGCGCTTCCGAGCCTATGGGAATGCGATCCTCGTGGGCAGCCAGAGCTTCTGGGAAGGCGTGGACGTGCGCGGCGATGCGCTGTCGCTCGTGGTGATCGACAAGCTGCCGTTCGCGCCGCCCGACGATCCGGTGCTGGCGGCGCGCCTCGACGCGCTGGCGAAGAAAGGTCTAAGCCCGTTCGCGGTCCATCAGCTTCCGCAGGCGGTGATCACGCTCAAGCAGGGCGCGGGGCGACTGATTCGCGCGGAAACCGACCGCGGCGTGTTGATGATTTGCGACACCCGTCTCGTCGACAAACCGTATGGACGACGAATCTGGCAAAGCCTGCCGCCGTTCAAGCGGACCCGGGAGATCGAAGTGGTGCAGGCGTTCTTCGAAGAGAAGAGCGAGGAGGCAGGGGAGTCTGGCGAAGCGCGTTAAGTCTCATGCAGCTTCATGCGCGCCGCATAACAAAAAAGCCACGAACGTGAGTTCGTGGCTTTTTTGCTTGCCCGCCGGATGTCTGTAGCGCGTTTGACGCAAGCAGCAGACCGTACGGCGATTCGCTGCGATGCCCACCGGGACCGAGGCCCCGGGTGAGCGTCGCGCGAACGCAACTTACTGGCTTGCGCCCGAAGCAGCAGCCGGAGCCGAAGCGCCTGCGTCCGAAGCAGCAGCGCCAGCGTCCGAAGCAGCGGCGGTAGCCGAAGCAGCAGCGTCGCTCGCAGCAGCAGCAGCGCCCGAAGCAGCAGCTGCCGAATCCGAAGCAGCAGCAGCCGGTGCCGAAGCAGCAGCAGCATCGCTAGCCGGCGCAGCAGCTTGGTCGCTGCTCTTGTTGCACGCAGCGAGTGCAACAGCTGCCAGCAGGGATGCTACGAGGAGGGATTTCTTCATGATCACGTCCTTTTATGGTTAAAGGTAAGCAACAGCGCAAAATAATACCGGTAAATGTGCCCCAACACCGACCTGAGCCGCTGGTGGAGACGCACTGCAAGAGCGTGAATCTTCCCTACGGCCTGGCCGGAAATTATAGGCACTTTCGTATCGACCGTCGACAAATCCGGGGACAATACGTTGTCTTTCTCATACAAGCACTATTTTAGTACGGTATAACAGTCCGAAGCGCTTAGGCAAGCACCCCGGTCCGAATCCAGCCCGCACGATACCACTCGTGTAGCAACGCTGTCACACACGAATCGTGTGAGAGTGTTACAAAGCGTTTCCCGTCCATAGAGCGCCTGTCGGCCAGTGCCGGCAGCCACTTTCTTGCCTCTTTGAGCAAGTACTGTTCCCCGTTCAGGTAATACGACCGCGAATCGTAAAGCAGGATTGTCCTGCGGTCGAGTGTTATCCCATCTTTTACCGCTCGCGCAACGAAACGCGCTTCGTCGAGCGGTTTTTCGGGGGCGTCGAACACGACATTTGCTTTCGGTTCCGACAGCCAGGAGCCCACGAACGAGGAGACGTCGGCGTCGCTCCAGCGCACTTTAGCAAGCACGTCGCCAACACGCTCTACGAGTGCCGGAGGAAGCTGCGCGGGATGCGCCACGGCCGGCTGGTTGGGGTCGCGGTAAAGCGTGGGCTTGCCGTTTCCGCTATCGGCGCCGCGCTCGGCGAGCCAGTAAAGAAACTGGCTCGTCAATTCGTTCGTGGAAGGAGAACGAAAGCCGATCGAGCAGGTCATGCATTCGCCTTCGGCGATGCCGTCGTGCGCAATGTGCGGCGGCAGGTACAGCATGTCGCCCGGCTCAAGCACCCACTCTTCTTCAGGCTGGAAGTTCGCGAGAATCTTGAGCGGCAGGCCTTCCTGCAGCGACAGGTCGCGCTGTGCGCCAAAGCGCCAGCGGCGCTTGCCGTGCACCTGCAGCAAGAAGACATCATACGAATCGAAGTGCGGGCCGACACCGCCGCCGTCCGATGCGTAGGAGATCATGAGGTCGTCGAGCCGAGCGTCGGGCGCGAAGCGAAAGCGCTCGAGGAGGGCACGCGCGCGGTCGTCGTGCAGGTCGGCGCCCTGCACGAGGAGCGTCCACTGGCGGGTCTTCGGCGAGGGTAGTTCGTCCGGCGAGAACGGGCCGTGTTCGAGCGCCCAGCGGCGGCGAAAATGCGTGATGAGACGCGACTCGACATCGTCGCTGTCTGCGAGCGCGAAGAGGGCTTCACGTGAGAGCGGCGCTTCGATGTCGGGAATCGCCTGGCGGATCAAGAGCGGCTTTTTCTGCCAGTATTTGCGCATGAACTGCGCCGGGGTCAGGCCGCCCAGAAGCGGCGTGGCAACATCGGGCGCGGGGCATGCCAGGGGGAGGGAGGAGCGCTGCTTGCGCGCGTCCACCGGGTGGTCTGGGGACCGCTTCGGCATCGTATAATGTGGTCTGTAATCTGGAGGATCGAATGAAAATTGCAAAGGACACCGTCGTGTCGGTCGCTTACAAGCTATCGGATGCGCAGGGCAATCTGATTGAGGAAAGCGACGAGCCGATGGTCTATCTGCACGGCGGCTATGATGGCACGTTCCCCAAGATCGAGGAAGTGCTGGACGGGCAGGAGCCGGGCTTCGAGACCCAGATCCAGCTTGAGCCGCAGGACGCTTTCGGGGAATACGATCCCGAGCTCGTGAAGATCGAGCCGCGCAACCGCTTCCCGGAGCCGCTCGAAGTCGGCATGCAGTTCGAAGGCACGCCCGAAGAAGGCGACGAAGACCTCGACACGCTGATCTATACGGTCACGGACGTCGCGGAAGACAAGGTCGTGCTCGACGGCAACCATCCGCTAGCGGGCATGGCGCTGCGTTTCGCGCTCACGGTCAAGGAAGTGCGCACGGCCACCGAAGACGAAATCGAACATGAGCACGCGCATGGCGCGGACGGCCTCGAAATCATCGACGAAGACGAAGAAGACGGCGACGACGAAGGCGCCTCGAAACCCACCCTGCACTAATCGCAGATCACTGCACGAAGCCGCCTGACGCCGGTGCGCCGGGCGGCTGCAGCCGGTCAGGCGGCTGGCCATTGCTGCCATTGCTTCCGCCGCTGTTTCCACCACCCAGGCCGTTCTGGCCGTTCGCATCATTCCGACCGTTTAAGCCATTCTGGCCACCCTGCGTGGGCCAGGCGGGCATCAGCACGCCGTTGCCGGCCGGCGGCAAGCCGGGAGGCACGGCGGTTCCCGATGCGCCAGGCGTCACGGGCGCGACGTCGGGCGACTGCGGCATGCCGGGAATCTCGGTCACATCCGGCATCGACGATACTTCAGGCATTTCCGGCATCGCGGGCGACGAACCCACGCCCGGCGTGTACGGCGACGGCTGCGCGGGCAACAGCGGCAGATGTTTCGGTACATCGCGCACGCTCACGCGCAGCGGCGTGCGGCGCGCCATGTCGGCGTCCACCTGCAGCCATTGCGTGAGCGGATCGCGCAGTGAGAACGCGATGCGCGTAACGTTCTCTATCTTTGCGCCCTTGTCGTTACGCAGCGGCTGGTCGATCGTGAAGCCATGTGCGAGCTTCGAGTCGTCCGCGTTCACGACGATTATCTGGCCACGGAAAATCTCGGCGAGCTTCACAAGGCTGCGGCGCAATTCGAGGTAACCGTCGCGCGGTGCACGATGAAAGCGCAGCCACGCGAAGCGGTCTGGACGCTCATAGTGCTCGGGCATCGCGTTGCCTTGCATGAAGATGACGATCGCGCGCGCGTTGCGGCGCTTCGCAAACTCGGCCGCATGTTCGAGCCAGAAGCCGTTGGCGATCACGCGGTCTTCGAACTCGCCATTGCGCCCACCCGCATTGAGATAGTGATTGTTGCCGTCCGGCACGTTCAGGCCGATGAACACGGTGTCGCCAAGTTGCCAGCGCACGTTTTCCCGGTACGGCCGGAAGCGTGAGACTTCGCTCTCGCGCGTGAGCGTCAAGGGAGTTTGGCCGAGCGCGTTGGGATCGGAGAAGAAGTTCTGGCGCAGGAAGTCGAGCCGCTCGGCGGGATCGTAGGCGCCCGAGCCGTTCATGCCGCAGGTGACCCAGTCCCGTTCGCCGGGCACGAACACGAGCGGCGCACGTGACGCATCGAGAATGTCGTGACGTTGCTCGTAAAGGTGGTCGGCACAGGTTTCGTGTGCGCCTTTGAGATTGCCGTCGTAGACCGTGAAAGCGATTTGCGGATCGCGCCCGATGGCATCGATGAGCCGCTGCGCCGACGCTTCCTCGGACTGCGAGGTGAGCGCGTTCGCCACGACCGCGAAGGCATAGCGAGGCGCCTGTGCGAACGCCGCGAGCGGCGAACCCAGTGACGAAGCCAGCATCAACACGCACGACGCACGGCGCATCATGTTCAGATAGCGCGAGCGGGGACTGCCGCGGCCCGCTGGTTGCGATGGCCGCGGCGGCGTCGCGAGGCGACGCTTAGCGTTTGGCGTCCGGCGCCGTGGCCAGCTCATGCAGTTCGTACAACAGGTCGAGCGCGTCGCGCGGGCGCAGTTCGTTTGGATCGAGTTCGCGCAGCCGCTGTGCGACGAGCGACGCGCCACGATCCTCTTCAACCGGCGCGGCGCGATCTTCCACAAATGGCGCCTCGTCTTCGTACTCGGCCGCGGGCGCCGCGAACAGGTCGAGCTGCGGCGTGGGCTGCCCCGCCGATTGCTGTTCCAGATGCACGAGATGCTTGCGCGCGGCGCGGATCACGGCCGTGGGCACACCCGCGAGTTGCGCGACTTGCAGGCCGTAGCTCTGGTTCGCCGGGCCTTCCTGCACCGCATGGAGGAAGACGATGCCATGGCCGTGCTCGACGGCTGAAAGATGCACGTTCGCCGCCTGCGCAAATTCGGCCGGCAGTTGCGTGAGCTCGAAGTAGTGCGTGGCGAAGAGTGTGTGGCAACCGTTGTGCGCGAGCAGATGCCGCGCGATGGCCCACGCGAGCGCGAGTCCGTCGAACGTCGAAGTGCCGCGCCCGATCTCATCCATGAGCACGAGGCTTTGCGGCGTGGCGTCGTTGAGAATGGCTGCGGCTTCGGTCATCTCGACCATGAAGGTCGAGCGGCCGCCCGCGAGATCGTCGGCGGCGCCGATACGCGTGAAGATGCGGTCGATCGGCCCGAAGCTGGCGCGCTTTGCCGGCACGTAGCTGCCCACGTAAGCGAGCAAGGCGATGAGCGCGGTCTGGCGCATGAAGGTCGATTTACCGCCCATGTTCGGGCCGGTGATGAGCAGCAGCTTGCGCTCGGCCGAAAGCAGACAGTCGTTGGCGATGAACTGCTCGACCTGCGCTTCGACCACGGGATGACGGCCTTGCTCGATTTCGATGCCGGGCGTTTCCGTAAACGTGGGCGCATTCCAGTCGAGCGCGCGGGCGCGTTCCGCGAACGCGGCGAGCAGGTCGAGTTCCGCGAGTGCAGCGGCCACGCGCTGGCAGTCGGGAATGAATGGCAGCAGCGACTGCAGCAGCGCGTCGTAGAGCGCCTTTTCGCGCGAAAGCGCACGTTCCTGCGCCGAGAGCGCCTTGTCCTCGAATGTTTTCAGCTCCGGCGTGATGTAACGCTCGGCGTTCTTGAGCGTCTGGCGACGGCGATAGTCGTCGGGAACCTTGTCGGTCTGGCCGCGTGTGACTTCGATATAGAAGCCGTGCACCTTGTTGTACTCGACGCGCAGATTGCCGATGCCGGTGCGTGTACGCTCGCGCGTTTCGAGGTCGAGCAGGAACTGACCGCAGTTCTCGGAGATGTCGCGCAGTTCGTCGAGATCCGCATCGTAGCCACGTGCGATCACGCCGCCGTCGCGGACCATCGCTGCCGGTTCCGGCGCGACCGCGCGCTGCAAGAGCGCCGCGCACTCGGCGGGCGGTTCGAGCGCCTCGGCAATGTGCGCAAGCGACGTGGCCGCGCCGCTTGCGGCTGCGACCTGTTCGCGTAGCGCGGGCAGGGCCGCAAAGGTGTCGCGCAGGCTCGACAGATCGCGCGGGCGCGCGGAAAGCAGCGCGAGGCGCCCGGTAATGCGTTCTACGTCGGCGATCTGGCGCAAGGCGCTGCGCAAGGTATCGACGCTCGCTTGTGGCGGCGCCTCGAGCAATGCGCCGATGGCCTGCTGGCGCATTTGCGCGATCGCGGCTTCGCGCGGCGGGTGATGGAGCCAGTGACGCAGCAAGCGGCTGCCCATGGCCGTACTGCACGTGTCGAGCAGCGAGCAGAGTGTGGGCGATTCGGTACCGCGCAACGTTTCCGTGAGTTCGAGATTGCGGCGCGTGGCCGGATCGAGCCCGATGTATTCCGATTCGGCTTCGACCTTCAGGCTGCGCACGTGGCGCAGTTGCTGGCCCTGCGTGGCCGCCGCATAGAGCAGCAGCGCGCCCGCCGCGCCACACGCGCTCGTGAGCGTTTGCGCGCCGAAGCCGTCGAGGCTCGCCACGTCGAGTTGGTCGCACAGGCGCTGTTTGCCCGAGCCGACGTCGAAGTGCCATGCCGGCACGCGTGTAAGCGCACCCGATCCAGCGGGTGGCGCCCAGGCGGCGGTTTCCGCCGGCATTTCCGCGACGAGAATTTCCGCGGGCCGAATGCGCTCGAATGCCGTGGCGACCTGTTCCGGCGCGACTTCCGCGAGGCGCAATGCGCCGCTGGCGAGATTGAGCCACGCGAGGCCCACGTTGACGGTCACGCCGCGCCGGTTGTGGCCGGGGCAAACGGCCATCAGGTAGACGTCGTTCTTGTCGGAAAGGAGGGCTGCGTCGGTCAGCGTGCCGGGTGTCACCACGCGCACGACCTTGCGCTCGACCGGACCCTTGGAGGTGGCCGGGTCGCCGATCTGCTCGCAGATCGCGACCGACTCGCCCAGTTTCACGAGCTTCGCGAGATATTGCTCGACCGCGTGATGCGGCACGCCCGCCATCTTGATCGGATTGCCCGCCGAGGCCCCGCGCTGCGTGAGCGTGAGGTCGAGCAGGCGCGCGGCCTTCTCGGCGTCTTCGAAGAAGAGCTCGTAGAAGTCGCCCATCCGGTAGAACACGAGCGTGCCCGGATGATCGGCCTTGATGCGCAGGTACTGCTGCATCATGGGAGTGTGTTGCGCGATGTCGGCTGCGCCTGCGGTGTGTGTAGCCATCCTCGGTGTCTTGCTAGGGGTTCAGGGCGTGAGTTTAACGCGCGCCGATTGCATGTAAAGTCAGCCTTTCGGCTAACGCCGTCACCAGTGCTTCCGTCATTCGTCCACCAGCGCCTGCATGTCGACGGTGCGCGCGTTTGCCGCACTGTGCCGCATGGCGAGCCAGATCATCGTGGAAACGAACAGGCCGAACACGACGATGATCCACTGCACGGGGACCTTCGCGGTGAGCAGCAGCGCATACGCGCCGAGCATGAGCAGCACCGCGAGATTCTGATTGAAATTCTGCACCGCGATCGAATGGCCCGCCGAAAGCAGCGTCGCGCCGCGATGCTGGAGCAGGGCGTTCATCGGCACGATGAAGAAACCGGCGAGCACGCCGAGCAGCACCATCAGCGGGTACGCGAAAAGCAGATAGAAGGGCACGATGAACGTGCCGAAGCGCACGCCAACGCCTTGCGGAAAGAGGCCTTTGCTATAGAACGCCATGCCTATCGCCACCGCGCCGCACAGCACGCCCACGGGCAGCACGCGCAGTGAGGCGCGCAGCGACACCCATGCGGCGGCCGCTCCCGCGCCGAGCGCGATGCCGAGTCCCGTCACACCCTGCATCACCGCGGCTTTCGAGAGCGAGAGACCGAGATTCGCGTCGGCCCACTTGAGCACGAGCAGTTGCAGCGTGACAGCGGCGCCCCACATCAGGGTCGTGACCCAGAGTGCGATCTGCGCGAGCTTGTCGGTCCAGAGCACGTTGAAGCTATGCGTGAAATCGCCCATGAGACGAGCCGGCTCCCTGAGCCGGTTCTCGTAGCGCGCGCCCGTGTCGGGAATGCCGATGTTGATGATCGCGGCGAACACGTACGTGATCATCACGGCGAGCATCGCGAGGTCGGCGGCCGAATGGATTGCCGGCCACGGATGGCGCGTGACGAAACGGTCGGCGTAAGTCGAAACGAGTGCGCCGCCCATCATCGTGCCGACGATGGTGGAAAGCACCGTGGCCGATTCGAGCCACGCATTGGCGGCGATGAGCTTTTCGGCCGGCAGCAATTCCGTCAGGATTCCGTACTTTGCAGGCGAGTAAGCCGCCGCGCCGAAGCCGACCACGCCATACGCGATCATCGGATGCACGCCCGCGATCATCAGCAGACAGCCGCACGCCTTGAGCGCGTTCGAGACGAACATCACGTGGCGCTTTTGCAGGGCGTCGGCAAACGCGCCCACGAAAGGCGCGAGCAACACATACGAGATCGTGAAAAAGATCTGCAGGAGCGGCGTGACCCAGGCGGGCGAAGCAATCACCGTGAGCAGCGCAATCGCCGCGATGAGGAGCGCGTTGTCGGCGAGCGACGACACGAACTGCGCGGCGATGATCGTGTAGAAGCCTTTTTTCATCGGATGCGTGCGTGGTCCTCTTGCAGCAGGGCGACGGCCGAAACAAAAAAGCGGCCGAAGCCGCTCGATGCGCATGCGGGGGCCAGGCCTGACCTGGCGCGCGCTCTGCATGCGTCGCGGTGGAACAACGCGTGCACCGCGACGCGCATGGGCGCTTACGCCGCCTTGGTGACGCGCGTGTACTTCGAGAGGATCGGCACCATCTGTGCGTAGATCTTCGGGTTGCCCGCGACGACTTCGCCCACGTGCAGGAAGTCCGAATCGCCCGTGTAGTTGCCGATCAGACCGCCGGCTTCCGTCACGAGCAGGCCGCCCGCGGCGACATCCCACGGATTGAGGCCCTGCTCGAAGAAGCCGTCCATGCGGCCGGCGGCGACGTTGGCCAGATCGAGCGCGGCCGCGCCCGGGCGGCGCAGACCCGCGCACGCGTTGGTCATTTCGGCGAACAGTTCGCAGTAGCTGTCGAGGCCGTCCTTCTCGCGGAACGGGAAGCCGGTGCCGATCAGGCCGTCGGCGAGGCGGTCGCGGCGGCCCACGCGGATGCGGCGGTCGTTCAGGAACGCGCCGCGGCCACGCGATGCGGTGAAGAGATCGTTACGCGTCGGGTCATAGACCACGGCCTGCGTGACGAGGCCCTTGTGTGCGAGCGCGATCGAGACGCAGTAGTACTGGAAGCCGTGGATGAAGTTGGTGGTGCCGTCGAGCGGATCGATAATCCACTGGTACTCGGACTCGTTATCCGACTGGCCCGATTCCTCGGCGAGGATGGCGTGGTCGGGGTAGGCGGTCTTGAGCGTTTCGATGATGGCGGCTTCGGCCGCCTTGTCGACTTCCGTGACGAAATCGTTGTGCTGCTTCTTCGCGACCTGCACGAGGTCGAGATCGAGCGACGCGCGGTTGATGATCTGTCCGGCGCGGCGCGCGGCCTTGACAGCGATGTTGAGCATGGGATGCATGAGCCAGGATCCTTGTTGTCCGGCGCTCGCGAAGGCTGAATGCGCGCCGGTGGTGCAAAAGATAAAAGCGTCTAACGATTGGACAGGGCGCGGGCCTCGATCGGACCTGCGGAACCTGTCCCGTCAACGGAGACGAATTGGATAAGAGCGGAGCGCGGCGGCGCTGTTTGCCAGCGACTTGCCGGGCGTCTGGCGGGCAGCAGAACGGCTGCACGATTCGCCCGACGCGCGCGAAACCGCCATTTTACCCGAGTATCGGCGTTTCCATGGCTTCTCTCGGGCAGGATATCGGGATTTCTATGGATATGACGTTCGGCCAGCGCGCTCGCCGCGGCGCGAGGCGCGCTAACATAGACATTTCAATATCCTTTTCGCGGTTAGAGAACCATCTTGGCGCACCCCGATTCACCTGATTCGCACGCAATTTCCCACGCAACGGCGCCGGCTTCCGGCGACGCTCATGAGCCGCTGCGCGGCGGCTTCACGTCCACCCGATTCGTGCTCGTCGAGCCTAGCCACCCCGGCAATGTCGGCGCGGCAGCGCGCGCGCTGAAGACCATGGGATTCTCGCGCCTCGTGCTGGTCGCGCCGCGCGTGCCGCAGGTCCACTGCGATCCGGAGGCCGTGGCCATGGCGAGCGGCGCCGACGACGTGCTCGCGGCCGCCCACATCGTGCCGACGCTTGCCGACGCGCTGGCGGGCGTGCAATGGTCGCTCGCGCTCACGGCGCGCACGCGCGAGTACGGGCCGCCGCCCGCCGCGCCGCGCCAGGCGGTGCAGGACGCCTGCCGCCAGGCGGTGCACGGCGGCGACATTGCGCTCGTGTTCGGCAACGAGCGCACGGGCCTGTCGAACGACGACGTCGAGCGCTGCAGCGCGCTGGCTCATATCCCGGCCAATCCCGCCTATAGCTCGCTCAATCTTGCCCAGGCGGTACAGGTGCTCTCCTACGAGCTGCGCCTCGCGTACCTCGGCGAGAGCGCGCCCGCCGCCGCTTTGCCCGCGGCAGGTGGTACGGGCGGTACAGCCCAACCAGGGGGCGGGTCGCCGCTCGCGACGAGCGACGACATCGAGCGCATGTATGTGCACCTCGAGAACGCCCTCATCGCGCTCGAATTCCTCGACCCCGCCAATCCGAAGAAGCTGATGTCGCGGCTGCGGCGGCTCTTCGCCCGTTCGGGGCTCGAGCGCGAGGAGGTCAATATCGTGCGCGGCATCGCCAAGCACATCCTCATGCTCAAGGGCAAAGGCGAAGGCAAGGGCGAGAACCGCTGATCCTCTGCGCCAGCGCGGCTGCGCGCGCGCCGGCGTCCAACCTTGCCGCCGACGGGGGCTTCCGACCTCGAATCGGCTTTGCGCCTACAATCGGCTGAAAACCGGCGAAAAATTCATAAGCAAATGCGCGCGGCTGCAATAGCCGCTGCGCCGCTTGCGCGCACGCTGCGGCGTCGCGCGGCCGCCAATCCCCATGTTTCACCCGTTTTTAGCGTGACTGCCATGTTCAAGAGACTTCGCGAAGACATTGCCACGATCCGCGAGCGCGATCCCGCCGCCCGCAGCGCGTGGGAGGTCCTGACCTGTTATCCGGGTCTGCACGCGCTCGTGCTGCATCGCTTCGCGCATGCGTGCTGGCTCGCGAAGCGCCGCTGGCTCGCGCGCTACGTTTCGCAGATCGCGCGTTTTCTGACGGGCATCGAGATCCATCCGGGCGCGACCATCGGCAGGCGCGTGTTCATCGATCACGGCATGGGCGTCGTGATCGGCGAGACGGCCGAGGTCGGCGACGACTGCACGATCTATCAGGGCGTGACGCTTGGCGGCACGTCGCTCACGCGCGGCGCGAAACGCCACCCGACGCTGGGTCCGGGCGTGATCGTCGGTGCGGGCGCAAAGGTGCTCGGCGGCTTCATGGTGGGCGCCGGGGCGAAGATCGGCTCGAACGCCGTGGTCGTGAAGCCGGTGCCGGAAGGCACGACGGCGGTGGGCAACCCCGCGCGCGTCGTCGCGCCCGCGAAGACCGCACCGGTGCAGGCCAAGCCGGCTTCGGCGCGCGAAGGCTTTTGCGCGTATGGCATCACGCCCAATGCCGACGACCCGGTTTCGCTCGCGATCCATGGCTTGATCGACCACGCGGCGACACAGACGCAGCGCGTCGATGCGATCGTCGTCGCGCTCGAACGGCTCGGCGCGCGACTCGAGGCGCTGCATGGCGCCGATGCGGCGCTCGCCGAATTGCGGCGTCTGTCCGAGGGGCTGGAATGCAGCGGGCCACAAGCCGAGGCAGCGAGCCGCGAAGAAGAGAAGGCGCCTGCGCGCGTTTGAGGCGTGGCGCAAGGAAGTCGCTAAAGGCGAGGCGCTAAAAAGCCAGTCGCCAAAAGCGACGCACCTCAGTCCAGCGGCAAGACCCTGAACCCTTCGGCGTCCACGCGCAGATAGCCGCCGCGCGGCTTGCCGTGATCGAGATCCCAGTCGGGCAAGACCCAACGCGTGCCGCCGGGCTCCTGGTGGCGCGCCGGCCTGTGTGTGTGCCCATGCACGATCGTGTTCGCACGCGCGCGCTTGAAAAGCGACGCGACGCCTTTGGCCGTGACGTCGTACTTCGGCAGGCGTGGGCCGCTGCGTTTGTTTTCGCTCGCTCGGCGCGCCCGCTCGGCGATCGCTCGCCGCCAGCGAAACGGCCACGCAAGAAACAGCAGCTGCACGAGCCGGTTGCGCGCGAGCTTGCGGAAGACCTGATAGCCGTGATCGTCGGTGCACATCGCGTCGCCGTGCGCGAGTGCGAGGCGCGTGCCGAACGCAGTGATCGCGATGGGGTCGGGCAGCCAGATCGCGCCCGCGGCTTTCATGAAGCGCTTGCCCATCAGAAAGTCGCGGTTGCCGTGCATGATGTAGAGCGCGATGCCGCGCTCGGAGAGCGTATGCATCAGCGCAGCCATGCGCGCGGGGAACGGATCGGTGAGCATGTCGTCACCGATCCAGTATTCGAAGAGGTCGCCGAGTATGAACACCGAGTCGGCCTGATCGGCCGTGACCCGGATGAAGCGCTCGAACGCGGCGACCGTACGCGGAATCCCTTCGTTCAGATGCACATCGGAAATGAACAGAAACGGACGAGCCGCGTGCGGGCGCTTGCCCTCGCCGGGCACGCCCGCGGCAGCGTGTCGTAAAGCCTTTTCCTGCAGCATCGATGAAGGGTGTGCGTGAGAGTTGTATGAAGCTTATTCGACGACGACAGCCTTCTCGATCACGACGTCGTCAACGGGCACGTCCTGATGGAAGCCCTTCGAGCCCGTCTTGACCTTCTTGATCTTGTCGACCACTTCGAGGCCTTCCACGACCTTGCCGAACACGGCGTAGCCCCAGCCTTGCGGCGTCGGCGACGAGTGGTTCAGGAAGTCGTTGTCGGCGACGTTGATGAAGAACTGTGCCGATGCCGAATGCGGGTCGTTGGTGCGCGCCATGGCGATCGAGCCGCGCTCGTTCTTCAGGCCGTTGTTCGCTTCGTTTTCGATCGGCGCTTCGGTCGGCTTTTGCTTCATGGCGGCGTCGAAGCCGCCGCCCTGGATCATGAACCCGTCGATGACGCGGTGAAACACCGTGCCGTCATAGTGGCCGCTCTTCACATAGTTGAGGAAGTTGGCGACCGTCTTCGGGGCCTTCTCGGCGTTCAGTTCGAGCTTGATGACGCCGTGGTTCGTGTGCAGTTCGACCATGATGGGATCCTTTGCCTGTGGCAGGGGGAATGAACGTCGCTGCATCGACAAGAGGCGGGGCGTATTGCCCAACGCGTGTGCCGGCGCCGCGACGTGCGACGGGTGAGGGCGGCGCTGCCGCCCGGTTAGTCGATGATTAACTGGCGCGTTGCCGGCGTTTTTACTTGCCGACGACGGTAGCCGACTCGATCACGATTTCCTTTTGCGGCACGTCGGCCATCGGGCCGCGCGAGGCCGTGGGCGCCGCTTCGATCTTCTTCACGACGTCCATACCTTGCGTGACCTTGCCGAACACGGCATAGCCGTTGCCGTCCGGGTTCGGATAGTCGAGGCCGGCGTTGTCGACCGTGTTGATGAAGAACTGCGCGGTGGCCGAATTCGGGTCGCTCGTGCGCGCCATCGCGATCGTGCCCGTGAGATTCTTCAGGCCGTTCTTGCTTTCGAGCGCGATCGGTGCGCGCGTGGGCTTCTCGACGAAGCTTTGCGTGTAGCCGCCGCCCTGGATCATGAAGCCGCGAATCACGCGATGAAAGATCGTGCCGTTGTATTGCCCGGCCTTCACATACTGCAGGAAATTGTCGACGGTCTTCGGCGCCTTCTCCGGATAGAGCTCGACGCGAATGTCGCCTTCACTGGTCTTGAAGAGCACTTGCGGATGCGCGGCGGCCGGCTGGCCGTTTTGCGCAAAGGCGGGTGCGTTCGCGATCAGGGCGGCGCTGCCGAGCGCCAACATCAACCATTTCATGAGTATCCTCGGAAGTGCGGGAAAAACGTGTCGCGGCGCGCAGGTGCACGCCAGATGTTAGTTCGACGGCGCCACGAAAGGCGGCATCGCGAGCGACCCCGTCGAACCGCCGAACTGGTACGCGGGATTGCTGAGCGCGGGCACGATGGCCGACGGGCTCGCTGCCGATGCGCCTTCTGCTGCTGCGGCGGCCGACTTCTTTTGCGCGGGCGGCGGCGAGATGATCTTCGCGAGGTCGGCCTGGCGCTGCTGCGTGGTGGCGCTTGCATGGCCAAGCGTTTGCGCGCGGCGGTATGACGCGTCGGCCAGACGCAGGTAAAGGTCGCCGAGATTTTCCCACGCGAGTCCGTACGACGGGTTCGCCTTCACCGCGGTTTCGAGCGCGACGCGCGCTTCGTCGTAGCGGCCGTGCTTCGCGTAAAGCGCTGCGAGATTGTTGTAAGGCTCGGGCAATTCGGGGTAGAGCTGCGTGAGTTCGGTGAACGCCTCGATCGCATCGTCGTCGCGGTTCAGGCGCGCGAGAATCGTCGCGCGCTTGAACTTCGCCTGCACGTCGCGCGGGTTCGTCTTGATGCGCGCGTCGAGCTGGCTGAGCGCGCCAGCCCAGTCGTGCTGGCTGATCGCGGCGTCGGCGCCGGGCGTCGCGTCGGATGTCGCCGGGGGCGCGGCATGCGCGATGCTGACACTGCACAGCACGATCGCGACGCTCGAGAGAGCCGACGCGGCAAGGGTCGCAGCACGGGGCGCGCGGCCGCTGGAAGGTTTCATAGGGTGAGGTCGCGGTGTTATACTCCGAGCCATTCTAACAAAAGGTCTGTGCGTTTCGTCGCGCGCTTTGTCCCTCGCCCGTTTCATTCGTATTCCGGGCGCGCTGCGCGAGTCGCCGGGCTTTCCAACGCCACTCGTGGTCGTCTCCGCCCCGATAGCAACCTGGTTGCAGTCCGGACGCCGACAGACAGCAGCCTGAGCAATGCGGGCCGTCACCCGCTGGCTGCGGTCGGCGCCGCCGCGGATTTCTTTCGACCCACGTATCCATCGCCTTTATGGAATCACTGCGCATCTACAACACGCTCGCGCGTGACAAGCAAAATTTCGTGCCACTCGAGCCCGGCGTCGTGCGTATGTACGTCTGCGGGATGACGGTGTACGACTATTGTCACGTTGGCCATGCGCGTGTGATGGTGGTGTTCGATATCGTGCAACGCTGGCTGCGCGCGCTCGGCTACAGCGTGACTTACGTGCGCAACATTACCGATATCGACGACAAGATCATTCGTCGTGCGGTAGAAAACGGCGAGACGATCAAGCAACTTACCGACCGTTTCATCGCGGCGCTGCACGAAGACGCAGACGCGCTCGGCATCGAGCGGCCCGATCATGAGCCGCGCGCGACGCAGTACATCCCGCAGATGCTCGACATGATCGGCAAGCTCGAGCGCAACGGCTACGCGTACCAGGGTGCGGACGGCGACGTGAACTACGCGGTGCGCAAGTTCGCGAACTATGGCGCGCTCTCCGGCAAGTCGATCGAAGACCTGCGCGCGGGCGAACGTGTGGCGACGAACGATGCCAAGCAGGATCCGCTTGACTTCGTGCTGTGGAAACAGGCAAAACCGCAAGAGCCGGCCGACACGAGCTGGGACTCGAAGTATGGTCGCGGGCGTCCGGGCTGGCATATCGAATGCTCGGCCATGGGCTGCACGTTGCTCGGCGAGCACTTCGACATTCATGGCGGCGGCCAGGACCTGCAGTTTCCGCACCACGAGAACGAGATCGCACAGAGCGAAGGCGCGACCGGCAAGACGTTCGTCAATACGTGGATGCATAACGGCTTCGTGAATATCGACAACGAGAAGATGTCGAAGTCGCTCGGCAACTTCTTCACGATCCGCGAAGTGCTGGCGAAGTACGATGCAGAAGTGGTGCGCTTCTTCATGGCGCGCGCGCATTACCGCTCGCCGCTGAATCACAGCGACGCGCATCTCGACGACGCGCGCAACGCGCTCACGCGTCTTTACACGGCGTTGAAAGATGTGACGCCGGACGCGGGTGAGCTTGACTGGAATGAATCGTACGCGCAGCGTTTTCGTGCGGCGATGAACGACGACTTCAACACGCCGGTGGCGATCGCCGTGCTGTTCGAACTCGCGAGCGAGGTGAACCGTACGCGCGACGCGGTGCTCGCGCGTCAGTTGCAGCGCCTCGCACGTGTGATCGGGCTGCTCGTGCGCGAGCCGCGCGTGTTCCTGCAACAGGCCGCGGGCGCACAAGATGCAGGCGCGCTCGACGTGGCAGCGATCGAAGCGAAGATCGCGGCGCGCACGGCGGCGAAGCAGGCGAAGCAGTATGCGGAGGCGGACCGGATTCGGGCCGAACTGCTCGATGCCGGTGTCGCGCTCGAAGACAAACCGGGCGGGTTGACCGAGTGGCGCCGCGTGTAAGCGGGCTGTCCAGTTTCCACTGATCGATTCGCGAGGCAGGAGGCAGGATGGCAACGGCCACGAAGACGCAGACCAGGCGGTCTGCGTCGCTAACGGGCGGAACTGCGGGTGCACCCGCAGGTGCAAAGCGTGCGCTCAATGGAGCGGGCGGCAAGGCAGCGGCAAAACCGTCTGCGAAAAAGGCGCGTGGAAAAACCAACGGCGCGTCCGCATCGCACGAGGTGCTCGACGGCGCGGCAATCGATGCCGTGCTCTCCAATGGTCCGGCGGCGCTCGAAGCCGTGGAGCCCGCGGCGAATGCGCTGGGCGATCTCGAATTCGAAGTGCAGCGTCCCGACTATTGGGATAAGGCCTGCGCGGACCTCGTCAAGCGCGACCGTATTCTCAAGAAGCTGATTCCGAAGTTCGGCCCCGTGCATTTGTTGAGCCGCGACGATCCGTTCGTCACGCTCGCACGCTCGGTGGTCGGCCAGCAGATTTCGACAGCGGCGGCGCAAGCGCTTTGGCAGCGTGTGGAAGCCGCGTGCCCGAAGCTCGTGCCGCAGCAGTTCCTGAAACTCGGTCACGAAAAGCTCGCCGCGTGCGGCCTCTCGAAACGCAAGACGGAATACATCCTCGATCTCGCGCAGCATTTCGTCTCGGGTGCGCTGCACGTTGGCAAGTGGATCTCGATGGACGACGAAGACGTCATCGCGGAGCTCACAGCGATTCGCGGCATTGGCCGCTGGACCGCCGAGATGTTCCTGATCTTCAATCTCGCGCGTCCGAATGTGCTGCCGCTCGACGACCTCGGTCTGATCCGCGCGATCAGCGTCAACTATTTCAGTGGCGAGCCGGTCACGCGCAGCGAAGCGCGCGAAGTCGCGGCCAACTGGGAGCCGTGGCGTACCGTCGCGACCTGGTATATGTGGCGCAGCCTCGAGCCGTCGTGAGGCCCGGGGCAGTCGTCAGTTGTTGAGAAAAATTCTATCGATCCAAGAAATCGATAGTTCTGAGCCGATTTCGGCGCGGGCTGGCGCGGTTAGAATACGCGCTGCCGCAAAGTGAAGGATTCCCACACATGAAGACCACGTTTCTGGATTTCGAACAGCCGATCGCTGAACTGGAAGCGAAGATCGAAGAACTGCGCTTCGTTCAGGACGATTCGGCCGTCGATATTTCGGAAGAAATCGAGCGGCTGTCGAAGAAGAGCCAGCAGCTCACGAAGGACCTCTATGCGAACCTGAGCCCGTGGCAGGTTTCGCAGATCGCGCGTCATCCGCAGCGTCCGTACACGCTCGACTACGTGCACGAGCTTTTTACCGATTTTCACGAACTCCATGGCGATCGCTCGTTCGCGGACGACCTCTCGGTCGTCGGCGGCCTTGCGCGCTTCAACGGCCAGGCCTGCATGGTGATCGGCCATCAGAAGGGCCGTGACACGAAGGAGCGCGCCGCGCGCAACTTCGGCATGCCGCGTCCGGAAGGCTATCGCAAGGCCGAGCGCCTGATGCGTCTCGCCGAGAAGTTCGGCCTGCCCATCTTCACGTTCGTCGACACGCCGGGTGCGTACCCGGGCATCGGCGCGGAAGAGCGCGGCCAGTCGGAAGCCATCGGCCGCAATCTCTATGTGATGGCCGAACTCAAGACGCCGATCATCACGACGATCATCGGTGAAGGCGGTTCGGGCGGCGCGCTCGCCGTGGCCGTGGCCGATACCGTCATGATGCTGCAGTTCTCGACCTACTCGGTGATTTCGCCGGAAGGCTGCGCGTCGATTCTCTGGAAGAGCGCCGCGAAGGCGCCGGAAGCCGCGGAAGCGCTGGGCCTCACGGCGCACCGCCTGAAGGCGCTGGGCCTCATCGACAAGATCGTGAACGAGCCGCTCGGCGGCGCGCATCGCGATCCGAAGGGCATGGCTGCGCTGCTGCGCCGCGCGCTTGCCGACTCGCTGCGCCAGTTCCAGGGCATGAGCATCGCCGACCTGAAGCAGCGCCGTTTCGAGCGCCTGATGGCCTACGGCAAGTTCAAGGAAACGACGCCGGGCGCGTAAGGCGCGCGACGTCAACGCTCCTCCACGTCTGCGGTCGTGCTGTGACCGACCTTCCCGAATCCGACGCCGGGCGCATCGTTCTCGATGCGCTCGGCGTTGTGCTTTCCACGCTTGCCGACGACGCACGCATCGCGATCGCGTATAGCGGCGGGCTCGACTCGTCCGTGCTGCTGGACGCCGCGGTGCGGGTGGCCGGGCCGGCGCGTCTCGTCGCACTGCATGTGCATCACGGCCTGAGCCCGAATGCCGATGCGTGGCTCGCCCATTGCGAGGCGACTGCGCGCGCGTACGGCGTGACGTTCGACGCGATGCGTGTGGAATTGGCGCGCGACGACGCGGCCGGCGTCGAGGCGGCTGCCCGCGACGCCCGCTACCGCGCGCTCGACGCGATGTGCGCGGCGCACGGCGTGCAGGCGCTGTGGCTCGCGCAGCATGCGGACGATCAGGCGGAAACGGTGCTGCTGCAGTTGCTGCGCGGCGCCGGGCTCGCAGGGCTCGCGGCGATGGCGCCGGCACGTGCGAGCGCGAATGGCGTGGCGCGCATGCGGCCACTGCTCGCGCTGTTGCGCACGCAACTGGAGCGCTATGCGCGCGCGCACGGGCTGCACTGGATCGACGACGAATCGAACGACGACACGCGCTACGCACGCAATGCCTTGCGTCACGACGTGATGCCGGCGCTCTCCGCCCATTTCCCCGGTTATCGCGATGCGCTCGCACGCACGGCGTCGCATGCGGCTGCTTCGCAGCGTCTGCTCGACGATCTCGCGCGCATCGATTTGCGCGATGTTGGACGCGAGGGCGATCGCGCGCTCTCACACACCGCGCTGCTCGCGCTCGACGATGCGCGTGCGCTCAATGTGCTGCGTTACTGGATGCGTTCACTTGGCATGCCGGCGGCATCGGCGGCGCGGCTTGCGGATATGTTGCGGCAGTTGCGCGAGGTTGCGCTCGATGATGTGAGCGATCACGCATTGCGCGTCGATCACGCCGGACGTCGCTTGCGCGCGTATCGCGGCATCGTCTCGTGGGACGCCTCATCTTCGCGCGACGAGCGCGCAGGCGAGGGCGCCGCTCGTTCGCGCGCGCCGGTGTCGTTGACCTGGCGCGGAGAGGAAATCTGGCGCCTGCCAACATGGAGCGGGACCTACGTTTTCGCGCCCGCCGGCCCCGACGATGCCGACGCCGTTCCCGAGCACGTGCTCGCGAGCGCGCCGCTCATCGCGCGCGAGCGCAGCGGCGGCGAGCGCTTGCGCGACGAAGCCGCGAACGTGAGCCGCACGCTCAAGAACCTGTTCCAGACGCGCGGCGTCCCTGCATGGGAGCGCGACGTGCCGCTGCTCTTCGTGGGTGAGACGCTGCTGTTCGTGCCCCGTATCGGCGTGAACCGTTCAGCGTTCGGCGCGACACCGGTCGAGCCTGGTG
This sequence comes from Paraburkholderia guartelaensis, assembly GCF_004353905.1. Classification (GTDB taxonomy): domain Bacteria; phylum Pseudomonadota; class Gammaproteobacteria; order Burkholderiales; family Burkholderiaceae; genus Paraburkholderia; species Paraburkholderia guartelaensis. The sequence continues at coordinate 89,570 of NZ_SMOD01000004.1, read as the reverse complement.
ATGCCTGGCGCCGCATCGAATGGCGAGAAGATGTGCTGATCGCTTGAAGTCGCGTTCGAAGCCAGTCCAATTCGCCGATGGAATTGCGATCGTTCCCCCGCAAATCCTTGCGGCGCAAGCCTTTTTCGGCATCCGCAAGCTTGTTCCGTCTTGTAATTTGGACGTCAATCGGGTAGTGTAAGTCGTTTGTCCAGCCCGCTTTTTCGCGTTCACGGACGCCGTCAAAAGCGGCGTGTGCTGTGAAGGCGCGATTTTTCCTTCGAGCGGTATCCGACGGTTGCAGGGACGTCGTAGCGGCATGCGGGCAGGGCGCGAGTGCAAGGCACCAGCGCGCATCGATACGTATCGACACGATGTGGATCCGATGCGCCGGCCTTCGCGCCCCTGAGGCAAAACCCGCGCGTGCTGCACGCGCTGAAGCCGCCGCCGTGGCCCCAAGCGTCCGGGCGGCCCAATCCTTCAGTGCGCCAGCGCGGTAACATCTCCAGTTCAGAACGACAATGGCACTCATCGTACACAAATACGGCGGCACCTCGATGGGCTCGGTCGAGCGCATCAAGAACGTCGCCAAGCGCGTCGCCAAATGGCACAAGGCTGGCCACAAGATGGTCGTCGTGCCTTCGGCGATGTCCGGCGAAACCAATCGTCTGCTCGGTCTCGCGAAAGAAATTTCGCCGCAGCCCAGCCCGCGCGAGCTCGACATGATTGCGTCGACCGGTGAGCAGGTGAGCGTCGGCCTTTTGTCGATCGCCCTGCAGGAAGCAGGCGTCGACGCCATCAGCTACACCGGCTGGCAAGTGCCGGTCAAAACCGACAGCTCGTTCACCAAGGCCCGCATCAACGACATCGACGGCGAGCGCGTGCTGGCCGATCTCGACGACGGCAAGGTGGTCGTGATCACGGGCTTCCAGGGCATCGACCCGGAAGGCCATATCACCACGCTCGGCCGCGGCGGCTCGGACACGTCGGCGGTTGCAGTCGCCGCGGCGCTGAAGGCCGACGAATGCCTGATCTATACGGACGTCGACGGCGTCTACACGACCGACCCGCGTGTGGTCGACGACGCACGCCGTCTCGACCGCATTACGTTCGAAGAGATGCTGGAAATGGCCAGCCTCGGCTCGAAAGTGCTGCAGATCCGCTCGGTGGAATTCGCGGGCAAGTATCAGGTGAAGACGCGTGTGCTCTCCAGCCTGACCGACCCGATGATGAACCTCGACGAGGAAATGTCCTCGGGCACCCTGATTACTTTTGAAGAAGACGAGACCATGGAAAAAGCAGTCATCTCGGGTATCGCGTTCCAGCGCGACGAGGCCCGCATCATCGTCATGGGCGTGCCTGACAAGCCGGGCATTGCGTATCAGATCCTCGGCCCGGTGGCGGACGCGAATATCGACGTCGACATGATCATCCAGAACCAGAGCGTGGCCGGCAAGACCGACTTCACGTTCACGGTGCCGCGCGGCGACTATCAGCGCGCCATCGACGTCCTCAACAACCAGGTGAAAGGCCACGTGAGCGCGGAGCAGGTGCTCGGCGACGCGAAGGTATCGAAGGTTTCGGTGGTCGGCGTGGGTATGCGCTCGCACGTGGGCGTGGCGAGCAAGATGTTCCGCACGCTCTCGGAAGAGGGCATCAACATCCAGATGATCTCGACCTCGGAAATCAAGATCTCGGTGCTGATCGACGAGAAGTACATGGAGCTGGCGGTGCGCGCGCTGCACAAGGCGTTCGACCTCGAGCACGCGTAAATCGCTGCGTTATCGCTATGTGACGAGGGTGTGACGCGGTTTTTCCGCTCGATTCTGATCCGCGATGCCGCGCACGACGTCCGTTGTGCGCTTGCAGAAAAAACTTTGCAAAAAAGCGTCGTATGAATTGACCGGAAGGCGCTAACCCGCTATTATCTTGGCTTCGTTGCGCTGCCTCCCTGGCGCGAACGAAGTTTTCGGGAGACGTGGCCGAGAGGTCGAAGGCACTCCCCTGCTAAGGGAGCATCTGGGCCAAAACCTGGATCGAGGGTTCGAATCCCTCCGTCTCCGCCAGTAATGGCGGCGGAACCCCGCAAGTCTCGGCTTGCGGGGTTTTTGTTTTTTTGGGTCGCAAATTGCTCGATGTGAGGAGGCAATCAGTCGTCGCTCGAAGGCAGGGAAGAGGCGCTGCAAGGATCGTCAGGAATGCCAGGCAAATTGCGATGGCGCACTCGAGCGCAAAGGTTTTGCATTGAGGCGCCGATAAATGGAATGGGCTTCGTGAGTCGTGCGGAGTCTCCTGCACACCCTCGCAAGCGGTGCTATTCTCCCCGGCGCTGTTGGCCATCCGCCGCCCAGTGTAACGAGACGTAACGACATCGAACGCAGGCCAGGTTTGTGCATCAGTTATTACAAGTTTGAAATACGCGGGCGAAAGCCCTGCGTTATATTGGCTTCAACAAAACATCAAACCCGAAAGGTGAGTCCATGAAGTTCCCACGTGTTGTTGCAATGCTGCTCGGGGGCGTGGCTATCGGCGCATCGAGCGCTGCTATGGCTGGCGTGAGCGTTGGTGTCAACATCGGTATTCCGGCCCCGGTTTATGTCGCTCCGCAACCGGTCTACGCGCCGCCGCCTCCGCCGCCGGTCGTCTATCAGCCGGCTCCTGTTTATGCCGCGCCGCCGGCCATCGTCATCGGCTGGCACGGTGACCGTTACTGGGATGGCCGCCGCTACTGGGGGCGCGACGACTGGTATCGCCACCATGGCGGCTATGACGGCCCGGGCCGCGGCCACTATGATCGCGACCACGGTGGTCCTCCGGGACACTGGCACTAAGCCGCGAGGCTCGTTGCCGGCGTGATGCGCGTGACACGGCGCGCATGGCACATCAAGCGCCACGCCAAAAGAAAAGCCGCCCAGTGGGCGGCTTTTGCATTCTTGCCGTTGCGCGCGCAACGACGCGCACGCAACGCAAACAGAGGCTTACTCGAGGCCGGCCATGCCGCCGACCACGGCGTTGAAGCCCGAGTCGACGTGCATGATCTCGGCGGTCACCCCGGCTGCCAGATCGGAGAGCAGGAACGCGGCGGAATTGCCGACCTGCTCGATGGTCACGTTACGCTGCAGCGGGGCGTTGTTCTCGACAAACTCGAGAATCTTGCCAAAGCCCTTGATGCCGCTTGCGGCAAGCGTCTTGATCGGGCCGGCGGAGATGCCGTTCACGCGTACGCCTTGCGCACCGAGCGCCACCGCGAGATAACGCACGCTCGCTTCGAGTGCGGCTTTCGCGACGCCCATCGTGTTGTAGTTCGGGATGGCGCGCTCTGCGCCGAGATAGGTCAGCGTCAGCAGTGAAGCGTTCTGGGCGAGCATCGGCTTGGCGGCCTTGGCGAGCGCCGGGAAGCTGTATGCCGAAATATCGTGGGCGATGCGGAAGTTCTCGCGCGTCATGCCGTCGAGGAAGTCACCCGCGATCGCCTCGCGCGGCGCAAAGCCGATCGAGTGGACGAGGCCGTCGAGCGTATCCCAGTGCTTCTTGAGGTCCGTGAAGAGCGCTTCGATTTGCGCGTCGTCGGCCACATCGCAGGGGAACACGAGGTCGCTGCCGAATTCTTGTGCGAACTCGGTGATACGGTCCTTGAAGCGGTCGCCGACGTACGTGAACGCCAGTTCCGCGCCTTCGCGCTTGCATGCCTGCGCGATGCCGTACGCGATCGAACGGTTCGACAACAGGCCGGTCAACAGGATGCGTTTGCCAGCGAGGAAGCCCATGAATTCTCCTAAATCAGGTCAATGCGCCAGCGCCTGTGGGGGCGGCGCCGCGTGGTTTGGGTAGAATTCTCTCACAACTGACAAGCCAGCCCGGACAATTACCGATCTATGACGACAGGAACGCGAGGCAGGACGGCGCTCGGCGCGCTTGGGGCAACCGTTCCTGCGGCACGGCTCGCACTTGGCAAAAGGCTGGCGGCGATGTGTCTTGCGCTCGGATTCGGGCTGCTGGCCATGCCGGGCGCGCACGCGGTCTACGCCATTGCGCAGTACGGCGAACCCAAATATCCGCAGGGATTCGCACACTTCGACTATGTGAATCCGGATGCGCCCAAGGGTGGCACGCTCGTCCTCGCCAATCCCGACCGCCTCACGAGCTTCGACAAGTTCAACCCGTTCACGCTGCGCGGCAACGCGGCGCCGGGGCTCGGCATGCTGTTCGAGAGCCTCACGACGGGGAGCCTCGACGAAGTGGCCTCGGCCTACGGCTTGCTCGCCGACGATATCCGCATCGCGCCCGACGCGCTTTCGGTGACATTCCACATCAATCCGAAGGCGCGTTTTTCGAACGGCGATCCGGTAACGGCTGAAGACGTGAAGTTCTCGCTCGACACGCTCAAAAGCCGCCAGGCCGCGCCCTCGATGCAGGCGTATTTCAGCGAGATCACGCGCGCGGTGGTGGTCGATCCCGCGACGATCCGCTTCGAGTTCCGCAGCAATAATCGCGAGCTGCCGCTCATCGCGGGCGGCATGCCGGTGTTCTCGCACAAATGGGGTTTGCGCCCGGACGGCAGCCGCATCGCCTTCGATCAGCTCGCGTTCGAGCAACCGATCGGCAGCGGCCCGTATGTGATCGACCGCTACTCGAACGGCCGCACGATCACTTACAAACTCGACCCCAACTATTGGGGCAAGGACCTGCCGGTGCGCGTGGGCACCAACAACTTCGAGCGCGTGACCTACAAGCTCTATTCGGATGACGTGGCGCGCCTCGAGGCCTTCAAGGCGGGCGAGTACGACGCGCTCGTCGAATACGTTGCGCGCAACTGGGTGCGGCGCGATGTCGGCAAGCGCTTCGACAGCGGCGAACTGATCAAGCGCGAGTTCCCGCAGCACAACGGCACCGGCATGCAGGGCTTCGTCATGAATCTGCGCAAGCCCGTGTTCCAGGACGTGCGCGTGCGCCGTGCCCTCGATCTCGCGCTCGACTTCCCGTGGCTCAACCGCATGCTGTTCTATAGCCAGTATCGTCGCATCGACAGCTGGTTCGCGAACACGCAGCTGCAGGCAAAGGGGCTGCCATCGCCTGGCGAACTTGCCTTGCTCGAGCCGTGGCGCAAGTCGCTCGATCCCGCCGTGTTCGGGCCGCCGCCCTTGCAGCCCGATACGACCCCGCCGGGATCGCTGCGCGCGAATCTGCTCAAGGCGCGCGCGCTGCTCGCTGAAGCCGGCTGGACCTATCGCGACGGCGCGCTGCGCAACGAGAAGGGCGAGCCGTTCACGTTCGAGGTGCTCGACGACACGAGCGCTTCGGCGCAGTGGGCGCCGATCATGGCGCAATACACGCAGGCGCTCAGGCGCCTTGGCATCCAGGTGAACTATCGCTCGGTCGATTTCGCGCTCTACCAGAAGCGGCTCGACGCCTTCGACTTCGACATGACGACCATCAAGTTCCCCGACGTTCAGGTGCCGGGCGCGGAACAGGTCGACCGCTTCGGCAGCAAGGCCGCCGACGAGCCGGGTTCGGGCAATCTGCTCGGCCTGAAGTCGCCAGCCGTCGATGCGATCCTCAAGGCGCTCACGCAGGCGCAGACGCTCCAGCAACTGCTCGACGCCACGCATGCGCTCGACCGCGTGCTGATGCACGGCTACTATGTGGTGCCGCAGTGGTACAGCGCGACGCACCGTGTGGCGTTCAAGAACACGCTGGCCTATCCGGCGAAATTGCCGCTGTACTATGGCGCGAACGACTGGATCATCTCGACGTGGTGGTTCAAGCCGCAGTCCGCGCCACAGGCGGCGGGTCATTAACGACGGACACGACGGAAAGCATCGAAATCATGTGGAGCTACATCGTCAAACGCCTGCTGCTGATGATCCCGACGTTGCTCGGCGTGCTTACGCTGACCTTCGGTGTGATCCAGTTCGTGCCGGGCGGCCCCGTCGAACAGGCGGTACGCGAATTGCGGCGGGGCGCGGAGCAGGGCATGCCATTCGGCATGCGCGCGCACTCGGGCGTGGACGCGCAGCAGATCGCGCAGCTCAAGCAGCTTTACGGCTTCGACAAGCCGCCGCTGCAACGCTATTTCCTGATGCTCGGGCGCTTTGCGCGCTTCGATCTCGGGCAGAGCTATTTCCATCACCAGAGCGTGTGGTCGCTGATTATTTCCAAGCTGCCGGTTTCGATCAGTATCGGCCTCTGGACCTTCTTTCTCACGTATCTGATATCGGTGCCGTTGGGCATCGCGAAGGCGGTGCGCAACGGCTCGCGGTTCGACCTCGTGACGAGTCTCGTCGTGCTCGTCGGTTACGCGATTCCGGGCTTCGTGCTGGGCGTGCTGCTGCTCGTGCTGTTCGGCGGCGGCTCGTTCCTGCAGCTCTTCCCGCTGCGCAATCTCACGTCTGACAACTGGGACACGCTCTCGCTCGGCGGCAAGATTCTCGATTATCTCTGGCACATCACGCTGCCCGTGACGGCGTCGGTAGTGGGAAGTTTCGCCGTCACGACCATGCTGACCAAGAACGCCTTTCTCGAAGAGATCCGCCGCCAATACGTGCTGACCGCGCGCGCGAAAGGGCTCTCGGAGCGCACCGTGCTCTGGAAGCATGTATTTCGCAACGCGCTGCTGCCGCTCGTGGTGGGGTTCCCGGCGGCGTTCATCGGCGCGTTCTTCACCGGCAGCCTGCTGATCGAAACGTTGTTCTCGCTCGACGGGCTCGGTCTGCTTTCGTATGAATCCGTCGTGCGGCGCGACTATCCGGTCGTGCTCGGCACGTTGTACCTCTTCACGTTGATCGGACTGCTAACCAAACTGATTTCCGATCTGTGCTACGTGTGGGTCGATCCCCGCATCCAATTCGAACAACTGGAGCGCTGAGTTGAACCGAGTCCGCGCCGGCGCCGAGCCCGAACTGCGTACCGAGAGCGTGCGCGCCTTCAAGTCGCCCACGCCCGCCCGCCGCGTGTGGCTGCGCTTCAAGCAGCAGCGCCTCGGCTACTGGAGCCTGATCGTGTTTCTCGTCGCGTTTGCGGCGAGTCTCGCGGGTCCGCTCTGGTGCAACGACAAGCCGATCGTCGTGCGCTACGACGGGCACCTGTATTTCCCCTTGTTCAAGGACTATCCGGAAACCGCGTTCGGCGGCGATTTCCCGACGCCCGCCGACTATCTCGATCCGTATATTCGCCACCGCTTCGACGCGCCGGGCAACTTCGCGATCTATCCGCCGAACCCGTACTACTACGACACACTCAACTATTTCGCGAAAGTGCCGAACCCCGCGCCGCCGTCGCGCCAGAACTGGCTCGGCACCGACGAGAGCGGCCGCGATCTGTTTGCCCGCCTGCTCTATGGCTTTCGCGTGTCGGTGGAGTTCGCGCTCGTGCTGACTGCCATCGGCACGCTCCTCGGCGTGCTGGCGGGCGCGGTACAAGGGTACTTCGGCGGCAAGGTCGATATCTTTGGACAGCGTCTCATCGAGATCTGGAGTTCGCTCCCCGAGCTTTATCTGCTGATCATTTTCGCGGCGATCTTCGAGCCGGGCTTCGTGCTGCTGATCGTGCTGCTTTCGCTATTCGGCTGGATCGGATTGTCCGACTACGTTCGCGCCGAATTCCTGCGCAACCGCAACCAGGACTATGTGCTTGCCGCACGCGCAATGGGCCTGTCGAACTGGCAGATCATCTGGCATCACGTGCTGCCCAATAGCCTCACGCCCGTCATCACGTTCTTGCCGTTTCGCATGAGCGGCGCGATTCTCGCGCTTACCAGTCTCGACTTCCTCGGCCTTGGCGTGCCCGCACCCACGCCGAGCCTTGGCGAGCTGCTCGCGCAGGGCAAGCGCAATCTCGACGCATGGTGGATCGCGCTCTCGACTTTCGGCGTGCTCGTGGCGACGCTGCTGCTGCTCACCTTCATCGGCGACGCGCTGCGCAACGCACTCGACACGCGCATTTCCGACGCCATGAAGGCCGGAGGCAACCAGTGAGCGCCGTGCCTCAGGACAACACCGCGCCGCTCCTCTCGATCGAGCACTTGAGCGTGCGTTTCGACGAGACGCTCGCCGTCGATGACGTGACGCTCGCAATCGGGCGCGGCGAACGCGTGGCGCTCGTCGGCGAATCGGGCTCGGGTAAGACCGTCACCGCGCTCGCGGTTCTGCGCCTGCTGCAAGACGCGCAGATCAGCGGAAGCATCCGCCTCGACGGCGACGATCTGCTCGCGAAGAGCGAGCGCGCAATGCGCGGTCTGCGCGGCAACGACGTCGCGATGATCTTCCAGGAGCCGATGACGGCGCTCAATCCGCTCTACACGATCGGCGAGCAGATCGCGGAAACCATCGTGCTGCACGACGGCGTCTCGAAGAAAGCGGCCTACGAGCAGGCGGTGGGGCTGCTCGAGCGCACGGGCATTACCGAGGCACGGCGGCGCGTGTCGAGTTATCCGCATCAGCTCTCTGGCGGCCAGCGCCAGCGCGTGATGATCGCGATGGCGCTCGCGTGCCGTCCGCGCCTGTTGCTCGCTGACGAGCCGACCACGGCGCTCGATGTGACGATCCGCGGCCAGATCGTCGATCTGCTGCTCGAGTTGCAGCGCGAGGAGGCGGCACGGCGCGGCATGTCGGTCTTGCTCATCACGCACGACCTGAACCTCGTGCGCCGCTTCGCGCAACGCGTGGCCGTGATGGAGAAGGGCAGGCTCGTGGAGTCGGGCACCGTCGAGCAGATTTTCGAGGCGCCGCAACACCCGTACACGCAACGGCTCATCGCGAGCCGGCCCGAGCGCCACGTGCTGCCTGTCCTGCCGATCGCGCCGGTTCTCTTGCAGGCGAAGGACGTGATCGTCGACTTCGCAACGAAGTTGCCGGGTTTTCGCGGCTGGTGGCAAAAGGGGCGTTATCGCGCCGTGAATGACGCGAACCTTGCGGTGCGCCAGGGCGAGACGCTCGGCATCGTCGGCGAGTCCGGATCGGGCAAAACGACGCTTGCGATGGCGATGTTGGGATTGCAGCGAACGGCAGGCGGTATCGTCGAGTTCCAGGGGCGGCCGATCGCGAGTTATCGGGGGCGAGAAAGGCTGTCGTTGCGCTCGCATCTGCAGGTTGTCTTTCAGGACCCGTTCAGTTCGCTTTCTCCGCGCCAGACCATCGAGCGCATCGTCGGGGAGGGGCTCGCGCTGCATCGGCCCGATCTTTCCACCGAGGAGCGGCGCAAGCGCGTCGTCGGTGTGCTGCGCGAAGTGGGCCTCGATCGCACCGCTTTGCAACGATACCCGCACGAGTTTTCGGGCGGCCAGCGTCAGCGTATCGCCATTGCGCGTACGCTCGTGCTGGAGCCGCGCGTGATCGTGCTCGACGAACCGACCAGCGCGCTCGACGTTTCGATCCAGCAACAGGTGTTGAGATTGTTGACGGATCTGCAACGCAAGTACAACCTGGGCTACGTGTTCATCAGCCACGACCTGGAAGTGATCGGCGCGATGGCGCACCGGGTGGTGGTGATGCAGGACGGGGCGATCGTCGAGTCGGGAGAGGTCTCGAATATCTTCGATAGCCCAGCCCATCCTTACACCCGAAAATTGTTGAAAGCCGCGTTCGATCACTAGGCTTTGGCGGAACTTTAGGGTGAATTTCGGTGAAATTCACCAATGAGGTGAATGTCGCGATTGAATTTTTCTATTTGTTTTGACACACAAATACTTACTGGCTAGTATCGTCCAAACTTTTCTACTAACTCCCTGATTTACGGGCAATTTCTACCGACCAATGCAGCACCGATACTTGACCCAGGCTTGCACGCGCGTCGTCGCCGGGATGTTCATCGGCGTACTGATGGCCGCAGCTCCCGGCGCGTTCGCCGACGAAGTAAGCAGCTTTAACCAGAATGCCTCATTTTCGCCGAGCAATTCGGCGAATCCGCAGTCCATCCCCGCAGTGCAGAGCGCACTCCAGAATGCCAACCAGGCGACCCCGGCAGCGGCTCCGGCCCCGACCGAAGGCGGCGCCAAGGCGTTTCTTTCCGGCATGGCCGGCAAAGCGGGCGACGTGGTTGTCGGCGCACTCAATATGATTGGCGTGCGTTACCGCTGGGGCGGCAACACACCTGACTCCGGCCTTGACTGCAGCGGCTTCGTGCGCTACGTGTTCCAGGACACGCTCGGCATGTCGCTCCCGCGTCGCGCCGAGGAAATGAGCCGCGTGGGTGAGAAGGTCAGCATGAGCAACCTGAAGCCAGGCGACCTCGTGTTCTTCAACACGATGCGCCGCACGTTCTCGCACGTGGGCATCTACATCGGTGACAACAAGTTCGTGCATTCGCCGTCCACCGGCAGCACGATCCGTGTCGACGACCTTGATGACGGCTACTGGGAAAAGCGCTTCACGGGTGCACGCCGTATCGAAACGTCGTTCACGCCGGACCAGCAGCAAAGCCTCAAGCGCGTGAGCGCGCAGTTCAACGCCAACGGCGGCAACTGATCGAGGTTTTGTAGCGAACAAAAAGCCTGCTTCTTGCGAAGCAGGCTTTTTGTGTTTGTGCGCCCGCTGGGAGGGCGCACAGGTCTAGCGATCAGGCCGTCAGGCGCGCCGCGGCGAGCTTGCGCTCGAGTTCGGGCATGATGCGCGCCGCCGCTTCTTCGCCCGCGAGGATCGCCGCGTTGCGCTGCGTGAAGTCGCTGCTCGACATCGCGTTGAGGTTCGGGCGGATCACGACGTCGGCGTACTTGTCGAGCTCGTAGGTCTTGATCGTCTGGCCCATGATCGTGAAGGTCTGCATCAGCACGTCGAACTGGCTCAATGTCGAGGCCGTTTCCGGACGCGCGGAGATGTCCACGGCGATCACGAAGTCGGCGCCCATCCGGCGTGCGAACGAGGCCGGCACCGGACTCACGAGGCCACCGTCCACGTATTCATGGCCCGCAATCTTCACGGGCTCGAAAATCGACGGAATGCTGCAGGACGCACGCACTGCGATGCCCGTGTTGCCGCGTTGGAACAGGATGGGCTGGCCCGTGCGCAGGTCGGTCGCGACGACGCCGAGCGGCTTCGCCATCTTCTCGATGGGGCGGTCATGCAGCGTGGTGTTCAGATAGTTCTGGAGCGCCACGCCTTGCAGGAGGCCGCGCGTGCGAAACGGCATCGCCCAGTCGCTGATCGAGGCTTCGTCCATCGTCAGCGCGAGCTTGTTGAGCGCGAAACCGTTCATACCCGACGCGTAGAGCGCCGCGACGACCGAGCCTGCACTCGTGCCGACAACGAAGTCGACCTGCACGTTGCGCGCCTCGAGCCCCTTGATCACGCCGATATGCGCGAAGCCGCGCGCCGCGCCGCCGCCGAGCGCGAGGCCCACGCGAATCGGGCGCGTCGGCCTGGCGACTGGCGGCAGGGGCGCGGTGGTGACGGGCGGCGGGACGCTCGCCGTTTGCGTGCCCGTGGTCGTGCAGGCGGCAAGGACGGTGGAGGCGGCCGCAAGCGAAAAGTGCCGGCGGCTCAACGAGGGCGATGACTGCTTCAAGAAGGTTCTCCATGCGGTCCGCGTGCGTGTCCGGCAAGGAACGACGCGGTACCCCGGTCTGCTCGCGCGGGCGGCCGAGTATCTGTATTTGCGCGCGCGACGCCGCATCGTGGTGGCGGCGCGCCGACATCATAAGGCAAAGCGCGGCCGGTTTAGCAGGCGTGCATGTAACGCGATGTGTCCGCGATGTGACGGCAGATGACAACGCGGTCGACGGTTTGCGAGCGCGCGGACGCATACATCAGAGAAGCGGCGTGCCCGCGCGCGCTGCGGGCCTCGCCCCCAGGCCGAAGCGGTGCATGGCGGGTATAATCCCGTCTCTAATTTTCCGGATTCCCGTTCGTGTGCGCGAGGCTGCGCGCGCCCCGGCGCTCCCGCGCTAGCCGCGCGGGCCGAACGCGCCGCGAACCCTGGCTGTCCGCCGCCGTCGCTGCTTCTATCGCCAGCGACGCGCTCCGGATGGCATCGCCTTCGAGTAATCGACCATGACTACCTCTGTCGTCCGTACCCGCTTCGCGCCGAGCCCGACCGGCTTCATCCACCTCGGCAACATCCGTTCCGCGCTTTATCCGTGGGCGTTCGCGCGCCACAATAAGGGCGTCTTCGTGCTGCGGATCGAAGACACCGACCTCGAGCGTTCGACGTCGGAATCGGTCGATGCGATCCTCGAAGGCATGGAATGGCTCGGCCTGAATTTCGACGAAGGTCCGTTCTACCAGATGCAGCGCATGGACCGTTATCGCGAAGTGCTCAAAGAGATGCAGGAGCAGGGGCTCGTGTACCCGTGCTACATGTCGACGGAAGAGCTCGATGCGCTGCGCGAGCGCCAGCGCGCGGCAGGCGAAAAGCCGCGCTACGACGGCACGTGGCGCCCGGAGCCGGGCAAGGTGCTGCCCACCCCGCCGGAAGGCGTTGAGCCGGTGCTGCGCTTTCGCAACCCGCTCACGGGCGTGGTGGCATGGGACGACGCCGTCAAGGGCCGCGTGGAGATCTCGAACGAAGAGCTCGACGACCTCGTGATCGCGCGCCCGGACGGCACGCCGACCTACAACTTCTGCGTGGTCGTGGACGACCTCGACATGAAGATCACGCACGTGATCCGCGGCGACGACCACGTGAACAACACGCCGCGCCAGATCAACATCCTGCGCGCGCTCGGCGGCGAGCCGCCGGTCTACGCGCACCTGCCTACCGTGCTCAACGAGCAGGGCGAAAAGATGAGCAAGCGCCACGGCGCGATGAGCGTGATCGGTTATCGCGACGTAGGCTATCTGCCCGAAGCGGTGCTCAACTATCTCGCGCGCCTGGGCTGGTCGCACGGCGACGCCGAAGTGTTCACGTGCGAGCAGTTCGTGGAGTGGTTCGATCTCGAGCATCTCGGCAAGTCGCCCGCGCAGTACGACCACAACAAGCTCAACTGGCTCAACAACCACTACCTGAAGGAAGTGGACAACGCGCGTCTTGCCGAGCTTTCGAAGCCGTTCTTCGCTGCGCTCGGCGTGGACGAAGCGGCGCTCGCCAAGGGGCCGTCGCTCGAAGGCGTGGTCGCGCTTTTCAAGGACCGTGCGAACACGATCAAGGAGATCGCCGAGAGCGCGATGATGTTCTATCGCGAGCCGCAGCCGGAAGCCGAAGCGCTCGCACAGCACATCACGGAAGCCGTGCGCCCCGCGCTCGCCGATCTCGCCGTCGCGCTCAAGGGCGCGGAGTGGACGAAGGAGGGTGTCTCGGCCGCGCTCAAGGCCACGCTCGCCACGCACAAGCTCAAGATGCCGCAGCTCGCAATGCCGGCCCGCTTGCTCGTGGCAGGGACGACGCACACGCCGTCGGTCGATGCGGTGCTCGTGCTGTTTGGCCGCGATGCGGTGGTGAGCCGCATCGAGAAGGGTATTTCGGCTGCAAAGTAAAAATTTTGAAGAATTTTTCGCCCGGACCCTAGCGGCCGGGCGGCAGTTCTTGTAGTATTCGGGCTCCGTTGAATACGGAGCGCGAGAGAGCGGCAAATAAGCAGCAAATCTCACGCAAAGAGCCGCAGAATCGGGCAACGATGTTTCAAGGAAACCTCGAAGCGCTTCAAAAAACGATTCAAAAGCTCTTGACGAAAGCGAAATTGATGTTTAAAATCTCGCTTCTGTTCTGCAAGGGGGTATAGCTCAGCTGGGAGAGCGCTTGCATGGCATGCAAGAGGTCAGCGGTTCGATCCCGCTTACCTCCACCAACAGAACAAGTAGTAAGCAGTAGAGTGTGGTAAAGGCATTATCTGAAAAGATCATGTCCCCTTCGTCTAGAGGCCTAGGACATCACCCTTTCACGGTGAGTACAGGGGTTCGAATCCCCTAGGGGACGCCAGACATGAGCGTCGTCAATGAGATTGGCGAAGCATCAGGTGGAAATCAACCGACATCCACCTGACTGTGTCGAACTGGAGCGGTAGTTCAGTCGGTTAGAATACCGGCCTGTCACGCCGGGGGTCGCGGGTTCGAGTCCCGTCCGCTCCGCCAGATCGAGCCCGTTCAGAAACTGTGAGCGGGCTTTTTAGTTAAAGTGACGATTACAGGCGAAAGCCCGTGTTGTCCCCTTCGTCTAGAGGCCTAGGACATCACCCTTTCACGGTGAGTACAGGGGTTCGAATCCCCTAGGGGACGCCAAATCAATATGCGGCGCCAAAGAGTAATGTGGCGACGCCGCCAGCGGGAATCGACCGACGCCCGCCGGTGTGAGCAGTAAGCTGGAGCGGTAGTTCAGTCGGTTAGAATACCGGCCTGTCACGCCGGGGGTCGCGGGTTCGAGTCCCGTCCGCTCCGCCAGATTCAAAGCTGTTCCGCAGTTGCTTCGGTGATTGCGAACTGCTGAAGTTCAAAGGTGTAAGTCAACGCTTATACCCGTGTTGTCCCCTTCGTCTAGAGGCCTAGGACATCACCCTTTCACGGTGAGTACAGGGGTTCGAATCCCCTAGGGGACGCCAAATCAAAATGCGGCGCCAAAGAGTAATGCGGCGACGCCGCCAGCGGGAATCGACCGACGCCCGCCGGTGAGCAGCAAGCTGGAGCGGTAGTTCAGTCGGTTAGAATACCGGCCTGTCACGCCGGGGGTCGCGGGTTCGAGTCCCGTCCGCTCCGCCAGAACGAAGCCCGTTGGATACGTCCAACGGGCTTTTTCTTTTTCCGCAGACGGTTTCTTCCCCATCCTCTCCCCAGGCGTCATTTCGTTTGCTGTACGGACAATCTGCGATTGCCGACGGCCGCGCGTTATCGTAGCGTTGTCGAAATCTGGTTTCCCCGCTTGCCGACATGTTCGCACCGAACGACATTGCGTCGCCGTTTCAGCTGCGCCGCGCCACCATGGACGATTTCGAGTTCGCGGAGACGCTCACGCGCAACAACATGGGTGGCTACTACCTGCGGCATCACCTCGTCTGGCGCGGTGATCTCTTTCTGGCGAGCTATCGCGAGTCGGAGAATTTCATCCTCGAACTCGACGGCGAGGCCATTGGCGTGCTGCGCGTGACGCAGGAGGGCGACTCGCTGCACATTCGCGACGTGCAGATCGCTCAGGGGTATCGCGGCAATGGTGCCGGCACGTTCTTGCTCGACATCTCACACCAATGGGCCCGCGAGCGCGGCCTGCGCGAGCTGCAACTGCGCGTGTTCGTCGATAATCCGGCCGCGCGTCTCTATCTGCGCATGGGCTATCGCGTGGCGGGTCCGAGGCTTGCGCGCCTCGGCTCGATTCGCCACATGACGCGGCTCGTCTGAACCTGGCCAGTCCCTCACTCAACCCACGTTGTCGTCGCGCACGGCGGCCACGGAATCTTCGGGTTCGTCCTCGTCGCGATCGCCCGTGCCCCGCGCGATGAAGGCACGCGGACTCTCGCCGAAGGCGCGGCGAAACATCGCCGAAAACGCACTCTGGCTCTGATACCCGAGTTCCTGTGCCACGACGGCCATTGGGCGTCCTTGATTGAGCAGCGGGATCGCGCGCGCGAGAATCGCCTGCTGGCGCCACTGCGAAAAGCTCACCCCAAGTTCCTGGCGAAAGAGCCGCGCGATCGTGCGTGTGCTCGCGCCCACGTGTGCGGCCCAGTATTCGAGCGAGCTGGGTCCCGCCGGGTCGGCAATCAGCGCTTCGCATAGCGCGCGCAGGCGCTTTTCCTCAGGCATCGGCACGGCGAGCGGCAGCGGCGCCGAGCGGGTGATCTCGTCGAGCGCCAGCGCGCCGAGCAGGCGCTCGCGCGCGGTGGGGATGCCGCGCTCGTCGAGTGCCGCGATCGTCTCGCGCAGGAGGCCCGAGACTTCGACCACGCGGCACGCGTCGAGGCCGGGCGGAATCACCGATTCGTCTACGTAGAGCGTGCGCAGGAACGCGTCCTCGACGATCGCCACTTCGTGCGTGATGTGAGGCGGCACCCAGATCGCGCGCGAGGGCGGCACCATCCACGTCGTGCCGGGCGTTGCCATGCGCAGCACGCCGCGCGACGAGTAGGCGAGCTGCGCCCACGCATGCGTGTGCTGGGCGATGCACACACCGGCCGGCATGGGCCGCGAGCGCACGCGGATAGGATGCGTGGGTGTCGGCGCGAACTCGGGCGGGATATCGACGAGTTCGGCGCGCGGCTGCGCCACGTTGCGTGCGTCGCTGGCTGTGAAGTGGGGCAGATCCTCGGGCATGACGGGCAGGGCGGCGGGTTCGCCGTCGAGTTTTGCGACGGGTTTGGCAAGTAGCGCACCCATTGTAGACGTCTCGCGCCCGAGGGCTTGGGCCGCACGTATTTATGGCCGTGCATAATGTGGGCGAATCGACAGCGCGCTCGTGTGGCGCGAGCCGCCCTGAAGGAGAGAAAAGCCATGAAATACGTGTTCGTCTACGGCACGCTGCGCGCGGGCGAGATCAACGACATCAACCTCGCGGCGGATCGCAACGCGATCGCACGCCCACGTCACCTCGGGCTTACCACGCTCGCCGGCCGGCTCTTCGACTTCGGCAGCTACCCTGGAATGGTGGCCGGGTCGCCCGATGCGCAATCGACGGTCGTCGGCGACGTCTACGAGATCGACGACGCGCTCCTCGCCGTGCTCGACGAAATCGAGCAGGTTTATCCGGGTGTCGACAATCTGTTCGTTTCGCAGGAAGTGGATATCGAGGTGCAGGGCGAACGCATCGCTTGCCTCTACTATCCGGTTGCGTCGGCCGCCATTGCAGGACGCCCCGAGATCGCAGGCGGCGACTGGGTCGCGCATCGGCGCGCGCGCTGATCGTTCAAGACACGGCGCATGCAAACACGAAGGCCCGACGGGTTCACACCCGCCGGGCCTTTTTCATCGGCTAGTCGTTAGACGTACCGAACGATTAGATCTCTTCGTACAGCGGCAGCGTCAGGAACTCGACGAAGTTTTCCGACGTCGACATCTGCTCGAAGATCTGCGCGGCGCGCTCGTACGGCTTTGTGTCGCCGCCGACCGACGCCTTCACCTTGTCCAGTTCCTGAGGGATCAGTTCGCGCACGAGTTCGGCCGTGACCTTGCGGCCGTCTTCGAGCTTGCCCTTGGGCGAGCGGATCCACTGCCACACCTGAGAGCGCGAGATTTCGGCGGTCGCGGCGTCTTCCATCAGGTTGTGGATCGGCACGCAGCCATTGCCCGCGAGCCACGAGCCGAGGTAGTGGATGCCCACGTTGATGTTGTTGCGCAGGCCCGTCTCGGTGATCGGCGCTTCCGGACGGAAGTCGAGCAGATCCTTGCCGGCGACGTTGACGTCTGCGCGCTGCTTGCTGATCTGGTTCGGCTTGTCGCCGAGCACCTTCACGAACTCTTCCATCGCGATGGGCACGAGGCCCGGGTGGGCAACCCAGCCGCCGTCGTAGCCATCCGTCGCGTCACGCGCCTTGTCCGAGCGCACGCCGCCCATGGCCTTGTCGTTCGCGGCCGCGTCGTTCTTGATCGGGATGAGTGCGCTCATGCCGCCGATCGCCGGTGCGTTGCGCTTGTGGCAGGTCTTGAGCAGTTCGAGCGCGTAGGCGCGCATGAACGGCACGGTCATCGTGATCTGCGCGCGGTCGGCAAGACAGAAGTCCTTGTCGTTCTTGAACTTCTTGATCGCCGAGAAGATATAGTCCCAGCGGCCGGCGTTCAGGCCCGAGCTGTGCTCGCGCAGTTCATAGAGGATTTCGTCCATCTCGAACGCGGCGAGGATCGTCTCGACCAGCACCGTCGCGCGGATCGTGCCGCGCGGGATGCCCACGCCTTCCTGCGCCGCGACGAAGATGTCGTTCCACAGGCGCGCTTCGAGGTGGCTTTCCATCTTCGGCAGATAGAAGTACGGGCCGCTGCCGCGCGAGATCAGTTCCTTCGCGTTGTGGAAGAGGTAGAGCGCGAAATCGAAGATGCCTCCCGACACGCGCTGACCGTCTACCGTCACGTGCTTTTCGTCGAGGTGCCAGCCGCGCGGGCGCACGATCAACGTGGCGGTCTTGTCGTTGAGCTTGTAGGTCTTGCCGTTCTGTTCCAGCGAGATCGTGCGGCGCACTGCGTCCTTGAGGTTGAGCTGGCCGACGATCTGGTTTTCCCAGTTCGGCGAGTTCGAGTCCTCGAAGTCGGTCATGTACGAGTCCGCGCCCGAGTTCAGCGCGTTGATGATCATCTTGCGCTCGACCGGGCCCGTGATTTCCACACGGCGGCATTCGAGATCCTTCGGCAGCGCTGCGATCTTCCAGTCGCCTTCGCGGATCGATTTCGTGTCGGCAAGAAAGTCGGGGCGCTCGCCGGCGTCGAGGCGCTTCGTGCGCTCGACGCGTGCCTTCAGCAGTTCCTGGCGGCGCGGCTCGAACGCGCGGTGCAGCTTCGCGACGAGTTCGAGCGCTTCGGGCGTGAGGATCGTTTCGAAGCCGGGCTGGATGTCAGCTGTGATCTGCATGCCTTGCGGCAGTTGCAACGTGTTCGCCATTTTCTTGCTCCTTGGTCGGTCAGATTGTGAATGTGTGGTTGTTGTGGCTGCGGCGAGCGGCTCGTCCGTCACGCGCCCGGGCTGGGGCGAGGGCGGCTTTGCCTCTCGGGAGCAGCGGTTTCGAGAAAGGCGGCGAGTTCTGTCATGCCGCCGCCGGTGCCATGCGGCGCCACGCCGAGCTCTTCGGCGGGCAAGCGCTGGCGGTTGATCCAGAACGTGGTGTAGCCGAACCAGCCGGCGCCCGCAGCGTCCCAGCCGTTCGACGACACGAACACCAGCTCGCGCGGTGCGGCGTCGAAGGCGGCCGTGCCGAGCGAATATGAGGCGGCGGCCGGCTTGTAGGCGCGCACGGCATCGATCGAAAGCACGTGGTCGAAGAGACCGCTCATGCCGGCGCTCTTCACCGCGATGTCGAGCATCTGCGGGTTGCCGTTCGAGAGGATCGCAAGGCCCATGCGCGTGCCGTCTTCGCGTGGCTCACGCAGGCGGCGCAGCACGGGGAGCACGTCGGGGAAAGCCGACAGGCACGCGTATTCGTCCATGAGACGCTTTTCGCCCGCGCCCGTGAGCGACAGGTTCAGGCGGCGCGCGGCGTAACGCAGGGCGTCGAGCGTGATGTCCCAGAACGGGCGGTAGCGTGCGCCGGCCGGGTCGGAGAGCGTGCGCAGCTGCGTGTACTCGATCTGCTTGAGGCGCCACAGCTGCGAGAGCGCTTCGCCCTGGCCGGGGAACATCTGCTCGGCGGCAGCGACGACCGAATGCACGTCGAAAAGCGTGCCGTACGCGTCGAAGATCACTGCCTTGGGAAAACGTGTCGTTGAGGGTGTCGTTGTGGCCGACATAGCCTTGCACTCCATCTTCAGAGGTCGAGGTCGATTGTATTCATGAGTCGTATCACTGAAAAAGGCGGGATTGATCACTTGATCTTTTACTTTTACCCACCTAATCTGTCGGTCTGTCTTCTCTTTTCCACTGTTTCTGTCGCCCAGTGCGCGCCGTGCCAGCCGATGGACCGCTTCAAACAAATCGAGACCTTCGTCACCGTGGCCGCCAAGGGCAGCCTTTCCGCCGCCGCCCAAGCCGAGGGCGTGGCGCCCGCCATCATCGGCCGGCGCATCGATGCGCTCGAAGAGCGCCTCGGCGTGAAGCTGCTCGTGCGCACCACGCGGCGCATTACGCTCACGTTCGAAGGATCGGCGTTCCTCGAGGACTGCCAGCGCATCATTCACGACATGCAGAATGCCGAGGCGAGTGTGTCGGAGGGCGGCGTGAAGGCGAGCGGGCACCTGCGCGTGTCCGCTCCGGCAGGTTTTGGGCGTCGCCATGTCGCGCCGCTCGTGCCCGATTTCACGGTCGCGCATCCGGACGTGAGCATCGCGCTCGATCTTTCGGATCGGCTCGTCGATCTCGTCAACGAAGGCTTCGACTGCGCCGTGCGCCTGGGCGAATTGCCCGATTCGTCCCTCGTGTCGCTCAAGCTCGGTGAAAACCGGCGCGTGTGCGTGGCTGCGCCCGCGTATCTGTCGCGCCGCGGCGAGCCCGAAACGCCCGCCGACCTCGCGCGCCATAACTGCCTCGCCTTCGGCGCGAGTTTGAATCAGCAGCGCGGCTGGGCATTCCAGCAGGACGGCAAACTGGTGTCGATCCGCGTAGCGGGCACGATGGAGTGCTCGGACGGCGCGGTGCTGCATGAGTGGTGTCTCGCGGGCCACGGTCTGGCGTGGCGCTCGTGGTGGGAAGTCGGCGAGGACATCGCGGCGGGCCGGCTCGTGACCGTGCTCGACGCTTTCGCCGCGCCGCCCATCGGCATTCACGCCGTGTTTCCGCAGCGCCGCCATTTGCCGCTGCGCGTGCGCCTCTTTCTCGACTATCTCAAGCATACCTACGGTCAACCCGGTTACTGGGGATAGGGCGCAGTGCGTGTTTCCGATATCCGGGATGACCCGCACGCATGGCTTGCAGCGATTTATCGCGCACTACAATCGACCTGAGGGCCCAGGCGCTCGCCCGCGCGAGACGCCTGCTGAGTCTTTGCCCCGCGTTTCGAACCTTGACTTTGATCCTAGCCTTGCCCGTAATCCGATAGACCACGGAGGGCGCCATGTTCAAGCACATCCTCGTTCCGACGGACGGCTCGGAACTGTCGAAGAAAGCGATCAACGGCGCGATCGATCTCGCGCGCACAGTGGGCGCGCGCGTCACGGCCTACGCATGCCTGCCGCAATATCCGTACTCGCCTTACGCCGATGTGGTGATCGAGCCGCCCGGCGACTTCCAGACGCGCAGTGAGCGAGAGGCGCGAGTGCATCTGGACGAAATCGAGGCGGCGGCGCGCAGCGCTGGCGTGGTCTGCGACAGCCGGACGAGCGTGCATCCATCGCCGTATCTCGGCATCATCGAAGCCGCCGAGTCGGGCGGCTGCGATGTCATCTTCATGGCCTCGCACGGGCGTCGCGGGCTCGGCAGCCTGCTGATCGGCAGCGAGACGCAGCGCGTGCTTACCCATACGAAAATTCCGGTGATCGTGTATCGCTAGCCCCTCGCGCGCCAGGGTGACACGCGGCGATCGAGGCGGGCGCTTTCCTGCGGATTTGCGATGAAGCACAAGGCCATGCCCGCCCGGTGCGTTGGCTGGGCGAGCCACGGGCCGGATTCTGTCCAGCACGCGCGGCCTGTGTCCTCTACCGCTTCCTCCCTGAACGTCCTGCGGCATGCGCTCGTGCCGCGCCGGCAGGCGGCCGGCGCGCCCCGCCAAGGTACGCGTGCCGGCTGCCTGTTCGAGCGCGACGGCTCGCGCCGCCGTTGCTGCCGGTGGTCTTACGCCACCTTCTTGTCGAAGAACTGTTCGTCTTCCGTCGAACCGTGCAGCGCCGTGGTGGAGGCTTCGCGCTCGACCGTCTGCGTCACGGCGTCGAAGTAACCGGTGCCCACTTCGCGCTGGTGCTTCACGGCGGTGAAGCCCTTCTCGGCGGCGGCGAACTCGGCCTGCTGGAGTTCCACGAACGCGCTCATGTTCTGGCGTGCATAGCCGTGCGCGAGGTTGAACATCGAGTAGTTGAGCGAGTGGAAGCCTGCGAGCGTGATGAACTGGAACTTGTAGCCCATCGCGCCCAGCTCGCGCTGGAACCTGGCGATCGTCGCGTCGTCGAGGTTCTTCTTCCAGTTGAACGATGGCGAGCAGTTGTACGAGAGCAGCTTGCCCGGGAACTGCTTGTGGATTGCTTCCGCGAACTTCTTCGCGAACTCCAGATCCGGCTTGCCCGTTTCGCACCAGATCATGTCGGCGTACGGCGCGTAGGCGAGACCGCGCGAGATGGCCTGCTCCAGGCCGTTCTTCGTACGGAAGAAGCCTTCCACGGTGCGCTCGCCGGTGAGGAACGGGCGGTCGTTGTCGTCGATGTCCGAGGTCACGAGGTCGGCGGCTTCCGCGTCCGTACGGGCGAGCAGCACGGTCGGCACGCCGCAGACGTCGGCGGCCAGTCGCGCGGCCGTGAGCTTCGCGATGTTCTCGCGCGTCGGCACCAGCACCTTGCCGCCCATGTGGCCGCACTTCTTCACCGAGGCGAGCTGGTCTTCGAAGTGCACGCCTGCGGCGCCCGCTTCGATCATCGCCTTCATCAGTTCGAACGCGTTGAGCACGCCGCCGAAGCCGGCTTCAGCGTCGGCCACGATCGGCTGGAAGTAATCGACATAGCCTTCGTCGCCGGGGTTCTTGCCTTCGGACCACTGGATCTGGTCGGCGCGCGTGAGCGTGTTGTTGATGCGCTTGACGACCTGCGGCACCGAGTTGGCCGGGTAGAGCGACTGGTCCGGGTACATTTCGCCGGCGAGGTTGGCGTCGCCCGCGACCTGCCAGCCCGAGAGATAGATCGCTTTGAGACCGGCCTTCACTTGCTGCATGGCCTGATTGCCCGTGAGCGCGCCCAGTGCGTTGATGAACGGCTCGGTGTTCACGCCTTTCCAGAGCTTTTCTGCGCCGTGCTTCGCGAGCGTGTGCTCCGGCTGGATCGAGCCGCGCAGGCGCACCACGTCGTCAGCGGTGTAGTTGCGCTTGATGCCCTCCCAGCGCGGATCGGTTTCCCATTGCTGTTGGAGTTGCTGAGCTTGCTGTTGACGGGTCGACATGGTGTGCTCCTTCGTTTGCCTGATAAGTGGATCGCTGAAACGAAACCGCTGAACCGATGGATGTCTCGAAACGAAAGCGCCGGGTTTTGCGTTTGAGCGTTTCGTTTCGCGAACTCTTATATAAGAGTCTAGGCAAATCGATCGACCGGCAACAGGCGAGCAATGGGCTTTTTCCAGGTTTTTTATTTAAATAAAATCAATGTGTTATGCAATTTGTTTTGAGATGTGAAACGCTATTTTCCATCTTGCAATTGGTCCCTTTGTGCCACGCAGCACGATTTTTTACGAAGCAAAAAAATTTTTCGTATTGTGAAATCTGCGCGGAGATAAAAAAAGACCGGTGCCTGAGCACCGGTCCTGGGTATTTCGCTGCAGCGGCGGGGCGGCTCGAAAGCCGCGCCGCGCGCCGTTTTGAACGTATTTAGCTGTCGCGACGTGCGCCACGCGGGCCGTCGTTACGGCGCGCGCCGTAACCGCCACCGCCTTCGCGCGAGCGGCCGTAGCCTTCGCGTTGCTGGCCGTAGCCGCCGCGGTTGCCTTCGCCGCCGCGGTTGCCGCCGCCGAAGCCGCCTTCACGCGAACCCGAGTTGTAGCCGCCTTCGCGGGCACCGTAGCCGCCGCGCGAGCCTTCCGGCTTGTTGCCCCAGCTGTTGCCGTTGCGATCGCCGCCGTTGCCGCCGTTGCCGCCACGGGCGCCGTAGCCACCGGGCTTGCCGTTACCGTTGCCGAAGCGACGGCCACCGCCATTGCCGCCACCCGGACGGCCGCGGCCGCCAAAGCCACGGTTGGCCGGCGGCGCCTTGCGCGGCTCGAAGCCTTCCACGACGTTCACCGGCAGCGGCGAGCGCACGAAGCGCTCGATACGCTTGAGCGCGCCTTGTTCGGCGTGATGCACGAGGCTCACTGCCGTGCCCGAGCGGCCTGCACGGCCGGTACGGCCGATACGGTGCACGTAGTCTTCAGCGAACTTCGGCAGGTCGTAGTTGAACACGTGCGTGATGCCGGGGATGTCGATACCGCGTGCCGCGACGTCCGTCGCGACGAGCACGCGCACACGACGCTCGCGCAGCGCACGGATCGTGCGGTTACGCGCGCCTTGCGGCAGGTCGCCGTGCAGCGCGGCGCTTTCGAAGCCGGCGTCGGCGAGCTTGCCGGCGAGCTGGTCGGCGTCCATCTTGGTGGCCGTGAACACGACGGCCTGGTCGAGGCTTTCGTCACGCAGCAGGTGGTCGAGCAGACGATCCTTGTGATCGCGGTCGTCGACGTAGTGCACGGTCTGCGCGATGTTCGAGTTCGCTTCGACCTTGCGCACGATCTCGATACGCTCCGGGTCCTTCAGCAGGCGGCCAGTGATCGAAGCGATCTTGCCGTCGAGCGTGGCCGAGAACAGCATCGTCTGACGCGTTTCGGGCGTGGCGGCGACGATCGTGTCGATGTCGTCGATGAAGCCCATGTCGAGCATGCGGTCGGCTTCGTCGAGCACGAGCATCTTGAGTTCGGACAGGTCGATGCGGCCGCGCTCGAGGTGATCGAGCAGACGGCCCGGGGTCGCCACGAGAATCTCGGGGTTCTTCGCGAGCAGCATCAGCTGCTGGCCGTAAGCCACGCCGCCGAGAATGCTGACCGTGCGCAGGCGGCGCAGGTGCTTGCCGTACGTCGAAGCAGCCGTGGTCACCTGCATCGCGAGTTCACGCGTAGGCGTGAGGACGAGGAGACCGGGGCGTGCCACGGGTTGCGGACGGCGTTGGCGGCGATCAGCTTGCTGGCCGTTTGCGCCTTGCGGGCGCGGCTCGCGCGGCTGCGCGGCCTGGGCCTTCTGGAGCTGCGCGAAGCGCTCGATGGCGGGCAGCATGAACGCTGCGGTTTTGCCCGAACCGGTCGGGCTCGAGACCAGCAGGTCACGGCCGGCGATGGCGACAGGAATGGCGCGTTCCTGCACCGGCGTCGGAGCCTTGTAGCCCGCTGCGATCAGCGCGGAGACGATCTCCGGCGACAGACCGAGTGCCGCGAACGCCGCACCGTCGGTAGCATCGCCGGCCTGCGCGGGGGCTTCAACGGAAGCGTCGGCGGCGGCGGAATGACCGAGGGCCTGATCGGCGATTGCGTCCAGGGGGCTTTGGGTATTGCTCGAAGTCATGAAAATCCTTGTTACACAGGAAATAGAACGTCGGCGCCAATCGGCATACCCAAGTAGTCGGATTTTGCGAACAAATCGAAAAACGGGGGCAATCCGCCCACAATGGCGGATTTTTCGTTAGAAGCTGTTTTGGGTGCGGCTCAGGCCGGGATTGGCCAGCCGCCAGCCTGATATTGACGGCCCGAAAAACAGGGCCATGGCAGGGGGGGACAGGTTCTAAACTGGATTGGAGCTTAACGCTACGTGGCGTTGTGCTGATCGAACGAGCGACCGGAGCGCAACGCAGCACGCAGTATATCTCGTTTTGTTGCGGCGCGCCAGAGCGACGCACCGCGAGGGCACGGGTGCGGCAGGGTGACGCAGTGGGCGGGGCGCCTCAACGCGTCACGCGCGCCTTGTCAGTTGCGCGGGTTCAGCTCGTGGCGCCGCTCTTGAGCGATTCGACGAGTTCGACGTATTGCTGCCTCGCCGTTTCCTGCGTGGTGCCTTGCAGCGCGGCCCACGCTTCGTACTTGTACTTGTACTTGCCGACGATATCGGTGAAGCCGGGCTTGTCGCCGTGCACGTCGCCTTCGGTGGCCTGCTTGAAGAGTGCATAGAGGCGCAGCAGCGTCAGATTGCCGGGACGCTCCGGCAGCTGCTGCACGTCTTGCTGGGCTTGGGCGAACTGGGTGTTCACGTCGCTCATCGTTGTTTCCTCCGCATAGTGGTTCAGGTCAGCGCGCCGATGGTAGCAGCGCAAACCGCGGAAAAGCTGGAGCGATTCCTCCATTTGCGCCGGGCACGGATGAGCCCAAAGCGGCCATGAAGCCCGCGCATCCGCCAGTTGGCGAGAGCCGTGGGCCCGCGGGAGGGGCGGGGCATTACAATAGCGCTCATGACCGAAACCGTGCTGCTTGCCCTCGATACTTCGACCGAATATTGCTCGGTCGCGCTGCTTTGCGTCGCCCCTGGCGGCGCAGATCGTTCTCCCTCCACTGGCGGCGAGACCACCCCCGCATCGCGCTCCGAAGTCAGCGTCTGGGTTCGCCACGAAGCCACGGGCGCCGTCTCCAGCACGCGGCTGCTGCCCGCCATTGGCGAATTGTTCGACGAAGCCGGCCTCACGCTCGCCGACTGCGACGCGATTGCATTCGGCGCGGGCCCGGGCTCCTTCACGGGGCTGCGCACGGCGACGGGCGTGGCCCAGGGCCTCGCGTTCGGCCTCGATATCCCGGTGGTGCCGGTCGGCACGCTGCTCGTGTGCGCCGAGAGCGCGCGGCTGCGCGATCCCGCCGCGACCCGCGTGCTGGCCGCGCTCGACGCGCGCATGGACGAAGCCTACTGGGCCGACTACGAGTGGGATGCCGCAGCCGGCGACTGGCGCACGCTGCAGGCCGCATCGCTCGATTCGCCCGAGCATATCGCCGCGCCCGATACACCGTTCACGCTGGCGGGCAACGCCGCCGCCGCGTTTGGCGCGCGCCTGACGGCCGCCGCCACCGCGCGCACGATCGACGCCGAGGCGCTCCCACATGCGCTGCCGCTGGCGCACGCGGCGTTGCGCGCGTACCGCGCGGGCCGCACCCAACCCGCCGACCAGGCCGCGCCCGAATACGTGCGCAACAAGGTCGCGCAGACCACGGCCGAGCGCCTGGCCGCGAAGGCCGCCGCTCACGGTGGCGCAGGCGGAGAGGGCGCGCAATGAGCGGCGTGCTCATGACCGACCGCTACCTGTCGCCGATGACCGAAAGCGACCTGGACGAAGTCGCAATCGTCGAGCGTTCCGCTTATGAGTTTCCGTGGTCGCGCGGCAACTTCGAGGACTCGCTGCGCAACGGCTACTACGGGCTGTGCATGCGCCACGTCACCGGCACGCTGATCGGCTATTGCGTGCTGATGCCCGTGGTCGACGAGATGCATCTGCTGAATCTGTGTGTCGCGCCTCAGGCGCAGGGGGCGGGCGCGGGGCTCGCCATGCTGCGCGAGGCGGTGCGTATTGCGCGCACGCAGGGTCTCGAAGGCTTGCTGCTCGAAGTTCGGCCTTCGAATCACCGGGCAATCCGGCTCTACGAACAGTTCGGCTTCGTCACGATCGGCCGTCGCAAGAACTACTATCCGGCCCGGCATCACAGCCGCGAGGACGCACTCGTGATGCGTTTTTCTTTTGCAGGGGAGGGCGCGGATGTCGCTCGATGAGATCGCGCTGGAGGAGCTTGGGCTCGCACCGCGCTGGGTGCGCAAAGCCGCGCGAGGCGCAGCGCCGCTCGAAGCGGCTCGCGAAGATGAGGCCGTTGCGCCGTCGTCCGCGGTGACGCTCGCCGAAGCCGAAGCCGAAGCCGAAGCGCCGGTGGTGTCGGTGGTCGCGGTCGTGCAATCGACGCGTCCGGTCGCTGCGCCGCAGCCACATGAAGCACAACCGGCAGCCGCGGAGCACTCGCAACCGCCGCAGCCCGTCGCGCGTGCCGCTTCGCCGTCGAAGCCCGCTTCGCATTCATCCGACGAACCGCCGCCCCTCACCGACGAAGATTTCGCGTGGTTCGACTCGGTGGCTCAGCCGGTGCCGCCACACGATGCCGAGCCGGCCGAGGCTGGCGGCGCACCGCGCAACGATGTCGCGACGCTCGACTGGGACGCGCTCGCCGAACGCGTGGCCTCGTGCACGCGCTGCCGTCTATGCGAGAAGCGCACCAACACCGTGTTCGGCGTGGGGGATCGCGAGGCCGACTGGATGTTGATCGGCGAGGCGCCCGGCGAGAACGAAGACCGCCAGGGCGAGCCCTTCGTCGGCCAGGCCGGCAAGCTGCTCGACAACATGCTGCGCGCGCTCTCGCTCGCCCGTGGCGAGAACGTCTATATCGCGAACGTCATCAAGTGCCGGCCGCCTGGCAACCGCAATCCGGAGCCCGACGAGGTCGCGCGCTGCGAGCCGTATCTGCAGCGTCAGGTGGCGCTCGTGAAGCCGAAGATCATCGTCGCGCTCGGGCGTTTCGCGGCTCAGAGCCTGCTCAAGACCGATGGCAGCATCGCATCGCTGCGCGGACGCGTCCACGAGTACGAGGGCGTGCCCGTCATCGTCACCTATCACCCCGCTTATTTGCTGCGCAGCCTGCACGACAAGGCGAAGGCCTGGACCGACCTCTGTCTCGCTCGCGACACCTGGCGTGCGGCCTCCGGCGGCGAGCGATGAACGCCGCGCGGCCCGCGCACGTATCCGGCGCCAAATGTGCCGGGGGCGACGGCGGGCCGCAAGCTGATGCCGGATCAGAGCGCGTGCCCGGTACTTGCATGAACCACGACGTATTCGATCGTTTCGCCGATCCAGCCGTGCGCGATCTCGCGTGGCTGCTCTACAGCGCCGATCTGTTGCGTGCGCAACCACCGCTCGCGCCATTGGCGCAATGGTGCGCCGATGCCGACGAAGCGCGCGCCACGCGCGATTGGCTCGCGCAACTCGATCGTGATCCTGCGCGGCTGCATGAAGCGCTCATGGCCGCGCCGACGCATCGCCTCGGCCGCTATGCCGAAAATTTGCTGGGATGGTTTCTCGCGAACGGCCCTGCGGCACAGCTCGTCGCTCAGAATGTGCCGGTGCGGCGTGCGGGCCTCACGCTCGGCGAATGTGATTTTCTCGTGCGCACGCGCGCCGGAGAGCGCCTGCATTGGGAACTGGCGGTGAAGTGCTACCTGCACGCAGGGCCGGGCGATGACGCACGTGCATCGCTCGCCGAATTCGTCGGGCCGAATTTGCGCGATCGCTTCGATCTGAAACTCACGCATCTGCGCGACCGTCAACTGCGTTTGAGCGCGCGCGAAGAATTCGCCTCGCTGGGTTACGAAGGCCAGTGGCTCGCGCAGATGTTCGTGAAAGGCTGGCTTTTCTACCGGGCCGGAGAGGCGGCGCCGTCACGAGTGGAAGATGCCCCCGAGCTGGCCGCAGATCATGGGCGCGGCTGGTGGGTGACGCGCTCGGACTGGCCGGCCTTCGCCGCGCAACAGGCGGCCGGTGGCTGGAGCGTGTTACCGCGGCTCGCGTGGCTCGCGCCGCGCAGGCTGGCGGCTGCACCCTCGATCGATCCCAATGCGCTAGTCGACGCGCTAGCCCGACCAGACGACCCCGTGCTGGTCGCGGCATTCACGGCCGACAGCGCAGGCGGCTACCGCGAACAGTCGCGCGGCTTCATCGTTCCCGACGACTGGCCTGCGCGCGCCGCGGCATTTGCACGTCAATAGGCGCGCGAGAGCACGCTCACCACCAGCGCCAGAAGTGATGCACGGGTCCGACGCCATGACCGACGTCGAGCCGATCACTGGCTTCGAGCGCCGCCGTCAGATACTGCTTGGCTTCGCCGACGGCCGGGGCGAGCGCCCCGCGCTGCGGCCACAATGCGGCAATCGCGGAAGAAAGGGTACAGCCCGTGCCGTGCGTATTCGTGACCGGCACGCGTGGGCCGCCCAGGCGCAGCGAGCCGCCGGCTTCGATGAGCCAGTCGGGGCTGTCCGCGCTGCCCAGATGCCCGCCTTTCATCAGAACAGCCTGCGCACCGAGCGCGCGCAGCGCTTCGCCTTGCTCGACCATCGCGGCCTCGTCTGCGGCGGGCGGCACGCCGAGTAGCGCCGCGGCTTCCGGCAAATTCGGTGTGACGACACCCGCTAGCGGCAGCAGTTCCTCGCGCAGCGCAGCGACGGCTTCGGGCGCGAGCAGGGCGTGATTGCTCTTCGAGATCATCACGGTGTCGAGCACGACACGCAGCGGCTGATGGCGGCGCAGCGCGTCGGCGACGGCGCGCACGATCTGCGCGTTGGCGAGCATGCCGATCTTGACGGCGTCGATACGGATGTCGTCGAACACGGCGTCGAGTTGCGCGGTGACGAAAGCCGCGTCAGGCGCGTGGATCGCGGTGACGCCGCGCGTGTTCTGCGCGGTGAGCGCCGTGATGACGCTCGCGCCGTACGCGCCGAGCGCGGAGAACGCCTTGAGGTCGGCCTGAATGCCCGCACCGCCGCCCGAGTCGGAGCCGGCGATCGTGAGAACGTTGAAAATCGGTGAAGTCATGGCAGCGTCAGATGCGCGTCGCGCGCGGCCGGGTCGACAAGACGTGCCGCGCGTGCGCAGGAAAGGATCGATTCAGCAGACGTGGCGGCCGGATTATGTGCGCACAGGCACGCCCATCAATGCCTGTGATTTTCGCCGATCAGCGCGACCGAGTCGAATGAGCGTTGATTCGCCTGGTGGCGGCGCATCACGAGCCACATCATCAGGCAGACGAACGTGCCGAACAGCACGATCACGATGGTCACCGGCACGTCGAGCCAGACGAGCACGGCGTAGAGGCACAGCATCACGAGCACCGAGAGGTTCTCGTTGAAGTTCTGCACGGCGATGGAGTGGCCGGCGGAGAGCAGCACGTGGCCGCGGTGCTGGAGCAGCGCGTTCATCGGCACGACGAAGAAGCCTGAAAGGCCGCCCACGACCATGAGGAAGATGTACGCAAAAATCAGGTAGCCGGGAACGCGCATGTGGCCGATATGCAGCCCCCAATGCGGCGGAAAGAGATGGCGCGTGTAGAACGCCATGAGCATGACCGCAAGACCCATGATGATGCCGACCGGCAGCACCGAGAGCGACTTCTTGAGCGGCACGCGCGCGGCCGCGATCATGGCGCCGGCCGCCACGCCCACGGCCACCACGGCCTGGAGCACCGCGCCTTCGGAGAGTGACATGCCGAGCGAGACTTCGGCCCACTTGAGCACGATGAATTGCAGCGTCGCGCCCGCACCCCAGAAGAGCGTCGTGACCGCGAGCGAGATCTGGCCGAGCTTGTCGCGCCAGAGCGTGTTGAAGCAGTCGGCGAAATCGGTGATGAGGCGGATGACACCATGCTGCTGGCGCGGATAGCGCGCGCCGGTGTCGGGAATGCGCAGATTGAAGAGGGCGGCGATCACGTAAATCACCATGATGACGACCATCGCGGCTTCCGCGGGTGTGCTGATCGCGGCGGGCGTATGGCGCAGCACATGCGAGGCGATGTGGGGGCTGATCAATGCGCCGCCGAGCACGGTACCGAGGATGATCGAGCCGACTGTCGTGCCCTCGATCCAGCCGTTCGCGGCGACGAGGCGCTCAGGCGGCAGCAGTTCTGTCAGGATGCCATACTTGGCGGGCGAATAAGCCGCCGCGCCGAAACCCACTACGCCATAGGCGAGCAAAGGATGGGTGCCTGCCAGCATCATGGCGCACCCCACGACCTTGATCGTGTTCGTGATGAACATCACGCGGCCCTTGGGGCGGGAATCTGCGAAGGCGCCGACGAAGGCGGCAAGAACGACGTAGGAGAGGACGAAGAACAGCTTGAGCAGCGGCGTCATCCAGTTCGGGGCGTGGAGATCTTTCAGCAGTGCAATTGCAGCGATGAGGAGCGCATTGTCGGCCAACGACGAAAAAAACTGCGCGGCCATGATGGTGTAAAAGCCTTTTTTCATCTGATGCGATGCTTTCCTCGCTGCGGTCCGTCCGCCCCGGACGGGTGGGAGGCATCCGGGCTTATTACGTTCGAAATGGGTTGTGCGCAGGGCTTTATATCACGAAAATAGGTGTATTCGGACTAGCACAATCCTTGAGCGCCCGTCAGGCGGGCCTGCGGGGCGCTGAAAACACCCTGTAAGCTCCTGATTCGAAAGCGTCTTTGCGAAAAAATCTCCCATGCCGCGCCCCCTCTCAGCAACGATTCACACCGCCGCACTCGCCAATAACCTCGCCGTCGTCCGCAAGTACGCGCCAAAGTCGAAAATCTGGGCCGTGGTGAAGGCCAACGCCTACGGGCACGGGCTTGCGCGCGCGTTCCCCGGCCTGCGCGCAACCGACGGTTTCGGCCTGCTCGACCTCGAGGAGGCCGTGAAGCTGCGCGAACTCGGCTGGGCGGGTCCGATCCTGCTGCTCGAAGGCTTTTTCCGGCCGACCGACATCGACGTGATCGACCGCTACAGCCTCACGACCGTCGTGCATAGCGATGAGCAGATGCGCATGCTCGAAATGGCGCGTCTCTCGAAGCCGGTCAACGTCCAGCTCAAAATGAATAGCGGCATGAACCGGCTCGGCTACACGCCGGAGAAGTACCGCGCCGCATGGGAGCGTGCACGTGCCTGTGCCGGTATCGGCCAGATCACGCTGATGACGCACTTCGCGGACGCCGACACGCCGCGCGGCGTCGGCGAGCAGATGGAAACGTTCGAACGCGGCGCGCAAGGCATTGCCGGCGCGCGCAGCCTCGCCAATTCCGCCGCCACGCTCTGGCATCCTTCGACGCACTTCGACTGGGTGCGTCCCGGCATCATTCTTTATGGCGCTTCGCCTTCGGGCTTCTCATCGGCGCTCGAAGGCACAGGCTTGCAGCCGGCCATGACGCTCGCGTCTGAACTCATCGCCACACAGCATGTGGCTGAAGGGCAGACCGTTGGCTACGGCTCGATCTTCACGGCGCGCAAGCCCATGCGCATCGGCGTGGTGGCGTGCGGTTATGCCGACGGCTATCCGCGCGTCGCGCCCGAAGGCACGCCCGTGATCGTCGACGGCGTGCTCACGCATGTGGTGGGCCGCGTCTCCATGGACATGCTCACTGTCGATCTCACGCCTGTGCACAGCGCGGGCGTCGGCGCGCGCGTGGAACTGTGGGGCAACAATCTGCCGATCGACGACGTCGCGAAAGCGTGCGGCACGATCGGCTACGAGCTGATGTGCGCCGTTGCGCCGCGTGTTCCCGTGCGGGCCGAATAACGCCATGGCAAAGAGCATGGCGAAGGTCAAGACACTGTATACGTGTACCGAATGCGGCGGGCAGGCGCCCAAGTGGCAGGGCCAGTGCCCCGCGTGCGGCGCGTGGAACACGCTCGTGGAAGGCGTTGCCGAAACGGCGAGCAGTCACCGCTTCCAGTCGCTCGCGAAGAGCGCCCCGGTGCGGCGTCTTGCCGATATCGAGGCGTCCGACGTGCCGCGCTTCACGACCGGCGTGGGCGAGTTCGACCGCGTGCTGGGCGGCGGCCTCGTCGCGGGCGGCGTGGTGCTGATCGGCGGCGACCCCGGCATCGGCAAATCGACGCTGCTCTTGCAGTCGCTCGCGCAGATCGCGGCCGAGCGTCGCGCGCTATATGTAAGCGGTGAGGAATCGGCGGCGCAGATCGCGTTGCGCGCGCAACGATTGGCGCTGCTCGATCCGGGCTCCATGGCGAGCGAGCTGCAGTTGCTCGCCGAGATCCAGCTCGAAAAGATCCAGGCGACGATCGAAGCTGAGAAGCCCGACGTCGCGGTCATCGATTCGATCCAGACGATCTATTCCGAAGCGCTGACTTCCGCGCCCGGCTCGGTTGCGCAGGTGCGCGAGTGCGCGGCGCAGCTCACGCGCATCGCCAAGCAGTCGGGCACGGCGATCATCATGGTTGGCCACGTGACGAAGGAGGGCAACCTCGCGGGCCCGCGGGTGCTGGAGCACATCGTCGACACCGTGCTGTATTTCGAAGGCGATACGCATTCGTCGTTCCGGCTGGTGCGCGCGTTCAAGAACCGCTTTGGCGCGGTCAACGAACTGGGCGTGTTCGCGATGACCGAGAAGGGCCTGCGCGGCGTCGCGAATCCCTCGGCGCTGTTTCTCTCGCAGCACGAGCAGAGCGTGCCGGGCTCCTGCGTGCTCGTGACCCAGGAAGGCTCGCGGCCGCTGCTCGTCGAGGTGCAGGCGCTCGTCGACACGGCGCACGTGCCGAATCCGCGGCGCCTCGCCGTCGGCCTCGAACAAAACCGGCTTGCCATGCTGCTGGCGGTGCTGCATCGCCATGCCGGCATCGCGTGCTTCGATCAGGATGTGTTCCTCAACGCCGTGGGCGGCGTGAAGATCACGGAGCCGGCCGCGGATCTCGCCGTGCTGCTCGCCATTCACTCTTCGATGCGTAACAAGGCGTTGCC
Organism: Paraburkholderia guartelaensis; assembly: GCF_004353905.1. Taxonomy (GTDB): domain Bacteria; phylum Pseudomonadota; class Gammaproteobacteria; order Burkholderiales; family Burkholderiaceae; genus Paraburkholderia; species Paraburkholderia guartelaensis. The sequence goes on along the minus strand of NZ_SMOD01000004.1, from coordinate 55,962 downwards.
CAAGGGTCTGATCGTTTTTGGCGAAGTCGGCCTCGCGGGCGAGATCCGACCCTCGCCGCGCGGCCAGGATCGTCTGAAGGAAGCGGCGAAGCTCGGTTTTTCATGCGCGCTGATTCCCCGCGCCAATGCGCCGAAACAGCCGATCGAAGGTTTACAGGTGATTGCGGTGGAGCGCCTCGAGGAAGCGATCGACCGGATACGCGAGCTGGATTGAGCGCGCCGCGGCCGTGCAAATGGCCTGTACTGGCGCGTAATGATTAGTAACAACCCTGGTTCCGGCTGTAACCATTTCAGACTGCGATTTCCCTATCCTTGGCGCGGTGTTCAACCCGTGTCGAGCGGAAAGGATAGCGACTTGAAACAGACTGATACGTCCTTCGGCGGTCGTTCGATCGTCGTGCGCGGCTGCCGGGTGTCAGAGCCGCTCATGCAACCTTGGGGCAGCACGTGCCGCATCGTCGAGTGGATCGATGGCGACGGGCGCATTTCGCGCCGCGTCGTGGCGGAAGACGTGACGGCGGCCGAAGTGCGCAGCACCATTGCGCACCACGTGGAAGGCCGCAAGTACGTCATGTACGACGACGAGCGGTCGCCGCGGCAAACACTGCCGCGCCGCTAAACAAAAAATGGGCGCTGCAAAGCGCCCATTTTTCATTGTGCTCACCGGTCATGCGGCATACGCCGCGCGCTAGCCCCAGGGTCCGTAGGTGAAGGGTTTTTTGCCGCCAGGCGCACCCGGTGTGTCGGCACCCTGGCCGGGTTGGGCGGGTTGGATCGGCCGGGCAGGTTGAGCGGCATGCGTGCCTTGCGGCTGACCGCCTGGCTGAAAAGGCGCCGCCTGCATACCGGGCGCGGGATGCTGCGTTTGCCGCGCCGCCATTTCGTCCATCATGGCTTGCAGCACTTCGGCGTTGAAGAGGGGATGGCGCGAAGCCTCGCCTGGCGTGAGGACGGGCGAAACACAGGTGTCGATCGCCTCGAGACGGTCGATCCAGGTTTGCAGCGACTCCGACTCGATGATGGCCGCCAACTCGCGCGTGAGCGCGGCGGCATCCGCGCCGCCGATCGCCTGACCGAGACTCCAGTGACGCTCGGCCCAGTCGTCGCGGCCAAGGGCGTGGCACAGCGTCTGCCAGAACTTCAGTTCGAGCGCGCCGACGGCGAGCCACCGCCCGTCTTGCGTGCGATAGAGGTTGTAGCAGGGCACGCCGCCGTTGAGCAGACCGCCGCCCGGCTGCAGCGCCGCGGCGTCGTCGTTGGCGAGCGCAACCTGGGCGACCACGTTGTGCGCGTAGCTCGCGTGCGCCATCGAAACATCGACGAAACGGCCCTCGCCACCGCGCGCCACATGCCAGAGCGCCGCGAGAATCTGTGTGACCGCACTGAGTGCGCCGCCAAGCAGGTCGGCGATCTGAAAATTGGGCAGCACTGGCACGCCGTCGCGCGTAGCCAATTGGTCGAGCACGCCCGAATAGGCGACATAGTTGATGTCGTGGCCCGGATGGCCGGCGAACGGCCCGGTCGTACCGTAGCCCGTGATCGCACAGTAGACGAGTTTCGGATTGATCTTGCGCAAGGCCTCGTAACCCACGCCGAGGCGGTCCATCACACCGGGCCGGAAACTCTCGACGAGCACGTCGGCGTCGCGCGCGAGCGCGAACAACACCGAGCGGCCGCTCTCGGTCTTCAAATCGACCCGCGTTTCGCGCTTGCCGCGATTGACGAGCCGATAGAACGCACCGGGGCGCGCGGCCACTTCGTCCACCGCGCTTTGCATCATCACGCGCGCCGCGTCGCCCGCACCGGGCGGCTCGATTTTCAGGACATCGGCGCCCATTTCCGCGAGCCGCAAGGTGGCCACGGGCCCGGGCAGAAGGCGGGTCAGATCCAGTACGCGAAGGCCCTGCAATGCGGCGGGTGACGACACTCGTGGCTCCCTGGCGAAATGACTTGGCGAAAAGCGCGGTTAGCGGCGCGATGGTAACGAAACGCAGCCTTAGCCGAGCTGCTCGAGTTCCTCGTGCGCATCGAGCCATTCGGCTTCGAGCGTTTCGAGGCGCGAGGCGACGTCGGCCTGACGGCGAATCGCATCGGTCAGGCGGCTCTTCTGCTGAGGCTCGTAGCTCGCCGGGTCGGCGACAAAAGCGTCGAGCGTGCTCTTTTCGCTATTGAGCGTATCCATTTCTTTTTCGATCTTGCCGATTTTCGCCTGTAACGGCTTCTTCAGGTGCGCAACCTTCTGACGCTGCTCCGCTTCCTGGCGACGCTGCTCCTTGCGATTGACGCCATCGGCAGCATTTGCGCCGTTTGCCGCATCCGCCGTGCCGGAAGCGGCCTCCTTGAGCGCCGCGCGTTGCTCGGCCGCGTGTTGCAGCAGCCAGTCGCGGTAGTCGTCGAGGTCGCCGTCGAACGGCTGCAGACGGTGCTTCGCCACCAGCATGAATTGATCGGTCGTGGCGCGCAGCAAGTGCCGGTCGTGCGACACGAGGATCAGCGTGCCTTCGAACTGCGCGAGTGCCATGGTCAGCGCATGGCGCGTTTCGAGGTCGAGGTGGTTGGTCGGCTCGTCGAGCAGCAGCAGGTTGGGCTTTTGCCAGATGATGAGCGCGAGCGCGAGGCGCGCCTTCTCGCCGCCCGAGAACGGCGCGATGGGCGCCGTGGCCATCTCGCCAGGGAAGTTGAAGCCGCCGAGGAAGTCGCGCAGCTCCTGCTCGCGCGTGTCGGGCGCGAGACGGGCGAGATGCTGGAGCGGCGTGTCGTCCGGGCGCAGCGTTTCGAGCTGGTGCTGCGCGAAGTAGCCGATTTGCAGGCCCTTGCCCGTGCGCAGCTCGCCGGAGAGCGCTGCGAGCGTGCCCGCGAGTGTCTTGATGAGCGTGGACTTGCCCTGGCCGTTCGCACCGAGCAGGCCGATGCGCTGGCCGTTCTGGATCGACAGCGTGACGCGCTCGACGATCGGCGTTTCGCGGCCGTCCTCGGCCCGATAGCCGCAGCGCACGTCTTCCATCACGAGCATGGGGTTGGGCGCGGAGTCGGGCGTGCGGAATTCGAACGTGAACGGCGAGCTGGCGTGCGCCGGTGCGATCAGCTCCATCTTTTCCAGCGCCTTCACGCGGCTTTGCGCCTGGCGCGCCTTGGTGGCCTTGGCCTTGAAGCGGTCGATGAAGCTTTGCAGGTGGGCGACGGTGCGCTGCTGCTTTTCATACGCGCTTTGCTGGAGCGCCAGTTGTTGCGCGCGCAGGATTTCGAACTGCGAGTAATTGCCGCCGTAGCGCTTGATCTGCTGGTTCTCCAGATGCAGCGTGACGTTGCAGATCGAGTCGAGGAATTCGCGGTCGTGCGAGATCACGACGAGCGTGCCGGGATAGCGGTGCAGCCAGTCTTCGAGCCAGACGATCGCGTCCAGATCCAGGTGGTTCGTGGGCTCGTCGAGCAGCAGCAGGTCGGAGCGGCACATGAGCGCCTGCGCGAGGTTCAGGCGCATGCGCCAGCCGCCCGAGAAGCTCGCCACCGGCTGGCGCGTTTGCTCGAGCGTGAAGCCGAGGCCGAGCAGCAGCGCTTCGGCTCGCGCGGGAGCGGTGTAGCCATCAGCGTCGGCGAAGGCGCCGTGCGCTTCGGCTTCGGCCGCGCCGTCGTGCGCCGCCGAGGCTGCGGCGATGCGGGCCTCGATTTCGCGCAGCGCGGCGTCGCCGTCCAGCGCGTAGTCGAGCGCGGTGCGGTCGACCGCCGGGGTTTCCTGCGCGACGTGCGCGATGCGCCAGGACGGCGGCAGCGAGAAGTCGCCGGCGTCCGCGTGCAGCTCGCCGCGCAGCACGGCGAACAGGGTCGATTTGCCCGCGCCGTTCGCGCCGATGAGACCGACTTTTTCGCCGGGGTTCAGCGTGAACGAGGTCTGTTCGAAAAGCGGCTTGGTGCCGCGGGCAAGACTGAATTGGTTGAAGCGGATCACGACGGCGCCGGCGGGAAGAAAACGAAAGAAAGCGCTATTTTAAACTGTGGCGTGCCTCGGCCGGCATTGGCCGAACGGCTAGCCGTCTGGTCGAGTGCTAATTGTGCGTTTTCTCACGTAGACTGGCGCTTTTCCACGGGAGAGCCAGATGACTTCGATCTATTCGTTTTCGGCGCAACCGCTCGGCGGCGGCGAGCCGGTGAGCCTCGACCGCTATACGGGCAAGGTGCTCCTGATCGTCAATACCGCGAGCGAATGCGGATTCACGCCGCAGTATGCGGGCCTGCAAACGCTCTACGACCAGTACGCTGCGCGCGGGCTCGCGGTGCTCGGCTTTCCGTGCAACCAGTTCGGCAAGCAGGAACCCGGCGACGCGGCGCAGATCGGCAGCTTCTGCGAAAAGAACTTCGGGGTTACGTTCCCGATGTTCGAAAAGATCGACGTGAAAGGGGCGAACGCGCATCCGCTGTATCGCTGGCTCACGGGCGAGGCGCCGGGGCTGCTCGGGCTCGGCGGCATCAAGTGGAATTTCACGAAGTTTCTGGTCGATCGCAACGGCGATGTGGTGAAGCGCTATGCGCCCATGACGAAGCCCGAGGCCATTGCAGCGGACATCGAAAAGCAGCTCTGAGCGCAGCCTGGCGGCGCAGGCGCGCTAGAGAATCGGCGCGAAGAGCCGCGCGAGATGCATCGTGATCTTGCGCCACGCGGGCGCGTCGCGATACTCGCTGCGATCGATCTCGAATGCCTCGTTGAAATCGCGCAGCAGCATCGCTTCGACTTCGGACGCGAAGCCGCGATGCACGGTCAGCACCATGATCTCGAAGTTCAGGCGAAACGACCGGTTATCCAGATTCGCGCTGCCGATAGCCGCAGCCACGTCGTCGATCAGCACGACCTTCTGGTGCAAGAAGCCCGGCTTGTAGCGAAAGATGCGGATGCCCGCGCGCACCGCATCGAAGGCGTACAGCATCGACGCCTCGAATACCACGTAGTGGTCGCGCCGGCTCGGGATCATGATGCGCACGTCCACGCCGCGCAGCGCTGCGAGGCGTAGGGCCGAAAACACGGCTTCGTCGGGCACGAGGTAGGGCGTCGTGATCCACAGGCGTTTTTTCGCGGCGTTGATCGCCTCGACGAAGAAGAGCGAGCAGGTCTCCTGGCGGTCCGCCGGCCCCGTGGGCAAGACAAGGCAGTACATGTCGTCGCCGTCCCGCGGCACGACCGTGGGCGGCTCGCAGCCGGGCAACTGCTGGGTGGCCCAGTACCAGTCCTCGGTGAAGGCGAACTGCACGTTGGCGACCGCCGGTCCGCGCAACTCGATATGCGTGTCGCGCCACGGTGAAAGGCGCGCATTCGCGCCCAGGTATTCGATGCCCACGTTGTGGCCGCCCACGAACGCATGCTGGCCGTCCACCACGACGATCTTGCGGTGGTTGCGGAAGTTGAGCTGGAAGCGATTCACGAAGTGACGCTTCGTGGAGAACGGGTGCACTTCCACGCCGCCGTCCTGCAACTCGTGCACGTAGCTGGCGGGCAGGTCGAACGAGCCGATGCTGTCGTACAGGAAGTACACGCGTACGCCGCGTTTCGTGCAGTCGAGCAGCAGGTCCTTGAGGATGTCGCCGAGCGCATCGGCGCGCACGATGAAGAACTGCACGATCACGTAGTGCCGGGCTTGCTCGATCGCATCGAAGATGGCGGAGAAGGTCGCTTCGCCATTCACGAGCGTGCGCACGGCGTTGCCCGGCACGAGCGGCATGCCGCCCAGGCGCGCGAATGTGCGGATCACGCGTACGCCGAGTTCGTCGGCAGGCCATTCGCCCGCGGAGACGAGCTTGTCCCAGTCGGGCGCGTGGGCGCGCGAGCGCAAGGTTTCATTGCGCAGGCGCCTCGCGTCCGCATAGCCCGCGAACTTGCTGCGGCCGAGAAAGAGATACGGGACGAGCGTGAGGTAGGGCATCGTCGCGAGCGAGACGGCCCAGGCAATCGCGCCTTGCGAGGTGCGCGTGTTTAGGATGGCGTGGCACGCCGCGATCAGTCCAAGCAGGTGGATGATCGCGAGCAGCGTGCCGAGGTGTGACCAGTCGAATCGCATAGATGCGTGGGACGCTCCTTCAGCCGGACGCAGGACCGGCCCGCGCCGGGAAGCGCACGGCCGGAGGGCTCAATCTTACCGAACCCGCTGCGACGACGGCGATCGTCCCGGTCCTGCACGCGGCGAGACACGGCGCACGGGCGCCGCGGCTCGCGCGGATACGACGGGCAGGACGATCAGACCGGCAGGTCGCAAGCCTGGATCAGGAAGACCTGATCGTCGCCGGCGCTCGTCGAGAGCCAGACGAGATCGAGGCCGCCGAACGCCGCTTCCACGTTCTCGCGCTCGTTGCCGATCTCGATCACCAGCACGCCGTCGTCGGTGAGCCAGTTGCGTGCGTCCTTGATGATGCGGCGCACGATGTCCATGCCGTCCGCGCCGCCCGCGAGCGCCATTTCCGGCTCGTGGCGGTACTCGGGCGGCAGCGCCTGCATCGAGTCGGCGTTGACGTACGGCGGATTCGTGATGATCACGTCGTAGCGGCGCTCGGGCAGCGGCGCGTAGAGGTCGCCTTCGAAGAGGGCGATGCGCTCGTCGAGATCGTGTTCGTGCACGTTGCGCCGCGCGACTTCGAGGGCGGGCGCGGACAGATCGACGGCATCGATGTCGGCGTTCGGAAACGCGTGCGCCGCGAGAATCGCAAGGCTCGCCGAGCCGGTGCACAACTCCAGCACCGCGGTGACCTGCTCGGGATCTTCCACATAGGGCTGCAGGCCGTCTGCGAGCAGCTCGCCAATGAACGAGCGCGGCACGATGACGCGCTCATCCACGTAAAAGCGCAGGCCGTGCATCCACGCTTCCTGCGTGATATAGGCGGCGGGGACGCGGTCGGTCGCGCGGCGCTCGATCACGGCGAGCACCTTGTCGATCTCCTCGCTCGTGAGGCGCGCGTCGAGAAACGGGTCGAGCAGGTCGAGCGGCAAATGCAGCGTGTGCAGGATCAGGTACGCGGCTTCGTCGTAGGCGTTGTTCGAGCCGTGGCCGAACGCGAGTTGCGCGGCCGAAAAGCGCGAGACACCGTAGCGCAGCAGGTCGCGCACGGTGGCGAAGGTGGCGGTTAGCGGATGGGTCATGTTCTGGACTCCAGAGCGTATTCTGTTGGCCGGTCAGGCGATCAGCTGTTCGAGCACGCGGCGGTACACGTTCTTGAGCGGATCGATGAATTTCACTTCGATGTGCTCATCGATCTTGTGGATGCTGGCGTTCGGCGGCCCGAACTCCACGACTTGCTCGCACATGCGCGCGATAAAGCGGCCGTCGGATGTACCACCCGTGGTCGAAAGCTCGGTCGTGACGCCGGTTTCGTCGTGGATCGCTTTTTCGAGCGCGTTCGAGAGTGCGCCGCGCGGCGTGAGGAAGGGCAGGCCGCTCACGCTCCAGTGCAGGTCGTACTCGAGGCCGTGCTTGTCGAGGATAGCGTGAACACGCTTTTGCAGGCCCTCCACCGTGCTCGCGGTCGAGAAGCGGAAGTTGAACATCACATCGGCGTGGCCCGGAATCACGTTGCTCGCGCCGGTGCCGCTGTGCATGTTCGACACCTGCCACGTGGTGGGCGGGAAGTACTCGTTGCCGTCGTCCCATTTTTCGGCGACGAGTTCGGCGAGCGCGGGAGCCAGCAGATGCACCGGGTTCTTCGCGAGATGCGGATAGGCGATATGCCCCTGCACACCCTTCACGACGAGCTTGCCCGACATCGAGCCGCGGCGGCCGTTCTTCACGCAGTCGCCGAGCGTATTCGTCGAAGTCGGTTCGCCCACGATGCAGTAATCCATCCGCTCGCCGCGCGCCTGCAGCGCCTCGACGACCTTCACGGTGCCGTCGGTGGCCGGGCCTTCTTCGTCGCTCGTGATGAGAAATGCGATGGCGCCGCGATGCTGCGGATGCGCCGCCACGAACTCTTCGCTCGCCACCACGAAGGCCGCGAGCGAGGTCTTCATGTCGGCGGCGCCGCGGCCATAGAGAACGCCGTCGCGATGCGAGGGCTGGAACGGCGGCGAGCTCCATTGTTCGATGGGGCCGGTGGGCACGACGTCGGTGTGGCCCGCGAAGGCGAGCAGCGGACCTTGCGCGCCCGCGGTGCCGCGTTTGACGGCCCACAGGTTGGTCACGCCGTTGGATTCGATCGTTTCGCACGCGAAGCCGAGCGCGCCAAGGCGTTCGGTCATGATGCGCTGGCAGTGCTGGTCGTCGGGCGTGACGGACGCGCGCGCGATCAGGGCTTCGGTAAGGGCGAGGGTGGCGGACATAAAAAGACCACTTTCAATAAAAATGCCGGCGCCGCTGATGGAGCAGGGGCCGGCAACAACTTGTCATGATCGTGTGCGCCCAAGCTGCCATAAAGCAGTTCAGACGCACCGGTCTCATGCGGCGCTCAAGCGAACAGCTCCGCATACTGGTCGGCGGAAAAGCCGAGCGTCTTCACGCGGCCGTTCACCACGACGACAGGCCGCTTGATGATCGACGGCTTGTGGATCATCAGCGCAATCGCTCCAGCGGTCGTGTCGGCTTCGGCCTTGTGCACGTCCGACAGGCCGCGCCAGGTCGTGCCGCGCTTGTTGATCAGCTGATCGAGCGAGACGTCCTTGAGCCAGTCCTGGACGAGCGCATTCGAGACGCCCGCCTTCTTGAAGTCGTGAAACTCGAACTCGACGCCGTGCTCTTCGAGCCACACACGCGCCTTCTTCACGGTGTCGCAGTTCGGAATGCCGTAGACAACGGTCTTGGCGGACTTCGCCATCAGTCGCCTCGCAGCAGCTCGTTCAGGCCGACCTTGGCGCGCGTCTTGGCGTCGACCTTCTTGACGATCACGGCGCAGTAGAGGCTGTGCGAGCCGTCCTTCGAGGGCAGGTTGCCCGCGACCACGACCGAGCCCGCCGGAATGCGGCCGTACGAGACTTCACCGGTTTCGCGGTCGTAAATCTTGGTCGACTGGCCGAGGTACACGCCCATCGAGATGACCGAGTTTTCTTCGACGATCACGCCTTCGACGACTTCCGAGCGCGCGCCGATGAAGCAGTTGTCTTCGATGATGACCGGGTTGGCCTGCAGCGGCTCCAGCACGCCGCCGATGCCGACGCCGCCCGAGAGGTGCACGTTCTTGCCGATCTGCGCGCACGAACCGACCGTGGCCCACGTGTCGACCATCGTGCCTTCATCGACGTACGCGCCGATGTTGGTGTACGACGGCATCAGCACGACGTTCTTCGCGATGAACGAGCCGCGGCGCGCGATGGCCGGCGGCACCACGCGGAAGCCGCCCGCGGCGAAGTCTTCGGCCGTGTAGTTGGCGAACTTCGAGGGCACCTTGTCGTAGAACTGGCTGTAGCCGCCGGCGGGCATCGGTGCGTTGTCTTCCAGGCGGAACGACAGCAGCACGGCCTTCTTCACCCATTGGTTGACGACCCAGTCGCCGTCCTTCTTCTCGGCGCAGCGCAGCGCGCCTTTGTCCAGCTCGGCGATGACGTGGGCGACGGCTTCGCGCACGTCGTTCGGGGCCGACTTGGGCGAGAAGTCGGCGCGGTTTTCCCAGGCGGTGTCGATGATCTGCTGAAGTTGTTGCGACATGGTGGTGATTTCGTGAGATTGATGGTTGAAAGCGGTGTTGCGCGCCGCGAGGTGCAGGACCCCGGCGCGCACGAAAAAGGCTTTACGGTTTGAGCGAGCGGCAGAACTCGACGATGCGCTGCGCGCCCTCGATGCACTCCTCGACGTCGGCGACGAGCGCCATGCGCACGAAGTCTTTACCCGGATTCGTGCCATGCGCCTCGCGCGCGAGGAACGATCCGGGCAGAACCGTCACATTATAGTCGGCGTAGAGACGCTGGGCGAACGCGGTGTCCGTGAGGCCGGTGCGCGCGACGTTGGCCCAGAGATAGAACGCGGCGTCGGGCAATTTCACGTCGAGCACGTCGGCGAGCATGGGTGTGACGGTCGAGAACTTCTTCACGTATTTCGCGCGGTTTTCGCGCACGTGCGCCTCGTCGCCCCAGGCCGCGATGCTGGCGGATTGCCAGACCGGCGACAGTGCCGCGCCGTGATAGGTGCGGTACAGCAGGAACTGCTTGAGGATGGCGGCGTCCCCGGCCACGAACCCCGAGCGCATGCCCGGCGCGTTCGAGCGCTTCGACAGGCTCGACAGCATCACGAGGCGCTCGAAGCCGCGGCCCAGCTTGTGCGCCGCTTCGAGACCGCCGAGCGGCGGCGTGGCCTCGTCGAAGTAGATTTCCGAGTAGCACTCGTCCGAGGCGATCACGAAGCCGTAGCGGTCGGAGAGCGCGAACAGCTCGCGCCAGTCGTCGAGCGTGATCACGGCACCCGTGGGATTGCCGGGCGAGCACACGTACAGCAGTTGCGTGCGCGCCCAGACTTCTTCGGGAACCTGCGAATAGTCGCAGGCGAAGTTGCGGTCCGGATCGCTATTTACGAAGTACGGCTCGCCGCCGCCGAGCAGCGCGGCGCCTTCGTAGATCTGGTAGAAAGGGTTCGGGCAGAGTACGATCGCCCGCTTTGCCGGGTCTTTCACGCCCGCTGTCGGGTCGATCACGGCCTGCGCGAGCGCGAACAGCGCCTCGCGCGAGCCCGAGACGGGCAGGATTTCCGTGTTCGCATCGATCGCCGGCAGCCCGTAGCGCGCCTTCACCCAGTTCGCGATCGATTCGCGCAGTGCCGGGGTGCCCGCCGTGGCCGGGTACGACGAGAGGCCGTCGAGCGAAGCGACGATGGCGTCGCGGATCACCGCCGGCGTGGGGTGTTTCGGCTCGCCGATCCCGAAGCTGATGTGGCGCAGGCCGGCGTTCGGCGTGACGTCCTTGAAGAGCACGCGCAGCTTTTCGAAGGGATAGGACTGGAGGGTGTCGAGTAGCGGATTCACTTGGGGCTGGACAGGCGTGGGCGAAAGACGGATGGCGTGGCGCGCAGAATTCGGGTGGCCACAGCGGGCCGGCGAGCCGGTTGCACCGCGCTGGGCGTAAAAACACGGATGCGCGGCGCGGCCTTGCGGCTGCAACCGGTCGATTATAGCGTGGGGCCGCTGCTGGTGCGGGCGCCGGCCGGATCCCGCCTTGGCGCCGCCGGTGCTTGCCCGGCGACGAAATAAAGGAAAAGCATGAAGTTTTCGAACGACGTTTCGAACCACAGCGCAGGCGCTGCGAACGCGCGGCCGGGCCAAGGGAAGCGCGAGCAATGAGCCAGAGCACGGGCTTGCGGGCCGCCTGGCCGACGCTTGCCATCATGATTGGCGCGTCCGTATGGGGTTTTGTCTGGTATCCACTGCGCATGCTGGCGGCCGCCGGGCTCACCGGTACGGCCTCGAGCGCTGCAACGAGCGCGGCCGGCTGTCTTTTCGTGCTGGTGCTGCGCTGGCGCTCGCTTGCGACCGTGCGCTGGCACTGGGTGCTGCCGATGCTCGGACTCGCCGCGGGCGTGACCAACGTCGGTTTCGTGTGGGGCGCGATCCACGGCGAAGTGATGCGCGTGCTGCTGCTCTTTTATCTGACCCCGGCGTGGACGGCGATCTTTGCGCACTTCATCCTGCATGAGCGCCTGAACTGGGCGGGCGGCGCGCTTGCGGCGCTTTCGCTGCTCGGTGCGGTGCTGATGCTCTGGTCGCCGCGGCTCGGCGTGCCGCTGCCGGCCAACGCGGCCGAATGGGCGGGGCTCATCGGCGGCATGGGTTTCGCGATGAGCAACGTTCTCGTCGTGAAGACGAGTCGCGTGCTTCCGCACATGAAGCCCGAGATGCGCACCGCCGTGATCTTCGCGGGCGCGGCGCTGTTCGGCTTGCTGACCTCCTGTTTCGAGCCGATGTCGGCCGCACCGGCCGGCGAGCATCTCGCACGCGTCGTGCTGCTCGTGCTCGCGCTCGGCATCGTGCTCGGCAGCAACAACATGCTCGTCCAGTACGGGCTTGCCCGCGTGCCGGCCAACCGCGCCTCGATCATCATGCTGTTCGAGATCGTCGTGACGGCGCTCACGTCGTGGCTCTTCGCCGGCGAGACGCCGGGCCCGCGCGAATGGGCGGGCGGCGCCTGCATCGTGCTAGCTTCCCTGCTGTCGAGCTGGGTGCACCGGGCGCAGGACGCGCGCAAGGGCGGTGCGCACGCGAGCGCCGATGCGAGCGTCATGACCCACGCCGACGCCAGCCGTACCGATGACGCGGACGACGCCGACAGCAACGGCTCGGGCGGCGACGATGGCAATGGTGGCAACGGCGGCGGCGGCAACGGCAATGGCAACGCAGGCGGCGGCACGGGCCCAGGGCCTTCCCGCGCGCGGAATGGCGCGCGTGCGATGGTATGATTGCCGCTGATTCCCGCCGGCCGCACGCGCCTATGCGCGTTCGTGCGGCGAGCCGTGGCGGCTGCCCAGTGCGCACTCCGCCGTCGCGCGATCGATACCGGATGCGCGGCGGCAAGCGACGTACGGCACGGGCGGTCCCGTTCACCACTATTCAAACAGCGATATCGCCGTGCGTCTGACCTCGATTAAACTCGCTGGCTTCAAATCATTCGTCGATCCCACGCATTTCCAGGTTCCGGGCCAACTCGTCGGGGTGGTCGGGCCAAACGGCTGTGGGAAATCCAACATCATCGACGCGGTGCGCTGGGTGCTGGGTGAATCCCGGGCGTCCGAGTTGCGCGGCGAGTCGATGCAGGACGTCATCTTCAACGGTTCCACCGCGCGCAAGCCCGGCAGCCGCGCGAGCGTCGAACTGGTGTTCGACAACGCGGACGGCCGCGCCGCCGGGCAGTGGGGCCAGTATGCCGAGATCGCCGTGAAGCGCGTGCTCACGCGCGACGGCACGTCGAGCTACTACATCAACAACCTGCCGGCGCGCCGGCGCGACATCCAGGACATTTTCCTGGGTACGGGCCTCGGCCCGCGCGCCTACGCGATCATCGGGCAGGGCATGATCGCGCGGATCATCGAGGCGAAGCCCGAAGAGCTGCGCGTGTTCCTCGAAGAAGCCGCGGGCGTTTCGAAATACAAGGAACGCCGCCGCGAGACCGAGAACCGTCTGCACGACACGCGCGAGAACCTCACGCGCGTCGAGGACATCGTGCGCGAGCTGTCCAACAACCTCGAAAAGCTCGAGGGTCAGGCGGTCGTTGCCACAAAATTTCGCGAGCTGCAGTCCGAGGGCGAGGAAAAGCAGCGCCTCCTGTGGCTCTTGCGCAAGAACGAGGCAGCGGGCGAGCAGCAACGTCAGCAACGCGCGATCGAGCAGGCGCAGATCGACCTGGAGCGCCATACCGCGCAGTTGCGCGAAGTGGAAGCGCAGCTCGAAACGCTGCGCGTGGCTCACTACTCGGCAAGCGACGCCATGCAGGGCGCGCAGGGCGGGCTTTACGAGGCGAACGCCGAGGTGAGCCGTCTCGAAGCCGAGATCAAGTTCATCGTCGAGTCGCGCAACCGCGTGCAGGCGCAGATCGCCGCGCTGACCGCGCAGCGCGAGCAATGGCAGGTCCAGGCGCAGAAAGCGCAGGACGATATCGAAGACGCCGAAGAACAACTGGCGATCGCCGAGGAAAAGGCGGCGCTGGCCGAGGAAGATGCGGCGGCGAAGCAGGAAGCGCTGCCCGCGCTCGAAAACCGCTGGCGCGACGCACAGGCGCAACTGAACGACGAGCGCGCGGGCATCGCGCGCACCGAGCAGGCCATCAAGCTCGAAGCCGCGCATCAACGCAACGCCGACCAGATGCTTCAGCAGCTTCAGCAGCGCCACGAGCGTCTGAAGTCGGAGGAAGGCGGCCTCGACGCGCCGGACGAAGCCCAGCTCGAAGAGCTGCGCATGCAGCTGGCCGAGCAGGAGGAAGTCCTTCACGAAGCGCAGGCGCGCCTCGCCGACGCGCAGGAAACGGTGCCGCGCCTCGACGCGGAACGCCGCGCCGCGCACGAGCGCGTGCAGGCGGAAAACGCACAGATCCACCAGTTCGAAGCCCGTCTCGCTGCACTCAAGCAACTGCAGGAAAACGTGCAGACGGAAGGCAAGATCCAGCCGTGGCTCGAACGTCACGAACTGGGCGCGTTGCCGCGGCTGTGGAAGAAGCTGCACGTCGAAGCCGGTTGGGAAACGGCGCTCGAATCGGTGTTGCGCGAGCGGCTCGCCGCGCTCGAAGTGTCGAACCTCGACTGGGTGAAGGCATTCGCGAGCGATGCTCCGCCTGCCAAGCTCGCGTTCTATTCGCCGCCGGCCGCGGGGCAGGCGCCTGCAGCGGCCGCGGGCCTCACGCCGCTGCTCTCGCTCGTGCGTATCGACGATGCGGGCTTGCGCGCGGTGCTCACCGAATGGCTCGGCTCGACCTACGTCGCGAACGATCTCGCCGAGGCGCTCGCCCAGCGTGCGCAGTTGCCAGGCAGCGGCGCGTTCGTCGTGAAGGCTGGCCATACGGTGACGCGCGTGGGTGTGCAGCTCTACGCCGCCGACACCGAGCAGGCCGGCATGCTCGCGCGCCAGCAGGAACTCGAAAATCTCGAGCGCCAGGTGCGCGCCCAGACGCTGCTCGCCGACGAGGCACGCACGGCTGTCGTGCGCGCGGAAGCGGCGCACACGCAGGCCGCCCAGGTGCTCACGGACATGCGCCAGCAGGCCGAGCGCGCGACCCAGCGCGTGCACGCGCTGCAGATGGATGTGCTCAAGCTGACCCAGGCGCATGAGCGCTACACGGCGCGCAGCACGCAGATCCGCGAAGAGCTCGACGAGATTCGCACGCAGATCGAAGAGCAGCGCGCGTTGCGGGCCGAATCGGAAGCGAACTTCGAGCGCCACGACGTGGAACTCGCCGAACTGCAGGCACGCTTCGAGGACAACCAGCTCGCCTTCGAGTCGCTCGACGAGGAACTCGGCGCGGCTCGCAACCAGGCGCGCGACCTCGAACGTGCGGCGGCCGACGCGCGCTTTGCCGCGCGCAACATGGCGAACCGCATCGAAGAGTTGAAGCGCAACATTCAGGTCGCGCACGATCAGAGCGAACGCGTAGCCGCGTCGCTCGAAGACGCGCGCGCCGAACTGGAAACGATCAACGAGCAGACCGCGCACACGGGCCTGCAGGACGCGCTGGAAATTCGCGCGCAGAAGGAAGACACGCTGCGCGCCGCGCGCGCCGAACTCGACGACCTGACCGCAAAGCTTCGGGCCGCCGATGAAACGCGCCTCGCCGCGGAGCGCGCGCTGCAGCCATTGCGCGACCGCATCACCGAACTTCAGCTGAAGGAACAGGCCGCGCGCCTGAACGGTGAGCAGTTCGTGGAGCAACTGCAGGCCGCAGGCGTCGACGAGGCCGCGCTGCAGGAAAAGCTCACGGCCGATATGAAGCCGTCGTATCTGCAAGGCGAGGTCACGCGCATCAACAATGCGATCGCGGCGCTTGGGCCCGTGAACATGGCCGCGCTCGACGAACTCGCTGCAGCGAAGGAACGCAAGACCTTCCTCGACGCGCAGTCGGCCGACCTCACGAGCGCGATCGAAACGCTCGAAGACGCGATCCGCAAGATCGACCAGGAAACGCGCACGCTGCTGCAGGGCACGTTCGACGAAGTGAACCGTCATTTCGGCGAGCTGTTCCCGCGCCTCTTCGGTGGCGGGCAGGCGAAGCTCATCATGACCGGCGACGAGATTCTCGATGCCGGCGTGCAGGTGATGGCGCAACCGCCTGGCAAGAAGAATTCGACGATTCACCTGCTATCTGGCGGCGAGAAAGCGCTCACGGCCACGGCCCTCGTGTTCGCGATGTTCCAGCTCAACCCGGCGCCGTTCTGTTTGCTCGACGAAGTGGACGCGCCGCTCGACGACGCGAACACCGAGCGCTTCGCGAACCTTGTGCGCGCGATGTCGGACAAAACACAGTTCCTGTTCATTTCGCACAACAAGATCGCCATGGAGATGGCGCAGCAGCTCATTGGCGTGACGATGCAGGAGCAGGGCGTTTCGCGCATCGTCGCGGTCGACATGGAAACTGCGGCGGGTTTCGCCCAAAATACGGTCTAATCGATTTATACGGTCTAACGGACGGCGCGCGCTGCGCGGCCGGCGGCGCCATCAGTGAGGCAGCCGCCGCGCGCAATGCGCTCGCCAGAGAAACGGCGCATGCAACGAGCGCGCCGTCGAATAAGAATTGCTGATGGAGCATGCATGGACGAGTTGACTCTCGGGTTGATCGGCGCGGGCGCCGTGGTAGTCGGGGGCGTGGTGGTGTACAACGCGTGGCAGGGCGCGAGAGTGCGTCGGCGCATGCCGCGCCCGATGCCCGAAGAGGCGGTCGAAGCGCCACAGCGCGACGAGTTCCAGGAGCAGAGTCCGTTCATCGAACCGGCGCATGCTCCGTCGCGCCGCGAGCCATCGCTCGCGGGCAGCACGGAAGCCGAGCGAGTGGAGCCGGGTTTCGGGACCGCGGCGCCGCTCGACACGCCGGCCGACATCCAGGCGGAAACGACGACACCCAACGGCTTTCCGGAGGCCGAATCCGGTGCGGACGAGGCGGCTGAGAAGGCGCCGGCCGTAAGTGCGGGTACCCCGCAATCCGCGAAGGACGACGCCGACGAAGCCGAGCGCATTGAGCCGGTCATGCCGGCGGCGACGACGATCTCTTCGGCACCGCCTGCTGTGGTCGACCGTCGGATCGACTGCATCGTGCCGATCCGGCTTGGTGCGCCGGTGGCGGGCGAGCGCGTGATTCCGTTTGCGCAGCGCCTGCGCCGCGCGGGCAGCAAGCCGGTTCACATCGAAGGCAAACCCGAAGGGGGCGACGGCTGGGAGTTGCTCCAAAGCGGCGTGCGCTACGAAGAACTGCGCGCGGCTGCGCAACTCGCGAATCGCAACGGCCCGCTGAACGAACTCGAGTTCTCGGAATTCGTGACCGGCGTGCAGCAATTCGCCGACGCGCTCGACGCCGCGCCCGAGTTTCCGGACATGATGGAGACGGTTGCCATGGCGCGCGAGCTGGACGGCTTCGCGGCGCAATGCGACGCACAGCTTTCCGTCAACGTGATGTCGGATGGCGCGCCGTGGTCGGCAAACTACGTGCAGGCCGTGGCCGCGCAGGACGGCTTGCTGCTTTCGCGTGACGGCACGCGTTTCGTGAAGCTCGACGCGAAGCAGAGCCCCGTTTTCATGCTGCAGTTCGGCGACACCAACTTCCTGCGCGACGACCTTACCTACAAGGGCGGCGAGCTGATTACGCTGATCCTCGACGTGCCCGTGGCCGACGAAGACATCCTGCCGTTCCGCCTGATGTGCGATTACGCGAAGTCGCTTGCCGAGCGCATTGGCGGACGCGTGGTCGACGACCAGCGCCGGCCTCTGCCGGAATCGGTGCTGCAGTCGATCGACAAGCAACTCATGACGCTTTACGCGAAGCTGGAGCAGGCCGGCATTCCGGCCGGCTCGCCGGCCACGCGGCGACTGTTCAGCCAGTAACGCCGCAGGCCCGCAAGCGGCCAGCAGACAAGGCGCGACGCCGGAAGGGCGCCGCGCCTTTTTTACGCGCGGGCGGTACAGCGCAGAGGACATCGGCACGCGTGTTGCAGTGCATTCAAGCTCGCCCTGCTGGCCTTGGATATCAGTGCGACGCACGCAGTGTTGGCCATTCGGCCAGGACGCTGGCGAGGCCCGTTCGGCGGCGCACGTAGATGGCCGCTCGCCCGATGCGACACGCGCGGCTTCCTGAGATAATCTGACGTCCGAAATCATTTTCAACAGCGAGTTGCCCAAGGCATGGTCCGTACTCCCGCCCGTCCTCCCGAAGAAGCCACCGCTGCGCAGCGCGCGGTGTGGTTGCGCGCCGAACTCGAGCGTGCGAATCACGCCTACTACGTGCTCGACCAGCCGGAGCTGCCCGACGCGGAATACGACAAGCTGTTCGGCGAACTTCAGCAGATCGAGGCCGAGCATCCCGACCTCATCACGCCCGATTCGCCCACTCAGCGTGTGGGTGGCGAAGTCGCCGGAGGCTTCGAGCCCGTGGTCCACGACGTGCCGATGCTGTCGCTCAACAACGGCTTTGCCGACGAGGACATCGTCGCGTTCGACAAGCGCGTGGCCGATGCACTCGGCAAGATCCAGGGCGCCGAAGTCACGGCGGTCGAATATGCCGCTGAACTCAAGTTCGACGGCCTCGCCATCTCGCTGCGCTACGTCGACGGCGCGTTCGTCCAGGCGTCCACGCGCGGCGACGGCGCGACCGGCGAGAACGTCACGGAGAACGTGCGCACAATCCGCTCGCTGCCATTGCGCCTGAAGGGCAAGCGTGTGCCGAAAGTGCTCGACGTGCGCGGCGAGGTGCTGATGTTTCGCCGCGATTTCGAGCGCATGAACCAGCGTCAGCGCGACGCCGGCCACAAGGAATTCGCGAACCCGCGCAACGCGGCGGCAGGCAGCCTGCGCCAGCTCGATCCGAAGATCACGGCGCAGCGGCCGCTCTCGTTTTTTGCTTACGGCATTGGCGTGCTCGAAGGCGAGCCGATGCCGGCCACCCATAGCGAACTGCTCGACTGGTACGCGGAGATGGGCCTGCCGGTCAATGCCGAGCGAGCGGTCGTGAAGGGCGCGCAAGGTCTGCTGGAATTTTTCCGCGCCGTGGGCGAGAAGCGCGATGGCCTGCCGTACGACATCGACGGCGTGGTCTACAAGGTGAATCGCCGCGACGAGCAGGACGCGCTCGGTTTCGTCTCGCGTGCGCCGCGCTTCGCGCTCGCGCACAAGTTCCCGGCTCAGGAAGCGCTCACGAAGCTGCTGGCGATCGACGTTCAGGTGGGCCGCACGGGCGCGATTACGCCGGTCGCGCGGCTCGAGCCGGTGTTCGTCGGCGGCGCGACGGTGACCAACGCCACGCTGCACAACGAAGACGAAGTGCGGCGCAAGGACATCCGCATCGGCGACACGGTGATCGTGCGGCGCGCCGGCGACGTGATTCCCGAGGTAGTCAGTGCGCTCATGGACCGCCGCCCGGCCGATGCCCACGAGTTCGTGATGCCGACCGAATGCCCGGTCTGCGGGTCGCGCATCGAGCGTCTGCCCGATGAGGCAATCGCACGCTGCACGGGCGGCCTGTTCTGTCCGGCCCAGCGCAAGCAGGCGCTCTGGCACTTCGCGCAGCGCCGCGCGCTCGATATCGACGGCCTGGGCGAGAAGATCATCGACCAGCTGGTCGACCAGAACCTCGTGCGCACGCCCGCCGATCTGTTCAATCTCGGCTTCGGCACGCTTGCGCAGCTCGATCGCATGGCGGACAAGTCGGCGCAGAACCTGCTCGACTCGCTCGAGAAGGCCAAATCCACGACGCTTGCGCGCTTCATCTACGCGCTCGGTATCCGGCACGTGGGCGAATCGACGGCCAAGGATCTTGCCAAGCACTTTGGCTCGCTCGATCCGATCATGAGTGCGTCGGTCGACGAATTGCTCGAAGTCAACGATGTAGGTCCTATCGTCGCGCTCGCGATCCACGAGTTTTTTGCGGAAGAGCACAACCGCACGGTGATCGAGCAACTGCGCGCGCCGGGCAAAGTAACATGGGTGGAAGGTCCGCCTGCGCCGAAGGCGCCGGTGGGCGTGCTGGCCGGCAAGACGGTGGTGCTCACCGGCACGCTGCCCACGCTCTCGCGTGACGAGGCGAAGGAGATGCTGGAAGCAGCCGGGGCGAAGGTCGCCGGCTCGGTGTCGAAGAAGACCGACTATGTGGTGGCGGGCGCCGACGCGGGCAGCAAGCTCGCGAAAGCCGAGGAACTCGGCGTGCCGGTGCTCGACGA
This sequence comes from Paraburkholderia guartelaensis, assembly GCF_004353905.1. Taxonomy (GTDB): domain Bacteria; phylum Pseudomonadota; class Gammaproteobacteria; order Burkholderiales; family Burkholderiaceae; genus Paraburkholderia; species Paraburkholderia guartelaensis. Next base: position 36,178 of record NZ_SMOD01000004.1, on the reverse strand, counting down.
AGAAGGAATGCGCAAGCTCCTGGAGGGGCAAACGACATGATTCGCGAAATTCTCAGAATGGGTGATCCGCGCCTGCTTGGCATTGCGCGGCCAGTCGATCACTTCGATACGCCCGAGTTGCACGAACTCATTGCCGATATGTTCGACACCATGCACGCGGCGAACGGTGCAGGACTTGCCGCCCCGCAGATCGGCGTCGACTTGCAGGTGGTGATCTTCGGTTTCGAACAGAATGAGCGCTATCCCGAGGCGCCGGCCGTGCCGCAAACGGTGCTCATCAACCCGGTCATCCATCCGCTGTCGCACGACATGGAAGAGGGCTGGGAGGGGTGTCTTTCGGTGCCGGGCATGCGCGGAGCCGTGAGCCGCTATTCGATGATCCGCTATGACGGCTTCGACCAGTACGGCACGCCCATCGAGCGTGTGGCCGAGGGCTTTCACGCGCGGGTCGTCCAGCACGAATGCGATCACCTGATCGGCAAGCTGTACCCCATGCGCATCACCGACTTCTCGAAGTTCGGCTTTACCGAGGTTCTGTTTCCGGAACTCGACCCGAACCGCGACGACTGAAAGTCGAAGCATCAAGAAAAACGGGAGCCATCTGGCTCCCGTTTTTCGTTCAGTGCGGCGCGTGGCGCCGATGTGGCGTTAGAACGCTTCGTCGGCGGCCAGATAGCGCCATTGGCCTTGCGGCAGCGCGCCGAGCAATACACGGCCCATGCGCACGCGCTTGAGGCCCACGACCTTGAGGCCGACCAGTTCGCACATGCGGCGGATCTGGCGCTTCTTGCCTTCGCGCAGCACGAAACGCAGCTGCTCGCCGTTCTGCCAGCTCACCTGCGCGGGCTTCAGCGGCACGTCGTCGAGCGACAGGCCGTGGCGCAGCTGTGCGAGCAACTCAGGCGGGAAGTGCTGATCGATTTCGGTCTCGATGTCGTTGTAGGTGACACGCACGAGATACTCCTTGTCGATGTCCGAGCTCTCGCCGATCAATTGCTTGGCCACGCGGCCGTCCTGGGTCAGCACGAGCAGGCCAGTCGAGTCGATGTCGAGCCGGCCGGCCGGCGCGAGCGTGCGCAGATGCTTGGCCGAGAAGCGGATACCCGAGTGGTCGCCGTCCCAGTGATTCTCACCGGTGATGAGCGTGGCGGCGGGTTCATAGCCGTCCTCGGCCTGGCCCGACACGTAGCCCACGGGCTTGTGCAGCAGGATGGTCACCTGGCGAGCCTGCGCGGCAAGCGCGGCCGGATCGACTTCGATGCGCTGATTCGGTGTGACCTTGGCGCCGAGCGTGTCGACGACTTCACCGTCCACATACACCCAGCCTTTTTCGATCCATTCGTCGGCTTCGCGGCGCGAGCACAGGCCCAGTTCGGACATGCGCTTGGACAGGCGTAGGGTGTTGTCCCCGTCGACTTCTTCCCGCTGTGCGCGGCGCGGCGCGGATTCGGCGTCATCAGTGCGGCGTGCGGGCTTTTCGGCCGATTTGACGGGGCGGGCGGTCTTGCGGCCGTCGCTTTCACGGTCGTCGCTCCATGCGGATTTCACCGGGCGCGCGAAACGGCGCTCCGTGCCCTCGTCGTGTGCGCGTGCGGGGCGGCGCTCGTCACTGTCGGTGCGGCGGGCGAAGCGTCCTTCGCTGCCTTCGCTGCGGCTTCGCGGCGGACGGCGATCGTCGCCTTCGGTGCGTCGCTCGAAGCGACGCTCGCCACCTTCCTCGCGGCTGCGCGGCGGGCGGCGGTCATCACCCTCGGGGCGGCGCGCGAAGGGGCGTGCACCGCCTTCGTCGCGGCCGCGTGCGGGGCGGCGGTCATCGCCTTCGCTGCGTCGTTCGAATCGGCGCTCGCCACCTTCTTCACGGCTGCGAGGCGGGCGGCGGTCTTCACCCTCGGGGCGGCGCGCGAAGGAGCGTGCACCACCTTCCTCGCGGCTGCGCGGCGGACGGCGATCATCACCCTCGGGGCGGCGCGCGAAGGGGCGTGCGCTGCCTTCGTCGCGGCTGCGCGGCGGGCGGCGGTCATCGCCTTCGGTGCGTCGTTCGGAGCGGCGCTCGCCACCTTCTTCACGGCTGCGCGGCGGACGCCGGTCATCGCCCTCGGGGCGGCGCGGGAACGAACGTGCACCACCTTCTTCCCGGCTGCGCGGCGGACGGCGATCATCACCCTCGGCGCGACGCGCGAAGGGGCGTGCACCGCCTTCGTCACGGCTGCGCGGAGGACGGCGGTCATCGCCCTCGGGGCGGCGCGCGAAGGGGCGTGCACCGCCTTCGTCACGGCTACGTGGCGGGCGCCGGTCATCACCCTCGGCGCGACGCGCGAAGGGGCGTGCGCCACCTTCTTCACGGCCGCGCGCAAATCCACGCGGCTCGTCGCCGGAGCGACGGGCCGGGCGTGCGTCGCCGAATCCGCCTTCGCGAGCCGGCCGCGCCGGGCGCGTATCGGTGGCGCGGCCGGCTGAAGTGCGCGCAGGCTTCCCAGCGGAAGTCTTTGCGGCCGATGCCGGCCGAGCGTCCGCCGGCCGCACCTCAGCCGGCCGCACCGGCTTACGCGCGGTCGTGCTGCCGCGGCGGACGGGGGCGCGTTCCGGAGTGGTCGGGCGCGGATGTTTGGCTGTCAGTTTGGCTCGCATGGATCTGGGTATTTCGCTTGGGTCATTCACACTGCGATCGCGCGCAGCAATTCGGTTTCGACGTGAATCTGCTGACGGTTGTCGGACAGTCCCGAACCGTCGAGCAGAAACACGTCTTCCACACGTTCGCCGAGCGTATTGATCCGCGCCGCATGGACGCCGACATGATGCTCCGCGAGCACGCGCGCGATGGAATAAAGAAGGCCCGGCCGGTCGTTCGCCGACACGGACAGGATGTAGTATTGGCCGCGCTCGTCAGCCCGCAGGTCGACGCGCGGCGTCACCGGGAAGGTGCGTGAGAGGCGCGAGAGACGGCCCTTCGACGGCTCGGGCAGTGCGTTGCCCGTCGCCTTCAGGCGCGCCGCGAGTTCCTGTTCGACGAGGTTCGCGATATCGCGGTAATGCACGTCGCCCTCGGTGTGGGCGACGATGAAGTTGTCGAGCGCGTAGCCGTGGCGCGTGGTACTCACGCGTGCGTCGAGCACGGAAAGGCCGCTGCGGTCGAAGTACGCGCACATCGTCGCGAACAGGTCGGGGCGGTCCTGCGCGTAGACGAGCACCTGCAGCGCCTCGCCGATCGGTGAAGGGCGAGCCCGCACGACCGGCTCCGGCGCCTCGACGTGGCGGTAGAGCACACGCGTTTGCCAGGCGATGTCGGCGGCGTCGTGGCGCAGGAAGTAGCCGACGTCGAGCTTGTCCCAGAGCGCGCGGTGGGCGTGCTCCGGCACCGTCTCGAGACGCAGCAGCGCAAGCGCCAGCTCCTGGCGCGTCTTGAGTTCCGAGTGCGCGTCAGGCTTGGCGCCGCCGAGCACAGCGAGCGTCGAGCGGTAAAGGTCTTCGAGCAGCTTGCCTTTCCAGTTGTTCCAGACCTTCGGGCTCGTGCCGCGAATGTCGGCGACCGTCAGCAGGTAGAGCGCCGACAGGCGCCGCTCCGTACCGACGAGTTCGGCGAAGCGCTTCACGACCTCGGGGTCGGTGATGTCCTGCTTCTGGGCGACCTGGCTCATCGTCAGATGCTGCTGGACGAGCCAGACGACCAGGTCCGCATCGTCGCCCGTGATGTCGTGCTCGCGGCAAAAGCGCCGCGCGTCGGCCATGCCGAGCTGCGAGTGGTCGCCGCCGCGGCCCTTGGCGATGTCGTGGAACAGCGCCGCGACGTAGAGCACCCACGGACGCTCGAAGTTGGCGATCAGCTGGCTGCAGAACGGATACTCGTGCGCATGCTCGGCCACGGCGAAGCGGCGCATATTGCGCAGCACCATCAGGATGTGCTGATCGACCGTATAGACGTGATAGAGGTCGTGCTGCATCTGCCCGACGATGCGGCGGAAGTTCAGCAGATAGCGCCCGAGCACGCTCGTCTGGTTCATGAGGCGCATGGCGTGCGTGATCCCGGCCGGCTGCTTGAGGATCTCCATGAAGAGCCGGCGGTTCTCCGGGTCGCGTCGCCAGCTCTGGTCCATGGTCTCGCGCGCGTTGTAGAGCGCGCGCAGCGTGCGCGCCGACAGGCCCTTCACACCGGGCACCTGCTCGTAGAGCAGGAACGCCTCCAGGATCGCGTGCGGCTCGCGTTCGAACACGTCGTCGCTGACGATCTCCAGCATCCCCTGCTTCTCGACGAAGTGCTCGGACAGCGTACGCGTGATGCCGCTCGTGCTCGGGAAGAGCTGCGCCTCGATGTTCTGGATCAGGATGGTGGATAGCTGCGTGACCGCTTTCGCCGCCCAGTAATAGCGGCGCATGAGCTGCTCGCTCGCGCGCCGCGCGCTGCTCGCCTTGTAGCCGAAGCTTTCGGCGACGGCCGTCTGCAGGTCGAACACGAGGATGTCCTGGCGGCGGCCTGCGATCACATGCAGGCGCGCGCGCAGCGCCTTGAGAAATGCCTCGTTGCGGCGCAGCTCGCGCGCTTCGCGCCCGGTGATGAGGCCGCGCTGGTCCAGCTCTTTCCAGCTGCTGCCGAAGGCGGCGGCCTCGGTGATCCAGAGGATCAGCTGCAGATCGCGCAGGCCCCCGGGGCTTTCCTTGACGTTCGGTTCGAGTGAATAGGGCGTGTCCTGGAAGCGCGCGTGGCGCTGGCGCATTTCGAGCACTTTCGCCTGGAAGAACGCACGCGGGTCCATGGCGTCGCGATAGCGCTGCGCGAAGTCGCCGAAGAGCGTCGCGCTGCCCGTGATGCGGCGCGCCTCGAGGAGCGACGTGCGCACGGTGACGTCGATGGCGGCTTCCTCGAGGCATTGCGAGACGCTGCGCACGCTGCTGCCGATATCGAGTCCGAGATCCCACGCAAGGCCGATAAAACGCTCGATGCGTTCTTCGAGCGGCGCGAGCGCCTCGTCGTCCGGCAGCAGTACGAGGATGTCGACGTCGGACCAGGGCGCAAGCTCGCCGCGCCCGAAACCGCCCACCGCCACAAGTGCCAGCGTGGCCGGCAGCTCGCACAGGTTCCAGGCGCTGCGCAACGTGTCGTCGGTGGTGCGGGCGAGGGCGCGCATCAGCGAGTCGACATTGGTCGCGGTCTTGAAACGCTCGAGCAACTGGGCCTTGGCGGCCTTGTAGTCGGACTTCAGCGACGACGTATCGGGAACGGCGACAGCGGGAACGCTCATGGGCTCGGGTCGTGTCTGGCGTGGTTGGGCGGGTGGCCGGTCGTGCGCGCGGCCGGCCTGGCGACGGCGGTGGGTCGCGTTGGTTCGTCGGTTAGTGCGTCCGCTGCTCGGTAAGCTGCCTCATCGTGCTGCTGGCGCCGGGCGGTGTGCGCGTGCAGTGCGTCGCTCGCGTTGGGTGGCTTGGCCCGAGGCGCAGGCCGTTCGCTACGAGCACATCCATTTTGCGCCGGATCGCACCATGTGGCGCTTTCCGGCACTTTTTTCGTCGGTCAGGCTGCCGTGCCTGCCATCTGCGCGACGATGGCCGGTTTGGCGGGCGTACCCGCCGAGACCGTCAGGACCTCGTAGCCCGTTTCCGTCACGAGTACCGTGTGTTCCCACTGTGCCGAGAGGCTGCGGTCCTTCGTCTTGACGGTCCATTGGTCCGGCATGGTGCGAATGTCGCGGCGTCCGGCGTTGACCATCGGCTCGACCGTGAAGATCATGCCCGGCACGAGCTCGATGCCGGTGCCCGGGCGGCCGTAGTGCAGGACCTGCGGGTCTTCGTGGAACACCGTGCCGATGCCGTGGCCGCAGTATTCGCGCACCACGCTGTAGCCCTGGCTTTCGGCGTAGCGCTGGATGGCATGGCCGATGTCGCCCAGATGGCCGCCGGGACGCACCTGGTCGATGCCGAGCCACATGCATTCATAGGTGGTCTGCACGAGGCGCTTCGCGAGGATCGAGCCTTCGCCGACGATGAACATCCGGCTCGTGTCGCCGAAATACCCTTCCTTGATGACGGTGATATCGATATTGAGCGCGTCGCCGTTCTTCAGCGCCTTGTCGCCGGGAATACCGTGACAGATCACGTCGTTCACAGAAGTGCAGATCGCCTTCGGGTAGGGCGGGTAGCCAGGCGGCTGATAGTTCAGCGGCGCGGGCACTGTGCCCTGCACGTTGGTCATGTATTCGTGGCACAGGCGGTCGAGTTCACCCGTCGTCACGCCCGCGGTGACGAACGGCGTGATGTAGTCGAGCACCTCGCTCGCCAGACGGCAGGCGACGCGCATTTGCGCGATGTCGTGTTCGTTCTTGATCGAAATGGCCATGGTATGCGCCCGAAAATGCAGTCGAATATTGAATTATCGCACCTAATGCCAGTGGTCGCTGACTTTTGAAAAGGCAGGTCGCGATCCGGCGCGCCTGCCCGGCGCCGTATTCCGCGGGTAATAGCTGTCTTGAGTAAGGGGCAGTTTGCGTGCTATACTCTTCGGCTAAGTCGCTTCCCATATCTTTCGGATTCGCGTTCGGAGTTCGTGGAAGTGACTGAATCCGCCGTTGCCGCGGAGCGCTTTGCCAAAAGCAAATTTTGGCGGGTGCGCGAAGAACATTCGGAAGCATCTTCTTCAGGCAGCACACTCGCAAGCCGGCGCACCCAGGGTGTCGGGCGCGTCGATCTCCGGAAATGGGAGGGCGCACCGATACGGCAGCCGGCTTCAGACCCAACCCTAGCGGAGAATTTCTCATGGCAGTTACCATGCGCCAAATGCTGGAAGCCGGTGTCCACTTCGGTCACCAAACGCGCTTCTGGAACCCGAAGATGGCCCCCTTCATCTTCGGTCATCGCAACAAGATTCACATCATCAACCTCGAAAAGACGCTGCCGATGTACAACGACGCGCTGAAGTATGTGCGTCAACTGGCAGCGAACCGCGGCACGATCCTGTTCGTCGGCACGAAGCGTCAATCGCGCGACACGATCGCTGAAGAAGCGCAACGCGCTGGCATGCCGTTCGTGAACGCACGCTGGCTCGGCGGCATGCTGACCAACTTCAAGACGCTGAAGGTTTCGATCAAGCGCCTGAAGGACATGGAAGCAGCCGTGGAAGCGGGCGAGCTCGAGAAGATGAGCAAGAAGGAAGCGCTCCTGTTCGAACGTGAAATCGCCAAGCTGCAAAAGTCGATCGGCGGCGTGAAGGACATGGGCGGCATTCCGGACGCGATCTTCGTGGTCGACGTCGGCTACCACAAGATTGCCGTGACGGAAGCGAACAAGCTGGGCATCCCCGTGATCGCCGTGGTCGATACGAACCACTCGCCGGAAGGCATCGATTACGTGATCCCGGGCAACGACGACGCGAGCAAGGCCGTTGCGCTCTACACGCAAGGCGTGGCTGACGCGATCCTCGAAGGCCGTGCGAACGCGGTCAACGACGTGGTTGTCGCGGCGCGCGGCAACGACGGCGACGACGAGTTCGTCGAGGTCAACTCGGAGGCGTAAGCTGCCCCGTGTCCGGCAAGAAAAGGGGGCTTTCCATAGGCCCCTTTTTTTTAAGCCGCGACTTTCGTCGCCGCGTCATATGAGCGGCACCGTAGCCCTGTAGAAGCAGCTGTAAAAAAGCGTTTCACCGCAGGCGGAAACGGAAACGAATTTCTGCCGGCCGCGTCGAAAGGCGGGCGGCGTGTACCAGACAGACTCAAGGAGCGAATGATGGCGGCAATTACCGCAAGCATGGTGGCAGAACTGCGCGCGAAGACCGACGCGCCGATGATGGAATGCAAGAAGGCGCTGACGGAAGCCGACGGCGACCTGGCGCGTGCCGAAGAACTGCTGCGCGTGAAGCTCGGCAACAAGGCCAGCAAGGCCGCTTCGCGCGTCACGGCTGAAGGCGTGATCTCGTCGTTCATCGGCGCCGGCGCTGGTGCGATCGTCGAACTGAACTGCGAAACCGACTTCGTTTCGAAGAACGATGACTTCATCGGCTTCTCGAAGAAGATCGCCGAACTCGTCGCCACGCAAAACCCGGCTGACGTCGCCGCTCTGTCGGCGCTGGCGCTGGACGGCTCGACGGTCGACGCAGTGCGTCTCGCACTGGTCGGCAAGATCGGTGAAAACCTGTCGATCCGCCGTTTCGCGCGTTTCGAAACCGCCAACCAGCTGGCTGCGTACCTGCACGGCACGCGTATCGGCGTGCTGGTCGAGTACACGGGCGCGGACGAGCAAGTGGGCAAGGACGTCGCGATGCACATCGCCGCGATGAAGCCGGTCTCGCTGTCGTCGGACGACGTGCCGGCCGACCTGATCGCCAAGGAGCGCAGCATCGCCGAGCAGAAGGCTGCCGAATCGGGCAAGCCGGCTGAGATCGTCGCGAAGATGGTCGAAGGTTCGGTCCAGAAGTACCTGAAGGAAGTCTCGCTGCTGAACCAGCCGTTCGTTAAGAACGACAAGCAGACGATCGAGCAGATGCTCAAGGCTGCTGGCACGACGGTGCAGAAGTTCGCCCTCTTCGTGGTCGGCGAAGGCATCGAGAAGCGCCAGGACGACTTCGCTGCCGAAGTGGCCGCGCAAGTCGCTGCTGCAAAGCAGCAATAAAGACGGATAAGCCCGCCTCGCTGCGCCTTGCGCGGCAGGCGGCAACCGCAGTTGTTGCAGCACCGCAGTTAGCTGAGTTGTAAGCCGTGGCGGAGCAATCCGCCGTGGCGGGCAGCGTAGCGGCGACGCGCATGGTAGTCCCCCGCTGTGCGCGGCGTCGGAAATCTTCGCTATTTCTGGCGGCGCTTGCCCGAAGCCGTATTTCACCCCTACAGTTTCAAGTTATTGCCCTTTGCGCGCGATCCTGGATACCTCCATGCCCACACCCGCCTATAAACGCGTCCTGCTCAAACTTTCCGGCGAAGCCCTGATGGGCGATGATGCCTTCGGCATCAATCGCGCCACGATCGAACGTATGGTGGCAGACGTGGCCGAGGTGGTGCGTCTGGGCACCCAGCTCGCAGTCGTGATCGGCGGCGGCAACATTTTCCGCGGCGTCGCGGGCGGCGCGGCCGGTATGGACCGCGCAACGGCCGACTACATGGGTATGCTGGCTACGATGATGAACGCGCTCGCGCTGCAGGACGCCATGCGTCACGCTGGCATCGAAGCGCGCGTGCAGTCGGCGCTGCGCATGGACCAGGTCGTCGAGCCGTACATCCGCCCCCGCGCGATTCGCCAGCTCGAAGAAGGCAAGGTCGTGATCTTCGCCGCCGGCACGGGCAACCCGTTCTTCACCACCGACACGGCTGCCGCGCTGCGCGGCTCGGAAGTCGGCGCCGAAGTCGTCCTGAAGGCCACCAAGGTCGACGGTGTCTACTCGGCCGACCCGAAGAAGGACCCGACCGCCACGCGCTACTCGACCATCAGCTTCGATGAGGCAATTGGTCGCAACCTGCAGGTGATGGACGCCACCGCGTTCGCGCTGTGCCGCGACCAGAAGCTGCCGATCCGCGTTTTTTCCATCGTCAAGCCGGGCGCTCTCAAGCGCATTGTTCTGGGCGAAGACGAAGGTACGCTCGTCCACGTGTAAACTCTCGTCTCACGAGAGGTTCGAACACGGGCCGCGCCGCCCATCAGCGCGCCGGCGGGCCCGTTCCGTTATGAAGGTTCGGAGGTATCAAAATGGCTGTGGCTGACATCAAGAAGGGCGCCGAGCAGAAAATGCAGCGCTCGATCGAAGCGTTCAAGAGCGATCTGGCGAAAATCCGCACGGGCCGCGCCCATACCGGTTTGCTCGACCACATCCAGGTCGACTACTATGGCTCGCCCGTGCCCATCTCACAGGTCGCGAACCTCACGCTCGTCGACGCGCGCACGATCGGCGTGCAGGCATGGGAAAAGAAGATGGTGCCGGTCATCGAAAAGGCGATCCGCGAGTCGGATCTCGGCCTGAACCCGGCCACGCACGGTGACCTGATCCGCGTGCCGATGCCCGCGCTGACCGAAGAGCGCCGCAAGGAGCTCACGAAGGTCGTCAAGAACGAAGGTGAAACGGCGAAGGTCGCCGTGCGCAACCTGCGTCGCGACGCCAACGAGCAGCTCAAGAAGCTCGTGAAGGACAAGGAAATTTCCGAAGACGACGAGCGCCGCGGCGGCGACGAAGTCCAGAAGCTGACCGACCGCTTCGTGACGGAGATCGAAAAGCTCGTCCAGACGAAGGAAGCCGAGATCATGACGGTCTGAGGCCTCAGGGCCTCCAGATTCGCCAGATTTCAGGCGGTTTCCCTTTTTTATCGCAGTTACAGTCCGACGGCCATGACCTATACCAGCTCAACCGTTCGCGTGCCCGACGTGGCGGCCGTACCGCGCCACATCGCGATCATCATGGACGGCAATGGCCGTTGGGCAACCCAGCGGCGTCTGCCGCGCGTCGCGGGCCACACGCGCGGCGTCGACGCCGTGCGTTCGGTCGTCGAATCGTGCGTGGAGCGCGGCGTCGAATACGTGACGCTCTTCGCCTTCAGTTCCGAGAACTGGCGTCGCCCGACCGACGAAGTGTCGTTCCTGATGCGCCTTTTCGTCACCGCGCTTGAGCGCGAGGTGGCGCGCCTGCACGCGAACGGCATCCGCCTGCGCGTGGTCGGCGACCTGTCGATGTTCAACGAACGCATCCAGGACCTGATTCGCCGCGCGGAAACCAAAACCGCGCGCAACACCCGTCTCACGCTTACGATCGCCGCGAACTACGGCGGCCGCTGGGATATCCTCCAGGCCACGCGCAAGCTGGTCGAGGAAGCCGCGGCCACGGGCACGCCGGTTCCCGTCACCGAAGACACGCTGTCCCAGCATCTGGCCATGGCCTACGCGCCCGAACCGGATCTCTTCATTCGCACGGGCGGCGAGCAGCGGGTGAGCAACTTCCTGCTCTGGCAACTCGCCTACGCCGAGTTCTATTTCACCGATACGTTCTGGCCGGATTTCGACGCCGAAGCGCTCAGCCGCGCCATTGCGTCGTATGCCGAGCGCGAGCGCCGCTTCGGCCGCACGAGCGCGCAGGTCGTCGCCCAGAACGCCGATTCCCTTTCATGCTGAAGACCCGCGTCATTACGGCGCTCGTCCTGCTGGCAGTCTTCCTGCCGATCACGCTGTTCGCGCCTGTGGCGGCGTTCGGCGCGCTGATCGGCGTTGTGGTCGTCTTCGCCGCATGGGAGTGGGCGCGTCTGCTGAAGGCGGGCGCGACCGGCTCGATCGTCTACGCCGTGATCGCGGCGGCCGCCGTGGCGCTCAGTACGCGCCTGCCGGCGCCCCGGCCGCTCTTTCAGGCGGCGGGCGTGTTCTGGATCATTGCCGGCCCTTACGTGCTGCTGCGCAAGCCGGTGCTAGCCGCAGGCGCCTGGCGAGCCTTTCTGCTGGCCGCCGGGCTCGTCGTTTTCGCGGCCTGCTGGCACGCCCTCGTTGCGGCGCGCACGGCCGGCGTTGCGTTCGTTTTGTCCCTGTTGCTCGTGGTCTGGCTGGCCGATATCGGCGCATACTTTGCAGGTAAGGCATTCGGAAAGCATAAGCTTGCGCTTTCGATCAGCCCCGGCAAGACCTGGGAGGGCGCCGTGGGCGGCTGGGCCGCCGTGATGGTGGTGTCAGGCGCGGCGATCGCGCTGCACGCGTTCGAACCCACGCTGTATTCCGCGCTCGCCGCCCAGATCGGGCTCGGCCGTGCGCTTTTCGTACTTACCGTGCTGGTCGCGTTCAGCGTGATCGGCGATCTGTTCGAGTCGATGATGAAGCGCCAGGCCGGCGTGAAGGATTCGAGCGGACTCCTGCCGGGCCATGGCGGAGTCCTCGACCGCATCGACGCACTGCTGCCCGTGCTGCCGCTCGCCATGCTGCTGCTCGGCTAAAGGCGCGTGGCCAGGACACCAGGTTAGAGATTTGAATATGCAAAAACGACTCACACTGCTCGGTTCCACGGGCTCGATTGGAGACAGCACGCTCGACGTCGTCGCGCGTCATCCGCAACGCTTCTCGGTCTATGCGCTCACGGCGCATCGCAACGGCGAGAAACTCGTCGAACAATGCTTGCGCTTCGCCCCCGAAGTGGCCGTGGTCGGCGACGCCGACACCGCCGCACAGGTCGAGCGCAAGCTGCGCGCGGCCGGCTCGAAGACCGTCGTGACCTACGGGCCGCAGGCGCTCGTCGAAGTCTCGAAGAGCGATGGCTGTGACACCGTGGTCGCGGCGATTGTCGGCGCGGCAGGTCTCGCGCCCACGCTCGCAGCGGCCAAGGCCGGCAAGCAGATCCTGCTCGCGAACAAGGAAGCGCTCGTGATGTCGGGCGACATCTTCATCGACGCCGTGTGCGACAGCGGCGCCGTGCTGCTGCCGCTCGACAGCGAGCACAACGCCGTGTTCCAGTGCTTCCCGCGCGAAAACGCGCAGCGCGATGGCGTCACGAAGATCATCCTGACCGCCTCGGGCGGCCCGTTCCGCACCCGCGAGCCCTCGACGCTCGTGAACGTGACGCCTGACGAGGCCTGCAAGCACCCGAACTGGTCGATGGGCCGCAAGATCTCCGTCGATTCGGCCACGATGATGAACAAGGGCCTCGAAGTGATCGAGGCGCACTACCTGTTCGACCTGCCGGGCGATCGTATCGACGTGCTGATTCACCCGCAGAGCGTGATCCACTCGATGGTTTCGTATGCCGACGGTTCGGTGCTCGCGCAACTAGGCAACCCCGACATGCGCACGCCGATCGCGCACGCGCTGGCGTACCCGGATCGTGTCGATTCCGGCGTCGCGCAGCTCGATCTCGCACAAATCGCGACGCTCACGTTCGAGAAACCCGACTACGCGCGCTTTCCGTGTCTCGCACTCGCGATGCAGGCTTTGGCGGCCGGCGGCGTGGCGAGTGCGGCGCTCAACGCGGCGAACGAAGTTGCAGTCGAAGCATTTTTGAACCGGCGCATCGGCTTCATGGCCATCGCCCAGACGGTGGATGCCGTACTGAACGCGCTCGAGAACCGCAACGCGTCGAGTCTCGAAGTCGTGCTCGAAGCCGACGCGGCGGCCCGCCGCGCGGCTCACACCATCATCGACAGCCTGCCGGTGCCGGCCTGACAGGTCAGCGAGGGGCTTGCGGAAGGGCCCGTGCGGCCCCTCAGGCACGCGAGCCTGACCTCGGGGCCGATCCCGCACCGGTGCGCTGCTTCCAGCCCAGGAGGCGCTCATGAACCTGCTTACCGAACTGGTCGCATTCGTTGTGGCGATCGGCGTGCTGGTCGTCGTGCACGAATACGGGCACTACAGCGTCGCGCGCCTGTGCGGCGTGAAGGTCCTGCGTTTCTCGATCGGCTTTGGCCGGCCGCTCGTGCAGTGGGTCAGCAAGAAGAGCGGCACCGAGTGGACCATCGCGGCGCTGCCCCTCGGCGGCTACGTGAAGATGCTCGACGAGCGCGAGTCGCCCGACCAGATTCCCGCAAGCGATTTGTCGCACGCGTTCAACCGCCAGTCGGTCGGCAAGCGCATTGCAATCGTCGCGGCGGGCCCGATCGCCAACTTCGTGCTGGCCGTCGCGCTCTTTTCGGTGGTGTACGCGAGCGGCGTGACCGAGCAGAAGGCCATTGTCGCGGCGCCGCCCGCGCAATCGGCGGCGGCGCGTGCCGGCTTCCAGGGCGGCGAGACGATTCTTTCGGTGAGCGATGCAAACGGCAGCCGCACCGAGCCCGTGCGTTCGTGGTCTGACCTGCGCTGGAAACTGCTCGCCACGGCGTTCGACCAGGGCCATGTCGTCCTTGCCGCGCGCGATGGCGAAGGCACCTACGATTTCCCGCTCGATCTCTCGCAACTGACCAGCAAGGATCTCGACGACGACTTCATGGCGAAGCTCGGCCTCGAGGCGGGCGGCAACACGCTCAGGGTGGCGGCCGTGGAGGCGGGTAGTGCGGCGCAACATGCCGGACTGCAAGCGGGCGATCAACTGCGTGCCGTCGATGGTCGGGCCGTGGACAGCGCAAGCACTTTCATCGCCTGGGTGAAGGCGCATGCGGGCAAGCCCGTGCGGCTCACGGTCGCGCGCGGCGAGGCTGCTCAGAACCCGCAGACGCTCACGCTCACGGTCACGCCGACACTGCAGCGCGACGCGCAGACGGGCGAGGAAGTCGGTCGAATCGGTGCGGCGCTCTCGGCGCAGGCGCCTTCCGTGGACGTGCGCTACGGGCCGCTCGAGAGCGTGCGGCTCGGTGCGTATCGCACGTGGGACATCGCCGTGTATTCGCTGCGGATGTTCGGCCGCATGATCACGGGCGAAGCCTCGCTGAAGAATCTGTCGGGTCCGGTGACGATCGCTGACTACGCCGGCAAGAGCGCGAGACTCGGTCCTTCAGCGTTCCTGTCGTTCCTCGCCCTCGTGAGCATCAGTCTCGGCGTATTGAATCTGCTCCCAATTCCGGTATTGGACGGGGGGCATCTGTTATATTATGCGGTTGAAGCCGTAACGGGCAAAGCCGTCTCGGACCGCTGGCAGCTCGTGCTGCAGCGCGCGGGACTTGCCTGCATCGTCGCACTGTCGGCGATCGCGTTGTTCAACGATCTGGCTCGGTTAATCCATTTTTAAAGATGTCTGGCGGCTTCCGTGGGCGGGCCGCCTGACCTGATGCAGCTATACATAATTGGGGAAGCACGTTGTTTAGACCTCATCGCTTGGTTCCAAAAACGGTTGCGGCCGCGGCGATCGCCGCACATGGACTCGTTGCCCACGCAGCAACGACGCCTTTCGTGGTTCAGGACATCCGCATCGAAGGGCTGCAACGCGTCGAGCCGGGCACGGTGTTCGCCTACCTGCCGATCAAGCAGGGCGACACGTTCACCGATGACAAGGCGTCCGAGGCCATCCGCGCACTGTATGCGACGGGCTTCTTCAACGACGTGAAGATCGCCACCGAAGGCGGCGTAGTGGTGGTGCAGGTGCAGGAGCGCCCGGCCATCGGCACGATCGACTTCGCGGGCATCAAGGAATTCGACAAGGACAACCTCACGAAGGCGCTGCGCGCAGTCGGTCTTTCGCAAGGCCGCTACTACGACAAGGCGCTCGTCGACAAGGCCGAGCAGGAACTCAAACGCCAGTACCTCACGCGCGGCTTCTACGCCGCCGAGGTGACGACCACGGTCACGCCGATCGACCGCAACCGCGTCGGTCTGCTGTTCTCGGTGGTCGAAGGTCCGAGCGCGAAGATCCGCCAGATCAACTTCATCGGCAACAAGACGTACAGCAGCGGCACGCTCCTCTCGGAGATGCAGCTGTCCACGCCGAACTGGTTCTCGTGGTACACGAAGAACGACCTGTACTCGAAGGAAAAGCTCACGGGCGACCTCGAGAACGTGCGCTCGTACTACCTGAACCACGGCTACCTCGAGTTCAACATCGACTCGACGCAGGTCTCGATCTCGCCCGACAAGAAGGACATGTACCTCACCATCGGCATTCACGAAGGTGAGCCGTACAAGGTGTCGGGCATCCAGCTGTCGGGCAACCTGCTCGACCGCGAGGCCGAGCTCAAGAAGCTCATCAAGATCAAGCCGGGCGACACCTTCTCGGCCGAGAAGCTGCAGGCCACGACCAAGGCCATCGTCGACAAGCTCGGCGAGTACGGTTACGCGTTCGCGACCGTCAATGCGCTGCCGCAGATCGATCAGGCGAATCACACGGTCAACCTCACGCTGCAGGTCGATCCGAGCCGCCGCGTGTACGTGCGCCGCATCAACGTGGTGGGCAACACGCGTACCCGCGACGAAGTCGTGCGCCGCGAAATGCGCCAGCTCGAAAGCTCGTGGTTCGATTCGAACCGCCTCGCGCTCTCGAAGGACCGTATCAACCGTCTGGGCTACTTCACCGACGTCGACGTGACCACGGTGCCCGTGGAAGGCACGGCCGACCAGGTGGACGTGAACGTGAAGGTCGCTGAAAAGCCGACCGGCGCGATCACGCTGGGTGCGGGCTTCTCGTCCACGGACAAGGTGGTGCTGTCGGCGGGCGTGTCGCAGGACAACGTGTTCGGTTCGGGCACCTCGCTCTCGCTGAACGTGAACACCGCGAAGACGTACCGCACGCTGGCTCTCACGCAGGTGGACCCGTACTTCACGGTGGACGGCATCAAGCGCATTACCGACGTCTACTACCGCACGTACCAGCCGCTGTACTACTCGACCGATTCGAGCTTCCGCATCATCACGATGGGCGGCGACCTCAAGTTCGGCATTCCGTTCTCGGAAGTCGACACGGTCTACTTCGGCGCCGGCTTCGAGCAGGACACGCTCGACATCGACTCGAACACGCCGCAGAGCTATATCGACTACGTGAACCAGTTTGGCCGCGTGTCGAACAACGTGCCGCTCACGGTGGGCTGGTCGCGCGACGCGCGTGACAGCGCGCTCGTGCCGAGCAAGGGCTACTTCACGCAGGCGAATGCCGAGTACGGCACGCCGGTTGGCGGCACGCAGTACTACAAGGCCGACGTGCAGGCGCAGTATTACTACTCGTTCGCGCGCGGCTTCGTGCTGGGGCTGAACTTCCAGGGCGGCTACGGTAACGGCCTCAGCGGCAAGCCGTACCCGATCTTCAAGAACTACTACGCCGGTGGTATCGGTTCTGTGCGTGGCTACGAGCCGAGCTCGCTGGGTCCGCGCGACAAGACGACGAACGACCCGATCGGCGGTTCGAAGATGCTGGTCGGCAACATCGAGCTGACCTTCCCGCTGCCGGGCACGGGCTATGACCGCACGCTGCGCGTCTTCACGTTCGTCGATGGTGGTAACGTCTGGGGCACGGAAGGCAACAGCATTGGCGCCAACGGCCTGCGTTACAGCTACGGTTTCGGTCTCGCGTGGATTTCGCCGATCGGGCCGCTCAAGCTGAGCCTGGGCTTCCCGGTTACCAAGCACACGGGCGACCAGTACCAGAAGTTCCAGTTCCAGATCGGGACGGCATTCTGACGTATGTTTTGCCCGGCGTTTGTTGCGCGCGCAGCGCACAGCGCCGGAATCCAGGAAACGAGAGGATGACTTTGCTAACGGGTATGTTTTCCAGACGGACGATCGGGGCGATGACCGTGTCGCTGGCGCTCCTCGGTTTTGGCATGGGTGTGGCGCAGGCGCAGGAAGCCAGGATCGCGGCGGTGAATTCCGACCGTATCCTGCGCGAGTCCGTTCCCGCGAAGGCCGCGCAAACCAAGCTCGAAGCCGAGTTCGCCAAGCGCGACAAGGATCTGCAGGACATGGCTCAGCGCCTGAAGTCGATGTCCGATTCGCTCGACAAGAACGGCCCGTCGATGTCGCCGACCGATCGCGCGCAGAAGCAGCGCGACCTTTCCGCGCTCGACAGCGACTTTCAGCGCAAGCAGCGCGAATTCCGCGAAGACCTGAACCAGCGCCGCAATGAGGAACTGGCGGCGGTGCTCGACCGGGCGAACAAGGTGATCAAGCAGATCGCCGAGCAGCAGCATTACGACCTGATCGTGCAGGAAGCGGTGTACGTGAGCCCGCGCATCGACATCACCGACCAGGTACTGAAGGCGCTCGCAGCGAATAGCGCGGGCGGCAGTAGCAGCAACTAAGGCAACTAAAAGCAACTAAGGCAGGAGCAGCACGCGCATGGCATTTACGCTTGAGGACATCGTCGGGCGGTTCGGCGGCGAGGTGGTGGGCGATGCGACGCAACGCGTCAGTTCGCTGGCGCCGCTCGACCAGGCCGGTCCGCAACAGCTCGCGTTCCTCGCCAATCCGAAGTATCTCGCGCAGGTCGAGACGACCCGCGCGGGCGCGGTGCTCATCAGCCCCGGCGACCTCGAGAAGCTCGCATCGCGCGATGGACGCAACTTCATCGTCACACCGAATCCGTATGCTTACTTCGCGCGTGTCGCGCAGGCGTATATCGACCTCGCCGCGCCGAAGGCGCAGCCGGGCATCCACGCCAGCGCTCACGTCGACGCGAAGGCGCAGGTTGCCGCGAGCGCGGTAATCGGCCCGAACGTCACGATCGAAGCGGGCGCTGTGATCGGGGAAAACGTGCGGCTCGACGCGAACGTCTTCATCGGCCGCGGCACCCAGGTGGGCGAGGGCTCGCACCTGTATCCGGGCGTGACTGTCTACCACAGTTGCAAGCTTGGCCAGCGCGCGATTGTGCACGCCGGCGCCGTGATCGGCTCGGACGGCTTTGGTTTCGCCCCCGATTTCACGGGCGAGGGTGACGCGCGCACGGGTAGCTGGGTCAAGATTCCGCAAGTGGGCGGCGTGGCCATCGGGCCGGACGTCGAGGTCGGCGCGAACACCACGATCGACCGCGGCGCGATGGCCGATACGATCATCGAAGAATGCGTGAAGATCGATAACCTCGTGCAGATCGGCCACAACTGCAAGATCGGCGCGTACACGGTCATCGCGGGCTGCGCCGGCATTGCGGGCAGTACGACGATCGGGCGCCATTGCATGATCGGCGGCGCAGTGGGCATTGCGGGGCACGTCACGCTGGGGGACTACGTGATCGTCACGGCAAAGTCGGGTGTCTCGAAGTCGTTGCCGAAGGCCGGCATCTACACGAGCGCTTTCCCGGCGGTCGATCACGCCGACTGGAACAAGAGCGCCGCGCTGTTGCGTAACATCGACAAGCTGCGCGACCGTATCAAGGCGCTCGAAGCGGCGGTAGCCCAGAAGCCGCAGGGCGAATAAGAAAGCAGTATCGAGGTAGCGGGCGGCGTGTCGCGGGAGCGGCGCGCCGCTTTGCGTAGCGGACGGCCAAAGCCGCTCGCCTGGGGGTTCCCCGCAGGGGGCCTCCGCCCGGGGCTACCCGCCCGGGGCAATACGCATGCACGGGAGCCCGGGCGTGGCGCATACTTCGCGTCAGCGCGGGCGAGTTTGGTCCGGCGCCTCGAATATCGAAATCGAAAGTCACACGCGCAATTCCTGCGTGAGCAGAACCACCATGAACATCGAAAAACTCAACTTCGACATCCACAAGATTCTCACGCTGCTGCCGCACCGCTATCCGTTCCTGATGGTGGACCGGGTCATCGAGCTCGAGCCGCACAAGAGCATCAAGGCGTTGAAGAACGTGACGGTCAACGAGCCCTTTTTCACGGGACACTTCCCGCAGCGTCCGGTCATGCCCGGCGTGATGATTCTCGAGGCGCTGGCGCAAACCGCCGCGCTGCTCACGTTCTCGGAGGAAGAGCAGGACTTCGAGAATACGCTGTACTACTTCGTGGGCATCGACGGCGCGCGCTTCAAGCGCGTAGTCGAGCCGGGCGACCAGCTCATCCTCAACGTGACGTTCGAGCGCTACATGCGCGGCATCTGGAAGTTCAAGGCGGTGGCCGAAGTCGAAGGCTCCGTGGCCTGCGAGGCGGAACTCATGTGCACCGTCAAGAAAATGGACGCGGCGCAATAAGAAGCGCCGCCGCATGCCGCAGCGCGCCTTGACCTCGAGGCGCCAGCGCACGGAAACAGAATCGGAGAGCGAGGACGAATGAGCAGGATCCATCCCACTGCGGTCGTCGAGTCGGGCGCGCAGATCGACGAATCGGTCGAAATCGGGCCGTTCGCGGTCATCGGTGCGAACGTCACCATCGGTGCACGCACGAAGGTCGGTTCGCATAGCGTGCTGGAAGGCCACACGACGATTGGCGAAGACAACACGATCGGCCACTACGCGTCGATCGGCGGCCGTCCGCAGGACATGAAGTACAAAGGCGAGCCCACGAAGCTCACGATCGGCAACCGCAACACCATCCGCGAGTTCACGACGCTGCACACGGGCACGGTGCAGGACACCGGCATCACGATCATCGGCGACGACAACTGGATCATGGCCTACGTGCACGTGGGCCACGACTGCCGTCTGGGCAACAACGTCATCATGTCGAGCAACGCGCAGCTCGCGGGCCACGTGTTCGTCGAAGACCACGCGATCGTCGGCGGCATGACCGGCGTGCACCAGTTCGTGCGCATTGGCGCGCACTCGATGGTCGGCGGCGCCTCGGCGCTCGTGCAGGACGTGCCGCCGTTCGTGATCGCCGCCGGCAACAAGGCGGTGCCGCACGGCATCAACGTCGAAGGTCTGCGCCGTCGCGGCTTTTCGGCTGACGCGATTTCCGCGCTGCGCTCGGCGTATCGCACGCTCTACAAGAACGGGCTCTCGCTCGAAGAGGCGAAGGTGCAGCTCGCCGACCTCGCGCAGGCGGGCGGCGACGGCGACGTGCACGTGAAGGCGCTGCTCGACTTCGTCGAGCAGTCGCAACGCGGCATCATTCGCTGATCGATGGCGCTGCAAACGCGTCCGCTGCGCCTCGCGATGGTCGCCGGCGAGCCGTCCGGCGACCTGCTTGCGTCATCGCTGCTCGCGGGCCTCAAAGCCCGCTTGCCCGACACTACGCAGTACTACGGAATCGGCGGTCCGCGCATGACGGCCGCCGGCTTCGACGCGCACTGGCCGATGGAAAAGCTCTCGGTGCGCGGCTACGTCGAGGCGCTGCGGCACATTCCTGAGATTCTGCGCATCCGCAACGAGCTCAAGCACCAGCTGCTGGCCGAACCGCCTGACGCGTTCATCGGCGTGGATGCGCCTGACTTCAACTTCGGCCTCGAGCACGCGCTGCGCGATGCGGGCATTCCGACGATCCACTTCGTCTGCCCGTCGATCTGGGCGTGGCGGGGCGGTCGTATCAAGAAGATCCAGAAGGCCGTGGATCACATGCTCTGCGTGTTTCCGTTCGAAACGGCACTGCTCGAGAAGTCCGGGGTGGCGGCGTCGTACGTGGGCCATCCGCTCGCCGACGAGATTCCGCTCGAACCGGACATGCCCGGTGCGCGCCGCACGCTGGGCCTGCCGGAAAGCGGCCCGGTGATCGCGGTGCTGCCGGGCAGCCGCCGCTCGGAAATCAACCTGATCGGCCCGACCTTCTTCGACGCGATGCAGATCATGCAACGGCGCGAGCCGGCGCTGCGCTTCGTGATGCCGGCGGCAACGCCGGCCATCCATGCGCAGCTGCAGGAGCTCGCGAACGCGCACCAGGGCCTCGGGCTCACGATCATCGACGGCCAGTCGCAGCTCGCCATGACGGCCGCCGACGCGATCCTCGTGAAAAGCGGCACGGTCACGCTCGAAGCGGCGCTGCTCAAGAAGCCGATGGTCATCTCCTACAAGGTGCCCTGGCTCACGGGGCAGATCATGCGCCGCCAGGCCTATCTGCCGTACGTGGGACTGCCGAACATTCTCGCGGGCCGCTTCGTCGTGCCGGAAATCCTGCAGCACTTCGCGACGCCGGAGGCGCTTGCCGAGGCGACGCTCACGCAGTTGCAGGACGAGTCAAACCGGCGCACGCTGACCGAGGTGTTCACGCAGATGCATCTGACCCTGCGCCAGAACACCGCGGAGCGCGCGGCCGAGGTGGTCGCGAGCATCGTCGAAGGCCGAAAGGGGCGGGCATGAGCGAGGGCACGATCAAGCGCGCGACCAGGCGCACGACAGCGCCGGCGGAGAAAAAACCGCCGTCGCAGGCGGCGCTCAAGCTTGCCGCGCGTCGCAAGGCGGCGCGGCAGGCCGGACTGGTGTTCGGATCGCCGGACGACGTGATCTGCGGCGTGGACGAGGCCGGCCGCGGGCCGCTCGCCGGGCCCGTGGTCGCGGCGGCCGTGATTCTCGATCCGGCCCGGCCGATTCGCGGGCTCAACGATTCAAAGGTGCTGACGGCGCAGGCGCGCGAATCGCTCTACGAGCGCATCGTCGAACGCTCGCTCGCGTGGTGCGTCGCGTCGGCGAGCGTCGAGGAAATCGACTCGCTCAACATCCTGCACGCGACGATGCTGGCGATGCGGCGTGCGGTCGAAGGCTTGAGCATCGTGCCGACGCTCGCGAAGATCGACGGCAATCGCTGTCCGGTGATGCCTGTGCGCAGCGAGGCGGTGATCGGCGGCGACGCGCTCGTGCCGAGCATTTCGGCGGCTTCGATCATCGCCAAGGTCACGCGCGACCGCATGCTGGTCGATCTGCACCAACGGCACCCGCACTACGGTTTCGACGCCCATGCGGGCTACGGCACGCCGCAGCACCTCGAAGCGTTGCGCGCGCATGGTCCCTGTGAGCATCACCGGCGCACGTTCGCGCCGGTGCGCGAGGCCTACGTGCTGCACGGCATTGTCCTGCCCGGTGCATCGACCGTGGTCAGCGACGTCGCCAGCCTCGAAGAAGGCGACGCCTTCGCGCCGCTTTCTTGAGCCGCGGCTAACTGCGTCTCACGCGAGCCGGCGCCGTTTCGCATAGTGCCGGCGCCGCCGTTTTCTATCTCCCGATCCTCATTTGACACGCCTGAGCCGCCCGTGAAAGCCATTACCTCGCGCGACAATCCGCTCTACAAGCGCCTGAAGGCGCTCGCCGGCTCGACGCATCAACAGCGGCGCAGCCATCAGGCCTTGCTCGAAGGCTTCCATCTCGCGAGCGCGTGGCTCGACGGCGGCACGCAGCCCGAATACTGCGTGGTGACCGAAGGTGCGCTCGCGCATGAAGAAGCGCAGGCCATCGTCGCCCGCGTGGAAGAGCGTCGCGTGATCACGCTGCCCGATGCGCTCTTCGGGCAGCTCTCGAACGTCGTGCACGGCGTGGGGCTGCTGCTGCTCGTCGATATGCCTGAAGCGCAGTTGCCCGAGCGTGTCGCATCGACTTGCCTCGTCCTCGACGGATTGCAGGACGCCGGCAATGTCGGGTCGATCCTGCGCAGCGCGGCGGCGGCCGGCATCGACAAGGTGTTCTGCACGCCGGGCACGGCCTACGTGTGGTCGTCGAAGGTGCTGCGCTCGGCAATGGGCGCGCATTTTCTCTTGCAGGTGTACGAGGATGTAGAGGCCGAAGCGCTCGTCGAGTTGCTCGGCGTGCCAGTGGTCATCACCGATTCGCACGGCGCGCAGGCGATCGATGAGGCCGATCTCACGGGCCAGGTCGCGTGGGTGTTCGGCAACGAGGGCGCGGGCGTCTCGCAGGTATGGCGCGACGCGGCCGCGCTGCGCGTGACGATTCCGCAGCCGGGCGGCATGGAGTCGCTCAACGTTGCGGCAGCGGCGGCGGTGTGCGTGTTCGAGCAATGCCGGCAGCAGCGTCACGCACGTTGACGCTCGCGCCAGTGGGCAATAAAAAAGCCCGCGCGATGCGGGCTTTTTCGTTTCAGGCGGTGTGCTTCAATACGACGGCTTGTCGATGCGGATTTCCTGCAGGATCGTGGTGGCGATTTCCTCGATCGACTTGTGCGTCGACGAGAGCCACTTGATGCCTTCGCGCCGCATCATCGCCTCGGCTTCGTTGACCTCATAGCGGCAATTTTCCAGCGCGGCGTACTTGCTGCCCGGGCGCCGCTCGTTGCGGATCTCGGTCAGGCGCTGCGGATCGATCGAGAGGCCGAATATCTTCGTACGATGCGAAAGCAGCGCATTCGGCAGCTTGCCGCGCTCGAAATCGTCGGGGATGAGCGGGTAGTTCGCGGCCTTCACACCGTACTGCATCGCGAGATACAGGCTCGTAGGCGTCTTGCCGCTGCGCGATACGCCCACGAGGATCACGTCGGCGTCGGCGAGATTGCGGTCGGACTGGCCGTCGTCGTGCGCGAGCGAGAAGTTGATCGCCTCGATTCGGTTCTTGTATTCGTCGGTGTCGGCGTTCTGGTGGCCGCGACCCATGGCGTGGCTCGACTTGAGCTCCAGCTCCTGCTCGAGCGGTTCCACGAAGGTCTGGAACATGTCCATCACGAGCGCATTCGCGCGCTTGACGATCTCGTTCGAGTTGCTGTCCACGAGGGTCGTGAACACGATCGGACGGCGGCCTTCCTGCACGGCGGCTTCGTTGATCTTCTCGGCGGTCGAGTATGCCTTTTCGGACGAATCGACAAAGGGCACGCGCACGAGGCGGAATTTCTGGTCGAACTGCGACAGGATCGAATGCGCGAAGGTTTCGGCAGTGATCCCGGTACCGTCGGAGACGATGAATACGGTAGGCGGCATCGGTTGAGGCTGGGTACGTGAGCTGCAGGGCCGCTCGGGACAGGCTTGGGCGCCCGGAAAGCCCCGTCCGGCGGGACCGAGGGGCAATTCTCGCCGACTGGCACAAATTCCAGAGTCGGCACGGTAGAATAGCGGCAACCTGTTGGATAAGCAATTGCAGTGCAACCGCGCCAAACAGCCGCCTATCGCGGCGCATTCTGGTGTCAATTTGCAGCGATTCCGTCTAACTTCATGTAATCGCGCGCATCTTCGTGCTTTTCCATTGAATGGAAATTCGCTTGGCTCCTGAGCGATTGCTTCTCCAACAGGTTGCGCAAGACGCGAATCCGCCTCCAATGGGTGGACCGCGTTCGAGCCCACTTGCGCAATCGTGAATTTTTTTCACACTTAGGGGCTTGTATGACTAACACCGTTGCCAAGGATCAGGCGTATGTAGTGCCTTTCGAGCAGTTGCGGATGACCGATGTCGAGATCGTGGGCGGCAAGAACGCCTCGCTCGGCGAAATGATCAGCCAGTTGGCTGAGGCAGGCGTGCGAGTCCCCACGGGCTTCGCGACGACTGCGGTCGCCTTCCGCGACTTCCTGAAACATAACAACCTGACCGAACGGATCGCCGCCCGTCTGGAGACGTTCGACGTCGACGACGTGAAGGCGTTGGCCGAAGCTGGCAAGGAGATCCGTCAATGGATCATCGACGCGCCGCTGCAGCCGAAACTCGAAGCGGACATCCGCGCCGGTTTCGAGACGCTGCAGAACGGTTCGCCGTCTGAGCTCTCGTTCGCCGTACGTTCGTCGGCAACGGCGGAAGACCTGCCCGACGCATCGTTTGCCGGTCAGCAGGAAAGCTACCTCAACGTGGTCGGCATCGAAGACGTGCTCGATCGCCTCAAGCACGTGTTCGCGTCGCTCTACAACGACCGCGCCATTTCCTATCGCGTCCACAAGGGCTTCACCCACGCCGAAGTTGCGCTGTCGGCCGGCGTGCAGCGCATGGTCCGTTCGGACCGCGGCGCCGCCGGTGTGATGTTCACGCTGGACACGGAATCGGGCTTCAAGGACGCTGTCTTCATCACGTCGAGCTATGGCCTCGGTGAAACGGTCGTGCAGGGCGCCGTGAATCCGGACGAGTTCTACGTCTTCAAGACCACGCTCGCGCAGGGCAAGGCTCCGATCATCCGCCGCTCGATCGGCTCGAAGCTCATCAAGATGGAGTTCACGCAGCCGGGCGAACCGGGCCGCGTGAAGACGGTCGACGTCTCGCACGAACAGCGCAACCGCTTCTCGATCACCGACGAAGATGTGATCGAGCTGGCCAAGTACGCCGTCATCATCGAGAAGCACTACCAGCGTCCGATGGACATCGAGTGGGGCAAGGACGGTCTCGACGGCAAGATCTTCATTCTCCAGGCGCGTCCGGAGACGGTGAAGAGCCAGGCCGCCGGCAAGGTCGAGCAGCGCTTCAAGCTCAAGGGCCAGTCGCAGGTGCTCGCAACGGGCCGCGCTATCGGCCAGAAGATCGGTGCAGGCCGCGTGAAGGTGATTCACGATCCGTCCGAAATGGAACGCGTGCAGCCGGGCGACGTGCTCGTCGCCGACATGACCGACCCGAACTGGGAGCCGGTGATGAAGCGCGCTTCGGCGATCGTCACGAACCGTGGCGGCCGTACCTGCCACGCGGCGATCATCGCGCGTGAGCTGGGCGTGCCGGCCGTGGTGGGCTGCGGCGACGCGACCGACGTGCTGAAGGACGGCGCGCTCGTGACGGTTTCGTGCGCGGAAGGCGACGAAGGCCGCATCTACGACGGTCTGCTGGAAACGGAAGTCAGCGAAGTCCAGCGTGGCGAGCTGCCGGCCATTCCGGTCAAGATCATGATGAACGTCGGCAATCCGCAGCTCGCGTTCGACTTCTCGCAACTGCCGAATGCAGGTGTTGGCCTCGCGCGTCTCGAGTTCATCATCAACAACAACATCGGTGTGCACCCGAAGGCGATCCTCGAGTACCCGAACATCGACGCGGACCTGAAGAAGGCCGTGGAAAGCGTTGCACGCGGGCACGCCTCGCCGCGCGCGTTCTACGTCGACAAGCTCACGGAAGGTATCGCCACGATCGCGGCGGCGTTCTATCCGAAGCCCGTGATCGTGCGTCTGTCGGACTTCAAGTCGAACGAGTACAAGAAGCTGATCGGCGGTTCGCGCTACGAGCCGGATGAAGAAAACCCGATGCTGGGTTTCCGCGGCGCTTCGCGCTACATCGCCGAGGACTTCGCGCAAGCGTTCGAGATGGAGTGCCTGGCGCTCAAGCGCGTGCGTGAAGAAATGGGTCTCACGAACGTCGAGATCATGGTGCCGTTCGTGCGTACGCTCAAGCAGGCGGAGCGCGTGGTTGGCCTGCTCGAGAAGTTTGGCCTGAAGCGCGGCGTGAACGACCTCAAGCTGATCATGATGTGCGAAGTGCCGTCGAACGCGATTCTCGCCGAAGAGTTCCTGCAGTACTTCGACGGTTTCTCGATCGGCTCGAACGACCTTACGCAGCTCACGCTCGGCCTCGACCGGGACTCGGGCATGGAACTGCTGGCCGTCGACTTCGACGAGCGCGATCCGGCCGTGAAGTTCATGCTCAAGCGCGCGATCGAAACCTGCCGCCGTCTGAACAAGTACGTCGGCATCTGCGGTCAGGGCCCGTCCGATCACCCGGATTTCGCCCAGTGGCTCGCGGAAGAAGGCATCGCTTCGATCTCGCTGAACCCGGACTCGGTCGTCGAAACCTGGCAGCAGCTGGCGAAGTCGCAGGCGAAGTAAGCGCCGTGCCGAGGGTGTCAATCTTCGGCGCATGCGGAGTTTGATGCTGCTTACCGTGCGTGATTACACGCGGCGGAAAAAAGTGTCAGCTTCGTGCTATAACACCCCGGTCTATCCGGGGTGTTTTACTTTGGGGGGTCGTCGTGGGTCCGCATGGTTTGTTCTGGTGGATTGCCGCCGGCGTGCTCATCGTCGCCGAGCTGATGACCGGCACCTTCTACTTATTGATGATCGCGCTCGGTTTTCTCGCCGGCGCGCTCAGCTATGAGCTTGGCTGGCCGCTCGACGTGCAGTTGATCGTCGCAGCGGCGGTCGGGCTCGCGGCCGTGGTCACGCTGCGGCGCTCGCGCTTTGGCCGCCGCCGGCGCATGACCGACGCGTCGACCGATCCGGGCGTGAACCTCGATATTGGCGCGACGCTTGCCGTCGCCGCATGGCGCGACGGCCGCGCGCGCACGATGTATCGCGGCGCCGAATGGGACGTCGAACTCGCGCCCGGCGAGCCCGAGGATGCGCCCCTCTATGAAATCAAGGCAGTGCGCGGCAGTTGCCTCGTCGTGGCGGCGAAGCGCGAGCGGCGCGAAGCCAATGCGCCCGGTGCCGCTCGCGACGACGCGCGCCACGCGTGACCGGTCGAATTCAAATCACACCAACACACCACACAGAAGCGAACGGAGGTCCCGTATGCAAGTCCCAGTCGTCGGCCTGATTCTGCTCGTGATCGTCGTCGTGCTGATCGCGCAGACCATCAAGATCGTGCCTCAGCAGCATGCCTGGGTGCTCGAACGGCTTGGACGCTACCACGCCACGCTCACGCCGGGGCTGACAATCGTGCTGCCGTTCGTGGATCGCGTGGCCTACAAGCACGTGCTCAAGGAGATTCCGCTCGACGTGCCGAGCCAGGTCTGCATCACGCGCGACAACACGCAGCTTCAGGTGGATGGCGTGCTGTACTTCCAGGTGACCGATCCGATGAAGGCGTCGTACGGCTCGAGCAATTTCGTGTTCGCGATCACGCAGCTTTCGCAGACCACGCTGCGCTCGGTGATCGGCAAGCTCGAACTCGACAAGACCTTCGAGGAACGCGACTTCATCAACCATAGCGTCGTGTCGGCGCTCGATGAAGCCGCATCGAACTGGGGCGTGAAGGTGCTGCGCTACGAAATCAAGGATCTCACGCCGCCGAAGGAAATCCTGCACGCCATGCAGGCGCAGATCACCGCCGAGCGGGAAAAGCGCGCGCTCATCGCGGCCTCGGAAGGCCGCAAGCAGGAGCAGATCAACCTCGCAGCCGGCGCGCGCGAGGCGGCAATCCAGAAGTCGGAAGGCGAGCGTCAGGCGGCGATCAACCAGGCGCAGGGTCAGGCGGCCGCCATTCTTGCGGTGGCCGAGGCGAACGCACAGGCCATCCAGAAGATCGGCAACTCGATCCAGGCGCAGGGCGGGATGGATGCCGTCAACCTCAAGGTGGCCGAACAGTACGTGAATGCCTTTGCCAATCTGGCGAAGCAGGGCAATACGCTGATCGTGCCGGGCAACATGGGCGACTTGAGCTCGATGATCGCTTCGGCGCTGACGATCGTGAACCGGGCGGGCCTGCGCGAGGGGCAGATCAGTGGGGCCGGGGCGACGAAGGGCGCATAAGCGCTCAGGCCGCTGCAAATGACAACGGGCCGCATGAGCGGCCCGTTTTCCATCCAAACGATTCTCCGGAAGAATCAGGTGGGCGAGCGCATCAGGCGCGCCTTTTCGCGCTCCCAGTCGCGTTTCTTCTCGGTTTCGCGCTTGTCGTGCAGCTTCTTGCCCTTGGCGAGGCCGATCTCACACTTCACGCGGCCGCCCTTGTAGTGAAAGTTCAGCGGCACGAGCGTGAAGCCGCGCTGCTCGACCTTGCCGATCAGCTTGTCGATTTCCTCGCGATGGAGCAGCAGCTTGCGGGTGCGCGTGGGGTCCGGCTGGATGTGCGTCGAGGCCTCGGGCAGCGGGCTGATGTGCGTGCCGATCAGGTAGAGCTCGCCGTCCTTGATCACGACGTAGCTCTCCTTGATGTTGGCTCGCCCGGCGCGCATGGCCTTGACTTCCCATCCTTCCAGCACGAGCCCAGCCTCGTGGCGCTCTTCGATGAAGTAATCGAAGAACGCTTTTCTGTTGTCGATGATGCTCATAGGAAAATGGGATTGGCCCAACTCGTTTAAAATTACGATTTTAGCAAAGCGGGCTCCCGAAAGCCCGTGGCGCTTTCACCCTAGCCACGCATTGCGCAATTTATGGCGGATGTCCAGAAAACCGTGTTGATTCGCCATTCGGCGGAACAAATGTTCGACCTCGTCACCGACGTCGCCGACTACCCCAACTTCCTGCCGTGGTGCGGCGGCATCGAGATTCGCCGTCAGGACGAGAGCGGCATGGAGGCGAAGATCGACATCAACTTCAAGGGCATCAAGCAACACTTCGCCACGCGCAACTCGCAAAAGCGGCCCGAGCGCATCGACATGGAATTCGCCGATGGCCCGTTCCGCAAGTTCACGGGCTACTGGCGTTTCACGCCGCTGCGCGCCGACGCCTGCAAGATCGAGTTTGCGCTGCATTACGAGTTTTCAAACATCATTCTCGAGAAACTCATCGGGCCGGTGTTCCATCACATCGCGAACACCTTCGTCGACTCCTTCGTGAAGCGCGCCGACCAGCGCTACGGCAAGCCATGAGCGCGAATCTTTCCATCGACGTCTGCTACGCGCTGCCGGATACGCAGACGCTCATCAGCATCGAACTGCCGACGGGCGCGACCGTCCAGCAGGCCATCGACGCAAGCGGCATTCTCGCGCGTCATCCCGAGATCGATCTGGCGAAGCTCAAGGTAGGCGTGTACGGCAAGCTCAAGCCGCTCGACACCGTGCTCGCCGACCACGACCGCGTGGAGATCTATCGGCCGCTGATCGTCGACCCGAAGATGGCGCGCCAGCGCCGCGTCGACAAGACCCGCAAGGAAGGCTCGATCGAAGGGCGCAAGTGGCTGCCCAAGGATTCGCGGTAAGCGTCGAGCCAGGTTGCCAAGGATTTGCCGCACCAATGCAATGGGCGGGACAGCGCACGCTGTCCCGCCCATTCGGTTTTTTGCGGCCCGGCCCGCTCAGGCGGTGGTCGTGCGGCCGCTACGCTTCTTCGCGTCGTTGTTCGGTTGCGCGAGGCGGCTTTCGTTGCCGATGCCTGGCAGATCGCCGTCCGGCACGATACCGTCGCCGTGCGCGGTGTCTTCGGGGCCGCCCGAATGCTGGCGCACCGACCAGCTCACGCCTGCCACCAGCAGCACGATCGCCGCGATTTCCAGCCCGCGCGGCAGCCGGTGATCGTAGATAAAGCCGTAGAGCAGGGCGAACAGCGTCTCGAACACGATCATCTGACCCGAGAGCGTGAGCGGCAAGCGCTTGGCGGCGGCGTTCCAGAGGCCGTTGCCGAGCCACGAGGCGCCGATCGCGAGCACCAGATTCAACTGCCAGAACGTAGTCCAGCGGCCGGCGGCCACGGTTTCCTGCACCCAGTGCGACGGCACGACGAGAATGCCGAGCCAGAGCAGGCCGCCGAGCGCGCCCGTGACCACGCCCCAGAGCACCGACCATTCGTTGCCGCTGAAGTGCGCATTGCGCTGCAGATAGCGAGCGTTCTCGACCGCGAACCAGGTCCAGCACACGAGCGCGCCGACGGCGCAGCCAATGCCCGCGATGCGCGTGAGGACGCTCGCGCCGCCTGCCTCGCTGGCTGCGCTGAACACGTCCACGTTGATGCAGACGATGCCGGCCGCGATCATCGCAAGCGGCCAGACCAGACGTGAAAGGGGCACGGCGCCATGGTCGCGGCGGCCAAGCAGCGTGACCGTGACGGGCAGCACGCCGACGATCAGCGAGGCAGGCGCGATGCCCACCAGATGGATGGCGCTCGCAAGAAACAGGTAATAGAGCACGTTGCCCACCAGCGCGAGCTTCACGAGTGCGACCAGATCGGCACGTGTCATGCGCGGCCAGACGCGGCGCAGCATGGGCAAAAGCGCGGCGAGCGAGACGAGCCCGTACATCGCGTAGCGGCCCGCGCTCAGGAGCAGTGGCGAGAACTCCGCCAGTTGCCGGGGCACGACGAACACCGTTCCCCACAATGCGCCGGCGAGCATGCCGTACAACACACCACGCTGCATTTGTAATGCCTCCAGAAACTTCGGGTGGCCCAGACGGGCCGTATTAACAGGACGGCCCGAAGCATAACTGGAGGCGTGCGCACCCGTCTTGTTCAATCCTGCATCGGGCGTCCGATATTCGGGTCGGAGGCGAGCCTTGCCCGCACGACTCGCACCGGCAGGGCCGGAGCGTGGAAATAATCCCGAAAACGGCGCTAAGCTACTGTTAGCGCTGATGATTTCCAGGGCGCTATCGCGTATAATCTGCTTTTGCGCCTATAGGATTTGCCATGCGTCTGATCCAGAAAGCACTCACGTTCGATGACGTGCTCCTCGTCCCCGCCTTTTCCGACGTTCTCCCGCGCGACACCAGCCTGA
Source organism: Paraburkholderia guartelaensis (assembly GCF_004353905.1). GTDB lineage: Bacteria > Pseudomonadota > Gammaproteobacteria > Burkholderiales > Burkholderiaceae > Paraburkholderia > Paraburkholderia guartelaensis. Next base: position 4,836 of record NZ_SMOD01000004.1, on the reverse strand, counting down.
AGACCCGGCTGACCCGCAATATCTCCCTGAACATTCCGCTCGTGTCGGCCGCTATGGATACCGTCACGGAAGGCCGTCTGGCAATTGCCATGGCGCAGCAGGGCGGCGTCGGCATCGTCCACAAGAACCTCACGCCGGCCGAGCAGGCGCGAGAGGTCGCGAAGGTGAAGCGCTTCGAGTCGGGCGTCGTGCGCGATCCGATCACGATTCCGCCGCAAATGAAGGTCGCCGACGTCATCGCGCTCTCGCAGCAGCATGGCATTTCGGGCTTCCCGGTCGTCGAAGGCGCACAACTCGTCGGCATCGTCACGAACCGCGACCTGCGTTTCGAAACGCGTCTGGACGAGCCGGTGCGCTCGATCATGACGCCGCGCGAGCGTCTCGTCACCGTCAAGGAAGGCACGCCGCTCGTCGAAGCCAAGGCGCTCATGCACAGCCACCGCCTTGAGCGCGTGCTGGTCGTGAATGACTCGTTCGAGCTGCGCGGTCTCATGACCGTCAAGGACATCACCAAGCAGACCGAGCACCCGGCCGCCTGTAAGGACGAGCACGGCAAGCTGCGCGCAGGCGCGGCAGTCGGTGTGGGTCCGGACAACGAAGAACGCGTCGAGTTGCTGGTGCAAGCCGGCGTGGACGTGATCGTCGTGGATACGGCGCACGGCCATAGCAAGGGCGTGCTCGAGCGCGTTCGCTGGGTCAAGAAGAACTTCCCGCACGTCGAAGTGATCGGCGGCAACATCGCTACGGCCGACGCGGCGCGCGCACTCGTCGAGTACGGCGCGGACGGCGTGAAGGTCGGTATCGGCCCGGGCTCGATCTGCACGACGCGTATCGTGGCCGGCGTGGGCGTGCCGCAGATCAGCGCGATCTCCAATGTCTCGGAAGCGCTCAAGGGGACGGGCGTGCCGTGCATCGCCGACGGCGGCGTGCGCTACTCGGGCGACGTGTCGAAAGCGCTGGCAGCCGGCGCGAACGCCGTGATGATGGGCAGCATGTTCGCGGGCACCGAAGAGTCGCCGGGCGACGTGTTCCTCTACCAGGGCCGCCAGTACAAGTCGTATCGCGGCATGGGCTCGGTCGGCGCGATGAAGGACGGCGCCGCGGACCGCTACTTCCAGGACAACTCGGCGAACATCGACAAGCTCGTGCCGGAAGGCATCGAAGGCCGAGTCGCCTACAAGGGGCCGATCAACGCGATCTTGTTCCAGCTGATCGGTGGCGTGCGCGCTTCGATGGGCTACTGCGGCTGCCGTACGATCGAAGACCTGCATGCGAAAGCGGAGTTTGTGCAGATTACCGGCGCCGGCCTGCACGAGTCGCACGTGCACGACGTGCAGATCACGAAGGAAGCGCCCAACTATCACGTGGACTAAACCCCGATGAAGCCGCTGCTGCGCGTGCTACTGATTGTCGATGCGTTGACGTTGCTCGGATTCGGCGTGCTGTTCGTTCTCACGCCCTGGAGCCTCGTCTACAACGCGTTGCAACTGGTGCAAACGCAGCCGGCGCTCGTTGGGCAGGCGTTTGGCGTGGTGCTGCTGGGTTTCGCGTGGCTTGCGCTGCGCGCGGCCTTCCACGGCGAGATGACCGTGCCTGTGGGCCGCACCGTGGGGCACGTCAACTGGATTGCCGGCGTGCTGATGCTGGTCTGGCTGATCGGCGTGCGTAGTCCGCAACTCACTGGCTTGGGCCAGTTGGTGGCTGGCGCGGTGGGCGTCTGGCTGATCGTCCTCGGGTTGGGCGGTGCGCGTCTGGCGGGTTTGGTGCGCAAGCGCGAAAGAACCACGCCGGCCGAAGCCGCCGCGCAACGCCGCGAAGCACGCGAGGCTCGCAAGACCGCCAAGGCGCGGCGCGAGGAGCCGGTGACGTACGCGAAGCCCGGGGCTCCGCGAACGGCGTGGGGCGGTGCGCAAGAGGCGAAACGGCCGGCAGCGCCGGTCGAACCCGTTGTGGAAGTCCCGACCGTGACGCCCGCGGCCGTTCCGCCGGTTACGCCCCGTCCATCGCCGGTTACGCCGCCCGCCAGTCCGGTGCAAGCTCAAGAGGCTCGACAGGCGGCTCGCGACGAAGCGGCCGACGCACCGAGGCCGCCGCTGCGTGGCTGAGGCCGCGTGCAAACCCGGCCTCCCAAACAGCAGACGCAGTGCGCCCGAAAGACACCCGAACTTGCGCCACCCGGTGCCGCCGTAGCACGGCGCTCCGGTCCTGATGAATTCACGCTGCGCGCGTTTGAACTGTCGCGCGGCTTTCCGTATCCGTTCTTTTTTAGGTCTCGTCCGCAGCCATGCACGACAAAATCCTGATCCTCGACTTCGGCTCGCAAGTCACCCAGCTCATCGCACGCCGCGTGCGCGAAGCCCACGTTTATTCGGAAATCCATCCGTATGATGTGGACGACGCATTCGTGCGCGAATTCGCGCCGAAGGGCATCATCCTCTCCGGCGGCCCGAACTCGGTCACCGACACCGATACGCCGCGCGCACCGCAAGCCGTGTTCGAACTGGGCGTGCCAGTTCTCGGCATTTGCTACGGCATGCAGACGATGGCCGAGCAGCTTGGCGGCAAGGTCGACGGCGGCCACCTGCGCGAATTCGGTTACGCCGAAGTGCGCGCCCGCAACCACACGAGCTTCCTCGAAGGCATCGAAGACTTCCGCACGAGCGAAGGCCACGGCATGCTGAAGGTGTGGATGAGCCACGGCGACAAGGTCACGGAAATGCCGGCGGGCTTCCAGCTGATGGCATCGACGGAATCGTGCCCGATCGCGGCAATGGCCGATGAAGCGCGCCACTTCTACGGCCTGCAATGGCACCCGGAAGTCACGCACACGGTGCAGGGTCGCGCGATGCTCGAGCGTTTCGTGCTCGGCATCTGCGGCGCGAAGGCCGACTGGGAGATGGGCCACTACATCGACGAAGCCGTCGAGACGATCCGCAAGCAGGTGGGCAACGAGCATGTGATTCTCGGCCTCTCGGGCGGCGTGGATTCGTCGGTCGCGGCGGCACTGCTGCATCGTGCGATTGGCGACCAGCTGACCTGTGTGTTCGTCGATCACGGCCTCCTGCGTCTGAACGAAGCCGAGCAGGTGATGTCGATGTTCGCCGACAACCTCGGCGTGAAGGTGATCCATGTCGACGCGAGCGAAGCGTTCATGTCGAAGCTCGCAGGCGTAACCGATCCGGAAGCGAAGCGCAAGATCATCGGCGCGGAGTTCGTCGAAGTGTTCCAGACGGAAGCGGGCAAGCTCACCGACGCCAAATGGCTCGCGCAAGGCACGATCTATCCGGACGTCATCGAGTCGGCCGGCAAGGGCAAGAAGGCCGCGCACACGATCAAGAGCCACCACAACGTGGGCGGGCTGCCGGAAACGCTCAATCTCAAGCTGCTCGAACCGCTGCGTGAACTCTTCAAGGACGAAGTGCGCGAACTGGGCGTGAAGCTCGGCCTGCCGCACGAAATGGTCTACCGCCATCCGTTCCCGGGCCCGGGCCTCGGCGTGCGCATTCTCGGCGAAGTGAAGCGTGATTTTGCGGATCTGCTGCGCCGTGCAGATGCGATCTTCATCGAGACGCTGCGGAACACGATCGACAAGGAAACGGGCAAGTCGTGGTACGAACTCACGAGCCAGGCGTTCGCCGTGTTCCTGCCGGTGAAGAGCGTGGGTGTGATGGGCGATGGCCGCACCTACGAGTATGTCGTAGCGCTGCGCGCGGTGCAGACGCTCGACTTCATGACGGCGCACTGGGCGCACCTGCCGCACGAGTTGCTGGGCCACGTGTCGAACCGCATCATCAATGAGGTGCGCGGCATCAACCGTGTGGTGTACGACATCTCGGGCAAGCCGCCGGCGACGATCGAGTGGGAGTGATTTAGGATCGCCTCACATCGTCTCATGCGGTCTCGAAACTCACGTCTAACCGAAGCGCCATAAGGGCCGAGACATTTCAGGTTGTCTCGGCCGATATTATCCAAGCGCGCGCAGTGTCGGTTGTCGTGACGGTACCGTTAGAGGCAGATGAAATCGCTGGTCACGATACCGTCAGACGGGCTGACGGTATCGGACGGCGAATCAGAGTGAGGCTGATTTGCTTACCGATCGAGAACTATCCAGTCTGGCACCGCGCGAAAAGGCCTATAAGGTTGCGTAGCTGTGTTGCCGACCGGCAAACGCTCCTTCCGCTTCGATTACCGCTTGAACGGGCGCCGTGAAACGCTGACGATCGGGTGCCACGAATCCGACCCGTCGCGCAAGGCTGCTCGTGATCCCGAACAACTTCAATATGGCATGGCCGTCTCGTTGCGCGAGGCACGCCCGCTGTTGGAACGCGCCCGCCGGGACTTGGAGCGCGGTGTGTCCCCCTCTAGCGCGAAGATCGAGAAGCGTACGGACGCCGCCGAAGCCTTGACAGTCGGATGGATCGAGTCCGAACTCGATGCGCTCATCAAGTCGCGTGTTCGCGCATCCCGCCCGGGCGAGCAGGTGGTTGCATGAACGCGCAACGCGATGCGCTTGCCGATGCAATTGTCGCCAGCCAGAGTCCCCGATGGGCAGTTCAAACTCCTCCACTTGTGGGCGGCTAAATTCCCCCAGGCAGGACGAGCGGATTATGCGTCGGATTCCTCAGTGACGGCAAGCCTGGCAGCGGCTTCACGGAGACGATAGCTCTTGCCTTCAAACTCGAGGAGTTTGGAGCGATGCAGCAGACGGTCAAGGATCGTCGAAGCCATGGTGCTGTCGCGAAGGTAGCGCCCCCAGTCCTGGACGACGCGGTTGGACGTGACGAGGATGCTGCGGCGTTGCTTGTAGCGTTGATGGACGAGGGTCTGCAGCAGTTC